>JACKBC010000006.1 GCA_020634755.1 Caldilineaceae bacterium | reverse complement strand
GTGGCGGTTAGAGCTGGTCAGCATTTCAGTCGGTCAGCATTTCAGCTGACTAGCTGAACTGCTGACTAGCTGAACTGCTGACCAGCTGACAACCTACAACTTCTTCAAATCGGCCATGGAAGCCATCAGCTTTTTGACGCCAACACCCGGGAATGCCACCGTCACTTCTTCGTCGGAACGGGTCACTTTGCTTTCAATTACTGTACCCACTCCAAAGACAGAATGCTGTACGCTATCGCGGCGATTGAACTGCGCTTGGCGTCCATTAGAGGCTTCAGCGGTGGGGCGCGAGATTTTGGCGCCGGTTCCGCCGCTGGTCGGTGACCAATATGTCTGGCTTACGCTTTGCTGATTTTCTCGGCCCATGGGCCGTCGGTCAATACGGCGGCTCTGGGTAGTACGCTGGGGGCGATGCTCTTCATCCAGCCATTCTTCTTCTTCCCATGCGTCTTTTTCCAATTCACTATCGCCCCACTCGGCATCCCACTGGGTCATCTTTTGATTGTTAATGGCGCGGCGGCTGTGCCGATCCACCATGCCCGTGAGCAGGTCGGGCGGAATCTCCATGAGAAAACGGCTGGAGTCCTGCAACTGACTGCCGCCCCACAAACTGCGTCGATAGGCGCGCACCAGATAAAGTCTGCGCTTGGCGCGCGTAATGCCCACATAGCAGAGCCGACGCTCCTCGGCCATATCTTCTTCTTCGCCCGATTCAATGCTGCGGCTGTGAGGCAGCAATCCTTCTTCCATGCCCACCATAAAGACCGCTGGAAACTCGAGCCCCTTGGCCGTGTGCAGCGTCATCAGCGTCACCGCGCCGCCGCCTTCCTCTACTTGGTCGGCATCGCTCACCAGGCTCACCTCTTCCAAAAAGAGCGTCAGGGGCGTCTGCTCCGGCTCTAGATCGTCCATATCCGGCGTATATTTGGCGGCCACGCTGCGCAACTCTTGAATATTCTCAAAGCGCTCCTCGGCTTCATCACTACCATCACGCAGATTGTGGATGTAGCCCGAATCGGTCAGAATCATATCCATGAGATCGGCCACGCTGCCGTAACGCTCCTGCTGGCGCAAGTTGACCCAGCTCTGCAACATGCCGGCAAAGTCAATGAGCGCGTTTTGCGCCCTGCCAGTCAACGGCGGCGCCTTATGTGCGTCGTCGCTCAGGGGCCGGTCCAGCAATTTGCTCACATAGTCCGGTCCATATTTGAGCACCAGCAGCGCTTCGTAGCGGTTTAGCTCAATTTCGCTGGCCCACTCTTGCAGCGCGGCATACGTTTTGACGCCAATGCCGCGCGAAGGCGTATTGATGATGCGGTCCATGGCCACTGTGTCCGCCGGGTTGTGGACCAGCCGCATGTAGGCCAGCGCATCCTTGATCTCTTTGCGTTCATAAAAACGCGTGCCGCCCACCAACTTATACTTGAGCCCGCGCAACACAAAGGTCTCTTCAATGGCGCGGCTCTGCGCATTGGTGCGATACATAATGGCAATGTCGCCCGGACCAAAGCCTTGGCCACTGAGCAGCCGCTCTACCTCGTCGCCCACCCAGGCCGCCTCTTCAATTTCGTTATACGCTTCATAGACGGTGACGGCCAACCCTTCGCCATTTTCGGTGTGTAACTGTTTGGGCGTGCGGTTTGTGTTGTGCGAAATCACCGCATTGGCCACATTTAAAATGGTCTGCGTGCTGCGATAGTTCTGTTCCAACAACACCACTTTGGCGTCGGGATAGTCCTGTCGAAATTGCAACACATTGCGATAATCCGCCCCGCGAAAGCGATAGATCGACTGGTCTTCGTCGCCCACCACAAAGATGTTGCGCCGTTGATCCGGCGCATTGGCCAGCAGCCGCACCAGCTCGTACTGCGCCGTGTTGGTGTCCTGGAACTCATCGACCAGCACATATTGCCACTTTTGCTGATACTTATCCAGCAGGTCGGTCCGCTGACGCAGCAGCAATGTAGACTTCATGAGCAGGTCGTCAAAATCCATAGCGTTGTTGGTGTGCAGCGCTTCCTGATAACGCGTGTAGACGCGACCCGCAATCTCATCCCAATAGTCGCGCGCCTTATATTTTTCAGGCGTAATCAGCTCATTTTTCTGGCTGCTAATCCGGGCCAGAACGGCATTGGGGCTGTAGCGCTTTTCGTCAAAATTCATCTCGGCCAGCAGCGAGCGGATCAGCGCCCGCTGGTCGGCCGTGTCGTAGATCACCCAGTTGCGCTCGTAGCCAATGGCCTCGGTCTCTACGCGCAAAATGCGGGCGCAAATGCTGTGAAAGGTGCCAATGGTCAGCCCACCCAGCCGCGGCGACTGGCCGGGCAACGCCGCGCCAAATTTGTCGGCCAAGAGCCCTTCCACGCGCGCGCGCATTTCACGCGCCGCCTTATTGGTAAAGGTAACGGCCAAGATGTTCCAGGGCGCCACGCCTGCTTCTTCAATTAAATACGCAATGCGCCGCGTAAGGACGCGCGTTTTGCCCGAACCGGGGCCAGCCAGCACCAGCACCGGCCCCATGACGGTTTCGACGGCGATTTTCTGTTCGGGGTTTAAACCAGTGAGTAAATGAGACATGATAAGTATTGGGAATCGAGTATTGAGTAATTCCTAGTCGCGGAAAATCCTATGGGTAGGTGTCCATATTATCAGAGCATAATTCCTACACAACCGCGCCAATATCGGGCCAGCCATACACCACTTCAGGCAGCAGAAAGCCTTCCTCATCAAATTGACGCTCGCCAATGGGTGTACCGCCCAAGGCGGCATAAAAGTTGCGGGCCGGCGCGTTAACGGTCAACACGCCCACCTGCAAGGCCGTGCGACCGAGTTTCTGCATGTGCGTGGCCGCGGCCTGCATCAGCTTACGACCAATGCCCAATCCTTGGCTGCTTTCCAGCACGTAAACGGCGCCGATCTCAGCCGCGTTGGACAGCCACTCTTCTTGGGCCGGGTGCGCCATGATCACACCGACAAGTTTAAGCGGCGCATCGGCGCCTCCCCTCAGTTGCGGATATGCGCCCTCTGCATCGGCCACTTCGGCCACGTAAACGCAAGCATTGGGATCTTCACCATCGGCCATGCCCTGCAAATAGTCGCGCCAGCTGCGCGCCGACACCTCATAGGTCCATTCTGCTTTGCGTTTTTGCCACGCGGCTTCTGGCATTTGTCCTTGATGCGCGGCCAAATAGGTATCTACCATGACGTGCGCCATGGCATCTGCATCGGCCGTCTGTGCGAGCCGGATGATGATGAACGGTTGGGTTTGGTCGAGATGCTTCATAAAATTTTGCCAAGGTGAAAGAGGAAGGGGTGACCAAAGGCTCACTTTATCACTTCACCCTTTCACCTTTATCTGTCATCCTCATTCCTCGCCATGCAGCAAGCGCAAATAGCTTTCATAGCGCTCGGCGTCAATGGCGCCCTGCTCCACGGCGGCGCGCACGGCACATTGCGGTTCGTGATCGTGTGTACAATTGGGGAAGCGACACTCGTTGACGTATGGCTCCATCTCAATAAAATAGAAGCCCAAATCTGCCGGGTCAATGTCGTAAAGCCCCAGTTCGCGAATGCCGGGCGTGTCGGCCACATAGGTTTTGTCGCCATAGGGCAGCGGCAACAGATGGGCCGTGCGCGTGGTGTGGCGGCCTTTCTGCATAAAATCGCGCAGCGCGCCCACGTCCAGAGCCAACGCGGGGGCAATGGCGTTGATCAGGCTGCTTTTGCCCACGCCGCTGGGGCCGGTCAACACCGTAGTGCAGTCAAGCAGCAGTTGACGCAGTTCGTCCACACCCAGGCCGGTCTCGGCGCTGGCATAGACCACGCGATACCCAATCTGCTCATAGAGGCCAAAAATCTCTTTGGCTTTTGCCAGCGAAGCCAAATCTACTTTATTCACGCAAATAATAGCGGGCAGCTCGTTAAATTCGGCAATGACCAGAAAGCGATCCAACATCCGCAAATGCGGCTCGGGCTGCTCAATGGCAAAGACCACCAGCACCTGATCCGGGTTGGCCAGGATCACATCTTCGGCCAGCGCCTCCATGCCCGGTCGCTGGCGGCTGAGCACGCTGGTGCGCTCCTCCACTTCTTCAATGCGCCCGCCGCTTTCGCCCTCGGGCACGACCCACACGCGGTCGCCCACAGCCACCAGCGTGTCGGTACTCTTTTCTTGGCGCAACCGCCGCCGCACTTCGCACAGGCGCGTTTGGTTGGGGACCCCGGGGTCAGCCTGGGCATCGGTGCGCACATCAAAATGGTGGCCCAGAGCGCGCACCACAATACCGGAGACCCTGTTGTCTGACTGCGGTTTGGGTCTGGATTTGCGCGTGCGCTTGGCCAATAATTCAGATTGTTCATAGACGGAGTCAGCGTACTCGTCGTCGTAATCGAGATACGCTTCCCAGTCCTTCCCTTTTTGCTTGCTCAATAGGCATTCTCCGTAAATATTTAATTCTGTTCTTGTTGGCTCTCAATTGTATTCATATTTGGCAACACGCAAAGGCGGCATGAAACTGACACAGCGGCGGCAGCGGGGTGCTGATCTGCACGCCAAAGCGGGCGAGCAGATCGCGCAGGTCGGCCAGCGGCAGCCCCATGACGCCCGAGATGCAGCCGCTAATCTGCTGCACAGGTGCAAAGGAGGGATGCTGGATGGCGTAGGCGCCGGCCTTGTCTAGCGGGTCGCCGGTGGCCACATAGGCGGCAATTTCAGCGTCACTATAGGGGCGCATGACCACGTCAGTGCTGTTGACAATGGTTTCCTGCCGCGTTTCGCCACTGGCAGCGCGCTGCCACACGCTCAAGCCGCTGTGGACTTGATGCACGCCCGTGCGCAATTGGCGCAACATGCGCACGGCGTCGACCGCATCCAGCGGTTTGCCCAGCAGTTCACGTTCTTGCGCAACCACCGTGTCCGCCGCCACGATGATTTGTGTGCGGATCTGCGTGCGCCCATTTGGCGCCACGCGCTCCGCCACAGCTTGCGCCTTAGAGTGGGCCAGCCGATGGGCCAAGGCAATGGGATCTTCATTCGGCTGCGGCGTCTCGTCAATATCGGCTGCACAAATCGTGCAGTCCAGCCCCAGCTCTTTAAAAAATTGTTGGCGCCGCGGGCTGGCGGACGCCAGAATAATTTCAATCAAATTCAATTTTCCAGGTATAATTTATGCACAAAGATGATGTTCAACAGCTTGCGCAGCTGAACGCTTGGCATTTTATGGCTCACCAGTGCGCGCTGGGGCATCTGCCATTTTCAGTAGATCGCACCGGCACGAGATAGCGTCGGATTCAACCATCGAGACCGCCGCCTATATCGATAACACCGTTGCGGTGTGCCGATTTTGAACCAACTGTTCTATTATACCATCTTGAAGCCTAAAGGTCATCTACAGAAAAGGAACTAAAAAGCGACAGATTGCCCAGTTTTTCACTTGCGATGAAGAAATCTGTACAATCTGCCGTTCCAATCTTACCCACCGTAACGACGAAGCCGATCCCTGCGCTTGTCGAAGGGAATGGCGGCCTTCGACTGGCTTAGGCCTGGAATGACTTGGTCGTTACGCTCACAGAATGGACAAAAGTTATGCAAACCACACAAAGGTTGTCAATAGAGGATGTTAGCAAGCGGGTCAAAGAGATTGGCATTGTGCCAATTGTGCGCGGCAATTTCCCCCTGGAAGAAATTCTAGAGATCGGCGATGCGCTGTTGGCGGCGCCGGCGCCCGTTATGGAGGTGACGCTCAATAGCGCCAACGCCTTGGAAGCTATTGGCGCGCTGCGCAGCCGTTTTGGCGATAACATGCTGGTCGGCGCCGGCACCGTGCGCACGGCAGAGCAGGTGGATCAAGCCGTTGCGGCCGGCGCCCAGTTTATTGTAGCGCCCAATTTTGATCCAGAGGCCGTTGCCCGTTCGCTAGCGCACGGCATATTGCATCTGCCCGGCATTTTTACACCCACCGAGGCCCACAACGCCTTTATGGCCGGCTGCCGCATTGTCAAGCTCTTTCCATCGGACGTTGTGGGGCCACGCTACCTGAAAGCGCTGCGCGCGCCGCTCAACGACATTGAGTTCATTCCCACCGGCGGTATTAGCGTGGATAACATTGCGGATTATGCGCGAGCCGGCGCAGTAGCCGTAGGTATGGGCAGCTCGCTGATTCCCAATAAGTGGAATGCGGCGGACATTATTTCGACGGCGCGGTTGCTGCGCGAGCGCTGGGCAGCGGGCAAAAAGGGCTAAAGCGGCTTACGCCGCGCGCGTAATTTAGGTTCCGTTGACATTTGCATCGCCACCGATTGATGAGGGTTATTGAAATAAACCGGTATTCAGAAGCCGGACTTTTGACAAAAGCCCGGCTTCTGAATACCGAAGTTAATTGTCAACGCCCATAAACCAGCGCCTGTCAGTCCAAGTACGTTCGAGCGCACTTTTTTATAGCCTGCTTTAGCGGGCTTTCTTTAGCAGACGCAGGCTTCAGCCGGTGGCTTCGCCTTAAAAGAGGGCCCAGATGCGGGGTAAAAATATGACCGCGGCCACGCAGAGGCTGGCCAAGACGCCAAAGATGAGTGCGCCGGCGGCAGCGTCCTTGGCCACCTTGGCCAGCGGATGATAATCGGGCGACACCAGGTCTACGACAGCTTCCACCGCGGTGTTGACCGATTCCAAAGCCAGGATGATCAAAGCCACAAAGGCCAGCAGCGCCCACTCAATGGCCGCAATCTGCAACCACCAGCCCGCCGCGGCAATGACAAAACAGGCAACCAGTTCGATCCAAGCGTTGGGCTGGGTGCGCAACGTATGGGCTGCCCCAGCCAGCGCCGCCTGCAAGCTGAACCAGCGGCCGCGTACAAAGCCCCGATCGCGACCGGAAAGCTGGCGCAGCTGCGTCATTTTCTCAATTTCTTCTGTAGCAGGCATGGATGAATTCATGGCGTGACCGGCGTATGTCCCAATGCGGCCAACACCTGGTTTTGCAGCGCCCACATGGCCGCCTCTTCTTGCACATCGGCATGATCGTAACCGAGCAGATGCAACGTGCCGTGTATAACCAACAGCACCAGCTCGGCCTCTAACGGACGCCCCAGCGCAATGGCCTGGCGCTGAGTGTACGGAAAGCTAATAATCAGATCACCTAGATAACTATTTTGCACCTCTCTCAGTTCCGGCGGCAAAATAAGTTGCGGCGTCGATGGCAAGCTTGCTGCATCGCCCTCATCTGCCCCCACCATTTCCTGATTGGGAAAGCTCAAAATATCCGTTGGGCCATCGACATCGCGAAACGTGCGGTTGAGTTCGTGCACGGTGGCATCATCTGTAATGACGATGGTGACGCTGGCGCGTGCAACGTCCTGCTGATGCAGCGTTTCCCGCACCGCAGCGCACAGCGCCTCCTCATCTATGTTACCAACAAACTCATCATCAATTTGCAGATCAATTTCAACCATACCCCAATACAGCTTTCTTCAAACTTTTACGCCTGACGCAGCGCCTGTAGATGACCAAGAATGAACCCGCTTGCATTCGACACAATTTTCGTCAAGGCTTGTGTAATCTATGCTGGCTGTTCAACCCCCCCAGGCTCCTCGGCTGCTTCGGGGGGCGTAGTAACCACGTCAAACTCGCCCGTAATGGCGTCTTTGGTGGTCATCGGGTCGCTTGCGTGCCGACGCACGGCGCCATTGCGCGGCGCATTCGCCTTATGCGCGGGCGCAGCCTGTGCGGTTTGTTCACCGGCTGGCGCGGCGGCCTTTGGCTGCGCCGCCTTGCTGCGTTCTGGATAGACAATCCGCGGGTGGTGCACCCCCTGCAACACGCGTAGAAAAACGTCTTTGACGATTTGCAATTCCTGGAAGGTTAGATTGCTGTCGTTTAGCTCCCCATCCATTACGCGGGTGTCGATGAGCTTATTGACCAGATTGGTCAGATCGGTACGCGTGGCCGGCTTGACGGCGCGAATGGCCGATTCGCACATGTCGGCCAGCATGAGAATGGCGGTCTCTTTGGTGCGGGGACGCGGGCCCGGGTAGCGAAAGTCGGCTTGATTCACCACTTCACCTTCTTGCGCGTGCTTCTGCGCTTCCATGTAAAAATAGTGAACCACCGACGTGCCGTGGTGCTCGCGGATAAAATCCTGAATGCGCGCTGGCAGCCGGTACTTTTGAGCCAGATCGATGCCGTCCGAAACGTGGCTAATAATGATCTGGGCGCTGGTCAGTGGATCCAACTTTTCGTGCGGATTTTCAGCGCCGTCGGCACTATTCTCAATGAAGAAGTAAGGCCGCACCGTTTTGCCAATGTCGTGGTAGTAGGCGCCGACGCGGGCCAAGAAGGCATCGGCGCCAATGGCCGCCGCCGCCCGTTCGGCCAGATTGCTCACCACAATGGTGTGATGATAAGTGCCGGGTGATTTGAGCAGCAATTGGCGCAGCAGCGGGTGCGTGGGCCGGCTCAACTCGGTCAGTTGCAGGCTCGTGGTAATGCCAAAAATATTGCCCAAGACAAAGTAGGCAATGAGCGCAATAGAGGCCGATAAACCGCCGTTCAGCAGATGCACCAAGAAGAGCAGCAAATGTTGTTGGGTGGAAAGCCCGGTAAAAGGTGCACGAAAGGCGGCCGTGACCAGCAGATTGCACAGCGAGATGACCAAGCCAGCCCACAGAAACACGGTGAGCCGTTCGGCGCGCGCCACCACCAGCGCGCCAAAGAGTCCCCCCAGTCCAGCATAGGCGGCAAGTGCTGGATTAGTGCCGCTGAGATAGAGCACCACAAAGGTAAATGCGCCCAAGACGATCAGCCCCACCCGTAGATCGACCAAGACGGTGAGCAGCATGGCCAAGGTGGCCATGGGGTACAAATAGGGCAGCCAATCGTGCGGAATGAGCATAAACTTGGCCAGCAGCAGCCAAATCACCGCGGAAAGCGTCAACAACGCCAACATTTGGTTATTGACCAGCGTTTGCGGATGCAGCCGATAGAGCATGACAACCACGCTTGTTAGCGTAATGACGGTCACCAGCAGCGCACGGATCAGCGTCCACCAATCCCAATCGCCTTGCAGCAACCCGATGTGCTCCAACGTCTCCACGTTTTGGGCCGTTACAATATCCCCTTCACGCAAGATCATCTCATCCTGCTCGTACGAAATGCGCTGTACGGGTGTTTTGTCGCGCGCCTCTGCCCGCGCTTCTTCCGTGCGTTCTTCGTTGTAAAAACTGTTGGGGCGCAGCAGATTGCGAACCAGCTCGGTGGTGATGCCCAGCGCTTTTTCGCTTACATCGGCATCGATGAGACGCTCAACATTGCGCTGTGCCACCCGCAATGCATTCTCATCATTGCGAATCTCCTCGCGCATGGCGCGGCCCAGCGCCAACTGGGCCTCTGTAACGACTTCCTGCCACTCCTCGTCGTTTGCTTCCAGAATATGCAGAATGGATTCCTGGCCCAAATTGAGTTCAGTAATGGCCTGTATATAATCGGTTTTGGTTTCCACATCTGCGTACGCGTCATTGCGCACAATGGAAATAAATTCAAGGATATCATTGAGCTTGTCCACCTGTTGACGACGCACGCGACTTTCGGGCGGATCATACTGGGCAGAGACAGCATTGGCGGCCGCGGCGCGCGCCTCTTCTGTAAGCAGCTCGCTTTCATAGGAAATCTGCCGCGGCGATACAATATTGGAGGGCGCGGGCCGCCCTTCTTCCAGTTGATAGCGGCTGGTGCGTGGAAACTGCCACGCAAACAGCCCCACCATGAGCAGGCCTACGCCTACAAGCATCAGGATGGACAAAAGTCGATCGAGCCACGGTCGACGCTGGGCAAGAATTTGATGCGACATAACAACTTTTTTCCTTATGCGCTGCCGCTCAGCAGACGCTGTGCCACCTTGTTGACAGCCTTGCCATCGGCCACGCCAGCCACTTTTGGCATGGTGGCCGACATTACTTTGCCCATATCGCGCGGCGACTCGGCGCCCACTTCGGCGATAACCTGGCGCACTATCTCTTCGATTTGCGCCTCGCTTAACTGCTGAGGCAGATAACGCTCCAATATAACCAGCTCGGCCAGCTCTTCATCAGCCCGTTCCGCCTGGCCCAAGCGTTTGTATTCAGCGGCTGCATCACGCCGGCGCTTGGCTTCTTTTTGCACCACGGCCAATGTCTCCTCATCATCCAGCTGATGAGCGGCGCCACTTTTACGGGCTTCAGTCAGCGCGGTTTTCACAGAACGCAGAGCCAACTTGGCTGTATTATCTTTATCCAACATGGCGCGCTTTAGGTCAGCGTCAATTTGTAATTCAAGCGTCATTTCAATGCTCCCACAGGTATCGCCACACGTTCAATTGTAGCGCAAATTCAGATCAGATTTATTCGCTTTGCCGTCGTTTATTATACTCTTCCCATTTGCTGTGTCAATAGCGAAAAAAGGGAGCTACCTTTTCTCGGCTAAATCAACAGCCGTCAACTGGCGCAAGCGTGGCGAACCCAACCAGTTTCCTTGCCATTGCGATCGACTGACTTTGCATTCATGCCGCTCTCCATTACAATGATTACATGTTCTTTGATCAAGCAAAAATCTATGTGAAATCGGGCGATGGCGGTGACGGCGCAATGGCGTTCCGCCGTGAGAAGTTTGTGCCCAGAGGCGGCCCCGCTGGTGGCAACGGCGGACGTGGCGGCCACATCTATTTTGTGGTGGACGCAGGCTTGAATACACTTTCGGTATTCAAGCAAAAGATTCACTTCCGCGCCGAGCGTGGTACGCATGGCAGCGGGGCCAATAAAACCGGCGCCAATGGCGAAGACCTGCGCATTGCGGTGCCGCCCGGCACGCTCATTCGGAACGCCGATACAGGCCAGGTGCTGGCCGATTTGACGCGCCCCGACCAAGAAATACTGCTGCTGCAAGGCGGGCGTGGTGGACGCGGCAACTCATCGTTTAAGTCGGCGCAAAACAAAGCGCCTCGGCTGTCTGAACGCGGTGAGCACGGCATGGAGCTTTGGCTGGAGCTAGAGCTGAAGCTGGTGGCCGATGTGGGCATCATTGGGGTGCCCAACGCCGGCAAATCCACCCTGCTCAGCGTGGTGAGTGCGGCCAAGCCCAAGATTGCCGAGTATCCTTTTACCACCGTGGTGCCCAACCTGGGCGTAGCCGAAGTCAACCATCGCCAAATGGTGCTGGCGGATATCCCTGGTCTCATGGAAGGGGCGCACGAAGGGATTGGGCTGGGGCATGATTTTCTGCGCCACATCGAGCGCACGCGCGTGCTGATTCATCTGCTTAACGGCGACAGTCCAGATCCACTGGGCGATTTCGAAGCGATCAATCAAGAGTTGACGCTCTTTAATCCTGCTTTGGCCGACAAGCCGCAAATAGTCGTTTTCAACAAAATGGATCTGCCCCACGCGCGTGAACAGTGGCCCACCGTCGAAAAGGCCATTGTAGCGCGCGGATTGGCTTGCCTCAACATCAGCGCAGTGACTGGCCACAATGTAGAGCAGATGCTCTATCGGGTACAAGAAATGCTGGATGCGCTGCCCGTATTCGAGGAAGTGGCGGTAGAGGAACTCCCCGAGATTACGCCGGCCGCAGACGAGCGCGCGTTCCAGATCACCCAATTGGAAGACGACACCTGGCTGGTGGAAGGCGTGGCCATTGAGCGGGCGGCCCAGATGACCAACTGGGACTATTATGAAGCCGCCATGCGCTTTCAACGTATTTTAGACGCCATGGGCATTAGCAAGGCGTTGAAAAACGCCGGTGTAGTCGATGGTGATACAATTCAAATAGGCGACACAGAACTGATTTGGGGCTATGAGAATGCATTTGGCGAATAGCGCAGGCGAACGTACGCGCATTGGCATCTTTGGCGGCACATTCGATCCTATTCACATTGGTCACCTCATTTTGGCCGAAGAAGCCTGGGCGCAGCTTAGATTACAACGTGTCTATCTGGCGCCCGCCGGTGATCCCCCCCACAAGCGCAGCAAACCGCTCACGCCGGTCGAGCACCGCGTCAAAATGGCCGAGCTGGCCACGGTGGATAACGAGCATATTCGCGTCAGCCGTATTGATGCGGACCGCCCTGGCCCGCACTACACGGTTGATATGGTGCGCCTGCTCAATGCACAGATCGATGGCAACACCGACATCTATTTCCTCATGGGGATGGACAGCCTGCGCGATCTGCCCACTTGGCACCAAGCCGAATGGCTGGTGGCCAACTGTCGGCTGGTGGCGTTGAGCCGGCATGATGTAGAGCTAAATTGGGCGCGGCTGGAATCGGCGCTGCCCGGCATCAAAGAGCGGGTGATCATCCTGGATATGCCGGAGCTGGAAATTGCCAGCCACACGTTGCAGGAACGCGTGCGCACCGGCCGCCCCATTCGCTATCAGGTACCGCGCGCGGTAGAGGAATATATTTGGCAGCACCAGCTATATGAGGAGTGTGCATAAGTATTTCAGTCAGGTAGAGACGATTAGCGTGCGTCACACTGGCCCGTAAAATATATGGAAAATAGTACCCGTGGCGGCCAGTGCGTCGCACGCGGGTCTGCGAGACATGTTGCACTCGAGTATCGAATTATGCATACCCCTCAGCTATATACAGATTGATGGGCACAGATCAAACAGGATAGGGTTTCATTTTGCGTAACCCTATCCTGTTCCAATGAGGCCCTGTGCTGCGCACAACCGCTTTCATACAGGTTTAAGCTCTGTGCTGCGCACAACCGCTTTCATACAGGTTTAAGCTCTGTGCTGCGCACAACCGCCTTCATATAAAGTCAATTATTGTGAAGAGGCAACCTGGCGGCTGATCATGCGCAAAAAGCTGAGCGCCACGCTAAATTGGCGATCCGGGCTGCTGCGCAGTTCCTCCACGCTCATCTCTTCAAGCGCAATTGAGTCTAAGTTGCGCACGCTGGCTTCCTGCCGCACCACCACATTGGGCTTGATGCCTTGCCCCTTGATTAGATTCATATCGGGCGTCAGCCAATTAGTGACCCCCAATCGCACCACCGACCCATCGCTCAAATTATAGGGGCGCAATACGGTCCCCGTCCCTAGCGTCACTTCACCGATGAGCCGGGCGCGGCCATTTTCCTGGAGCGAACCGGCCAAAATTTCCGACGCGCTGGCCGACCCTTCGTTGATGAGCACCACCAGCGGCATTTCACGCGCCATCCCCGGCCCGCGTGATGTAAAGGTCGACACCTCACCTTGGGCATCCCGTTCGTGCAAAATGACTTCTCCTTCGGGCAAGAGCTGGCTACCAATGAGCAATGCCTGCTGCAAATAGCCGCCCGGATTGTTGCGCAAGTCAAGCAGAATGCCCTCAACCGGCAGCTGCCCATCGCTGGTATCCGCCATTTCCAAAAGTGCTTGTAAAAATTCGCGATTGGTATCGGCGGCAAATTGGGTGATTTGCAGATAGGCCAAGTTGGTGCCGGGAATGCGCGCCCAGAGCACGCTGTCAATATCAATGCGCTGGCGCACCACCTCAATTTCGACCGGTTCATCGGTTTCCGCGTGCAAAATAGTCAGCAGCACGCTGGTGCCAGCTGGACCGCGTATTTTGGAAATCACTTCCCATTCAGGCTGGCCGGTAATCTCCTCACCATTTACGGCCAACACAATATCTCCGGCCAACACGCCGGCGGTTTCGGCGGGAGAACCATGAATGGGCGCAATAATGGTAAAGAACCCCTCTTCCAGCGACACATAGGCGCCAATGCCTTCAAAAGAGCCTTCCATGCTGCTGGCCTGTTGTTCGGCCTCTTGGGGCGTAAAGAAGACGGTGTGATTATCATCGCCTAACGTCTGCAACATGCCGCGAATTGCGCCATATGTCATCTGCTGATAGTCGATTTTGTCACGGTCGACAAAGTTAGCCAACACCAGATCCCAGACTTCCCAAAAGAGAGCAAATTCGGTTGGCTCGCTTTGCGCCAACGCCGGGCGCGCCAGATATCCCGTTACATTTCCGGCGGCAAAGCTTCCCAGGATCAAAGATATAACTAACAAGTTTATTAAAATTCTCTTAAAAAAACCGTACACTTTTTTTGGCCTTCCATTTTAGAATCAGACTGCAAAACTCCCACATCTCTCTATACAGCAGGACCTCTTCTGGACGATTTCAGCCCTGTACGCTCCGTATAGCAGCGCCTTTGCACCTATTGTGCCTTACATTTATTAACAGGAACATGTCACATCACATCTATCATATTTCTGCTATAGTAACTGCGACATAAGCAGATTTACTGAATTTTGTGGTACAATACCTTACGTTTTGGAACCCAATTCCATTGCATGGCACCCAAAGAATAAGCTTTACCGCAGTAGAGAATTAACGCATTATTTAGACATATAGTTGCAGAGAAGCTGCAAAACGGATATTCATCAACACAGCCATTTAGACGAATCTGTTTTACACGCTCAGAATAAAGGAATTTGAATATGGCGATTTCAACTGCACCCACACTTGAATCCATGGAGGAGAGAATGACTGAGGAGCAAGTTTATCTCAACCCCAATGAGCCTAAACGCATTTTGGTTGTTGATGATGCGGCTGACACTCGGCTCATGCTTAATCTGCGCCTGCAGCGCGAAGGCTACACCGTCTTCACAGCCAGCAGCGGCGCCGAAGCACTGGAGGTTGTGCAGCACGAAGGACTACCCAACTTGGTTGTGTTGGATATCATGATGCCGGGCATGGACGGTTTTGCCGTGGCCAACGAACTGCGCCGCATGGGTGATATCCCCATTATATTTCTGTCCGCACTATCGGACACAGATACAAAAGTCGAAGGGCTCAATCGGTTTGCTGAAGATTATATCACAAAACCCTTTGCCTTTTCAGAATTGCTGGCTCGCATTCGCCGCGTGTTGCTGCGTGTGGCGTCCGATCAACTGGTTGACCCGGAAATGGTGATTGACGACATGTTGCGCATTAACTTCGCCCAGCAATATGCAGTCGTCAATGATGAACAGCTCACGCTCACGCCTACAGAAAACCGGCTGTTGCACATTCTGTACAACAACCGCGGGCGCGTTCTCTCTCCCGGCTTCCTGCTGGCCAAAGCGTGGGATCCCGTGCGCAAAGGCACGGTCGAATCATTGTGGGTGCATATTCGGCGCCTGCGCAGCAAAATCGAGCCGGACCCCGAAAATCCGCGCTACGTCGTAACTGTGCGCGGTCAGGGCTATTGCTTGCCCCAACGCAACAGCCTAGATATGATTGATTAATTGACGTAAAAAGCATGACCGGCATTTTTCACATGCCGGTCATGCTTTTTATCTTGCCAAACTCAGCACACCACAGCCGCCTGGGCAATGTAGGCCGCACTCGCGAGGGGAGAATCCGGCCCCACTTCTTGCCGGAGCGCACCATCGAAACTGTTTGCAGCCTCGCAATACAGACTTACCCCGTTGAATTCCCCGTGTGTTGACCATGAAAATGTTTTCGTGTTAAACTATCTCATACAGAGAGTCTTCTGATCCAGAGAATTTATGGACAGATGCTTATTGTATAGGACTTACGCAAGCCTCGATCAAGTATTATATCGATTACGCTTCTGTTCTCTCCTGGCGCTCCATCGCCATTGCGTAAGTCATGCTGTAGCAAAATGATTCGTGGCTTTTATAGAATCAAATGGTATTATTACGACTTACGCAGCGACGCGCAAACAGTAATATAGAGGCGCGACTGAGTAAAGCTCACTTTGCAGCTTGCTCAAGTCCCCATTATTATGCCCCGGATGGTATTGACTGCTTAAGTCGTCACGACAAGAGTCGCGCGTTGGGGGCACAGGAGCAAATGTGTATTGGCAATGATAGTTTCGGATCCCCATTCTGTTGACCAAGACGAAGTTGTCACGGTAAATACCAACGGTAAAAGTGAAATACCAGATATAGTTATCGGTCGGTTACCCATTTATCTACGCACCTTAGAACTGTTAAATCGAGAAGGTCGAGAGGTCACCTCTAGCCAGGAGTTGGGGGAGCGGCTGGGGATTAGTTCAGCCCAGATCCGTAAAGACCTGAGCCACTTTGGTGAGTTTGGGAAGCAAGGCACTGGATATAACGTTCCATATTTATGTGAACAATTGGCCAAAATTCTCAAAGTGGACCATGTTTGGCCCATTGTTTTGGTTGGTGCAGGTTATTTGGGCCACGCACTGGCCAACTACTCGGGGTTTGAAAATCGCGGTTTTACCATTGCCGCTGTTTTCGATAGCGACCCCCAAAAGCTGAACACAAAAGTTGGCACGGCCCGTGTCCAGCCCATGGAGGCTATGCCGGAAACCATTCGCGAAATGGGATGCCAAATTGCCACCATTGCCGTGCCGGTGCATGCGGCGCAAAATGTGGCCGACCGGCTAATTGAGGCTGGCATTAAAAGCATTCTTTGCTATGCACCCATTACGCTCCATACCCCTAAACATATTCGAGTGGAATATATCGACCCAGTCATTCATTTCCAACATATGACATTTTATCTCAACCGATGATGATTCCATCTACACCGGCAGCGTAAACCATGCAGTAGTTGCGCGGGCGCCAACCTACCCCAACGGCTTTTTGCGCGCCAGCCCTTGGCCGCGCGGGTAGAGGCCGGGCGTATGTTTCACCTTCTTCAATAGCAACACAAAGCGCTTTTGCGCTAAAAATGGCACCTCAACCGGTGCAAAACGCACGGTTTCTCCCCCCAGCATCTCAATCGCCTTGCGGGCAGCCATGAATTCGTCAGCAGCTCCCCCGCCCTTATAAATGACGACTAGTCCGCCCAAGCGCGCCAGGGGAAGCAGATATTCAACCAGCGTATTTAACGACGCAACTGCCCGTCCAGTTACAATATCAAATTGCTCGCGGTATACGCTTTGACGCCCTAACTCTTCAGCACGGCCCTGCACAATCGTCACATTGTCCAGCGCCAACATGCCCACCAAATGTTGTAAAAATCGAATTTTTTTGGCAGTACCGTCTAACAAAGTAAGGCGCAATGAGGGTGCAACTATTTTTAGCGGCACGCTTGGAAAACCGGCGCCGGTCCCCACATCAATCATATCCAGCGCGTTAGAGAATGGTAAAGTCATATTCAACTCTTCGGCAATTAGGGGCAGAGCGGCCAAAGAATCGAGGAAATGTTTGATTTGCACTTCCGTGTAGTCAGTAATAGCGGTCAAATTAAATTTCTGGTTCCAGTCAACCAGTTCGTGATAATACGATTCAAACTGGGCGATCTGCTCTTCCGAAAGCGGAATGCCCAATTGGTTGCTGCCGGTGTGTAGTAAATCCATGGTGGTACTCACATTTTGTGGTTGCAAATGAGGTTTGTGTTGACACATAGCTTGTTCCCAAATATAATGCAACTCTGAATATTTATCAAATAGATGATAAAAATTACCCATTAGCGCAACGACGAAAAGAAATTTGCGTAAAGAAATATGCGTACTTTTTGCGGCATTGTAACAGATGGCATGCTAGATTATCTAGCCACCATTTATAAAATCAGCAACAATCATGCATCTAGTGGTGCAAATAAAGTAACAACCACCGCACTTGCAGAGCGCATGCATGTGTCGACGGCGGCAGCCAGCAGCATGCTTAAACGGCTGGAAGAATCTCGCTTTGTCGAGCGCTCTGGAACGGATGGCATCAGACTGACCGAGCAGGGGCAGCTGGCCGCTTTGCAATTGATACGGCGCCACCGGCTGCTGGAAGTCTTTCTACTGGATGTGATGAAGTTCACTTGGGATCAGGTCGATGTTGAGGCGCACCGTCTAGAACACGCCATTAGCGTCGAATTTGAAGACCGCATGGATAAGCTATGCGGCTATCCCACCCACTGCCCACATGGTGATCCAATTCCCACAAAAGATGGTAAACTGCCGGTTGAGCAACTGGTTTCTTTGGTGGACATGCAGATTGGGCAGCAGGGCGTGCTGCAAAGAGTGGGCATTACGGATGCGCGCGTACTGCGCTATTTGAGTAATTTGAAATTGACCCCTGGCCGCACAGTAACGCTCATAGAGCTGGCGCCGTTTAATGGCCCCGTGACACTAGAGTTGACGCTGGATGCGCGGGCCGAATTGGATGACTCAGCGGCGCAAGCATCGCAAATTTTAGGCAACGAACTAGCCGAACAGCTTTTTGTAATGCCCCTCTAAGTGCATGCCTATTGAGGCCAGAGCAAGTAAATATCCCCAAAGTGTATAAACAATATTATGAAAACGAAAAAATATACGGCAGCAGGCGGCGTGGTTATCCATCAGAATCAGATGCTCTTATTGGACCGCCCGTCGCGTAACGAGGTGCGCTTACCCAAGGGACATATTGATCCTGGGGAAAGTGCCGAAATGACCGCTTTGCGCGAGACCACCGAAGAAGCCGGTTATTCTGATCTGGAAATCATGGCAGATTTGGGCAACCAAATTGTTGAGTTTGAGTACAAAGGCCACCGCTACGTGCGCACGGAGCACTATTATTTAATGCAATTAGCCAGCGAGGCGCAAGAGCCACGCAACGCCAAAGATGCCGCTGATTTTGTTGTGGCGTGGACGCCCCTATCGGAAGCGGTGGACAAATTAACTTTTGAGGCCGAGCGGCAGACCGCCCAGAAAGCCATTGACAAGTTTGCCGAACTCAAGCTGATGGACTGACACAATTACTCTTTCTACCGCCAAGGGCGCGGAGACGCGCCAAGGTACTCGAATAGATTCTGCGCATTTCTGGGCCAACTTGGCGGTAAAATAAGATTTGTCAGTCAACCAGGAACGCAAGTCAAAGTAACGGTCTTTTGTATCTGTTCGTAAGTTCTCTGGGCCGCTTTACGCGGCTATCGGGCGTGGCGGAATCCACAACCGAATTTGCGGATGGGTTCTGGGTAAATCCAAAACAAAATGCGGCGAAGGGATCCCTTCGCCGCATTTTATTCTAAATTCGAATGAACGCTCTGATATGCAGAGTTTAGTTCAATTTATGACATATTGCCACAGGCCAAATGATGCATTATTTGATACGATATGTAATCCGACCTCGGGTTAAATCATATGGGCTCATTTCTACCTTTACTTTGTCACCCAAATAGACCCGAATGTAAAATTTACGCATCTTGCCCGATAAATAAGCCAGAACCGAATGTCCATTTTCCAGTTCGACACGAAACATTGTGTTAGGCAATGCTTCCGTCACGGTGCCGACATACTCTACTGTTTCCTCAGCCATACAACTCCCATATAGGTGCTAAGTGCGCCAGTTTAACAATTTTTGTTTCAGTTCCGTTCCAGCTTGCAAAGAGCTGAAACACGTTTATCTTTGGCTCTATCACAATTGATATGGCCGCATACTGATATGGCCGTATACACAGTCAATCGGTCCAACCGACCTGATCTATCTAATAGTCGCTTAACATCCGACGAGCTTTGCGAATCGCCTTTTGCTTTTTGATGCGGCGGATCTCACTTTTTGATGTAAACCACCGCTTTTGGCGCACTGTAGGCAAAATTCTTGATTCGGCCACCGCTTTGCGGAATCGCTTTAGCAGACTATCCTGTGATTCTCCAGATTGTAGTTCGACGCTCATGTTGTTCACCTCCCTTCAAGCAATACATAATGTGAAATATAATTATACTGTAAAAACAGTGCGAGAGGCAAACTTCTATGCCTGAACATTCCGAGCCGGCCAATTATTCTTCGTGGCTATCCTCAATATCGGCTTGGTCCTGCGTCAACAGCACTTGGCGATGGCTCAGCCCCACCCGCTGACGCCGGGGATCCACGCGCAGCACCTTGACTTCAATTTCATCGCCAGGCTGCACACTCTTAAGTGGTTCTGCCACCGTAATATCAGCCAATTCGCTAATATGAATCAGCCCTTCCACACCTGGCTCCAGCTGGGCAAAAGCGCCAAAATCCACCACGCGCGTAACCGTCACCTTAACCACATCGCCGGGATGATAGCGTTCTTCCACACCTTCCCACGGATTGGGCAACACGCGCTTGCGGCTCAAGGCGATCTGTTGCTTTTCGGGATCCAACCGGATCACGCGCACCTCCAGCTTTTGCCCCTTGCGCAAAACATCCTGAGGATGCCCAACGGGCGCCCAATCGATCTCGCTGACGTGCAGCAAACCATCCGCGCCACCAATATCGACAAAGGCGCCAAATGGCCGCATGCCGCGCACTTCGCCTTCCAACACATCCCCCACGCTGAGCGTTCGGAACAGTTCTTCCTTTTGATTTGCGCGATATTCGCGTTCTGCCAGCATTTGCGACATAACCAGCCGACGGCGACGGCGCTCCACCTCAATAACTTTGAGCCGCATCTCATCACCAATGCGGCCTTCCAATTCAGACCGGCGCGCCTCTTCAGTCATATTGCGCGGCATATCAATCACGTGCGATGCAGGCACAAATCCACGCAGGTGGTTAAATTCGACTGTAAGGCCACCTTTATTGTAGCCAATGACGGAATGAGTAGTAATCTCACCCGAATCCAGCAGCTCTTGCGCTGTAATCCAATCCTGCTCTTGTAAGGCGTCGGCAATCGATAACAAAAAGGAGCCATCGTCGTCGGATGTGCGACTCACAACGACAGTAACTGTCTGCCCCACTTTCACATTTTGCACAAAATCGGGATCCAACCGGCTCAGATCGGATTGCGGTACAACGCCATCGCGCTTGACGCCAATATTGACCAGCAATTCGTGGGGACGCGCCTCAACAACCGTGCCTTCTCGCAAATCGCCCCGCTGCGGTAGATCAAAATCAAGCCCTTCGTCAAGATATTGCTCAAAAAGCGCAAAATCGGCAGAAGTGTCGGCATTATTCTCCGCATCTGCATTCATATTGGCATCGGTTTGAAAATCGGAATCCATTTCAACATTGTCTGAATCGTACTGTTCTGAACTCGCCATCTTGCAAATTGCTCCAGTGGGTGAAGGATTTTCCTTGTAGTAACACTTGCTTTCTAGATATAATCTGCTCTGCCAATTGTTATCAATCCACAACTCTTACTCCACCTCGCCAAAAGGTGTTTATCGATAACAGAACAAAATAGGCGCTACTCTTTTAAGTTTCGTATATTTGTATAATTGTTACAAAGTGGTAAAAAGATGGGAAAAAGTGTAAACCTAATTTTGAACCACCTCATTATTATATCAGCCTCAATACCCTGCGTCAAGGAGCAAAAAACATTGCATTTTTTGGTTACATATTGCGCACCATTTGCCATTTGCCCTGCCAATCATCTCTGTCAGCTATAAATTTTGGCGTTTTGCCTAATATTTGTTACCATCCAGCGGTCAAGAATTTTAATACTCAGTAGATCGCAGTGGCAGCAGTAGAGTCAGATTCATCAACCAAGACCGCTGCCTAGTTGTCTGGCCGCTTAATTTTTGCGGCGCTAGAGCGCCAACACCGCTGCAATATACTGATATTGAAAACAACGTAATGCGTTGTAACAAGCATATGGAACAAGAAAATCCCAATCACCTGTTCGATTGCTGGACACGCAAGCGCCACACGTTTTTTAAACTCATTCTCGTCTGCCTAGGCTGGCTCGCACTTGCAAGCATGATGCCAACCAGCCATACCGCAACCGGTTCAACACCGGCAGACAGAAACCTTATACGCGGTCTGCTCTGGCCCATCTACGCCCAATCTACCGGCGAGATGAATCCAGAGGCCCAAAATGTAGCGGAGTCTATTAATCAGACCCGCATTGCAATGGGTTTGCCGCCCCTGGCGCTTCAGCCTGTGCTCAATGAAGCAGCACAGACTCATGTAGTCGACATGGTCAACAACTACAATTATAGCCACTATGGCTCAGATGGCAGCAGCGTTAACGACCGCGTGCACCGCCTTGGCTATGCCACTGAACAATGGGCCAGCGAAAATTGGGTGGCGGTTGCCAACCCCGGTCTGGCCATTCAATGGTGGATGAACAGTCCCGTTCATCGCAACAACATTTTGAACCCCAACTGGCACGGTCTGGGCGTCGGTTCAGCCGTTGACGGCAGCGGGCAGCATGTTTTTGTCGCTGTCTTTGGCACAGACGCCAATGGCGCGCCCGTTGTGCAAGCGGCGGCAGCACCTCCCCCAGAAGCAGCTGCCCCCACCACCTATGCCGACCCGCCCAGTTTCCACGCCGTCCAACCAGGCGACACGCTGCTTTCCATTGCCATTCAATACAACACTTCATGGGAAAGTCTGGCCCAAATAAACGGGCTCAATGAATCCTCTCTGCTGCAAATCGGTCAACAGATTCGCCTGCCCACTGCGTCGCAGAGCGCCCCTGTGCTCTCGAGTGATTCCCCGGCAAATTACACTGGAACTTACATTGTACAGCCTGGAGATACACTCTTCAGCATTGGCAGCGCGTTGGGCATCGGCTGGGAAGCATTGGCCGCGGCCAACGGCCTACATGAGGGCAGTGTCTTGCAGATCGGCCAGGCTTTGCGCGCCCCGCAAAACAATAACGAGTATGTCGCCAGTCCCAATGACGCCATAGCCGCCCTGCCCCCCATCCACACTGTGACCAATGGCGAAACCATCATTACCATTGCCGTACACTACGGCTTGAACGACTGGAAAGCGCTGTTGGCCCTCAATGGGCTGGCTGAAGACACGCTGCTCCAGCCCGGTCAGCAGATTCGCCTGCGCTAAAAAGGCTCATCAGCCACAGAGCTTGCCCAATATACGCAGATTGTTGAGCTTTTGTTTCACAACTCGCGCTTGTCAAAAGCCGTGAGACAAAAGCTCACATCCATTTTCAAATGCCGCTAAAGGCGGAAAATCCGCCATCCACCGGCACCACAATCCCCGTAATAAACTGAGATGCCGCACTGCCCAACCAAATAGCAGTCCCGACCAACTCATCGGCCTCGCCAAAGCGCCCCATGGGCGTATGCTGAATAATCTGCTGGCCCCGCTCGGTCAGGCTCTCATCCTCATTGAGCAGCAAGCGGCGGTTTTGTTCACCAATGAAAAAGCCGGGGGCAATGGCGTTGACGCGCACACCGCTGCCATATTTGCGCGCCGCCTCTACGGCCAGCCAGCGCGTAAAGTTGTCGATGGCCGCTTTGGCCGCCGAATAGCCAACCACGCGCGTCAAAATGCGCTGTGCCGCCATGGATGAAATGTTGATGATCGACCCGGCGCCCTGGTCCGCCATGACCCGCCCAAAAACCTGCGATGGCAGCACGGTGCCCAAGAGATTTAGATCCATCACCTGCTCGAAAGCCGGTTGCGGCATGTCGAAAAACGATTGCTCAGGCAGAATGGTGGCCGCGGGCACGTTGCCCCCTGCCGCGTTGATCAAAATGTCAATCCGGCCCCACTGGCTCAACACCCGGTCTCGCACCTGATTCAATTCTTCACTACGTAGCACATCTCCCGGGGCGGCCATGGCCTGCCCCCCCACGCGGTCAATGGCCTGCGCCACTTCTTCGGCGCGCTCGACGCGACGGCCCACAATCACCACTTTAGCGCCGGCGCGCGCCAGCCCATGCGCCATGGCGCCGCCCAAAACGCCGGTGCTGCCGGTCACAATCGTCACTTTGTCCTGCACCGAAAATGCGGAACTCACGTAATCCATTGGGTTTCCTTTCATGATTGGTTGATGGGGCAATCTTAAAAACCTGCTCTAAAAATCGGTTGTGTGGTTACAGCCCCCGCCTACACGCTTACCATTATTACCCACAGCTTTCTTGCCCCGAATGAAGGCCACGTGCGACGCACGGTTCGCAATCGCTGTGACTGCGCAGACAACATCTGGACCATGCGTCGCACGCGGGTAGACGAGAACCTTTCTCGGACAGTGTGCGACGCACCGATCACAAACAAATCTGTTTGGCCTTATGCTCTGCGACCGGTGCGACGCACAGATTTATTCGCCCCATTTGTGGGTAAAGCGTAGGCCTACACGGGGGCGCCACAGAGATTTTCAGAACAGATGCTAACTCACGTTACGCAGCGACAGCCAGTCTGCTAGAGAAAAACGGGAGCGGCGGCGAGCGGACTTTCCTCTAGGCTTGCGTAACATAAGATGCTAAATGAGCGCCGCCGAATCGGTATCCAAATAAAGCTGGGCATGGTCGACCTGGCGCAAAATGGAGCCGGGGCGATCTTCATGGACCGGCTCGGTCAAGCAGGCGCGCACGGCATCCGCCTTGCGCGCTTCCGGCACAATGGCTAATACCTGCTGGGCCGCCAACAGCGCCGGAATGGTCAACGTAATGGCGTGGGTGGGCACGGCATCCAAATCGGGAAAGTGGCCCTCGCCCACTTGTTGGCGACGGCTGGCGCCATCCAGCTTGATCACCTTGACCCACACCGGATCGTTGAATTCGGCATAAGGCGGATCGTTAAAGGCCAAATGGCCATTTTCGCCATAGCCCAGCGCCACCAGATCGGCAGGGTGTGTACGCAACAGTTCGGCATAATCGGCGCAGGCGCGCTCCACATTGTGCAACCGATTGGGCACCGGATAAAACGCTTTGGGCTGGACGACATCCACAATGTGCTGGCGCAAGAAGAGCGGAAAGCTGGCCGGATGCGCCGAGTCAATGCCCAAATACTCATCCATGTGAAACAGATTGACGCGCCCCCAATCGATGCCGTCTAGATCGCGCAAGGCGTGCAAAAAGGTCAGCTGCGAATTCCCCGTGGCCAGGATTACATTAGCCACGCCGCGGGCGGCAATGGCGCGTTGAATAGATATACGGGCATCCAGCGCCGCCGCCGCCCCCAGCGCTTCGTTGCTTTCATAAACGGCCACGGGCAGCTTTTCCACTTGTAACGTTCGGATGGGTTTTGCACTCATTGAATCATTGGTCCTTGTGATTACTCTAAATTCGAAGTTTAACAATTGGTAACGCCTAAGCCGTTCCCGGAGCTTGTCGAAGAGGACGGCAGCTTAGCGGTCACAAAAATTGTACGCGGGTTTTACGGATGAATGCTGATTTTACGTGCTTTGAGACAGAGAAATTGGGAAGCACCCCTTTCACATCAGCGTGATTCCGCGTTTAGCCGCGTACCCAGTCATTGATCTGCGCTCAAGTGTTTATTGAATCCACTCGCCGCCGATCATTACACGCGTCGCGCTAAAACCGGCATCAAAGATCACCAGATCGGCATCCTTGCCCGCTTCCAGACTGCCTTTGCGGTCTGCCACCCCAATGACGCGGGCCGGCGTTAGGCTGGCCATGCGTACGGCGTGCGCAATTGGAATCCCGACATCGTGAATCAGAATGGGCAGCATTTGGCTAAGCAGCGTGGTGCTGCCGGCAAAAGCGGTGCGGTCAAACAACATGCCCACGCCGTCACACACCTCGTACTCCATACCGCCCATGCGGAAGCGGGCGCCATCGGGCAGACCGGCGCCGCTGGTAGCGTCCGAAATGGCGCAGAGCCGGTCGGGGCCAATGCATTTATAGGCCAGCTGCATGAGCGTGGGCGGCAAATGACGGTTGTCGCAAATAATCTCGGCGGTCAAATCATCATAGGCCAGCGACACCTCCAGCAGCCCCAGCTTGCGCCACGGGCCTTCGCGCACAATGGTAGATTGCGCGCTCCACAAATGAATCATATGGCTGAGCCCGGCGTCGATGACCGGAGCCACTTCCTCTTCACGGGCGGCGCTGTGGCCTGCCGCCGCCACAATGCCCAACTCAACGAGCCGCCGCGTCAGTGCAAGCGCCCCCGGCAGCTCCGGCGCATAGGTCATGACCCGAATGCATTCGGCAAACTCGAGCAGCTCTGCTGCCGTGCCGTCATCAGGATGGCGCAGGTGAGCCGGATCCTGGGCCCCGGCCTGGGAGGGGGCAAAATAGGGCCCTTCCACATGCGCGCCCAAAAGCTGTGCACAGCCAGAATGCAGGCCGGCCTCCTGCTCGGCCATCCAGCGCTTGGCGCAGGCCAGGCTGGCGGCCAAATTGGCAATGGCATCGGTAGCCGTGGTAGCCAGTAGAGCGGTGACTCCGCGCCGCGCGTTCTCGCGCAGAATCACCTCAAATGCCTGGTCGGTGGGCTCGTTAAATGTATGCCCCAGCGCGCCGTGAATATGAATGTCAATGAGCCCAGGCGTAATCAGCCCGCCCTGTGCATCGACGATCTCCAGTTCGCCGGTCAATGCGTTCTCGGACACAAGCTCCGCTATTTTGCCCGCCCGCACAACCAACGCCTGCCCATTCACCACCTGATCGGGCAAAACAATTTGTCCATTTATCAGTGCAATATCGGTCATTATTGCTCTTTCATAATCTGCACACCGCAACGGTATTGGCGATTCAGACAGCGGTCTTGATGGTTGGATCCGACTCTATCTCTGGCAGTTGCGAAATACTGATAACTCACGTTACGCAGCGACGGCCAGTCTGCTAGAGAGAAACAAGAACGTCGGCGAGCCGACTTTCCGCCAAGCTTGCGTAACATAGGCTGATAATAGTGGCGCCAATCTCAATACCAAATGGGGTTGGTCCAAGCCCGGCCGCCGTGGGCGTCGCGCACGGTAATGCGGCAATAGGGGCTGCTAAAATTGCGCAGATCAATTTCGGCTTCGGCCAGACCGTGGCCCTGGGCGCGCGCCGAACTGCTGCCGCGGCCGGTGACGAAAATGCGCTCAGCGGGCGAGCAGCGCACATAGGCCGTCTGCCCCGGCACAATCTGCACGTCATAAATTTGGGGACCGGTGCTGGAATAATATGCGCCGGCCTTCAGCGCGGCCAGCAAAGACTCGGGGGTCAGTTCTGTGCTCTTTACCCAAACCCAACCGCGGCCAAAATCGCTGTGATGCGCCTTGGCGTGGAAATCATCGGTGGCCAAGGCAAAATAACGCTGGCCGCGCCCGAGCATGACATCCGCAATGTGCCAACTATCAGCGCTATCGTTGGCGTCCACGGCAATACCGTTAAAAATTTCAATGGCGTCCACTGCACCCAGCGTCTCTATATCCGTCTCGGAAAGCGCATACCAGTTGGGGTGCGCCACAGCCACAAAAGCACCGGCCGCGGTGGCGCGCGCCGCCAGGGCCGCCGCGCTTTCCGTCTCGGTGGAGGGCGCAAAATCGAGCGGCAGCCCCACAGCCAAAATGTGCCAAATGCTGTCCATTGTGGTGCGGTCGGTATGCAGTTCGGCGCCAATAATGGTGGTGAAGTCGGCGGTGCGGAAAGGACGCGTGTCGGCCATGGGGAAACCGTAATTGGCCATAAAATGCTCAGTCAGCGAGATAAAATCATAGCCGGCTTCGCGATAACGGCGACAAACCTGTTCGGGCGTCAGCGCACCATCGGAAAGCGTGGAGTGGGTGTGCACATTGCCGCGGTAAAATTGACCCGGCTTGTCGAAAGGTAGATGGTTCATGTTTTGTAGGTCTCCGTTCATGTAAGCTATGTGTCGAGTTTTGTACCAAAGTAAATTGACAAGATAAATGGATGACAAAACTATACAGGCTTGGTCACCTTATCACCCCCTCATCTTGTCACCTCCTCACCTTATCACCTTGACAGGCCTTCACCGCCAGGCGTCGCTCAAGAAACGCACCCAATTGCCGTGCAAAATGGCGGCAATATCGGCATCGCTGTAGCCCCGTTTGGCCAGCAGACCGCTGAGTTTTTGCAGATCGGCAATGGTGTCTAGATCGCTTGGGGACTGTTCGCGGCCATAGCCGCCGTCCAGATCGGTGCCAATGGCGGCGTGGCGGCTGTTGCCGGCCAGCTGGCAAATGTAGTCAATGTGGTCTACCACTGTGTCCAGCGTCACCTTTTCATTGGTGGTTTGGCCCACGACCCAACCGGGTTGCAGCATCCACGTATCAAAGGCGGCGCCGATAACACCATTGCGCTGAAAAATAACGCGCAGCTGCTCGTCGCTAAACTGGCGCTGATGCGGCACCAGGGCGCGGCAGTTGTTGTGGCTGGCCAGCACTGGGCCTTCATAGTGCTCCAGCGCCTCCCAAAACGAGCGGTCGGAAAAGTGCGTCATATCGAGCAGCACGCCCAGCCGCGACATTTCGCGCAGCAGCGGGGGGCCCAGCTCGGTCAAGCCAGATTCGACGCCGGTGCCGCCGGCATAGCGACCCGGTCCATAATGGGTGGGACCCAGCAGCCGCAACCCTTGCTCCACCCAATAGCCCAGCTGATCCGGCGTCAGGATCGGGTCGGCGCCCTCCATGCTCAGCACAAAGCCAAGGGGCGGTGTCTCCTCGGTTGCGTCAGCGTGGGCGGCATCCCAGGCTCGCCATTCCGCCATGTGGCTTTGCAGCGCGTCCAGGTCGCCGATCATGCGGATGTGGCCTTGAAGCGCCAGCGCTTTATAATAGGCCAGCTGGCCATGCGCCATGCCATATGCCTGGGCGGTCGAGGCGTAATCAATATTGGGGACGACGTGGCCGGTGGAGCGGGCAATAAGCGTCACAATGCTCAAGGCAATGCGTCCGCGCCGCATTTCGGGATAGGCCACTGTGCCCAGCGCACGTCCTTTGCCTTGCGTGCGATTCTCTTGGGCACGAATCGTATAGACCGATTGCAGCAGGTCGCGATTCCACTGCAACGCATTCATGGAAAGATCCAAATGAGCGTCAATAATCAGCATGTGTGGGGCCTTTCGGATTGGTGGTCAATAACTGGTGATTGGCAATTGGTCGTTGGTGTGAATAGATGCAGGGGAAGCCTTATGTCAATATCAGTACACCGCAACGGTGTTGGCGATATGGGTGTCGGTCTCGATTTAGGAATCTAGCCTTATCTCATGCCGTTGCGATCTGCTGAGTATTCTATTGTAGACGGCTTTGGAAGAGGAATCAAAACTGACAACAGATAAAACGGCGAAGGTCGCGCAAGCTGTTTGACAGGTCAATTGGCGTCATATAAACTCAACATGCGCAATATTGCTGCCGGAAATTCTATGGGGGATAGAGAACGCACATGAATGTGGCATGAGCGCGCTACAGTCATGCGGAGCGGCGGGACAACTCGTTTCCGCTGGGTCATCTTATGCCGCCACTCGCGCCCCTTCATTTGCGCCACCGCTATTTGTGCCAGTCCTATCTATATTAAAAAGGAACCAATCATGAGCACCATGACCGATGCCTTTCCCGAACTGAACCGCGTGCGCCAGTTTTTCCCGCTGGGCGTGGACAAGCCCAAACTGTTAACGCCGCCGCAGATTGAACAGTACAATCAAAAGGGCTACATCTTCCCCTTCGACGTTTTCAGCGCCGATGAGATCGCCCAATATCGCGCCTACTTTGATGAGCTGCTGCCCAAGGCGCTGGCTGCCGGCTGGAATAGCTACGAGATCACCAACTGGCACAAATATTGCGCCGGCGTTTGGGACCTGGTGACCCACAGCCGCATTTTGGATTACGTGCAAGACCTGCTGGGCGAAACGCTGATTTTGCGCCACAGCCACTTCTTTGCCAAGCTGCCCGGCGACGGCAAGCGCGTGAGCTGGCACCAGGACGCCTCGTACTGGCCGCTTTCGGTCTCCAAAGTGGTCTCAGCCTGGCTGGCCATTGATGACGTGGACTTGGAAAACGGCGCCATGCAGGTGATCCCCGGTTCGCATCTAAACGCGCAGGTAGCCTTTGAAAAGAGCAGCGCCGCAGAGCAAAACGTGCTCAACCAAACCGTGCACAATCCCGAGCAATATGGCGAGCCACCCGTGGCCATTGAACTCAAAGCGGGCCAAATGTCGCTGCACAGCGACTGGATCCTGCACGGCTCCGAGCCCAACCACTCCAACCGCCGCCGCTGTGGGCTGGCCATGCGCTTCCTGGCCGCGGACGTGCGCGCCTACAACGGCTGGAACCAACATTCCATTGTCTGCCGCGGCGTGGAGCCCACCGGCCACTGGGCCAATCATCCGCGTCCGGCGGGCGAGATGATTCCGGTGAAGGAAGCATAGATGACAAGATGACAAGATGATTGCCTGACCCATTTACTCTTTCTACTGCCAAGGGCGCGAAGATGCGCAAAGGGTGCTCGAGTAGATTCCTTGCGTTTCTTTGCGCCCTTGGCGGTAAAATAAGATCTGTCATTCAACCAGGGATGAAGCTTTATTCCTCATGGGTTATCCGGTCATCTTGTCATCAATCCCGCTGCATCACCTGGCAATGCGTAAATGCGTCATGCATTGTCATCCATGTATACTTGGCCTACAACATGTACATGCATGTCAAATCAAGTCCATTTTTATAGAGGACAAATGCTATGGTCACCGTATCGGCCACCAATCTCCGCAAACATCTTTTTGAATATCTTGACAAAGCCGCCGCCGGTGAGACAATCGTGATTCAGCGCCACAACCAGGAAGTGGCGCGCATTGTGCCAACATTGCCCCCAAATTGGCGGCAACAGATGACGATCAAGCCCAAATTGCTCGTTTCGGCAGTAGAACTCATGCAACCCTAACCATGCATTTGTTGATTGAGTCTATATCCGAGAACGATATCAACCCACCCCAGGAGGCAACAAGTCATTCATGAACACGCACTCATCGCGCGTCATTGTCTGTGGCGGCGGCGTCATTGGCGCTTGCATTGCTTATTATCTGGCCGTGCGCGGTGTGGAAACCATTGTCGTCGAGCGCACTGGTGTGGCCAACGCTTCTTCGGGCAAATCGGGCGGCTTTCTGGCGCTGGACTGGTGCCGCGGCACGCCGGTGGATCGGCTGGCCCGGCGCAGCTTTGCGCTGCACGCTGAATTGGCCGCCACGCTCAAGACCGATCTCGGCTTGGATTGGGGCTATCGTCCCATCGAAACGTTGAGCATTGCGGCTAGTCAGCCGCGCGATTTACGCCACGTTTCACGCGGTATTTCACCAGAATGGCTGGGGCAATCGACAGCGGTGCATGCCCGCATTGGCGACAAACGCACGACCGCCCAACTCGATCCGTTCCAATTCACCCAATGTATGATGGCGGCCGCGCAAGCATATGGCGCCCAATTACGCATGGGGACGGTGGAAGGCGTGACCTTCTCGTCAGATGGCGACCGCGTTACCGGCGTTCTGGTTGATGGAGAAGCGCTGGCGGCGGACAACATTGTCATTGCATTGGGGCCGTGGTCCATTTTGGCCTGCAACTGGCTGCCGCTCCCCCGCGTTTATGGGCTCAAGGGACACAGCCTTATTTTGCGCTTTGAACCGGCCGAACCCTATGCACTCTTTGCCGAGCTTGAAATGGACGACGGCCAGATTGAGACGCCAGAAATAGTGCCGCGCCTTGACGGTACGACGTACATTTGTGGCCTTTCCGACACGAAACCTTTGCCCATTGACCCGGCCCACGTGACGCTGGAACCCGGCGCCGCCGACCGCCTGCGCGCCATGGCGACAGCGATCTCACCCGCGCTGGGCGCATCCAAAGTGCTGGCGGAACAAGCCTGCTATCGCCCCATCACAACCGATGGCTTGCCCCTCATCGGACGTGTTCCGGGTGTGGGCGGGGCATATGTGGCCACGGGACACAGCGTGTGGGGCATGTTGAACGGTCCCGCCACGGGCGAAGCCATGGCCGCACTGATCGTAGATGGCCAAACGTCCACCGTGGATCTCGCGCCATTTGATCCGCAGAGACTGCTATAAACGTATTCACGCGGTTGTCATAGATAAAAAGGAATACGCCTTCATTTCGTCAAGCGGTCGATTTTTATCTGTGCCAGAGCCAAGTATATGTCAAGCACCTGAGTGCAAGGCCTTGCTGCACACAGGCTATCGTCATCACATGCGCAGATGGTTATACTATCAGTACACCGCAACGGTGTTGGCGAGATAGGCGTCGGTCTCGTTTGTTGAATCCGATTCTATCTCTTGCGATTGCGATCTACTGACTATCCATTGTATGTGATATGGATGAATAGCTCATTTGTAAGCAGAGGTGTTTGGCATGAAGGTAAAAATGATCCTGCCGGCCTTGACCGAGGCCAAGAGTCCCTATTTTCGTCCGATCAAATATTCGCTTTTTCCACCGCTGGGGTTGGCCACGCTAGCTGGGTATCTACACGCCGATGACGAAGTAACCATTCAAGATGAACATGTGGAAGAGCTGAATCTGACCGACGAGCCAGATTTGGTGGTGATCCAGGTATATATCACATCTGCCCGTCGTGCATACGCCCTGGCCGACCACTACCGCGCCAAGGGGGCGCATGTGGCGCTGGGCGGCCTGCACGTAACCTCGCTGCCGGAGGAAGCGGCGCGCCATGCGGATTCGATTTTCTTGGGGCCGGGCGAAGATATTTGGCCCCAATTTTTAGAGGACTTTCGACGCGGTGAGCCGCGACCGCTTTACCGCTCGCAGGTGCGCACATTGGCCGGGCTGCCACCCATTCGCCGCGATCTGCTCAAACAGTATCTCTATTTGGTGCCCAATTCGATTGTGGTGTCGCGGGGCTGTCCGCACAAGTGCGACTTCTGCTACAAGGAAGCCTTTTTTGAGGGCGGCAAAGGGTTTTATACCCAAAGTATTGACATGGCTCTGGCCGAAATTGAGCGGTTGCCGGGGCGGCATCTCTATTTTTTGGACGACCATCTCTTTGGCAATGCGTCCTTTGCAGCCGGCCTTTTTGACGGTATGATCGGCATGGGGCGCTTGTGGCAGGCGGCAGGAACCGTCCAGTCTATATTGCGACCCGGCTTGCTGGAGAAGGCCGTAGACAGCGGCTTGCGCAGCCTCTTTGTGGGCTTTGAAACGCTCAATGCCAACAACCTGCGCGCCCAACAGAAGTACCAAAATCTGAACAAGGATTATGCCGCGGCCATCCAGCGGCTGCACGACAACGGGGTGATGATCAACGGCAGCTTTGTCTTTGGCATGGATGAGGATGACGAAAATGTCTTTGCGCGCACGGTGGATTGGGCCGTCCAGCACGGCATTGAAACCGCTACCTTTCACATTTTGACGCCGTACCCCGGCACGCTGCTCTATAAGCGCATGGCGCAACAAGGACGCATTCTGCACACAAATTGGGATCAATATGACACGCGCCACGTGGTCTTTCAGCCGGCCAAGCTTACCCCGGAGGCGCTGGACGCGGGGTATTGGCGAGCATATAAAGAGTTCTATCAATGGCGCAACATTCTACGCGGCGCCAGCGCCAAATCCAACCTCAAAGGCGCGCTGCGCCACGTGGCCTATGCGGGCGGCTGGAAAAAGTTTGAACCACTGTGGGATTGGGTGATTCGGCTGCGCCAAGTAAACGCGGCCCTACCCGTCCTTGAAAGCATATTGGGCGGCTTTGGTGAACAGGCTGCCCACTGAAATATAACCACAAAGGATTATGTCCGATTTGCCTCAATCACTTTCTCACAAAATTCCGGCCCTTACGCCGCAGCCAGACGGTCACAACTTTATCGTTTACGGCGACTGCTGCTCGGGCATTCGCGGCGGGCCGCATGAAGCCAATTTTGCCGATGTCAATCAGGTCATTGCTCGGCTCGAGCCACCGCCGACGTTTATCTGCTTTCTAGGCGATGAGATCAAAGGGTTGCTGGCTGATGATGAAGCGCTGCGCGCCCAGTGGCGCTATTGGCTGGAGCACGAAATGGCCTGGCTGGACCGCGCCATGACGCCGCTTTACCACTGCCCGGCCAATCACACCGCCTACGATCCGGCCAGCGAGCAAGTCTTTCGCCAGGTGCTGGCCCACCTGCCGCAAAATGGGCCAGCAGCACAGCGCGGTCTCAGCTACTTTGTGCGCCGGGGCGACCTGCTGCTCATCTTTGTCAACACCATGTGGTCTGGCTTGGGCGGCGAAGGCCGCGTGGAGACGGCCTGGCTGGCGCAGACACTACGGGATCACGCCGACGCCCGCCACAAGTTGGTGCTGGGCCACCACCCGGTCCATCCCATCAACGGCTATGCCGGTGAATATCAACGGACGATTGAAGCAGAAAATGGACGCGCCTTCTGGCAAATCCTGGTGGAGCACAACGTGTTGGCCTATCTGTGCAGCCACATTATGGCCTTTGATGTGCAGGTGCAGCAGGGCGTGCTGCAAATCCTCACCGGCGGCGCCGGCACGCTGCCCCTGACGCCCGCCACCGAATATCTGCACGCCGTCCAGTGTGCGTTGGATGCCGACGGCCTGCGCTACCAGGTGTTGGACACCAATGGCCAGGCGCGCGAGTGGCTGCACTGGCCGCTGGCGCTGCCATCAGAATCCGCATGGCATGAGCTGACGCACGGCGTACAAGATGCGCCCTTTGTGCTGCCCAACGCCGAGGCCGCTGGGAATGCACATCTGGTCATCTGGCGCTTTGAGGGGATTACGGCGGATGCCGCGGACGGCACGCCACAAACCTTGCTGAGCATGTGGAATGCAGGACCGCAGCTCGCCCCCTTTTGGATCGGGCTCATGGGCGCAGAACAGCGGGCGGCCCTCTTATTGAGCCCGGAGCCTGGGCGCAGCCCGCGTTATTGGCTGGGGCCCAGGCTGGAAGCCGGGCAACCCTTTGCCATTCAGATTGCCATTCACACCGGCATGGGGCCGGGCGGCCTGCTCTGGCGCTGGCGTGACGACGCGCCCTGGTCCACCCTGCGCAACGCCAACGCTTGGGGCGCTGAACGATTAGCCTGGCAGCCCACCTGGAGCGTGGGATACGATCAGCGGGGGAAGCCGGGACGACCTTTTCGCGGAGAGGCATTGCGGGCGGCGTTTGCAGAAATCGCTTTGCAGTGAGGCCTGCAAACGAGAGTAGAAACCAGGTGCCTGGCAGACATCTGGTTTCTATGCCCAACCACTTGGCGAAATATACGTTAGAAGCTGCCTGAAAAGGTGGTTCAGGTGTGTCATATGCCGGGAAAGGGCCCCAAAATCCTCATCACATCATGCGCAATTGGCCCTTTCCCGGCATATTTTTGGACCCAATTGTGACTTTTCAGACTGCTTCTTAGGCTTTCGTGGATGCGCCAAACTGAAAGCGCCCCAACGACGTATGCACAGCGCCGCCGCGCTGAAGCTGGCTCTGCATGTGCACAAGCTCGGTAACCTGGAAACGAGACATTTGGGGTTGGGCGATGGTCTCTGCGTATTCCTGCACCAACTGCCCAAGCAGGCGCAGGTCGGCGCGGCTGGCCCGTTGATTGGCGCGCGCCAGCGTAATGTGCGGCGAGAAAGGCCGCGTTTCAGCCGGGAAACCGGCGTGCGTCACGCGCTGCTCGATGGCGCTGTGGAGCGTGTGGAGTGGCGCCACATCCCCCGCCACACCCAGCCAGAGCACGCGCGGTTGGCGCACATTGGGAAAGGCGTCGATGTGGCCCAGCATCAGCTCAAATGGCGGCTGGTGTTGGGCAATGTCCGCCAGCGCATCGGCCAGCAGCCGTGCTTGGACCGACGTGGTATCGCCCAGAAAGCGCAGCGTCAGGTGGGCGTTGTGCAGTCCGGCCCAGCGCAGACAATCCGGCGCGCGTTGGGAACGCAGATAGCTGCGCAAGCGTTGGGCAGCATCGGCAAGCTGCGCATGGATGGTGGGTGGAAATTCAAGAGCAATAAAGGTCCGCATCGTCATGTTGAAATAATCAGGACTTACGCAAGCCTCGACTAAAAAGGTGTCAAATACAAACGAATTCACTCTTGCCAATCCACAGGCGCTGCGTAAGTCGTGTAATGTCTAATCCAACGCCTGTTCCAGCGTATGCAGCAGCGCGCCCACCAGGAAATCAACCTTGGGCGCCGTATGCGGCAGCGGATTGGCGCCCGCCGCCGCCACGGTGGATGCACGCTCGATGGTGGCCTGGGTGGCCGGCTGCCCAACCAACTCAGCTTCCACATTGGCCAAACGCAGAGGGACTGCCGCCACGCCCCCCGCACCCACGCGGGCAAAGGTGATGGCACCCTCCTCCACCACTAGGCGCACCATGCATTCCACAATGGGCCATTCGGCCTCAAAGCGGCCAATGGCGCGGAAATACGCGGTGCGTTCGTTGGCTACGGGCGGCGGCAGATGAACATAGGTGAGCAGCTCATTGGGCGCCAGTAAATGGTCGCGGGTGGGGTCGGAACCGTCGCCATATAAGGCGACAATGGGGCGGCGTCCCTGACCATACACTTCCACTTCGGCCTCGTAGGCCAGCAGCGCCATGCCCAGCGTGGACGGATGCGGATAGACGCAGCCGCCGGCGTCAAAAATGACGCCATTGGGGTTGTGGCGGGCGCGGGCAAAACAGCCATCGCCGCCCTTTTTGTAACAGACATAGTGGGGATGCCGGAAAAACCAGCAGCGCGTGCGCTGCAATAGCGCGCCCCCCATGCTGGCGGCAGAACGAATTTGCGGCGTGGCCAGGCCAGCCGCCGCTTTGGCCAGACCGGCATAGTGCTGTGTCACAATCGGATCGCGCGCCACTTGGTCAATGGTAGCCAGCGCGCCAATATGGGTGGAGTCGTCGGCCGCTTGCGTAATGGCGCCTAACTCACCATCGTTAAATGACTTCAGTTTGTAAATATCCACAATGGGTCCAGCCGAGACGCCCAGGTGATAACGGTCGTGCAAATCTGTACCGCCGGCGCGGATTTCACCGGCGGTGTTTTGAACTTCTTCAGGTTTGGTAATGATGGTTAACATGCTTATCTCCCCTTCAGTCCCGCCACCACATCCAGCGGTGTGATCGGCGTGTTGAGCGGACGCCAGCCAGTGGCATGATGCACGGCATTGCCCACCGCCGCGGCCACGCCCACGGTAGCCAACTCGGCCAGCCCGACGCCTTGGCCACGAATCTCTTCAAAGCCTTTTTCATCAAAATCGACCGTGATTTCAGGCGCGTCCCCAATGCCGGGAATGCGATAGTCATTGAGGTTGGCGCTCAGTGTATGACCGGTTGCCAGGTCATACTGTTTCTGCTCGTAAAGCGCATAGCCCAGCCCCTGGATCACGCCGCCGTACACCTGGCTGCGCGCCAGTTCGGACACGTGAATGTTGCCCACGGCCAGTCTGCTCCACATGTGTAGCGGGCGAATTTTGCCCAGCCGCGTGTCCACCTCCACTTGCGCCACAACCGCGGCGTGACCCATGCGCATGCCGATGGCCGGGTCATCCTCGCCGCGCGACATGTTGATGCGCAACCCCAGCGGACCGCGCTCGGCGCCGCGCTTGTCGGTGGCGCTAAAGGGAGCGGCCTGCGCCAAAATGGCCGACCAGGGCGTAAAGCCGGCGGCATGTTCAACGCCACCATTGACGGCCCGCACATTTTGCAAGCCCAACCGGCTTTCGGCCTCCTTGACCAGGTGCGCCATCACGTCTTGAGCCGCTTTATGAGCCGTGGGATAGACCGAGCTGGTCACCTGGCTGCCGCCCGCCACCGGCCCCAAGGGCAGATCGGCCGCGCCGATCTGAACGACCACTTGGTTGCGGGGAATGCCCAGAACATCTTCAACTGCTTTGGCCAGCGCCGTGCGCGTGCCGTTACCAATATCTTGGGTGGCCGTGCTGACGGTAATTCCCGTTGGCGATGAACTCACCGTCACCTGCACATCCGGGTTATAGATAAACGCCCAGCTGGCCATGGCCAGGCCGACGCCCTGCTTATAGCGCCCGGCACTACTGGCCACAGCGCTGCGGCCTTGCCAGACCGGCAGCGCTTCCACCCAATCCAGCAGGCGGTTGCGAATTTCGTGGTCTGGAAACCACTTGCGGCGCAAGGCCACGGGGTCCAAATTGTGCTTGCAGGCCGCCTCATCGGCCGCCTGCTCAATGGCCCAGAGCACGGGCGGAATATCCGGCCCGCGGAACGGGGAGCCGGGCGGCGTGTTGTTGACCACGTTGGCGTCTTCCATATCGCGCAAAACGCGCGGCGCCGCCAGGCCATACATGGTGGCGCCCAGCGAGCCGATGGCTACGCCGCTGTCGCCAAACGCTTTGATGGTCATGGCTTCTGGGGCGCCATCGGCCTTGGTCACCAGCGCCGCCTGGGTGACAACGCCGGGTCGCAAGCTGGCGTAGCTCAATTCGTCCACGCGGCTGCCAACCACACGCACCGGCGCATTGGCGTAGCGGGCCAGCGTGACGGCGGCAATGATTTCGGCATACATGCGCTGTTTGCCGCCAAAGCCGCCCCCAATATATTGGCTGTGGACCTGCACTTGCTCCTTCTCCAGATCAAAATGGTCGGCCAAAATGGTGCGCAGCGCGTGTACGCCCTGCGTGGAGGCGTAGACGGTGAGCTGGTCGGGGCCATCCCAGCTGGCCAGGCTGGCGTGTGGCTCCAGCGTGGTGTGGACCTGCTGAGCATTGCGGTACGTATGCTCAACCAAGTTGGTGGGCTGGCCCGCGCGCGCCGCATCCACCCGGCGGCGGGCCGCGGCCGGTCGCCAGGAAGTGGCTTTGACCAGGCTGCGGCGCACATTGTTTTGCCAGGTTCCGGGTAAGTTGAAGCCTTCTGCCGACACGGGAATATGGCTTTTGTCATCGGCGTAAACTTCAGGCGCGCCGTCTGCTTGGGCTTGTTCCATACCGATGACGGCGGGCTGCACGTCATAGTCAACGCGGATGGCCGCCAGTGCGGCCGCGGCGGTGCGTTCATCGACGGCGGCCACGCCATAAATGGGCTGGCCTACGTAACGCACGCGGGTTTGGCCCTCCATCAGATCGGCCACAGCTACGACGCCGTCCATGGCGCGTGCGGCCGCCACATCCACCGCTTTGATCATGGCATGGGGATACGCAGAGCGCAGAATTTTGCCTTCTAACTGGCCGGGCAGAACCACATCGACCGTATATTTGGCGGCGCCGGTCACCTTTTCCAACGCATCCACGCGCGGCGGCTGCACTTCATTTACGGCGTCAAAATCGCCGGCACAGGCCTGTTGAATGGCGGCATAGATGCCCACATAGGCGGCGCAGCGGCAGAGGTTGCCGCCCAGCGCCAGCGCCACTTCATCACGCGTGGGCGTCTCTGTGCCGCGGGCTTGGCGCCACTGCTCGTAGAAAGCAATGCCGCTGTTGACAAAGCCGGGCGTGCAGAAGCCGCACTGCAAGCCGTCGTGGGCAATGAGCGCCTTTTGCACCGGATGCAGATTCTGCGCACCGTGCGCCTCCACGGTCTGAATCTGCTTGTTCTCCATGTGGGTGGCGGGCATGAGGCAACTGCATGTGGGCATTCCATCCACCAGCACGGTGCAAGCGCCGCAGATGCCGCCGCCGCAGGCCAGCTTGGTCCCGGTGAGCCCGGCGCGCTGGCGGATCACGTCCAATGCGGTTTCGGTGGCCCGTGGCTCAAAGTCGAGCAATTGGCCATTTAGCGTGGTTTGCATGAAGGCATGTCTCCTTTACGCTATCAAATTTTAGCTTAGCCTATTATCAGTAGATCGCAAGGATAAGAGATAGAGTCGGATTCAACTGTCGGGACCGACGCCTATATCACCAACACCGTTGCGGTGTACTGATTATAGAAAAATAATTCCACGAATTATGCGTATTGCGTGTTGCGTGTACCGGTTGAGAAGTTTGTTTGCTGCTCCACCAGCTTCTCTTGAAAGAATCCATGACACGAAGATCTGAATTGGTGTGCGGATGAAAATCCGCGTACAATTTCCCCGTAGGCGATTAGACTGAATATTCATTCAATAAAATATCAAAAAAAATTAGCGGCGGATGGCTTCCCACGATGCATCGACCACGCGGTCGATTAACTCATCGGTCATGGTGACCAGACCGGCGTCGTGCTTTTGCGCCAGCGATGTGGCCACATCCAGCGTCAACGCGGCTACCACTTCGAAGGGCAGTTCTTTGATCAACATCTCGGCCTGGGCGCGATGGAACGCTTCCACCACCGGCCAATAGCAGCCCTTCACTTCTTCTTCGATGGCGGGGCTAAAATAGGGGGAGCGCGTATATTGCTCCACAAAGGCCGATTCGGCGGGATGCTGAATGTAGTAGCGAAAAATGTTTTGCAAGATTAGTCGAATTTGGCCGCGCAACGGCCGATCCGCATCAAATCCTGCCAGCATGGCCTGGCTGGAGCGGCGCTTGAGCGTCCGATAGAGTTCATCGATCAGCGCATCTTTGCTGGCAAAATAGTGATAGATAATCCCGGCGCTGACGCCCGCTTCCTTGGCTACTTTGGACATGGCCGTGCCGTGAAAGCCGTATTGGGAGATGAGCCGCAGCGTGGCTTCCAGGATGGCGGTGCGTTTGTCTTCTACTTGGTCCATAGACTTCTGTGTCTTGCTTTACTTATATTGATTGAACGTTCGTTCAATATCCTATCGCAAAGTATATCATTTGTCAATCCCCCAAATTGGGATTGGGCGGAAACCCATTTTGTCACGCGTTTGTCACGGGATTACATATAGCTTTGTCACACGGGGTAGCTATACTTCTTTTCATCGGCGTCAACGCACCCGACGCAGCCAATGGCGGGACAATAACAAATCTGGCGGCGGTCTGGATTCGGAGTTTTCCACGTGATGTCTGCGACGTAAGTACGGCCCCTAATTGTATTATTCCTAAGCGGCTGCACCGCCATTGACGCCGTCCAACAACAGCTTGCACAACGGCCCGTGAATGCCGCTACACCTATGCCAGTAAACCCGCTTTATGTAACTACAGCCGGGCGTAGCGGTTATGGATTGATCATAGTCGATCCGGCAACTTGGCAAATCGTGCGCCGTGCCCAGTAAATCCCCAAATTGTCTCGGCAATTTGGGGCAACGTAAACACTTGTCCACTATGTAAATAGAGCAGATAGAATAGCTCGAATTCGCGCTTGGTTAACGTGGCGGGCCGCTCTAGATTATGTGGGGGATAAATGCGCAAGCCCGCTTGCCGCAAAGCGTCAGAGAGAGTTTGATACTCATGTTCATCTCTTGTATGTATATATGTATGTAGGAATACAGCTGCATATCACTCCGGTGGGTATCCAAATTTTTCATTCTGCTCAAACGGAATTGTAACGTAGAGGAGGCATCAAAAGAACGGCATTTAGGCCATTCAAGAAAAATAATTATCCATGTGAAACAGCTTCCAGAGGAATGGCTCCCGCTTGTTGCGGCAGCTTTCTTCCATTCAAAAAGGGTATTTTAATTTTTGGAAAAGCCTTAGATGAGGGGCGTGCATAATTCGATACGCGAGTGCAACATGTCTCGGAGACCCGCGTGCGACGCACGCTAATCGTCTCTACGCGACTGAAAGCTTATGCACACCCCTCAGTTATATCGGCGTTTGGAATACGCTTTTCCCTGTCATTGAGTGAAGCCCGCTTTCAGTGCGACGCACGGTGCGCCACCCGAATGGTAAGGCCAAAATGCCGGACACCGTGCGACGCACTTTTTGCTACCTGAATGACAGTGATGCACTATTTAGACCGCGTCCCAGCCACCATCTGCCGGTATGATGGCGCCATTAATATAACGCGCTTCGTCCGAGGCCAGGAAGAGGGCCAAGGCGGCAATGTCTGTCGGTTCCAGATAGGCTGGAACCAGCCCGGCAAATTCAGCCGCGCGTTGCGCCCCTGTTGGATCCAGCCGCTCTTGGGGCATGGATTCAGCAATATTGGTCATGGTGGCGCCAGGACAAATGGCGTTACAGCGAATCCCCGCTTGGCGTACATCCAGGCCGTGCTGCGGGTGAGCCCCACCAGCGCATGTTTGGAGGTCGTATAGGCCGCGCCCGCGGCGCCGCCATGCAGCCCAGCCGTGGAGGCAACATTTACAATGGCGCCGCCGCCATGTGCCAGCATGTGCTGCACGGCGCGGCGACTGGTAAACATGGGGCCATCCAAATTGATACCCAAGACACGGCGCCACACATCGTCAGCTAACTCGCCGACGCCCTGCATGTAATCCATGACGCCCGCATTATTGACCAAAATATGCAGCCCGCCATAGGTATTGAGCGCCTGCTCGATGAGACCTTCCGCCGCGGCCTGGTCGGCAATGTTGCCCTGCGCCCCCACAATCGTACCGCCGTCGGCCTGTATCTGTTTGACAGCCGCCCCTAGCCGTTCGGCATTCCAATCGCCAGCCACCACGCTGGCGCCCTCCGCCGCAAAGCGTGTGGCCATAGCTAGCCCCATACCCGAAGCGGCTCCCGTAATGACAGCAACTTTTCCCTGTAGTTTCATCATTATCCTCCCATCATGGAATTTGACTTTGTTTCAGCATCAGTTGTTCATGCCTGTTGTCGTCTATATTCAGTACACAGCAAGGCTGTTGGCGATTCGGGCATCGGTCTCGATTCAGGAATCCAGCACAGCTTTGGGCGCACCACTTTGATATATTAACGCTTTATTGCATAATTTACGGGGTATTCTGGTTATTGGCCAACATCCCGTTCGTATTCCACACACCTGTGTGCAGGAGGTGAATACGATTATTGGCAAATTTATAGATTTACACTGGCAGAGAGGTTGACTTCTCGGAGAAGTCGAACTTCTGGAATACCAGTACTATTTTGTTAATACACAATGAGCCGTACAACTACATGAAGACCTACACAAGCCTTAGGAGAAATTATCGAGTCAGCCATGTTAGGCTCGCCTGGCAATCTCCATTGGCGCTGCGTACGTCATGTATATTATGGATCACCGATATTGCATTTCTGATGCTGTTGGGTTGCGGCCCGATTTTCGCGCGGATTCAGCAGCTCCCCATCCCACGCTGGTTGAAGAGATTCGGCAACGCATTGATTCACGTGCGGGCGCCACGTTAATGTATCTTTACCGGTGATGTAACTTTACCGATAGAATATGAATAACGACCAAAATCAACCATAGATTACACAGATTTATCTCTTACAGAGCATAAAATCCGCGCGATCTGCGGTTAAAAATATTTTTTGTTTCACAGAGGAGACCTTGCCACATGAAAGCCAAGTCCGAAATCACCACCTGGCTGGATCAGAATGAACCTCACTTTACCGAAATGGCCGATGAGATCTGGGCCAATCCTGAAATTCGTTTTCAGGAATTCAAAGCATCCAAATTGCAGGCCGATTTTATGGAAGAGGCCGGCTTTGAGATCACCTGGGACATTGGCGGGCTCAACACCGCCTTTATTGCCGAGTGGCGCACTGGCCAGGCGGGACCGGTGATTGGCTTTGCCGGTGAATATGATGCGCTGCCCGGTCTTTCACAAAAGGTGCAGGGCGCGCCCGCACCCATCCAGGCCGGCGGGCATGGCCACGGCTGCGGTCATAACCTGTTGGGCACCGGCGCGCTGGCCGCAGCCGTAGCGGTCAAACAGTGGCTACAGGAAACGGGCACGCCCGGCACGGTGCGCTATTACGGCTGTCCGGCGGAAGAAGGCGGTTCGGGCAAAGCCTATATGGCGCGCGCCGGCGCCTTTGATGATCTGGACGCGGCTTTTAACTTTCACCCCGGCCACGCCAACTACGCCTCCAAAGGCAGCTGCCTGGGCGTGCAGAGCATGAAGTTTCGCTTTCACGGGCGCACATCTCATGCGGGCGCGGCGCCCCACATGGGCCGCTCGGCGCTAGACGCCGTGGAGCTGATGAACGTGGGCGTCAACTTTTTGCGCGAACACGTGGAAGACCAAGTGCGCATCCACTATGTGATTACCGATGGCGGCGGCACCTTCCCCAACATTGTGCCGGACAAGGCCGAAGTTTACTATTACGTGCGCGCCCATCTGCCGGCGCAGGTGCAGGAAGTGGTGCGCCGCGTGCGCAACATTGCCCAAGGCGCCGCCATGATGACCGAGACGCAGCTGGAAGAGATAGTGGAGCACGGCACAAACTGCGTGCTCAACAACCACGCGCTGGCTGATCTGCAATACGAAGCCATGCAGGAGATTGGCCCCATTCCCTTTACGGCGGCGGAAAAGGCGTTTGCCGCTGAGATCAACGCCAACAACGCGCCGGGCAACAGCGATTTTGTGGCGCGCTCGCTGGGCCTTTCCGCCAACGAAGCCGCCGAGTCGCTGCTGGGCGACGTCTACGCTAGCCTGGACGAAGGCAAAGTTCACACGGCCTCTACCGACGTGGGCGACTTGAGCTGGAAAGCGCCGGTGAGCATGTTGCATACGGCGTGTTGGCCGCTCAACGTGGCCGCCCACTCTTGGGGCGTGGTGGCGTCCGGCGGCATGAGCATTGGCCACAAGGGCATGATGTATGCAGCCAAGGTCATGGCGCGGGCCGCGCTGGATCTATTTGACGATCCGGCCCAGTTGCAAGCCGTGCGCGCCGAATTCGACGCGGCCACCAGCGCAACGCCCTACATTGCTCCCATCCCGACCGACAAAGAGCCGCCCCAATTTGAGAATCCGTATCGGTAATTGGTCGGGTAGTCCTTGGTCTTATGGTCAGGCAGTCGAGTAGATAATTTGACTATTCGACTACCTGACCATAAGACTACTTGACCACAAGACTACTTGACCCCTCGACCATCCCAACCACGAGACGAAACACCATGCCCACCGCCACTCTTTCCATCATATACGGCCTGGCCTCTGCGCTAGTGTGGGGCGCGGGTGATTTTTGTGGCGGATTGGCCACGAAGCAGACCAATGTTTATCGCGTGGTTTTGCTGGCCCACGGGCTGGGAGTGGTGATCATGGCGGGCTGTGCGCTGCTGTTCCGCGAGCGCGCGCCCACGCCCCATGATCTGGTCTTTGGTGTAGCGGGCGGCATTGCCGGTCTGGTGGGGCTGCTGGCCTTTTACCAGGGGCTATCCCAAGGCAGCATGGGCGTAACGGCGCCGGTAGCCGCCATTGTCACAGCGGTGATTCCCATTGTGGTGGGCGCGGTAAAAGAAGGCGCGCCGCCGCCGCTGCAGCTGCTGGGGTTTGGCGTGGCGCTGGCTGCGGTTTGGCTGCTGGCGGGCAGCACCAATTTGGTCGGCGCCCGCTGGCGCGAATTCCGGCTGCCCGTGTTGGCGGGCACGGGGTTTGCGCTCTTTTATGTGCTGTTCGACCATGTGAGCGCTGGCTCGGTCTTCTGGCCGTTGACCGGCGCCCGCATTGTCTCTGTGCTGATCTTGGGGCTCTTCTTGGTCACACAGCCGCGCGGCGGCTTTTCGGCCCCCGGCCAATGGCCGATTATCGGGCTGGCTGGGCTCTTTGATGCAGCTGGCAACATCTTCTTTGTGCTGGCCGCCCAAGCCGGACGGCTCGATATTGCCGCCGTGCTTTCATCGCTCTACCCCGCCACCACGCTGCTGCTGGCTCGCCTTCTGCTGAATGAGCGGCTCACGCCATCGCAACGGTGGGGCGCCGGGCTGGCCATGGCCGCGCTGATGATGATTGCGGTATAACCGTTTTATGCGGTTGGATGAAATTTATCGAATGAAAATTAGAGCCTATCGGCAATGAGAAATTGTACGCAGATGCACGCGGATTTACGCTGATTCTGCAGCGAGAATCCGCGTACAACTTCCGAAATCGATAATGTCTATTGTGAGTGAAATAGCGGGCGAAATAGGGAGACAAATGTGAGCTCAGAAAATGAAGCTCGGGACATACAGTCGTTGAAACTGGATATGCAGGCGGCGTCTCTGGCAATATATCCGCACTTTGTGGCGCAAGCTGAAGAGCAAGGCTATCGTTTTTCGTGGCTCAGCGCTTTATGCAATGATCCAACCCTACGCCCAAAGCTATACACTTTGGTCCAGGAAGGCGTGCTAAGCTCGCCGCAAAGTGATGGCACATTTGAGAGCTTTGACGACTTTTGTGAGCGCTTGCTGCAGCCCTATTATCTGGATGTGGCCGATAGCTACATCATTGCCACTTTTGAGACAGAATGGGTCGGGCTCAGCGGCATTGTGGTGGATCGGGAAACGCATGTGGGTCAAAGCGGCTTAACGGTTGTGCAAAAGCCGCATCAAGGCAAGGGTGTGGCCAAGGCGCTCAAAGCATTGAGCTTAGCCCGGGCGGCCAAGCAAGGCGCCACGGTTGTCATTACGGGAAATCACAAAGAGAACGCGCCCATGCTGGCCATCAATCAGCTGTTTGGCTTTGTCCCGCATCATTCTTAATCCGCAACTCCCCAGCCGGAGCCCGAGCCAGCCGAAGGTGGAGGCGGGCTTCGCCAGACTAAGCCCTCGAGTGTCCTAATCGCTATCTGAACCGATCGGAAAATTTATGCCACATCATACCCAAAATATCCTCTTCATTATGTGCGACCAACTGCGCTGGGACTATCTTTCCTGCTATGGTCACCCCCATTTGGAGACGCCCAACATTGACTGGCTGGCCCAAAATGGCGTGCGCTTTGATCGCGCCTATGTGCAATCCCCCGTGTGCGGACCGTCGCGCGCCTGCATTTATACCGGGCGCTATCAGAGCACCATTGGCGTGCGCCACAATGGCTACCCCATTCGCATTGATGAGCTAACGCTGGGTGACTATTTGCGCGCAGAGGGCATGCGCACCGCCGTGGTGGGCAAGACCGATCTGCACATCCATCCCGAAGCGGCGCAGCGATTGGGCATCGATCTGCACGCGGCGGAAAACACCTTATTGCACGGCGGCGGCTTTGAACCATTTGCATTGGATTCGGGCAACCATCCCACCAAACTGTTGCGGCGCCGCGGTGAAAAGGTGGCCTACAATGATTATCTGCGCGGGCTGGGCTATACCAGCGACAACCCCTGGCACACCCACGCCAATTCGACAGTGGACGAAAATGGCAACGTGTTGGATGGCTGGTTTAACCGCCACGCCAAATATCCGGCCAACATTCGCGAGGAGCATTCGGAAACCGCCTACAGCACCAATCGCGCCATCGACTTTATGCAGCAGGCGAGCAGCGATCCGCAGGCCGCGCCCTGGTGTTTGCACTTGAGCTACATCAAACCCCACTGGCCTTATGTGGCGCCTGCACCCTATCACAATTTGTATACGCCGGCGCAGATGCTGCCCGCTAACCGTACCGAAGAAGAGCGCGCACATCCGCACCACCCAGTCTATGCCGGTTTCCTCCAATATAGTCAGGGGGAAGGCTTTGGCCGCCATGAGATGCGGGCAACGGTCATTCCCACCTACATGGGGCTGGTCAAGCAGATTGACGATCATATTGGGCGGCTGCTGGATTGGATGCGGCAAGCGGGGCTGCTGGAAAAGACCATGATCATCTTCACCAGCGATCACGGTGACTATCTAGGTGACCATTGGCTGGTGGACAAATATTGGTTTCATGAAGAGGCGTGCCGCGTCCCGCTGATCATGTACGATCCGTCGCCATCTGCCAATCACAGCCGCGGGACCGTTTGCCGCGCGCTCGTAGAGTCCATCGATATTGCGCCCACCTGTATTGAATTCGCTGGCGGCACACCTGATCCACAGCGGCTGGAGGGACGTTCGCTCATGCCCTTTGTGCGCGGCGACGCGCCCACAAGCTGGCGCGACTTTGTGATTTGCGAGGAAGATTACAGCCCGCTCAGCGTGCGTCACCACTTGGGTTTGCGCATTGAAGACGCGCGGGCCACCATGTTGCGCACCAAGCGCTGGAAGTATATTCTGCACGAGCGCTTTCGGCCCGAGCTGTATGATATGCAGAATGACCCGCAGGAACGCGTCGATTTGGGTGACGATCCGGCCCACGCGGCAACCCGCGCCGAGCTGCATGAAATGCTCTTTGGCTGGTTTCGGCAGCGGGCGCTGCGCTTGACCCGGCCCGATTCATTTACGCGCATGCGCTCGCGCCCCGGCTGGGTGGAAGAAAACATGGGCATCTATATTGGACACTGGTGAGCATGGATCATATCAATCGCTTATTGGCCCACAGCAGCCACAAAGGCTTAATGGCGCAAAATAGGTAAACTCACCTTGACTGTTGTATGATTATCGAGCAATCGCAACGGCCAGCAGTATGGCCGGATTCAACACACGCGACCAACGCCTAAAGCGCCATCGCCAATGCGATGTGCTACCGCAGGCGCACACACCACCTTTGGACGCTCACAATTAGGATAGGAGAAATGGTCGCATGATGCAGCGCGATCAGAGACAAGCAGCCCCCAGAGCAAATCGGCTGCCCCGGCTTCCATTCAAACCACATCCCCCGCTGATCAGCACACTGTTGATCAGCCTCTTTTTATTGTTCAGCCTCTTTTTGCTGGCGGCTTGCGCTTCCATCTTTGGGCAAAAAACGCAAGCGCCAGATACGCAGGTGGTCCTGCCTACCTACCAAGCCGGCAGCAACGAAACCGCCACAAGCGCCGCACCAGAGGAAGCCACGCCGGCATCGACCACCGCGGCAAGCACAGACGCCATCACCAACACAGCGGCCACCAACACGGGGGCCACCAACACGGGGGCGGCGACCGATCCACAGCCCGCAGTCGCCAATGCGCAAAATGGCGCAACGGCCAGCACCAATTCTGCCCAGGGTGCGGCGGCGACGCCAAATCAATTGGTGCGCGGCGACTATAATGGCGAAGTCGTAGCCGAGGATACGCTAGCCGTCATGGCCGAAGTGAACGGTACCGCCCAGGCAGTGACCGCAGACGTGGGCGACAGCGTGGCTAAAGGTCAAATATTGGTGCATGTTGATACGGCCATGTTGGAGGCCCAACGGGCGCAAGCGCTGGCCGGGCTCGAGGCCGCGCAGGCCCAGCTTGAGCAAATGTTGCGGGCGCCGGATGCCGATGACGTTGCCGCGGCGGAAGCCGCCATCAACGCGGCCGCGGCGGCGTATGCAGAAGTGACCAAAGGCGCTTCCGCTGAGGATTTACGCATTATGGAGTCGCAGCTTCAGCAGGCCGAGGCCGCCGTACGCCAGGCCCGCGCCGCCTATAACGATGTGCGCTGGAACCCCAAAATTTCCATGATGCCCCAAAGCCTGGCTCTACAAAGCGCCACCCTGCAACTGGAGGCCGTGCAGGCTCAATATGACAAAGTAGTCAAAGGCGCTTCCAATGATCTGATTGCCGGCGCCTATGCCCAATTGGTGCAGGCGCGTTCGCAACTTGCCCGGCTGCAAGAAGGCGCCAACCCAGAGCAGATCCGCGCCATGCAGGCCCAGGTGAACCAGGCCGAAGTGGGTCTTTACATGGCCCAACTCCAGCTCGACAAAGCCGCCATTAAAGCGCCCATGGATGGCATTGTCCTCCAGCGCAACGTGTCCAGCGGCGGTATGGTGGCGCCGGGCGCGCCGCTTTTTGTGCTGCGTTCGCCCGCTGTCAAAGTGATCATTCCGGTTGAAGAATTGCGGCTGCCTGCAATTGCCCTGGGCCAGCCGGCGCTGGTGCGCGCCAATGCCTATCCGGACCGCGTCTTCCAAGGCGCAATCAGCCAGATTGCACCCCAGCTGGATCCGCAGACGCGCACCATTCAGGTGACCATTCAGCTTACGGAACCAGCGGATGTGTTGCTGCCGGGCATGTTTGCGGCGGTGGATTTGGTGGCGGAGTAATTTTTCTTACGTGGCTTTGCGCGGTTTATAGGTCACAACCAGCACGCCGATCAGCACCGTAATGCCGCCAATCAGTTGGCGAATGCCTGGCGCCGTATGAAACAGCAGCAGCGCCCACACAATGGTGGCCACCGGCGTCAACGTGGTAATGACCGAAAGCAGCCCCATGTCCAGCCGGCGCAACGCCCAGTAATAAAAGGCCCGGCTGACCGTTACGTCAAAGGTGGCGGTGAGAATGATAACACCCCAGCCCATGAGGGTGGGCCAGGTCAGCACATCGCGCGCCGCCGACATGCCAAAGAGAATGGTGGCCGTGCTCAACAAGCGATAGAAGAAGAAGTCGATAAAGCCCATTTGGTGGCTGTAGCGTTTGACTACGGCAAAATGGGCCGAATAGCAGAACGAGCCAAAGACCAGCAATAGCGCGCCCCAGCGCAGCTGTGCATCCGGCTGATAGGCAATAACAAAGCTGCCCACAATGGCAATGGCCGCCCCCACCAGCTGTATCGGTGAAAAGCGCTCGCCCAGCCACAAAATGCCCAGCGCCAGGCTAAACACGGTTGAGACCTTTGTCAGCATTGAAGCGGTGCCGGGGTCAATAAACGTGACGGCCAGATAGCCCATGTAGGTGCTGGCGCCAATCAAAGCGCCAATGGTCACAAAGAACCAAAGGTTGCGCCGCAACGCCGTCAAACTGACCTGGCGCGTGATCAAGCCATAGAGGCCCACCTGCACCGCGGCCACGCCCATGACGTACGCCGCCGAAATATCGGGGCTCACGTATGAAGCCAGCAGACGCGCGTAAATATAGTGCATGCTGTCAAAGAGCAGAACAAAGGTCAGCAGCGGCAGGTCGGCGCGGCCAATAGCGCTGTTGGAATTAAGGGTATTCTGATTTGCGCTCAAAGCGCCTCCGATCTAATGGTGGCTTGCTATGGCCTGTTGACATTTGGGAAAAGCGAAGGAAGTATAAAGTATAACGAGCGCGATCGGGCTTGTCAACGTTCGCAAGGGTGTGTCCCCAATTTTGGGCAATATCGCACGCCGCGCCGCCTCTTCCTGCTTTTGCGCTGATGCGCAAAATTTGTCCCCTCCACCTGTGGCGAGGGAGGCGGCGCACTCGCAGAGTGCAGAGCCGGGAGAGTCCCCATTCTGGGGCACACTCCGTTAGCAATCCCAAAATCCAAGACCTATACACCAAGGAGAAATTCGCATGTCCTCATCGACTCCCCACAACGCCAACAAGTCCCAGCGCCCGAATATTGTTCTGATTTTGGTGGACGATATGGGCTTCTCGGACATTGGCTGCTTTGGCTCGGAGATTAGCACGCCGCATCTCAATGAGCTGGCGCGCAACGGCGTGCGCAACACCCAGCACTACAATTGCGCGCGCTGCTGCCCCACGCGCGCCTCTCTGCTCACCGGCCTCTATCCGCATCAAGCCGGCGTGGGTCACATGGTCCAAAACCGAGGCAGCCGCGCCTATCAGGGCTATCTGCGCGACGACTGTGTGACCATTGCCGAAGCGCTGCGGGCGGGTGGCTATCAGACACTGATGGCGGGCAAGTGGCACGTGGGCGGTCCGTACCAATCCACGGCGCCGGAAACGTGGGAGCCGGGCAGCGCCGAACATCCCATGCCGCTCAACCGCGGCTTTGACCGCTTCTTTGGCACGCTAGAGGGCGCCGGCAGTTTCTTTCATCCATACACGGTCATGGAAGGCACAGCGGCTGACGGCTGGCGCTTTTGGGCGGGCAAACAAGGCCAAATGCAGGCGCAGGACTTCTATTATACAGACGCCATCTCGGCCAAAGCGTGCGATATGATTGAGGATGCCAACCAGAATGAGGCGCCCTTCTTTCTCTACCTGGCTTATACCGCGCCCCACTGGCCGCTGCATGCCCGGCCCGAAGATATTGCACGCTATGAAGGACGCTATCGCGCCGGTTGGGATGCGCTGCGCACCGCCCGCCATGAAGAGCTAAAAGGCCTGGGCGTGTTGGATAAAAAGTGGGAGATTGCGGCGCGGGACGAAAATGCCGCAGCCTGGGCGGATGCGCCCGATCATGACTGGGAAGATTTGCGCATGGCGGTGTACGCGGCCCAGATCGACCGCATGGATCAAGGGGTGGGGCAGGTAATGCAGAAGCTCAAAGAGCTGGGGCAATTTGAAAACACATTGATTCTCTTTATGTCCGATAATGGCGGCTGTGCTGAATTTTTAGCCGAAGAAGGACACGCCAACGAACGCTATCGCTACCACACGGCCGATGGTGAGCCCATTCGCGTGGGCAACATTCGCACGCTTCAGCCCGGCGGCGCCGATACCTTCATGAGCTACGATCTGCCGTGGGCGCACGCTTCCAATTCGCCCTTTCGGCTTTACAAACATTGGGTGCATGAAGGCGGCATTGCCACGCCGCTGATTGCCCATTGGCCAGCGGGCATCCCGGCCAATGCGGCCGGTGGCGGGCGCATAGTTCACGAGCCCACACACGTAGTGGATATGATGGCCACCTGTTTGGACGTGGCGGGCGTTGGTTATCCCAGCGAGCATAAAGGGAATATAATTCAGCCCATTGAGGGGGAAAGCGTAGCGCCGCTGCTGCGCGGGGAAAGGTGGACGCGTGAGCGTCCCATCTTTTGGGAACACGAGGGAAATCGCGCCGTGCGTTTGGCCGAATGGAAGCTGGTTTCCAAGTTTCCCGGTGAATGGGAGCTTTATCATATGGACGACGACCGCACAGAGCGCCACAATCTGCTGGAGCGCAATCAGACGAAGGCCGCTGACTTTATGCGTCAGTATACTGTGTGGGCGCAGCGTTGCGAAGTCCGCGAGTGGCCGCTGTAAACAGCACTAGTTGAGGGGTGTGCATACACATCACAGTCGAGTAGAGGCGCATAGCGTGCGTCGCACTGCCCAACATAACAGCCGTATAACAGCTGCCTTCATGGGTAGTGCGTCACACGGAAGTCTCCGCACAAAGGCCCTCCCCAGCAAGGAATTATGCACATCCCTCAACTAATTGCAAACAACAGCCAGAAGAGCGATTGACTGTCGTGGCCAAGAAAAAAACGGGGGCAATGCCCCCGTTTTTTTTGATCTCGACTTGCGCAGCGCCCGTGCTTTGCCAGAACAAGTGCGTCCAAACCAGTCAAGCCTTCGCGACCTGACCGGTTTCAATTCACACGGCATTTAGAAACTGCTGGCGGGCGTTCTCGCGTACGTCCTAGTGAGAATGGAAAAGCTATTCAGCCCGATACCATTCGCCAACATTCCACATTTCCGAGTCCCAATCGCTAATCTTGACGCCTTCTAGACCGTTAATGCCAGCCGAGACGCCGCCACGATGCACCAAGGGGATCTGGTAGTAACTTTGCACATTAATGTCGTTCATTTGCTTGACAATATCTTGGCGCTCAGGACCCAATGGAGTCTGCACCAATTGTTTGTACAGATCGTCGTATTCTTCGCTACAGCCGCGGAAGATATTGCCGCCGCCCCACGTATTCTCTTTGCCGGACATCTGCGTACAGAGCCAGTTGGAGAGATGCTGCTGCGGGTCAATGCTGGGGCCAGTGGTGTACATTTCCACATCGGTAAAGAACTTCTGATAGGTGTCATTGCTGTTGGGATCACCACCAAAGAAGACGCCAGAATCATGGTTGAGCAGTTCGGTATCAATACCGATTTCGCCCCACCACTGCTTGATCAGCGCCTGGGTCTTTTGGCGCACGCTGTTGGTGCTGGTCTGGTAGCGGACCTTCAGCGGAATGCCGTTGTATTCGCGGATGCCATCGCCATCGCTATCGACCACGTCGTTTTCATCCAGCAAGGCTTTGGCCCCTTCAATGTCCTGCGTCAAACAGCTATCATTGGCCGAGGAAACATAGATGGGCGGCCCCATAATGACGTTACAGGCCGGCTTGCCCGCAAAGCCATAAAGCTGCTCGGCAATCAGATTGCGATCAATGGCCATGGACATAGCTTCGGGAATGGGCTTGAAGGTCAAGAACGGATGCGGATTGTTGCCATCATCATATTCGGCGCGCATATCGCCCAGATCCGGATCGGGGTTGGTCTGGTTGACCAGGATGCGCTCTACGCTGCCGGCAAAACCACTGTAAATTTTACCCAGACCGCCCTGTTCCATTTCGGCCAAAATGTCGGGCTCAACCTGTAGATTCCAGGCCCAGTCCGCTTCACCCGTTTCCATGACGGCGCGCGCCGCGCCCACAGCATCACCACCACCCTTGAAGATAATCTTCTCAAAGTAGGGCTCGGCGCCGTGGTAGTATGGATTGCGCTCGTAGGTTACGACATCGTTCACTTTGAAATCTACAATGTGGAACGGCCCCGTGCCCAGCGGCATGGTGTTCTGCTCATTGCAGGTCTGAGCCGCCGCGCCCACACAATCGGCAAATTGGGCTTCGCTAATAATGGGCGATTGGGCATTGCCAAAGGCTACATAGGGGAATGGCGTGGGCTGTTCAAAGGAAATTTTAACCGTCAGATCATCCACGGCCTCCACCGAGGTAATGCCTTCAAACGATTCCAGCGAGACACAGCCCGTATCTGGATCCGTGCAATACTTCCACGTAAACACAACATCGTTGGCCGTAAAATCAGAGCCATCGGACCACTTAACGCCTTCGATGAGGTTATATGTAATGCTCATCAGATCTTCAGCAATGCCGCCATTTTCCACGGTTGGCATTTCCTTAATCAGCTTGGGCACAAAATTGCCGTCGCCATCTACATTAAAGAGTGGCTCTAAGGTCACGGCGCCGGCGTCCTGATCTTTGGTGCCGCCGGACAGATAGGGCCCAGGCAGTGAAGCCGCCTGCCAATAGAGGATGATCAACGTTTTGGGATCGCGATCGCCCAACGCGCTGCCGCCCGTATCCTCGGCTGCGGCTTCGCTGCTTGTGTCGGCGGATGTATCAGCCGCCGTATCGTCGCCACCTGTGGGCGAGGTAGGCGCGCTGCTGCCAGCCGGACAAGCTGCCAAAATCATCGCGGCGATGAGCAGCAGCCCCAGAATGTGCCACTGCTTCATACGTCGAAATTGCTTCATATGACTTTCTCCTTATTATGAATATGATTTGATACGACTTATGCAGCCACCGTAGATCGCCATAATCGAAAAGCTTTGCGCATGGGACGATTTTTCGGTGAGGCTTGCGTAAGCCCTATTTGATAAAGATATCACTGTCAATAGCGCCACAACCAGAAAATAGTGTTTTCAGGATTTTCTAACTGCTATTTTCGCAGCCAACATGGCCACAAAGCTATGAACACGATAGAGCGATATCTTCACTATCTGTACATCGCAACGACATTGAGGAAAAAGCGGGGGTAATTATTACACAGTATTCACGGCGCACATGAGCACCAGAAAGGGTAGCATCACCGACTGCGCGATTCTTATATTTGTTACACCGCAACGGTGTTGGCGATGCCGGCGTCGGTCTCGATTGATGAATCCGACGCTATCGCTTGCCATTGTGAACTGCTGACCCTGGCATCCATTTTAATTCAGGAGTGACCGAGGTTACTTGCGCGTGCGCGGATCCAGGGCATCGCGCAAGCCATCACCCATAAAGTTGATGCTGAGCACGGTGAGCGAAATGAGCACGCCGGGAATCACCGAAAGAATGGGATTGAGATCCAAATAAGCCTGCCCATCCACAACCAGTCGTCCCCAAGTAGGCACATCGGGTGGGAAACCAAGCCCCAAAAACGAGAGCGCGGATTCGGTCAAAATGGCGGCGGCCACACCCAATGTTGCCGACACAATAATCGGACTCAGCACATTGGGGAAGATATGCCGCGCCAGAATTTTGCGGCGGCGCGTTCCCGTACTAATAGCGGCTTCTACAAATTCTTTCTCTTTTACAGAGAGCACTGCACCGCGCACAACGCGCGCCGTGGGCATCCAGGCCAATATGCCAATCACAATCACAATGAGGGCAAAGGTTCCGGCTTCCACACCCAACGCTTTGCGCATGGTGTCGCGAAAGAGCATGCTCACCACCAACAGCAGCGGAATCTGCGGTAGCGCCAACATCATATCGGTAAAGCGCATCAATGGGCTATCCAGTGAGGGAAAAAAGCCAGAGAGCAAACCGACCAGCGTACCAATGGTAATGGCAACCAGCATGGCCACAATGCCTACGGCCAGCGAAATGCGACCGCCGTACAGGTTGCGCGCCAGCGTATCGCGGCCAATGTCGTCAGTGCCCAGCAGATGTTCTGGCGATGGCTTGCCTTCTTCTAAGATGGCATAGGTGGTGTCTGCAAAATCGGGGTCCGTTGTATAGAACATAGGGCCGATGACGACAAGCGCAATCAGCAGAATAAAGGTGAACGTGCCGACCATTGCCAGCTTGTGGCGACGAAAACGTTGCCACACGTCTCCCCATAGAGTACGCTGTTTACGTTCGGCTGGGGCCAGGCTCAACGCACCCGGCTCAACGGCTGTGCTAGTCTGAACTGCCATAATCAAGTTGCCTCAAGGGTTGAATAATGCTATTCAAAACGAATGCGTGGGTCGAGAAAACCGTAAATGATATCGGCTATAAAATTAAAGCCCACAACCAGTACGGCAAAGATAAAAATGAGTGTCTGTACAACGGGGATATCGTTGACCTGCATAGAGAGAATTAACAATTGGCCCAAACCATTGACCTTAAAAATCTGCTCTGTAATGATGGCCCCCCCAAAGATGGCTGGAATCCCCAGCGCAATGAGCGTTACCACGGGGATTAAGCTGTTGCGCAGCACGTGCCGAACAACAATATAGGCTTCGCGGAAGCCTTTGGCGCGCACGGTGCGCACGTAGTCCAGCGGCAGATTATCGAGCATGGACGAGCGCGTATAGCGCGCCACGGCAGCCGCTTGGAATAACCCCAACACCATGACGGGCAGCACCATCTGCTTGATCTGCTTGACAAAGGTGGACCAACTGCGTATTTCTAGGTTGGTGTCGTAAATGGAGGGAAACCAGCCCAACTTCACGCTAAAGAGGATAATGAGAAGAATGCCGGTAAAAAAAGTGGGAAGAGAATAACCCACAATGGAAAAGAACGTACCAATTTGGTCAAACATGGAGTATTGACGCGTGGCGGAGATGACGCCAATGGGAATGGCGATTAGAATGGCCAGTAAATAAGCGCTGCCCACCACCCACATGGTCTGCGGAAAACGCTGGGAAATCAGGTCAAATACCGGCGTGCCGCGGCTGCCCCAAGACGTAAGGCGCAGCTTGCAGAAGGAGTCATCAAACGTGAAGTTTGTGTCCATATTTTCTTCAAGCAACGCCAGCGGCTCACACACAAAAAACTGGCGAATCCACAAAGCATACTTCACCGGCATTGGCTTATCCAGCCCCATGGCCTCGCGAATTGCCTGCCTCACTTCCGGCTTGATTGTCTCTGGCAATGCCCCTGTGGGATCGCCGGGGGCCAAGTCCAATACGGCAAAAATCACAAAGCTGATCAGCAACAGAGTCGGAATGGCGGTTAGCAAGCGACGGATTATGTATTGGCCCACATGACCTCCTTTGGCAAGGAAAAGTAGAGGGGTGGAGGAGCAGAGGAGTTATTTCTCTACTCCTCCACCCCTCTACTCCCAACTTAAATTATTCAGAACGACTCCACTCAGCGATGTTCCACATTTCGGTGTCCCATCCACCATTCATCTCCACGCCTTCGAGCCCATTAATCGTGGCCGAAACGCTGCCGCGATGGACCAGCGGAATCTGGTAGTAGTTCTGCACGTTGATGTCGTTGAGTTGCTTGACGATATCTTCGCGCTCGGGACCGATGGGGGTTGAGGTCAACTGCTGGTACAGCTCATCATATTCCGCATTGCAGCCGCGGAAAATATTGTTACCGCCCCACAGATTTTCCTTGCTTGGCATCTGGTCACAGATCCACTCGGAGAGATGCTGTTGCGGGTCAATGGACGGGCCAGTGGTGTACATTTCCACATCGGTGAAGAACTTTTGATAGGTATCGTTGCTGTTGGGGTCACCACCAAAGTAGACGCCGGCATCGTGGTTGAGCAGTTCGGTGTCAATGCCGATTTCGCTCCACCACTGCTTGATCAGCGCCTGCGTCTTCTGACGCACGCTGTTGGTGCTGGTCTGATAGCGCACTTTCAGCGGGACGCCGTTGTATTCGCGAATGCCGTCGCCATCGCTATCCACAACATCATTCTCATCCAGCAGCGCTTTGGCGCCTTCCAGATCCTGCGTCAGGCAGCTATCATTGGCGGTTGAGGCATAATAGTCCGGCGCCGGAATTACGTTACAGGTGGCCTGGCCGGCAAAACCGTAAAGCTGCTCGGCAATCAGGTTGCGGTCGATGGCCATGGACATGGCCTGGGGAATGGGCTTGAAGGTCAGGAACGGATGCGGATTTTCGCCATTGTCGTACTCAGAGCGCAAATCGCCCAAATCGGGATCCGGGTTGGTCTGGTTGACCAAAATGCGCTCAACATTGCCCCCAAAGTGGGTGATAATGGCGCCATTGCCGCCTGATTCCATTTCGGCCAGCACATCCGGCTCCACCTGCAAGTTCCATGCATAGTCGGCTTCACCCGTCTCCAAAACGGCGCGGGCCGCGCCCACGGCATCACCGCCGCCCTTGAAGACCACCTTGTCGAAGTAGGCCGGCTCACCATGATAGTTCTCGTTGCGTTCGTAGGTGGCTACGTCGTTGACCTTGAAATCAACAATCTTGTAGGGGCCAGTACCCAACGGCAACGTGTTTTGCTCGTTACAGGTCTGAGCGGCGGCGCCCACACAGTCGCCAAACTGGGCGCGGCTGATAATCGGCGAGCCAACGGTGACAAACGCCGTGTACATAAAGGGCGTTGGCTTGTCAAAGGTCACTTTAACCGTATAGTCATCAACGGCCTCTACATTGGTGACGCCCTCAAAGCGCGAGAGCTGCGTACAGCCAGTATCGGGGTCCGTACAATATTCCCAAGTAAAGACAACGTCATCGGCAGTGAAATCCGAGCCGTCCGACCATTTGACGCCTTCTTTCAACTTCCACGTAATGGTGGTCAGGTCCTCAGAAATCCCCCCGTTTTCCACCGTGGGAATTTCAGTGGCCAGCTTCGGCACAAAGGTGCCGTCAGGAGCCACATTGGCCAACGGCTCCAGCGTAATGGCGCCGGCATCCTGATCTTTGGTGCCACCGGACAGATATGGGCCCGGCAGAGAGGCTGCCTGCCAGTACAAAATGACTAGCGTTTTGGGATCGCGGTCGCCGATGCCGGCGCCACTGCTTGCGGCTTCTTCCCCACCGCTGGCAGCCGTGTCGGCTGCACCATCGCTGGCGGTTTCCCCACTGCCGGCCGGCGCTGCTGCCGTACAGGCAGAGAGCAACATGGCCAAGGTGGCCACCAGCCCGATGAAGAGATGAAGAGTTTTGTGATTCTTCCTAATCATGTGCGGAATATCTCCTTTTGCAAACAAACGTAGGTGTAATACGAATTAACTAGACTGCGCCCTATTCAAAAGCATGGGGATTACCATAACCTAAGCCCCTTACTTTTATAGCAACTACAGTTTAGATACTACCATTCATGGTGACTATATGCAGTCAAAATGCAGTCAAGGCAACGCTGTGTGCATTCAAAATGACTCTGCATTCAAAAACAACTATGTAGTAAAAAGACACCGTAGTAAAAAGTGACTATGGAATAAATAGCCACTATGTGGTAAGCAAATTGAAAGTGACTGCAATTTATCACTATACTCTGGTTTTCATGCAGAGCAGAATATAATCAGCAAATCGCAATAGAGAGGCCGGATTTATAAATAGTGACAGATGCCTGTCTCGGTCAACACCGTTGCGGTGTGCTGCTCATGGTAATAGGAGGATGATGTCAAGACGCAACATTGCGGCTCAGAGGTAGCTCGAATAGTACAATCTTTTGATGCATCTGTCAACCACGATAGCATGACGTGTAAAATTAACGCCCTTTTCCCATGGCAGGAAGTTTTGGCGCGAACCACGATGGGGGAAAAACCGCTTCGATTGTAACAGATTATTATCAAGTTTCAATGAAGTTTTTGTGAGACTTTGGCAAGATTAGTCGCCAACACAACACACAATATTATTTTTGCGCCAAGCGGCATGAGTCCTACTCCATCGTGTTGGCGACGGCGCGCGTCGACGCGCCAAACCGAGCCAGGGCGCTGATCACCTTTTCGGGCACAACGCGCGCCCGCCGCTCTAGAAAATCGATAATTTGCTTGGGCGCGATCTGGCTCTCAACCGCTTTGGATAGACTGCGCTGATTCATTTGGTATACATAATTGGGATAGCTGCTCTGCCACTGGGCAAAGCGCTCCACGCGAAAACGCTCGGCCAACGGCGTATCCAAAGCCAGCGTAATCCGAAAATCCTCACCGACCTGAATGGGCCGCCGCGCCTGGTCGTGGGGTTGGGGCGCATCTTGCCCCAGCCAGTATGCACCCCACTGGCTCAGCGAAAATTGGAAGTCGTCGCCCGCCGATGGCTCGGCCAGATCCACGGCGCCCAACCAGTAAAGCGGCCCCGTAACGAGGAAGCGGATCAACGCGCCTTCCACGGCCAGCCAATTCTCGAAACCTTTTAGAAATTCTTGCGTAGTAGTGCTGCGGATATACCAGGTGTCATAATTGCCTGTGGGACGCTGAAAATCAGGCTCATGCTCTTTAACAAGTTCGCAAAATTCAGACAGTGAGTACCAGGCGCCCGATTGCAGCTTGCTCAGAATTTGCAGCAGCGCAGCCCGCGTCTGCAGCGGATCGTTCTGCCAGCTGCCCGTATTGGTGCATTCGAGGTCGGGCGTACGAAAGAGGTCATTCCATTCGCTGGAGGTGCGCCAAGCATCCCAGAGGGCAAAACGCTGTTCAGCGCGCGTCTTCTCTAAAAAGTCGCGCACGCGGTTGCCCGTCAGCTGAATCACATTGTTGTCGGTGCGACGCAACCAGCCCAAGCGATTGGTCAAATGGAGCAAAAGTCCCAGCCGAATGCTCAGCTCCGGTGCATCATCGGCAAAGGGCAGCTGCAACCGCTGGATAAAGCGCTCAATGTCTTCAGGGTTTGGCCCTTCACCATTGAGCCGCAGCGTATCGCTGTGCAAAAAGCCCAGCAGCGTACCGGCGTCTTCCAGGAAACTGTCGTCGGCCAACATGGTGCGCGCCGTGGGCGGTGGGGGCGCCGGCAGAATAGGCAGCCCGCCATCAGCGCCGGCGCTGTGCGGATGAGGCAGCCAAGGGATAATATCGGCGGGCACATAAACAATCGTGTGGGCGGTGGAACCAGAGCCTTTGATGCCGCGCCCCAGCAGGCCATAATAGTGGAGCATTTCGGCAATGTTTTCGGGGTAAAGCCACGGCGTTTCTCGCTCTAACTTGGCTGGCCCCATCTGCCGGATCGTGCCATATTGACGACTGAATTGCGCCTCTACCATTTCGCCTTCTTCTTTTAGAAGCGTCTCAATGGCCTCACGCGCCTGATCGGCCATATCGGTCACTTCCTGATAGGCCATCTGAGTAGAGGTTGGTTCTGTAATCTGGGCGGCAAGCAATTCCAGCGCTTGTTCTCGATTATCTGCGGCATCTAAAAAAGCACCGCGCAGCTCAGCAATCACTTGGAGCAAAATATCGGGATAGCTTGCCAACATCTGGGTCGTCGTAGGCATAACAATAAGTATAAGGACAGGTTGTCAACTTGTCGAAATTTCGCTATACTGTATCACAAGGAGAGAAATATCTATGAATACAAACAAAGCTCAATCTGGCGGCTTTTCCCCAGCGGCCATTCTTAGAGATCTAGGCACGGCTTGGCGCCTTTTGTGGGATCCCCGAGTGCCGGCGATTCTTAAATTTACGCTGCCCGTTTTTGCCGCGGTGTACTGGTTTTTCCCGCTCGATTTGCTGCCTGGCATTGTGCTCGACGACATGGCGGTCGTAGTGATCGTGGCGAAACTTTTTGTACACCTGGCATCTCAAAGCACGTCCGGTGATTTCACTACCAGCGCCGCGGGCTCCGATGATGATAACACGGTCAGCACATCCTGGCAGGTCGTAGATGATAATTAGTCAGGGATTGTCTGTATAATAGGCCAATATGAGCCAACCAACCACCTTTTCGCTCCAGGAAGTCTCCGAGCTTTTGCATGTAGCGCCCCAGCGCTTGCGCCAGTGGGAAGAATCCTTTCCACTGGCCTTTGGTGATGGCGCTTCACAAGGTCGCACGCGCTATACACAGACCGACTTGGCTACCCTGCTGGTCATCCAGCGCTTTTTAGAAAATGGCTTTAGCGCCGAACAAATAGTACAACATCTCAATGGGCCAAAACACGCCCGGCAAGAGCTAAATGGACAAGCGCCCATTCAGAATGCCGATTCCCCTGCACCGGCGCAAGCAGCCACAGAACCCGCCGCACATCACATCAGCCGCCAAACCATTCAGCCCCACACAACCTCTACAGCACAATCTGCAAGCACCCACTCAGATGGCGCCAACGCTGACGCGGGAAACAGACCTGACACTATAGATACCAATGAGGGCAATTCGCGTGATTTTAGTTCAAGCGATGCCAGCTCGAATCATGTGAACGTACGCCAGCCAGCCGCCACCGATGCCGCATTGCCTTCTGTCGCTTCCGCGACCAATGACGCCGAAGCTGATACCGCCAGCTATTTCCCAGAACCGTACGCGGCGCCCGCAGTTGTGCAGCCCTTTGGCGGTATGCTCAACGAAATGCTGGACACTGTGGCCAACAGCCAGCAATCCATGCTCAACATTCAAGACTCCATCCGCGAGATGTTGGGCGTCATCGTGCAGGATAATTTTAATCTGAAGAGTGAAAATCGCAAATTACGGGATCGTATGCTCGAATTGGAGCGGACGCTGGCTGAATATCAACGCCGTGAGGAGACGCGCAAAGAGCGGTTGGAAGGACGGCTGCGCGCCGTGGAGAGTACGCTTAGCGCCATGCAGCAGCAGCTTGCACAGCTCGTTCAGCTGCAGCGCCAGAAGGCCAAACGCAACCGCTTCTGGTAAATGTAGGACGAGTTTCCGAACTTTCTAGATGAGTCGGGAAACCTGTCCGGACAAGTTAGGAAACTTATCCTACGCGACGGCTGCTAAATGTCGTCGCCAATAGCGGCTCACCCACCAAATCGTACTCCATGGCGCCGTTGATGTGCACCTCCATAAACTCGCCGGCCGGCACCCCGCTAATGCCCGGCACCAGCACCAGCCCATCCACTTCCGGCGCATCGCGATAGCTGCGGCCCATGAGCAGCGGCGTACTTTGGCCTCGGCCATCTTCAGCCACCATTTCGCCTTCGCCTTCAACCAGAATCGATAGTTTTTTGCCCACTTGTGCCTGGTTGCGGCGCAAGCTAATTGGCTGTTGCAATTCCATAAGCCGGGCAAAACGCTCTTCCTTTACTTCGTCCGGCACCGGTTCAGACAGCAAAGCCGCGGGCGTACCAGGTTCTGGGCTAAAGGGAAATGCGCCCACCTTATCGAATTCAATCTCTTCCACAAAATCGAGCAACCCCTGAAACTCAGCTTCGGTTTCGCCTGGGTAGCCCACAATAAACGTCGTGCGCAACGCAATATCGGGCATGGCGGCGCGCAGCTTTTCCATATGCTCGTAGACCATCTCCACGCGGCTGGGGCGGCGCATGCGGCGCAGCGTCTGCGGGTCGCCGTGTTGCAGCGGCATATCCAGATAATGCGCCATCTTGGGCTGTGTGGCCATCACCTCAATCAGCTCATCGCTCACGTGGCCAGGATAGGCATACATCAAGCGCACCCATTGCAGCGCATCGCCAGTGCGGTTGCAAATGGCCGAAAGCAGCCGCGGCAAACTATTGGGCTCACCCCAATCGCGGCCATAATCAGTTGTATCCTGCGCCACCACCACCAGCTCTTTGGCTCCACCGTTCACCAGCGCAATGGCCTCATCGACTACGGCCTCCAACGGGCGGCTGCGCAGCTTGCCTTTAAAGCTGGGAATGGTGCAAAAGGCACAGGGCGCATTACAGCCATCGGCAATCTTTATATACGCGCTGCCGCCCACCACCGGCGGTCGCGGCGTAGCCAGGGCAAAATCCACATCGGGATCGCCCAGGAGTGAATAACGCTGCATGGGCCGTCCATTGGCGCCCTGCTGGCCGCGTATGCGCTGCACCAGCTCCACCACGTCCATCCAGCGCCGTGTACCCAGCAACCCATCCACCAGCGGCGCGCGTTGCAAAATCTCATCACCGTTGCGCTGGGCCAGACAGCCGGCCGCCACCAAAATCTGGTGCCCGCGCTTGGCGCTGGCCAGCTCATTGAGCACGCCAATAGATTCGTCCTTGGCCGCCTCTAAAAAGCCACACGTATTGACGATCAGCACGTCGGCGTCATCGGCATCTGCCGTAGCCTGGATATTGGCCGCGCGCAAGGTCATCTCCATGCCATCGCTATCTACTTCATTTTTGGGACAGCCCAATGTAATTAAATGGTATTTCATCAGATCTCTAATCTTGTATATTCGATTCAGTCTCTTCGCGCGCCCAAGCGTCCAAAGCGGCCACCATTTCGCGATACCGACGCACGGCCAGCCGCTGCGCCGGCTCGGTATTCATGCTGTACACGGTTTTGGAAAGCACGTCGTTTACCCACTCTTGCGTCTCTTTGCGGCGCGCCTGCAAAGTTTTGCCTTGATAATAGGGCGCGCTCAAACCATAGGCCAGCGCCTGAATGCCCAGCTTAGACAACTTATCGGCATCCCACAAAATCGCCGCCTCAATCGGCTCCAGCGGGTCATCGCCTTGGGCGCGAAACATCCCCTCATGCTGCCGGATCACATTTGCCATCTGCGCCACTTTGGCCGGCGGAAAGTCCGTCTGCCGCAAAATTTGTGCCGCCTCAACGGCTCCAGCTTGGGCGTGATTGGGCCGCAGCTTGGCAATATCGTGCAGCCACGCGGCCGCCTCCAGCACTTCTCGATCCACCGCCTGCTTGTCCGCTCGATCAGCAGCATCAATTTGCGCGGCTAGCCAAGTTGCCAACTTGACCACTTCCTGCACATGTTCCCAGCGGTATTCAAAAAAAAGTGGCTGGTCTGATGCCACATGCCAACCCTGCACTGCTTCCAAATGCGCCCGTTCCTGGGCAACTTGCTTACAAATCTCTAACCACTCTGTGTTCATTTCAGAATCTTATTCTTAGCGCGCAACGTCCAGAAATCAGCTTGGATTCTCTACTGCGGGCTGGCGCCTGCCCAGCCCATGACGTTGCGGCGTCTTAGACCATTTGCCGAGGTAAACGCTATCAATGGCATCAGACCTGTCAGGTTTTAAAAACCTGACAGGTCTCATTACAAACTTCGCTCTTAGCTGGGCAATTCGTCTTATTTACAACTGATGGATGATGCAATGACTGAACCTCCAGTCACCTTGCATTCGCAGGAATCTGCGCCGCCGGCTCCAATTCCAAAATCCGGTACGGATAGACATTGATTACTTCTGTTTCATGGTAACTGGTCTGCGTCACCGTATCCTGACGATAGATATGAATGTGGCCGTGCAGCAGATAGCGCGGTTTGAACCAACGCATAAAGGTTAAAAAGCTCTCAAAGCCTTGGTGCGCCCGATCTTCCTCATCGTGAATCCCGCGCGGCGGTGAATGCGCCACCAGCACATCTAGCCAGCGCCCATAGCGCAGCTTATTATACAGCAGGCGCGGCGCCAAACGTGTAATATTAGCAAACATTTGGCTATTTGTATACTGAAAGCGGGGCGCGTTGTTATAGCGAATGGAGCCTTCCAGGCCGGCCAACAGAAGCCCGCCCTCTTGCACCGAGCGCATGTGCAGGTTTTCAGCGCCGTGCGGGGCACTCTTGCCTTCCCATTGGCCATGATATTCAACTTCGCTGGTGTGGTTGCCAAATACATAATAGGTGGGCCGATTTAACATGCTCACCAGATATTCAATATAGTAAAAAGGCAGATCGCCACAGCTCAACACCATGTCCACCGCGCCAACGCGCTCCTGAACGGCTCCGCTGTAGAGAATGGGTTCAACTTTATCGCTAACGACTAATACACGCATAATTTTCTGGAGCTGGGGATTGGGGTTCAGGAATAGCAGAAGAGTAGGCGCTGGCCGCTTCCACTTCTATTCTCCCAGGCCGGCTTCTTGCATTTGCGAAATAATCTGCGGCAGAATCACGCCGCTCGGCCCAGGCAGGTAGAGCGTCGCCATCTCTGAAATGGGGCTGGGCTCCGGGTTAATATCAATGACGACCGCACCGCGTTCTTGGGCTACAAACGGCAATTGTGCGGCTGGATAGACCACACCACTTGTTCCCACCACCAGCATGAGATCACAACTTTCGGCGGCTTGCCAAGCCGCGTTCATGGCCGGCAAGGGCAAATTCTCACCAAACCAGACCACGCTGGGCCGCACCGGCCCGCCACAACTGGTGCAGCGCGGTGGTTCGGCCGCGGTCTGTTCGGCTTCCTTCAAATCGTGTGTGCGGCCACAGCGGTTGCAGTGAAAACGGGTAATTTCGCCGTGCAGGTGGATCACGTTTTGGCTACCGCCGCGCTCGTGCAGGTTATCCACATTTTGCGTTACCAACGTAAAATGCGGCCGCATCTGCTCAATCTCTGCCAAGGCCCGATGGCCCGCATTGGGCTGGGCGCGCTGCGTCACACCGAGCAACCTCTCCATGTACCAACGCCACACCAGGCCCGGATCAGCCGCAAACCCCGCCTGGGACGCCAGCTGCTGGGGATCAAAACGCGCCCAGTGGCCCGTCTGCGGATCGCGAAAGGTGGCCACGCCCGATTCGGCGCTAACGCCGGCGCCAGTCAAACAAGCGATCTTTTGGGCCTGGCCAAGCAGGCGTGCGGCTGCCAAAATAGTCATGGTTTTCTGCACAATAAGAGAGCAACGTTAGGCGCTTACTCGTCAACATCGACAAAAAGTTGTCGATAACGCAATAATCTTTCGTCGCTGATGCCAGAGGCTCTATTGGCGCCGCCGTCCTGAGCCCCCAGCGCAGGCGCAACTATGTAGCATCTGTCTGGTATATCTATACGACTTACGCAGCGCCTGTGGATTGCCAAGCGTGACATCGTTTTCATTCGATACAATTTAAGCCAAGGCTTGCGTACGTCCTAATCTATCACGACTTACGCAGCGCCCGTCGATCGACAAGGGTGCATAACATAACTGACCGGGCAATTTTCCCTCGAGGCTTGCGTAAGTCCTATCTATTGCGTAAGTCCTATCTATAAAGTATCCACCAGCAAACTCACGCCGGTCATCTCCTCGGGTTGCGCCACCCCAAGCAGCGCCAGCACAGTGGGCGCCACATCGGCCAGAATGCCGCGCGGGCGTAACCCTGTATACCCTTCGCCCACCAACAAAAGCGAAACGGGGCTGGTCGTATGGTATGTGTGGGGGGTATGAGTCCACTCGTCGATCATGCGCTCGGCGTTGCCATGGTCAGCAGTCACCAGCGCCACGCCCCCCTTTTTGTTGACGGCCGCCACCACTTTGGCCGCACACTCATCCGTGGCTTCCACGGCTTTGATGGCCGCTTCCAGGCTGCCGGTGTGGCCCACCATATCCGGGTTGGCAAAGTTGACCAGAATAAAATCGTCATCACCTTGTTCAATGCGCGCTACGAGCTTGTCCGCCAGTTCGTGTGCGCTCATCTCGGGTTGCAAATCGTATGTAGCCACCTTGGGCGAGGGCACCAGCAAACGCTCCTCACCGTCAAATTGCTTTTCCTCACCCCCATTAAAAAAGTAGGTGACGTGGGCATATTTTTCGGTTTCGGCGGCATGAAACTGACGGAGCCCGGCATCGGCCAGAACCTGCGCCAGCGGATTTTTCACAATGTTTTGGCCAAAAATCACCTCCACCGGCAGTGCACTCTCATATTCGGTCATGGTCAAAATGTGCAGATCGGTCACCGGATTGTCCAGATGAAAATCCCCCATGTCCAAATTGGCCAACATGCGCACCAATTGACGCATGCGGTCGGCGCGGAAGTTAAAGCAAAGCACATAATCGCCGGGCTGAATCTTGAGGTCATTCGCATTGGGATCGCCGACAACGGTGGGCGTAATGAATTCATCGGTCTCGCCGGCGGCGTGCGCTTGTTGAATGGCTTCCATAGCTGACGGTGCGGTTCTGCCCTGCCGGTGAACCATTACATCATAGGCCTTTTGCACGCGTTGCCAACGCTTGTCGCGATCCATGGCGTAATAGCGCCCGCTCACGCTGGCAATGCGGCCTGGCAAATCATTCTGCAAGCGCGCTTGCAAATCTTGCAAGAAGCCCTGTGCGCTATCGGGGGGCGTATCGCGGCCATCCGTAATCAGCTGCAAAATGGGCGAAACGTTGTGCGCTTTGGCCGCGGCCAGCAGCGCATAGAGGTGACGGCTGTGGCTGTGAACGCCGCCTGTTCCCAAGAGCCCCACCAGATGCAGCCGATGCGATGAATTTTTTACCTGTTCCAAGCACTGGACGAGCACTTCATTTTGCGCCAACGAACCATCGGCAATGGCCCGATTGATACGCGAAATATCCTGATAGACAATGCGTCCTGCGCCCAGGTTCAAGTGGCCCACTTCAGAGTTGCCCATTTGGTTGGCGGGCAGCCCCACGGCCTCACCCGATGCGTCGAGGATGGCGCGCTCGCCACTATGCAGCCAGCGGTCAAAATTAGGTGTGTTGGCTTGGGCCACGGCGTTGCCGTGCGTCATCTCGCGAATGCCCCAGCCATCCATGATGATAAGTGCAACTGGTCTCTTTGCTGCCATGTATGTGACCTTCTTTTAGAAAAAACTGTACGATTACGTAGAATTATACAGTTCTTTTTACAGAAAAAAAGCCGGGTTGGCAAATGCCCAACCCGGCTTTCAACAACTTCTAAGCGCATACACCCATTATTGGTGCAGCAGATTGATCTCAGTTTTGGGATCAAAGATGTGCGCATTGGCCATGTTCACAGCGAGTTCCAAATTGTCGCCATTGGTGGTCTTAACGCGGGGATCCACGCGCGCAATGAACTGCTTTTCATCTGGCGTCATCAGATAGAGGAAAATTTCATTCCCCATCAACTCGGTCACATCCACAGTTGCTCGCATGTCGGATTCAAGAATTCCAGGCGGCACGAAAGGCTTGGAGTGAATATCTTCGGGGCGAATGCCAAAGATGACTTCTTTGCCCTTGTGAGCGCGCCATTCGTTGGCTTTCTCTTCCGGCACGTCTAAACGGAAACCACCGGCATTCACCTCAAGTTTGCCATTATTTTCGACCAGGGTCGCATCAAAGAAGTTCATGCTGGGGCTGCCGATGAAGCCGCCGACAAACACGTTGTGCGGATCGTCATAGAGCTTCTGCGGCGTGTCGATCTGCTGCAGAATGCCATCTTTCATAACCGCAATGCGAGAGGCCATGGTCATGGCTTCCACCTGGTCATGCGTCACGTAGATAAAGGTGGTGGCCAGGCGCTGATGCAGACGGGTGAGCTGAGCACGCGTTTGCACGCGCAGCTTGGCGTCCAGGTTGGAAAGCGGCTCATCAAAAAGGAAGACGGCGGGTTCACGCACAATGGCGCGCCCCACAGCCACACGCTGACGCTGACCACCGGAAAGCTGCTTGGGTTTGCGATCCAGCAGGTGGCCAATGTCCAAAATGTCGGCAGCTTCCTTTACACGGCGCTCAATGTCGGCCTTGGGCGTCTTGCGCAGCTTAAGACCAAAAGCCATGTTGTCGAACACGCTCATATGCGGATAGAGAGCGTAGCTCTGGAACACCATTGCAATGTCGCGATCTTTGGGCGGCACATCGTTGACAACGCGGTCGCCGATAAGGATATTGCCATCGCTGATCTCTTCCAACCCCGCCAAAAGACGCAGACTGGTAGTTTTGCCACATCCAGAAGGACCGACAAACACGAGGAACTCCTTATCTTCGACATGGATGTTGAGGTCATTGACCGCAACCACATCACCGAAGCGCTTGACAACGTGATCGTAGGTTACACTTGCCATGAGATATTCGCTCCTTATTTTTGGGAAACGTAACGAAGATTTAGATTTTGTTTACAAAAGATTGATTGAAAGAACACAAAAGCCGTAAAAAGCCCTTGTAGAAAAATACAGTATACGATTTTGGCAATTTTAGAATGTGTAGACTGTATTTACAAACAATTTTGTGTGGGGAAACCGTACCTAAACCGCAGTATAACACACTTCGCAAGAAGCACGCAACATAAAAAAACGGTGAAATTGCAGCCCGGCGTTAAAGAGACACCACCTGGAGAGAAGCCGCCATATCATGCGCCAATGCGTGATGATTGCCATCCACATCGATTAATAATGGGCCTTCAAATGGCGCACGCTCCAACACGGTCACCAGCACTTCGGGGTAGAGGCCGAGCGTACCCAAATAGCTCAGCCGGTCTTGATCTTGCAGCAACACGCGCACCAATTTATAGCGCTCGCCCACCTGCGCCTCGTGCAGCAAAACGCCTTCAATTTCTTCCACCCGGCCATCCTTGGTGGGGATGGGGTCGCCGTGCGGATCCACCGATGGATGGCCCAGCGCCGCGGCAATGGCATCTTCCAGCAATTCGCTAATGACGTGCTCTAGCTTTTCTGCCTCGGCATGCACCTTGTCCCACGGAATATTGAGCGCCTGATGCAAATATAGCTCCAGCAGGCGGTGATGGCGCAACACTTCCAACGCCACCTGTTCGCCCGAAGACGTTAAGGCAATGTCCTGATACGGCGTGTGCGTCACCAAGTTGAGATCGGCCAATTTTTTCACCATATTGGTGGCCGAAGCGGGCGACACATCCAGGTGGCGCGCCAATGCCGAATTGTTTACATTTTGGCCGCGCGCATCCAGGGCATATATGGCCTTCAGGTAATCCTCGTGGGCCGACGAGAGCAGATCCCGGGATATATTTTGTTCCGGCAAACTATCCTCTTTGGTCATGCGAAAATCCTAACAGTTGGCTGAAAAATGTGCAAGGTAGCAAGGGGCAAGGGTGCAAAGTGGCAGAGTGGCAAGGTGGCAGAGTGGCAAGGTGGCAGAGTAGCAGAGTAGCAGAGTAGCAGAGTAGCAGAGTAGCAGAGTAGCAGAGTAGCAGAGTAGCAGAGTAGCAGAGTAGCAGAGTGGCAAGGTGGCAGAGTGTCGCTAGCCGTGCTGTCACACTATCACTTTGCCCCCAGAGGCGTTTCACGTTGGGGGCATCTATCAGAAATGGGCTCCTACCGCCGGAAATTTGCCTGAGCGATTTACCCCCAGCTGCTGCGGCAGCTTCCCGATCTTAGCCGAGGATTCTATCCTGCCCCCTATTCCAAACCGAAATGCACCCTTGCCCCTTGCTACCTTGCCCCTTTGCCACTCTGCTCTTTTACTACCTTGCCACCTGCACCACCGAACCGCCGCGGCGGGCATCTCCGGCGGGGATCATCTCGCCGTTTTGGAACGCCACACAGTGCGCACCGCCAAAATACATGTTTTGGGCCGGCCACAGGTTGGTTTGATAGCCCATTTGGGTCAGCGCGTCGGCGGTGGTGCGGGAAATGCCCCCTTCCAGCTGCAACAATCCCGCTTCAAAATGGGCGCGCGGCGCGTTGACGGCTTGGTCAATGGGCCAACGAAAGTCGATCACATTGGAGAGCGTTTGCAAGATGGCCGAACGGATGCGGCTGCTGCCGCCGCTGCCCAACGTGCAAACAGGCGCGCCGTGGCGCAACACAACCGTGGGCGTCATCATGGTGGTTAGCCGTGCGCCGGGCGGCAAACGATGAAAGCCGTTGGGATGCAGATCAAGCTCGCCCAACATGTTATTCAGGCAGACGCCCGTATTGCCCACCACAAAGCCAGCATATTCGCCCGCCGACGTGGTAATGCTGACCAGCCGTCCATCGGCGTCAGCCACGCTAATGTGCGTTGTGTCATTGGGCCCCTTGGCCGCCGGCCCATCGGGCAGAGGCGCCACACCGGACAGCGTCTGCCGCAATTGCGTTTGGTAGGGGTGCATATGCTCGGCGCTCAAAAACCACGTCACCTGCTGTTGCAGTTCGTCCGCACCGGCCAACGGATTGGGATTCCACTGCTGACGGGCAATGTTGGTCAACCGCATCACTTCGGCCAGCAGATGCAGATGGCTGGCGCTGTTGTGCGCCAATTCAGCCACGTCATAATCGGCCAACAAGGAGAGCGCAAACCCAATCAGCAGCCCGCCCACAGAACTTGGCGGCGGCAACAGTACCGTACAATCGCGATAGGGCAGCCGGATCGGCTCCAGCTTATGCACTTCATACGTTTCCAGATCATGCAGCGTGACCAATCCGCCATGCGCGGCTTGATCCGCCACAATGGCCTCGGCAATGGCGCCTTTATAAAAAAGCGCGGCGCCTTCTTGGCCCAGCCGCGCCAGCGTATCGGCCAGTTGCGGAAAGTGAATGCGTTCCCCTTCGGTAAAGAGCCGTCCATTGGGCTTAAAAATCTGCTGCAATTCTGGCGTGTCGCACAGAATCGGTTGCAGCAGCGAATAGGCATAGATCAACTGTTTGGACCAAATTGCCCCGTGCCGCGCCAGCTCAATGGCGGGGCCCAGCAGCGTAGACAGCGGCAACGTCCCCCGTTCTGCCGCCAGCTGACACAGCCCCGCCACGACGCCCGGCACGGCGACGCTGGCCCGCCCAATATAAAATGGCTGCTGCGTGGCGCCAAAATCAATTAACACCTGGCGGAAGTCTGCATTTTCGCGCAGGGGGCCAGCGGGCATGGTGCTGAAAAAATCGTACACCTCCGCGGCCCCGCTTTGGCTATCTACCAGCGTGGCAATACCGCCGCCGCCAATATTCACCAGACTAGCTTCCGCCACAAATGAGGCAAAGGCCGCGGCCACCGCCGCATCTACCGCCGTACCGCCCAGCTGCAACATCTGCGCGCCCGCCGCCGCCGTCTGCGGATCGCTAGCTGCAATGGCTCCGTGTGTCATAGAATAAGCTCGCTTCGTTTCTGTTTTTAAGAATTTAGTAGAGGCGTTTGGAAAACGCGATTTTGCGTTGCGTCATGCGTGTACCGGTTGATGAGTGGTTGATCTGCGCAGAACTCATGGGGGAAAGATGCTGGTCAAAGCTACATCTTTACAAGCCGCGCAAACAGCCCCACCGCCAGTTCACGCAACACGCACTACTTTTACCCCAATACCGGCAAGCCCCCCAGCAGCTCCCACTCCGCTACACGCAATACCTTTCACGTCTGCACTTCAATATCGTGACAAATCTTCTCGCACAAACTCAGCAGCCGCGGCTTCCAGCGCGTGTGCAGTTCCAAGGCGTCGATCCAGTGCATCAGGTGTGGCTCACGCGTAACCGAGCCCAGCTTCTCGCTGGGCTCATCAATGACCTGAAGCTGCATGCCCTGGCGCGAAAGATGTCCTTGCAGCAGCGCAATAGGGGGAATGCGGTTGACCGCCTCATCCTGCCAGCGGATCACCTCATTGAAAAAGAGGCGCTGGCTGTGGTATCGTCGATGCACATTGGGCATATTGACCACCAACTCATGCCAGAAATCGCCATTATCAAAGCGCTGCTGGACGGCAGGCAAGGGCAGCGCATAGAGTTCGGCCAGCGCCATGGCCGCCACATTGAGCAGCGCTCGACAGGAAGCCAGATAGCCAAAGAGAAATGAACGCAGCAAAATGGCCCCTTTGCCGCTTTCACTTTGACGGTCATGGGTAAGCCTTTCAATATCGGTATCGGCGCTACCGGCATATTCCAGCCCGGCGTGGCGCTTGCACGCATCGGCAATCAGAAAAGCATACATTTCCACATCGGCAATACGCCCGCATACCATTTCGGCCAACAGCACAGAGCGGTGCGTATATGCTTCATGCGCCGTGCTAAAGCGCGCGTCAAAATGGTCATCCAGCATAAAAAAGCAGTTTGGCACCGGCTCGTTGGATAGCTTGTAGGCCGTTCTATCATAAAAAAAGGTCTTCATGTCCCATCCTAAATTTGTCCACTCGGCTCATGATATATCAATTATTGTGCGTAAGTTTTGCGCCACGCCCCACTCCACGCCCTACAAAGAGCCAATAATAGTGCAGCGCACCACCGGTCAACAGCCCCACGGCCAGCTTGATTGGCCACGGAATGCCGCTGGGACTAATAAACCCCTCAATAATCCCCGCACCCACCAGCAGCGGCGCACAGCCTAGAATCACCTGCACGGCCACGCGCGCCCGCTGGATCAGGGCCGCACCCCGCGTCAGCAGACCGGGCCGCAACAGCGCATCCCCCATGTAAAGCCCACAACCACCGGCCGTAAAAATGACGCTTAGCTCCACAAAGCCGTGTGCCGCCACAAACTCCGCCAAGCCAGCGGTCAGCCCGTGCACCTGTAATAGCCCAAAGATGCCACCCAGATGAATGCCATTCATGACGATTACATAGACGGTGAATAGACCGGCCAGAATGCCTCCGGCAAAGGTCAAAAAGGTGACCTGAATATTGTTGGTCAAAATAAACGCAGAAGCCGCCGAACGCACTTGGGGGTCAATATCGACCCACAAGCGCCCCTTTTCCACTTCGCGCACCAGCGGCGCAATCTCCTGACCTTCCAACACATAGATCAGATTGGGGTTGCGCCACACCACCACAAAAGAGACAATGGCGCCAATGCAAAACAGAACAAAGGCCAGGGTGGTATATGGCAGTAAGGCGCGGTATAATTGCGGAAACGTGACGGCGTAAAAGTGTTTGATGGCGTTGCGCCGCAGCGGTTCACCTTGATAGATCTGTGCGTGGGCGCGTCCCACGAGCTGGTTCAAATAGCGAGTGACCTGTTGCGTTGGGAAATCGCGCTGGGCCAGCGCCAAATCCGACGTTGTCATGCGATACAGTTTGCCCAGGTTGTCCAGATCGGCTTGGGTCAGCAATTGGGTATTGTTTTTGGTTTTATCCAGCAGCGTTTCCAGCGTTTGCCAGCTCGGCTGACGCTGCGCCATAAATTGATCATAGTTCATATGAATTCCTCTAACCGCGATTTCCTGAGCGAAGAGTATACCATTGAGACGCCCGAAAATGTAACCTTTGGGTATGAAGTGGCCGGAATTGGCAGCCGTTTTGTGGGTGCGCTGGTCGATACATTGGTGCTAACGCTCGCGCTGATTATACTCAATGTGGTGCTGCTGGGGTTGCTTACCGTTTTTAGCAGCTTCAACACAAACGTTTTTTCCCGGCTGGACGATGCCACCATGGATTGGACCACGGGCGTGGTGCTGGCCATTTTTGCGCTGCTCAACTTTGTGCTTTTGTGGGGCTATTACATTCTCTTTGAGCTGATTTGGAATGGCCAGACGCCGGGCAAACGCGTGGCCAAAACCCGGGTCGTGCGCATGGACGGCAACCCGATTCGCTTTTGGGACAACGTCATCCGCAATCTGGTGCGTTTCATCGATTTTATGCCGTCAGCCTACGGGGTTGGCTTGATCACCATGTTTTGCAACCGGCACGCGCGCCGCCTGGGCGATTTTGCCGCCGGCACCCTTGTGGTCAAAGAGCAGCCTGAATTGGCGTTGGAAAATATAGCCGCGCGGCCGCGCGCAAATAGCCCAGCGGGCCGTTCCGCGCCTGAAGGCGCGACCGCCGCCGCAATCAGCGACGCCGCGGCCAGCACCCTTTCCGCCACGCTGACCGCGCCCAGCCGCGAAAATGACCCGCTGTGGGCGCGCTTTCCCAATGTACAGCAGCTCAGCCCCACAGAATACGAACTTGTGACGGATCTGCTGAGCCGGTTGCGTCAGCATTCAGTGGAAACCGTTACCGTCCACCGGCTGGCCAAAATTCTGGCGCAAAAGCTGCAAATGGAGCCACCTGCCCCGAGCGAGTCCCAACGCTTTCTCACCGATCTGGCCGAGGCATATCGGCGCTTCGGGCGATAAGAATCATGTTTCACCGCCTGAAATCTGGTTGAATCTAGGAGCGTAAAAGATGATAGAAATCGGAGCCATCGTATGGGGGGTGCGGGACCTTCAGCGAGCAATCGCGTTTTGGAGTGAAGCCCTGAATTACAAGTTGAGGAGAGAGCCCGATGTCGATTTCGCGATTCTTATTCCCAAGGAAGGCGCGGGTATTCAACTCTCCCTCAATGCCGCAGTTACTTCGAGCAAACCCAAGCGACATCACATAGACTTATTTACCTCGGAACAGGAAAAAGAAGTGACGCGGTTACTCAACCTGGGGGCCACACGAGTCGATTGGCGCTATGAGCCTGAAGCAGATTATGTGGTTCTCGCTGACCCAGATGGAAACACCTTTTGTGTTGTTCAGGTCTCTTCTTAAAGTTTTTTATGACACATTGCCGGAGCCGGTTGGTTAAATATATGAATTGAGGGAGTCAGCCCCGCTGACATTTGTTACTCAATCTGCTCTGTAATCTATCGTTTATTTCTTTCACCTAAATGGAGTCATCTTATGTTAGAGCAAGCCAATGCAATTCGAGAACAGTTGGTGGCCTGGCGGCGCGATTTTCATATGCACCCCGAGTTGAGCTTTCAAGAGCAGCGCACGGCGCGCGTCGTCGCGCAGACGCTGGAAGAGATGGGCATTGAAGTGCAAACCGGCGTCGGCAAGACCGGCGTGGTCGGCTACTTGGGCGAAGGCGCTCCCGTCATCGGCATCCGCGCCGACATGGACGCGCTGCCCATTCAGGAAGAAAACGACGTACCTTATGCGTCCCAGACGCCAGGCATTATGCACGCTTGTGGACACGACGCCCATACGGCCATGCTGTTGGGCGTGGCCAAGCTGCTTTCGGAAATGCCGGATCGGCCGGCTGGCCAAATTCGCTTTCTCTTCCAGCCCAGCGAAGAAGCGGCCGATGATGAAAACAAGTCTGGCGCCATGCGCATGATCGAAGATGGCGCGCTGCAAGATGTCGACCGTACCATTGCGCTGCACGTAGCCAGCGATTTGACGGCCGGCCAAATCGAAATCGCATCCGGTTTTACCACGGCCAATGAAGATTCGTTCCACATTACGCTCACCGGCACGGGCGGCCACGGCGCCTATCCACACCAGACCGTGGACCCGGTCTTTATTTTGGCCCAGGTGCTCAATGCCATCCAGGGCATCCGCGCCCGCCGCATCGATCCCACCAAGGCCGGCACCATCTCCATTGGCTCGATCCACGCCGGTCGCGTCAGCAATGTAATTCCGGCCAAAGTGGAAATTACCGGCACCATGCGCAGTTTTGACGACGAAACGCGGGAAAACCTCAAAACCGAGCTGGCCAAAACATTGGAAGTCGCGCGGGCGCTGGGTGGCGATTTTACGCTCAACATTAGCTCTGGCTATCCGTCCACCTATAACGACCCAACGGTCAGCGACCTAATCGCCCAGACCGCCAGAGAAATGCTGGGGGATGACGCCCTGCCCGAGCCCGAAGCCGGCCTGGGCGCCGAAGATTTCAGCTACATGACGCGTGAAGCACCCGGCGCCATGTTTATGCTTGGCGCCAAATATGACGCCAAGAACCGTCCTCACCATACGCCCGTCTTTGACATTAGCGAGGAAGTACTGCCCACCGGCACGGCCATGTTGGCCGAGGTGGCGCTGCGGCTCTTGCGCGGCCAGGCGTAGCACAAAGCGAAAGGGAGAAGGGAACCGGGGCTCTTCTCCCCTTTCGCCTTTCTCCCCTTCAACCTGCAATGGCTAAAATTCCATGCCACCAGAAAATAGCCTCATTACCCTAAGAAGCAGTCTGAAAAGTCACAATTGGGTCCAAAAACATTCCGGGAAAGGGCCTATTGTGGATGATTTGACCAGGATTTCGGGGCCCTTTCCCGGAATGTGACACACCTCTACCACCTTTTCAGACAGCCTCTAATAGAGATCACCCTTAAACATGGCACAAATGCACGTTACATTTATTCGAGGCCATTTGTGCCATGTTTAAATGGTTTGTCCATAAGCACACACCTATTACTTGATGATATTCCTTTGTGGCACCAAGAAAGCAACGCATAAAGTCATCCGCCACTATTGCTCAATCAGCGGCAAGTAGATCATCTGGCTGCCGCTTTGCGCGCTGACTGTCACCGTCACGGTGGCAGTGGCGTTCCCGCCCTTGCCATCCACAATGGTATATGTAAAGCTGTCGCTCCCAACAAAATCTGCGTTCGGCGTATAGACGATCTGTAGATTGTTTAGTGTAGCGGCACCATGACCTGGCTGACTAGTGATACTAATTGTCAAGGCATCGCCATCAGGATCGCTGTCATTGGCCAGGACATTGATAGTAACGGCTTGCCCTTGGGTGGTCATAACGCTATCGTTGCCGGCGATTGGAACCCGATTGGAGCCGCTTGCACTGCTAACGGTGATCGTGACCGAACCCTGGGCGGTGCCGCCCCTGCCATCGCTGACAATGTAAGATAAGCTGTCGCCGCCGACGAAGCCCGTCTCCGGTGTGTAAATAATCTTCCCACTTGCCACCGTTGCGCTGCCATGACTGGGTGGTCCATCAATTGTGATCATTAGCGCGTCCCCATCGGGATCGCTGTCGTTGGCTAACACGTCAATGGTCACCGCAGTCCCCAGTGTGGTCGTGGCCGTGTCGTTGCTTGCGTTCGGCGCGCGATTGACGCCGCCTGGCCCGCTGACTGTGACGGTCACCGAACCGGCGCCCGTGCCGCCCTTGCCGTCGCTGACCACATAGCTGAAAGTATCTGTGCCGGTGAAATTGGCGCTGGGCGTGTAGGTTACGCTCTTGCCATCGGTGGTTGCCGCACCAAATTGGGGCTTGCCAACCGCGCTGATGGTCAGCGTCCCGCCATTGGCCGCGCTATCGTTGGCCAGCACGTTGATCGTCACCGCTTTGCCTTGGGTCGTCGTCGCTGCGTCTGCCACCACATTGGGCGCAGTGGTACCCAATACGGGGGCAATGGTGTTGGAACCGGCTCGGTGCAAAGTAAAGACGCCAATCACGGTGATGGGCTCGCTGGTGTAGCCCCACAGGGTCTCGCGATATTCGCCGTTCAATTCAGCGCCATTATTGGTGACGTTTGTGGTCAGCAGGCGAAACTGCCGCTGCAGCGCCCGCCCATCCACCGCCAGGTTGATCTTTTCTGACTGCACGTTGATATTGGCGCCGTTGACTACGCCGCTGAGATAGGGGCCAATCTTGACGGCCGACGCGCCCGACCCCAACGTATGCTCGACGCTGTAGACCAGCGTTTTGTCGAGGCTGACATACCCGTTGAGTGCGTTGTTATTCTGGCTGAGCGTGAGCGACAGATCGATGCTGCCCAAGTCCGGCGGCGCGGGCGTGCCCGCGCCGGGGGGCGGCGGTATGGTGAGCGTGTCGCTGTAGACCCCAATCACTGTGGTATTGAGCTTGATCACGCCGCTGTAATCGCCCCCGAATTGGTTGGCGTTGCTTTCCGCCGGTTGGATTTGGCCCGAGTTTGCGCCAGATTGCGCCAGGGCCATGCTTGAATCTTCTTGGCTCGCCCGCTGAACGCCCTCCAAGCCCCACAGCCCGCGCCCACTGACTACGAGCAAACCCATAACGGCAACCCCCGCCACCAGCAATGCCCCTACTGTCAAAGTGAACCACTTGTTTTTCATTGTTGTCTCCTCAATGGATTAGGGATACGGAATTAGGCATCAGACTTTATTCCTAATCCCGTATCCCTAATCCTTAATTCCTGCTAATAATCCGCCCGGATGCATTGCGATGGCGAAGGCTGAGTATTGGCGCTGCGCGAGGCGTAGGTGGTGCTGACCTTTAACTCGATGTCGGTTAGCTGCTGCAAGTCGAGGTCGGGCAGAATGCCGTTGGGCGAGCCACCATTGATTACCACCTGCCAGCCATTCGAGGCCAGCGGACGACCGAGAAAGGCGGGCGTGCTATAGCCAGGTGTCGTGTTATTGTGCACCCCGTTGATGTCCCCATTGAACACGCCGGTCACCAGATCGGTCGGTTGGCCCAAAGGAAACTCTAACCCCAAGAGCGGCGCCGGCGGGATCAGCCGGTAGTCAAAGAGACAGCCGGCAAAGGAGGTCAACCCCACTTGGCCACTTTGCGTGACGCGCACAAGGCGATAACCCAGGCTGCCGGGTTGGTCGGTCACCAAGTTGATGCCAAAGCCGTTGCTGGTGGGCTTGGGCTGGCCGATGCCGCCGATCTTGTGCAGCCAGACAAAGCCATAGTCTTGCGTCACCACGCGGCTGATGAGGCCATCGACCGCCGAGGAGGTGGTATAGCTAAAGACCAACGTCGGTTTGCCGTCGCTGCCCAAGTAGGTATTCTCCGCCACCCATTGGCGGAAGCGTTTGCTGCGCTCGGTCTGTAAATCGGCGTCAGCAACGCCCTGGCCCTTGAGATATTGGTCGGTCAAGCCAAGGATGTGCTGGGCCACGGAGATGGTCAGGTCATTTTGGTTGGTTTCGGCATCGCGTACGCCGCCCGGCAGATTGGTCACCGCGTTATCCAGGTTTTGCAGGAATTTGAGAATGTCATCCGCCGTGCGCGCCCGATAGATATCGGAGACGCGGAAGTTGTTGGCGCTGAGGCGGGCGGTATATTCATATTCGGCGCGCCGCGCGGCCAGATAGGCCAGGCGGGCGGCAATTTCCAACTGGGTCGCCAATTGGAGCCGGCGCGAATCGCGCACCAGACGATAGCTGGGGTCATTGGCGGGCAAGGCGGTGGTATAGGCATGTTCGCGTTTGGACTGGTAAACATCATGGCCGGTCTGCCCGATCACACCGTTAAACTGGGTCAACATCGACTGGTACTGCTGCCCGGCAATGTCGATTTCACCTATCGCCTCAGCCATGTCGTAGAATAGATTGCGCACGACCGCTTCGGAGTTGGCGTCTTCGATCTCCATATCATGCGCCGCCTGCTGCATGATCGCCGCCGGACGCAGCCCTGCTTCGACCAGCGCACCCGGGTGGAAAGTCACGACCCCGTCGGTGGCCGCATCGACAAACGCGGCGCCGGCGCTGAGCGCCTCAATGACCGACGTCTCGGTGGCGTTGGTGTTAATGGCATTCTTAACCTTGATGTTGCGTAGCTCCTCCGTATTGGCGCGTTGCAGGATATTGTCCCGTTTTTTGATCGCCGCTTCGACGCCCAACCAGGCCGTGCGCAAATCCTGGCGGGCCGTCCGCATATCGCTGACCAAGATCAGCCAGTTGCTGCCGTCGACTTTGGGTGGTTGGCCATCGGTGGTGCGACTCATACAGGCATCGAAGGAGTCACTCTGCGGGTCACACTCCTGTGTGTGCTGGATCATATCGTCGATGCAGGCATACCACTGCGCGTCGTTGGCAAAGTTTTGCAGATCGCAACCGGCTTCTATCTGAATCTCATTATCCACCTGATTATTGGTGGCGAGAATCGCTTTGGTCAGCTCTTGCTGGTTGAGATCAAAATTGCGCTCGGCGTTTTCCGTCTGCTGCTGCATTTGCAAACCCAGATTGGCGGCGTCTGTTGCCTGTTCCCACAAGCCTTTGTCGGTGCTGCCAAAGGCGGTATGATAGCCGCGGGCGGGGGTAAAGCGCAGGTCAAAGCCGAAGATGTTGCGTCCTGCCCGCAGTTCGGTGGCAGCGCGGCGGGTTTCGAGCATGGTCAACGTCATCTGCGAAATTAGCGCGTTATCGGGGCGTGCGCCTTTGGCGCTACACCCGGCGCCCTGGTCATTGTTGAGGACCCCCTGGCCGGCGAGACCGATCATCTTGACATAGGCGTCGGTGGAGCCGCCGCGATATTCACTGACAGCGGCCGTTTGGGCGCGCGGCACATCATCCACGGTGTTGATGTCCAGATAGCTCAAGCGCGTGCCAATTTCATGGGCCGCGCTCAGTTCGCCTTCGGCCGCGCGTGAGAGCAGCGACCATTCAGCTTGGGTATAAAAGTCGCTGATATAGCAGCCGCTGCCCAGCCGCAGGCTCAAGGCCGACGTTAGCTCCTGTTCGGCCAGCTGATATTGATATTGGGCCGCATGTAACTTGGCAACCTCCTGGCGCACAAAGGTTTCGCCGCCCAGGAGGCTGCCGGCGCTAAAGTGCAGCCCCAGCGCGTCGACCATAAATTGCTGGGCAAAGATCATGCGCAGATAGGCCGCCTCGCGCACGGCCTGGCGCAGGCGGGCGGGAAAGTTGCACCAATCGACAATGGGGTCGAGTACCTGACCGCTGTGGGTGGGGTCGGGCGGGTCAGGATTTTCCGGCTGGGCGCAGAGGCTATTCTGATAATCGGCGCCGGGGGAACCCTGATTGGTACCGTCATCCAGGCGAAAGCGTCCGTCGGGGGCATAGACGGCAAGCACGCCATAGAGGTCGCGGGCGCGCAGCAAATCGGCATCGGCAATGTCAATGCGGGCTTGCAGGGAAAGCAGCCCCAGCAGCTTGTCGGTATAGGTAGCGCTAAAGCCGCTGCTTTCGTCAAAGTGGCGCACCAGGTCATTGAAGTTGTTATTCCCGCGATAGGGAGAGATGTCTTGGCGAAACTTCATGCTGCGGTCGAGCAGCGTGCGCGCCTCGGTTTCCAGCGTTTTGAAATCGATGTAGAGCAGTGGCCCGGCGGCCAAAAGGTTAGCTTGATCGACGTTGTCCTTGGTCGGCGCGCTGTTGGGGAGAGTGATGCCCACGGTGCTTTGCCCACCGGTTGCTCCAAAGCTCGCCGAGCAAAAATCATCCCAATTCCCAAAACCGCAGGCGGCATAGACACTGCCGACGCTGTCCGCCAGGCAGAGAGCCAACGCCAGCGTTGTGACGGCAAAGAGATAGCGACGCGGCAACGTGCGCAGGCGTTTGCCCATTCTTTGTATATTTTGAGCTATGTGATTAGCCATTTTGCCTCCTTTCGATGCAGGTATAAACTACCATCAAGGTTGTCATTTCTGCACCGCTTGCAGTTGGTCCACCTGCGCCGAAAGCTTGGCCAGTTGGCTAGATAGGTCGGCAATCTGCGCTTGCAACTGCGCCACTGGGTCGTCCATCGGCGCGGGCTGCGCACTTGCGTTGCGCACATCGGTATTCAGTGCATCCAGCGCTGCCGGCGGCAGATAGAAACCGACTTGCAGCCAGACGAGCAGCTTGTCCGCTTGGGCGTTATCGGAGCTTTGCATGGCATAGCCGATGATCTGGCCGGCCTCGGTCGCTTTCATGGCGGCGCCGGGGGTGCTGGAAATGGTCAGCGGGTCGCCCACGGCAATGGGGCCATTCTCCAGCGAGAATTTGGCGGGCACGCGCCCGACCATGGCGACGACGGTTTTGTTGTCAGTAATCAGGTTGCTGTTGTCACCGGCAAAATAGCTCTTGCCCTGGTCGAAGACAAGGCCGGGGTTGGTGGAGACGACGCCAATCAGCGCGTCTTGACTGTCTTGCGTGGCCAGGCGCACGGCCGGTACATCACGATCTTCCGGAATCAAGACCATCAGATCGCCGGCCTCGCTAAGTTCGTCGGTGGCAAAGGTTTCCGCCACATCCTGGTTACAGATGAGCAAATTCTGGTTGCCGGTGTAAGGAACAGTAAAGCTAGAGTAGCAGATACCATTGAAGGCGCCGGTGAACTTAGGCGCGTTGACATTGGCTTTAAAAACGGCCTGGTTGTCGGACTTGCGAAACTGGAGCAATTCGGTGTTGCTGCCGGTATTGTAGAAGTGCCAGTTGCCGTCGGAACCGACATACGCGCCAAAGGTGGCATTGCCGGTGGTGTTGGCCATGGTTATGCCCGCGCCATAGCTGTCGGCGGATGAACTGATGGCCAGGGCGGCGCCATTGTTACTGCCGCGGTTGAGGATCAGGTTGGTAGCCGTGTTGTTGAGCAGTTGGTTGGCCGTTTCTGCTGTGGTTGCGGAGACCGCGGTTTTGGCCGCGTCCGCCTGCGTGGCCCACGGCACGGGGAAGAGGCGCTGGCGGGGCAGCATCTCGGCATCCGGCGCTACGGTCAGGCCGACGTAGAGATTGGCGTTGTCAAAAAGATTGGCGGGGATCGCCTTGGCGTCGCCCACCACTACGCCAAAGTTGCCGTTGCGCACGACGACATTGGTAAAGGTTTCGCTGTGCAAGGCCGTGCCGCCGGTCACCACATCATAGATGTTGAGGGTGATGTTAAAGGTACCGTTGGCAAGGTCGCCATTGGCCTTACGCAGCGTGCCTTGATAGCTAAAGGCGTTGGGAATGTCGGCGATATTGGTCTCTGCGGAAACAGTCGCCAAGTCGCTGGCATAGGCCGTGGCGGCGCGGCCGCTCTGCATCATCACGGCGATCATCCCGATGACGACAAGGACGAGGGTTGCTTTCAGACGACGTTCGTTCATTACTGGGCTCCTTGGGTGAACTTAGATGGACAGGACTTTTATGATGGTGGTTGTGCACAGCACAGAGCCATCATAAAACGAAAGAACTTACGCAGCCTCTTGCGCAGCGAGAGCGCCTAGAGCAGAAGTGGTCAGGTCCGCCATGCTCTTCTCGCCTAGTGATCCACAGGCGCTGCGTAATTCGTAATGGAATTGTTTTGTGGCGGTGAAGGCGTCATGGAAATGGTGGAGGGCGAATCCATGCTGTCGATTGACCTAGAGGTGATCTCCATTATAATACCATGATATCAGATTCAAGATCGGTTGTCCTTGTACATCCCCTTGTACATCTGTACAAATTAATCGATCCGGCATGGCCACGCCTGTTGATGAACGGGTGCTCATCCAGAGCAATGTATAGATACGAAGAGACAGCGATACAATGGACCTCAAAAAATTTGGCGAACAGCTCAAAACACTCCGTCACCGGGCTCACTTGAGCCAGACCGCGTTTGTCCATGCGCTGGACAAAGTGGCCCAAGCCGGCTCCGTCGACGATTACCGGGTGATCGATGGACCACTGGTGTCGCGTTGGGAACACGGCGCGACGTATCACGGGCGGCAGTGGAAACCAACCCGCGCCTACATGCGCTACCTGCTCCGCCTCTTCGCCGATCAACTCGATCTTTTCTCCGCCCAGCAGTGGACAACGCAGGCCGGGTATCAATTTGGACGGACTGAGCTGCAAGATATCTTCTTCCCCCAGGCGGCGGTCGTGGATTGGGGCGAAACCTCAGAGCAGGGCAGCTTTTATGGCCGCGCCAGTGAACAAGCGCTGCTGGAACAGTGGCTTGTGTCCGACCGCTGTCGCCTGGTCGCCATTTTGGGGATGGGCGGGATTGGCAAAACCGTTCTGGCAACGAAGGTGGCGCGCCAAGTCAGCCCACACTACGACTATGTGATCTGGCGGTCACTCATCAATGCGCCGCCCTTGGCCAGCATGTTGCGGAGTTGGTTCAACGTGCTCGCACCCCAGCAACTCAATCGTTTTCCCGCGCATCTGGCTGAACAACTTACGTTATTATTTGACCACCTGCGCCGGCAGCGCTGTTTATTGATTCTCGACAATCTGGAAACGATCATGCAGCAGGGCAGCCGGGCCGGCCAGTATCGTCCTGGCTATGAGGTTTATGGCCAACTGATCCAGCACTTTAGCGAAGGCGAGCATCAAAGCTGCTTGCTGTTGACCAGCCGCGAGCGGCCCCAGGAGTTGGCGCGCTTAGCCCTTGATAATCCGTTGATTCGTTTTCATCCGTTGACCGGTCTGGCAGAGACGGCGGGTCTGGCCATTTTACAGGGACAAGGCTTATCCGGTTCGGCCCACGTTTTAGAAAGGCTGGTCGAGCATTATTCCGGCCATCCGCTGGCTTTGAAGTTAATCGCCCAAACCATCCAAGAACTCTTTGGCGGCGATATAGAGGCTTTTGTGCGTGACGGGGTGCTCATCTTTGATGATATTCGGGATCTCTTGGACGAGCAGTTTGCGCGCTTATCGGCCTCCGAACGCGAGATCCTGATCTGGCTGGCGATTGAGCGGGAGGCTCTTTCCCCTCAGCTTTTGCGCGATAACTTGGTCAAGGCGGAAGATGGCGGCAGCTTCTTGGAGGCGCTGAGTTCACTGCAGCGGCGCTCGCTATTGGAACAGTCGGCCGCGGGCTTTACGCTGCAAAATGTGATCATGGAATACACCACCGACCGTTTGATCGATCAGGTTTGCGGCGAAATCAGCAGCGGGGCGATTGCAGTTTTGCAGAGTCACGCCCTGATCAAAGCCCAGGCCAAAGAGTATGTGCGGGCCAGCCAAAGCCGGCTGATCCTCAAGCCGGTGGCGGAACGACTGCTGGCGGCCTCGGGGCAGACGGGGCTGGAGGCGCGGCTCAAGACCATATTGGAGACGCTACGTCAGTCTGGGCCGCATACGCCGGGATATGCCGGGGGGAATGTGCTTAACATGCTCTTGCATCTGCAGAGTAAACTGCGCGGGTATGATTTTTCCGGCCTAACCATTAGGCAAGCCTACCTGGCCGGTCTGCATGCGCCCGATCTCAATTTGGCCGGCGCGCATTTGGTCGGTGCTGTGTTTACGGATACGTTTGGGCCTACGTTCGCCGTGGCCTTTAGCCCGGATGGACAGGTGTTGGCGGCGGGTACGGCTGAGGGGCAGGTTCGCTTGTGGCGGGTCACCGATGGTCAACCGCTCCTGACGTGTGAAGGTCACGTGGGGGCGGTCTGGTCGGTGGCCTTTAGCCCTGACGGCCGCCTTCTAGCCAGCGGCAGTACAGATGGCACGGTGCGCATATGGGATGTTCACAGCGGCCAAAGCCTCAAGACGTTGGCGGGCCACACGCAACAGGTTTGGTCGGTGGCCTTCAGTCCCAATGGCGCTCTGCTGGCCAGCGGCAGCAATGACCAGACGGTACGCGTATGGGAGGTTCACACGGGCCAAAGCCTCAGGACGTTGGCGGGCCACACGCAACAGGTTAGGTCGGTCGCCTTCAGTCCCAATGGTTGCCTCTTGGCCAGCGGCAGCTTTGATCAGACAGTACGCCTGTGGGAGGTATACACCGGCCAAAGCCTCAGAACGTTGGTGGGTCACAGCGGTCAGATTAGGTCGGTGGCCTTCAGCCCCAATGGCCGCCTCCTAGCCAGCAGCAGTAATGATCAGACGGTGCGCCTGTGGGAAGTTGACACTGGCCAAAGCCGCAAGACGTTGGCCGGCCACAGCCACTGGGTTTCATCGGTGGCCTTTAGCCCCGATGGCTCGCTGCTGGCTAGCGGCAGCGAAGACCAGATGGTACGGTTGTGGGAGGTTGACACTGGTCAAATCCGCAAGACATTGGCGGGCCACACCAATTGGGTAGCGTCGGTGGCCTTTAGTCCCGACGGCTCGCTGCTGGCCAGCAGCGGTAATGACCAGACGGTGCGCCTGTGGGAGGTTCACAGCGGCCAAAGCTTTAAGACATTGGCGGGCTATACCAACTGGGTTTGGTCCGTGGCCTTTAGTCCCGATGGCTCGCTGCTGGCCAGCGGCAGTGAAGATCAGATGGTGCGCATGTGGGATGTTCACACTGGCCAAAGGCTCCAAACATTAGCTGGCCACACTAACTGGGTGGCATCCGTGACCTTTAGTCCCGATGGTCGCTTCCTGGCCAGCGGCAGTTTTGATCATACAGCGCGTTTGTGGGATGTTCACAGCGGTCAAAGCCTGAAGACGTTCACGGGCCACACCAATCCTGTTTGGTCCGTGGCCTTCAGCCCGGACGGACGTCTGCTAGCCAGCGCCAGTAATGACCAAACAGTGAGTCTGTGGCATGTGCACACTGGCCAAGGCCGACAAACGTTGGCGGGCCACACCGGTCCCGTGCGGGCGATAGCCTTCAGCCCGGATGGGTCTCTGCTGGCCAGTGGCAGCAATGACCAGACGGTGCGCGTATGGGATGTTCACAGCGGCCAAAGCCTCAAGATGTTCACGGGCCACACCAATCCGGTTTGGTCCGTGGCCTTCAGCCCCAATGGCGCTCTGCTGGCCAGCGGTGGTGAAGACCAGACGGTGCGCGTATGGGATGTTCACACTGGCCAAATGCGACAGACATTCTCAGGTCACACTCGCCCCATTTCGTCCGTGGCCTTCAGCCCCGATGGTCGCCTGCTGGCCAGTGGCAGTATGGATCGGACCGTGTGTCTATGGGATGTTCACACTGGCCAAATACACAAAACATTATCAGGCCACACCAATTGGATTTGGTCCGTGGCCTTCAGCCCCAACGGTCGCTACTTGGCCACTGGCAGTGCAGACGCAACCATCAAACTGTGGGACGTCCAGACCGGGACATGCCTTAAAACCCTCCAGCCCGAGCGACCCTACGAGCGGATGAACATTACCGGCGCGACTGGATTGACGCATGGGCAGAAGGCAACGCTCAAGGCATTGGGAGCCATAGAGACAGCGCGCATTTGAACCAAATGTAGTCGCGTATGTCATGGCCATTTAGTTCATTTTGGGTTATCATAGTTTTGTCCTGTTTGTTGTAGATTTAAACCTGTCAGGTCTGCGAGACCTGACCGGTTTGGTAGCCAACTTATTTCTGAACGCTTACTTTCTTTCAGCCAAAATCGTGAACTACTGAGTTTGGGGAGGTAATCAGCCATGCTTGATCATGTACAAGAAGCAAAACTCACGGCAGAGACGATTGAAGCGATTCAAGCCAGGTAAATCGATGATTACGTTAAATAGACACGAAAAGAAGACAGCCGAGGCGCTCTTTGAGCGCATGTTCCCCAAAACTGATGATGCCCCCGGCGCAACGCAGATCGGCGTGGTCGAATACCTTGACCGGGCGTTGGCCGGCGCTTACCAAGATGATCGTGAGGCGTATCGGCTAGGGTTTGTCGGACTGGATCGAGCAGCCCAGATTGCCTTTCAGCACGACTTTGCGGATTGTGAACCGCACCAGCAGGATCGACTTATTGCCCAACTTGAAACGGGTTCGCTGCCGGGCTTTCACACGCCAGAGCCAAAGACATTTTTTGCGCTAGTCCGCAGCCATTTGCAAGAAGGGCTTTTTGCCGACCCTCTTTATGGCGGCAATCGGGATAAGCTGGGCTGGCAAGCATTAGGGCATCCTGGCGTGTGGCTGGAAAATAGCGCCGCCGAGAATCTGAGCGCCGAACCAGTGACCAAAGACGGCATATTCCAATCGCTGGCCGATCTTGATTTGCCTGCGGACGATGATGCATTGGCCGGGCTAGACCCAAGGCGCGGGGCAGCGCCTCCCACCACAGATGCAGATATTGTGCTGGTGGGGCTGGGCGCCATGGGCGCGCTGGTCGCCGCCCGCTTTGTTCAGGCGGGGCTCAAAGTGGTAGCGCTGGAAGCAGGACCGTGGCGCACGCGCCGCGATTTTCTGCCGGATGAATTGGGCGCGGCCTACTATTGTCGCGCCAATATGGGGCCCAAGTTTGGCCAGGAGACGCCCACCTGGCGACGCAACGGGGGCGAGCCCACCCAGGAAGCCACCTTTTCGCTGGGGCGCATGATGAACAGCGTAGGCGGCTCAGTGCTGCACTACGGCGCGTGGCTGCGGCGCTTTCATCCCCACCACTTTCGTCCACGCTCATGGGTGAACGAACGCTGGGGCAGTGACGTTTTGCCCGACACCTGTACGCTGGCGGACTGGCCAGTGGGCGGTGACGAGTTGGAGCCCTACTACGTGGAGTTGGAACATCTGATTGGCGTGGCGGGCGACGAGAGCAATCCGTTTGTCACGCGCAGCCGCGCGCTGCCCATGCCGCCGTTGCGTCCATTTCGCATGGGGCAGATGTTTAGCGCGGTGACGCGCAATATGGGGCTGCATCCGCACCCGGTGGCGGTGGGCGTCAACAGCATGCCCTACGACGGTCGACCGGCCATCCAATATACGGCGTGGGCCAACGGTTTTGGCGATTTTAACAATTCCAAGTGGACGCCGGATCGGCTGCTGCCCAAGGCCCTGGCTACCGGCAATCTGGACTTGCGCACCCACTGTCGAGTTTTACGCGTACTGACCGACCGCAATGGACAGGCCAGCGGGGTTGAATATGTAGATGCCGCCGGCAATATACAGGTGCAAAAAGCGCCGCGCGTGATTTTGGCCAGCTATACATTTGAAAATGTGCGGCTGCTTCTCCTTTCAGGCGATGCCAAACATCCAAACGGCTTGGGCAATAATCGCGGGCAAGTGGGCAAACATTTCATGACCAAAATGTTTGCCCATGTGGATGGTTACTTCCCCAATACTGTTTTTAACCGGCACACTGGCCCAGCCAGCCAGGGCATTGTGCTGGATGACTATTTGGCCGCCGACTTCGACTCGTGGGCCCACGGCTTCCTTGGCGGCGCTACCTTGGGCGCAGAGCAACAGTTCCTGCCCATTCAGATCAGCCGCGAAGCGCTGCCGCCTGGTACACCCCAGTGGGGCGCGGCCTATAAGCAGCATCTGCGCAATTGGCAGCATCTGGGCGTGGTGCGGATTCAGCCAGACACGTTGCCCTATTCAACCAACTTTTTGGACTTAGACCCGATCCGGCGGGACCGCAGTGGTTGGGGCTTGCCGGTCGTGCGCATTACGTATGATATGCGGGCAAATGAACAGCGGCTGGCCGATTGGATGGAAGGCAAATCTGAGGAGATTTTGCGCAGTATGGGGGCCAGCCAAACCTGGCGTGGCCCCCGCTTTACCGGTGTGGGCAGTAGCCACGATCTAGGTGGCTGCCGCATGGGAGACGACCCTGCGCAGGCCGTGGTGGACCGCGATTTGCAGGTTCACGATACGCCAGGGCTCTATGTTTATAGCGGGGCGACGCTCCCTAGTTGCCCAGGCATTAACCCGACGCTGACCATGTGGGCCGTCTGCCTGCGCGCGGCAGATGCCTTAATTGGACAATCATCGACGAATCCCAGCCGGGAGGGATAGGCTGGATTCACCAGCCCAGACCAACGCCGCTACAGATATTTGAGGAGTGTGCACAATTCGCTGCTCAGGTGAACATTTGTACGTGGACTCACGTGCGACGCACTCCCCATGCAAGTGGCTGTTGCACAGCTGTTATGGTGTGCTTGCCGCACATCTCACAATTTTTATTACCGGAACTTAGTTCTCCATAATGGCATGAAAGTCTCCGGTAATCGAACTTGGCTCAAGCAGAATGGCATCGATAAATTTCTTGCGATTATTAATGCCATCAATACAGAGATCGAAACCATTGTTTGATAGCTCAATAAACGTTTGGCGGAATCCTTGCTGACAATAAGAGAGCGCAAATCGACTGACGCCCCACGACTCCGCCATCTTTAATTGTGACTTTAGCTCGACCGGATTTCGCTGGATCGAGAGATGCGGGCCAATATGCGTCTGGAGAACTGCATCGGGATAAGCAGAAGTGATTTGTTGAACCCCTTTTGGGCCCACTGAGTCTAAAAGCAGATCAAAACAGATTTTATGCTGTGGAAACTGGTATCTGGCTATGGCTTCCAATAAACGCATAATTGCGCGGCCTTCAATATTGAGCTTAAATTTGACCGATTTGTCAAGCATTTTGAGCATATTGAGCGTGTCATCTAGGTTCAAGTCCTGTGTCGAAGGCTGCGCCCCGGCATAGCGGGCCGCTGGTATATTTAGGAGCAAATGGTCATTTACCGGATTGGCGTAGATATTTAGCTCGACCCATTCTATGTCGGACATGAGATAGGCCAGCAAATCATCACGCCCGCGAATGCCAGACCAAACCAGTTGGACCTGGCGCGGCAGATCTCGCATGGTGATGAGCGCATGAACGTTGAACTCATGGCCAATAGATGCATGGCGTGGCAAAAGCAACGGATCGGAAAAGCGCAATGTATCTGTGTGCATCAAAAGGAACGGCTTGATTTCGTCTGCAGCGTCAATGGCCGCCAAATTTTCGGGCTCGCTGTCGATCATGGCCATAATTTGAAAGCCGCGCCCCTGCAACTGCTGTACGGCCTCCACCTTGTACATCGCCACCGAACTTGCCCACGCGGTGGGCCGCATAAAAAGCCATTCGGTTCGGAAAGAGACCCGATATGTTTCGCCCAAAGTATTTAACATCAACAGAGTGGCAACACGCTGAGTTTCCGGTCTTCCGGTCACCAGCGCGACGCGCGTATTGGGCTGCATTTGAAACCAGCGAATCAGATCAAAGATGCCCTCCTGAAGCTGGCAATACTGATGAATCGTCACCTCGGTGTAGAGGTGCTCAAGCACCCATTCTTCCACCGCCCGCTGATCTTTGCGCTTGATTCTTCTGTTTTTGAGCAAAACGGGCAGTGAATTTAGGGGGGATTGAATATGGGCGGGGTTTAGATTCTGGAAGAAATCAGTTTCATGTTGCCGGTCATACTGGCGCAATAGGTGATAAACGGCATAGCGGATATCTAGAATCGTTCCGTCAATATCCAGTAACAAAATTTTCTGGTCGTGCGCATTTTCCAGGCGCATTCTATCATATTGGTCGACCAATTTTTTTAACCATACCGACATTCCTGGTTCTCCAATCTAGGGGGTTGATTTGGATAAGATTGGTCTGCTACATTGATCGACTAATCATACATAAAAAGTGCTTCCTTGTCTGTCTGCATAACATAACAAAATTGTCTATACTTGTAACAATTGTTGCATTTTCACGCCACATATACAGAATTTGTGTGAACAGTATTGGTCCGGCAAAGTGAACCGGCCCCAATATTGCGGGCGTTAACTGGAGATAGGCGCACAACGCGCCAAGCCATTCGTTTCGCTGGTGAATAATAATGGGCTGTGGAATCAGGGGAAAAGAGGAAGTTTAACAGGGAGGGAAACTTGGTTTGACTAAACCTATAGCGCGTCCTGATGGCGAACAGCAAAATGGATGAGTCTAGCGACGTCCGTAATATCTAATTTCTGCATAATGCGATAACGATACGTACGCACAGTGCCCTCAGTCACATGCAGCATCTGGCTGATCTCTTTGGTAGATTCGCCCTGAGCCAACAGCCGCAAAACATCTCGTTCGCGGTTCGACAGCAGATGCACAAGTCCGGCGCTATCCATAAACGACTGCGGTTCGTCATCTGGCGACTTGTTGGCAATGGAACGCATGGTATTTTGTATTTGCTTGATAATGGCAGAAGCAAGATTTAATTGCTCGCCCATGCTAGCATCCAATTCTGCGGCGTTGGCGCCTTGATATTTCTGCATAGCCGCGTCAATATGAAATGCTAATAATTGGATGTTTTGTGAATAGCCTTCAAAAAGCGCCCGAATTGTACTTTGGTGATGGGGCAACTGCTGCGAGACCATCCACTGAGTCAGATTTTGTAGCTGTTCGCCTTGTTTGCGAGCCACATCAATAAGATTGTTCTTTTCGTCTTCACCGCGTCGGCGCCGCTCTACTTCCGCCTCAATCTGCGTCTTCAGTTCGCGCATTTGCTGCTTTAGCTGCGCCTCCAGTGCTTGCGCTTGGCGCTGTGACTGATCGGCCTGCCGGTAAGCTTCTTCAGTGCGGAAGGTCACTTCCAGCATCTTCAGGCGCAGATCGGATTGGGTGTTGAAGAGCGTATCCCGGCATCTGTGAAACTGCATCTGATGTTGGTAGGCATTACGCCAGTCACCTTGCTGTGCGTATGCATCAGCCAGAGCCTGATGACATTCACACCATTCCGGCTGGACCTGCGTAGCTTGAATCAATGGCAGCGCCTGCAATAGATGCGTCAGGGCTTCCTCACTGCGCTGCCATGCTAGATATACTTGCCCTTGGCCCATCAGGCTTTTGGCCCGCAATGCTTCAGATTGGGGCGACCGCTCATAGCATTGACGGTACGTCTCAAGCGCGTCATCAAAATTCTTCTGACCATAATATCCCTGCGCCAACGTAAACAAGATATGGCCAATCTCAAGCTGGATATGATGCTCTTGGCTTAACGCCAGCGCTTGATTGGCATATATAACGCCATCTGCATACTGCCCAGCCCCAATATACGCATCCGCCAGATTGCGCAACGCCGCGATCTGTTCTTGTGGCTCTTGAATCTCCTTGGCGATTTGTAGCGCTTTGCTAAATGCATCGATGCTGCGCATGTGGTCTCCACTGCGCGCATATGTGGTCCCCATGACCAGCCACAGCTTGGATTCACTGATGCGGTCGCCAATGGCCACGGCTAAATCCAGACAAGCCACAGCTTCTTCCATGGCGTCTGCCCAGCGCCCTAAATACGTCTGGCACAAGCAGCTATACGTCCAAGCGTAACAGCGACTGGCGTCATCATAGATTTGGATAAAATAGTGGATGGCGGACTGATAGTGGTCGTACGCAGTTTCAAAGTCGCCGCGTAAGAAGTAATAATAGCCGAGGAGTTCCAGGCTAATCCCGTAGCTGCGCAAATAGGGCCGAGACTGACGCGGACTTCTATCCAGCAGCGTTTGCGCCTCTGTGGCGACTGCTAACATGCGCTCGGGGTCAGTGTAGCGTACGGTCTCACCAATTTGGTTGAGGAGATCAATCCGCTCAAGCAGATTAACAGTGTTCTGCAGCCGACTTTCAAGTGCGGCGAGAGAATTATCCATTGAGTAGCTACATAGTCAGGGTGTTGGGATAGGCTAGCATATGAAGACTTCCACATATATTGCAGGATGCCCATTGGTTTCCATTATTATGGAAGAAAATTATACCCTTATGTCTACATAAAAAGCAAATTGGTCCCAGTTCCCACGCTTTGTCTACATTTTATTCAGGTTATTCCAACGTGTGCCAATTATCATGCTCGCTTGGCGCGAATAATCCGGTTTCTATACTGAATATTCAAAATTTGGGCATATAAAGAAGAATCCCTTTGACAGCTGTAAAAGAATACAACCACCAAAGGGATTCTTGATCAATTTTCTATTTGGCTCCCCGAGTTGGACTTGAACCAACAACCGTCCGGTTAACAGCCGGATGCTCTGCCGATTGAGCTATCGAGGACCACTGTTTCGACAACTTATATAGTATATGACAATACGGGCCGTATTGTCAAATTTTGATTCTTTTTTGATGGTGCTATTTCAATTATCCGTAGATCGCAACGCTAAGAGAGAACGATAAGAGAGATGGCGGATTCACCAATCGAGACCGACGCCTATATCGCCAACACCGTTGCGGTGTACTAATTATCTTTTTCCAGCGCGACCACCACAGCGAAGAGAGCCAACGCGAAAGGGCGTCTGCATCAACTAGCCAAACGGGCGCGCTGCTGCGCCCATTCACGCAGCCGGGTGATCTCAGCATCCATCATGCGGCTAAGGGGCACCGTCTCTTGCAGCACCTCCAGCAGATCGCTCATCTCTAGCGCCCGATTCTTGTCAAACGCCTCGTAGAGACCGGCAATGACGGCCTGCTCGATTTCGGCGCCAGAGAGGCCATCAGACGCCATGGCCAGCGTGTGCAGATCAAATGCATTGGGGTCGCGATTGCGCTTTTCCAAATGAATCTGCCAAATATCGGTGCGCTCGGTCGTACTGGGCAGGTCCACAAAAAATATCTCGTCAAAACGGCCTTTGCGCACCAATTCTGGAGGCAGATGCTCAACGCTATTGGCCGTGGCAATCACAAAGACCGGTTTCTGCTTCTCCTGTAGCCACGTAATGAAACTGCCAAAAACGCGCGCCGAAGTACCGGCATCGCTCACATTGCTAGAGCCCACACCGGAGAATCCCTTTTCAATTTCATCCACCCACAGCACCACCGGCGCAATGCTTTCCGCCACTTTGATGGCATTGCGCAAATTCTCCTCGCTGGAACCCACCAGTGACGCAAAGAGTCGGCCCACGTCTAGCCGCAACAGCGGCAGCCGCCACGAATTAGCCACCGATTTGGCCACCAGTGATTTTCCGCACCCCTGCACGCCCACCAGCAGAATGCCCTTGGGTTCAGGCAGGCCGAACTTGCGCGCCTCTTCGCTAAAGGCGCGCACGCGTTTGCGCAGCCACTCTTTCAGCGTCGCCAACCCACCCACACCAGCCAATTGCTCCTGGCTGGCATAAAACTCGAGCAGCCCGCTCTTGCGGATGATCTGCTGCTTTTCCGCCGTGACGGCTTCAATGGCATCCCCGTTGAGCTGGCCGCCCGCTTGCACAATCGCTTTCGCAATGGCGTTAGCTGCTTCGGTTTCAGTCAGCCCCAGGCAGGCCTGCACCAGCCGCGTGCGCTGCCGCTTATCCAACATAACTTCCACCTGCTCGTGTCGATGTGAGCGTTCAATAATACTATTCAACTTCTGTTCCAGCTGCGCGGCATTGGGCAGCTCAAAATCGACCACCGTGATCTCTTTTTCCAGCTCGGGCGGAATCTTAAGCACCGGACCCAGCAGAATAACCGTTTTGTTGCTCGCCGCCAGGCTGGCGGCGGTCTCGCGCAAGCGCCGGATCACGTTGTGGTCTTTCAGGAACGGGTGAAAATCGCGCAGCACCCAGATACACGCCTCTTTGTCTTCTATAATCAGCGAGAGCAGGCTCAGCGGATCGCGCTTGGACGAATCGTGGCGTCCCGGCATGGCTGGATTTTCCAGCCCCAGCGTGGCGCTCCAATGCATGAGCCGTTTGCGCTGATCTTGGGCCAGTTCGTCAATTTCCTTTAACGCCCGCGCTTCTTCCGGCGTTACCACCCACAACAGCGGGTACCGGGCGCGAATGTATATATCGAGCGTCTGTTTCACAGCGCATTTCCTTTAGATCAGAAAAGAGGGTCTCTATCCCTCAGTTATTTCATATATTGCGAATACGGCCAAATCTTCCACTTTTCCAGCTCTTTGCCGTGGAGATAAACATGCGTATTGGACCAATTTTGCACATAGTCCCACATCCGCCAGAAGGTGCGCATATCGCGCTTGCGGAAGTGAACGCGGTAGACAATTTGGCGGTCTTCGTCCATAATTTGCATAAAGCTGGGCAGCAGGCGAGCCCGATGCAACACATAGTCAAAGTATTCGGAACGACTGTGGCCGAATTCCAACATCAGCAGCCATTGCGCCTCATTGGTAGTGGCCTCTTTGGCAGATTTACGCGCTTTTGCGCCTTTAGCATTGTCGTTGCCTGCTGCGCTGAGGGCGTTGCTTTGTGGGTCGTTGAGGTCAACCGCTTTCTCCGCCGCGCCGAGTACGTCCACATCGCCTACGCCGGCGGCCATTTCGTCCAGCAGCGGCGCTAGCGCCGCGCGCAGATCGGGCTGGGGCAACGCAATGCGCAGATCGCGATGCAGACCGCGCCACGGCTTTGGCTGCTGCTCTTCATCCGTCAATTGCGCCAGGGCATGCGCCAGCGGCTCTTCCCCCAGCGTGGTGGTGAGTGAAAGCAGGCGCTGGGCCACAATGGGCATGGGCGGAACGGTTTTAGGACCCCGCCAGCAGCTCCAGATTGACGACAACAACTCGGGCGAAAGCGGCTGTGCTAACAGAGCGGCCATGCCCAGCGCCACGCCCAGCGTACGCGCATGAATCTGTCCCGCCGCCAGCCATTTGGTCAGCCCGTCGCCGTCCTGTTTTAGCCAATATCCCAATAAGATCGCGCGCTGTAGGCTCTCATTTGCGCGCCAGGGCGCAGCGGTTTGCAGATGGCGCAATGCCAGCAGCACATCATCGCTATCGTTCGGTTCAAATAAACATGTTTCTAGATGCGCCAAATAGAGCTGTTGAAACGCAGGCGCAGCTGGCTCCGTTGGATTCATCAGCCACGCCAGCAGCTCAAAACGCTGCTGTGCACTATAGCCTGCATATCCCAAGCGTGGATCGGGTGCAGCCACATGTTCACCCACCGCCGGCTCAATCACGGCCAGTGAGGGATCCACGAGCAGATAGTCGTCAGCAGACGACAGCTCGTTGACGCGATTCACCACCGGCAGACTGTGCTGCGCCAACATACAATTCAAAAACTGCGCAGCTGGGGCTTGCTTGCCCGCCACGCGCACAAATCGATTGAGATCGCGGCTAAATTCCGTAAACGACATAGGACTATTGTACTACAAGCTTTGGCAAAGATACGAAGACATGGCGATTGGGAGTCAAAGATGAGGGCGAGCGCTGCTGCCCACTTTGTCTTTCCAGTGCTCAGCCACATACGCAGAGGATGGCGCTGCGTATCCATCAGACCACATACGCAGAGAACGGCGCTGCGTATCCAGCATCCAAGTGCTCATCCAGTGAACCGCCCACCTGCAATTATTATTGGTCTCGATTCGCTACCCGGTATTCAGGCGGCGCGCATTCTGGCGGCGCACGCCGTTCCCGTCATTGCCATTGCCGCGCGGCCCGCACATTATTGCTGCAAGACCAACGTATGCCAACAGATTCTCTTTGCCGATACGCAGAGCAGCGATTTTATCCAAACGCTCTGCGCGCTTGGCCCCACGCTCCCGCAGAAAGGCGTGCTAATTCCGTGCAGCGATATGAGCGTCTGGCACATTTCAACACATCGGGACCTACTGCGGCCCTATTATCATGTGCTGCTGCCGCCCCACCCCACGCTGGCCATGTTGCTGGACAAAGTCGCTTTTTACACATATGCCCAACAGCAGGCGCTGCCCATTGCGCCCACGCGCTTTTTGCACAGCCGGGCCGATGCAGAACGGGCAGCGGCTGCAATGCCGTTTCCGTGCGTGCTCAAGCCGCCCAAACGCACGCCGGCTTGGACCAAACAGACGCACCATAAAGTTTATCAAGTGGCGAGCGCCGACCAGCTTTTGCCGCTGTACGATCAATGTGCACAATGGACGAGTCCGCTCATTTTGCAGCAATGGGTGGCCGGACCAGAGTCCAATCTTTATTCATGCAACTGCTATTTTAACGCCGAGGGCGAATCGCTGGTCGATTTTACGGCGCGCAAATTGCGCCAATGGCCGCCCGGCGCCGGCTCCAGTTCGCTGGGGGAGGCGTGTATAAACGATACGGTGCGCAACGTGGCGCTTACGCTTTTCCGCCGCGTGGGCTATCATGGATTGGGCTATATGGAGTTAAAGCAGGATGCCATTAGCGGAGACTATTTCATTATGGAGGTGAATGTGGGGCGGCCCACCGTGCGCTCGGCCATTGCCGAAGCCGGCGGTGTGGCGCTGCATTATGCCGCGTATTGCAGCGCCATTGGTGCGCCGCTGCCGCCCAATTTGCAGCAGGGTGGCCAGCCGGTCAAATGGGTGCATCTGCACTATGACGCCCGCTCGGCCTTCCACTATTGGCGACGCGGTGAACTGACGCTGCGCGACTGGCTGCGTTCCTGGCGCGGCATTGGTGGCTATGCGGTTTGGTCGCGACGCGATCCGGCGCCCTTCTTTTGTGATATTGTTACGACCATTGGGCGCGGGATAGGCAAACGCTAGGGGTGGGCTTATGAAAATTGTCCCGCTAGCTGAAATCATGGCGCCGTTCGCTGCTGTTATAAAAGCATCTGGCGAAACTTTGCTATTCCAAAGCCGGGGACGGGAATGTACCGATCGCCGCCTGACCGAACGAGGGATTTCCGGCCAGGCGGCGTGCCATACGGCGGTAATGCCAGGCTATTCGGTTTAGCTAGTAAAGGGTCGCATTGAAAGCATGAACAGCCCTGTTTTGCGTGCGATGCAGCCTGCACGATGGCTAATCCAGAAAAACAAATATACCTATTGAAAAGGTCTTCTGGATTAGCTTGTGGTTTTCTGCTATGGTTATTGGATAACCCTATATGACCATCTGGGACGAATTTGTGACAGTTGAAAGACCCCACGGAGATGAACGCCGCCACCGCTACAAATCCGTCAAGGACATGCAAAAATCAGTAGAGCGCAACGGCAAGCGATAGCGTCGGATTCCACTATCGGGGCCGACGCCTATCTCGTCCACACCGTTGCGGTGTACAGAAAATTTGTACGCTGATTTGCGCGGATGAACATGGCTTTCAGGAAACACCCGCGTTTATCCATGTAGCCAATCTTTTGCGGTGAATCCTCTTGTTTACGCCTCCCACACTTTCTCCGTCACCCGCCGCAAATTTCCATCGCGCATTTCCCACACGTCGGCGCGGCTTTCATTGGCACAAAAGCGCTCGATAAAGCGCCGGTCATGCGAAATGGCCAGCACCGGCCCGGGAAACTCAAGCAGCGCCGTTTCGAACTGCTCCAACACGTCCAGGCTCACGTGATTGGTCGGTTCGTCCAGCAACAGCAGATTAGCGCCCTGGGCAATTAAACGGGCAATTTGCAGCTTGCGCTTTTGCCCCACGCTGAGTGCGGCCGCCGGCTTGTGCAGATCTTCATACACAAACAACCCGTACCCCAGCAGCTCCGCCTTTAGCTCCTCCCAATCGCCCACGCGCGCTCCCCGATAGGCATCAAAGAGCGTGCCGCTCACGTCCAGCGTCTCTTGCTCCTGATCCAGATGTCCCACGGTCACGCTGGCGGCCAGGGTCACGTCGCCGCTATCAGGCTGCTCGCGCCCGGCCAGGATTTTGAGCAGCGTACTTTTGCCCGCGCCATTGGGCCCAATCAGCAGCACGCGGCTGGTCGATCCCAACGCCAGATCCACCTCATTGAGCACGCAGTGGCCCCCGTATGATTTGGTGAGCTGCGACGCCGTAAGCGGCGTTTTGCTCACCAGGGCGTCGGGGTCAAATTCGGGATTGATCTTGAGCTCCTTGGGCGGCTTGGGAATCGGGTCCTCTTCAATGCGCCGCAGCCGCTCTTCTGCCGAGCGAATGTCTCGGGAAAGCGAAATCTGTTTCTTTTCAGCTTTGAAGGTATAGGCAAATTTATCGTTATCGCGCGGCGCGCGCGCAAAAACATTGGTATTTGCCTTGCTCTTCATCATCTTACGCAGCTCCCAGATTTCCTCCTGCTGCGCCCAGTAGCTCTCCACCCATTTGAGCCGATCCTGCGCCTTGATCTCGGCGTAAAAATCATAATTGCCCGCATAGTGCTTGGTCTCGCGGCTGTGTTCCTCAATCTCCACAATGGCGCTGACGGTCTGGTTCAAAAATTGGCGATCATGCGAAACCACAATGACCCCGCCGCCATATCCCTGCAAATAATCTTCCAGCCAGGCCAGGGCAGCAAAATCCAGATGATTGGTCGGCTCATCCAGCAGCAGCAGATCCGGCGCGGCCAGCAGCAGCGCCGCTAGCCCCACGCGCGACTTTTCGCCGCCGGAGAGCGTGGCCACCTGCCGGTTGCGCGCCAGCCGCGCAATGCCCAACCCGGCCATTACCTGATCCAGCCGGTACTCCAGTTCATAACCGCCGCGCCGCTCGAACTGCTCGGTCAGCGCGCTATATTCCGCCAGCAGATCGTCCAGGTCGGCAGTGGGTTGGGCCATGTGCACTTCCAGCGTGCGCAGCCGCACCTCAATGGCGCGCAGGTTGCCCAGCGCATGATCAACCAGCTGTTCGATGGTCTTTTCTTCCGTGCCGCTGAGCGTCTGCGCCAGATAGCCAATCTCGGCGCCGCCGGCCAGCTGCACGGCGCCGCCATCGGATTCCAGCTCCCCAATGATGATTTTGATCAGCGTGCTTTTGCCCACGCCATTGGCCCCCACCAACCCAATCTTTTGCCCATAGGCCAGGCTGAATGAAACGTGATTGAGCACCTGGTTGTCGCCAAAGGCTTTGGAAATATTTTCAATCGCTAAAAGCATAAATTCTCCTCTTTGCATCCGCCCACAAGGCGCTTTCTGTGGGCGGCCCAATACAAAACGGCCACGGGCAAAATGCACCGTGGCCGCCAGCAGGGAGAAGCCTTCCCAATCAAAACAGCCACGGGCAGAGCGCACCGTGGCCGCGATTAACAAAGTTCTATGAACCGCTTACAAGATAGGCGCACCCCATTTGAATATGGACAAAATATCTGTGTTCACGGAACCCATGGGAATACACCTCAAAAAATAGCAATTCAATCGTTATCGATAGTCAGTAGATCGCAATCACCGGAGATAGAGTCGGATTTAACAAACTAGACGGACGCCTATTTTGCCAACACCGTTGCGGTGTACTGATAGTTAATGCCAACACTCTATCACAAATATGTTCACAATGTCAATAAAATTTCATCACCATTGCTTGGGAAGCTGTCTGAAAAGGTGGTTGAGATGTGTCACATTCCGGGAAAGGGCCACGAAATCCTGGTCACATCATCCGCAATAGGCCCTTTCCCGGAACGTTTTTGGACCCAATTGTGACTTTTCAGACAGCCTCAAAGAAAATAATGCTCCCCAGAACACACGGATTTCTCCAATCGAAAAAATCTGCGTCATCTATGCAATCTGTGGTTCAACCATTCCCCTGCTTTTCCTGCATTTTGGCAAAGAAGCGACCCCAATGGGGACGGCTGCCATCCAGGTCGGTAAAGTCGTATTCATCGGAGAGGGTCCAGGTGGCCCAGGCTTGACCGGCCTTGGTGTGGACGTTGGGGTCGGTGGCCAGGGCGACCACGGCGCGGCCAATGTAGTGAGGCGTCTCGCTGCCGGCAAAGTAAGGGTCCTGTGCAATAGCATCGCGCCAGGTCTCGGCGGTCACACCAAAGTGATCCAGCATCTGCTCCGAGCGCAGAAAGCCGGGGGTAAGCGCCAGCGCCGTAACGCCATCCAACCCGCGCGCTTTGAGATCCTCCGCCTGCGCCAGCGCCAGCCGAATGACCGCGGTTTTGGCCATATCGTAGGCCAGGTTACCGCGGTAGGTTAATGTGTCGCCATCTGTGATCTCAATGATCAGCCCTTGGTTGCGGGCAGCCATGAGCGGTCCGCCATAGCGACTGGTGATAATGTGAGTGAAAACGGCGCGTGAAATCATCAGTAGCGCTTTATCAATATCCATCTCCCAAAAGGGCTTCCACTCCATTAAGCCTTCACCGCCCCACACATCGTTGACCAGAATGTCCAGCCGCCCATCCTGGTCAGCGGCCACGCGCTGAAAAAGCGCTTCCACCTGCTCCGGTTGGCTGTGATCCACCTGCACGGCAATGCCCACGCCGCCGGCTGCCGTTACCAGTTCGGCTGTCTCATCAATGGTTTCGCGGCGCTGCAAGTCCGATGGCGCGCCGCGCACGCTGCGCCCGGTGCAGTAGACCGTGGTCCCAGCCGCGCCTAGCTCTATGGCAATGGCGCGGCCGGCGCCGCGGGTGGCGCCGGCCACCACGGCCACTTGACCTTTGAGTGATGGTTGGTGTGCACTCATTTGACTTTCTCCGTGCGTTTGGTAAAGTCTATACTTTGCTCTGATGGCTGTATGCACGGTGACAAGATGTTCTTTACCCCGTCATCCCCTCACCGATCATCCCGACCTCGCCTCCTTCGCGCTCCACAAAATAGCGCGGGCTGGGCTGGGCCAACAGTTTTACAATGGGGCGCAGATCCATCCACCACTGGTCGATGGGCCGCTGCATCTCTTCATCAAAGAGATCGGGGATGCGGCTGAGCGGCGTAAATTCGTAGCCGCCGTGGACCATACCTACGCAGGCCGCGCCCGGCTTAGACAAGGCCGCTTGCTCTTCCAAATATTCAATGCACTTGAACGCATAACGCGTGGCTTGAATGCGATCAAACGGCGTGGGAATGCCGCCCTGCTGCAAGTGGCCCAAGATGGACTGGCGTACTTCAAATAAATTGTCTCCTTCCTCCTCCAGCAAAGCACGCGTAAATTCGGTATCGTATACCTTATTGGCGTTTTCATTGCGAATCATCACGCCCAAACGCTTGCCGTGGCTAAAGCCCTCGACCAGCAGATCCACGTCCCGTTGCAAATCCCGCAGCGTAACGCCCTCTTCGTTGAGATATACACGTTCAGCGCCAGAAGCCAGCGCGCTCATAAGGGCCAGATAGCCACAGTAACGCCCCATCACTTCAATGATAAAGCAGCGGCGCGAGGCCACCGCCGACTGCTTGATTTTATCCACGGCATCCACAATATTGTTGAGCGCCGTATCCGCCCCCACGCTCAATTCGGAACCGGGTAGGTTGTTGTTAATCGAGGCCGGCAAGCAGACTATGGGCATGCGAAAGGCGGGGAAAAATTGGCGTTGGGCATAGAGCTTGCAGGCGGCATCGTAGCCAGACCAGCCGCCAATGACCAGCAGGCCATCAATGCCGTGATCTTCAATGTTGCGCGCAATGGCGTAAAAGTCGCCATTTTCCGGTCTCTTGCGATTGGTGCCCAATTCAGAACCGCCCATGAGCGCCCAACCATTTACGCTCATCCAATCAAATTCCTGAATTTCGCCGTTACGCAGCCCCTGAAAACCATTATAAACGCCAAACATCTGGTGACCTTTGTTCAGCCCACCGCGCACGGCGGCCCGCACGGCCGTGTTCATGCCCGGCGCCGGCGCACCGGAATTCACGACGGCAATCTTGAGCCGGCGCTGATTGGGGCTGGGCAGACGCGGATGAGCGCGCACCAGCGTACGCAACGCCTCAAACGATTCTTGGAAATTACGCCCGCGCAAGGTCATTGCACGCTTAAAATCGCGCTGTTGAATGGCTTCATTCACGGCACGCGTCTGCGCCACACACTCCATGAGCGGCGAAACCACCACGCGGTTGCCCTTCAGTCCAATCAGATAGGCTGGGCTGTCAACCTCCAACGCCATCAGCTTTTCCACCGCGGCCACGCCTAATAGCGTGCTCAGATTGCGGTCAAATGCGCTGGGGGAACCGCCGCGCTGCACGTGGCCCAATATGGTGACGCGCGTATCTTCTTGCAGCCGTTCTTCCAGCGCCTTGCGCACATGCTCACAGGTAATGCGGTTGCCAAATTTGTCGACCGCGCCTTCAGCCACAATGACAATACTGTCGCGGCGGCCATTTTGGCGGCCTTCGTCCAACACGGCGCACATTTGGGCTTCCCATTCGTCGCCGTCCGGCGGGCTTTCGGGAATTAAGGCCCAGTCGGCGCCGGAAGCCAGCGTGCTCATCAGCGCCAAATAGCCGGCATTGCGCCCCATCACTTCAATCACAAAAGCGCGTTGATGGCTGGCCGCCGTGCTGCTGATGGCGTCGATGGCATTGGTAATGCGGTGGAGCGCGGTATCGGCGCCAATGGTCATATCGGTGCCAAACATGTCGTTATCAATCGAACCAACCATGCCCACAATGCCCATAAAGGCATGGGCTTGGGCTTGTTCGGGGGTGATTTGCCCTTCGGCGGCCAGTTGCGCCACCAGTTCCGGCCATTCCTCGCGCAGCGTATTGGCGCCGGTCAGGCTACCATCGCCACCAATCACCACCAGCCCTTCGATACCATGCGCCATCAGGTTGCGGGCCGCTTGCAGTCGTCCCTCGCGGGTCTGAAATTCAGTACAGCGGGCCGAGCCAATAATGGTACCCCCTTGGTGCAAAATGCCGCCTACTGAATTCCACTGCATGGGACGGATGCGGTCCCCTCCATCGATCATGCCGCGATAGCCTTCATAGATGGCAAAAATTTCCAATTCGTGCTCCAGTGCCGTGCGCACCACCGCCCGTACGGCGGCATTCATTCCCGGCGCATCACCACCGCTTGTTAAGATTCCCACACGCTTCATTGTTCTATCCATTCTTCGTAGATCGCAACGGCAAGAGATGGGGCTGGATTCACCAATCGAGACCGACGTCTATCGCGCCAATGCCGATGCGGTATACTGATTATAATCGATTTATTTGCTCAATATTGTATCGCTTTTGTAAACATTTTTCAGCGGTCTTGGCTACATGCTTGGGACAATTGCTTACCTTCATAGCGGTATATTGATGCTCAGTAGATCGCAACGGCAAGAGATGAGACCGGATTCACCATTCGAGAATGATGCCTAAACCGCCAACAGCGCTGCGGTGTGCTGATTATAGACACCTGCCCGCACGCAACAGTCATCGGTAATTCATTGACAGGTAATTCAATGGGCCGTATAATCTATGTATCACGACTTACGCCGCGCCCGTGGAACGCTAGGCGCGCATCCCGTAGCTGACCTGGCAATTTTTCCGCAAGGCGCTCTGGCTCCGCAAGCGGCTGCGTAAGTTCTTTAGTTCAATGATGGCTCTGTGCGCTGCACAACTGCCATCATACAAGTTCTTTAGTTCAATGATGGCTCTGCCCGATAGCGGTTGTGCAGCGCACAGAGCCTAAAGTTATAATCTGATAAGATTCTTGCTATCTTAGCAGATTATTCATGAAATGTGTGCCTAAACATTATGTCTGTTTTCATGAGCAGATTGAACATATAGATATTGTGCAAACGGTAAACTACCGCGCTAAATTCACAAAACCGACGCCTGTATTGCCTTTCATATAGGGCAAAGTTGCGACTTACATAGCGCCAGCGGGTTGTCCAGAGAAACCGGCATGACGGACTAGCAGTTAGCCAAAGCCAAAAATGTCGAACAGTAGAAACTGAGTTTTTGGCAAAACTCAGTTTCGTATCCGGCAAAAGAGCAGTGGTGTACTACTAGTAGGATATCCCAAAAGTATAATTGTTGATTTGGGCGCGGTTGAAGGAAAAATGGAGGCATTATGGCGAGACGAAGAAATACGACCCGCTTTGGCGTAACTGGTCTTGGAGAACGGGAAGAGCTAGCGCCCGGCATCTTTATTAACACACACTATCGCGGGTGTACACCTGGGTTCGTCCATACGGAAGAGGGCATCATATTGGTAGATGCCCCGTTGATTCCCAAACAGGCGATTGACTGGCGCGAACAAATTGAACAGCAATATCCAGGCGATCCGCTTCTTTACATTATCAACACAGACCATCACCGCGGCCACGCCTTGGGCAACCAATACTTTATGCCCTGTAAAGTGATTGCGCACGAACGCGCGCACAAAGAAATGTCCGGCTATACGGAAAACTTCAAAGAACGCGTGCGCAACAGCTTCAAACGCGAACCGGATATTCAGGCTCAGCTCAATAATATTGTGATTATCCCGCCGGATATTACGTTTACGAAAAACGCTCGCCTGCTCTATGGCACGCGCGAAGTGGATCTGATCTTTGTGGGGGGTCACACGCCCGCCACCAGCTTGGTCTGGCTGCCCAATGAGAGCGTCTGTTTCGTGGGGGATATTCTGTGGGTAGACCAGCATCCATACATGGCGCAGGCCAACTCGCTGGAATGGCTGGATGCCCTGGAACACATTCGCAATCTGGATGCCGAATATCTGGTGCCCGGCCACGGTCCTGTTTGCACCAGCGAAGCCACCCATAAAGTGGGCGAATATATTCTCTTCATGCGCGGCCGCGTGCGCGACTATTATCATGCCGGCAAAACCAAAAATGAGACCAAAAGCGGTCTAGTTGGGGAAATGCTCGAATGGTTCCCCGTGCCGGCTGAACGCAAGGTGAAGATTGAGAGCCAGATCAAGTCCGGGCTCAACCGCGTCTATCGCGAAATTCAGCGCGAAGAAGAAGAAAACGCAATATCCAACGATGACGCCGATGATTCCGGCGATGGTGATCTTTAGAACAGGTAAAGGGATGGCCCACGCCGTAGAAAGTCGCACCTACACCCCAGCCCAGCAATTGCGCAGTGCGCTCGATGAAGCCGAACGCCTCATTGTTAGCCCCACTGCGCAAACCATTGAAAAGCTGTTGACGCTTCTCGATCAGATCGAGTGGCTCTTTGTTGATCTGGCCCCCATGGGGGTTGATTTGCGCCCCGAAGAAGGCCGCTGGCAAGGCCTGCGCAGCCGCGTTATCTCCAAACCGGGCCCACTGGCCGCCGCCGCCGCCGCCGCTGGCGGTATGAAAAAGCTGCGCGCTGCCCACCCGCCCGCCACCAGCGCCTGGTGGCAGGTGGATGTGATGGTGGCAGAGCGGCGGCGACGGGCGCTCACCCGTTTTTCCATTAGCGCCGCCGCGGTTGTGGGGACGCTCCTGCTGCTCTACTGGGCCATCAATACCTTTTTCCCGCCCAGCCCCGAGGCTGTTTTGATGGTTGAAACCAACTCCGCCATTGACGCAGCGCTGCAGCAGGGGGATTTTGCCGCCGCCCGCCAAGCCGTGGATCAAGCGCGGACGCAGGCGCCCAATGAGCCTGAGCTATGGCTGTGGGATGTGACGCTTTCCGAGCAGCTTGGTGATCAGACGCGCGCCGAGGCCAGTCTGGCCAAAGCCAAAGAACTGCTGAGTGACCAACCCACCGGCCTTTGGTTAACGCTGGGCAATCAGCGCATGCAGGTGGGCAATTTAGATGGCGCCGAAGCTGCCGCCAATGAAGCAATTGCGCTTTCACCCAACGAGCCCCAAGCCTATTTCCTCTTGGGCGGCATAGCCGAAGCACGCGGCGATTATGCCAAGGCCATTGATCTATTTGATAAGACCTATCAGCTGGCCGAAGCGGATAACCCGCAACTGGCGGTAATTGCCAAAGTGCGCATGGGCAATTTGTTGCAGAGAGCCGACCCGTTTGCCACGGCCCCTGCCGCCGAAACGCCCGCCGCTGAAACACCTGCCGCCGCGCCTACGCCCACCCCGTAAATGCATCGGAATTCTATACGCGCCCATTTGTGGGCGCTGCTTCTTTACACGCTGCTCGCATTGGCGCTCACCTGGCCGCTGGCCGCGCATTTCACCACCCATGTTGCTGGCGATGGCATTGACGATCCGGCGCTGGCCTGGAATCTGTGGTGGGTCCCCAACCGCCTCATTAGCCAGCTCAACCCAGACATCTTCCACGTTGGCTGGATGTTCCACCCCATTGATATCAACCTGGCCTTTTATACGCTGACGCCGCTGAATGGATTGCTGAGCGCGCCGCTACAAAGCGCGCTGGGGCTGATTGTGGCCAGCAATTTGCTGTTGCTCTCTGCCTTTGTGCTGGGCGCATATGGCGCATATTTGCTTACCACAGAACTGCTGGCCGAACCAACTTCTGCACTGCCCACCCCATTGGAGCAACAGGCCAGAAGATTCATCCAACAAAACGCCGCGCTGCTGGCCGGGGTGGTCTATGGCTTTGCCTCTTCCAAACTCTTTTATGCCAGCTTGGGCCAGTTTAACATTGCCAGCAGCCACTGGATTCCTTTTTGCCTGCTTTACCTGGTGCGGCTCTATCAGGCGCGCACCCTGCGCCAAGCGCTGCGCAACGGCGCATGGGCCGCGCTCTTTCTCGTGTTCCAAGCGTGGGCCGAGCTGACATATGCTTCATTCCTGCTCATTTTCATCGCTATTTTTTTTGTGTGGCATCTTTGCACCCGCTATCGCCACCTGTTTCGCCCCTACTTTGCACCGGCGCCTTACCTGCTGGCCGGTCTGCTCTTTGCCATTGGGCTTGCCCCTTTTCTATGGGCCATGCTGCCGGACATGCGCGCCGAGGGCGATTTCTTCGCCAGCGGCGGCGGCTTTGCCGACACTTTTAGCGCCGACCTGGCTGGCTATCTAATGCCCACGCGGCTGCATCCCCTGCTGGGCAGCTGGACGGCGCAAAGCGCATTTGATAACAGCAAAGGCCAGCAGATCTATTTGGGATACAGCGTCCTGCTGCTGGCGGCATTGGGCTTCTGGGCAGCCAGAAAAGACGCAACGCGCGCCGTGCGCCGATGGGCATGGTTCTGGCTAGGCAGCCTGGTCATCTTTTGGCTGCTCACGCTGGGGCCGCATCTGCGCTGGATGGGCCGGGATCTACCCATTGCCGGCCCATTTGCGCTGGTCAGCCAGCTGCCCTTTTTCAGCGGCAATCGCTATCCCAGCCGCTACAGCGTCATGCTGATGATCTGCGCAGCCGTTCTGGTGGGCTATGGTACGCATTCTTTGTTGCTGTGGCTGCGGGCGCGACACAACGCCAAGCCGTGGCTCATTACAGCCGCCACCGGCCTGCTGCTGGCGCTCTTTGGGCTGGAACATCTCTCCATTCCGCTGCCCATCAACAGCTCAGTGACGCCACCCATCTATCAGCAAATTGCCGCTGACCCGGGCGACTTTACCGTGCTTGAACTGCCCACGGGCTGGCGCAATGGCGCCTACGTGCTGGGTAGATCCGACGAGCTGATCATGATGCAGCAGTGGTATCAATCGATACATGGCAAGCGGCGGCTGGGCGGCAATACCAGCCGCAACCCCGACTACAAGTTCGACTATTTTGTCAACGCGCCGCTGATTGGCGACCTGATTGGGCTCATGAATGCCGACCGCGAGTGGATTGCCCCGGAAGTGGACGCGCATTGGCCAGAGATTACAACGCGCAACCGCGAAATTGCCGGCGCCGTGCTGGATTTTCTTGGCGTGCGCTATGTAACGCTGCGCGTGGATAAGTCACCGGCGGCGCTGGTGCGTTTTGTCGAAGAGGCTTTACCGGTCACGCTGGTGGATGAATGGCAGGGACCGGATTGGAAAGGCGCGGCCAGCACGATCCGGCTTTATGGCGTAAATCCGCCGCCGGAGGCCGACGCCTGGCAGATTGATTTGGCGCAGCCGGCGGGAAATCTTTATTTGGCGGAAGGCTGGATGCCCGCGGGTCACAACGGCGTGCGCTACGCCGTACGCCAGCAAGTTGAGCTGTTGCTCGACCTACCCGATACGGGTGGCCAGCTATCGCTGGAGCTCTTTGGGCCAGCACCGGCGGTAGAAATTTGGCTGGCCGGGCAAAGGCTGGGCCAGACATCACTCAGTGGCGTTGGAACGCCGCACAGACTTACCGTAGAAGTTCCGCCCCAATTGGCGACGGCGCTTGTCGATCGGCTGGAGCTGCGCTTTAGCCAATCGGTTCCGCTCGCCCGCGCCCAGACGGATAGACCAGCGCTTCTGGCCTATAGCGCGGGTGAAGAAATGGGCAATCACGCGCGCATTTTTGTCAACGGACGCAGCGTAGCACGCGATGAACGCGGCTATAATCTGGTGGCGGTCAGTGCCAAAGGCGGTCTGCTGGAGAGTGTTGTGTTCGACACGCATGATGCCGCTGAAACCGCCACAGGCGTGAATGCTTCTCAACAAATGGCGGAGTGGTTGACACAATGGCCAGCCGGTACGGTGATTGTAGGCGCCGTGCGCGATGAAGCCAGCGCCCAACTTGGTCAGGAGGCCGTGGACGCGCTTGCGCGCCTTGGCGTCCACACAGACTTGCGCGGCAAATTTCGCTGGGGCCATGCGTTTATAGCAACAGTAGGTGGTATGGCGAGTGATTCAGCAGTGGAAGAAGCCAGCATATTGCAGCCAGCCCTGGTTACTGTGGGGTTGCCCGCTAACGGCGAGCTCATTAGCGGCGGCGTGGGGAAAGTGGAGTGGCAAAGTCGGTAGGAGAGCGGATAACGACCGCAGCCTAGCCATCGATGGGCTCGGGACATCGCTCAATTAGCGTTTACGGCAACGTCCCGTTTTCCTGCTATCAGCACTTTAGTTGCAGAGAGGCCATGTGTTTCGCTCCTGGCCTCTCTGCAACTTGGCGTTTACGGCTGTTCACTTGTGCGGCGGCGGTCTGGGGCCGGCGCCGCGGGCACGCCGCTGGGAATCACCAAACATTGTCCCACGCGGATCATGTCGGAATAGAGCCCATTATATTGGCGAATGATTGAGATATCCACGCCATAGCGGCGGGCTACGCCATAAAGCGTATCGCCTGCCCGCACCACATATCCGCCACAGCTGCTATAGCTAGGCGCGGGAGCCGCGGCATAACTTTGGCTAGCCGGCGCCGCATAGCTGTTCTGCGTCGGTTGGACTGCCCCCGGAATCACAAGCACCTGCCCAACACGAATCATATTTACGTTATAGATGCCATTGGTGCTGGCCAGCGTCTGGGCGCTGACACCATAGCGCGCGGCAATCGCCGAAAGGCTCTCGCCATATTGCACGCGATGCGTAAGCGATTGCGCGCGGGCGCTGTGGGCATAGGCCGGAACAAACAGCAGGCTAATGGCCACAAACAATGCCAAGACGGATAAAGGGAAAAGATGCGTCCGCTTTGGGGAAGCGGTGCGCCGCGCCCACTGGCGCCAAGAAAGCGGCTGGCAGGCCATAAGGTTGATTGGGTGAGCAAGGGTCGGTGGATATGCGCAATGTTTCATAATGTAGTAGCCCCATCGATGCTCAAAAGGTTAGTACGTCGATAGTCTCTATCATACACACAAAATGTGCATGTGTCTCTAGGAATTGAGTACTACTACAAATGACTTAGATTCTACGTCAATTTATGCACAAATTGCGCTTGACGCCGGCTTACGTTCACAACATTAGGCCACTGCGCACCGAAAAGGCCGGGGTGAAATCCGTAACTTTATCCTCTGCTATTACCAAGTTTGCCATGATCCTGTTAACAACATTAGGGCCATCGCATACCTTAAAAAAGTAGGGTTAAAACCCGCGGCTGACACGGCAAAGCGGTCTCAACCGCTTGCCATTTAACCACGGCGGCGGCTTTTCATTGTCAGCTGCCGAATTTAGCCATTACGATTACGAAGTTCGTAATGACCCTATTAACAACATAACGATTAGTTGACACTAAGGTTGGCATTGTATATACTAGAATATAGTGATGCAGATTTTGAGTTTCATCATTACAGAAGTCTTGCGAAAATCCTGCTCTGTTTCACTCCCAAAGTACTGCTCGTCCCCAATCTAAACTGCACCCATTTTGCGCAAAACGGTTGACTCACGATTCGAGACGCTCACATTGATGCATAAATTGGGGCCACATCGATATACAGCTAGATTTGCTCATTACGTTAGACCACGCCAACCCGATTATTTGGACAACGTTTCTCAGCCAAGAAGCGGTCTTGTAAAGAGTAAATCCTATACATGGCTTACGCAGTGCCGACAGCTCGCCAAGGGGCAAACATCCCCTGAGGCTGTGGTTGTTACGCATGGTTTGCGTGAGAATGGCGCTATGGCCGCCACGCCGAAACATGATTTTTCAACCCGTCTCGGCGTGCGATTTTTCTTCATCTTCTTGACCGTAATTTTTGTTTCCCTCTTTTGCCTCCACCTATTTCCACAAACGCTATCTGCCCAATCGGTTATTGATCCCCGCTGGCAAACGCTCAAACAAGACGATGGATTGCTCTCTAACGATGTTTTGACCATTCTGGCCGACGAAGGCGCGGTCTGGTTTGGCACCAGTGCAGGGATCAGCCGTTTCGATGGCGCCTGGCAAGGATACCTCAGCAGCACGGAGGCGCAGTTCACCGATCCACAAAACAAAGGGCAAATTGCCCCGCCTGGCCGGGTGCATGCCCTGGCGCGCGCCGCCAGCGATGGCGCCATCTGGGCAGGGACAGATGCAGGATGGATTGCCCGCTTTGACCCACAAACGCAGCTTTGGGCGCCCATTCTGAAAATAGAAAACGCCATTTTGATCTTGCAAGTGATCGATTCCACCCTATGGATCGGTTCCACGCAAGGGCTCATGCGCTATCACATAGACCCCGCCGCCGTTACGCTAACACCGGCCAAGCTCACCGATGCCATGCCTTCCGGCCTTGACAATGGCGCTGTATTTGCTATTTACCCAGAGGCAGAAACGGTGTGGATTGGCGCCCAGAACGGGCTGTGGCGGTATGCCGCGGCGCAGTGGCAATTTGTGCAAACGCCAGATGCAAACGCCTATCTTACCGCCGAAGCAAGCTGGTGCCATGCATTGCCCGACGCAGCTTCTCCAGCGCAAATGAACAATACTGCGTCCTCCACCCCGACCGCCATCAATGCGCTGTGGGTGGATAACGAAAGCGCCCTGTGGATTGGCGCGCCGTTCGGGGTGGCGCGTTTGGCCGCCGAGACCCAATGTTGGAACTTGATTCCCACCTTTAAGTCCAATGGAGAAGCGGCCCGCGTGCAGATGCTGACCGGCGGCGAGAATGATGCCGTGTGGGCGGCGACTGATGGCGGCGGCGCCCGCAAATTTATGGAGCATGGCCAGATCACGCTGGAATTTAGCCAGGCCGTGGGCAATCTGAACGATTTTGTGCGCACCGTGGTGACCGACCAAGATGGCAGCGTTTGGTTTGCCACGCCGGTGGGTGCGGAACGCCTTTTGGAGCGGAGCTGGTTCAACGACCCGATCAATGGCCTGCAAACCAGCGCATTGGGAGATCCCAATTTAAATGATATTCGCGATCTGCTGGTGGACGGCAGCGGCGACTTGTGGATTGCTACCGGCGGCGGCGTGCGCCACAAACGGGGGCTGACCTATTTGGACAGCGACGAGATTTTCCGCGCCGATAACAGCAATTTACCGGATAATACAGTAGAAACGCTGGCGCAAGACGCCCACGGAGCCATCTGGGCCGGCCTTTTTGACCAGGGCCTTGCCCGCTACCAGGACGGCGCATGGAGTACGCCGGTCATTTCGACTGCATTGCCTTCGGCCATTGTGACGGACTTGCAAGTGCAGGGAGATACGCTCTGGATCGGCACGGCGTTGGGATTGGCTCGATACGATTTACAAAACAGTGTGCTCACCATCGAGCCGCAGCTGGCCGCCAGCGTCATTGAGTCGTTGGCGCTGGACCGCAACGGCAAACTGTGGGTGGGTACGCGCACAGCGGACATTTGGCAGCTGCAAAACGCAGACGCGCCCTTACCCAACGCGGAACGCTGGCGCGTCTTTAACGCGTCCACGTTTCAGGAGCTAGCAGGGCTAAACGCACTTCCCACCAAGATTGAGCTAACGTTAGCAGCTGCTCCCCCGGGGCTGAATGCGAAAACCAATGCAGCCATGTGGGCCGCCATTGATCGGGTGGGTCTTTTCCAGTGGGATGGGGAGCGTTGGCACAATGGCGACCCAGAGGGCAATTTGCCCACCGACTTCTTATGGACGCTCTACAGCGATCTGCATAAGCCGGTATTGTGGGTGGGCAATGAAGGCGGGGTGACTCGATTTGACGGTGAAAGCTGGGGCACGCTGCGCGACCGGGACGGCTTACGCAGCGCGTCTATTTATGCCATTGCGGGTACCGACGAAGGCGGCTACTGGTTCGGCGGTAGAACCGGTCTCTCATACTATCGTCCCGAGCAATCTGCCCCGTGGGTGCATTTGCAAGGGGCGCCAGGGGGGGCCCAAGTGTTAGCGGAGACGGGCCAGCCCGTGGCAGAAGCGGGCCGCCAGCTTACCTTCAAAGTTGCCTATGGCGATCTGCTGACTCCACGGGACGAGCTGAAAACATTCTATCGGCTCACGGGCGCCAATGCCCCGGAGGTCTTTAACGATTGGCGCGAGTTCCGGCCCCCATTAGCCATTGCGTTTGACGACGCCGGCAATTATGCCATTGAGTTTCGGGTGCGCGACCAGGCTTTTAACTATTCTGACGTGCAGGTGAGCACACTCACGGTTGAACCGGCGGCGCGCGTGGTGAGGGTGCCGTGGCTGGGACAGGTGCCGCGCAATACATTTCAAACATTGGTAGCGCTGGGGCTGGTGGCGCTGCTCGGTTTTGCATATGTGAGCATGGAAATTGTGCAGGGGCGTCGCCGCGTCGCCGAAGCCATGATCCGCAGCTATAACCCCTATGTAAGCGGTGAACCAGTGCGCCGCGAGGACATGTTCTTTGGCCGCCACAATTTATTGCAGCGCATTATCGACACGCTGCACAACAACAGCATTATGATCCACGGGGAACGGCGCATTGGCAAAACCACACTGCTCTATCAGCTGGCCAGCCGACTAGAAGAGGTGGAGGATCCCGACTACTGGTTTGTGCCCATCTTTATCGATTTGGAAGGGACGCGGCAGGAGACGTTCTTCCATTTTCTCATTGAAGAGATCGTACACAAAGTGCAGAATATAGATTCGAGCGCCGAATTGCTCAGCGCAATGGAGCAGCTGCATTATCACAACGTGGCGCGCGCAGATTATACCGACCGCGAATTTAACCGCGATCTGCGCACAATTTTACGCGCCTTGCAGCAGCACAGCGAAGCGCATCACCCAGGGAAGCAGTTGCGCCTCATTTTGCTCATGGACGAAATGGACGTCATTAACGGGTACGATCACCTGGTGCAGCAACAGCTGCGGCGCATTTTCATGCGCGATTTTGCCGCCACGTTGGGCGCGGTGGTAGCCGGCATTCAGATTAGCCGGGAGTGGGATCGCATTGAGAGCCCCTGGTACAACCTCTTTAATGAAATTGAGGTGGAGCCTTTTACGCGCGAACAGGCCATTGAACTGCTGGTGGAGCCGGTAAAAAACTACTATTCGTACGAGCCGGCCGCGCTGGAATTTATTATCCAGCAGAGTGAAGGGCGCCCATTCCGCCTGCAACAATACGCGCTGGAAGCAGTGACCAACATGTTGGCCGCCAGCCGCCGACGCATTAAATTGACTGACGTGCAGGCCGCACATCGCAGCATCCAAAGTAGCACCAATCATGCCCACCAGGATGAGGGGCTTTTGCGAACAGTCGCAGCGTCAACGCAGTGAGCTTTTTACGGGGAGCCGGGGTCAGGAATGAGGCGAAGCGCGCCACCACTTCTGCCTCGAACTCCGCCAAAAGAATTTTGAACGGACCAAGGAACTATGCGAATACCATACATTGCGGGCCGCTGGGTACGCGGTCGTGACCATTACGGGCGGCAACGCTTGATTACCCATTTGTTACGCGTGGAAGACCCGGCGATTTGGGTCGTGGGTACGCGGCGAATGGGCAAAACGTCGCTGCTGCGCCAACTTGAATTAGAGACCGATCGACCGGAAAGTGAACTGGTGCCGCTCTTCTGGGATTTGCAGGGCGTTGAGTCTTTTGACGATCTTTCGTATGAGCTGTTTCTGGCGCTGGAAGATGTGGAAGAACGCTTTGCCGGGCTGGGTGTGGATGTAAGCAGCTTGCAAAACAAGGATGCTGTCGCCATTTTGCGGCGCGTAAATCGCGCCCTGATGGAATATGGCAAGCGGCTTTTTGTGCTGATTGACGAAGCCGAGGTGTTGATCAATATTGGTCAGCAGGAGCCCAAATGGCTGGCCCGGCTGCGCAAAATCTTCCAAAATGGTGAACAACGCACGGTGATCACATCCACAAAGCTGCTGTCCAAGCTCAACGAGGTGAATATGGATTGGAGCACCAGCCCTTTCTTGTTTGGCTTTAGTCTGGCTAACCTGTGGCGGCTCGATCCCAATGCCTCGCTGGCGCTGATTGCCCAGCAGCAAAGTGAATGCCCGGTTGAAGTCGATTCTCGAATTCTGGATGACATTTTGGTTCACACCAACCGACACCCCTATCTGATGCAATATCTTTGCCAGCGCCTTTTTGTGGCGGAAGGCGTGGAGGCGGGCTGTCTGCGTCCGCCGGAAGAGTACGACCTCAACCCCGATCATCTGCTGGCGGGTTTCTTCCAGACTGACTTTCAGCATCTCACCACGCTGGAACGGCGCATCCTGCTTACTATTTCCAACTTGACGGTGGCCACCGATGAAGAAGTGATTAGCGAGCTAAATGACCAGCCACCGGATCGCATTCGCATGTTTATGTACGCGCTGGACAAATTGGGCTATCTGCGCAAGCCATACGGCCAGTGGGCCGTGGGCAACGAATTTATGCGGCGCTGGATGCAGGACAATTATCAGCAACTCACCAACAAGCTCGATTCGATGCTGGATGAGAGCAATATCGAAAGCCTGATCAAAGTGGGCCGCGAGAACGAACTGCAATATCTACACACAGAAATTGCGCGTCTGCAACACTCGCTACACCATTTGCGCGGGCAGCGCGCAACGGCAAATAATCAAGGCGACATGGAGCTGGCGCGCGAAATCCAGCGGCTGGATGAAGAGCTGCGCATTGCGCGTCACGAATTGAATAACATTCCCCAACGCGCGCCAGCGGCGCTGGCATCGTCAAATGGGTATCACCACACAGAGAGCGCGGAGATTTTGCGGGGACCCAAATATTACGGAGAGTAACTCCTGGCAAACAGCCAATGCTGCACAAAAAAGAGGGTGGCTAGAAGCGGCCACCCTCTTTTTTGTGCAATACGCTGAGCAATCATTTACGCCATGGCAAATTGCTTCGTGTGAAACGCCGCTGGCAAATAATCCTCATTGAGCGCAAACAGCTCATCTACCATTTTCTGGATCTCAGCCAGCGAAAGCACGGCGGCCGAGAGCGGATCATTGGCAATGGCTTGGTAGATTAGGCGGCGGTCGCCGGTGAGGGTGGCTTCCACGGCCATCTCTTCAATTTGCGCACTCAGGTTGGTCAGCACGGCGCACTGTGGCGGCAAAGCGCCCACAGCTACCGGCTGTAACCCTTTGCGGCTGGCCCACACAGGCACTTCCACACAGGCATCCTGCGGCAGATTGTCCACCAGCCCCTTGTTGGGCACGTTGCCATTAAACTCAAAGGGCTCGCCGCCTTCCATGGCGTTGATGATGTAGGCCGCATATTCGTGGCCGCGTTCTAGATCAATCGACGGCTGGTCAAACCACTTCTGAATATCATCGCGCCAATCGCCCTCGCGGCGGCGATACTCCTTCAAAATGTAGGCGTGTTCACCCGGATTCCAGTTGGTGCCGTGGGTGCAATATTGCTCGACCAAATCGGGCCGCTTACGGAACCACCAGTTGTACTCGGAATTATGGCCGCTCGATTCAGTCACGTAATGGTCGAAGGCCAAATACATTTCATTGCGCACCTGTTCGGCGTTGTAAATCTCGGGATTTTCCGTAATGGCCTTGTGGATCAGCGGATAGGCATCCTGGCCGTTCCATTGATAGTCCAAATACCAGGCCATGTGATTGATGCCGGCGCAAGTGTAGGTAATCTCGCTCATGGGCGCATCGATCCATTTGGCCAGCATTTCGGCAGTGCCCTGTACGCTGTGGCAAAGGCCGGTTAGCGCAATGCTGGTCTCGCGGGACATGGCGCGGCAGAGCATGGCCATGGGGTTGGTGTAGTTGAGCATGAGCGCATGGGGGCAGAGTCGCTCCATATCGCGCGCAATGTCGAGCATGGGTGGGATGGTGCGCAGAGCGCGGAAGATGCCGGAAACGCCGCGCGTATCGCCCACGTTAATGTCCACGCCATATTTCATGGGTACTTCGATGTCGTGCCGCCACACGTCGGTGCCGCCGGCCAGAATGGTCACGACCACGTAATCGGCATCCTTCAGCGCCGCTTCGCGATCCATGGTGGCTTCCACCGTGGCCGGATATTCACCCTCTTGCACAATACGGTTGATGGCGCGATTGGCAAAGTCGAGCCGCTCGGCGTTAATGTCCATGAGCGTAATATGCGCACCTTCCAGCAGCGGGAAAGTGAGCACGTCCTTAACAAGTTTGCGCGTGAAGCCAAAGCTCCCCGCGCCGATAAATGTAATTTTAGGCATGTTCTACACCTGTTCTTTCAAATAGTTACGTTTTATATATCTATTCGTGACTATCCAGCCGTAGCCTGAGCTTGCCGAAGGCGTAGGCGGGCTTCGACAAGCTCAGCCCTCGAACACCTGGATAGTTACATCTATTCCACGATTTGTGATGGTTCAACCGCTAATTCTGCGCTTGTATATCTTAAAATGTTAAATGCGCCTCGTGCGCCGCAAACAGTTCATCCACCATGCGCCGCGCGTCGTCCAGCGTACAGACGGCGGACGTGAGCGGGTCGAGCTGCACGGCGCGATAGACCAACTCGCGGTCTTGACGCTTGAGCGCTTCCACGACTACTTCCTGCACGTTGAGATTGGTACGGTTGAGCGCGGCCAACTCTGGCGGCAGTGCGCCCACGTAACATGGGTGCAGCCCAGTGCCATCGGCCAGAATGGGCACTTCCACCAGCGCGTTGGATGGCAGATTAGAGATGACGCCGTGGTTGGTCACGTTGCCGTTAAAGCGGAAAGGCGTGTCGGTCTCAATGGCGTTGAGGATAAACGAACAATATTCGTGGGTGCGGTCCAACACCACGGGCGCCTTGGCGGCCACTTCCTGCACCATCTGCTCATACTTTTCATCGCGCCGCGTCAGCCAATCACTCCAATCGCGGTGTAGGCTGGAGGGCAGTTCATACTGCTCCAAAAGGGCGGGCGTGCGCCGAAAATAGGGCACATATTCAGACATGTGGCGCGTCGATTCGGTGACAAATGCGCCAAAGTGTTTCATAATTTCAAAGCGAATGTTGTCTTTGGCATAAATGTCAGGGGTTTGCATGGCTGCATAAAGCTGCGGATACACATCCCGGCCATTGTGCTCCAGCTTGAGATACCAGGCCATGTGGTTGATGCCGGCGGTCCAATAACGCAGCTCATCGCGCGCAATACCCATGTAGTCGGCAAGCTGAAAGGCCGTCCCCTGTACGCTGTGACACAACCCCACATTGCGAATGCTGGTCATCTCCGACACGGCCCAGCAGATCATCACCATGGGATTGGTATAGTTCAGCATCAGCGCGTTGGGACACAGCTCTTCCATATCGCGGGCAATGTTGACAATTTCGGCGCCGTTGCGCAGAAAGTAGAAGACGCCACCCGGCCCCATGGTGTCGCCCACCGAATGGTCAACGCCATATTTGCTTGTGATGCGGAAGTCTTCAAAAACGGCGTCCACGCCGCCCACGCGAATCGAGATAATGACATAGTCGGCGTCACGCAGCGCCTCGCGTCGATCCAGCGTGGATTGGACAGTGGCGCTCAGCCCGTTCTGAGCAATGGCATTTTCGGTCCAGGCCGTAATAGTGGCCAACGTCTCTGGGTCGATGTCCATCAGCGCCAGCTGACTGTTTTGCAGCGACGGAAAGCTGAGAAAATCGGTGATCAGCCGCCGCGCAAAAACCGCGCTGCCAGCGCCGATAATGGCAATCTTAGGCATTGTTAACTCCTTTTCAATCTTCAGTTTTCCATTTTGCTGTCAAATGAAAACAAAATCAGTAGATCGCAACGGCGCGAGTAGCGTCGGATTCAACATTCGAGACCGATGCCTATCTCACCAACACCGTTGCGGTGTACTGACAATGGAAAGCAGAAGATGCGCTAAGTATCTTTGAACCCTACTCGGCGTAGACCGCCTGACGCAACCCCTTGATGTAGCCAATGGCAAATAGCCGCCCAATGGACGAATAGCCGGCATGATCATTGGAGTCACCCTCCATGGTTGGCACATGATCGGGGCGCAGCACACCGTCAAAGCCAATATCGCGATAGGCTTTCATACAGGCCAGCATGTCGGTCTTGCCATCATCGTGGAAGGTTTCTTCAAACTTTTTGGGCGTGCCGCGCACATCGCGGAAATGGACAAAGAAGATTTTGCCCTGATTGCCAAAATGACGAATCACGCTGGGCAAATCGTCCGTCATGAGCGTAAAGTTGCCCTGGCAGAGCGTAACGCCATTGACTTCGCTGGGCACCAAGTCGAGCAGACGCTGATAATTTTCCACGCTGCTCATGATGCGCCCCATGCCGCGCAAGGGCGAAAGCGGCGGATCGTCCGGGTGCATGGCGAGCTGCACGCCCGCCTTTTCCGCCACTGGGATCACCTTTTCTAAAAAGTACTTTAGATTTTCCCACAACTGCTCTTCGCTCACTTCGCCATATTCAGTTAAAGGCGCCTTTTTATAGATCTCATAATCAAAGCTGGTGACCAAGGCGCCGCCGCGCGAGGGCGTGGTGGTGGAGGTGCGCGTCCAATTGATCACCGGCATCCATTCATAGCACCAGACGCCAATGTCCAGCTTGCCCATGTTGCGGATCAGCTCACAGGCCGTCTCGATCTCTTCGTCGCGGCCCGGCAGGCCCAGCTTGGCTTTGTTAAGCGGGGGCCGACTCTCCAAAACGTTGAAGTCAAAACCGGCGTTTTCATAGGCCGTCTTCACGCGCATTAAAGAAAGAAAGCCCCAGGGCAGCTCGTCCTTGGGGCGGCTTTCCCAGCCGGGGCTAAAGTCCATGCCGCCGACCACATGTTCGACGCCACATTGCTTCACCATTCTCCATAAAGGAGAAGGCCTTGGGGGGAGAACTTCGGCAATTTGTATCATATTGGTTTCCTTTGCATTTTTAGTTACAACGCATGCAGCGCCAATGGAGTGCTGGGGAAAGCACATAGCTTTGACTGAGCGATTTTAGCAAGACGCGCAGGCTCCGCCAGAAGCTGCATACGGCCAATCTTTATGATTCTACAATACCAGTCAAATCCAGTTCCGCCGCCAGATGGCAGCTCACATGATGGCCAGGCTTTATTTCAATGAGTTGGGGCTCTTCCTGCTTACAAATATCTTTGGCGTAGCGACAACGGGGATGAAAGACGCAGCCGGCCGGCGGATTCACGGGGCTGGGCACATCGCCTTCAAGAATAATGCGCTGCATCTGGATATCGGGGTCGGCGGGTGGCACGGCGGAGACCAGCGCTTCTGTGTAGGGATGCTTGGGGTTGCGCAGCAGCTCTTCAGACTCGGCCACTTCGACCAGTTTGCCCACATACATAACGGCAATTCGGTCGCAGATGTGTTCCACCACCGACAGATCGTGCGCAATAAAGAGCAGCGTCAATCCTAGATCGCGCTGTAGCTCTTGCAATAGGTTGATCACTTGCGCCTGCACCGACACGTCCAGCGCCGACACCGGCTCATCGGCCACAATCAGGCGCGGGTTCAGGCTGAGCGTGCGCGCCAGGCCAATGCGCTGGCGCTGGCCACCGGAAAACTCGTGGGGGTATCGACGCATGAACGAAGGATTGAGCCCCACCGAACTCATGAGCTCGCCGACGCGCTCATCCAGTTCTTTGCCGCGCGCAACGTGGTGAATCACCAGCGGTTCGCCGATCAAGTCGCGCACGGTCATGCGGGGGTTCAGCGAGCTGAACGGATCTTGGAAGATCATGCGCATTTCGCGACGCAGCGGCTTCATCTCTTCCTGGCTCAGCTTGGTTACATCCACCCGTTCCCCGTTGGTTTTATGATACCAAACTTCGCCGTCAGTGGGATCATACAGGCGTAAGATCGAGCGGCCCGTGGTGGTTTTGCCACAGCCACTTTCACCCACCAGTCCTAGCACTTCGCCGGCCTGCAAGGAAAAGCTGACGCCATCCACGGCCTTTACATTGGCCACGACCCGCTGAAAAAAGCCAGCGTGAATGGGGAAGTATTGCTTGAGGTTTTTGACTTCGAGAATGGTTCCGTTTGTTGAACTCATAGCCTCACTCGTTGTTTATGTTGATTCGGGCAGTTGCAGTGTCACGCCAAGCTGTTGCAGCATGGATGGGATATCAGATGTCGCCCAGATTTCCGCAATGCGCCCGTCGACAATGCGCAGCATGTGTATTCCCTTCCATGAAGCGTGCTTGCGGGTGGACGGGATAAAGCCCCAGAGCGTGCCGGTGTGGGTGGCGGTGGCCATCCAGCGCAGCGCCACCCGATCATCGGTGGCAAAAATATCTTCAATTTCGTAATGAATATCGGGGAAGGCGGTGCGCTGTCGCTCATTCCATTGGATTAAAACATCGACGGTGGCGGGCTGGCCTTCATTCATAAAGGTGGGTGGGAAGAAGTCGGCCAGTCGGTCAGGGTCGCTTTGATTCCAACCCACCTCAACCCATTCGCGCACTAATTGGATGTTTGATTCAGTCACCATAGTGATCCCCTTTGATCTACTATTATATCATGCCATAGCGCACACGTAGCCACGATAACTTACGGTTCACCTACCTCAATCGTCTCTTCCTCCATCACAACCACCGGATCATCCCAGCCCTTCCATTCCGCCAGTTGTTGAAACGCTTTGCGATAGAGCACTTGGACTTTGACGGTGGCGCTCCCATCGTCCGGCGCGGCGAAAGTATATTGACTCACGTCGCTAGACATGGCCGCCAGCCGGGTATCTTCCTTAATTTGCACGGGCCGCCAGATGGCGCCGGTGGGAAACTCACCGGTCCATTCGTCTTGTAAAATTTTAGCATAGGCATGGCCGGGCTTGCCAGCAAAGTCACCAGTCCACTCTGGCAAAAGGGGGCCGGCGACTAAGGGCAATAGTTGCTGCTGACCATCCTCTGCCTCCACCACCAACATGACGTGGCGCAACGGCGAATCGGTGGGTACATGGTGGCCGGTCTGGTCATTGGTCACCGTCACGTCAACCACAATTTGCCCGTTTTCAAGCTGCGCCGTGGCGGTTAGCGTCACCGCGTTTTGCAGCATGGATTCGCCAAACATGCGGTGGTTATGAACCTGATTGGGATCGCGAATCACGCCGCCGCGCGTGGGATAGGCAAAGTAATTGACGTCGCCGGCGCGCATGTGGCAATCCTGGCAGGTTTGGCCCGTTTCCGGGTCGCTGTACGGACTATTTAGCCATTCGCTAAACGAGCTGTAGACCAGCACGCCGCCTTTTACATCCATGTTGCCCACCACCACGCCGCCCAGAATGCCATAGTGGCAACCGGCACAAAAACGGCTCTCTTCCTGCATGGGCAAATGCACGTCGCGCGGCTCCGGGATATCGGTGCGCGCAATGTCATCCACCGGCCCAAATATTAAATCGTGGCCCGCGGCGGGACGGAACATGCGCAGCGACAGAATGCCGGGCAAATCGGGATAAGGCAGACCCGTTTCGCGCTGCAACGCCACCTGCCCGATCTTGTGACAAAATTCGCACGATATGCCTTCGGCGGCATCTCCCTTTAAATCAAGCGGACTCACGCCGCGATCTAAAATCTGGCCGGCAAAATCGGCCGTTGTATCCTGATGGCAGCCGGACCAGCCACAGTTTTGCCGGTTTTCCTGCTTGGCCGCCATGGGTGTGTGACAGGCGGCGCAGCTGCCCGAACGCGTGGGGAAATCCAGCTTATAGCCAGGGCCATAATAGGGCTGCGACAAATCAGGGGGCAGCGGCACGCCCACATTGTTCTTGGGCGGCGGCGGGCTTTTATTGCCTTCCACGTCGGTGCCGGCATACATGCTCAAAAAGCGCGGGTTGACGGCCGCTTGCGAATGGCCATCGGCCAGCCATTCGGGATAGGAGGTGTGGCAGACGCCGCAAGAGGCAGAACCTTCAATACCGTGTTCCTCGGCCCAATCATACTCAAAATCATCACCAATAAAATGCTCATGTAGCTCAATGGTGGTGGTGATGCCATCAGGGACAACAGCGGTCCAGTTAATGTAGTGACCAGGCGCCGAAGCCGTGATGGTGACCAACACTGTCGGCGGCAAACCAGCAAGCGTAAAGGCGCCGTTCTCATTGGTAACAGCCATATTGTCCGTGGCCTGCACCCGCACCGTCGCGCCGGATACGGGGCCATCTGCATTGCGCACCAGGCCAGACAGCGTAGCCGACGGTGCTTCTTGCCCAGGCGGCAAAACCGATTCGGCGCTGGCCAGTGCCAATGAGAATGCACTCAAGAGCAACCCCAGACCAATCGCCAAGACAAAGGCACAACAGAGGATTGTGCCATACGCTTTGTTGAGCCATAAGCCGCGGATAGCTTCAACTGTTTGGGGGGCGGCACTATTATCTAGGCTCTTGGCGATTCTATTTTTGGGCAAGCGGAAAGGCGGTACACGTTTCATGGGCAAGTCTTACATCGAGGCATAGGGATCGGCGGCATCGCGCAGGCCATCGCCCAGCAGGTTAAAGCCAAGCACCGCGGCAATGATAAACGCGGCCGGCGCCATAATCCAAGGCGTCTGGCCAAGGGTGCGTAGATTCTGCGCATCTTGCATAAGCAAGCCCCAGCTCACCATGGGGCGCTGAATACCGATGCCCAAAAAGCTTAAAAAGGCTTCGGCCAGAATAATACCGGGAATGGTCAGCGTAAGCACCACAATAATGTGACTGAGGGTATTGGGCAACAGGTGCAAAAAGACAATGCGCCGGTCTGAAGCGCCCATCTCTTTGGCGGCCAACACAAAATCGGTCTCGCGCAAAGAGAGCACTTTGCCGCGCACTTCACGGGAGAGCGTGGTCCAGGATAAGAGGGCAAAAATCAGCGCCATAATGAGAAAAACCCGGAAGGGATCCCAGGTACGCGGAATAATGGCGGCCAGCGACAGCCAGAGCGCCAGTTGCGGAAAGGCGGTGATGAACTCCACAAACCGTTGAACCACCGTATCAAACCAGCCGCCGCGATACCCAGAATAGACGCCCACAATGGCGCCAATAAAGACGCTGATCAGCGCGCCAAAAACGCTCATGCTCAGCGAGATGCGCCCTGCCTCACACGCCTTGCTCCACAAATCGGCGCCCAGTTTATCCGTTCCCAAGAGGAAAATGTCTGCTCCCTCTCCTACGCCAAACAGATGCCTGTCCATGGGAATCAAACCAAGCAGCTTATATTCCCACCCTTTCACAAAGAACTGGATGGGATATCGCTGCGTCTTATCTTCCGTCCATTGCGGCAGAAAGGTTTTGGGATCAATCTCAACCACCTGAAGATACACAAAGGGACGCAGATGAAAACCACTCTCATCATCGAAAAAATGGACGCGCGTGGGCGGAATAAACGCATTGTGAGCGTTAGTCATCCTGAGCGGATACGGCGCAAAAAACTCGGCAAAGATGGCCAATATAGCCAGCAGCAGCACAATTAATCCACCAATAATGGCCGGCTTGCTCTTGCGAAAGCGACGCCACACCAGCTGGAAATAACTTTCGCTGCTGGCGCCTTGCACCGGGGCCAACGCATCGAGCGACATGTCGTAAACTTCATCAGTCATGGCAGGAAATCCTTAACGTACGTCTCAGTCGAAGGGGGACCAAATTACAAGATACCACAATGAATTCAGCCACTTCTCTTTACATCCTCAGCACTTAGGCCGATCCAGAAAAATCAATTCACATTAAATTACCCATAGCGAATGCGCGGGTCAAACACCGCCAACAGCACATCGGCCAGCAAATTGCCCAGCACCACCAACGTGGCCAACATGAGCAACGCGCCGGCAGACAGATAAATATCCTGCGTGGCCAGCGATTGGTAGAGAATGGGCCCCAACGTGGGGATGCCCATTACAATGGCCGCTTCCAGCTCACCTTGCACCATATAGGGCAACACGGTTCCTTGGTAGGCGATCATGGGGTGCAGCGCATTGGGCACGGCGTGATGGTTCATCACGCGCCGTTCGCGCAACCCCTTGGAGCGGGCCGTTGTCACATATTGGGCATTGAGCACATCCAGCAGGTTGCCGCGCATGACGCGCATATTGCGCGCCACCCCCCCCAACCCGGCAATGAGAATCACGGGCCAGATGTGGCTAAGCAGATCCACGAATTTGCCCCAAGACCAGGGCGCCACCGCATATTCCGGGGAGAAAAATGAGGTCAGATGATGTTGACCAAAGGTAAAAACCAATAAATATAAAATCACCAGCGCCATAAAGAAGCGCGGCACAGAAGTCAAAATAAAGGCAATGACGCTAAGAATATTGTCGGCCGCGCCATATTGACGCGGGGCCACATAAATACCGGCCGCCACCCCCACAATGGTAGAGGTTAAATGGGCCAGCAATGCCAGCATCAAGGTTTTGGGCAGCCGGTCCAGAATAATGGCGCCAGCATCGGTGCGGTAGGCAAACGAATAGCCAAATTTGCCTTCAGTCACAATGCCTTTCACCCAAGTCAGAAACTGCTTCCACGCCGGCTGATCTAACCCGTACTGGCTGCGAACCAACTGCGTCATTGCTTCGGCTTGGTCTTCTGTCATATTGCCGGTTTGCAACAAGAACGCCTTATATGTACTGGCAAAATCGCCAGGCGGCAACTGAATAATAAAAAACGAAATAACCGAAATAGCAAAGATGACCAAAAGAGAAATCAACAACCGACGCAGAATAAAGTTGACCATGCTAGACCTCTCGAAAAACAAATGCGCTAAGATGACCGGCATCTTTACGATGCCGGTCATCTTCATGTATTACCTATTCACGATCAGGCAGTGGGCTATTCACCACCATATACTGGGATCGTATCTGGGCGTACCTGCTCTTTCTGCTCATCTGCAGGCGTCCAGATGGTCTCAGACATAATCGCATCTTCGACCCACTGGTACATGCGCGGCGGCGTACCACCGGGCACGTTCTTGAAGCGCTTGGCCAGGGCCAAACCCTTGCGACCAATGATCGTACCAATGGAGTAGTTGTGCAACGTATACAGATAGTTGTAGCGACCGAGCATTTCCTTGCGGGAAGCCGGATCTTGCTCCTTACAGTAGGAATTAATCAGATCGACCATCTCCACTTCCCAGTCGCGCAGTTCACGCGGCTCGGCGCCTTCCCGATGCCACCCGGGCGTCTGCGGCGTCACAGGCCCCATGGCGTTACAATTGGTAAAGGGCAGCACCATATTGTCTACGCGTGAAATACGCATGTCCCATTCACCACTGGTGTTAAGATCGTTGAGCGCCTGGCTCGTATTCGGGCGGGCATTCACCTTAATGCCAACGGCTTCTAACATGGCCACGATCTGATCGCCCACAGACTGGGTCTCAGCAGCATCCTGGGATGTATTCAAGCCAAGAATGAGATCTTCGCCGGCCAGCGGCCCCTCGGTAAAGTTCAGCGTGCCGTTGCCGTCAGTGTCTTCCAACCCTAATCCGGCCAGCAGTTCCTTGGCGCGTTCTGGATTGTATGGATAGAAGACGACAGATTCTTTATCAAACTCGGGCGAACCGGGCTCAATACCGCCTTGGAAGGCGCGCAGGAATGGACCGCGCATGAGCGCCTGGGCAATACCATCTCGATCCAGTGCATGGCTAATCGCTTGGCGGAAATCATCCTCACGGAAGAGTTCGCGAATCGCGGTATCGCGGTCGCTGGTGATGCCAAAGTTCACGGCCTGGTTGATCTCTAAATTGAACGCCAGGTCTTCAGGACCCCAGTTCATAATGAACTCAGCATCTGGCTCCTGGGCGCGCGTCAGTGCTTCCACATATTCGCTAGAAGGATTCTCCAGGTTGGTGTGATCACAACCACCGGCCAGCGTACAGAGCGTGCGGCCTACACCGCTGGGCCCTTTTTGATATACGGCTTCGTCGATGTAGGGGAGCTGGTTGCCCGCTTCATCCACTTCCCAGAAGTAGGGGTTGCGGCGCATGATCAACAGTTCATCGGTCTTATACTCAACCGGCACCCATGGGCCAATGGTAACGGCAGGCAGATCCTGCGGATCCAGCGCATTCTGGAAAGCCACATAGTCTGTGCCCGAATTCTTGGGGTGCAGCGGTTCAATGATGTGCCGGGGCGAGACGTTAAAGTCTCCTTCATCCATATAATAGAAGAGCTGTCTGGGGAAAGGCTCAGCAAAGGTCCATTTAATGGTATAGTCGTCTACCTTTTCCAGAATAGATGGCTGATCATCAAGGTTGAAGGCTTCACCTTTGACGCCATTGCGCACCACGTTGGGATCGTTAATCAGATCTTCCCAGGTGAACATGACGTCGTCTGCATTGAATGGCTCGCCATCAGACCATTTGACCCCTTCCATCAGATGCATGGTCAATTCTAAGCCGTCCTCACTCCAATCCCAGCTCTTGGCCAGATTCGGGAAAGGCTCCAAGTCCTGGTCGGCGCGGAAGAGCGGACCGGTCTTGACCAACGCCTGATAGTTAAACGACATGGACTCGATGCCAAACCAACCCGCCGTCACGCCGGCGCCGTTGTTCCAACCCGCCGTGGGGCAAGCCGAAAAGTCACGCCAAGCATCGCCATAAGTCCCAATGCCATCGGACATGCCGCTGGTTAAAATGACCTTAGGCTCGGCCGGCAAGCGCTCTTCAATGGGCGGCAATTCGCCAGCTTCTACCAAAGCGGTTACCCATTCGGGCTCATGGTATTCATCCAGCGCTTTATAAGTCACAATCTGGTCAATGGGCATGCGCTCAACCGTAGCGCCACCCAGGTCTAGTTCCGGCGGATCGCCATAGGGCACTGAATCTGCCGGCATTTCGCCATATTTGCCATCCCGAGCTTCACCGGCAGGAGCGGCTTCCTCAGCGGGCGCAGCAGCTTCTTCTGCCGGCGCGGCTGCTTCTTCTGCCGGCGCCGCTTCTTCACCCTGCGTGGGCGCGGCCGGCTCGCTGCCGCCGCCACAGGCTGCCAATAGCAACACCACCGCCATCATAAGCAGCAAGCTCAACAAGACACGGTATTTCTTCATAGATTTGGTTCCTTTCACATGTGGTTCAACAAATAAAAACACGATTTACGCTGCGCCGGTGGCAAGCTTGGAGGGAAATGACATGAAGAACCTATGCGTAAATTCGGTTGTGATTAGCGTGAATTTGTGGCGTGACATTGTGATGCCACAAACGCTGACACAGAGAATTTACGCATAGATAGTGAATGTCAACGGGCTCGCTCCTAACCATGCCCAGACGTTACGTAAGCCATGAAAAGCACAATGATCCAGGCTTCGGAGGGCTGAATCATTGCGATAACACGAGAAATTTAGTGTAACCAACAGGCGGCGAGATGACCGGGCTCAACTTCGCGCAATTCTGGCTCCTGTTCGCGACATTGCGGCATGACGTGCGGACAGCGCGAGGCAAATGCACAGCCCCGGATCTCTTCCGTGGGGCTGGGCACCATGCCTTCAATAGGCATCAGTTTATTCGCTTTACGCCCCAGCACCGGCACCGATTTGAGCAGGCCCACCGTATATGGATGCAGCGGATGTTTGAATATGGCGCGTTTATCGGCATATTCGACCACTTTGCCCATATACATTACGGCAATTTGATCGGCCATCTGGGAAACCACACCCAGGTTGTGGGTAATTAACATAATCGAGGAGCCGAATTCAGCCTGCAACTCGCGCATGAGGTCCAAAATTTGCGCTTGCACCGTCACGTCTAACGCCGTCGTTGGCTCATCGGCAATCAAAATCGATGGGTTACAGGAAAGCGCCATGGCAATCATCACGCGCTGGCGCATGCCGCCGCTTAGTTGATGTGGATACTCGTGGAGGCGCTGTTCCGGCGCGCTAATGCGCACGCGCTCCAACATTTCCTGAGCGCGCTCTAGGGCGGCGGTCTTATTGACCTTCTGATGCAGCATTACCGTCTCGGCAATTTGATCGCCAACCGTATGCAGCGGGTTGAGTGACGTCATGGGCTCTTGAAAGATCATGGCGATTTCACCGCCGCGAATTTCGCGCATTTGCGGGCCGCGTGGGTCAAGCTGGGCCAGGTCGACCTGTTTACCATTGCGGCGCTGCAGCAGCATTTTACCGCCCACAATGCGACCCGGCGGATTCTTCACCAGCCGCATCACCGACATGGACGTGACGCTCTTGCCGCAGCCGCTTTCCCCCACAATGCCAAGCGTCGATTTGCGCCCCAGCGACAAGTTGACGCCATCCACCGCTTTAACAATTCCGCGCTCCACGAAAAAATAGGTGCACAGATCTTGAATATCCAAAATCGGATCTTCGACAAATTTTGTGGCAGCGCCACCGGGTTGAATGCCGGGTATTGAGGCCATAGTTAGAGCTACTCGATTTGGTTGAGGTTTCCACAAACTTTTGGGAAGAGAAACAATAAAGTTTAAGAAGTTTGGCTAAAACAGATTTTCCGACGCCTAATGAAAACTAACCAATTAAATCGGTAATACGACTGGTTGAAACCAGCGCCTGTTACCCAAAGTACGCGGAAGCGCACTCTAGCAATAGCCTGCTTGAGCGGGCTTCCGCTAGCAGACGCAGGCTTCAGCCTTTGGCTTCAATTACCGCAACAATTTATGCATGGTTATCAGGTGTCGGTTTGATAAATGCAGGAAATCTTGATTGCTACTTCAGCAGGATTTGTATGGTGGCGGTTGTGCATCGCACAGAGCCATCATACAACTAAAGGACCGGTGCAGACTTATTACGCGTTCAGAAATAAGTTGGCTACCAAACCTGTCAGGTCTGCGAGACCTGACAGGTTTAAATCTACAAGTTATTTTTGAACGCAAGCATAGGCAAAATCGCCACGACTGACGTTCTGGTGCGGCTATGCCGATTCCCGCACCACTAGCTGCATGGGGATTGATGTTGGGACGAACTGCTGGTCGGGATGTTCCAACATGTGCAAAACACAATGCATGGCTTGCTGCCCCACTGCATATTTATCCACGCGCACCGTAGTCAAGGCCGGTGTCGTCACCGTGGACAATTGAATGTCATCAAACCCAACAATAGCACAATCTTGCGGCACACCACGCGCCATCTCTTTACAAGCGCTAATTGCCCCCACCGCCATGAGATCGTTATAGGTAAAAATAGCCGTGATTTCTGGAAATTGGTCCAGCAGTTTATGGGTCAAGGTATACCCACCATCCAACGTGGCCGGCCCGGTTACGATCCACTCATCGCGTATGGGCAACCCATGTGCTTGCAATATATCCGTGTATCCAAGCACCCGGCGCGTCTTCATTTTAGGTGGATGCTCCGTGGTAATCATGCCGATTGCCACATGACCGGCTTGGCAAAGATATTCGACCGCCATCTGGGCGCCGCGCCGAATTTCCACCATGATGCAGCCCACGTTTTGATGCTCAAACAGGTGATTGATGGTGACCACCGGCCGAAAAGCAGCGGCAAATTCGCCCAATGTTTCATCACGCAAAGCCGCCGGGAAAACAATCACCCCATCGGCCGATTGGTCGGCCAGCGAGTAGAGCGCCTTCTGCGTGGCCACGGCGCCGCCATCCGTATTGCAAATAAAGACATTATATCCGTGCTCTTGGGCCACATCTTGCACGCCGCGCGCCACTTCGGGAAAAAAGGGATTGGTAATATCCGGTATCACCAGGCCGACAGTATGCGTGCGCTGCGTGATCATGGCACGCGCCAGCCGGTTGGGGCGATATCCTAGTTCATTAATAGCATCAATCACCCGTTGGCGCGTGGCAGCGGCGATCTCTCCTTGTTGGTTCACAACGCGAGAGACTGTTTTAATGGAAACGCCGGCCATGCGCGCCACATCACGCATGGTTACAGGCACGAGAAAGCCCTTTTGTACCTTTGGGTTACACAGCAATGCTGCTGATTGTTCTGGATATAGTGCTTACATCGAATGACAACTTACGCAATATCGGTGAACCACTGAAAACAATGGGAGAGCTGACCAAATGATTCTACTGCTAAGTGTCTGTCCGTAATTCTCTGCGCCAAACCGATCTGTCAGAGACAGCATAGGATTCACAGCAGAGGTTACGGATATACTCAAAATAATCACCAAGAAATAAATTGGTGGCCAACCCTGTTAGGTCTTCAAGACCAGGTAGGGTTAAATCCACAAGTTATTTCTGAACAGTGACTACCTTGCGTAAGTTCTGTGAATGACTTATCAGGGGATTGGGGATAGCTAATTTTAATCCATACGACTTACGCAGCAGCGGCTTGCCAGCAGAAAACAGTAAGGCTGAGCCAGAATTTTTTCACCAGGCTTGCGTAAGCCCTAATCAATTGTCAATAGATGACAACGTTGTCGGCAATCTTATCATTGTTGCCGCAGCGTGTCAAAATTGAACAGCAGTAAGATATGCGATATCCGGCGCGACATATTGTGCCATAGAGGATATTGTGCCATAGAGGATATTGTGCCATAGAGGGGCAAACGCGGGCCGGACCCGCTATTCTGAAGATAGTTGAGCAATGGCCGTGTCCAGCGGATGGGCGGCGCTGGACGTTTGCGCCTCAATCCAATCGATCACCGGCTGCCGCCAATTTATGCCCGTATTATAGCCCGCCGGATCATACTCGGCCAGCAGCGTAAAACCATCTCCACCAGCATACATAAAATCATTGACCAACACGCTATATGTGGCGGTCATATCAACCGGTTCTCCAGAATTGTCCCACACCCATTTGCCAGCTGCCTGATGAATGCCGCCAATGGTAGCTGGCCGGTTGCCGGAAGTGAGCGCCTCAACCGCCTGCTCGCCGGTCAAATGTACCTCTACCAACACATTATCAAATGGCATTACGCCTAAAATATCGGCCAGCGTCAACTCGCCAGCCTTTAGGTCTGTACGCATCCCGCCCAGGTTGGTCATGCTAATTTGAGCGGTGGGATATTCGGCCAGCCACGCCTTGGTGATCAGAGTCTGCATGGCGGGGCTGCGCTGTGCAATGGGCTTTTCCAAATAGCCAATCACCGTATTGAGTTCAGCGTCTGCCGCCGCCTGCCAGTGCGCAATAATGGCCGCCACTTGCTCATCGGCCGCGCCATTGAGATTGTAGCGCACGTCATGCTGCACAATGGTCACTTCCCCTGAACTGGGATCAAAGGCAAAGGTGGCTGTGGCAAAACTCTGCATATATGAACCACCCTCAAGCAAAACGGCGCCACCCACTTCTCGAGTCACCAATTCATTGCAATGGCCACCCCCAAACATGGCAATGCCCAAATCCGCCACCTGATTGGCCAACTCTACCAATTCGCCCATACAAAGGTGCGCGGGGACCAATACAATATCTGCGCCAGCTTTGCGCACTTCTGGCGCCACTTGACGCAGTGCGGTTTCATAAGCAATAAAATCAAACTCCGCCACATTAACCGGTTTGGTCGTAAGCGGCGTGCTGGTTGTGGTCAAACCAATCAGCCCCACCTGTACATCGCCCAAGTCGAGAATCGTGTAGGGCTGAATCCCCAGGTCAGTCGGAGAATCACCGTTCGCTTTATAGCGCATATTGGCGCTGAGAAAGGGGAAATCCGCTTCGGCAATCCGCTGCTGCATGAGGTCCAGCCCAAAGTCAAACTCATGGTTGCCAATGACCGATGCAGTGTAGCCCATGGCGTTCATCACTTCCACCATGCCCTGACCGGCAAACCAGGTCGAGATGGCTGGTCCGGTCCAGTTATCACCGCCGCTGAGAATTAGGAAATGGTCAGAACCCAATTCGGATTCCAGTTGACGCCAAAGCCCCAGCAGATGTGCGGCACTTTGGTCTGGCTGTACGCCCGCCATCCAGCCATGTTCATCATTAGTATACAAGATTGTGAGCGTAATGGGGTCTGTTGGCGCTGGCTGCGTAGGGGCCGGCGTGTGAATTGCTGTGGCGGCCGGCGTAGAAGGGGCGGGCGTTAGCGGCGTGCAGGCCGCCAGCAGGCACAGAGTAAGTATATATAAAGCGGCGTCTCTGAGTTTGCGGCTTTGTAAGCGATTTAACATATACATGTGGTCAATTGGTCCTAGCTTATATCCTTTATTGCGCACGCTGCTCCGTAATATTCTCTTTAGATTTCCCTCTAATACCATTTGCCAAGGTAAATGCTATCAAGGGCATCAAACCTGTCAGGTTTTCAAAACCTGACAGGTCTCATCACAAACATGGCTTTTAGCCGGGCAATTCGTATAAAATTCACACCAACCCGCTGGATGCAATGAGCGTTACAACCCCAAATATCAGCAGCGCCGTCAAGAACAGCAGCAGCGCGCGACACAGTAGCGTGACAATCAGCGCACGCGCCACGTTAACCTGAGGAAGCATTTTGGCCAGTACCAGTGCAGGCGCCACGTAGAGCCACAAGACTGTGTGCAGCCCTGTTTCTAGCGTCCAAAATGCCGCTATATCCGGCCCAATTTTGAGCGTACTCATGGTGGGCGAAATCGCCACGGCGGCATCGAGTGCAGGATTTAGCACCAGGGCAAACCCCATGGCCAGCCAATCGTGAAGACGGAGCACCAGATCGGGAAAGAGGCGGAAGAGCAGCAGATAGCCGGCAGCGGAAACCAGCGTCAGCGCTTCCCAATACAGCCAAAAAATATAGCTGTGCGCCGCTTTCAGCTGTCCGTTGAGCAGCAGGCTGAACAAATAGGCAAAGAAGACCACCGCCACCAAGCGCCGAAAAAGTTGCGCCGCCGCCGCCACGAAAACTTCATCCAGAAAAGGCTGCACGTGGCGCACATACAGCACCCGCAGTTCAGCAATCGACGCCCGTGAGCTTTCGGGCAAGGCGCGCAGCGCCGTATTGACCAGAAGCTGCACCAAACCACCATCGCGCTTCACCGCGGCGTTGGCATCAATCCCAGCGCGCACACCGGCCTCAATACTATCGCGGATAATTTTCAACGTGGCCGCATCCAAACCAGGCAGGGAGGCAACTTCTGCGGGAGCGGCTGCTTCTTGCCCAGTTTCTATAGCGGTGCTCGCCAATTCATCTAATGAGCTGGGGCGAGAGGGCGCCTCATCGGGTTGCGCCGGCGCCAGCGTTCCGCCCTGCGCCGCCTGTTCGGTGATCTGAGCATCCGAAGCCGCAATGGCCTCTTGCACAGACTGTGCATTGGCCACCTGCACCCCCGCCTGCACACCACTTGCAATCACCTGCTGCAACGCCTGACGCTCTTCGGCGGAGACGGCAGATTGATTCAACGCGGCGTTCGCTGCATCCAGACCTGCCTGAACACCGGCCTGTTCGCCCACATCTAGCCCCTGTTGCAAAATGACCAGCGCCGCAATGCCAAAGAGCAAAAACTGCGCCGCCCCCAATGGAAAGCGCGGTTCCGCAGTGAACAGCCGCCAGAATGGATCAAAGGGCGACCATAAATTGCGCAGCGCGCGCTCGTCATTCAAACGGCACTGGAAAAAGGGAAGCCCTCTAAATGCCAGCAGCCAAGCCGTTTTGAGTCCGGCCAACACCGGAATCAGCGCTTCGGCAATGGTGGCCCGCGCCTGATACCAAACGGCCAAAAGCGGCATATGGTCGTCAACTTGCATGTCGGCAGGGATTTCTATGTGTTCGGTCATGAATGCTCTAGGAAGTCGAGGAGTAAGGAGTAGAGGAGTAAGGAGTAGAGGAGTAGAGGAGTAGAGGCGACAGGGCGGCAAGCGGCCATCTTCCTACTCCCTATTTCCTACTCCCTATTCCCCTCTACTCCACAAACCCACTGGGGTTCTTTTGCTGCCAATTCCAACCATCTCGGCAGATGTCGAAAATATCGTGTTCCGCTTTCCAGGCCAGTTCGCGGGCCGCTTTGCTCGGGTCGGCATAGGCCGCAGATACATCACCCGGCCGACGGTCTACAATTTTGTACGGCACTTTTTGACCCGTGGCCTGTTCAAAAGCCGTGATCACCTCCAGCACGCTATAGCCACGGCCCGTGCCCAGATTATAGGCCACAAAGCCCGGGTTATCGGCCAACTTCTGCACGGCGCGCACGTGAGCATCGGCCAGATCCACCACATGAATATAATCGCGCACGCCGGTGCCGTCCGCTGTGGGATAATCGTTGCCAAAGACGCGCAGCTCCTTCAGCCGGCCAATGGCTACCTGCGTAATGTATGGCATCAAGTTGCTCGGAATACCGTTGGGGTCTTCGCCTATTTCGCCACTGGCATGGGCGCCCACCGGATTGAAATAGCGCAGCAAAATCAGGTTCCATGCTGAGTCGCTCTTGTACAGATCGCTCATGATCTGTTCGGTCATTAGCTTGGTCCAGCCGTATGGGCTTTCGGCGGCAGAAGTAGGATGTTCTTCGGTAATGGGCGTTTGCTGCGGCTCGCCATACACAGTGCATGATGAGCTGTAAACCAGATTTTTACACTCGTGCTTCCGCATTACGTCCAGCAAATTAATGGTGCCGGCCACATTGTTCTGATAGTACTCCAGTGGCTTTTGCACCGATTCACCTACCGCTTTATACGCAGCAAAGTGGATCACAGCCGCAGGCGGATTGGCTTCAAACGCCGCCGCTAACCCCGCCGTGTCCAAAAGATCCGTTTCGTAGAAATCAAGCGTTTTGCCGGTTAGCTTTTCTACCCGCCGCAACGACTCGTGCTTGCTATTGTTCAGATTATCGATGACCGTCAGCTCATAGCCTGCCTGCAATAGCTCAATACATGTGTGGCTGCCAATATAACCGGCGCCCCCCGTTACAAAAACTCGCATAGTTAATTCCTTCTGTACAACATCAAAATAATTCTGTACAACATCAAAATAATCACGACTTACGCAGCGCCTGTGGATTGCCAAGAGCAAATTCATCTATATTTGACACTATTTCACTCGAGGCTTGCGTAAGTCCTAATAATAAGGTTCAACAGGAACACAATCAGTTGATCGCAACAGCAGGAGATAGGGCCGGATTCACCAATCGAGACCAACGCCTAGATCGCCAACACCGTTGCGGTGTACTGAGTATGCAAATTATACAGCATAACTCTGTATAAATGGTGTTACGTATTGCGAATAGCGGTTAAAGAATTTTAAACCGCAATGGGCGCTTTAATGCGAGCGTAACAGTGGTAATTTTCCAGGGTGAAATCTTCATACTGGAAGTCAAAGATCGATTGGACGGCGGGGTTGAGGCGCATGTGGGGCAAGGGATAGGGTTTGCGCGCCAGTTGCGTTTGTGCCTGTGCCAGGTGGTTCAAATAGAGATGGGCATCGCCCAACGTGTGGATGAATTCGCCCGGTTGCAAATTGCACACCTGCGCCATCATCATGGTGAGCAGCGCGTAGGACGCAATATTGAACGGCACGCCCAGGAAAATATCGGCGCTGCGCTGATAGAGCTGACAAGAGAGGCGACCATCGGCCACATAGAACTGAAATAGGCAGTGACAGGGCGGCAGTTTCATTTGTTCAATGTCGGCCACGTTCCAGGCCGAAACCATTAGCCGCCGCGAATCTGGATTCGTGCGAATCTGGCGGACCACTTGCGCAATTTGATCCACCGTTTCATGGTTGGGCGTCGCCCAGCTGCGCCATTGATAGCCATAAATCGGCCCCAGTTCGCCATTGGCGTCAGCCCATTCGTCCCAAATCGTCACGCCATGATCATTGAGATATTTAATATTGGTGTCGCCGCGCAAAAACCAGAGCAATTCATAAATCACCGATTTTAGATGAATCTTTTTGGTTGTCACCAGCGGAAAGCCATCCGCCAGATCAAACCGCATTTGATGGCCAAACACGCTCAGCGTTCCCGTCCCCGTCCGGTCCTCTTTGCGGAAGCCATTCTCCAAGACGTGCTGCATGAGATCGAGATATTGTTGCATGCTGTTCCCTTATGCAAAGACAGCGGAGGAATAGAGTTACTCCTCTATTCCTCCACGCTTTTACTAACTTATGTTACGCAAGCCTGGCGGAAAGTTGGCTCGCCGACGTTCCTGTTTCCCTCTAACAAACTGGCTGTCGCTGCGTAACGTGAGGTACTAAATCCTACGCCGCCAGATAGTGCATGGCATTTACATCCTGCCACTGCAATTGGAGGGGCGTCTTTTCATGCGGCGTAAAGGAGCGCATGACGTCGGCAATGTTGGTTTCCAACACATCAATCTGATCCAAGTCGATTACGCCCAGACCAAGCTGTTGGGCATAGTGCAGCAGCCCCAGTTCGGCAGGTTCAAAGCCCATGGCTTTGGCCATGACGGCGTCGGTGGCATAGACATCTGTGCCGGCGGCGGCAATGCCAAAATTGGCCACAGCATCTTCGCCACCGGGGCCGTTGCCCTGCAAGCCATCCGTGCCGTCGATTACGGCAATGTCGGGCGTCAGATAGCGCGCCAGCCGGATCAAGTTGATATTGAGCGTCTGGGCTTCGGCGGGCAGCACGCGTTCGGCATGACTTTGAAAGCCATGCATTTTGACCCGATCTTTCTTGTGCAGCGTGCCCATAATCATATTCTTGAGCGCCAAGGTCACCACACAAACATCGTGCGTTTTGGCAATGGCCACTGAAATGGTGCATGGGCAATCGAGCACGGTCTTGGGCATGCGCACCACGGTTTCACTGCGGTCGGCCAAGATAATCGGCGTCTCTTGCCACGCGGTTTCCTGGTTGAGATCAACCAGCCGAATGGGCACGGGGAATTCATCGGCCAGGGCCAAATAGCCAAAATTCTCAAATGCTTGCCCCGAATGATCCTCGTTGCCACCTTCGGCAATGACAATCTCCTCTGGCGGATTGGGCGTAGAGAGCAGAAAATCGATGGCGCCGCGCATGGCGTCGGCGTGGCTGGAGGCAAGCTGATTTTTGCTGGTCAGAAAATTGGGTTTCAACATGACCTGGCTGCGCACCCGCGGCGTTACCTCATCGCGCACGAGATCGAGCGCGCGATAGACATTGGCGCGCCGATTGCCCTGACGGGCCAGCCCCACTTTGGCGCGTTTTGTATGATTTGACATTATATATTAGGTATCCCTTTCAGCGATCTTGAATCGCAATTACAAACTCCAGCCGCCTGGATTTCACATCCTGAAGCATATGGCATTCTGGTCAATCCAGCTGGTAAAGCCGCACGGCATTGTCGTGCAGCAACTTGCGCTGTTCCGCCTCTGGCCGATTGGCGATCACTTGGCGCAACGCCGTGGCCCATTCCGCATAAGACGCGCCCAGCGTGCACACCGGCCAATCCCCCCCAAAGATTACGCGATCCGGCCCAAAGGCATCCAGACAGTAATTGATGGTGGGCGCCAAATCCGCCGGCTGCCATCCTGGCTTGGCGCGCGCCACAATGCCAGAAATTTTGCAAACCACGTTGCCAAACCCGGCCAGACGGTCAATGCCATTTCGCCACTGCTGAGCCGTGTGAAAGAAAGGATCGGCGGCGTCAACGTCGGACGCATCGCCTTTAATGACATAGGGGTCGGCGTTTCCACAATGGTCCAGAATAAACTGTGTGTCGGAACACTGTTCAACCAGCGCCGCCGCATCCAGCAGTTCAGCCGGACGCATGCACAGGTCAAAGCTCAAGCCCAATTCACCCAAGAGCTGAACGCCTTGGACGAAAGCAGGCGCCAAACAGTATTGCGGTGGTGTGTCCGGCACATGGAGCACCTGACGCACGCCTTTGACATATGGGCTTGCTGCAAAGCGACGGATATATGCGTCAAATTCAGCCGAAGCCGGCCGGCCCGAAATCACGGCGCCGGCGGTGGGAGCATCCGCTTGCTGGCAGAGATCAATAATAAACTCGGCCTCCGCCGCCTGCTGCTCCGGCGTCACGTCCACTTCCATATAAACCGCCTTGACCACATTTAGCCCAGCCGTGGCCGCCAGATAGTCAGCCGTGCGATAGCTGCGGTTCAAAACGGGGCTCGACGCCGCCCAAGGCAAATGAAACAGATCCAGGTCCCACAGGTGTTGGTGGGTATCCACAATTGGCAACATCGCTCTTCTCCTTTGCTAAGCAATGGGGGTTTACGAGTATGGATTATACCTCAAGTTGGCGATAGTCACAGGTCACACAGTCGCCATTTATCTCATACATATTGTAATAATGGGGCGCTTCGGTAAAGCCGCGCACGGTGCAGAAATAGACGCCGTCTTCGGCAAAGAGCGGCACGCCCACGTGATAGTGCCCACTAAGCACGAGCTTAACGGCGCCGCTCTGCCCAATTTGCCGGCGCAGCTGCGCGCCATCGCCATAGGTATGCGGATAGCCTTCGTTGCATTCGGGCCAGACCACATAGTGCTGCACGTGAATTTGGGGCAGCGTGGCGTCGGTCAGCGCCGCGTTAAAGCGCGCGCGCTCGGCGCCGATCCGTTGCGGCACGTTGTCGTCATCCTCTTCATCCCAAAAGCAGAGCACACGATGCCCCGCCACAACTTGATCGTTGGAGGCGGTGGCAAAAACTTGCTGCACCAATTGGCGGTTATCGTGATTGCCATGCACCAACGCCAGCGGACAGGATACTCCTTCTAAAATCTCTGCAATCAGACGCAGATCGCCTAGCCCGAGCGCGGGGGTCATGGGATTGGCGCTTTCCATATCTTCAATGGGATAGTCGAGCAGATCACCGCTCAAGACGAGTAGATCGGGCGCTTCAGCGGCTATCTGTTCAACTGCCTGGGCAAAGCGTTCGGGCATGAGCCGGCTGAGCCGAGTGGAAATTGCCGCCGAGCCATATAGATGGTAGCGCATGTGTAAATCGGATATGTGAGCAATTTTCATCACTACGCCGCCTCTACTTTCCCATCTCTTTGCGCCACTCTTCAAATTCGGCCAATGTCTCTGGATTGGGAGGATAGACGCCCAGAATGGAGGCGCCGTTGATCACTTTGTGATGAAAGAATTCTTCGCGTATCTCCTGCTCGTACGCGTCCGCAGCCACTTCTTCGGCCATTTGGGCCGGCACCACGCAGATGCCCTCGCCATCGCCCACAATAATATCGCCGGGGATAACGGCCACACCGGCACAGCCAATGGGCGCGTTGAGTTCCACTGGGTGATGGATGACAAAAGAGGTGGTGGCGTGTGGCGCTCGGATATATACGGGAAAGTCCATCTCGCGAAATGAAGGCGTATCGCGCAGCGCGCCATCGGTAACAAGGCCAGCCGCACCGCGCATCATAATGCGCGTGCCGATAATGTGGCCAAAAGAAGCTGCACCAATATCACTGCGGGCGTCAATGACCAGCACGTCATCGGGCCCCACGGCTTCCACGGCCAGCCGCTGTACATTTTTGGTGTTATCGTACTGTTGATCGGCCAGGTCAGCGCGGGCCGGAATATAGCGCAGGGTAAACGCATAGCCCACCATGCGCAGATCGGGCCGCAGCGGATAGACACCTTGCATAAAGGTATTGCGCAGACCGCGCTTGAGAAGTTGGGACGTTAAAGTGGCTGTAGAAACCGCGCGCAATTTGGCAAACGCCGCTGCGCTAATAGCGTGGGGTCGGTGTGTAGACATAATTTTTCTTTCATGAACTTGAGGGTAAATACTGCAACTTTAGGGTAGATAATGGCTTATCCGCAACATTATACCACAGAGAAACCTACCTCACAGGAATACTACGCAACAGGAATACTACGCAGACTACCGTGACAACGCTCGTCATCACAGAATGCCAACGGAGCTTATGGCCATGGATATGACGCACGTTTTTGGCTAGGTATATAGTACTAATGGGGGATACCATCTCCTACTTTTGTTGGGTAAGATATATGTAAAGGTAATGTCTGTGTCGATATTCAAGACACCGCAACGGTGTTGGCGAGATAGGCGGTGGTCTCGTTTGGTGAATCCGTCTTTATCTCTTGCAATTGCGATCTACTGATATTCAATGAGACGCCCAATCCAGGCATGAATTCGAGTAGCGGCAAAAAAGGAGAATATTATGTTGAGCGATTCTTTCCCCATTTATCCATTAAAACGCCCACCCGATTATTGGTGTTGTTGTCGCCCTTTACACAACAAGCTGCAGAACAAGCTGCATAGACTCCTGCTCTGCCTCTTGCTTAGCGCGGCCTTGTGGGCAACCAGTGGGTATCCGGCCTATGCAGCCGAAATCAACACGGCAGCCACCACACCGGCGACCTTGGCCGTCGTAAAGACGCGCACATCCCCGGCCGATCTTGTGGCGAGCGGCGACACCGTGACTTTTAACATAGAAGTGACCAATTTGAGCGATATGACGCTGGCCACGGTTTCGCTGCACGATCAATATATGGATGGCTGTTTGCATTTGACTTCAGCGTCACTGCCAGCCGATCATGCCGATGGCGCGCCCAATGGCGCAGCCAATCTCTATTGGGAAAATATTGGGCCGCTAGCCGCGGGCCAAACCGTATTGATTACCACCTCATTTGAGGCGGCGGTGGGGCTCGATGCGATGCTCAATCCCATGAACTGTGTAGCCACAAATAATTGGGCCAAGGCGGCTATCGTCATGGGGACAACCACCATTTTTGAGGCCGCAGACAGCGCGCAAATCAGCGTGAGCGATGGTGAGGTCAAGACACTCTTTGTTGCCGCCTACCGGGTGCCCTGTATGGGGCTCGTTCCGACCACCTGCTTAGCGGTTCGCCACAGCTTGGACGAACCGTGGCAGCCCACGTTCCAAGGGATTCGCGGCTTTCAGCACACGCCCGGCTTTGAATACGAATTAAAGGTGTTAGATGAAACCATCCCCAATCCGCCGGCTGATGGTTCCTCGCGCAGGCGAACGCTGCTTGAAATTGTCAGCGAAAGCAACTTTGGCATTCAGGATGCGGATGGCGACGGCGCCTCTAATGCCGATGAAATTACCGGCCCCAACGGCGGCGACGCCAATGCAGATGGGACACCGGACTATGAACAGCCCAATGTTGGTTCAATTATGGCGGCCAATGGCCAAGGCCACATTGCCATTGCCGCCACCGGCGATTGTGCAAATGTGAAAGAGCTGACAGCCACCAGTGAACAGGGCAGCGGTCTGGTTGATGGCAATTTTGATTTTCCACTGGATATGGTCACATACACGCTCGAATGCAGTGAGCCCGGTCAGAGCGCCACCGTTGCCTATTATTGGTACACAGACGCCGACTTGAGCCAGGTGCACTTCCGCAAATTTGGCCCCACCACACCGGGGAACCCCGCCACTGCGGCCTGGTACGATTTCCCAGCCACGCTAGAAACGATTGAGATTCCGGTGACCGAAAATGGCTTTACAGTCATGAAACCGGTGTTAAAAGGCACGGTCACGCTGACGGATGGACAATTGGGCGACGATACCGGCTTGGATGCCATGATTGTAGATCCAAGCGGATTGGCCGCAGGCAGCCCCGATGTACAGCTGGAAAAGCGGCTGACCAGCACGGGCCCATTTCAGCCGGGCATGCCGCTGGTCTACACCATTGTGATTACGAATACAAGCAATCAAGTGCTCACCACGCTGCCCCTTACCGATACGTACGATGCCGCCTATCTCTCCTTTGACAGCGTGGCCAGCGCCAACCCGGCGCCGGACGATAAAAGCGATGATGGCCAGCTCAACTGGCGCGATCTGACGGCTGCATTAGGGGATCTGGCTCCCGGCAGCACAATGCAAGTGGTGGTGCACTTTACAGCGCTGCAGGAAACCAGCAGCGCCCTGGATTGCCATGGGAATGCCGGCGCGGCTTGCAACACCGCCACCATGAACGGCGGTATTTCCGGTACGGCCCAAAGCCACGTTTCTGTCCCAATTGACCCCATACCCGGCAAATCGTCCATTGGGGATTTTGTATGGCATGATTGGAATGGCGACGGCGTGCAAGATGCTGGAGAGCCGGGCATCAATGGCGTGCTGATCCATCTCTACCATGATGAAAATAACAACAATCAAATTGATAGCGGTGAGCTGGTCGGCTCCACAACCACGATGGATGATACCGGCGGCGCGCCAGGCTTTTATCAATTCCCCGCCGTCGTGGGCGATCAACAGTACATTGTGGAAATTGCCCCCAGCAACTTCAGCCCCGGTGGCGCCTTGGAGAACTATCTTTTCTCTAATGATAAAACAACCCCACCCATTACCAGCGGCGAACGTACGCAAATCTTGCTGCTTGGCAACCCCGAAAATCGGACAGATATTGACTTTGCACTCTACTGTCCATTTGATCTGGCGCTGGTCAAAACGCTGGGCGCCGGGCAAGCTGCCGGTATTGCCGCCGGCGCCGATGTCACCTTTACGCTGGCCATTATCAACCAGGGCGTAGTCACCGCGGCCAATGTGATGCTGGTTGACTATCTGCCCACCGGATTCACTTTGAGCAGCAACGACACCAATGGCTGGAGCAGCAGCGGCGGCAATGTGACGCTAACCCTGCCAGGCGTGGTGGCGCCCAACGCGCCTCAGCTGGTGAATATTGTGTTAACGGCGGGCCCAAACCCAACCGGCGTGTATACAAATACGGCGGAAATCGCGGCGGCCACCGATGAAAACGGCAATCCGCTACCCGATCGCGATTCTACCCCCGACATGCTCAACGGCAACGGGACTGATGGCAACGCCGGTGAAGCAGGCGATTTGGAAGACGACCAGATCAATGAAGACGGCACGCAGCCGGGCCAGGATGAAGATGACCATGATCAAGCTATTATCACCATATTGCCGCCCCCTGCGCTGGAATTGACGAAAACGCTGGAATCGCCCGAGCCGGTACGCACGGGGGACCAAGTAAGCTTTACGGTGCGCATCACCAACACCGGCAGCGTGACGATTACGGTGCTGCCGCTGGAAGACAATTACAGCAACGCGCATCTTTCGTACGTCAGCGCCACAATAGCGCCAACCAGTATGCAGCCCGGCACGCTTAGCTGGCATAATCTGGCGCCCGCCAATGGTCTGACGCCCGGTGCATCGGTCAGCGTGTTAGTCATCTTTAAAACGGAAGCAGACAGCGCGCTCGTTAGCCCAACGCCACCCTGTACGCAGCCTGGTGAAGCGCCCAACATTGTCCATATCCACAACGCGCAGGCCGACATGGATGGCGCTGGCCCCTTACCGGTTATGAATGTCCCAGCTTATGATGCATGCGCCACCGTGGAAATCACCGATCCCACGGCTGTCCAGCTTGCCGACCAGCAGGTGGTACAGATGAGCGCCGGCGTGCTGATTCGCTGGAGCACGGTAACCGAAAATGATATTGTGGGCTTCCACATCTGGCGCAACAACGGCAGCCAGGTTGAACAGCGCAGCAACGAGATGATTCCGGCCAAAATATCTGGTCAGTCTGGTGGCGCCAGCTATGAATGGCTAGATGCAGAGGCCACGCTTCACGCTGGTGACATTTATCTATTGGAAGTAGTGCATACAGATGGGAGCACCGACCGTACTCCATTGCATAATGCCATAAAGATGCCTTTCTACTTACCATTCATTGTGCAATAAGCATCCACAACCCGCACGTAAAGCCCTACGCGCTTTGCGGCTTCCCCCAAATGGGGGAAGCCGCAAATGTTTCATGATTTGGTTCATCTCCTACACGCCTCATATTCACTACGCCATCCAACAATGCGAAGATGTCATATCCCGCTCAGCTCGGCTAAACTCGAGGTAATTGCCACGCGGGAAACGGCATTTACGGCTTCTGCCATTCAATCTTCCGGCCGTTTCTTTCACCGCTTGCTGTAAGCCCCATATTCGTGATCCGTTTTGACACCACTTGTGATTTTTGGTACAATCCACCTGTTCTTTTTGGCCAACCAAATCACAACTTATGCAGCGTCAGTGAACCACCAGGAAAGAATATCATGGCCGATCTGGCCAATTTCTTCTAGGCTGGCGTATGTTCTACAAATCTCGCGTAAGTTCTACCAGTATAATCTGCGTAAATTATAGAGTCTTTATGGCGCGTCGAATCTTATCTTATTGCCTGCTCATGCTAACCGTGGCCTGGCTGATTCTGAGTTATGTGCCGGCTTCCGTTATTTCTCTTCCCCAAATTTCTGCCTATGGAAACTCGACCTGGTTTGGATCGGCGGCGTTATTGGTTTTGGTGAGCATGGCGTTGCTTCAGGTTGGATTGTTGGGCGCTACGGCCCGTTTTGTGCGTGCCTATCGGGCAGAGAATCAACGCAGCGGGGCAGGGCCTGGGCAGACATTTGACCTCAAGCTTATATCAGAGCTATTTTGGACGTTTGTACCGTTGCTGATTGTTTTGCTACTAGGGCTGTTGAGCTTTTCGATTTGGGGCGCAGCTTGATTATAATAGGTTGTACCAATGTTTAACATTCGATTGTTGAGGAGCAGTCTGGCATATGCATGATTCGCACACATCCAAAAAATCGTCTTCCAGCACGCGCCATTTTATCAATGCAGGCGTGTTGGTCATCATCTCTACTATCGTACTCAACTGGCTTTTAGATCGGGTGCTGCCTTTTCCACCCCAAGCCAGCACCCAATCGGTCATTATCGACCAGCTTTTCCGCTACCACGTTTTGCTCATTGCGTTTTTGTTCTCGCTGGTGGTGGTGTTTATGCTCTATGCGCTGGTGGTCTTCCGACGCCGCGAGGGTGATGATGGGGATGGCGACCACTTTGAGGGGAACACAACTCTGGAAATTTTTTGGACCACCGCCCCCATGGTTTTTGTGATTATCTTTGCCTATTTGGGCATCACCACCATTAACAAAGTTACGCAGGTGCAAGAAAATGAAGCCGTGGTGCAGGTGGAAGGATTCCAGTGGGGTTGGAGTTTTACCTATCCCGATGGCATGGTGACGGACGAATTGGTGCTGCAGAACAACGTTCCCGTAAAACTTGAGTTGCGCTCTAAGGATGTGCTGCACTCGTTCTGGGTACCGGCTTTCCGCGTTAAACAGGACTTGGTGCCTGGCGAGCAAAACATGAAAGAGATTCGCTTTACACCATCGCTGGAAGGCGAATATACCGTGCGCTGTGCTGAATTCTGCGGTCTTTCGCATTACAGCATGCGAAAAAATGTACGGGTTGTCAGCGAAACCGCCTATAAAGAATGGTACAACCAAGAACTGGCAAAAATAAATCCCGCTTTGGCGAAGAAATAATACTGGCTGCGGTTGCAGAGGCCATAAATCTCACTTCACTCAGATAAATTTCTTGATGGCGGTGAGCTTATGGTCTTTGCCAAGCCAAATGTTATACTGCGATTGAGATCAAAACATTTGGCGGAACTCATGTCGACGCCCGGAGTTTGCTGTTCCATTGCACGCGCAGCTATCTATAAATTTGATTGCGCATCCGATAACCGTATCTGGCCGATTGGTTTGGCCCAGAGAATTTACGGATAGATGTATACACGGATAGATGTATACAGAAAAAGCGGTGAAGCTCCGGTTTTGGTTTAGGCTAATCCAGGAAAATAATTATCCAAATTTGAACGTCTTGCTGGAATAGCTTGAAGGTCTTGCTGTATATTCTAATTTTTGGAAAGACCTTAGAGCAAAGTATGTAAGGAGAGTTTGCATGACGCTTATGTCGTTGGGGCTGGTGCGAGGTCTGGTAGGGCAGGTTGTAGGCACGCTCATTGGCTTTGCACTCATTATAATTGGCCGTCTGTTAATGGGCTATGACGATCCTTGGTATGCCGAGGGCGCATGGGCCTTGGGCTCTGTGTTTGGCACGCTGGGCTTTCTGGTTGGCGTTGGCGCCATGGATGATTGGTTCCAGTGGATGGTGGGTCGCTTCCCGCCCATCCATCATGGTCCGCCCAAAGGAAAACCGGCCTGGACGCGCTATTTCGGCGTTGACTACAACCATAAGATTATTGGCATCCAGTATGGCGTTACATCGCTGGTTGCGCTGATGATCGGTGGTGGTTGTGCGGTGGTCTTCCGCACGGAGCTGGCGCGCAGCGGGCTGCAATTTTTAAGCCCCGAACTGTATAACACGCTCATTGGCATTCACGGCTGGGCGGCGCTGGCATCGATTCTGCTGGGCGTTGGCGCCATGGCCAACTATCTGGTGCCGCTCATGGTGGGCGCCGACGATATGGCTTTCCCACGCCTCAATGCATTTGCCTACTGGATCAACGTACCGGCCATCATGTTGCTGCTGGGTAGCCTTGTGATGAACTGGGACTCCGGCTGGACCTTTTACCCGCCGTTGAGCACCAGAGGCTCGGTGGGCTATCAGTTGGCCTTCTACTCCATCTACATGATCGGCCTTTCGTCTATTTTGGGCAGCATCAATATTATTGTGACCATGCTGCTCATGCGGCCCAAGGGCATGAGCCTCTTCCGCATGCCCATCTTCTGCTGGGCCATGTTGGCGACCAGCTTGTTGCAGATGACGGCCACCCAAACCATTGGCCAGGCCGTATTAATGCTATCACTGGAGCGGGCGCTGGGCATGGGCTATTTTGACCCGGTCAGCGGTTTGGCCACTGCTACACCCAACGGCGACCCCATTCTGTTCCAGCACATTTTCTGGTTCTATTCGCATCCCGCAGTTTACATTTTTGTGCTGCCGGGTTTGGGTATCATTAGCGAAATCTTGCCGGTCTTTGCTCGCAAGCCGCTCTTTGGCTACCGCTGGATTGCCATGTCGAGTCTGGCCATTGCGCTGGTGGGCTTCCTGGTTTGGGGACACCATATGTTCACGTCGGGTTATTCGCCCTACTTGCGCATTCCGTTTATGCTCTCCACGCTGCTGGTAGCCGTGCCCACAGGGGTAAAATTCTTTAGCTGGCTGGGTACGCTGTGGGGTGGCAAGCTGACCTTTCCAACGCCCATGCTCTTTGCACTGGGCGCCATCTCGGTCTTCCTCATCGGCGGCTTGAGCGGTCCCGTGTTGGCCACCGTCACCACAGACCTGTATCTGCACGATACGTACTTTGTGGTGGGCCATTTCCACGCCACCATTTTTGGCGGTTTTGTCTTCCCCTTCTTTGCGGCGCTCTACTTTTGGTATCCCAAAATTACGGGGCGCATGTACAACGAGACGCTGGGCAAAATCCACTTCTGGCTAATGACGCCCGCTTTCTGGATGATGAGCCTTGGCCAAATGACTGTTGGCACCATGGGCATGCGACGGCGCATTGCGGACTATGAGCAGGCGCTAGGCGGCATGATTAATGACCCCGTCACGGTGGTGCGCGATGGCGCCAATGTACTTATCAGCCACGGGTTGGGCAAGGTGGAGGTGGGACATATTATCATCACCATTGCGGGCTTTACCATTGCTTTTTCGGTATTGCTGATGATCTACAACTTGTTCAACAGCCTGGATGTAGGTGAACTGGCGGGCAACAATCCGTGGCGCTCCCGCTCACCAGAATGGCAGATTCCTTCGCCCATTCCAGAGCATTCTTATCCCACGCCGATTACCGTTGTGGGCGAACCTTATGACTATGGTCTGGCCGGCTCGACCTACGTTTCCATGACGCCAGCCCCTGGAGGAGATGACTAATGAGTGATACACAAGTTGGCAGCAATGAGCGCAGCAAGAGTCAACGCCGCAGTAAAGCCTATCGTTTGAGCGCCACGGTGGCCATTGTGCTGGCAATTTTGACCGTTATAGAATATTTTGTCGGTCTGGCCACGCCCAGCGCGATTATTCTGCTGCTGTTTGGCTTAATCAAGGGATATGCAGTGGTGGTTTACTTTATGCATGTTTCCAGACTTTGGTCACCCCAAGGAGGACACTAAGCAATGAGTGCGCATGTAACAGCTGCCCACGGAGCCGCCCATGGGGCGGGTGCTCACGAAGATTCACACGGCGATGGCGCGCATTCATATGCGATTCATCTGCAGCATAGTCGGCTCGGCTTGTGGCTCTTCTTTATTTCCGAAATTTTTCTGTTTGGCGCTCTGTTGGCCGCACGCTTTTATCTGTGGCGTGATGACCACGGCGCCATTGTACGCCCCGAACTGGACCAGGTTGTCGGTCTCATTGTAACCGGCGTGCTGCTGTTGAGCAGTTGGTCGATGAACATGGCGGAAACGGGCATGGAATATGATGACCGCCGCACCTTTTCCATCGGCATGATCTCCACCTTTATTTTGGGCAGCATCTTTCTTGTGGGCGTCATGATTTTCGAGTGGGGGCTGATTCCATTTCCTGGCTATACGGCCCATCTTAAGCCTTGGGACGGAGCATTTGGCGCCATTGTCTTTGGCATGACGGGTATTCACGCGCTGCACGTATTGAGCGGGCTCATCTTTATTGCCATTGTGTGGCGGCTGGGGCGACTGGGCCACTATTCCGGCGAGCAGCACTGGGGTGTGGAAGCGTGCGCCATCTACTGGCACTATGTCGACCTGGTTTGGATCTTTTTCTACCCAGCCATCTATCTGATCGGACACGCCGTACATCACTAAATGTGCTGACAATCATCAAGGGGCATCTAGGCGCCCTTGACGCCGATTAACGTGAACTATCGTATTTCCGCTTTGCGGTTGGGCTGCATTTTTATGCAGCGGTATATTAACTCTTTAACATGCATCCACTAATAGCAGCTCTATTTTCTGTGTGGGAATGGCGACCAGTTGTCATTCTGGTGCTGCTGACATTTGGAACGCTTTATGCCCACGGCTGGTGGACGCTGCGGCAGAAGCAGTCGCAATTGGCGACAAAAGGACGACTGGCATCTTATCTAGGCGGGCTGGCGGCATTGGCACTTTCGCTACTGTCGCCCATCGACTGGTTAGGTGGCCAGTTGTTTTTTATGCACATGATCCAGCACCTGCTGTCGATTATGGTAGCGGCGCCATTGCTTTGGCTAGGCAACCCGTTTCCCGTGGTGCTGTGGGGAATGCCACGGTCACTGCGCCGAATGGTTTCTCACCTGCTGGCCACGCGTTCACCTTTTCGCCGTGCAATGACGGCCATCACCAAGCCGGGCTTTGCGTGGCTTATTTTTGTGGTCGTCCTTCTGGGATGGCATGAGCCATCGGCCTATAATTTGGCGCTGCGGCGGCCCTGGGTACACGACGTTGAGCACATTATGTTTTTTGGCGCGGCCATGCTCTATTGGTGGCACGTAACCGGCGCGGCGCCCCACCTGCACCCGCGCATGCCCGTCTGGATGAGCATGGGCTTTCTGCTGGCCACCATCCCCCCCAATATGCTCACCGGTGTGACCATTGCGTTTTCCGAAACGGTAGTCTACACCTATTATGAATCGGTCCCGCGCGTGTGGGGTGTCACGGTCATGCAGGATCAACAGCTTGGCGGCGCCATTATGTGGATTCCGGGCAGCATGATGTTTTTGGTGGCGGCGCTGATCGTCATTGCCGTTGGCTTGAGCCGCGCCGAAGATAAAGAGCCAATCACCATGAACGAATGGAATGACGACGAATCCATGATTGCGCCCGGGCTGGAACACCGCGTTATTCAGAACAAATGGCGCAAGCTGCAAGATCCCGTTGTAAGCGAAGAGCCGCCGGAGGCGCACCATGCGGTGTAATGATGCGGGGCCGGGCAAGATCACGCTTTTTATGAAATACGTTGCAACTTGCGCAGCGCGCCAACTGGTCAACATGCTTGTACCCGTATGTAAAGCCAACCCGGCGTCTGCAACATGCAGTGGATCATATCGACGCTTAATTCTGGGTACGCTTACCGTTTTTGCGCTAATTGTGGCGTATGCTAATGTTGCGCTGGCCCACGGTGGTGGGACGCCGCAGCTGGTTAATAGCGAAGCAGGGCCGTATCGTCTCTTTGTGTGGACGCAGCCAGAGCCGCTTCATGCTGGTGATGTGCATGTAACGGTGGCGGTGATTTTGCCAGATTCACAAGGTGAAACGCAGAATGACGCGGGGTTAAATCAGAATGATTTGGCCGTGACCGATGCCACTGTGGGCGTCACGTTTAGGTTGCCGCAGACATCGCAAGAAATAGCTGTCCAGGCCACTCTCGGTGAGTGGACAGGCGTGCCTTATTACGAGGCTGACGTAACGCTGCCCGCGGCGGGCGATTGGCAGACGAACATTGACGTAGATGGTCCGCAGGGCAAAGGGGAAGTTACATTTGCCTTGTCTATATTGCCGCCGCGCGAGATTAATTGGCCACTGGTAGCCGGTGGCTCGTTCGCCGTTCTTGTATTGCTGGGATTAGCAATCGGCTGGTCTCGTATGCAAAGCGGACGCACGGAATCCGCGGCTGTAGGGGTATAAATTTATGGTATTGACAAAACTATTGACGCGCCGTTGGTGGTTGCCTACCTTATTGGTACTGGCCGGTATGGCGTTGCTGATCTGGCTCGGCTTTTGGCAACTTCGCCGCATGGACCAGCGCCAGACCTACAACGATATGGTCATTAGCCGCTGGGTTACTCAGCCGCTTGAACTCAATACGGCAGAGGTGCCCAGCGATTTGAGTGAGTGGGAATATCGCCGATTAACATTAAACGGTCAGTTTGATTTTGCGCATCAAATTGTGCTGAAAAATCAGTTTTTTTTCGAGCAACCCGGCGTACAGCTGGTCACGCCAATGCTATTGGACCCAATGCTATTGGATGGGGAAGACAGCGAGACGCCCAAAGCCGTACTGGTAGCGCGCGGTTGGGTGCCATTTGACGATGCCAAACCGGAAAATATTGCTCAGTTCGATGAGCCAAATCTGACGCAAATTGTGGGGCTGGTGCAGGAATCGCAATCGATGCCCGGTGGAGAAGCGCCCGCCATTCCCGATACACCGCAGACAGAGTGGTTCCGCGTCAATATTGACGCCATTCAGCCGCAAATGCCCTATGAACTGCTGCCTTTCTTTATTTACGCACTGCCCGAAGAAGGCCGCACGATCCACGAGCTCCCGATTCGCGAGCCGCGTGATCCGGCCACTGAATTGCGCAGCCCGGTTATGCACTTGAGCTATGCCGTGCAGTGGTTTTCGTTTGCCATGATTTTGGGCTTTGGCTATGTGCAGCTCGTGCGTATTCAGGAACGCCGCCGGCTGCGCCAGGAGTCTGAGCCGGAAGTAGAGCTGCCCGAGGTGGATGCGGGCATTCCATCAACAGTTGGTTGATTTAACTATATCAAGACTTACGCTGCGTCTGTGGAGCGCCAAGCGAGAAGAGCATGGCGGATGTAACAATTTTGCCCCCAGGCTTGCGTAAGCCCTATATATTTTGAGAAACAGCATGCAACTTCCCGATTCTGCGTTTGACCATGCCAGCCTGGTCGCCCCTACGGATAAAACGGCCCCATCGTTCGGCCAGATTTCGCTGCGCGATTATGTGGCGCTGACCAAGCCGACCATCATCTCGCTGCTGCTGGCGGTGACGCTGGTCCCCATGTTTTTGGCTGGCAATATGCCGCCCAGCCCCATGTTGATCTTCTGGACCATGTTGGGGGGCTTTCTGGCCGCGGGTGGGGCTAACACCATTAATCAATTCATGGATCGCGATATCGATCACGTGATGCTGCGTACGGCCAAACGCCCTTTGCCCAGCGGCCGCATGACGCCTGGCCACGTTTTGGCCTTTGGCGTGCTGCTCAGCGTGGCAAGCTTTGTATTGCTGTGGAGTCAAGTCAATCTGCTGACTGCGCTGTTGGCGCTAAGCGGCATTCTGCTCTATCTCTTTTTGTATACGGGGCTGCTGAAACGCTCCAGCACGCAAAACATTGTGGTGGGTGGCGCGGCGGGCTGCATTCCGCCGCTGGTGGGTTGGGCCGCCATAGCCAACGAGCTATCGCTGCTGCCGCTGATCATGTTCATAATTATCTTTTACTGGACGCCGCCCCACTTTTGGGCGCTCGCGCTCATGCGCCAAAAGGAATATGCGGCGGCGGGTGTTCCCATGCTACCCGTGGTGGCTGGCGAAAACGAAACGCGCCGCCACATTGTGCTGTACAGCGTCCTGCTTCTGCTGATTAGCGTGCTGCCCTTTTTCCTGCACTTGTTGGGCCCCATTTATCTAGCAGGTGCGCTTCTGCTCAACGGCATCTTCCTCTGGCAGGCCGTCGACCTATGGCGCAAGCCAACGAATGGCAATACGTGGCGGCTTTATAAGTACAGCCTGCTTTTTCTGGCCCTCCTCTTTCTGGCCATGGGTATTGATGGATTGTTTTATACCCCGCCCGTTGGCTTGCCCAATATTCATTGGCGCTTGTAGGACAACTTTCCAAGTGGTCCCGTGCCCGGGCAAGTTTCCCAACTTGCCCTACATGTATGGTATGCACAGCGCAAACTCTCCATACGCTACGCAGAATTCAGCCGGTGCGGCTTCCAATGCCGCTACCAGATTTTGCATATAAAAGAGATCCCCAACAGCAAACGCCGGCACATCCAGATATTTGACCAATTCCTGCTGCGGCTCATACAGAATGCGCGCTTTGGCCTGAAACAGCGCCGGGCTGTCTAACAAGTGACGCTGCACCCCTTCAGAGACCGACGCTTCATAACGCGTTACAAACCAATAGGGGGCCACCCAGCTATATTCGGCAACGGCCTCTTGCATCTGGGGCAGCGCGTGTTGACGCAGATAAGTCGCCAGCTCCGGCGTCAAATGCAGAAAGTTGCGCGCAATGCTCATGTCGCGGCGGTGGATCCAGCTGCCTTTTTCCAGCCGCTCTCCCACCCACGGCTGATCTTTAGTAAAGTTGGCTACGCGCAGTTGAAGCAGACGCTGCAACTCTCCCCCCACAGTTTGGCGCAACGCGGCATCGGCAGCAGCCTGCCCGGCCAGCTCTTGCAGCTTGAGAAAACCAATGTCGCCCGCAATATACGCATTGTGCTCCCACGGATTATCGGCCAGCCACGCATCATCCGGCAGTGATGGACCACCGGCGGTGGCCGCCAGCAAGGGCAGTTTATTTTCGACTTTCAGTTTGGCATAAATTGCCGATGCCCGTTCAGGAAACAGTTCGGCATATTTCCAGAGCGCATAAATATTTTGTGGCGGATATGCCCACGGCGTGTCTGGACCGGGATCGGTTGATTTGGGATGCAGCCTAAGCGCCGCTGCCACTTCAGGCGGCAGCGGCATGGATTCACGACCAACCAGTTGACCAAACGCCGGATCGACAGGCTCTTCCCACCAGCCAGTGTACGTATACAGCGTTTCGGCAAAATAGTGTTCATATTCGGCCTGCAAATAGGGTTGGAGTTGAGCCTGCAAATCTGGCGACAGATGCGGATAAGCCAGCGACAGCGTGAGCAGCGTGTCGCCCGGGTTGGCAAAATAGTCGTGCAATTGGGGATAGCCAGTTTGGCCAATGGCATAATAGCCGGGGCGCAGATGGCCCGCCTCTACCATTTTGCGCACCTCATTTTCCAGCCGTCCGGTCAATTCGGCCGCGGTGACTGGGGCCAGCGTGTCCTGCCGTGCGTGGTCAAAGGGAAGCAGCGGACGCATCTTCTGCGCGGCCAGTGCCGACTCATAGGCCTGATGCTCCGCAGCCGTGGGCGTGTAATTCTGGTCCTGGGTGCTCTTTAACTCAACGTCTGCGGGCAAGGTAGATGGGTTAGGCCCCAACGCAATAATGGCGTTGCTGCGGTGCGTAAAGAGCTTGCCGTCGTAGGGGACCAGCGGATTTTGCAGCCCGTGGTTGTGATAGGCCGCATTGGGCCCGCCATAGCCGCCATAGAGGCGCGGCAACCCCAACCACATGGATGAATCCCACCACATCTGGTCATAGCCCGGCGCCAGGCTGCGCTGCCACGGCTGCACCTTATCTGGGTTATGCGCCAGATGTAGCGTCAGCGATTCCAATGTTTGATGATAGTTCCAAAATTCACCGCGTTTGCCCGTATTGAGATTCAACCAGCCAGCCACACGATCGCAGCACAAATTGGTAAAAAGCATATTGCCGGCGCCCGACAGCGCCACCGGCTCATCAATGGCGAATTCGGCATTGGTCAGGCGCAACGTCTGCGGGGCATCACGTTGCCAGCCCATTACAGCGCCGCGCGAAATGTTCCATTCGGGCTGGTACTCGGCAAAGTTGAGCTTATAGAGCACCTGATTGGGCGTACCGCTTTGGTCCGGCATAAGCAGCGGCGGATATTGATTGCCCGACTTGGTGCCGACGCTTAAAAAAGGCGCATATTCAGGATTGCCGTCGCCGTCCGTGTCCAGCGTGATTTCGGCGCCGGTGACGGCGTCCAGCATGATAGTGGTCCGTCGCCACGGTTTGTTGGTGGGACGATCAAAGCGGATGGCGCCGTCGTCCTCCCAATATTCGGTTGCGCGCCCGGCATCCACTTCGATAGCGCCATCTGTCCAGGCGGGGTTGTTAGAGGCTGCGCGTTGCTCTCCCAGAAGCTGCGGCTCCTTAAAACCGGGGTAAAAAAGATCATCACGCTGGATACCATAGATAAAGTCGTTAAGTCCAATATCGCTCACCTGATAGACGCTGTCGGCTGGAATCACAGCGGCCACGGCATTGCTGCCCACATCCGCGCGGTTACGATACCCCACGGCGCCCGAAAAGACCACGCTGTCGCCATAGACCACCGGCCACCAGGCTTGATACCCATCCCCCGGCAGCAGTTCGGACCGCCAATGCAAGGCGCCAGTCACCAGGTCCAGCGCATAGGCGTGGTTGTCATTGGCGGCAAAGTAGACCAATCCATCGGCATAAGCCGCCGAATAGAGAATTGGCCCCAACGGCGGTTCGGCGGCGCGGGGATATTGCCAGCGCAGTTGACCATTTTGCTGATCCAGCGCGTAGAAATACCCATCGCGGCCCCCCAGCAACACCATGCCTTCCACCACCAGCGGGCTTGTGGTAAAGCCGGCCTGAGCACCTTCAAAGCGCCACCGTAACTGCCCGGTTTGAGCATCCAGCGCATAAACGCGTCGATCCAGGCCGCCGACAAAAACCATACCATCCACCACCGTGGGCGAGTGTCCCAATGGCAATTCCGTGTCATAGCGCCAGGTCACTTCACCTGTGTTGGCGTTCAGCGCATAGAGCCCGCGGGCGCTAGCTACATAGATATTGCCATAGCCGGCGGTCAACTGCACGTGTTGACCAATGTATGCTTCTATGGGCCGATACCAAAGCACGCCAAAGCTATCTGCCTGCTGTGGGTTCACTTCAGCCGCCACCCAGGAAGTACGCTGCGGGTTGGCGCCAGCCATATGCCAATTGGGCAGGTTGTCCTGTGCGTAAAGTGGCTGCGGCAAAACAAATGTACATAAAAAGAGCAAGATGAGGAATAATTTCATGCCGGTATACTTTTTTTGTAACTATATAGGTCGTTGAAGGCAGAGCCTGTCGAAGCCCGGCGTTGCCTTCGACAGGCTGTGGCAACACCTATATGGTTAGCTTTTTTGCATAAAACCGATGCGTTATTCTGCCGTGGTCACGACAATATTCCACCATTGACATGCGACGGAAAGCCCGGTTTTCATCTCAACCAGCGTATAGTATGGCACGAAAAAGTGATTTGTAGTGTGTTACTTTGCTGATAAATTGCCGCGGGGAAATTATACAGGCGAACTTTGTAGATATTGCCGAATGGCTAGATGCAATTGATCCGATGTATATGGCTTGGCAATAAAGCCAGTGGCGCCCAATTCCTTGAGCCGTTGCGGGAGCGTGGATTGGCTGTATCCAGACGAGAGCAGCACGGCCGTAGTGGGTGAAATTGCGCGCAATTGGGCCAGCGTCTCTTCGCCGGTCATGCCCGGCATAGATAGATCGAGCAGCACCAACCCTACTTCTTCAGGGCAGCTGCGAAAGAAGTCGACACCATCTTCGCCATTATCCACAGTGACCACGTCAAAGCCTTTGACGCGCAACATACCGGCCGCGGCCGAACGCACAAATTCTTCATCATCAATGATCAAGATCAGCTTGTCATAATCTTCATCGATAATGGGATGCTCATCGACCGCTTCTGCCGCCTCTTCTATAGCTGCGGGGATAAAGATTTTGAATTGTGTGCCCACACCGGGTGTACTCTGAATCTCAATGCCGCCCTTGTGGCTACGAATAATCCCCAAGACAGACGCCAACCCCAGGCCGCGCCCCGTAAATTTCGTCGTAAAAAAGGGATCAAAGATTTTAGAAAGCGTATCGGCATCCATACCAGAGCCGTTATCTTTGACGGTAACTACTACATATGGCCCAGGGTAGAGGGGTTCGTTTGTTGGCATGCTCTGCCCCCAATTGAGGCTGGTAATCTCCGTCAGCGCCGTTTCCACAGTCACTTTGCCCCGATTTTGACCAATGGCTTCGGCCGCATTGATAATGAGATTCATGAGCACTTGCTGAATCTGACCGCGGTCCCCATTCACGCGAGGCAAAGGCACGAACAGATCCGATACCAATTCAATACTTTTGGGGATAGCCGCTTGGAAGAGCATTAAATTGTTTTGAATCAGCTCATTTAGCTCAATGGCGGTGACTTCAGGCTGATTTTGGCCCGTATAGGCAAATAAGTGGCCAATCAATTCAGCCGCCCGGCGCGCGGCCGTAATGGCGTGGTCAATGTGGGCGCGCGCCGGACTATTGGGCGACAATTTCACCTTGGCCAGTTCGGCTTGCCCAGTAATCCCAACTAATAAATTGTTAAAATCGTGGGCAACGCCGCTGGCCAACACGCCCAGGCTCTCCATCTTCTGCGCCCGATAGAGCGCCTGCTGATTGGTCTGAAACTCAGCTTCCATGCGCTGCCAACGCCTGACGTTGGTTAGCCATAGCACATGGACGGCCGATGAGATCAGCCCCACCACAATTAGCCCGATAATGGAAAGTTGGTTCTGGTTATCTATACCGGATGCCGCAATAATCTCCGGCAGCGGCGTCGAAATCCCCACGGTCCAAACCAAATTGTTGACGCGCACAGGCGTCCAGGCCGCAATCTCCTCACCTTTATCGGGCAGCCAAATATACGAACCTACGCCTTCTTTCCCCGTCATTACGGCTTCCGTCATGGCCTCGTAATTGCGCGCGCCATGTGGAGACTGCAAAATAAAGATCTCGGCCATACTTTTGCCGCGATACTCAGTCGGAAAATCCGAACTGGGATCGAATACCACATGGTCAGGAGCGTATATCCAGGCATCGCCCTTCTCCAGCAGATGGATGGGCGCAATAAACTGTGTAAAGATCTCCTCTTCAATTTGTGCAATATCGGTGCGCTTTAGTGTGCCAACTTGCACCTGGACATAGGCCTCAATGCTGCGCGCCACCACACGCACAATCTCCAATTCGGTCTGCTGATACGCAATAATTTGCGATTGGATAGCAGCCTTATATTGGTTGTGCACCATCACCGCGCCCGCAACGAGCAGCATGGCGACCACAGCCGGTATCAAGCTATAAAAGACCTTGGGCGTTTTCAGCCACATTCAGCAAACTCCGATTTACCACACCTTAATGATAGGCCAGCAGCGGCTCAATTGTGCATCGAATCTCCTCTGCGACGCTTGCCGGCACGCGCGGATTAAAAGGACCACCCTCACCGCCTTCAATATCATCAAAACCACTGAGGTGCATGGCCTCTACCACAGCGGCATAATTATAGACACGCCCATTGCGGAAGCGAATTTCTTCCAGCCCATCGAGCACCGCTTCTACGGCCCGGGCGGCGGCATAATCACCACGTCGCTGCGCGTTGTTGATCTCATCGGCCGCCCGTGCGCAGAGCACCGCCGTGCCGGAAGTGTGCCCGCGAGCGCCCATCTCCACCCCATTTGTGCTGCGATCCCCAATGCCCCAGATGACCATGGCATTGTCGCCAACACCTTCTACAAAAGGCGCCACATCGGCCACCCCCGTGCCAATCTTTACTCCTACAAAGTGAGGCGAATCGATGAGCAACCGAATTACGGCCTCCCGATCACGCTCCTGGCGGAAGTAGTAGAGCAGCCGTGCGCCACAGGCATTGCCCACGCGCTCGCCAAACTCCATAAAGGTTTCATACGTACCTTCGGGGCTGCCGATGCCCGTGAGCGGCATCACTAAATAGACATCTGGCGGGCGCTGAAGTTGTGCCTGCTCTTCAATAAGCCGCGCCGCATCGCCTAGCGGATTGGGCACAATGGCCGACATGAGCACACCGTCGCTCCCCATCACGCGGCCAGTCTCATCAAAAATGCGCGTCTGATCGACCAGATCGATGTGATGAATCAGGCTGGTGCCCGCCACAGAGATCACGCGCCGCCGGCCATTGTCCAAATAGTTGTGGCTCATCAAATAGTCAATATTCTTGGCATGGGCGGCAAAATCAACCTGGCCATCTTTAAAGGGTATAATCGGGATCGTGGTGGGCGCATTTAGCGCTTCCAACAGGGTTGGTGTATCCAAAGACATGACTTTCTCCTTGGTGTTGTGATGAATTTCAAAGTTTCTACTTTTTTTGCAAATGCTCCAGCATCATGCGAATTTGCGCGGCATGACCCTGCACGCGATAGTACGGGGCGACGTGCGCCCAGGCGCTGCCCTGCGGCGTAATCGCGTCATATAGGCAGCCCAATTGCGCAATCAAGGCGACGTCATCCGCAGCCGGGGCGGCCGGACTTTGCGCCAACCATTGCCGGCAGTGCGCCTCCAATGCATCAAAGTAGGCCAGATTATCATTGAGAAGTTGTCTACCAATCGTCACCGGTGCATGACAGTATAACACATAATCGGCTTCCAGCGCGGCTAATTTTGCCAGAGACGCGCGCATAGCGGGCAGACCATCTACCGTGCGCGCAAATGGGTAGGGCAGTTCAGCCGCATCTGCCGCCAACAGCGTGCGAATTTCGGGAATATAGATGGACAGATGATCAGCTGTGTGGCCAGGAGTGGCAAAGAGTTCCAACGACAAGTCGCCACCTTGGATGGTCAACGTCTGGTCAAAGAGGAGCGTGGGCGCGGTTAGCTTGACTTCGTCAAAAATCGCTGGCTCTTTTGCTTGAAATTCAGCCAGCGTCTCGACATCCTTTGGCCCAGCAAATCGCTCTGCACACAGCCGCGTGGCAATGATCGGCGCTGCGTGGCGCGCGGCCGCCCCCACAAAAAGCTGATTACCCCAGGCATGATCGTAATCGGCATGGGTGTTTACCACCAAGAGCGACCGGCCACCGGTCAAATACGGTTGCGCAAATTCGACCATTTTGGCCGCGGTTGTTGGGTTGATCACCGTGTCGATGAGTACAACATGATTATCGGTCACCACAATAAATGTGTCGACCAGCTCACCATTTCGGCAGACCAGAATGCGCTCATCCCACCCTTGATTGTGCACTAATTCCAGACGATTGCTGTGGCTCATTGGGCAAACTCCTCTATTTCGGCAATGGCAATACCGCTTTCGCCCGCTACGCTATAAAGCAGATACGTGTGAGCATCTTCGTCAAAAATAGCGGGGTCGCGCAGCTGCCGCACGCGCTGATGAATGGCGCCGCGTTGCGATGGCGTCAGCGGTAAATCAGCCCCTTCGTACGCTTCCACCGGCTGCAAAACCGACTGCACCGACGATTCGCGCCACTGCATCCAATCCGGCCGCAGATCGATGGCAGCATGCAAAATGTGCTCTGGGCAGTCGCCGGCCTGTGAATAGAAAACATGCAGCATGTGTCCCACCCGCTTCAGGGCCGCGTGGCGCATGTTCTGATTAAACAACATGGGGCCAATTTCAAAGTTCGTAAAGCCATTGGCGGAACGATAGAAGATACCCGGCATGCCCAATGCATAGGTCCACGCCTGCCACTGGAAAACGCGAAAATAGCTCGAGCCCAACAGTTCATTGCCCGAGACAAAGGTGACGCCATCGGTGGACGTTGCTACCAGGCTGCGTTGACCGCCCAACGTCGGAAAGCGCTGCGTAACCGGATCGAGCGCGGCTGCGGTGCGATCTATGGCCGGGCCGTGATAATACATGATAATGCGCTGGTTCTGCTCATCCACATGGACATCCGGCGACGCAATATGCCCGTAACAGGGCGTCTGTTCCAGACGCAGCGTGCCCGGACCATAGATGTGCCAGGGGCCAGCCAACGCATCTGCATAGGCCAGCCGAATGAACTGTCCCTGGTGATGCGCAAAGTAGAGATAGTACTCCCCCAAGCGATTCGGCAGCCACTCGGGCGCACGCATCAAGGTTGGTCCGTTAATATTGGCGCCGATGGATGGGTCCATCTCCGGCACAATGATGGGATTGGCGGCAAAACGCGTTACATGCATCAGTTTGGCATTCTCAACGCAAATGGCCAAGGCGGGTGGCCTGGGCCTGGGCTTGCAGCGCCAGCTGGGAAGCCAATAGACAATGTTCTTGCGTCATGGCGGTCTCGGTGCGGTTGAGAACGTCATCAATGAGCAGCCGCCCATACGTCAGCGGCACATCACTACAGTCCACATATTGCACCTCTTGCCCATTCACCAAGAAAAGATGGTTACCCCCGGGGCGCCCGGCAATATCACAATTTTTGCGCACCTCAATATATCCCTCGGTGCCAATCACGGTCAGCCGCGTATCGCCCCAGGTGGGCAGGCCGTCGGGGGTAAACCAGTCCACGCGGATGTAGCCGCTACAGCCCGGGCTGCGCACCACGACATCGCCAAAGTCTTGCAGTCCAGGATATTGCGGATGATGATAATTGGCCACTTGCGAAGCCACAATTTCAGCCTCCGTAGCACCGGTAAAATAGAGATATTGATCAAACTGGTGCGAACCAATATCACACAGAATGCCGCCATACTTTTCTTCTTCAAAGAACCACTCCGGCCGCGTATGGAAGCGGCGCAAATGCGGCCCCAACCCAATCGTCTGGATGACCTGGCCAATGGCGCCAGCACGGACCAATTCGCCCGCTTTGACGGTGGACTGATTCTCAAAGCGCTCACTGTAATCGATCGAGTAGATGCGGCCCGTTTCTGCCGCCACCTGCCGCACCTGCTCCAATTGGTCCAGCGAGGTAAAGCCCGGCTTGTCGGACATGTAATCTTTACCGTGACGCATGACCTCGATGCCCAGGGGCGCGCGGTCGCACGGAATGGCGGCGCTAATAATGAGCTGGATCGATTCATCATCCAGAATTTCCTGCTTGCTGCGCGCCGCTTTGGCTTGCGGAAAGCGCGCTGTGTATTCGGCCAGCAGATCGGCTTCTTCAGAATAGACTGAGACTAATTCAGCACCGGCGTTGAGCAAAATGCTGGTTTGGCCATAGATGTGGCCGTGATTCAACCCAATGGCGGCAAAACGAATGGTTGGATTCGACATGGTAATTTCCTTAGTAAGCGTTCAGAAACAAGTTAGCTATCAAACCTGTCAGGTCTTGCAGACCTGACAGGTTTAAATCTACAAGTTATTTTCAATGATTAAATCTTTGGTTTGGCGTGTTTCTTTTTGTTCTCGTGTTTTTGTGTCTACAGAGCTGCGTTTCTGCCCTCACAAGTAGGCAGCTAGCCAGGTACGCAACGTTTGCGCATCGGCCAAAAAGTTGTCCAGCTCATCATTTTGGACGAATTCAATCAGGATATAGCGCTCTGTTGTAGGCGCTGTAGCGGCAGCAATCTTGTTCAGATATTGCTGCCAATCTTCAGCGCCATCGGCCAGGGCGCAGCGCTCACCCGTTGTGCGATGCCAGGTAAAGGCGTGGACATTTTGTAGCCACGGCAAAACGGCGTCCAGCCCAGCCAGATTGTACGCCAGCGTTGAATAGCGCGGGGGCTGCCAGTACGTTTTCACATTGGCATGCGCCACCCGCGTCAGCAACTTGACGGCCGCCTCATTGGTATCCGTCAGCGTTTTATTGTGAAATTCGTAATCAATGCGCACGTTGGCGGCCGCAGCCAGATCGGCAATCCGTTGCGAATCCTCAACCACCTGCGCCCAATAAGATTCATCGGCATCGGCGCTGGCCTGCCGTCCCGCCCACACGCGAATAGAGGGCGCGCCCAGTTCAACGGCGCTTTCCAAAACAGCTTCAAATGGTCCCGTTTCCGTATGACTCACTCGGTAATAAGAACCGTATGCGGCCACCTGCAAGCCGGCATCAATCGTCATACGGCGCACGGCACGCGCCGCGGCCCAATCGCCATGCGGCACATGCACATCGCCGCCCCATTCAACGGCGCTGAGACCAGCTTGCGCCAGCAGCGCCACAATTTCGGCAGGCGTCAACTGACGAAAGGTGATGGAGACAAGTCCCGGTATAAACATTAGGCGGAAATTGCCTCCTTGGCTTGGGTAACAGCGCCGTGTAGCGGTTGCCCGGCCAGAAAGCGCGCCAGTTCATCCACCATCATGCGGCCCATGCGACGACATTCGTCATCTAGCGAACCGGCAATGTGGGGCGTCAGCACCACGTTGGGCAACGTATAAAGCGGCGAGTCCGGTACAGGTGGTTCAGGATAGGTCACATCCAGCACGGCCTGTAGATCCGGGCGCTGCTGCAATATGGCGATCATTTCATCTTCTGCCACAATGGCGCCGCGCGCCGTGTTGATAAAAGCGGCGTTGGGTTTCATGGCGGCAAAGTGGGCGCCGGTGATCAGCCGCTCTGTCTCTTTGAGCCACGGCGCGTGCAGTGAAACCACATCCGCACGCTGAAAAAGCTCATCCAAGGCGACTAATTCCACGCCCAGCACCGCGGCCTCATCCGGTGTTGCAAAGGGGTCATACGCAATCACCCGCACCTCAAATAGCCGCAACATTTCACACACGCGGCGCCCAATGAGCCCCAGCGAAATAAGGCCAACCGTGCTGCCATATGCACCCGGCACGTGGTGGCGGCCAGGATAACGCTGTGCGCGCCTGATTTCTAGGGCATGGCGCCAACCCAATTTCAGGCAAAAGAGAATTTGCGATAGCGTATATTCAACCACCGGTACGGCATTGGCCGCCGCGGCGCTGGCAATCTGAATACCGCGCGCCCAAAATGCGTCGGTCACAATCCCTTTAACGGAACCGGCGCCATAAAAAACGGCCTGCAAGCGGGGCGCCAACGCCAAAAATTCTGCATCCATCTTGGGCATGCCCCACCCCGATAGAATAACATCCGCCTGTGCCAACACCGAGGGATCGGCCTGGATGGATTCAGCGCTTTGCGGTGGAGCGTATAGATCCAGCATGTCTGCAATTGCGGCGACTTCGGCGGCGCCATAAATTTGGGCAAACGCCGCCGGGCGCAGGAGAAAAATCCCCTTCATTCAGCCGCCCCGGCCAATTTGCGCACGCCCGCAACGGCTTGATTCAACGCCGTGCTATATACGGCAATATCGGACGCATAGGAGATCACATTATAGCCGATTTCCATCCATTGCTGCGCTTGGGCTAGGCTGCCAGGCTGGATGCCGGCGCCCAATCCATGTTTGCGCGTAACATCAACCACTTTTTTCAAGCCGTCTAAAAAGCGCGGGTTGTCAAACTGGCCGGGAATGCCCATGGATTGAGTCAGGTCAAAATGGCCCACCCAAAGCACATCGACGCCGGGCGTAGAGGCAATTTCCTCTAGATTGTCCAGCCCTTCTTGGCTTTCAATTTGGCAGATAATGGTTGTATTTTGGTTAGCATACGCCATGAACTCAGCCGGAACAACGCTTTTGTAATCTGTATGCGCCGTACCCAGCGCTACGCCGCGGTCGCCCAGCGGCGCATATTTGGCGGCATTGACAATGCGGCGGGCTGCTTCACCCGTTTTCACATTGGGAATCATAATGCCCAGCGCGCCCATGTCCAACGTGCGCGCAATAAAATGGTATTCGATCTGCGGGATGCGCACAAAGGGCGCAATGGGGGTTGCCTTAAACCAAGCCACAAGATTGGCGATTTCGGCCACGCCAAAGGGCGAGTGTTCCGTGTCGATGAGCACAAAGTCGATATCGGCGCTCTCCAGCATTTGGGCCACGCCGCGCGAGCCCAGTTCCATGAGCATATGGCCCACCGGCGTTTTGCCCGCGGCTAGCGTCTGTTGAAAACGATTGGGTTTCATTGCAATTTTCCAGTGAATGTACATTGTGATTGACCCGAGAGGAAAACGGCAAGACTACTTTGGGGAAAGCTGCTTCTCTATGGGTCAGAACCGGACAATGATGGGATGGTGAATCGCTTGGATAGCCATTACTTAACCAGGCAATAGTTGACCAAGTAATCATAACATGATGCTGCCGCTAGACCAAGCAGATATTCACATGTTTGGATGGATTTTGTGTTGTGTGCCGCGGGCGTAGCGTGAGTCATGTTTTAATTGGACAAACGGCCACAAAAGACTACAATAAACTCAATGTCATTATGTCACCTGACATTTGTTTTACCAAAGAACTTGCTATGTCTAAAGTTTATTATCTCAATAAGGAGAACAAACCCCATGAGTTCACTATTAGATCTCTTGTCTCAGCAGATCGACGCCAATACAGTCAATCAGATCAGCCGCCAACTTGGCACAGATTCCGCCTCCACACAAACGGCCATTAGTGCGGCATTGCCGATGATCGTAGGGGCATTGGGGCGCAATGCCTCTTCCGCAGATGGTGCACAGGCGCTGAATGATGCACTGGCCCGTGATCACGATGGCAGCATTCTCAACGACCTACAGGGCGCCTTGAGCAGTGGTGATATAACCACTATGGGTACAAAGATTTTGGGGCACGTGTTGGGGGGAAAACAGGTTCCCGTCGAGCGGGGAGTCAGTCAGGTGAGTGGTCTGGATGTTAACTCGACCGCCCAGCTTTTGGCCATGCTGGCCCCCGTGGTGATGGGCGCGCTGGGCCAAACCAAGCGTCAAAATGGGCTAGACGCCAACGATTTGTCTAATATGCTAAATGGTGTGCAGAAGCAGGCCGACTCGCAGCTAGGCGGCATGGCCCAATTGCTGGATCTGGATGGCGATGGTTCCATGGTGGACGATGTGCTAGACATTGGTTCCAAACTGTTGGGTGGCTTGTTTGGCAGCAAGAAATAAGACAGCGCGACACAACGGTATTGACGATCCGAGCAATCTGGATCGTTACAAATAAAAAACCTTGCTCTTCGGGAGCAAGGTTTTTTTATGGCATCGATTTACAAACTGGCTCAACGCTTCACGACCGGTAAATAAGCGAATTTCGCCTGGCCGACGCCGCCCACATCCGCTGGTTCAACCGTCATGGTAACGGCCACAGTGGTGGAAGATAAAGTCGACGTCTCATCTGCATTGACGGTGAGGACACCGTTGTAGTCCCCCGGCTCCAAGCCGGCTGCATCTACATGAACCGTAATTTGGCTCTCGTTGTGCTCAGCAGTTAGCCACGTAGCATCGCTATTGACGGACCAGCCGCCTTCACAGTTGGCACAGGTGATCTGCGCCGTCGTATCAGCCGCGGCTTCCTTATCCTGCTGCACCCAAAACTCAATACTATTGTCAGATACAATAATACTCTCTGCCGATTTTTCCGCTTCATCGCGCGGCAGGGGCACAAGTGGGTCCACCGAAGTAAGCGGATCGTTGGTCATCTCAAAGCCGCTGGTGAAACCAGCCGCATCATTAGCCAAGCGTCCCCACGCCGTACGGCTGCGATAGGTGGCGCCGTGCGCCCAGTTCACTGCCCCATCCAGCGCCATTTTATCTGTGTAGAAGGTGGCGGCATCAAAGTTAACGTCTGTATCGCCCAAGCGCTCCAAATAGATGACAATTAGTCCCGTGTCCGCATTCACTTGAAACGGCAGTGCAAATTCCTGATATTGGTTGGGAGCGGCAAAGTCGCTGGCTTTAATATCCAGCGGGCCATAAGTTTTGTTGTCAATATCCACGCGCACTTTTATGGCCGTAGCGCTAGATTGATTATTGGCTACTTTCAAGCGGAAATAGGCATAGGCTGTGCCGGCGGGGAGGAAATTGCCAGACCACATCCACGCTCTAGATAATGGCTGATCGGCAGCCAGACGAAATGACTGGCGCCCAATGGCGGCATCATCACTTACCCATTGGCCATTGCCCTGCAATAGCTGAAATGAAGGCGAGCTGTCATCTGCTAACCAAGCCGAGCTAAACTGCACCTGATTCCAATTGGCGGCATCCGTGCGCTGTCTCTCAATATCGTCGTAATCAAAGATCGTCTTTACGCGTGTGGCAACTTGCGCCAGGGTTAAGCTCTCTGCAGACGGTTCTGCGCCCAGATAGATGGTGTCATGGACCATAGTGGAACGCCCCAGGCCATCGCGCGTTTTTACATAAACAGTGCGCCACCCTTCACCGGCTTCCAGGGTCCACTTTTTCTCAGTGCTAAAGGGTTCCCATTGCGCCCCAGCAAAGGTAGGCTCATTGGCAATCATCATCTCTTTGGCCGGCGCTAAGCCATCAAATCCATCCTGGCCCTCAAGGTTGTATATATATAATGTCACTTCGGGCACACTGGTGGTCAGCGCCTCATTCTCAATGATCACCGGTGCGTAGTATTTGTCGTACGCCAAATCCTGAACAACATACCCGCGCCCGTCACTTTCACGCTGATAGTAGCCCAACCCAACTTCGCGATAGGCCGGATTCATCATATTGTCGTGATGACCAGGGCTTTTCATCCAGGCATCCACGGCGTCTTTGGGATCAACATATCCACAAACCACGTTTTCACCCCAGGCCTGGGCGTGATCGTATCCAGCAGCGGTAATGCGATCCGTAAGCTCACCATAGACCAAATCGTTATGGCCACAGTGACCATTGGGATGGCCCTCAACCGCATGGTACGCAAACCAGCGCGCGGCGTTGGTCAACTCTGCATTCCAACGCAAAGGCGCCAATCCATCTTGGCGGCGCTTCAGATTGGTTTCGTAAATTACATCTGCCTCTTTACGAATAAACGCATCAAATGAGGGGGATTGTGCAGAGTCTTGAGCAAAAGCTTGCGAACCAAACAATGGCGATAAAGGAAGCAGCGAGGAACAACAAAGAATAATTACTGTAGAAAAAATCTTCAAATGATATTGCATCTTAGTTGACTTCTTGAATGATGTTATGAATTAAATCTAAACATAACAAGACACTTTAACAACGATACTTCTGTGGGGGAGTCAACAATGCAGAGCAGTAAGGATATGGAAAAAGTTAAGATAAAGTGTTTTGCAACGCGTGATGAAAGATATCAAAGGACTTGATAATGTTGGAGATATTATACTATTTACTTGGCCTCAGGGATATTACCAACAATGTCGTAGTGCGCTACTTTCATCGTATTAGAATACTTTAAACATTCGTCGAAACTACGCTAATTAGTCGGTTTCCCTACGATCGCAAATCAACCAAAAATCGTAAGGAAACGTTAAATAAAAGAAGGGTTTCTTTCGCTATTGTTAAGTAATACGGAGCTAAAACAGCGGGGATTATAGTCAACAAACAAATAGAAAGATTCAGTTATCTCGCAGCGATGGAGCTGATTGTTGATTGACGTTCAACTATATATACGATTATGCCGAGCGGGTACATATACAGTTACGCCAAGCGGGCCAGATCTTCTGGTGTATCAATATCTTGTAATTGCAGTGCGGAGGTTTCAACAGTAGAGACGGCATCCGCATAACGCCGCAACACAACGCGCGCCCCGACGTCGCCGTCTACCGTTGCCAATTCGTCCCACATGGTTCGGTCAAATAGGGCAGGCGCGCCGCGCATTTGGCTTTGCACCGCGGGTGCAACCATTTGCGCCCCTAAACGCCACCGTTGAAAGATTTGCTTTAAAAGCAGCGGAGAAAGAAAGGGCTGATCTACGGGCATAATCGCCGCAGCAGCAATATGAGGAGCAAAATTCTGTATGGCGCAGCGCACGCTACTGGCCTGGCCGCTCGCCCAATCTGGGTTATGAACCAAGTGCAGCCGCGTAAAGTCAGCGCCCAAAGCTGCGCGCAGCTGTTCTTCCACCTGAGGAGCGTACGCCCCCGTCACCACCACAGTCTGCTCAGCACCGCTAGCCAGCGCCACGCGCACCGCACGCACAACCATGATCTCACCATCGGCCGTGGAAAGCTGTTTAGAGCGCCCCATGCGCCGACTCTGTCCAGCCGCCAACACGGCTATGCCAAGCGGCGCCCATCGCTCTTGAATCGGGTTTTGGGGTGCGAAACCAACCGCGCCCATTAGACAAAGAGGGGCGTCAGATGGAAATTGTTGTCGAATTAAGCGCGCCACAGCCAACAAAACGGGTGACTCGGCTTTATTAAGCAACAGAACATGGCGGGCCAGTGGCGGCAAATTTTTGGCGCCACCATTGGGGTGCAACAACAAATGGGCCATCATAGATGGCGTCAGGCGCATTGGGGCATCCAAAGCAGGCGCTGGTGGCGCAGGTTCTACTGGCAAAGACGATGCTGAATATTCATGCAGCAGTTGCTTCAGTAGTTCCGGCCTGTGCACAAATTCTTCGGTTATGGGATGGCCAACTGCATCTAATCCCATGACCGTTATAAGCATGGTGGTGGCTGTCGGAACCGCAGGCTCATAAGTCGCCGGCGCTTTAATCGGGCGGCGCTTGCTGCCATCGGCCTCGACCAGTAGCGCCGAAACGCCCAATTGCGCACAATGATTAACCAACTCATCAATCATTGGGATGGGCAGCCCCTTGAGCCGCATCTCCGCAGGCATTGGCGTCTTTAGTGATGCGTCAGACGCGTGTGAGATGGCTGCCCCAATGAGCAAGCAATGGTTGTGTTGCGCCAGCGCCTCGGCAAGCTGGGGTAAAGGGAGGCTGTTGTTCGTGACCCGTACAACGCTGGGCGCCAGTGCCAACTGCTCGGCACCCAAATGGGTTGTGCTGGTTGAAATGACGCGGTGTCCCCGGTCGGCAATGGCCTTCGCCAGCCCAAACAGGGCGCTTGATTTACCGCCACCTCCGACAAATGAGATTACATGGGGTACGCCAGCATGTAGATCAAGAGGAAGGGCCGTTAGAAGATCCATGTTAATAGGCCAATCTGTACAGGGCGCCTGTCAGCACCTGAATGCCGCGCTCCAACGCCGCTGGCGCCGTATCCTCAGCAGGCGTATGGCTGCGCCCCCCAATGGAGGGCACAAAAAGCATGCCGGCTTTGCAGCGGCGCGCCATAATCTGGGCGTCGTGTCCAGCGCCGCTGGGCATCTGCTGATGCGAAACACCAAGCTCCTCAGCCGCGGCCTGCACGGCGTGTATAATTTCCGGCGCCATCGGCACCGGGGGATGCTCTGTAAGTTGCTCAATGTGGATTCCCAAAGCGCGCTCATCCGCAATGCGATACAACTCGGACCGAATGTCTGCACACAGCTGCAGCTGCTGGCTGCGATCGGGGTGGCGGGCATCAATTGAAAAGAGAACAGACGATGGCACAACATTGGCCTGCCCCGGCTCAACGGAGATGCGACCGACCGTGGCTACGGCTGGCGCTCCCAACGCCCGCGCCGCATGCTCAATGGCCAGAATCATAGCGGCGGCGCCAGTCAAGGCATCGTTACGAATCTGCATGGGCGTTGTACCGGCATGATCGGCGCGCCCGGTAACCGTAACGCGAAAATGAGTGAGCCCGGTAATGGCAGTTACAATGCCCAGGTCAAGCTGCTTTTGTTCTAATACGGCGCCCTGTTCAATATGCATCTCTAGAAACCAGCCAATGTCGCTACGCGCGGCTTGGGCAATCCTAGCTGGATCGAGCTGAATCTGCCGCATGGCCTGGGCAATGGTCACACCATCCACATCGTGATGCTGATTGGCCTGTTTTTCATCCGCCTCCCCCACAATGGAAAGCGAGCCCCAAAAGTTGTTGGTAAAACGGCTGCCCTCTTCTTCACAAGTAACAATTAACTCCAGCGGCAGACGCGGCTGCCCATGTTGAGAGCGAAGCGTGGAGAGCGCAATGAGCCCGCCCACAACGCCCAATGCGCCATCCAAACGTCCCCCACCGCGCACCGTATCAATATGCGACCCCGTCGCCACCACCGGCCCATCCACACTACCATCAATCCGGCCAATTAAGTTGCCTACCGCATCTGCGCGCACGCGTAGACCACATTGCGCCATCCACTCCGCAACTTGCCGATGGGCCATTTGCCAGGGCTCGCTGTAAACGGGCCGATAAACGCCACCCTCCGACAGTTTACCTAGCGTGTAGAGCGCGTCCAACAATGCATGTACATTCTGTGTTATCATGCCTTAACATCTTTTCAGGATAGATAGGACTTACGCAAGCCTCGAGGAAAAATTGCCGGGGCAGCCCTGCAGTTCTCTCCAAGCAATGCACGGGCGCTGCGTAAGTCAGCAGGGTTTTATTGTGGAAAATTCCGCGTCGACGCGAGCTTTGCCGCTCAGGCAGTGGCCGTAGGCGGCAACGTTCTCTTCGCAACTGCGCTATAGATGCTCTGGCACGACGCGCAATCAAGTCAAAATTGGGTCATCGTGACACTTCTCACACTAACATTATTGTTCATTGGGGCAATGCTATCAGTTTCGCTTTGCGAAGCCACCAATACCTATCGGCCATTGGGCAGGCCAGCCCTATTGGTCACCGAGGCCAATCGCCGCCAGCGCATCTTGGGGCTGATTGTTTTTATGCTGTGTGTCATCCTAATCCTTCTGACCAGCATCTTGGCATAAAGCGGCCAAACGACTCTATCCAGTAAAAATATGACCGGCATCTAGTAGATGCCGGTCATATTTTTACTGGATTAATTATATTTCACTATTGAAGCATGGCCTCAATGGCATCCGCCTCTTCGCTCTCTACTTCATCCACAGTACGATGGTCAGATACTTCAAAGGTATAATCTTCCGCTGTTGAACCATCGTCACGCGTCACCTCTTGGTAATCCACCAAAATAGTGTCACCGGGGACAAAGCGGCCTTCTAGAATCGCTTCGCTCAGCGGATCCTGAATGCTGTTTTGGATGACTCGGCGCAAGGGGCGCGCCCCATAATCCGGGTCATAGCCCGCACTGGCAATCTGTTCTCGCGCGCCTTGGGTCAGCTCAAGCTTCATTTCTTGTTCCGCCATTTGCATGCGCAAGGGGCGCAGCTCAAGCTCGACAATCAGCGCAATTTCATCACGCGACAGGCTGCGGAAAACCATGACGCCATCCAGGCGATTGATGAACTCGGGACGGAAGGTCTTTTTCAGCGCATCCATCACCTTGCTCTTCATGATTTCATACTCTTGCTCGCGCGATTCTGGTGTCTCTTCGGTGATGGTAGCAAAACCCATTTTATTAGCACCTTGGATGAGCTTGGCGCCAATATTACTGGTCATCAAAATGAGTGCATTGCGGAAATCAACACGGCGCCCCTTGGCGTCGGAAAGATGGCCATCCTCCATAATTTGCAGCAGCATATTGAAGGCCTCTGGGTGCGCCTTCTCAATTTCATCCAACAGGATCACGCTATAGGGGCGACGGCGAACGGCTTCCGTAAGCTGACCGCCCTCTTCGTAGCCAATATAACCAGGAGGCGCACCGACCAACCGGCTCACGTTGTGCCGCTCCATAAACTCACTCATATCCAGCTTGAGCAACGCCTCATCACTCCCAAACATAAACTCGGCCAACGCACGCGCCGTTTCGGATTTACCAACACCCGTGGGCCCTAAGAACATATAGGTGCCAATGGGCCGGCGTGGATCTTTTAAGCCAGCACGCGCGCGCCGCACCGCTTTACATATGGCCTTAATAGGCTCTTCCTGACCGATGATGCGGTGGCGAATAGCCTTTTCCATTTCTAGCAGACGCGTACGCTCTTCACCGGCAATGCGGCTGACCGGCACGCCCGTCCACATGGCAACGACTTCAGCCACATCGTCCGGCGTCACGCGCGGACGATTATCCGCTTCGTTGCCCCCTTCACGCAGCTCGTTGAGGCGCGCTTCCAGCTCTACTTCTCGGTAGCGCAGATCAATGGCGTCGTCAAAACGCTGCATTTCTAAAGCTTCTTCTTTTTGCTTTTGCAGCTTTTTCAGGCTCATAAATGTTTCACGAAGATTGGTTGCATGCGGCGTCTTGTACATGCGCACGCGGCTACCCGCTTCATCGATTACATCTATCGCCTTGTCGGGCATAAAACGATCCGGCACATAGCGCGCGGCCAGATTGGCAGCCGCATCCAGCGCCTCATCCGTAATCAGCAATTTGTGATGCTCTTCGTAGCGCGCCTTAACACCTTTGAGAATGAGGATCGTTTCTTCGATGCTGGGTTCCTCTACCAAAATGGGCTGGAACCGGCGCTCTAAAGCGGCGTCGCTTTCAATATATTTGCGATATTCATCCAGCGTGGTGGCGCCGATCACCTGTAGCTGACCGCGGCTCAGCGCAGGCTTGAGAATATTGGCGGCATCTACGCTACTGCCGGCAGCGCCAGCACCCACGAGCATGTGGACTTCGTCAATAAATAAGATAGCCCCACTGCTAATAATTTCTTCAATGACTTTCTTAAGGCGTTCCTCAAATTGGCCACGGTACATGGTACCGGCCACCAGGCTACCCACATCGAGCATGAGCAGACGCTTGTTGAGCAGCGATTCAGGCACGTCACCATCCACGATCCGCTGAGCCAATCCTTCCACAATGGCCGTTTTGCCAACGCCAGGCTCGCCCATGAGGGCCGGGTTGTTTTTCGTGCGGCGGCTCAAAATCTGAATAACGCGTTCTATTTCAGTTTGACGTCCAATAACCGGGTCCAACCGTCCCTCTTCAGCCGCTGCGGTCAAATCAAACCCTAATTGGTCAACCAGCGGTGTCTTCGATTCTTTCTTGGCTTTCTCTTTGCTTTGAGCCTGGCTTTGTAATATGTTGCGTGCGGTTTGCGTGCGCACGCGATCCAGATTAATGCCTAGACCGCGCAAGACATTGACTGCGATGCCTTCTCCTTCACGGACCAATCCCAGTAATAGATGTTCTGTGCCAATATAGTGGTGGCCCATCAAGCGGGCTTCATCTACCGCCAACTCAATCACCCGCTTGGTACGCGGCGCCAGCGTTGGCTTGCCAAAAGGCGCCCGCTCCCCGCGACCAACTGTGCGTTCCACCGCTCGAATTACCTGAGTTGGCTCGACGCCCAATTCGCGCAACACTTTAACGGCTACGCCATTCTCTTCTCGAACCAAGCCTAATAAAAGATGCTCTGTGCCAATATAGTTGTGATTTAACCGTAGCGCTTCCTCTTGGGCCAACGTGAGAACTCTTCTCGCACGCTTTGTAAAACGATCGAGTTTGTCAGACATATTGCTTTCCTTATACTTTGCGCTGTTTGAATAAACGGGTCGGCAGCAATGAATTCATGGTCGCTTATCCATCACAGTCGCAATTTAAGATACCTAAGTTTTACCGTGTAATCATCTACTATACAGGGATTCTAAGCCCAACGCCGTAACAAAAGTTCCGCTTTATACTTTGCTCTGATCAAAACCGCAGTATAAGAGTCTAGCTGGCTGCGAAGAGAGGGGAATAAATCGTGTTGTAGCTAGCGCCGCACAGATTGCTATCTTTAGATTGCTATCTTTTTAGTGAACCCATATCGCGATCAGTGCAGAAATGCTAATTTGATAACTGTGAATGAAGCAACGTTACCAACTCTAAATCTCTTTTACTGGACGATCCTATTGTAACGAGTGCGGGGGAGTTTTGTCAATACGCTATATTACGGTGATAAGTTGCAATTCGCTTTCACTGAATCGTGCACGTGGCGTTACAGAAAAGCCTTGGGCAACTTTTTGGCATATAAAATCACCACTCAAACGATGAGCCCGCCCTATTTGTTCCAGAGTGAATAAACAGGACGCAACTTACACAGCACGCTTGGGAAATCATCCGCTCCGGGCTTACGCAAGCCCCATCTATTGACGCCGGCGCGGGGTGGTTGCAACAACAGGTCGGAGGGCCCTGAATAGACATGATGCCAAGAGCATTGGGGGCAGTCAGCGGCGCCAACTGTGTCGACGTTATATAAGAGCCTAGTTATATGAGAGCCTACAGATTAGAGCGGAATACCTGGTTGACTGATAAATCGTATTTTACCGCCAAGAAACGCGCCGAATCTATTCGAGTATCTTGGCGCATCTCCGCGCCCTTTGCGGTAAAGCTTAAATGTGTCAGCCAATCAGGCGGAATACTTGCGAGATGAAGATGTGGTTGCCTAAACAGAACAAGGACTTATAGAAGCGGTTACTCTGATAGTACTGGGGGCCATGGTGCGGATATGGCAAGGTTTTCGCCATACGGCAACTATAGCTTCCCCATATAGCTGAGTATAATGTGGATACAACACAGAGTCAAATGTATGAGGGAATGTGTCAGACAGAGTCTAGAGACTCTGTCTGACACATGACAATTAGCCTAACGTAATAAAGGTGGTCAAAATATGGCGTGCTGCGAAGGCAAAAGCTTAGTCAGCAGCTTGTGGAACTGCGGCGGAGTTCATGGCATCCACAACCTGTGCGGCAATGGCGCTTTCATTCTCATCCTCGCCATCATCACTGGGCGCAATTTGCCAATCAATTTCAATCTGTTCTTCCTGTGGCAATGCTTGCTTGAGGCTCAACCCCATACGCCGCTTATCGGTATCAATACGAATAATGCGCAAATCATGTTCCTGTCCCTCAGCAACCACCTCTTTGGGATGAGTCACGCGTTTGTCGGAAAGCTCACTAATGTGAATGAGTCCCTCAATGCCATCAGTTTCCAGCCGGGCAAAAGCGCCAAAGTTGACCAATTTGGTAATTTTGCCGCGTACAATTTGGCCGACTTCATAATTCTCGTGAATGACGTCCCACGGCTGCGGCTGTAAACGACGCAGGCTCAAGCCAATACGACGGCGTTCGCGATCCACGTTCAAAATCTGAACCTTGACCTTATCACCAACGCTCACTACTTCACTGGGGTGCGATACGCGATTCCAGCTCAATTCACTCAGATGAATCAAACCATCAGCACCACCCAAGTCTACAAAGGCGCCAAAGTCCGCAATGCTGCTAATGACGCCATCGAAAACATCTTGCTCCTTCAGGCTGGCCAAAAGCTGTTCCTTCTGCTGTCTGCGCCATTCGCGCATGGCCAACCGCTCAGACAGGATCAACCGATTGCGCTTGCGGTCAATGTCAATCACTTTCAGCTTCAAGTCTTGACCGATCAAGTGCGCCCAGCGCTCTTCCACATCCCCCGAATTAGAGGAACCACCCTGTTGGCTTTCCACAGAGAGCTGGCTGGCCGGCACAAAACCGCGCACCTGGCCCAGCTTGATGATGACGCCGCCACGATTATTGGCAGTTACTTCACCTTCAAAAATATCTTGACTCTCCATGAGCACTTCGGCCCGTTCCCAATCCTTCTCAGCCTGAGCACGGCTAATACTTAGCATAATGGCGCCATCACGCTCTTCGCGCAAGATGTATACCGGTGTTTCATCGCCAATACTTAACGATTCAACCAGTTCACTTACGCGGTCAAGCTCACGACCATTTACGAGCCCTTCTGATTTGTATCCGATGTCGACCAGAATTTCATGCGGGCGCTTATCCACAATAATTCCCGTACGAATGTCGCCAATTTGCGGCTGCTGCAACGTGCCTTCAATCTCCTCCAGCAGGAGGGCCATCGGATGAACTCCGTTGCTAGAATCCTCAACATACGAACCGTTAGTATCGAAGATGAACGATGTAGAAGTAGATTCTAACTGTGTTTGACCGTTATTCATGGGTTAAAAAATTCCTCCAAAAAAAATTTTATACTAAGTGTGGCGCCTAAAAAATAGACGCCACAATGGCACACATAATATTTTGGGCAATCACGCTAAGGCAATTGCTTCAATTTCCACCAGCCCCCCTAATGGCAGCGCCGCAACTTGAACCGTGCTGCGTGCTGGTGGTTCACCACTAAACGCTTCGGCATATATTGAATTCACGGTGGCAAAGTCAGCCATATTGGTCAAAAATATGGTGGTTTTGACAATTTGCTCCATGCTGCTACCGCCAGCTTCCAGCACGGAACGCAAATTGGTTAATATCTGGCGCGTCTGCGCCTCTAGCCCCTCTTTTAACTTTCCGCTTTGTGGATCAAGCCCAAGTTGCCCCGATAGGAATAAAAACTGCTCAGTGCCAATAGCCTGTGAATAGGGACCAACTGCCGCCGGGGCGGATTGCGTACTTATAACATTTTTACCCATAAAGAGCCTCCAAGTTGTTATCCCTCACCAGCAAAACCCACAACATCCAAGCAGTAATTTTTTAAACGATTGCCGACGCGACAAATTACGTCTCTCCAATATATTTGCAACTTACACGCTACGCCGGTAGATTGTCCGGGACGAGTCGGTTTACTTGCGACACGACTTTACTCAAGATATGCGTGAGTCCTAATATTAATAGAGACGATTGACAGCCACATCCACTTTTGAAATCAGATTTGAAGTCACGTATGGGATGCCAGACCACCAAACAATGCTGCAACACACCATTTAGAATTTGTGTGGGGGGATTGGGTAGATTCTGGGCTAAATGGGGATTTGTTTTCATAAATTAACTAAAAGTTCCAAATTTAACAATAATTGTAATGGAACTCCCCAATGAAGTCAAAAACCAAGACCAAAAAAGGTCGAATTGGCTACGCCTTCTCTGCTCTGTTCATATGACAGGCTTATCATAATGCACTTTGACCATGGGGTAACCATGTGAAATCAAGCACTGGGAAAGTAAACAGTGGGCCAGTGAGCAGAGGGGAATTTTAAGCGCGGGGAAGTTAGCTGGGGACAACCGGCAAGCTGCGGCGCATGATCTCATAATTTTCCAACGCACGACCGGCCCCGAGCGCCACACAGGCAATGGGATTTTCGGCCACATAACAGGGAACGCCCGTCTCCTGCGTCAATAATTGCGCAATGTGGCGCAGCTGCGAACCACCGCCTGCCATGACCATACCGCGGTCAATAATATCGGCGGCCAATTCAGGCGGCGTCTTTTCCAGCGTGGCCCGCACCGTACTAACCACCGCTTGCAGCGGCTCCTGCATGGCCTCCGTTACCTCACTGCTGGTCACGTGCATAATCTTGGGCAACCCAGTTACCTGATCGCGCCCTTTAATCTCCATGGTGCGCTCTTCTTCCAAGGGTAACGCACTGCCAATCCCGATCTTAATTTCCTCGGCGGTTTGCTCACCAATCAATAGATTATATTTTTTGCGGATGTAATTAATAATCGCCTCATCAAAGCGATTGCCACCCACACGCACACTGCTCCAAACCACAATGTCATACATAGACACTACGGCGGCTTCTGTGGTGCCCCCCCCCATATCGACAATCATGTTGCCGGTGGGTGTGCCAATGGGTAGCCCAGCGCCATAGGCCGCAGCAAGTGGTTCAGGGATCAAATAAGCAGCACCGGCGCCAGCCTGCATGGCGGCATCGTGAACGGCGCGCTCTTCAACGCCAGTGACGCCCTTGGGGGTGCTAATCATCACTTTGGGACGAAAGAGAGGACTCAAGAGGGGATTAATGTTGCCCACAATCGACTGAATGAAATAGCGCAACATGGCCTCGGTGACCACAAAGTCGGCAATAACGCCATCCCGCATGGGGCGCGCCACCTCGATGCTCTCGGGCGTACGTCCCAACATGTCATACGCTTCATGGCCCACTGCGACCATCTTATTGTCACGCAAGCGAATGGCCACCACGGAAGGCTCATGCATGACAATCCCGCGCCCCTTTACGTGGACCAGTACATTTACGGTGCCAAGGTCTATGCCGATGTGTTTTTCAAACATGCTTTCATTTATACTTTACTCTGTTTGAAAACGCAATTTCTCAGGCTGGTAGTGCCGTGAACATTCAATTTTGAGCAATCACAGCCTGAGCAAAAGTTCGGCGGGATTCCCAAAAATTAAGCGGCCAGACAAGCCGGCGCGGCGTTTTCAAACTGCCAAAATGCCAGGGGCTTCACACACCAAAACCGGGTTCTTTAGGAACCCGGTTCAGTGCATAGTATATTTGTACCTATTCAGGTTACTCGAGGGCTGAGCTTGTCGAAGCCCGTGTCCCCTTCGACGTCCCAAACGCAGTTTGGGCGCTCAGGGAACATCTGAATAGTTACGTATATTTATTATAAATGGTTATATGAGCCCAAACTGTCTACTCTTCGCTGCTTTGGAACTGTGCCCGCGGCGCGCGTCTGCGCTTGCGCGCAACCCGCAAACGCAAGCTACTGCGGCGCACAGATTCCAGCAATGGCGCACGGTGCTCGGCCGGCGGATTATCGGCCAGCGACTGTTGGGCGCGGGCCAAAGCAGCCTGGGCGCGTTCTTCATCAATCTCATCAGCCGCTTCTGCCACATCGGCCAAAATGGTCACCTTGTTGGGGCGCACTTCCACTACCCCGCCGCTTACCGCCAGAAATTCCGTCTCATTGGCGCCGTGCAGCACAATTTCGCCAATACCCAACGTGGTGAGTAACGGCGCATGTCCGCCCATGACGCCCATTTGGCCGTCCATACCAGGCAGCGTGACCATTTGTACATCGCCAGAAAAGAGCGTCTTATCCGGCGCCACAATTTCAACATGAATTGTCATGTGGTCTTGAACCTTTATTTTTTGAATAACAGATTACTTAGGGAATGGTCACATTGTTAAAAGTTCGCACAATTATCTAAAGACAACAACCATGCCATTGCGCGACCTTTACGTGACGTATCTGTAAGAAATCTGTTATTCCTTAACTCAATTTACTGGCCAGAGCGCAAGCGAGCCGCTTTCTCGACTGCTTCTTCAATACCACCCACCATGTAAAAGGCAGCTTCCGGCAAATCATCATGCTTCCCGTCCAGAATTTCGCGGAAGCCACGGACATTGTCGTCAATCTTGACAAATTTGCCCGGCGTGCCGGTAAATTGCTCGGCCACATACATGGGCTGCGTCAGGAAGCGCTGAATCTTACGGGCGCGCGCCACAATCAGCTTATCATCTTCGCTCAACTCTTCCACACCCAGAATGGCGATAATGTCCTGCAGATCTTTATAGCGCTGGAGCGTCTGCTGCACCTCACGGGCTACAGCGTAATGCTCATCACCCACAATCAGCGGATCCAGAATACGGCTGGTGGAGCCCAGCGGATCCACAGCGGGGAACAAGAACTGCTCAGCCAGAGAACGCTGCAATGTAATCGTTGCGTCCAAGTGCGCAAAGGTGGTGGCCGGCGCCGGATCTGTATAGTCATCGGCCGGCACATACACCGCCTGCATGGAGGTAATTGACCCCTTCTTGGTGGACGTAATGCGCTCCTGCAAGTCACCCATATCGGTACCAAGCGTTGGCGCATATCCCACGGCGCTGGGCAAGCGGCCCAACAAAGCCGACACTTCCGAACCAGCCTGCACAAAGCGGAAAATGTTGTCGATAAAGAGCAGCACATCGCGACCTTCATCGCGGAAATACTCAGCCATGGTCACGCCGGTCAAGCCAATGCGCAAACGGGCGCCGGGCGGCTCGTTCATCTGGCCAAAGACCATGACGGTAGATGGCAACACGCCCGACTCGGTCATTTCCCGCATCAAGTCGTTGCCTTCACGGCTGCGTTCGCCCACGCCGGCAAACACCGAATACCCGCTGTGGAACTCAGCCACGTTGTGAATCAGTTCCTGAATCACAACCGTTTTGCCTACACCAGCACCGCCAAAGATGCCGGTCTTGCCACCTTTGGTAAAGGGGGCAATCAGGTCAATCACCTTAACGCCTGTTTCAAAAAGCTCAGCCTGGGTGGCCTGCTCATCAAAAGAGGGGGCCTTGCGATGAATCGGATAGTAGGTTTCGGCATCCACCGGGCCGGCTTCGTCAATTGGCGCACCGGTCACATTAAAGAGACGCCCCAACGTAGAAGGTCCAACCGGCACCTTAATGGGTTCCCCTTCAGATACGCCCTGCATGCCGCGGCGCAGTCCATCCGTGCTGCCCATGGAAACGCTGCGCACAATATTATTCCCAAGCTGTTGCTCTACTTCAAATGTCTCTCGCTTGCCACTGCCCATATCCACATAAATTGCGTCGTAAATCTCGGGCAGGGCGCCTTCGGAAAATTCAAAATCGACCACCGGGCCGACTACGCTTTTTACCGTGCCCACAATCTGTTCTGCCATCAGGAATCTCCTCTATTATCTGTACACCGCAACGATGCTATCGTCTCCCGTTGCAATCTACTGATTATGCTTTTTCCAGCGCCGAAGTGCCGCCAATAATGTCCAGCAACTCCATTGTAATGCCCTCTTGACGCGCCTTATTATAAGTGAGCGTCAACGAATCGATCAGCTCATTGGCAGCCTCGGTAGCATTACGCATGGCGACCATACGGGCAGATTGCTCGCTGGCAATTGACTCATATACCCCTTGCAGGATTTGCACTTCCGTGAAGCCATAGATCACGCGCTGCAAAACAACTTCGGGGCTCGGCTCAAAAATATAATCGGGCGCCATGTTTACGCTTGGCTCGGCAGGCTCTACCGGCAGCAGCTTATGCACAACCGGATCCTGCTTGATCGTATTGACAAAATCGGTATATACAATATCAACTTCGTCAAAGGTGCCATTGACATACGCATCAATCACCAACCGCGCAATCGGCGTAACATCTCCAATGGCAGGTGAGTCTGGCATATTGGTAAATTCGGCATGAACGATTGGATCATAACGCAATAACCAATCGCGCCCTTTGCGTCCAACCGTAATGGCGCTTACCTCGGCCCCTGCCTGACGTTTCTGGCGGATCACTTGAGCCGCTTTCCGAATCACATTGGCGTTAAAGCCGCCAGCCAAGCCACGGTCCGCACTAATCAGAACCACGCCCACGCGTTTCACAGGGCGGCCTTGGATCAACGGATCCAGGTCGCTTTCCGAGCGCGGCAGGCGCGCCACATAGGAAAGTACTTCACGCGCCTGCTCAGCATAAGGCCGGGTGGCCTGCACCTGCTCCTGCGCTTTGCGCATGCGAGCCGCGGCCACAGCTTCCATCGCCTTGGTCACCTGGGCAACATTTTTAACCGCTTGAATACGGCGTCGAATTTCTCTTGTGTTTGCCAAAACGACCTTTCCTTTTTATTCAGGACCTACGCAAGTCTCAACTAAAATTGTATCGAATGCAGGCCGGTTCACTTTGGGCAATCCACAGGCGCTGCGTAAGTCATGTTATTCTTTACTTCGCCATCAGACTCTTTGGATCTTCCGAGAAAAAGATACGAGTCCCCTCCCCGTCGTGGGGAGGGTTAAAAGCAATTATTCGGGGGCACTCCAAGAATTGGCAAAGTCACGCAGCGCCACGCTAAGCGAGTCGATGGTCTCCTTGCTTAATTCTTTGGTGCGCATAATAGACTGGCCAATTTCGGGATGGTTACTATCCAGGAATTTATGCATGTCGGCTTCAAAGGTCTTTACCAAGCGCACCGGCACCTTGTCAAAGATACCGTTGCTCACGGCCCACAGGCTAATCACCTGTTTGTCCAGATCCACCGGCTGATATTGGGGCTGCTTGAGCAATTCCTGCATGCGGTAGCCACGATCCAATTGGCGCTGTGTGGTCTCGTCCAAGCTGCTGCCAAACTGGGCAAACGCAGCCAGTTCGCGGAACTGACTCAACTCCGACTTGAGGCGACCCGCTACGCTCTTCATGGCGCGCGTCTGGGCGCTACCACCCACGCGGCTCACCGAAATACCCACGTTAAGCGCCGGGCGAATACCGGCATAGAAGAGGTCACTCTCCAAAAAGATCTGACCATCGGTAATCGAAATTACGTTGGTGGGAATATAGGCCGAAACGTCGCCCGCTTGCGTTTCAATAATCGGCAGAGCGGTCAAACTACCACCGCCCTCTTCTTCGGAAAGGCGGGCGGCCCGCTCTAGCAAGCGACTGTGCAGATAAAACACATCGCCGGGGTAGGCTTCACGTCCGGGCGGGCGCTTGAGCAGCAGTGACACCTGACGATATGCCTGGGCATGCTTGGAAAGATCGTCATAGACAATCAGCGCATCTTTCCCCTGATCCATAAATTCTTCACCAATGGCGCAACCGGCAAACGGGGCCAAAAATTGCAGAGCCGCCGGATCGGCCGCCGAAGCGTTGACCACCACCGTGTACTCCATGGCGCCATATTTTTCCAACGTTGCCACAACTTGCGCCACGCTGGACTGCTTCTGGCCAATGGCCACATAAATGCAGATCAGGTCTTTGCCCTTTTGATTGATGATGGTATCAATAGCCACTGCGGTTTTGCCCGTTTGGCGGTCACCAATGATCAGCTCACGCTGGCCGCGACCAATCGGAATCAACGCATCAATGGCGGTAATACCCGTCTGCACCGGCTCGTTCACCGGCTGGCGCTTAATCACGCCGGGCGCAATCCGTTCCACATTGCGATATGTGGTGGTTTGAATGGGCCCTTTGCCATCAATTGGCGCACCCACGGCGTTCACCACGCGCCCAATCAGCGCATCGCCCACCGGCACCGAAGCAATACGCCCTGTGCTTTGTACCAGGTCGCCTTCTTCAATGTCGGCGTAATCACCCATAATGATGATACCGACAGAAGCCTCGTCCAGGTTCTGCGCAATGCCCAATGTGCCGTTTTTGGTAAACTCTAACAGCTCGCCGGCCATGGCGCCTTGCAAGCCGGAAACGCGCGCAATACCGTCCCCGACCTCAATCACCTCGCCCACATCCATTTGGCGCGGGGCGGTGACAAAATTTAAAATCTGCTCTTTAAGCAGTGCTGTAATGTCTTCTGTACGCACAGCCATTGTCAACCTCCTGTAATCTTATTTCTTAGCGCACTGCAGACGAGAGTGTCTCGCGCAGAGCAGAGAGTCGGCTGGCAACTGAGGTGTCGATCAGGCGGTCTCCCACGCGCACGCGCAAACCGCCCAGCAGTGCCGGATCGACACGGAAGTCAAAAGTCAGGCCATCGCCATAGTCGGCAATCAGCTTATTGCGTAAGCTTTCTTGCTCTTTCTGCGTGAGTTCAATCGCGCTGACAATTTCAGCCTTTTGTGGGCCGCGCTGACCAGTTGCCGCCTCTGCCAAAGCAGACGCCACTTCCGGCAGCATATTTATATCGCCATTCTGGAGCAAAAGTTTGACCAAATTTTGCTCTTCAGCAGAAAGGTCTGTTTTAATGGCGGCCTGATACGCTTTTACCTTATCATCCAGACTGGCGCCAGCATCGGCCAACAGAGCGGCTAACTTCTTGTCTTTGGCGATGGCATCCGCGCCAGCCTGTAAAGAAGCGCGCCACCGTTCGGTCATGGCCTGGATAACGGCTTGGGCGTAACGCGTTGCTTGCGTACGTTTGTCACTCATCACGCGCTCCCATTTTGCTTCAGGAACTCAGCAACAAAGCGGCGCTGATCCGCTTTATTTTCCAATTCACGACCCAATAATTTTTCAGTGGCCTGGATAGCTAATTCCGCCACCTGCTTGTTAACATCGACCAACGCATTTTCAACTTGCGCTTTGGCGTCTTCTTGCGCCTTCATGCGTATGTCAGTTGCTTCCTGGTCGGCGCGTGAGCGAACTTCCTGCGCAATCTTCTCAGCATCGCGCGTGGCCTGGGCGCGCACTTCTTGCGCTTCCCGACGCGCTTCATCTAAAATGCTGGTCTTTTCTTGCTCCGCCTCACGCGCGGCAGCTGAAACGCGCTCCGCTTCTTTCAGGCTGTTGTCAATGCGCGCTTTGCGCTGATCCAGCATGTTCAGAATGGGTTGATATAGTATGGCCCGCAAAATAAAGGCCACAGCAACAAAATTGACGATCTGTGAAATCAGAAGACCGCCGGTAATTCCTAATTGGTTTGCTATTTCCCCCACGATCAGTCTCCTCTTCTATACTTGGCTTTGCGATAAATTAACATTTTCTACTCATCGGGTGAAAACATTAATTTACAACAACCGAGAGTATAAATTATGAAATATGCCTTTGAGTTCTATACACCATTTCAATGCATATTACCGACGGCATTTAGACAAATTTGACCAGCAGGGCAATAACCAAGGCGAAAATAGCGATGGATTCAGCAAAGGCAATGGCCAAAATCATGTTGGTTTGCACAGTGCCGGTTGCTTCGGGGTTGCGACCCATTGCTTCTACAGCCTTTGACCCAATCAAACCAATACCAATGCCAGGGCCGATAGCGCCCAGACCCATTGCCAGAGCGGCGCCAATTTCTTTTGCGGCAGCTACATCCATTTTAACAATCTCCTTTAATTTATGTTTGATATTTAAGGATTTCTAATTGATTCGGACTTACGCATTCTCTTGTGGAGCCAAAGCGCTGCGTTCTAATTCGCCAACCGCTTATTCACTCCTGACCATCCAACAACCTTGGTCATCGAACAACATTGCGTAAGCTGTGTTGCTTTTAATACTTAAAACATGTCTGTAAATTCTATCGAGGTATCTGGCATATCTGTTTGATACAGAGAATTTACAGACAGATACAATTGACGGATAATTATTTAGTTACCTATCCTGAAAATCTCTGTCATACTCGGCTCTGAATGAGAACCGGAGTTTTATCACTCCGGTTGAGGCAGTAGAAAACGCCGGTTCTCATCGCAACCGCAGTATAGCTCACAACCGATTTTCAGGACGGGTTCTTAGTGATGCTCATCACCATGGCTAATGGTTGCAACGGTGAAGAAGATAAGCGCCAACATCATAAAGACCAATGATTGTACAGCGCCGACAAAGATCTCTAGAAAATAGAAGGGAATCGGCAAGATAAAGGTCACCAAAAACGCCATGGTGGCCAAAACCACTTCACCAGCAAAAATATTGCCAAAAAGACGAAAAGCAAACGTGAGAATACGGGCAACCTCACTAATCAGTTCCAACGTAGAGACAAAGAGGTTGACGCCACGCATGGCGCCACCATGGCCGGTGTTGTTAAAAAACTTGGTAAAATAACTGGTGCCAAGCGCTTGGTAGCCATATACCTGCACCATCACCATGGTAATGATCGCAATGGCAAAGGTAAAGTTGAGGTCGGCGCTGGGTGGTCGCAAAAGCGGCACAAACTTGGCATGCCCTTCTTCTTCGGCAGCACGCACATTCGTAGAGGCTGATGCAGGTTCCACAATGAGAACTTTTCCATCAGCCATCGCCACCTGCGAATTTAATACAGCGGCATCTCGAGACATAGAGGAATTGGGGATATACATCGAATGTTCGTTGCTCTCACCCTCTTCTTGTTCCTCGGCGGGAGCCTCTTCTTGAGTTTCGGGGCTGGTTCTTCGCTTGCATTATGCTCTTCAACGGCGCCGTGTTCAGCACCGACGTGGTAAAAGCCAATGCTGCCCACACCCGGAATCAGGCCTGACCAGTTGCTAATAATAATAAAGAGGAAGAGAGTAAGCGCCCAGTGCGAATACTTGCGTGCGTTATGACCGGCAACACTCTCACAGAAGCTGTATAGATATTCGATCACAGCTTCCATGACGTTTTGCAAACCGCTGGGCACCAGGGACATTGAGCGTGTGGCAAAATATGCCAACCCAATCAGCGCAATATCTACCAAAATTGTGTGAAGAAAAGAGTTCGTAAACCAACGCGGCCCACCTGCCAACAGGGGCTCGGCGCCAATCGAAACATGTGGCGTAGGCACCGGCACCAGCAAGCCCACCAGCAGAAGCAAAACGCCGCCGGCAATCATAGTGACGCGCTGAGGGTGCTGCTGCACGCGGCTCGTGAGCGCCTGATGCCGCGCTTCCAATGAATCCATGAGCCCGCTTCGCACCAGACCACTCACCGCTTCATGATCCAAAAAGCTTTTGCAATGGGTCCCGCAAAATCTTTTTCAAAGACCTCCTCCACCACTTCTTCCATGAAGGTTTCTTCATGTGTCTGTTCGGTATTCTCAGGTTTCACGCTTACTTACCTTTCCCTGGGAAGGTGCAGCCATAGGCTGCTGTATATGTATTATATATATGTAAATTTAAGAGATTTGTATACAGTTTTTATTGTAAAAATTAGAGGATTTCAAATGGCAAGCATTTGTATTGAAATCATCCCTGCTGCTGCAAAATTCTTTGACGTTACTTTAAATGAGCCATTTTACCGAGCAGATTATGAATCATTTACAACAGCGTCATTTGCCACATCAACGGGAGCCACGTCCTGTATGATCTTATCAAATTCAACTAAGCTGGCCCTTATTACAACAATTGATGACAGTGGAATTGCCACAAGACTTACCATTATGGTTATCCATGGCAACGTATCCAGCAAATAATCTGCCACAACAGCCGCAAGGACCGGCAACACGAGCGAAATGATGACCAATCTAGTCAGACGCCAAATATCCATGGTTAATATGAGAACGCAACGTCAACACATACGTCTCAACAAATAGCGAATGTGCGATTGCGCCAGCAACAGAAATGCGTAATTGGTAAAATGCCTGAAATCAAAACCAGTTTTTGCCATTTAGACATGGACACAGGCGATTATAGCAGTTCAATTTTCGTTCGCGCAAATTTTCACATGTGTAGAAGGGTATCTAAAAAGCCGCATGGTTTTACAGGCTTTTTAGCCCATTTTCGCTGGGCCACCCCATAGGGTTGCGTAAGGTGGGCAATAGATTCCCCAAAACCAATACGCAAAACGAAAGCGTCGGCTGTGCGCTGTATGGGACTCAACTTATGCTGTGCACAGCCCAACTTGCAGCTGCTCCATTGCCTACGCCCGTTGCGTTGGGGCCGGCTGCGCCTGGCACTAAAACTAATGCTATACGACTTTGAGCGGCAAAGACAGAAAAGGATTGTTGCAAAATGGTAAGAGATTAGATTATCAGGAGATCGCAAGGGCAAGCAATAGGGTCGGATTCATTAGTCCAGACTGATGCCTATCTCGCCAACACCGTTGCGGTGTACTGATTGGGCCAAAATTACCAGAGGTTTACGATGGCGCACCAGGAGCGAATAATACCAAGATGACGGCGATCAGAAGTAGAGCCGCCGCTGTACCCAAGAGAACAAAATTAGCTTGGATGGCACTCCACCAGCTCACGTTGGCAATGAGCACATCGGAATTCACCGGCGATAGCGGCGTGCGCGAGCCGATCAGCATGTCGCGCATGTCGCGGGCGCTGGCCGGTCGCTCGTTGGGGTGCATGGAGAGCGCTTGAAAAACAGTTCGCTCCACGCGTGGAGAAACATCAGCGTTGATCTGGCGGAGAGGGGCAAGACAACCGGGGCGCAGAAAACGCTCTTTGGCATCTACCGGCGGCTCTCCGGCCAATAAGTGATAGAGCGTGGCGCCAAAACTATAAATATCACTACGCGTATCAGTCGTGCCGTTGTCGCTGCCATACTGCTCTAGCGGCGTATACGCCACTGTGCCGCGCCCCTGCACAACGGTAACGGTACGGGTGTCATCGGGCTGCAATACCTTCACCAGGCCAAAATCGACAAGCTTGACAATGCCATGCGGCGTCACCTTAATGTTAGCGGGTTTAATATCGCGATGGAGCACAGGCGGATCTTGATTATGGAGATATTCAAGCGCATCCAGCAGCTGCGTGGCCCAACCCAAAACTTGTTCTTCTTTCAGGAACTCGCTCCGGCGCTGGGCCTCGCGAATCACGTCTTGCAGGTCGCGCCCACTGACAAAGTCCATGACCAGATATTCGCGGTTGTCAATTGAGAAATAGTCTGAAACTTTGGGCAGATTAGGGTGATCGAGCCGAGCCAGAATGCTGGCTTCCGTGCGGAATTGCTCAGACATCTGCTCCAGGTCAGAAGCCTGTTGGGGAATCGAAAGCGCAGGAAAAATCTCCTTAATGGCACAAATACGCCCTTCCAAGCGCTGATCGGTGGCTTTATAAACCGCGCCCATGCCTCCCTGGCCAACCAGTTCAAGCACTTCGTATCGATTGCGTAATAGCGCCCCAGCTTCTAAAATATCCTGCACGAGTTTATTCCCTTTTCACAACAGCCTCAAAAGGCATTTTAATCGTAAGCTATTTTTAGGTATAATCAATAAATTCTATGCACCAATTGGCATTCATAAATGGCGAGCGCATGAGTGCAAACGCTTTTGTTGACGCCGGGTAACTCATGGGCCCGCGCAAGTTGTGGTTAAGATAGTTGATTATAGCGCATTATTGAAAACAAAATATTTCAATTAACTTATAAAGTTTATTGATATTCTACGATTAGAGTACATATATAGAGTACATATATAATGACGTGATATATTGCTAAGACGTGGCGTTTTGGGGAAGAGATTTTATTATGCGCCACTCTGCGCCGACTGTCAACTCTTGTTAAGCTCATAACACCTTTCCTTAATAGACGCTCTATTTTGCCAAAATCAGTCGATCGCAACGGCAAGAGATAACGGCAAGAGATAACGACAAGAGATAAGGCCGGATTTACCAATCGAGACCGACGGCTGTATCGCCAATACCGTTGCGCTGTACTGAAAATGAACCGGCGCTCATGCCCGACTATTGTTAATGCTTACTCCTCACAATTTGAAAATGATTATTCTTTTGTTAGTATTGAATTGAATCGTAAATTGTGATAAGTGAATTGTTCCATTACATGGCAGAGGAATCATCATGTCTACAGAGCCGTTGAACACTCCAGTGATGCAGAACATTATCCAGCCGCCGCAGTCTGTAGGCGTGGAAAGCGCCATGCTGGTTTTGCAAAGAGGCGCCGAAGTGGGACGTCGGTGGCCGTTGAGCCGTACACATCCCATCACCATTGGGCGCAGCGATGAGTGCGACATTGCCCTGCCCGACAGACAGGTGAGCCGGTTCCATGCGCGCGTTAGCTGGCTGGGCGACCGCTATCAGGTTGAAGACCTGGGCAGCAAAAATGGCACCCACGTCAATGGGCAGGAAGTTCAGTCGCCCGTGCCGCTGCGCGATGGAGACGAGCTGCAAGTGGCTTTGCGCTTTAAGCTGGCGTTTGTGGATGCTGGCGCTACGGCCCCCCTCACCTTCTCCAATGAAAACACGGGACTACGGTTAGAACGCGAAACGCGTCAAGTATGGGTCAATGGGATGCTGATTGATCCACCCTTGAGTTTGCATCAATATCGTCTGTTAGAAGCGCTTTGGGATTCAAGCGGCGGCGTCGTGACCAGGGAAGGCATTGTGAACACGGTTTGGCCAGAAGCTAGCGGCGAAGGGGTTAGCGAACAGGCCATTGATGCCCTGGTGCGCCGTCTGCGCGAGCGGATTGCGGAATTTGATGAAGATTTCCGCTATATCGTCACTGTGCGCGGTCATGGTTTTCGGTTGGAAAACCGGTAGCAACTCACCTGCGGTTGTTTTGAAAACGCCCATCGCAGCCAGCGGAAAAGCGTCAGAAATTCGCGTTTTCAAACAGAGCAAAGCATAATGCCCACTGGCCTCTATATACACATTCCATTCTGTCAGCGAAAATGCCCCTATTGCGACTTCAACACATATGCCGGGCTGGAAAATCTTTATGTACAAACGGTCCAAGCGCTGGTTTGCGAGCTGCAAAGATGGCGCGCCGAATTAGCGCCGCATCAGATTGACACAATTTTTCTGGGCGGGGGCACCCCCACAGTGCTAGAGGTGGAGCAGCTGGCACAGCTGCTGGATGGAGCCCGCCACTATACACATTTGTCTCCAAATGCGGAAATCACCAGCGAAGTAAACCCCGGCGCGGTAGACCGTATAAAATTTCAGAATCTGAAAACATTGGGCGTTAACCGGCTAAGCATGGGTGTACAAAGTTTTCAGCCGGATGAACTCCACTTTTTGGGACGCATCCACAATGTGGCGGATGTCTACCAGGCCTACGAAGCGGCGCGTCAGGCAGGCTTTGACAACATTAATTTAGACTTTATGTTCGGGCTGCCCAACCAAACCCCCACCCAGTGGCGAGACACACTGACCAAAGCGCTGGCCTTGGCGCCCGATCACCTTAGCCTGTATAGCCTGATTGTGGAACCGAACACACCGCTGCACCAATGGGTTGCCAGTGGTCAGGTTCCCGATACGGATGATGACGCCGCCGCCGATCTGTATGAAATGGCCATGGATATACTCGGGGCGGCCGGCTATATTCACTATGAAGTTTCTAACTGGGCGCGCACGGAGGCGCACGCTTGCCAACACAACTTAATTTATTGGCGCAACCAGGAATATCTGGGTATTGGGCCAGGCGCGCACAGCCACATGCGCTTAGCGCAAGATAAGCAGCAGCTCGACCGCGCCGACACGACATTAGCGCCGTTTGCCGACTTACGTTGGGGCAACCGCAAATATGTACAGGGCTATATTCAACGTTTGCAAAAAGGTGAGTCGGTCGAAGAATTTCACGAAGCACTGTCGCCCGCCGTGGCCATGGGTGAAACCATGATGTTGGGGCTGCGTCTGGTGGATGAAGGTGTGCCTTTTGCCCATTTTCAACAATTGCACAACCAAGATCTGCGGGCCGTCTATCAAAATGAACTGGCGCAGCTGCAAGAGTGGGGGCTGATTATCCAAGACGATGCGCGCGTACGTCTGACCCATTTTGGCCTGATGATGGGGAATCAAGTTTTTACCCGTTTTATGCCATCCACCGATTGAGATAATAAGATACAACTTACGCAGCATAGCGCATCAAGCAATGCTTTTCCGGGCTTGTGTAAGTTCTATAAGATTGTCCTATAAAATTAAGGTACAAATTTATGACTCGGGCTATGTATCCTGGAACATTTGATCCATTCCATTTGGGCCATTTTGATATTGCATCGCGGGCCAGCGCCATCTTTGATGAGCTGATTGTGGCCATCAATGACAACCCGATTAAAAACCCTCTTTTTGAACCACACGAACGTATCGAAATGGCGCAGGCGGCGCTCAGCCATCTGAACAATGTTTCTGTCATTACTTATCAGGGGCTCACGGTGGAATTTGCGCGGCAGGCAGAGGTAGATGTTATGGTGCGCGGTCTGCGCAATGTGGCCGACTACCAATTTGAACATCAGATCGGCTGGGCCAATCGCCACATGGCGCCCAACATTGAACTTTGCTGTCTCTTTTGCAGCCCAGAATATGCCTATATCAGCGCCACCATTGTTAAAGAGGTAGCCAGCCTGAACGGCAAGTATAGCAGCTGGGTTATGCCGCATATCGAACGGGCGCTGCGCGCCAAATTTATGCACACGCAAAGTGACCCCGACCATCCAGCCGACAATGCGCCGGAGCCGCTGCTCGACGCAACGGGTAACCCTTCCAGCAGCCGTGACGGCAAGCTGGCGTACCACAATTAACGAACCTGTTTTAAAAAGCACAGGTGCATAGATTATTGGTTCTACCTATGAGAAACCCTTTAAAATTTGGAGAAACCGTGTATGGCGATCCTTCAGTTGGTTGATCAACTGGCTGAAATGCTCAACCAGGGGCGCGACGTACCACTCTCGCGCTACCGCATGATCGATGCCGACGAGTTCGGCCAAATGATCGAACGGATGCGTATTAGCGTTCCCAGTTCGATTCGCGAAAGTGAGCGCACGCTGGCCGAACGCGATAAAATTGTCGCTGCTGCCGAGGCCGAGGCGGCGCAGATCGTCCACGAAGCTAAACAGCGCGCCATGGAAATGCTCCATGAAAATACCATTATCAAAATGGCGCGCCAAGAGGCGGATCGCATTATTGCCGAAAGCGAGAAAGTGGCGCAACAGCGCGAGAGTGAGGCCGATCAATACGCCACACAGGTGCTGGGCGAACTTGCCGAAAAGCTGAAAAACCATGACTCGCCAGATCGACAACGGCCTGCGCTTGATGAACCAGCCTGACGACGCAGCCCAATAATGAGCCCAATCTGTAAATAGCAATGAATTACCAATGAGCCAAGCACCGCTTTGACAGGATAGAGTTCAAAGCGCTATAATTCTCTGCTGTTTGTACGCTGTTTCTGTACATTAAAATCCGAAACAACTTGCGCGACGCCTCTTTTCTGCGTCGGCGCAATATGATTCTTCAGCCGGTTATAGGCGATAGGAGGCCAATATGCAATTTAATGTTGCCCAATTATTGAAGGAGAGCACAGGCGCCACACGTACTTATGAACTAGCCGAAGACTTGAGCGAGTTAGACCCGGATCTAGACCCGCTGAATCCTTTAGTTGGGACCTTGCGTCTCCTGCGCACCCATAGTGGCGTTTTGGTCTCTGGCGAGCTAAGCACTGCATTACGCATCACCTGTAATCGCTGCCTTGCGCCCCTTGTCATACCGGTTCGATTCAAGGTTGAAGAAAACTTTCGACCACTGACGGAAGTCACAACGGGTCGTTATATCCATCCGGATGAATTTGAAGGTCAAGAGGAGGATTTGGAAGACGAAGCACTGTTGATTAATGAGCAGCATATTCTGGATATTCGAGAAATTGTGCGCCAGGACATTTGGTTGGCTCTACCCATGTATCCGACCTGCGAACATGCTGGGTTATCGCACTGCTCTAATAAACTACAAGGTATGTTAGCAGATGATGCAGCAAGTGATGACGACACGGTCGGCCTGATCACGGCGCAAAAGGATGAATTGGTGATGACAGAGCTCTTGCCTGAAGAGAATCTGAGCACCACCATCGATCCGCGATGGGCCGCCCTGCTCGAGTGGGAATCAAAAAACAGTTCGGATGACCGTAGGAAGGCTTCAGGCCGTTCTGATTAATGGCTTACAAAGCCCCCCAGATGGCCATGAGGGCCAAGGGGTTTAAAGCATTTCAGTTCAATAATTAGTAGATCGCAAACGCCAGAGATAGAGCCGGATTCAACAAATCAGACCGGCGCCTATTGCGCCAGCACCGTTGCGGTGTACTGATAATGGCTCTGTGCGTGGCACAACCGCCATCATTTAAGTTCTAATTTTTAAGGAGAGTGAAATTATGACGCCACTGCCAAAACGTAAAGTAAGCAAAGGTCGACGCAATCGCCGTCGAGCACACGACGCCATCGGCGTACCCAAGCTGGTTGATTGCAACCATTGCGGCTCGCGCATGCTGCCGCACCGCGTTTGTCCCTCTTGCGGCTATTACAATGGACGCGAAGTCATTGAGCAAGATATCGACGCGCCGTCCCGTTCTGCCTAAACCGCCCTGCACAGTGGGCAAGCTCAATACAATAAAAAGGGATTTGGCATAGTTTCCAAATCCCTTTTTTTGTCACCCACACGGTTTGCGCAGCGCTCGCGGATTGTCAAGAATGAACCCGCTGGCATAGGGCCAGTGCGAACTTCGTAATCGCAACGCATAAATCCGGCAGCTGACAATGAAAAGCCGCCGCCGCGGCTAAATGGCAAGCGGTTGCGACCGCTTTGCCGGGTCAGCCGCGGGTTTTAACCCGGCTTTTTTATAGTTCGCGCTGGCCCTACGCCAGCATGCCATACAAGTTTAGTCGCGACTTGCGTAAGCCCTGACCAATAAGTGAACACCATTGAGTTAACACCATGAATCATTTTCGCTTTATGCAGTTAGCCCCCGCCACGGCCTTTGTATTTCCAGGGCAAGGCGGCCAACACGTGGGCATGGCCAAGGAACTCTGCGATCAATATCCAGCAGCCCGTCTGGCCCTGGAAGAGGCAGACGATCTGTTGGGCGTCTCGATTAGCACGCTCTGTTTTGCCGGGCCGGAAGAAGCGCTCACCGATACAGTGAACGCCCAGCCGGCCATTCTAGCCGCCAGCATTGCCGCGCTGCGCAGCCTGGAAAGCGAGCTCGAGAGCCAATCAGACGCGCGGCCAGACGCTGAATCGCCCCGTTTTGTGGCCGGCCACAGTTTTGGCGAATATACCGCATTGGTTGCGGCAGGCGCCATTACCTATGCAGATGGCTTGCGCCTGGTGCGCGAACGCGGGCGGTTGATGAAAGAGGCCGGCGCCCAAAACCCGGGTAAAATGGCCGCTATTTTAGGCATGGATGGCGACAAGATTGCCGAAATCTGTGCCGATATTAGTCAAAAGGGCGCCATTGTACAGATAGCCAATGACAACTGTCCGGGACAGGTCGTCATCTCGGGCGATCAGGCCGGCATGGATGCCGCCATGACGGCACTAGACGCGGCCGGCGCCCGTAAAGTAGTGCCGCTTGCCGTCAGCATTGCGGCGCACAGCCCTTTAATGCAGGGCGCTGCGGCCGAACTACAAATTGCCATTGAGGCGACCCCCATTGCCGCGCCGCGCTTTCCACTCATTGCCAACATGAGCGCGCAACCCATTCAAAACGTGGACGATATTCGGGCCGAGCTGATTGCTCAACTCACTGGCAGCGTGCGCTGGACCGAATCGATGCAGCACGCACTGACCGCCGGCGTGACCCATTTTGTAGAAATTGGTCCTGGGGATGCGCTCACCGGCATGATCAAACGCATTGACCGCCGCGCCACGCGGCTAAATGTCAACGACCCATCTGGCGTCACGGCCTTTGTGGAATGGCTATACGGCTTGCTTTGATAAACAGAGCTATCATGAAACTGTAGCCCAAAGCCCAAAACAAATGATGCAGCCATTGTCATTCGCTAATTCATCCGTTCAACGGTATAATGACAGCGTGGTTCATACAGCAATCCCCGACACCATGAGGAACAACTTGAGGAAGCCACAGCATGGATTTTTCTGATAAAGTAGCGCTTGTAACGGGTAGCAGCAGCGGCATTGGCGCAGCCATTGCGCTTGAATTGGCCAAAGGCGGCGCTCGCGTTGCCATTCACTATCGCGGCAACGCTGCCGGCGCAGAAGCCGTAGCGGACCAGATTCGCCAACAGGGTGGCGCAAGCGCCATCTATCAAGGTGACATTAGCAACACAACAGAAGCAACCAATTTGGTACAGAGCATTCAGAAAGATTTGGGTGTTATTGGCATTTTGGTGAATAATGCAGGAACCACGCGCGACACGCTGCTGATGACCATGAAAGAAGACGAGTGGGACACGGTCATCAATACAAATCTAAAGAGCGTTTATTCTGTTACGAAAGCCGCCCTGCGCAACATGCTGAAAAAGCGTTGGGGTCGCATTATCAATATTTCCAGTGTCGTGGGGCTTTCTGGTCAGGCTGGGCAATCTAATTATGCAGCCAGCAAAGCCGGCATGATCGGCTTTACAAAGAGCTTGGCTCGCGAAGTGGCCAGCCGCAACATTACGGTGAACGCCATAGCGCCTGGTTATATTCCCACCGCCCTTACGGAAGTGCTCAATGAAGAACAGCGCAGTGGCATTATCAGCAATACGCCGCTGGGTCGCCAGGGTACGCCCGAAGAAGTGGCTTGGGCCGTGGCCTTTTTGGCCTCCGAACGCGCCAGCTTTATTACGGGGCAGGTGCTGAATGTGGATGGCGGGCTGGTCATGGCGTAGATGAGTTATGCATTCGAGGCGGATGGCAAGCTTCTGCGTGAATCGTAAATCTGAAATTTCCGGGGGATCGAGATGAGCCAACAGGTGCAAATGCAGCAAACAGCCGCAGAAGCTTCGGTGCGCAAAAATGGCGGTATGGCCAAGGCCGAAGAACGCGCCAAGCGCCGCCAATATATTGAACAGCGTCGGCTGGTGCGACGGATTGCGCTACAAGGGCTCTTTGAGATTGATATAACCAGCCATGCACCGGGAACTGTGGTAGACTGGCGTTTGGCTGATAATGAATTGGATGCCGAAAGCGTGCAATTTTTGCGCTGGCTGATCAGCGGTGTCGTCACAAATATGCTGTCGCTTAACGCCGTGATTGCCAAATTTGCCCCAGAATGGCCGGTGGAACAGCTAGCTGTCATTGACCGCAACATTTTACGCTTATCTCTTTTTGAGATTGGCAGCGCCAAATCGGACACGCCGCCCAAGGTGGTCATAAACGAGGCCGTAGAGCTGGCCAAGGCATTTGGGGGCGACAGCAGTCCGCGCTTTATTAATGGCGTATTGGGCGCTGCGTTGGACTCTATACATAATAAGTTGGTCTAAACACTATGAATAGCATCTTTGGGATCGGACTACCTGAACTTTTCTTTATTGCCATAATTGCGCTTATTGTGCTGGGGCCCGAACGTTTACCCGGCGCCATTCGTGAAGTGGCCAAGTTTCTCAAACAGGTGCGCGCCCTTGGCAATGAGTTGACTTCACAATTTAGTGAAGAGCTGGCCTTTTTAGACGAAATGAATCCGCGTCGCATTCTTGAAGAGGCCACCCGCCCCGATCCAGAAGAAAAACCAGCCGCCAAATCGGCCACAAAGCCCAAGACCACCGCAAATAAAACCAGCACAGCGAGCAAGGCTAAGCCAGCTACGCCCAAACCGGCGACATCCACTACGGCCAAAACGACCACGCCGCAAACGACTGCTGCGGCAGCGACCGCCGCCAATACAGCGTCCACGGCGGCTACTCCAGAATCTACTGCCGACGCCGTCCAAGAGGCTGTTGTGGCAGACGAGGTTAACACGTTAGAGAGCAAAGCCGCAGAGGTCAACGCCGGGGAAGCTCAACCAGACCAAACACCAAAGGCTCAAGCGCAATCGACAGATGCCACAGCGGGCGCTTCGGCAACGACGCCGGCAACTGTGCCCGCTCAAAACGTCGGTGCTGACTCCCCAAATGGTCAAATAGAAACCGAAAATAGCATCGCCCCCCCCGAACTCATGAATGCTATCGAACGGGACGCTGGCCCCAATGGGAATACATCAACCGCCAAAGTGCTCTCTGCACCGGCAACATCGTCGCCAGCCACAGCCAGTTCACAAAGCACCAATGGTGTGGATAGCGTTCAGGTAGACGCTGCCTCATCCGCATCAGCAGAGCCAGACGCCGTCACGCGTGATGCGGTGTCAAATGACGCTGTCCCCAATGATGCCGCCACGAATGATGCCGTCACTGCGGAGAAGCAGGCATGACCCAGCACGCCCATTCCTTAGACCCAATCGATCCCTTTGACGAAAGCAAAATGACCTTAATGGAGCATCTGTTGGAGCTCCGTTATCGTCTCATGTGGATCGTAGGCGCAGTAGCCCTTGGCACTATGGTTGCCATGTCGTTTTCCAACTGGTTGATTCGCCTCATTGCTTACCCCCTATCTGGCTATCAGGCCCAGCTGCAGGCATTGGGCCCCACCGATACCATTTTTATTTTTATCAAAGTGAGCTTTACCGCCGGCACGGCCATTGCCATCCCCATTATTGCTTATCATCTGATTGCCTACGTAGCGCCCGGGCTATATCCACACGAGAAGCGAGCGCTTCTGATGCTATTGCCCGCCATTATGTTGCTCTTTCTGGCCGGGGCGGCGTTTGCATTTTTTGTGATGCTGCCCGTGGCCGTAGGCTTTTTGCAAACCTTTTTAAGCGGTCCCCAAGACGTCATCAAAGCAGATTGGGCGGTTGACCGCTATATCTCGTTGGTAACGCGCATTGTGTTTTGGATCGCCGTTTCCTTTGAAACTCCGCTTGTTTTCAGCTTCCTGGCCCGCATTGGGCTGGTGAGTGGCCCCGCCCTCTTGCGTTTTTGGCGTCACGCCATTGTGGTGATCGCCATTCTGGCCGCCGCCATTACGCCGACTATCGACCCAGTGAATATGGCGATTGTCATGGGCCCTCTCTTTGTGCTATATATGATGAGCGTCGGTCTGGCCTACCTGCTTTATCGACCACGCGACCCACGTAATTTCTCGGACGACTTAGAATAGCTCACGATTTGCGCAGCGCCAGTGCATTGCCCAAGGCAAGCAACATAGCTGACCAGGCGATTTTACACTGGGCTTGCGCAAGTCCTGTGAGAGTAGACCGTAGAAACAACATGGACCAATCTCAGCTCATTGAGCGCAAAAATCAGACGCGCCGCCAAATTGAACATGCCCAACGTGAATTAGCGCAGTTGCATCAGCAGACGGCATCAGCGGCATTGACGCGCGCCCAGCAGCGCCAAATGGCTAGGCTGGAGAGCAAGCTGGAAGCACTCCGGTCTCAAGAATATAATCTGCGGCTCGCAATTGACCGGACGCGCGGGTAATGTGCGCGGCATATAAATAAACATATAAATGAAAGTAGTCATGGTAAGCAAGGCGCTGGTCACAGAAGCGTATCGGCGCAAGGCGGTGGAAATTGCTGCGCTGGGGGTCAATCTAACGGTGATTGTACCACCAAGCTGGCATGATAGCCGGGGGGCGCAGCAAGTTGGCAAACAGACGGCCCAAGGGTATGAACTTATTGTGGCTCCCGTGCGCCTGAATGGCCACTTTCATCTGTACTTCTATCCCGGGTTGGCGCAACGGTTAGCCCAGCTACGGCCCGACCTGCTGCATATGGACGAGGAGCCATACAATCTGGCCACTTGGTTGGCGCTGCGCGCAGCACATCGATTGGCCATTCCGTCGCTGTTTTTTAGCTGGCAAAATATTTATCGACAATATCCCCCCCCGTTTCGCTGGATGGAGCAGAACAATTATCAATGGGCGCGTCACGCCATTGTCGGCAATACGGAAGCGGCAGCCGTTTTAGAGCGCAAAGGGTACAGTGGCGCCCTCTCCATCATCCCCCAATTTGGCGTCGATCCCAACCTGTTTCGACCGGGTCAACGCCAACCTGATCACGCTGATAATTTGCCCAATCCGCTGCGCATCGGCTATGCTGGAGGCCTTTTAGCGGAAAAAGGAATCGATCTTTTGTTGCAAGCTTGCACCCTGCTAAAGGGCGATTGGCGGCTGCACATTGTGGGTAGCGGCGCCCAAGAGCAGGCTTTGCGTGACCTTACCGTTGCGCTAGGCATTGCCGACAAAGTAGACTTTCGTGCCCGCTTGGACAGCTTGGAAATGCCAAAATTCTATCAACAGTTGGATGTGTTTGTGCTGCCCAGCCGCACCACCGCCAACTGGAAAGAGCAATTTGGCCGCGTGCTCATCGAAGCCATGGCCTGCGGCGTTACCGTGGTGGGCAGCAACAGTGGTGAGATTCCCAATGTCATTGGCAACGCCGGCTGCATCTTTCCAGAGGGTGACGTCCATGCCTTGCAGCAGTGCTTGCAGGAATTGCTGGACGCACCTGCCAAACGCGCTGCTCTGGCAGAGACCGGCCGCCAACGGGTATTGGCTCACTTCACCATGCGGCAGGTGGCCCAAAAGACGGTGCAAGTTTATGAGCAAATGTAACTATTCAGACACTGGTGGGCCGAGCTTGTCGAAGCCCGCCTATGCCTTCGACAGGCGCCGACTGGATAGTTACGAGCAAATAATGGACAGTCGGTTGTAATGCACGTGGCCCTAAACGCGCAACTGCTTAGCGCTGAAGCCAGTTATCGCGCGGCTGGCGTCAGCAAATACAGCTACCACCTTTTGCGAGCGCTAAATAACGCCGCCGATGGCGCTGAAAATATACGCTTTACGGCGTTTGTACCGGCGTCTGCCGCGGCGCTGGTTGCTGCCGATCTGGCCAATCAACAGCCATTTGTAAGCCCTGTCACCGGTAAAAAGGCGGTCATGCATGTAGGATTGGAGCCGACCGCTCTGCCCGTACAAAGGCCGCTTATACGTATTGGGTGGGAGCAATTCTGCCTGCCCAGACGGCTGGCGCAAATAGAGGCCGATCTAGTACATGGGCTGGTCAATGTGCTGCCGCTCTCTGGCCCCACGCCGGGCGTGGTGACCGTTCATGATTTAAGCTTTCTACGCATGCCCCAAGTGCTGCCGGCGTTTAAGCGACGTTATTTGGCGGCATTGTGCCGGCGCAGCGTAGATAAAGCACGGCAGGTCATTGCCGTCAGCCAGCAAACGGCCGATGATCTCATGCACTATTTTGGCCTGGACCATCGCAAGATTTGCGTGATCCACAACGGCGTGGATGAACGTTTTCAGCCTGGAGACCCGGGCCAGATTGCCCAGTTCCGACGGCAGCACGGCTTGCCCGACCGCTTTCTACTGTATGTAGGCACGCTGGAGCCGCGCAAGAATTTGCCGCTGCTCATCCAGGCATTTGCCCGCTGGCGGGATGGCGCCCATGGCGCCGATCAGGATGTGAAGTTGGTAATTGGCGGGGCCAAAGGTTGGTTTTATGAACAAATTTTCGCTGAGGTAAATCGCCTGCGCATTACAGAACAGGTGCTCTTTCCCGGCTTTCTGCCCGATGAAGAGCTGCCCAATTGGTATCAAGCCGCGCATGCCTTTGTCTATCCCACGCTGTTTGAGGGCTTTGGGCTGCCCGTGCTGGAAGCCATGGCCTGCGGCACGCCGGTGATTTGCAGCCAGGCGTCCAGCTTATTAGAAATCGTGGGCAAGCATGCGCTGACGCACGCCGCGGATGATGTAGAAGGCCTGAGTCGCCACATTGCCCAGTTGGTGGAGAATGCCGAGTTACGATCGGCCTTGGCCCAAGGTGGGTTGCATCAAGCTAGCGCATTTTCGTGGCAGCGCACCGCTTTGGAAACGCTGGCGGTCTATCAATCTATTCGCTAAATCGATACAGTTTTCGTTAAGCTTGCGTAAACCCTGACATAAAGCTCAGCAAATCGTCTACTTTTTCTTTTACCTTATCTTACGCAAGCCTAGAGAAAAGTCGGCTCGCCGACGTTCCTGTTTCTCTCTAGCAGACTGGCTGTCGCTGCGTAACGTGAGATATTGCAAATTTAATTTGGTATTCTACCTCCTAAGCGTCCGTATAAAAACACACTATGGCAACTGTAAATCAAGTTGATTTTAAAACGCCGGAATTTCCGGCAGACAAACGAACCGCCCCCCTGGCGACCTTAGGGCAGCATCTACCGCACTCGACGAACAAAATGGTAGAATACATTAAGAGTATAGATGCAAAATGGTGGAAATATATTCTGGTGATGTCCGACGTAGCGCTGATTTTGCTGGCCTGCATTTTGGCTTATTTTGTGCGCTATAATCTCCAGTGGTTCCGCGTTGTGGACCCAGCATCAGAGATTGCCTTTTCAGCCTATCTGCCGGTAGCAATGGCGCTGGCCGCTATCTGTGTGGTGGCCTATCGGCTCTCTAATGTCTACCCGTACAAGCGGACGCGTGGCCTATTTGAACAGACATACGATATTGCCACCGCCACCACGGCCAGCATTATGATGGTGATCACCATCTCGCTCTTTTTCCGTCCGCTGCTCAATAGCCGTCTGATCTTCCTCTACATTGCCATCTTTATTACGGTTATCTTAGGCTTCAGCCGGCTGGCCATTTTACTGACGCTCAATCGGCTGCGGCGCTATGGGGTGGCCGTGGAGCGCACCGTGCTGGTGGGTGCAGGGGACGTTGGCCGCATGGTAATGCGCAACATTGCCGCCCAACCAGAGCTGGGCTATCAGCTCATCGGCTTTTTAGACGATAATCCCCACAAAGGCCACACGGACATTGGACGCTTTCGCGCGCTGGGCGAAATCGACAATCTGGAATCTCTTTTAGCAACGCAAAATATCCAGCGCGTCATCATCTGCTTGCCTTGGCAAAGCCATCGCACGGCGCAGCGATTGTTGCGCGTGTGCAATCAAGCAGGCGTCTTTGCCCAAGTCGTCCCCGACCTGTTCCACCTCACCCGCAACCAAATGCAGGTAGAACAGCTCAACGGCATTCCGCTCATCAGCACGAACAGCGCCACCATTCAGGGCTGGAATCTCTTTCTCAAACGCGTCACCGATATTGTACTCACGCTGTCCGGCGCGGTTCTCTGTTTACCATTGGCCATTCTGATTGCCATTGCCATCCGCCTCGATTCGCCCGGCCCCGTGATCTATATCCAAACGCGCATTGGGCGCAATGGTCGCCCGTTCCGCTGCTTCAAATTCCGCTCTATGGTTAGCCAGGCAGACCAGCTTCGCCGCCACATTTCGGATCTCAACGAAGCCACCGGCCCTCTGTTTAAAGTGCGCGATGATCCCCGCCTGACCCGCGTGGGACGTTTTCTGCGCCGCTACAGTCTGGATGAACTGCCGCAATTTATCAACGTGCTCCTTGGCGATATGAGCTTAGTGGGTCCGCGTCCCAATCTGCCCAGCGAAGTGGATCAATATGAAGAGTGGCACAAAAAACGCCTTTCCGCCAGCCCCGGCATTACTGGCCTTTGGCAAGTCAGCGGACGCAGCGACCTAACCTTTGATGAAATGGTGCTGCTGGATATTTATTACGTAGAGAATTGGAGCTTGCTGCTCGATTTATCGATTATCTTGCGCTCAATCCCAGCGGTTCTGCGCGCCAAAGGGGCCTATTAGCAGATATTGGTTATTGCTGTATGTTGTCCCCCAGTGAGCAGTACAGCAATAAGCAATACAGCAGTATCATTGATACGCCAATGTGTCGCGTACCGTAAGCCGCGCGGCATTCCAGGCTGGCAGAAAGCTGGCCAGCGTGGCCAAAAGCAGCACAAGCAGCAGCCACAGTATGGCGCCCCATACCGAAAATGTATAGCTGGCCGGTGCGCCCAAAAAGAGATTGCCCACCTGATCGCTCAAGACTTTGCCAAGTGGCAATGAAAGCAGCCCACCCACTAGCCAGCTCAGCGTACCAATCAACAACCCCTCGCTGATTACTATGCGCAGCACCGCGCCATTAGAGGCCCCAATGGCGCGCATAACGCCCACTTCGCGCGTGCGTTCTAGTACATTGATGCTCATAGTTCCCATGAGCCCCAGCCCGCCCACGACGGCCAACAGCGCGGCCATGATCAGCAAAAAAACAACCAGGATGTTGAGCGAATTTTCGGTTTCAATGCGCTCTTGGGCCGTGGTGCGTACAAAGCTAACTTCGATGCCTGCATCCTTAAAGCGTTCTTCCAGACGCCTCGCCATTTCGGTTTGCCAGGCCGCCGATTGTGCATCCCCCACCTGTAATTCATCAACCTCATCGTCCGCCAAACCAGCCGCCAACGGATCAATGGTTACGCGCAAATTGTTCACCTTATCCACTTGATGCACAGTACGGCCAAAAGTGGGATAATTTACATATACAAAGCGACCGGCAAGCGGCTGCTTGATCAACCCCACAATGCGCCACTCGCTATCGCGGCCATCAAACCGCAGCGTAACCATGCCACCCACGCGCAAATCGGGCTCATCGCTGAGCAAGTCGGTGTTCATCACCACCGCCTGCGTATCTTCAGGCAGCAGCCAGCGCCCTTCTAGCAGGATGGGATCGATCATCTGCGTATCTTCGGGCGGCGCAATCATCAAAACGTCATTGCCCTGCTCATCAGGTGTACGCATGCGCACTGTGTCGGCAAAGCCCCAGCCTTCTGCACGCAACACGCCCGGCGTCTCCAGCGCAATCTGTTGCAACTGTTCGACCCGATATGAACGCGTGAAGTTAAGCCGTACATCATATTTCCAGTAGCGCAACGCATCGTCTAGCGTGCGCAGTAACGAAGCCTGCACGCTGAGCACCGAAATGAAAATGGCGCTGGCCAACGTCAACGTGGTGAGCACCAGCGCCAGCCGCCCCTTGCGCCGAAACGTGTTGCGCAGCGACAGCATGGTAGGCCGCGGCAGATGCTGAATGCGCCGCAATAGCAGATCGATAAAGCTGCGGCCAAACTGCCCTTTGCCCAGCCCATAGCTGCTGATCGCCTCGCGCGCCGTAATGCGCGTGCCGGCAATCACTGGGTAGAGCGCGGCCAAAACGGGCGTGAGCAGCGCAATGGCTGCCTCTTGAAGCAACGCTTGCGGCGGAATCTCAAAGCCGCCCACGTCGAAATTCAACAGGCTGGCAATGTAACGCGTGAGTCCCAGCGCGCCTAATGCGCCCACCGGCGCAGCGACCAGCAACGATAAACCACCGTAAATCACAACCGTGCCCAAATAGACGCCAGCGAGCTGCCGCATCCGCGCGCCCACGGTTTTCATGATACCGATTTGCTGCACCTGTTGGGTTAGCAACGATGACATGGTGTTGACCACCAAGAAGCCGCTGAGGAAAAGCGAAAGGAATCCAAGCGCGCTCAGCAGATAGAGCATGGATGTCACTTCATCATCCGCCCAATGTTTGCCTGGCTCCGGCACAAAGCGGCCATTGATGGCCCGTCCGCTACGCTCCAACTTTGCCTTCAACGCATCGAGTCGGTCCAAAATATAGTCGCGCTCCAGCGGCCGTTCGCTTACAGTAAAATAGAGCACGTCCAGTTCGCGATCAAAGCCCAGCGTCTTGGCCGTCTCTCGAATAATATAGCCTTTATACTCGCCCGAAAACGTCTTGGGCGTCTGGTTGATATCATGGACAACGCCCCCAATAATTAGAGTGTGAAGTTCGGCACTGCGCGTCTGCACGGTGAACGTATCGCCCAGTGGGATATTGAGTTCAGCGGCTGAAGAGCGCTCCAATAGCACCTGCTGTTTGGCAGGTGGCCACGCGCCCGCGATGGGAAAAATCTTGTTGATGCGGATGGCGTTAAAATCGTCGATGACTTCGAGCTGTAAATTTTCCCACCCGCCGGATGCGCTCTGAATGCGTACATTGACAAAGCCGCGCGCCTCGGTTTGGGCAATGCCAGATGTGCGCGCCAACGAACG
>JACKBC010000059.1 GCA_020634755.1 Caldilineaceae bacterium | reverse complement strand
CCGCCGGCGAGACGCGCAAATATGAAGAAAACGTCATTGATATTCTGCTGGAAAACTTGGAGCGACTGTGGGCCGGCAAGAGCGAGTTGCGTAATCAAATTGTATGACGTTGGGGCAATTCAGCTATCCGCTTGTCAGCCAGTCAGCCTTCTGTCTCATTGACATACACATCTCTGCAAAGAATTGCTAACATGCTGAATTGCTGACGCGCTGAATTGCTAACATGCTGAGTTGCTGACGCGCTGACGTGCTAACATGCTGAATTGCTGACGCGCTGACGCGCTGACCGCTAACAGATTGTGAGTAAACCAAATGGATTATGTCATCATCGGCGGTGGGATTTATGGGGCCGCCACGGCTTTTGAGCTATCCAAACGCGGCGCAGAGGTGTTGCTGCTAGAGGCAAAAGAGGTTGCCAGCGGGGCATCTGGTGGGCCGGGCCGCCGCGGCGTGCGCGCCAATGGCCGCGATCTGCGCGAGCTGCCCTTTATGCGTCTGTCCTATGAACGCTGGCCGTCGCTACACCAAGAGATTGGCGCGCCGACCGGCTATGAGCGCTGCGGTCACCTGCTGCTGCTGGAGCGCCCACAGGACGTGGCCGCCGCGGCTGCGCATGCATGGGCGCAGGCAAAACAGGGCATTCCCACGCGCCTGGTGCAAGGACAAGAACTACGCGAAATGGAGCCGCAGCTCGCAGAGGAAGTGCTGGCCGCGCTCTATTGCCCGCTGGATGGCGTGGCCGATCACACGGCGACGACGCGCGGCATGGCGCAGGCGGCGGCCAAACTGGGCGCCCAGATCCGCCAGCAGTGCGCCGTTACCCGCTTTGAGGTGCAGCATGGGCGCATTCAGGCGCTCGTGACCAGCGAGGATGAACGCATTGCCGTGGGCAAGCGCGTCCTGCTGCTCTCCAATGCGCATACGGCGCTGGCGCTGGCCGATCAGTTCCAATGTACGCTGCCCGTGTGGACCATGTTGCCGCAAGTGATGTTGACGGCGCCGCTGGACCCCATGCCCATTCGCCATCTCATTGGCCACGCCAGCCGAGTATTGGCCATCAAGCCGCACCCCGACGGGCGCGTGATGATTTCGGGCGGCTGGCGCGGAACGTGGAATGCCGAACTAGAGCGCGGCGAGACCGTGCCCGAACAGGTGCTAGGCAATCTGGCCCAAGCCCAAGCCGTTTATCCGTGCCTCAATGGCATTGCGGTGGATGAGGCGAATGCCGCCCGTCTGGAAACGCTTACCATCGACCACATTCCCATTATCGATAAGATTCCCGGCGTGGAGAACGCGCTCTTTGCCACGGGCTGGTCGGGGCACGGCTGGGCCATTGCGCCGACCGTATCGCGTTTGTTGGCAGAGTGGGCCCTGGAAGATGCACAACCGGCTTTGCTCCACCCATTTTCGTTGACGCGCTTTGGGTAAATTGGTTCTCTTCCTCACCCACATTTTTATACATAATCTTATACACGAGCGCGAGCGCCCATTTGGAGAAAATCGGTGATCCGCGTGCGAATTCCGGCGGCTGTTAACCCCAGTTCCTCATCGTGGCGTTCAGGTGGGCCATATCGATCCAAAACCTGACGCGGCACGCCAATGGCATGGATGCGGCTGGCCACGCTTTGCAGCGCTTTGGCAACGTCCGGCGCAAGAGCGCCTTCGTAATAGGGCTCCACCACAATCACATTGGGAGCGGCTCGGGCCACGGCGGTCTGCAAGGTATCGGCGTCAAATGGCGCAATAGTCGTGGCGTAGAGCACGGTCAGGTCCAGATCTGCGACGGCAGCCAGCGTGCGCTCCAGCATGGGTCCCACGGCCACCACCACACCGTCCTGGCCTGCCCGCTCGACGTGCAGCTGGCCAAAGTTGACTGGTCGACTGATACCGTTTTGCTGCACGCTGGTGCGAATATAGGTGGGCGCGCCGTTGTTGTACGTCTGGCGCAGCAGCGTTTCAAACTCATCCGCCGTACCGGGAACACAGACCTGCATGCTGGGCAACGTCTTGAGAATCGGCACATCGGCCGCGCCGTGGTGCGTCATGCCGTCCGTGCCATAATCGTAGGAGGCGCCAATGCTGATGACCGTACCGCCCAAGCCTTGATAGCAGAAGTCATCCTTGATCTGCTCAAAGGGGCGCTCGGTGACAAAGGGCGCAATGGAGTGCACAATGGGATGAAAGCCCTCCAGCGCCAGCCCAGCGGCCAGGCTGACCGCAGTCTGCTCCATAATCCCCACATTGACGACGCGGGCGGGGTGTTTCTGCATGGCGTCGCGAAAATAGGTGGTGCTGATATCGGCCAGCACGAGCGCGGTTTGGGGGTCGCGTTCAATCAGCGCGTTGACCACTTTTCCCATGCGGTCGCGCATGGAATCGGACAAAATAGAATTAGACATAAGGCAATACCTCCGCTGCAACAAAGCTGGGGCGGTCACTCGCCGGCGCCGCCAGGACCTTTTCAAGCGCATCTTCATCTCGCCCATCCACGGTGGCGGCGCACCAGCCAAACGCTTCAAACTTGGCGGCAATGTTGCCCAAATTCCGCGTGCTAGAGCGGTTGTCAATCAGAATAGCGGTCAGGTTGGCCAGGCCTAAATCGCCCGCCAGCAGCGCCGCTTCCCAAACCGAACCTTCATTGGACTCGCCGTCGCCAATCAAGACATACACCCGCCGCTGGTTTCCTTTGGCCTTGAGCCCCAGCGCCACGCCAATGGCCATGGGAAAACCGTGGCCCAGCGAGCCGGTTGAAGCTTCCACACCCGGCACGCGCTTGCGATCCGGGTGTCCGCCCAGGATGCCGTCCCAGTGCAGAAAGTTCTCAATCGCGCTGGCCGGAAAAAAGCCTTTCTGGGCCAGAATGGCGTAGAGCGCCAACGGACCGTGACCTTTGCTCAAGATAAAGCGGTCGCGGTCCTCGCTTTGCGGATCGGCGGCATCATAATGGAGAATGCGATCATATAAGACGGATAGAACGCCCATGGTAGAAAATGCGCTGGGGTCGTGCTTTTGATCCCCGGATGTGAGATTCATCAGGTCGGCCAGCTCTTGCTTGTGTGCGACCATTTTTGGCTCCTTTCACTGGCGTGATTGCTTTGGTGTTGGCCCTGTGTAGTTTAATAATTATCATTTGATTCTATCATTTAATCATAAACGCGCTGGCTGGATAACGCCCCTTGGAACAGAATAGACCTGGACAAAGGTACAGGGGTGCGTTTTAGAAGCTGTCTGAAAAGTCACAATGGGGTCCAAAAATATGCCGGGAAAGGGCGAATTGTGTATGATGTGACCAGGATTGCGTGGCCCTTTCCCGGCATGTGACACACCTCTACCACCTTTTCAGACCGCTTCTTACGTTAGGGGCCGCAGCCTTCCAGGAAGAGGCAACCGCCGTATTCGCGCGAGTCGATGCCGTCTTCGCCTCTTCCTGGAAGGCATACATCTCGCCCCAAACCGAATGGATCCCAAGATACAGGCAAATGGTGGTTTTCAGAGAATCAGGTGGTAAAATAGAACGCACCCCCATGAATCCCCATGAATCTCAAAAGTACCCGGAGGAACCTATCGATGAAGATCAAAGAAATTCGCGCCTTTGAGATTGAACTGAAACCCAAGCCCACGACGCCTCCCCGCGTCAGCGGCTGGACCGAGTCGTACAGGTTAAATCGGCCCGTGGCTCGTTATCCCCAATTCGACAAGCCCGGTGCGCACGTCTCCTATTCCGATTGGAAGCGGCCGGCCTGTTTGGTGATTGCCGAAGACGGCACGTGGGGCTTTGGCATTTCGCTCTATGGCCCGCCGGTGATCAGCCTGATCAACGACCATTTTGCGCCCAATCTGGTCGGCGAAAACTGCATGGCCATTGAAAAACATTGGGACATGATGGTGCGGCTGTCATCGGCCTTTGGCGCCACCGGGCTCACCAGCTACGCCATCAGCGCCATTGATTGTGCGCTGTGGGATCTCAAGGGCAAGCTCCTGCAGCGCCCGGTCTATGAGCTGCTGGGCGGGCCGCAAAAGGACAAAATTTTCTGCTATGCCTCGGGCTTTGACCAAGAATGGTATGTGGAGCTGGGCTTTAAGGCCACCAAGCTCTTTACGCCGTGGGGACCCAGCCACGGACTGGAGGGCATGCTCAAGCTGGAGGAGTTGGTGGCCACCACGCGTGACAAGATCGGCTACAACGTGGAGCTGGCGCTGGACGCCTGGACTGCATTTGACCCCGAATTTACCGTGCGCCTGGTCGAACGGTTGCGCCCCTACCAGCTCAAATGGATGGAGGACTATATTCAGGCCGATGACCTAATGGGCTACGAAGCGATCCGTCAGCGCATCCCTTGGCAGACGCTGGCCACCGGCGAACATTGGTATCTGCCCACCATCTTTGCCGCTGCCGCCAGCAAGCGGCTGGTCGACATTTTCCAGCCAGACGTGCTCTGGTGCGGCGGCATTACCGCAGCGGTAAAAATCTGCCACATTGCCGAAGCGCACAACATTTCGGTCATATGCCACGGCGGCATGAACTATCCCTATGGCCAGCATCTCTCATTTGCCATGCCCGCTGTGATCTGGGGCGAAAAGTCCGAAGGCGTCTCCGCCCCCGGCGTGCCGCTGGCAGAGATGGTCAAGCTCCCCGGCACGGCGGTGATCAAAGATGGTTATCTCGTGCCCAGCGATGCACCTGGCTTTGGCCTGGAAATTGATGAAGCGTGGATTGAAAGTATGACGGTTTAAAAACGAGGGGTGAAGGGGTGAAAAGGGGAAGGGGTGACTTCGTCGATGAGCTGGACCCTGCATCCCTTCCCACTTTCACCCCTTCACCTCTTCAAAAAACCAAAGGAGACAACCAATGAACGTCGGACTCTTTATGATGCCAATGCATCCGCCGGAAAAAGATCGAACGCAATGCTTTGAAGAGGATGCCGAATTGATTGTGCTGGCCGATGCACTTGGCTTCACCGAGGCCTGGGTGGGTCAGCACTACTCGGTGGCGTGGGAGCCCATTCCGGCCAACGATCTCTTTTTGGCCAATGTGCTGCCGCGCACCAAACAGATTAAACTTGGCACCGGTGTGAGCATTCCCCAATATCACCATCCCGTCAACATTGCCCAGCGCTTGGCGCTGCTAGATCATCTGTCGCGCGGGCGTTTGATGGTGGGCTTTGGCCAGAGCAGCATTCCCACCGACCTCACGCTTTTTGATCTACCCACCGATCCCAGAACGCTGGGGCTGATGACCGTCGAGGGCATGGAGATGGTGCTGAAGCTGTGGCAGAGCGATGCGCCGTTTGATTTTCAGGGCGACTATTGGCGCATCCGCATTGATGAGGTCAACCCCGTCACCAGCACCGGCGTGCTTCTGCGACCCTATCAGCAACCACATCCGCCCGTTGCCATGAGCGTCATCAAGGGCAACTCTATGGCGGGGCGCATGGCGGGCCAGCGCGGGTATTTGCCCTTGAGCGGCAACACCGTTGCGCCCTATATTGTGGCGCAGCACTGGGAAACCTATTGCGCGGGCGCCGCCGAGGCGGGCAGGCCCACCCCATCGCGCGCCATGTGGCGGGTGGCGCGCAACGTCTTTATTGGCGAAACCACCGAAGAGGCGCTTGACTTTGCGCTCAACAGCGCCTTTGCCCGCTCGTTTGAATATCTGATCAACATTATTGGGCAAGATCGCCTGGACAACTGGAAGCTGGATCCCGGCATGCCCGGCGCCCAGGTGACGCCCGAGTATGCCGTGCGCAACTTGGCCATTGTGGGCGATGTTGAGGAATGCACGCGTCGCCTGCAAGAACTGTGGGACATAACCGGCGGTTTTGGCACGCTGCTCATGATGGGTCACGATTGGGACGATCCCGTGCGATGGAAGCGTTCGGTGGAGCTGCTCAAAAATGAGGTCATGCCGGCGCTGCCCTCGGTATAAATAGCCGTCAGTGTAGATAGCCGTTAGTATTAGGGCCATTGTGAACTTGGTAATCGCAACGGATAAATCCGGCCGCTGACAATGAAAAGCCGCGGCCGCGGCTAAATGGCAAGCGGTTGAGACCGCTTTGCCGCGTCAGCCGCGGCTTTTACCCCTGCTTTTTTAGGGTTCGCGCGGGCCCTACCGCCAGTGTAGATAGCCGTCGATAAAGGAGAAGATGCAGATGCCCAGCTATGATTTAAGCGGCCAGGTGGCCATTGTAACCGGCGGCGGCAGCGGCATTGGACGGGCGGTGGCGCGGCGCTTTGCCCGCGAAGGCTGCCAAGTGGCCGTGGCCGATTTGGACGGCGAACGCGCGGCGCGGGTGGCCGCTGAAATCACAGATGCGGGCGGTGCGGCGCTGGCCTTGACCGTAGACGTGACGCGCCAAGCCGATGCGGACCGTATGGTGGCCGAGACGGTGGCGCGCTTTGGCCAGCTCAACATCCAGTTCAACAATGCCGGGATTGCGCGCGTGGCGCCGCTGCTAGAAACCGATGAGGCCACGTGGGACGCCATTATGAACGTAAACGCCAAGGGGGTTCTCTTCTGTGCGCAGGCCGCCGCCCGCCAGATGATTACGCAAGGCAGTGGCGGGCGCATTATTAACAACGCATCCGCCGCCGGTAAAATTGCCCCGGGGCGCATTGCGCTGGGCGCCTATTCGGCCAGCAAACATGCCGTGGTGGGGCTGACGCGCCAGATGGCGCATGAATGGGCCCAGCATGGCATTCTGGTCAACTGCGTCTGCCCCGGCATTGTGGATACGCCCATGTGGGACGTTATCGATCGCGAAGTCGCGCAACGCGAAGGGGCGCCGATTGGCTCGGTCAAGGCGCGGGTAGTGGCCACCATCCCCATCGGCCGCATTGAGCAGCCGGAGGATGTGGCCAACATGGTGGCCTTTCTGGCCTCCGCCGACGCCAGCTACGTAATGGGCCAGGCCGTGGATGTGAGCGGCGGGCGGATACCGTATTGAGGAATTTGTTTGTGTTCGCGTCAGTAGGGATGTCAGGTTGTGGATGAAAATCCGATTCTTGTCAATAAGCGCAGCGAATTAAAGCAACGACTGGCCGACGAAACTTATATCACGTTGGGTCGGCGGCTGGCCAATTCGGTGGGTGCAGTGGTGCAGAGAATCACCAATCGCGCTGTGCCCACACCGTTTTGGGTGAACATCACAATTATAGTGGGTTCGGTCATGCTGTTGGGCAACTTGCTCTCTTTGCTGATTAATGGCGAACGCTCAATGGCATTCAGGCGCAAATTGAAGAATTGCAGGCGCAAGAGCCAATTCTTAGCGAGAAGCGATTGGCGCAAATTAACAAGCTGCTCGACTATCACGACCGCATCGCGGCCACACGCAACAGCGCTCTCAACCTGCGGGCGGGGCTGAACTTTATAAATTCACTCTTGTTGCCGGTGATTGCCTTGCTTTTGGCCAATTTGGAGAAGATTATTGCGCTCCTGTTTGGATAATATCCACTGCTATGTCAAGTTTTCTATGTCAAGGTTTATGTTTGGTACAAGACCAGACAGGTTTTGAAAACCTGTCTGGTCTGAGCATATGCATGGTGCTTGACTCGGCAAATGGTATAACAACATGGGAATCACAACATATAATCACAAGCAAATGCAAGCCGCATGTGCATCAATCTTTGAATGGGTGGATGTCAAACGCTGGTTTCCAAGTTTATGCTAAAGGCGCCCTAACAGATAAAACAGATAGAAGTCACACAATTATAGAGGAAGTAAATTATGCAAGAAGGCCGAATCAATCTCTACAGCGACACCCAAACGCGCCCTTCCCCCGCCATGCTGGAAGCCATGGTCGAGGCCAAAGTCGGTGATGAGCAGCACGGGCTGGACCCCACTGTGGATGCGCTTTGCGAACGCGTCGCTGAACTGCTGGGCAAAGAGGCCGCGCTCTTTTTGCCCTCCGGCACCATGTGCAACGAGATCGCCATCCTGGTTCACTGCCGGCCCGGCGATGAGATCTATGCGCACCACAGCGCACACATTATCACCTCAGAGGCGGGTGGACCGTCCGCGTTGGCCGGTGCGACTATCTGCCCGCTGCCCGGCGACCGCGGCATCTATAGCGCGGATGCCCTGCGCGCCCATCTGCGCCTGGAAAGCCGCTATACACCTACGCCGCGGCTGGTGGAAATCGAGCAGACGGCCAATTTCGGCGGCGGCGCGGTCTGGACGCTGGCGCAAATCAACGCAGTGGCCGCGGTGGCCCAAGAAAGAAATCTGCGCATGCACATGGATGGCGCCCGCCTGCTCAATGCAGTGGTTGCGGCCGGTGTATCCGCGCGCGAATTCGCCGCCCCCTTTGATAGCGCTTGGCTCGACCTGAGCAAAGGCTTGGGCTGCCCCATTGGCGGCGTGCTGGCCGGTTCCCGCGCCTTTATCGACGAAGCCTGGCGCTGGAAGCAACGCATTGGCGGTGCGCTGCGTCAGGCGGGCTTTCTGGCCGCGGCGGGGCTCTACGCCTTGGATCACAACATAGCGCGCCTGGCGGACGATCACGATAACGCACGGCGCTTTGGCGCTATTGTGGCCCAATGCCCCGGCGTCTCTCTGGAGCCGGCGCAGGTGGAAACAAACATTGTCTTCATCAATGTGGCGCAGGCGGGGGTGGCGGCCACAGAGCTGCGCGACCGGCTGGAAGCGCGCGGCATCAACGTCGGCGCCATGGGGCCCACGCGGCTGCGCGCCGTTACCCATATGGATGTCAATCGGGCACAGGCCGAAGAAGCCGCCCACGCCTTTGTAGAAATCGTCAACGAATTGCGGACCATTCACTAGCAAACACTGTGGCTTGTCCACATGAGGAACACAAACGATGTCCAACAAACCGACCGAACTGGAAATATTTCTCTTTGACCTGCGGGGCTACATTGTGCTGAAAAATGCGCTCTCCGCCGCCGAAGTGGCCGATCTCAATGCCGGGCTGGACGCCATTCCGCCGCTCAAGAAGGGCGAGTGGTACGGCTACGTCCACGGCCACTCCTTTGGCCCCAAAGACGGCTTAAACTATCAGCAGATTTACGAGGCGGGAGCGCCTTTTGAAAAGCTCATCGACCACCCGGCGTGGATCGAAAAAGTAAAGCACTTTGTGGGCGGGGAAGGCACCTTTGATTACAACCACGGGCCGCTCTTTATTGATGAAAACTTTGCCAACTTCCGCGATCCGGGCGAGGCCATTGGCATTCACTCGGGTGGCCATACGCACACCAAACGCACCCAATTTCACCACGTCAACGGCAAATTTCACTGTGGACAGATCAACATCCTCATGGCGCTGAGCAACATGGGCCCGGGCGACGGCACTACCATGGTCATTCCCGGTTCGCACAAGTCCAACTATGGCCATCCGCATCTGGCCGGCCACACCATTGGCGAAGGTGGCTCTGTAGACGGCATTGAGGGCGCCGTGGAAGTCCACATGGAACCGGGCGACGCCCTGCTCTTTGTGGATGCACTCTGTCATGGCTCTGGCCGGCGCACCAACCCGGGCGTGCGACGCACCATTGTTTATCGCTACGGGCCATCTTGGGGCAACTTTCGCCACGGCTATCAGGCGTCGCCGGAGTTGGTGGCCCGCCTGACGCCCGAACGGCGGCAGATCGTGCAGCCGCAACGCCTGCTGCCGCGTGAACCGCAGGTGGCTGCGTCGTAAACGGCTGCTTCATCCTAACGTTGCCCAGTAATGCGCTCCACAAAGGGACACATCATTGCGTCCTCTGGCCACTAGAATAGGGATCGATCCATGACCAAGCTGCGCCCCATTACGCACGGTCCGCGCTATCATTGGTTTGGCTATTACGACAAGCGCCAATTTGACCCAAGCAGCCGCTACGTGCTGGGCATGGCGGTGGATTTTGAGCATCGTTCGCCGCGGCCAGAGGATGTGATTGAGATCGGCATGATCGATCTCCACAATGCCGACCGCTGGATGGCGTTGGGCGAAAGCCGGGCCTGGTGCTGGCAACAGGGATGCATGTTGCAGTGGCTGCCCGGCTCTGACCGCGAAATTATCTGGAACGACCGGCAGGGAGACCAATTTGTCTCCCACATTTTGAACGTGCATACGGGACAACGGCGCACGCTTGATTATGCCATCTACACGCTTGCGCCCGATGGACGCACGGCCATTGGCGCCGACTTCCGGCGCATCAATCATATGCGCCCCGGCTATGGCTACGCCGGCATTGCGGACCCCAATCGCGACGTGCTGGCGCCGGCGGATAGCGGCGTCTATAGGGTGGATCTGCAAACGGGTCGGGCGCGGCAGCTCCTTTCCATTGCGCAAGTGGCCGCCATTCCCCACCGCCACGGCGATCTGAGTGCGGCCAAACACTACTTTAATCACCTGCTCTTTAACACTGACGGCACGCGCTTTATCTTTCTGCACCGCTGGCGCTTTGGCGCGGGCGGCTTTCACACGCGCATGATGACCGCGGCCGCCGACGGCGCCGACCTGCGCGTGGTGGATGATCATGGTCACACCTCTCACTTTATCTGGCGCGACCCGCAGCACATTCTGGCCTGGTCGTGGCACCCCTCGCAGGAATGGGCCTTTTATCTGTATCCAGACACCCATATGGATAGGTCAGAGCAAGTTGAGGTCATCGGCAAGCACGCCATGACGCTCAATGGCCATTGCACCTACCTGCCCGGCAACGCTTGGATCCTCAATGACAGTTATGCCGGCCAGAGCCAGGCCCGCCGGCAGCAGCTTTATCTATACGAAGTGGCCAGCGGACGGCGCGTCGAGCTGGGCGCGTTTTATTCACCACCGGCCTATGACGGCGAATGGCGCTGTGATCTGCACCCGCGCGTTAGCCCCCATGGACGCTTGCTCACCATTGACTCCGCCCACGCCGGCCACGGGCGGCAAATCTATCTGCTGGAGGTTCCCCAGGATTAAGGGATCCACTCTGACTAAGAACGTCCGCGTCCTCTAGTGCGGATGTGGTGAAAACCGCGGTTTTTGCCAATATCCATGAGAATCCGGAGTGCAACTGCACGCTTGCGTTGGTGATGCGCATGACCGGAAATGGGTGTGCGGATAGCAAGTCAATCGCTTTATGAAACGGGGTTCGGGTTTGGTCAAAAATTTGATTGCCAAGGGGATTGGAATCTTGTATACTAAAATGGTAGTCAACTTTGGTTCTGGTTTGTTCAGATTCGGGTCATAAGGCTGCAAAGAGATGTGAAGGGGTCCTGAATCTTTGCGCACTGGTATGGGTTGCCACATTAAATACGGAGGCATCCGAATACCACACATAATTCGGTTTACCGTTATATATTCTCTGGCTGTGATTTCAAATGCTCTAAATTCCTCTTGATATTCAATATGAAAATTGAAGTATATTGTGAAATTGAAAGTATATGTTTAGAACAGCTAAAGACGTGGTTTTCAGAACTGACGCCTTTGCATTGTTCAACCGGACAGGAGTATCTTGCCGCAATTTTCATTGTCAGCAGCCAACATGTCGAGGAGACAATCAATACAATACTGGGTGCAGGAGATGATAGAAGGGGCCGTTATAAAGCCGGTCCATATATATCAGGTGCTTTTGCCATCCCTGTCAAGTTAGAAGGTAACTTGGCATGTTACGTTGTACTAACTCGCGATAAAGTAGAAATGTTTCAATTTCAAGAGTTGCAATATGATGCAGTATCTACTTTGTTAGAAGAACTTCTACATGTTGAACAGTATGCTCTGACTTGGCAAAAATTTAAAAGATTAATTCCTGAACCAGCTTTTCTTTCTCAGGAGCAATTTCTAAATCTTGCTAGTTTTATTATTGATGAATATTGGGTTGCTCGCCAAAAAGCGCCCATAATAGCTCAAAACTTTTCTGTTGTTGCCCCTGATGGAGCTTCAACACCTTTGTATCTATGGTACGGCGGTAATCTCATCGAATTATTGAACGAGGCCCAAACAAGAATTCACATATTCAGAGCTAGTAAATCATTAAAAAATTCAGACTTAGAGGAAATTGGTTCGACTATTGTGCGTTATATATTTGAAACGTTAGCTAGAGATGCTGCATTTCGCACCGCCAATCCTAAACACACTCAACCAGAGAACCTTATCCTATTAGAAAACGATAGCCCATTTTATAATGGGCACGTTGCTGAATACTGGAAATCTATTCATAAACAAATGGTGGACTTTTACGAAGACCAAATCACTAAAGAGTCAGCTGTAAGAGAAATTGCTAGTTCGCTGCAAAATTTTGTCAACTATATATTATATTGATAAAAATCAAGTTAACAATGAAGGCTTTATTGTCAAGCAGGTATTCATAGAGCTGATGTATGAGTAGCTTTTTTGCACCTATTTTATTCGTAATATCCTTTTACATTTTCTTTGGCATTTTTGTATGGATTATTTGGTCTTTGCCTAGAAATTGGTTAGATAATCTTACTCAATCGGGTAAGATATGGATAAAATGGCATCGCGAAACTTCTGCCAAGATTATCACTTGTATTGCATTTCTAGGTTTGTCGATTGGAGCCTACTGGCTTACTAAAACCTCGAACGAGATTCTATTTAGTTTGGCTCCTGAACTTATAGGAACATCGTGTGTAATTCTGGTAATAGACGCTCTGTATAGATACTGGGATGAAAAACAAGAAAAACAGCGTGTAATTGCACAAATGCGTAGTCCAACAAATGAGCTGGCACTAGATGCTGTTAGGATAGCTGAGGACGAAGGATGGCTTACAGATGGGTCATTGAAGAGGGTAAATCTTGCTGCCGCAAATCTTCGCGACGCAAAGTTATCACGAGCAAATCTTGAAGAAGCACGTCTTGTCACAACTTGCTTATATCACGCTAGTTTAAGTGAGGCAAACCTAAAAGGTGCAGAATTTATCATGACAGAATTAGGTGATGCCCGGCTATATGAGACAAATCTTCAAGATGCTACGTTCATAATGGCATCACTGAGAGGTGCTCATCTTATACATGCTCAAATGCAACGTGTGTACATATCCAATACTGGGTTGCAAAACGCTTATTTAAATGGTGCTGACCTTTCTGATGCTCAAATCTACTCATCTGATTTATCTGGCACTTCACTACAACATACAATTCTTGATAGAGTGATGTACGATAAATTTACAACTTGGCCTCCGGGGTTTGATCCCAAAACTGTAGGAGGTATACTCGTTGAATCCGATCACAAGGGATGAAATTAATTGCTATTATCCTCTGTACGATCATCGACAACTGAACTGCTCTCCAGCCGTCAACAAGCGCCTCGTTAAAAATGACAAAATTATCGTTTGGAATTTAGTTAAATAAAATGCCCATTTTCCGTTACGCCTACAACCGATGACAGCAAACTTGCAAACATGGGACACCATCGTTACAGAAACGCGTTGCACAAATCAAAGTAACGTTTTCTATTAACCCTATCCCTTTTATATAACCATCAACACCCGCCTCAATAAAAGGAGGAGCGCGCCACAAACATCAGGAGTCACATCCCACAGGTGGACAACGCCGCTGGGGCCGCTCGTCACTAGCAAATCTCTATTGGCCACATACGCAACCGAAGTCTGCATGGTCAGCCCCGGCAGCGCGCTCACCGGTTGGCGGCTTTCCACATCCTATAGCTCGGCGCGTGAGAGGGCCACCCATTGGCTGTCTGGGCTAAAGGCCAGGCCCACATCGCCCCTATATCCTTCCAATACATGACTACCACCCGGGCAGCCGCACTAAACGCCCACAGGGGGACCCCAATCGCCATTTGGAAAGCGCCTATATCTATGACGCCTACGGCAACTCGCTGTGCGCACTATAGTTGCGCTCTCGGCAACAAACAATTTTGACATTGCAGGTGACAACCCGCAGACTACCCATAAAAGGTACCCCAAAATCAGTACACCGCAACGGTGTTGGCGATACAGGCGTCGGTCTCGAATGGTGAATCCGGCCCTATATCTCCTGCTATTGCCATCTACTGAAAATGTACTAAAATGTAAATGGACCTATCTATCGAAAATTGGGTTCAACCGGATTACAGGGAGCTGACGTCCCCGGCACTTTATCTCGTCTACAGAGTCATCTCGTCGAAAGTGCCGGCGACATGGCCTGTCAACCCCCTGAGATTCCAAAGGGCCATAAATATTTGGTTGCGAAGGAGCTGAATCATGCTACAGAAAATGCTCAGGTGGATCTACTTTTTATGCAGCGGCATCCTGTTGGCCGCCTGCGTCACGAACATACCTGGTGAAACAGTGCCCGCCCCCACAACGGCGCCCACCGCCAACACCCAAATTGCGAATCCCGCATCGGAGAACTGCGTGCAGCAGGGCGGAGCGCTCACGCTGGAAACAGACGGCAGCGGCGCCCAATATGGCGTTTGTGTCTTTGAAGACAACCGTCAGTGCGAAGAATGGGCGCTCTTGCGCGGCGACTGCCCGGTGGGTGGCCTGCGCGTAACCGGCTACAATACGCCGGCCGCCCGCTACTGCGCCATTACCGGCGGCGCCTATGCCGTGGACGAAAATGCCACCACCAGTGCCGAGGCCGAACAGGGTGCGTGCACCTTAGCCGATGGGCAAAGCTATGACGTATGGGCGTATTACAACGGTGCGGGCGCCCAGGCAAGCGCCAACGCTCCGCAGGACCCGTTTGCCTATTGCGCAGAGGTGGGAACTATTGATGAACCCGTGGGCGACTTTGGCGCGACATCTAACCCCGGCGTGCCAGAGGCGCTTGTGGCCGGTTTGAAGAAAGCCAGCGGGATCTCTGCGGATGCGCCATCGGAGATGCTCGCGCAGAACTCCTACTGGCGCTGCATGGATGGACGAGTCTACGCCTGCTTTGTGGGGGCCAACCTACCCTGCACCACCAAAGCAGACACCAGCATTACGCCCACCGCCGCCATGAATTCCTTCTGCACCAGCCAGCCGAATGCCGACGTGATTCCCGCCGCGGTGACCGGGCGCGCCACTGTCTACAGCTGGAGCTGTGCAGACGGTGTGGCCAATGCCGGCGAGCAGGTTTTCGATGTAGATGCCCAGGGGTTTTTGGCAAATATTTGGTATGCCATCGATCCCGTTGCTGACAACAATTGATCGATTACACTGTACAATTTACACCGTGCAATATTGTTGCGCGACCTGCCCAATGCGCGCCAACGATGGATAACGCGCCCCAAAACGGTGCAGCGTCCGATTTGCGCGCCAGTTGCGGCCGATGACTTGCGGAATGGCTTGCGCGGCCCAGACTGCGTCATTAAAACAGGTGGCAATTGGCAGCGCTTGTTGCTCCTGGCCGGTGAGCGGACGTACAGAGCAATAGCCGCGCATTATGGCCTCAATCAGCGGCCCGTTGACATTTTGTCCGCAATATAGGTTACGACGAGTGCCGCCCAGCCATCATGAACGCCAATCGGTGCGCCGTCCTTGGTCTGTTGAACGCGCGGGGCGGGAAAGTTTTCCGCCTGCAAATGGAGCAGCGTGGCGGCGCTGCGGGCCAACCCATCCACACCGGTTTCGGCTTGTTTCTGCGTGCGCAGCACAAGCGGGACCCGGTCAAGCGCGTCCACGCGATAGATACCCCGATCGGTATGGGCAAAGAGATGCAGCGACGTCAAAGTGACCGGTTCAAGTCCGTATACGCAGTTGAGCAGAGCATGTAGATGGGCCAACTCATTCATGGGCGGCTCCAACCCGCTCAGCCAGCGGTTTGCCAAAGACAATCCGCGCGTGGACCTGCTGCTCGACTTGGCCATTGACACAATGCGCCTCCGCAACCGTACGCACGCGCCGGTCAAATTCGGCAGCCAGGCTAGCATCCATGCGGTCCCGCGAAAAGCCATTGCCCGAGTGAATCGCCTCAATCCAGGCGGCAATGGGCTGGGCGAAATCGACGGGGGCCGTCTCCCAAACGCCCACCTGCTTAAAGAGGCCGCGCTGCGTCAATTCATCTGCAATAGTGAGCATCGTATAGGGCTGGAACGCTTGGTTCATGGAGTATCGAGCCAAAAGCGGCGTCAGTTCAGCGCGCCAATCCCCAACTGTGGCGCGGCATTCAACCAGGGCCAAATAGCCATTGGGGCTCAACGCGTGGGCAAAGCGCGTCAGTGTTGCCGGCCACGGCATCCAGTGCAGGCTAGCTGCCGCCACAATGAGCGCATAGGGTGGTCGCAAAGCCACCTCCTCAATGCCGCCCACCACCCAGCGGATGCGGGGGTCGGCGCCATAGGGCATGCGCTGGCCGGCCGCGATCATGGCGGCGGAAATGTCAATGGCGTCGATCTGATCCGCATGCGTCAGCAGACCGCTGGTCATTTGGCCGGCGCCACAGCCCGCGTCAAGAACGCGCACGGAGGAAACCGATCTATCGATCAGCCGGGTCAGCAGGTCAAATGTCTCTGGTGGGTAGGGTGCGCGATTCGGGTAGGCGGTCACCACGCTGGCGTCCTGAAAAATGCTGGCGTACGCCGCGCCAAACTGTTTGGGTTGGGGCAAGGTTTTCATACCTGCCTCCGTTCAAGAGTCACAGGGACGGGACACAAGACCCGTTCGGCGGCGGCCACGCTAAAAAGCGGCAGCAGCCCCTGCACGATCTGCATGGTCAACGTTTGAATGGTCCAACCATGCATGCCGCCTCCATGGGGAAAGCGATCCAGCAGATTTTTGCGCAGCCGTTCTCGTGCATATTGCAGCCGCTTTTTGATGGTCGTCACCGGCAGGTTGAGTGCCTGTGCCGCTTCGCGAATCGAATGGCCATCCAAATAAAAAAGGCGCACGACCTCGCGCTCGTGTTCGGGCAGTTCGGCCACGGCGCGCATAACGCAATCGATCAGCGCTTGGGCGGCATCCTCTTCGGCAATGCGCTGCGTCCAGTCGGCCTCAGCGGCCGGTCTATTGGCCACATGCGCTAACGGCACATTTTCAAGCCGTTTGACGCGCGTAATTCGGTGACATTGCGTATGCACAATGCGCCGCAACCAGCCGGGGAACGCCGCTGGTTCGCGCAGCTGCGGCAAGCGTTGATATGCCGCCAAAAACACCTCTTGCGTGACGTCCTGCGCCAGTTGTTCATTGCCCAGCACTTGAAATGCATACCCAAACGCCATGTTGCCAAATCGACCTACCAATTCGGCAAAGGCAGCGTGCCGTTGAGGCGTCGCACATTTCGCGTCCTGCAACGTTATGATTAAATGCTCATATGCTTGCATCTTGCTCTCCTTTCATATAAACAAGAGCCACAAGTTGCACAAAAGGTGACAGAGCGAGGGAATGGGTGTCTGGTTCATTGGAGAACCGACGCCAATCCTCTAATCAACCAACTTCCCCACAATCTCATCCACGGCGGCGTCAGCCAATGCCTGCACCTCGGCGTCGGTGCGGTCCTGGATGGGGTGCGGCACAAAGACGCGGGCTGGCGCAAAGCCCAAAGCGGCAGATTGGGCGCTGGCCGCTTCTATAAATTCGGTGGATGCCACAAACATTCCGGGGATGCCCCGGCTTTCCAAATCGCTGATGTCATGCACACTGCACGACGTGCAGCTCCCTCAATCGGCCAGCGCTTCGATGACCACATGGCATTCGCTGCGAATTTGCTGCTTGAGCGCCACTGGCGCCACGCGGGCAAAAGTGGGCTTTTTGTAGCGCCTGGTCTGCAAACCGCGTTCATGCAGTCGCATGGCCAAGCGATCCAGGAAGACGTCCCCCCGCGCTTTGGAAATATCGAGCAGGCCAATCGTCAGCCCCGCCAACGTTGCGGGACGCGGCAGCAATTCCCGCTGGCTCGGCGTCCGTTCAGAAGTGGGATCCAGTAGCGTTTTAGGTCTATTCACTTGGTTTCTCCTTATGTGGAACATCACACGTGATGTGGAAAAGCAAACGTAGTCAAGCGAATGTGGCAAAGCCACTCACTATTCGGTATGTAGCGCCAGCGCTTTGATCAGCTTGGGCAGAGCGTGGATTGTCTGCTCCAGTCCGGCGCGCACGGCGCCTTCTACCGGCTGCACGCTTTGGTCGGCGCTGCGGTCGCTGATGGTGACGAGGCCACCATAGTCTAATCCCAGCTCTGTGGCCAGCGCCACCTCAGGCGCCAGGTTGTGGCCAATAACATCCACGCCCCATGTACGGAACATGCGCGCCTCGGCAGGCGTTTCACGCCGCGGACCATCGGTGGCCAAATAGATAGCGCCGCGCGCACCGGGCAGCACATTATGCATTTCCAGCGTCAACAAGGGCGAAAAACCGGCCGCCATATCGGCCTCGCTGGCGTCAGCCGCATAGCCAAACGAAAGCGGCTGTTGGCGCGTCCAGTCAATGTAGTCCACGGCAATCACCGTTTCGCCGCGCTGGAGTTCTGGGTTCACGGCCACACCAGTATCCCAGTTGATCACCTTGGTGACGCCGAGCTGGTGGGCGGCATGCACGGTGGCGCGCGGATCGGTGCGCGTGGGCAGCCCGGAATAGGGTTGGATCCATACGCCGCACGTCTCCCCCAGCTTGCGCAGCGCCAGCGGTCCCACGACGCCATAGGGCGTCTCGACCGTCCGTTCTTCGATAAATTCACCCAGTTCGGTCAACGCCCGCGGCGGTAACAAAACCGCTATTAGTAAGAGCAGATCAATCTTCAACCTTTTGTCCACTTTCGGGTATACTAAACACAATTTGCGGAACACATATAAATTGCCAGGAGAGAACGGCGTAGCAGACCTGACAATTTCCCCTCGGCGCCCTGGTGCGGCCAGGGGCTGTGTGAGTTTTTATCACGACTTACGCAGCGCCCGTGCATGGCCAATCGTGAACCTGTTCGCATCCGAACAAGTTTCGTCGAGGCTTGCGTACGTCCTGTTTTTATATTCGAGATAAGTATAAAGGAGTGCTTGGTGGCTGCCAAAATTGCCCTGATCGCACACGATGGGAAAAAGGACGAAATTGTTGATTTTGCCAAAACGTACCGCGACTTGCTGGTAGCGTATCAGCTGGTCGCTACCGGCACCACTGGCCAGCGCATTGCCGAAGCCACGGGGCTGCCGGTACACCGCATGCGCAGCGGACCGCTGGGCGGTGACGCCCAAATTGCCGCCCAGGTGGCGGAAGGCGAGGTAACCGCCGTGATCTTTCTGGTAGACCCGCTCTATGCACATCCGCACGAGCCAGATATTCAGGGGCTGTTGCGCATTTGCAACGTGTACAACACGCCGTTGGCCACCAATGTTGCCACTGCGGTTTTAATATTGGAAGGGCTTGAAGAGTTGGCCGAGCAGGCGGACGCCGCGGCAAACTAATCATTGCAGGAGGAAATCCCATGACGTCGCCAGAAAATCGTCCCGTGCGCTTAGCCCTCATCGGAGCCGGTGTTTTTGCCAGGGATGCACACTTGCCTTCGCTGGCAAACTTGCAGGATCAATTTGAACTCGCCGCGATTTACAGCCGCACCCACGCGACCGCGGCCTTAGGCGCCGATAAATGGCAGGCATTGACCGAACGCACCGCCGAGATCTGCACAGATTTGCCCGCGCTATTGGCGCGGCCCGATATTGAGGCCGTTGTGATCGTGCTGTCCATTGAGCAGCTGCCGGCAGCGGTGGAGCAGGCGCTAGCCGCCGGCAAGCATATACTCAGCGAGAAGCCCATTGCCCCCACCGTGGAAAGTGGCCAAGCCTTGCTGCATGTCTATCGCGCCCAGCAGACAAACGGGACGAATTTATGCTGGATGGTAGGAGAAAATTGGCGCTACGAAGAGGCGTTTCGGCGGGCCGCGCAGATCATTCAAAGCGCCGAATTGGGGCGTCCCCTGACCGCGCATGCCGCTTTTTTTGCGCCGGTTACGCCCCAAAGCAAATATTGGGATACAGCATGGCGGCGCAACTGGCAGGTGCCCGGCGGCTGGCTGGTGGATGGCGGTGTCCATCACGTCGCCGCGCTGCGCCTGATCGTGGGGGAAATTACGTCAGTACAGGCGCAGACGGCGCTGACACAGACGGCGCTGGCGCCACTGGATACGATTAGCGCCAGTTTGGGCTTTGCAAATGGCGCCAAGGGTATCTATTTAGCCAGCTATGCGGCGGCCGCGCCCTGGCCACCTCACATCCACGTCGTGTGCGAGCGGGGCGCGCTGCGCGTTTTGCGCGGCCTGGTCGAAATCACCCGAGATGGTCACACCAACGCCATCGAGTGCCCCAAGTTCGATGGCGTTGAGCGGGAGCTGGCCGCTTTTGCGCAGGTGATTCGCCACGGCGGCACTCATTTCAACCCGCCGGAAGAGGCGCTGTGTGACCTGGCCGTGCTGCACGCCATGTTAGAATCGGGCCGCTCAGGAGGAGCCGTCTCACCGCGCTGCGACTGGTAAAAAGAGGCTGTAATTTGACTGGCCTTTGGGCCCTTCGCCATCCTCATCGGGCGGCGGCGCATCGGGGTCGGGCAAAATGACGGTGCCGCCATTGTCATCATCAGGCGTGAGCCCAGTCTGCTCCTGTACCCAATTGTATATTTCTGAAACGCGCGTATAAACGCCATAGGAATCGGGCAGGGCACAGCCGCGGCCCCAGCTCACAATACCCACCTCTAGCCATTCGGTGGCATCGGGATTCTCTGCCGATGTGCGTTCCACCATGAGTGGCCCGCCGCTATCGCCGGAGCACGCATCCTTGCCGCCCTCGGCCAAACCGGCACAGATCATACGATCCGTAATGCCATAGCCCAAAGATTGATACGCCGCCGTACATGTCTCCTTGGAGACCAGCGGCACCTCCACCTGCTGCAAATTATCCATACGCGCCTTCTCACCGGTACGTCCCCAGCCCACAACCGTGGCCGGTGTATCAGCGGCTTCCAACGCCAAATCATCCGGCGAGACCATCTTGATCACAGGCTGCGTAGACGATTGCGCTAATTTGAGCAGCGCCACATCGTAATCGGCCTGGGCTCCGTTGTATAAGGGATGACGCACAATGGCCTCGACGGCCAGTTGCTCTCCTTGTTCTGCGGTGAGCTGCTGGCGCCCCGCCACCACGGCCAACGCTTGAGCGTCAATGGGCGCCCCAGAGACGTAATAGGTACAGTGGGCGGCGGTCAGCACCCAATCTGGCGCAATCAACGTACCGGCGCAGAACTGCGACCAGAATGCGCTGCCGCCATTGTTTTGGATAATGGCGACCACCCAGGGCCAATCGCCGTCTGTGGCGGTTTCACCGCCGACAATGGACGGTTGCATTGCATCAGTTTGGGGATTTTGATTTGTGGGAAGGGCCTGGCGATAAAAGTGCGCAGGAACTTTGGCGGCGTTTTGTGGCTTTACCGCGAGAGCAAACAGAGAGGCAGCGCCATTGTGCGTAGGCATCAAAAGCAAATTAGCAATAATTGTAAGCGTATATATGGTCAAGCGCGTGTGCGCGGGAAACAATGGATGAATGCGACGTTTGCAGAACAAGGGAAAGTTGTGCATAAAAATTACTCGACTTATTTGAAACTCGAACTACTAAGACTTACATGACAGCAATTTGCACGATGGCAACTTGTATGTCGGGGGTCGTGTGGATTCACACATGCCAGGAGATCATTGCTTGGTTTGCTATGCTCTTCTCTCGTGGCGTTCCACCGGCGCTGCGTAAGTTGTGTTCGGCTATGGTCTGACTTGCGTCTGACAAATTACGGAACCATTTAATTCGTGCGAAATAATGCGTACGAAAATCAAATGCTCTCTAGCCACAGAGCAACTGCGATGGTCTGCGACTAGAGAGCATTGTTACTTCAATTGGACAGCAGGTACGACAATTGTAGCAGGGATGAGGCAAAAGTTGTGTTGCAATTAGCTGTCAACCTGGTAGATACCCGAATACCAATAGACAATTTTCACAGTGCACATTCATACGATCGCCCGGTTTGTACAGCCGCCGCGTGAGTCACAAATCTGAAATCGCAAATTCAAATAGCCTGCTTCTGGATCGTTTAAAATCGTGGTAAAATTGCATTTATGACAATCCAAATTCCTGACAAAGTTGCTCAAAAATTGGATAACCTGCCCGATAAACCTGGCTGCTATCAAATGCTGGACAAAAAGGGCAAGGTGATCTATGTGGGGAAGGCGCTGGTGCTGCGCAACCGCGTGCGCAGCTATTTCCACGCCTCTGCCCAGCGCGATGCCAAAACCAGCCGCTTGGTCAGTGAAATTGCCGATCTGACCTGGTGGGTTACCAGCACCGAACTGGAAGCGCTGATTCTGGAAAACGAGCTGATCAAGCGCTACAAGCCCCATTACAATATTAAGCTCAAGGATGATCGGCAGTTTCCGTATATCAAAGTGCATTGGCAGGACGACTTTCCCAAGGTGAGCGTGGTGCGCCGCATGCAAAAAGATGGCGCCCGCTATTTTGGCCCCTATTCCAGCTCGCGGGCGTGCTACCAAACAATGGACGCGCTGCGCCGCGTCTTTCCCTATTTAGATTGCGACCGCGAAATTACCGGCAACGATGCCCGCCCTTGTCTCTACTATCACATCAAGCTTTGTGGCGGCCCCTGCATCGGCAAGCAAAATCGCGCTGAATATCGCAAAATGTTGCAACAGATGATGAACTTTTTGCAGGGCGACTCTGACAATGTGCTGGCCCAAATGGAAAGCCAGATGGAACAGGCCGCCGAAAATCTCCAGTTCGAACTGGCCGCCATCTATCGAGACCGCATCAAATCCGCCCAGCGCATTGTGGAGCAGCAGAAGATCATCAGCGCCGCTATGGAAGATGCAGACTATATTGCCGTGGCGCAAGATGCCCGCACGGCCGACGCCGCCGTCCAGGTTTTCACCGTGCGCAATGGGCGCCTGATTGGGCGCGAAAATTACATTTTGGAGGGAGCTACGCTGGTGGAGAATGGCGTGGTGGATGAAAACAGCCCGGCGCCTGCCAAAAGCAGCCAGGCCGATGAACGCCAGCTCGGCATGTTGATCGGCGAATTCATCCAGCAGTTTTATGACAACGCCGTCTTTGTGCCCAAGTTGATTCTGGTGCAGGCACTGCCCCACAACAGCGAGCTGACCGAGGATTCCATTGGCGAAATCTCGTCTGACACGTCTGTCGAGGTGCTGGAAGCATGGTTGTCGGAAAAGCGAGGCTCCAAGGTGGAACTGCGCGTGCCGCGGCGGGGCGCCAAGCGCGACTTTATGGAGATGGCCCAGCGCAACGCCAGCGAATATTTGCGCGTGCAGCAAGCGCTGTGGGCCGCCGACACCAACCGCCAGACGCAGGCCGTCACCGAACTGCAAGATGCGCTGGGGCTGGCCAACCCACCATCGCGCATTGAATGTTTTGATGTGAGCACCTTTCAGGGCACTAACACAGTGGGCTCCATGGTGGTCTTTGGGAAAGGTGCGCCGCTCAAGGGTGCATACAAACGTTTTAAGATTCGGGGCAAGGGCGCCCAAGGCGAACCTGATGATTTTGCCAGCATGCGAGAGATGTTGCGCCGCCGCTTCCGCCGCGCCGTCGAGGACGATGAGACGGCCAACCCAGGCAAAAAAGGGCGCTCCACCAACGAAAGCTGGCGCATTCTGCCCGACTTGGTCATTATTGATGGCGGCAAGGGGCAGCTGGGCATTGCCGTAGAAGTGCTGCAAGAGTTTGAGCTGCTGGGCAAAGTGCCCATTGTGGGGCTGGCCAAACGTGAAGAGGAGGTCTTCCGCCCCGGCGAATCACAGCCGATCTGGCTCAAGCGGGGCAGCGGCGCGCTGCATCTGGTCCAGCGCGTGCGCGACGAGGCTCACCGCTTTGCCATTACATATCATCGCAATCTGCGCAGCAAAGAGCAGATCCGCTCCAAACTGGACGATATTCCGGGCATTGGCCCCAGCCGGCGCAAGGCGTTGCTCAAACACTATGGCGGCGATCTGGACAAGATCCGCAATGCCAGCGTGGAAGAGCTGAGCGCGCTCGATGGTATTTCGCGCAAGGTGGCAGAGACAATCAAAGAGCGACTCTAATGAGCGTAACAATCCTGGATAGCAACGCCGGATTCGCCAGCCTGCTTAAGGCATGGGCGCATTTGGCCAAATTGCCCAATCAAAAAGATATTCAGATCATCCTCGATGATGCCGTTGAGCTTGTGCGATTGGAGCCGCGGCAGATTCTTTATCGTCAGGGTGAGGCCAACGATTATATCTATCATCTGCTCACGGGCAATATTTTTCAAGAACGCACGGTTCAAGAAAAGGGCAAGCGGCCAGAGCGCATTCTCTATTATACACAAGAGCCAGGAGACTCACCGGGCCTCTTTGACATGTTTTATGAACGCCCACATGCCACCACCGCGCGTGCGCTCCACGAGCCCTGTGAGCTGCTGCGGATCAAACGTGTAGCCATCGACCATCTGTCGTATCGCATGCCCACGCTGCGCAACGAGCTGATTCCGCTCAAGATCATAAGCCGCCTGCGCACCATGCCGCTGCTGGCCGATCTGGAGCTGCGCATGCATCTGAGCTTTTTGGCGGATGCCGCAAACGCGCAAGTGATTGACGCCGGCAAATCGATTTACGAAGCTGGCGCAGATGGCGCCCACATCTATCTGATCGACCAGGGGCAGGTCAAGCTGACGGGGCTTAGTGAGGGAGAGCGCTGGCTGGGCAATGGCGCCGTATTTGGTTTACAGGAGGAGAGTCGCGGCCTCAAGCGCATAATGCCCTATGACCACGGCGCCGTGGCCCAAGTAAAAACAAAACTCATTGCCATCCCGCGCGAAAATTTTATTGGCATTTCGGGCTGGATACCGGAGCCGGCCGAAAAAGAGTGGCGCAAAACGCGCGCCGAATCGCTCAACCGGCTGCTCATCTTCTCTAACTATACGCCAGAAGAGTGTCAGAAGCTGGCTGGTTTTGTCAGCCACCACCTGATTCCCTATCACCACATTGTGATGCAGCAGGAACAGATCAGCGATCGCATGTGGGTGCTTTTGCCCGGCAGCCGGGCGGTGATGCATGCGCTGGACGGTGGCGGCAATGCGCTCCAGCCCAAAGATGTAGCGGGGCTGGTCTATTTTAGTGAAATTTCGCTGCGGTTGCAATACCCGTTGGAATCCACCGTGGATGCCTTGCCGGACAGCCACTGGTTGACGCTGGATCGGCGCGATTTTAACCGTTTCTTGGCGCAGGGGCCAGACAGCAAAAGCCTGCTCGACCGCATGACCATGAGCCGGGAAACCAACAAGCTGCTGGGCGAATCTAAAAATGAGCGGCGTTTTCCTTGGCTGCAAGATGGCGAACGGCTGCTGCGCGTGGCGCGTCGCCACTGGTTCGCCTTATTGCAGCGCATGGCCATGCCGGCCATGATCCTGGGCGTGGCGCTAGTGGTGGGGCTCTTGCTGCAGTTGGGGCTTTCTGGTCTTGTTCTCTGGAAATCGATTTGGTGGGTTCTCAGCTTGGCCGCCTTTCTGGTGGTGACCATCTGGCAGGTGGTCGATTATGAGAACGACTTTATGGTGGTGACCAACCAGCGCGTGGCGCGTCAGGAAGCGGTGATCTTCGTCAACGAGTGGCGGCAGGTGGCATTTGTGGAGCAGGTGCAAAACATCGATATAACCACCGACTTTTTTGGCCGCAAATTTGGGTTCGGCACAATTAAAGTAAGCACAGCCGGCGCGGCTGGCACCATTGAGTTTGACATGGTGGCCAATCCCGATGCCATCAAGTCGGACATTCTTGCGCAGCGCGATCGACGGCGCCAACATGCACAGGGCAGCTCCAAAATGGGGATTCAGCAAATCTTGGAGACGCGCTTGGGGCTCACGCTGGAATTACCGGCGCGGGTGCGCGACGACAAAGACGCCAGCCTGGACAAAGACGAGCCGCCCTGGTGGCGCAAGCTGCTAGAGCCATCGCTAGACCGCCCCATGCGCTATCAGAATCAGTCCAAAGTGGTGTGGCGCAAACATTGGTTGGTGCTGGCGCCACAGCTCCTGAAGCCGGTGCTGCTCTTTATCATCTGTCTCTTCGTGGCCGTGGCGACCCTGTATACTTCATTTAGCGCCACATCGGTGGTGCTCATATTGCCGGCCGTTTTGGGCGCAATGGCCGCCACGGCGTGGGCGGTTTGGACCTATGTGGACTGGAGCAACGACACCTACGAGCTGGATGACAACACGGTTGTGGATATTGAGAAACAGCTCAAAACAAAGTGGCCGTTTATTACGGAGGCCAAACGCTCGGCCCGGCTGGGGCAGATCGAAAATATCGATCTGGAAATACCGGGGCCTATCAATTATCTCTTTAACTTTGGCAATGTGAAATTGCAAACGGCGGCGGCCCAAGGTGAATTTACGTTTGACTGGGTGCCCGACCCGCGCGGGGTGGCCGAAGAGGTGCGCCGGCGCATGGACAACGTGCGCCGTAAAGAGGCGGCTGAACTTGCCAAAGCGCGCGAGCGTGAGTTATCTACCTGGTTTGAAATGTATAATCGTCTGGATTCGCACCGGCTGACCAATCCGACGCTGGGCGATTATTCAACAGATTTTCAGGCTAAAGAAAGACTGTAGATTTACGAATCCATTTTGTCAACGGAATAACACATAAACCGTAAATCTATTATGGCCTTATTACCAACCAAAGCTAAGGCGATCGATCAGCCGTTTGGGCAGCTTGGCGGCGCGCATCTGGCTTTGGGTCAGTTCGATGGGGTAGGGAATGCGCTCATAGCGCCAGTGCATTTTCTCCAGATCGAGGATGGCATAGGCGGCGCGCGCGTCATTATCGCGCGGTTGGCCCACGCTGCCGGGGTTGACAATCAGCCGTTGCTCAAGCGATGTCTCCAAAGGGAGCGTGGCGCCGGGTTGGGGCAAAAGTTGGGCCACAGAGGCCACCTTATACAGCTCAGGTTGTCTTTCCGTCTGGCTAGGGCTATCGGCCAGCTTGGCCGTCATCTCATCTAAAAAGTCGGGGACAAAATCGGCCTGCGTATAGGATAGCTCGCGTTCCGTGGCTGGGCGCAGCTGCCAGCGATAGACTACCGGCTTGTGCGTATGGCCCAACAGACAGATGGGCTCATCAAAGACGCTGAAATTTTCCATGGCAATGGTGGGCGTCAGCACATATTCAAGCACCGGCTCGCGTGGGCTGGCGTGCGTGAGCAAAAACTGGTTTGCCACTTCCGGGCAGACCGGTGTATCCGGCAGTTGCGCCAGATAGGCGCGGTTGGACTCGGTCAGCTGTTCGCGCGTCCACAACACGGCTCGGCGCGCGTGGGGGTTAAAATCCTCCACATCCACGCTAGGCAACCCCAAGGCAGCACGATCGTGATTACCCATGACGCACATATCGAGCTGGTCGCGCAGCAGTTCGATACACTCATTGGGACGCGGACCATAGCCCACAATATCACCCAAACACCAAATAATATCATACTGCTGTCTGGCCGCTGCCAAAACGCTTTCTAACGCCACCAAATTTGCATGAATATCAGATAAGATTAATACTCGCATAACTGTAGATCATATCATACAATTGATGCATATGCGAGTTACGAAAGCTTAACATTGTGGTTGCATAAAACAGTCGCGATTCATTGAGAGCCGAGCATACTTATTGTGATTGGAATTTTACATCATCCCATAAAACCAGAATCCCAATCCTTGGCGCAGGAAATAGATCGCTTTCTGCGTGCGCAAGGAGAAGACAATATTCAACATGAATCGGCCTGGGAGGCAGAAGCCGCTTTGCAATGGCTGCCCCACGCCGACCTCCTGATTACGCTGGGCGGAGATGGCACTTTGCTGCGCGCCGCGCGCATGGGCGCCCCCTTTGAAGTGCCCATGTTGGGCGTCAAAATGGGGCGGCTGGGCTTTCTGGCCGAACTCATGCCCGACAATTGGCGGGAACCTTTGCGGCGCGTTCTGGCGGGTGACTACTGGCTGGAAGAGCGCATTATGGTGCGGGCGCGCGTTGAACATTCAAACGGCAAGCGCTCCACCCATGAATTTGATGCGCTCAACGATGTCGTGCTGAGCCGCGGTGATTTGGCGCGCGTCGTCCGCATTGATCTGCAACTGGATGGCGGCTACCTGACACGGTATACATGCGATGGTTTAATCGTAAGCACAGCTACGGGCAGCACCGGTTATGCGCTGGCGGTTGGCGGTCCCATTTTGCCGCCCGATCTGCGCAACATTTTGGTGATCCCCATTGCGCCGCATCTGAGCATGGATCGAGCCATTGTGCTCTCTGAAGGCACAGAAATTCGCATGCGCGCCTATGCGGACCATGCCGCCATGTTGACGGTCGACGGTCAATTTGTGGTGGCCATTGAAGATGGTGACGAGGTGGTGGTGGAAGGCAGCCCGCACAAGGCGCGTTTTGTGCGCGTTCGCGAACGCAGCTACTTCTACCAAGCGCTCATGGAAAAGCTGCGTTGGACAGAATGAAAGGATTTACGATTTGGAATTTACGATTTACGTGGTCACCCCGTCGACGAGCCAATTTGTAACTCACGTTATGCAGCGACAGCCAGTCTGCTAGAGAGAAACCGAAACGTCGGCGAACCAACTTTCCACCAGGCTTGCGTACCATAAGTTTGTAAATCGTAAATCTGAAATCGTACATCAAGAAAGGTTTATGGCATGAGTAGTGAAGTCAATACTGGGGCGACGCCGGAAGTCGAGGTTCTTTATTGCGCCAACCATCCGGACACAGAGACGCTGCTGCGCTGCAACCGCTGCAATAAGCCCATTTGCCTCAAGTGCGCCGTGCAGACATCTGTGGGATACCGCTGCAAGGAATGTATCCGTGACGTGCAGAGCGGTTATTTCAACATTGAAAACAAAGATTACCCCATTGCGCTTCTAGTTGGCATGGTGGTGACGGCGATTGCCACCCCCATTGCGGGGACGCTCATTCGCGGCTTGGGCTTTTTCGGCTTTCTCATTGCCTTCTTTGTGGGCTCGGCGGCAGGCGGTCTTTTGGCACAGATTATTCGGGCGGCGGTGGGGCGCAGGCGCGGACGCTATTTGCGCCACTTTGCGCTGGGCGGCATTGTGCTGGGCCTACTTGTTGGGGCGGCCATCATGGGCATCGTTGCCACCGGCAGCATCATCGGCATCATCGTTGGCGTCTTATCCATTTTCACCAACCTGCCGCTGATCATTTTTGTAGTCCTGGCCGTTGCCACCGCGTACCAACTGTTGCGTTAATGGAATTAACTATGCTATGCTTCAATCAGTTCATAGGGCCAACGGACGTATTCAACAATTACCCATTTTGTTAAATATCAGTAGAGCGCAATGGCAAGCAGGAAGGTCGGATTCAGCAATCGAAACCGATCTCTGTCTCGCCAACCCCGTTGCGGTGTACTGAATATAGCTGGCGGAAAAACGTATGCAGAGCGCTCAAAACATTGCTGCCCCAAGCAGCCTCACAGCCCATCGAGCATTGCCCGTTAACTACGCATCCAGCCGCGTGCAGATTGCGCGGCTGATTGCGGCTACTCTAATGATGATGCTATTTATATTGAGTGGCTGCACGCGTAATCGCCCCACGGCGGAGCCGGTTGAGGTGGCTACCGTAACCATTATTGAAACAGGTGGGGAATCCACGCCCGCGCCGGCTCAGATTGCCACAGATACGCCAGCGAGCGCTGAAGTTGCGCCACAAGTTGCCGGTGAGACGCCGACACCCATCCAAGGCGCCGCCGCCGAGCCGGAAGTGGCCGTCGAGCAGCCGACGCCGGCTGAAAATCCGCCGGTCGCAGTGGAACCCACGCCCATTCCCACCTTACCAGCACCCGATGCCTTTGCCTACACCGTCACAGAGGGCGACAGCTTACCCGCCATTGCCGAGCTTTTTGGCGTTACGCCGGATGAGATTCGCGAACTCAACTTCTTGACCACTGATAACATTCAATCGGGGCAGATTTTGCGCATTCCGCGTCAACAGGATGCCGCGGCGGCTGTTGAAAACAGTAGCGCCGACTCTACCTCGACTGGCTCTCACACCTATACAGTACAGCCGGGCGATACGCTCAACGACATTTCGCTGCAATTTGACGTGAGCGCGGCGGAAATCATTGCCGCCAATAGCCTTTCGACACCGGACAACCTACTCGTTGGTCAACAATTGGTCATACCTGGCTACCAATCGGGTACGGAGGAATCAACCACGCCCGTTGAAGAAGGGGGCCAGGTGGCCTATATTGTGCAACCGGGCGACCAGCTCTACGCCATTGCGGAACGCTTTGGCGTGGCCACTGCCGACATTATCAGCGCCAACGGCATTCAAAATCCGGGGCTATTGCGCATTGGCCAACGGCTGATTATCCCCGGCATCACCGAGCTGCAAGCCGCGGCGGCGTCTGGGCGGCTCCACACCGTGCAGCCGGGCGAAGGGCTGGGGCAGATTGCCGCTATGTATGGCGTCACCGTTGCAGACATTGCACGCTTAAATAATTTGGGCAATGTGGAAATTATCTATCCGGGCCAGGAGCTCATCATCCCAGGAAATTAAAGGAACCACGTGTGCCAAATTCAGATTTAGCGACCATTGTTGAAGATATTCGCACCGATTTTACGGCCATTAATAGCTTGCGCGACGCCACGCTGAACCGCAGCCGCATGCTTACCCGCTCCTGTGCACACAGCATCCGCGCCATTCATCGCCACGAATGGGCGGAAGTGGAAAAGCTCTTGAGCGAGGCGCGTGCCGCTGCCGTAGAAATGGTGGAGCCGTTAGCCGATTATCCGTCGCTCTATTATACGGGCTATACGCAAGATGCCCTCAAGGAGTTGGTGGAAGCCCACGCGGTGTACGCCGTGGTCAAGGGTGAACCTTATCCCACCCCGCAAGAGCTACACGTTACCAATGCCGCCTATCTCAAAGGGCTAAGCGAGGCGGCCACCGAAATGCGCCGCTTTGTGCTGGATCTCGTGCGCCGCTCGCGCGTGGCCGAAGCCGAGCCCTACCTCACCTTTATGGATGAGGTCTACAGCCTGCTCATCACCGTCGATTTTTCCGACGCCATTACCGAGGGGCTGCGCCGCCAGACTGACGTTCTGCGCACCGTGCTCGAGCGCACCCGCGGCGACCTGACCATGGCCATCCGTCAAGATCGGATGGCGGAAGCGCTGGCCCGATTTGAGTCGAGGCTGGAAGAGTAGCCGTGTCCGCCATAATGTTCCTGCCTGGTAAGCCAAAGGCGCTGCGCAAAACGTGAGGAAATTATGCCCAAAGATCGCTCCTACGTGCGCGCTAGTGATATTGGCATGTGGGCGTTTTGCCACCGAGCCTGGTGGTTAGCCAACGTCAAAAAAGCACCCCACCAGGATCCGCAACGGCTCACGCGCGGCGAGGCCATGCACCAACAGCACGGGCGTCAATTTGTCCTGGCAAGCCGGCTCTATACCATTGGACTGGTGCTATTGGCTGCGGCGCTTATTTTGCTGGGCATTCTCCTCCTGTGGCAAATGTTTTAGAAGAATAAATAATTATTCACTTCCAGCAACGCTCATTGAACATAAACGACGAAGCTCACGCCAGATTTGGCCAAACCCGTGGGTGAAAACCTTTCGATATGCCCCAGTTCGACTCACTTACCCAGGCAGCCATTGAGTCGCTGCACTTTGCGGCCGCCGCCAAAACAGACGGCGCCGGCCAGCTAGCCGAAGCGCGCAGCGTCTGGCAGCCTGACACCTGGCTGCTGCAACGCTGTTGGCAGATGTTGGCCGAAGCGGGCTGTGGCGTACAGGCGCTCTCTGTGGCCGCACTGGCGGAGGCGCGTCAGCCGCTGTCGCCCATTCACGCTCTATATAAAGTGGCGCAGCAGGCGCGCAATCACCCGCAAGTGGCGCCGCTGGTCGAACATGAATTGGCGCAGCTGCATGCCAAACTTTTTGACCCGCACATTATCTCTGACCCCCAGCGCCAAATGGAGCGCCTTTTGCACGCGGCAGCCGCCGCGGCCCTGATCCATCAACCTGCGCTGGCGCTCTCTTACTTGGAAAAGCTGGACCAAACGCCCCGCGCTTGGGACCGCGTCTATATTCAGCCCGATCTGCGCCATCTATTATCCGATACCGTGGCG
>JACKBC010000058.1 GCA_020634755.1 Caldilineaceae bacterium | reverse complement strand
ATGTGCGCGGCAGCACCGGCTATGGCCGCCGCTATATGATGCTGGATGATTTGGATTTACGCATGGAAAGCGTCGCGGATCTGAAATACGCAGTCTCCTGGCTGCACGGGCAAGAAGAGATCAACAATGATGCCATCGCCGTTTATGGCCGCAGCTACGGCGGCTATATGGTGTTGGCGGCGCTGACCGAATATCCCGAACTCTTTGCGGCGGGCATTGACGTAGTAGGCATTGCCAATTGGGTCAGCTTTATGGAACGCACCAGCCCGTGGCGGCGCGCCCACCGTGAACGTGAATATGGCAGCCTGGCACATCAGCGCCAGCTGCTGGAGCGCATTTCGCCCATTCATAAGGCAGAGCGCATTGCGGCCCCACTTCTGGTGTTAGCGGGCGACAACGACCCGCGCGTGCCGCTCTTTGAATCTGAACAGATTGTCGAAAAAGTACGTAGGGCGGGCGGAACAGTCGAGTTTATCCACTATGCTGATGAAGGCCATCGTTTTAGCAAATTGGCCAACCGCGTCGATAGTTTCACCAAAATGGCGGCGTTTTTACAGAAATTCATGTAGGTTTCTCCGTTTTGTCAGCAAATTGGTACTTTTGGCCGATAGCAATTTCCCCATTCTGTCTGTATAATTCCCTACATAACGTTAGCCAATCTGAAACTTTCCAAGTAAAATTAGCCCGCCGAGGCTTAAACTTTAGGTCAGTTGGTTGTATAAAAAAGGGAACAGACAGATGTACAAACTGATAAAGAGAAATCCATCGCTGCTCACAACGCTGTTTTTGCTGATTTTGGTTCTGCTCTTTCAAGGACAAGGCATTAGCGCTGGCTGGCAAAATTTACGCCAGATTGCCACCGGTACAGCCGGTGCATGCTGCTCAATTTTCCTACCCGTCTCACCCAAAGTCGCCCAGCCAACTAATTCCAGCAATGGCAGTGGCGGCACCATTCCCGATGCGGCCACAATGGCCAAGCTGGGGCGGGAAGTCTCGGTTTCAGAGCATTTTGCCGATGGCGAAGAATATACACAAACATTAGCCACGCTCTTGGCACATGGGGAAGAGCTTTTCGCCGCCAACTGGACGGGACAAGAAGGGGGCGGTCGCCCATTTACCAAAGGAACCGGCGCACCGCTGACGGATACCGATGAGCCGCTCACATTTCCGCGCAACATGAATCGCATCTCTGGGCCAGATTCAAACTCATGCGCGGGTTGCCACAACGCGCCTTTTGGCATTCCCGGCGGCGGCGGCGACTTTGTGGGCAGCGTCTTTGTGCTGGGCCAGCGCTTTGACTTTGTCACCTTCGACCAGAGCGACATGACGCCCACCAAGGGCGAAATGGATGAGAACGGCGCCGCCACCACGCTCCAATCCATTGCCAACTTGCGCGCCACCGTGGGCATGTTCGGCTCTGGCTATATCGAGATGTTGGCGCGGCAGATGACGGCAGATCTGCAAGCAATTCGCGATAGCGTACAGCCAGGTCAATCCAAAGCGCTGATCTCCAAAGGTATTTCATTTGGGACGTTATCCCGGGCAGCAGATGGCACATGGAATATCGATGGCGTTGAAGGCTTGCCCTCTTCCTGCTTGACATTCGACGGCCCCAACAATTCGCCCAATCTGGTTATTCGTCCTTTTCACCAGGCGGCCGCGGTCGTCTCGCTGCGCCAATTTACCAACAATGCCTATAACCATCATCATGGTATTCAAACGGAAGAACGCTTTGGGAAGGATGTAGATGCCGACGGTGACGGCTTTGTCAATGAATTGACGCGCGCCGACGTAACGGCGGTGACTGTCTACCAGGCCGCCATGGCCGTACCGGGCCGCGTCATCCCCAATGATTCTGTCATTGAGCAAGCTGTTTGGAATGGCGAGAAAAAGTTTCACGAAATTGGCTGCACCTCGTGTCACGTAGCGCAGATTCCGCTAGATAACAGCGGCTGGATCTATACCGAACCCAATCCGTACAACCCGGCGGGCAATCTGCAAGTGGGGCAAGCCCCCACGCTTCAAATTGACCTGAGCAATGAGGCGCTGCCCGGTCCCCGCCTCCAGCCGCAGGGGGGTATCGTATATGTACCGGCCTATACTGATTTCAAAGTGCACGACATTACCAGCGGCCCCGATGATCCCAATCGCGAATCGCTCAATATGCACGCCGCGGCGGGCACAGAGGCCTTTACCGCCGGCAACAGCTACTTCTTTACGCGACCGCTGTGGGGCGCCGCCAACCAGCCGCCCTACTTCCACCACGGCCTCTTTACCACGATGCGCGACGCCACCCTGGCCCACGCCGGTGAAGCCGAAGCTTCGCGCGCGGCGTTCGAAGCCTTGAGTGAATACGACCAAAAAAGCGTCATCGAATTTATGAAGTCACTACAGATTCTGCCGGCAGGAACCAAAGCGCTCTTTGTGGATGAAAATGGCCAGCCGCGTGAATGGCCACCCGCCCAGTGGTAAAATAGCAGCACCGGAAAAATGGTCAGACCCAAAGCAGGGCTGACCATTTTTTTGTCACAGGAGCAATAGGCAATAGTAGCCAACTGTGCGCCAACGCACACCTCCCCTGTAAACAAAACTATTGCCATCTCGCCTACATTTGTTATACTGACTCCTGAGCACCCCACGCCACCCGTCAATTACACCATTCATCGCTCTCGGGACGCTCCTGAAAAGGAGAATGCCGTAGTGGCGCACTCCTTTGGTTTTTCTGTTACACTGATGCTAGGGCCGCGAACATTTAATTTTTAGAAATCACACCTCGAGCAAAAGTCATACCGGATTTCTAAAAATTAAGCGGCCAGACAATTAGGAGGGAAATATGCATACAGATTCTGTTTCATCCCCGATTCGTTATTTCAACCCCTTACGTTATCAACATGATGGAGGTGCGCGGCGCTGGCTAATGCTGGCGCTGGTGCTTCTGTTGGCAACCATCATATCCAGCGGTGCGTTTGGCCGCGCCCAGGCCCAAGTGACTGAACCCGTACCCGCGGACCAAGCGCACGATCTGGGTGATGCGCCGGACAGCACCAACCATCACGGCTTGGAAAACACGGCCTATCCTGGCGTGCCGGGGCGTTTTCCCACCGTGTGGGAGGGCAACCCACCCAGCGGCCCGCTGCACAACAACATTAAGCTCTTCTGGCTGGGCGACCGCGTCACGGCTGAAATGGAAGCCGATCAGCTGCCCGATGCCGATGGCGAAACGAACATTTTAGACAGCGGCGCCGCCGACATAGCCGACCGCGACCGCGCCGACGACGGCTGGCTCAACCGCGATGCCACGTTCAAAAATTGCACCGAGACGCGTCTCAAAGTGCGCATTTCCTGGAGCGGACCGGTGCGCGACCTGGACCTGCTCTATATCAACGCCTGGTATGATGGCCAGGGCGATGGCGACTGGGATGACCAGGGCGAGTGCCCCAACGGCAAATCGTCTGAGTGGATTATCCAAAACGCCACGTTGAACAACCCCAGCTTTGGGGCCAATTCGTTTATCGATATCGATCTGGGCACCGTGCTGGTCCATAACCCCAAAGAGGATGATGCAGCCTGGCTGCGCCTGACGCTGAGCGAGCGCCCGGTGGAAGGCTGGGATGCCCCGGTGCCCGATGGCCGTGGCCCCCCCGCGCCCGATATGTATCGGCTGGGTGAAACCGAAGATTACCTTATTGAGCCGGCCACGCCACAGCTAAAGATTGAAAAAACGGCCAATGTCGCCAGCGTATTGCCCGGTGGCGAAATCGAATATACCATCGTCATTGCCAATGGTGGGACAACGCCGGCCAATGGCGTCACCATGCTCGACCCCATTCCAGCGGGGACGACCTTTGTGGCTGGTTCCGAAAACGCAACCATTCCCACTGTGGCCTATGATGCCGGCAACAATTGGGTCAAGTGGGGTGGCAATATCCCCGCCAGCGGCAGCGTCACCATTACGTTTAAAGTCAAAGTATTGGACGATGTCGAATGTCAGTCGATCCTCCGCAACCGCGCCGCCCTTGTGCGCGCCGATCTATCGGTGATTCAACAAGCCATTGCCGAGGTGCGTGTCGAATGCCCACCGCAAGACATTTTGATGGACCTCGGCGACGCCCCGGACAGCACCAATCACTTTGGCTTGGCCAATACGGCTTACGCCGTGCCGGGCACGCTGGCGCGCTATCCCACGGTTTGGGAAGGCAACCCGCCCAGCGGGCCGGCTCATCAGGTGCTCTATTGGCTTTGGTTGGGTACGCAAGAAACGCGTGAGAAGGATGCCGATCTGCTGCCCGATGGCGACGGCTTTACCAACATCCTAGACAATGGCGCCGCCGATGTGGCGAATAAAGACCGCGCCGACGACGGTTGGCTCAACCCGGATGTGGCGCTGGATAACTGCCAGCAGGCCAAGCTGAAAGTGCGCGTCTCCAAGGCGGCTGCGGCGGCCAACTTGCAGCAAGCCTATCTCAACGTCTGGTTCGACGGCAATCGCGATGGCGATTGGCAGGACACAGGCGAATGTCCGTCAGCCGTGGGCATTGCTGCTCCATCTTATGAATGGATCGTGCAGAACTTTGTGGTCAACGCGGCGGCGGTACCGGCTGGCGGCTTCTTGGATATCGACGTGCCCACCGAGCTGATCTACAGCCAGCTACCCAGCGACATCAAGGACCAGGCCGCTTGGCTGCGCTTTACGCTGAGCGAACAGCCCGCGGTCAAGCCCGCCAGCGGTGGTTTACCCGACGGCCGCGGTCCAGATTTCCCGGCCCGCTTCCGCTTTGGCGAAACCGAAGATTACCTCCAGCGCCGCGAGATACAAGGCGAACCCAAGCTGGAAATCCGCAAAAAGGCCAACGTGAGCAGCGCCCAAGTGGGCGACATGATTGAATACACCATTGAGGTACAAAACACCGGCGCCACGGCCGCGACTGGCGTCGCAATTGTTGATCCGATTCCCAGCGGCACAACATACGTGGCGGGCAGCGCCGTCTCTACACCCGCTGGCGTGAGCTACAACGGCGCGTTGCAGCAGATCGAGTGGAGTGGCTCCATTCCGGCCGGCGGTAGCGTGCTCATTACCTTCAAGGTACAGGTGCAGGAAAATGAATGTGGCGCGGTCATCAAAAACGTGGCCACCGTGCAAACGGCCAACGGCCCGCAGATTCCGTCCACGGGCGTGCTGGTGCGCATTGAGTGCGACCCGCAGGCTGATTATACCGACTTGGGTGATGCACCGCACAGCAAATCCAATCACTACGGGATGGACAACACGGCCTACACCGGCGTGCTGGGCCACTTCCCCACCGTTTGGAACACAACACCCGCCACCGAGCCCAGCGGCCCGCTGCACAGCCGCGCCGATCTCTACTGGCTGGGCAACCGCGTGACGGCTGAAAAAGATGCTGACCAGCTCCCCGATGCCGACCCGCGCACCAACATTCTGGACAATGGCGCCGCCGACGTAGCCGATAACGACCGCGCCGACGACGGCTGGCTCAACCCCGATGCGCCGCTGAATGACTGTCGCGAAGCCACGCTGGGCGTGCGCGTTTCGCGGGCCGCTTTTGCCACGCTGGATCAGAAACTCTATCTCAACGTCTGGTTCGACGGCAATCGCGATGGCGATTGGCAGGACACAGGCGAATGTATCTTTGACAATCAGCACAAGGCCCAGTCGTTTGAGTGGATTGTACAGAACTGGACCATCGATCCCAGCACGATTCCGGCTGGCGGCTATATCGACATCAAAGTCCCAACCAAGCTGATCTACAACGCCAAGCCCGACGCCCCCGCCTGGATGCGCTTTACGTTGAGCGAACAGCCTGCCGTCAAGCCCGCTGCCGGTCTGCCCGATGGCCGCGGGCCGCAGCAGCCGGCAACCTTCCGCACCGGTGAAACAGAAGACTATCTGCGTCCCGGCAAACAGCAGGGAGAACCGGGCCAGATCGGTATCGACAAAACGGCGCAGACCAGCACATCGCCAGTCAACGTGGGCGATATTATCGAATACAGCGTTTACTTGACGCACAGCGGCGGCACCGCGCCCGCCAGCACCAGCATGGTGGACCAGCTGCCAGCTGAGGTTGTGCTGGCCAGCCCGCCCGTGGTCACCGAGTTGACGCCCAGCGCCGCGCCGCTGGTGGCCAATTTCAATGCGGCCAGCGGGCCAAGCGGCGCCGTAGAGTGGAGCGGGACGCTTTCACCGGGTGCAGCCATTCGCATCGACTTTAAAGTGCGCGTGCGCTACTGTCCTCCCAACGGCGTGATTCAGAATATCGCCGTGGCCCGTCAGGTTGATGGTTCTGAAATCAAAGCGCTTGCCGATGTGAAAGTGGATTGCACCATTACCGAACCGGGCCTTGAGCTGCAAAAGCACATTATTATCCGTGACGGCCAGACCATCAGCGAAGTGGTCAGCAGCCCCATTGTGGGCAACAATGTGCTGGGCTATGTGTTGCGCCTGAGCAGCACCGATGGCATGACCCACTCAGTCACGGTCAGCGACACGCTGCCCGCAGGCATTACGGCGGTGAGCGCCAATGCCTCTTCTGGCGTAGCTACTATTGTAAGCGGTGGACAAGCGGTCCAATGGACTGGTGTTGTTGGGCCGGCCAACAGCCCCATCGAAATTCGCATTCGCATTCAGTTGGCCGACAGAATTGAGTGTGATCAGCGGCTGATCAACGTGGCCAAATGGATCACGCGCCAGCACGGCGGCGCAAGCAACGAAGTGGTGCTTTGGTTAGCATGCAGCGACTTGGGCGACGCGCCCGATAGCACCAACCATGCCGGCGCGGCCATGCTGGCTTATCCCGGCACGGGCGCCCACTATCCCACCGTCTTCGACGTGGCGGCGCCCGAACGCGGACCCAAGCATTTGCGCCCGCGTCCGTTCCATCTGGGCCGCGGCGTCACGGCGGAAGCCGAAGCCGACCTGGGCTTTGATCAGGATGGCTTCAACAACATCCGCCCGGCAGCCAATACGCCAAATCTGGACAAGCGCGATGATGGGCTGTTGGCCCCCAGCAGCTTTGCGCACTGCCAGATCAACACCATGAAGATCCGGGTTTCCATATCACCGGCTGCAGTGGCCGCCTTTGGCCAGAATAAAGGCTATCTGAACGTTTGGGTAGACAGCAATCGCGACGGCGATTGGGCCGACGAACTGGATTGCCCGCAAGTGCCCGGCGCCAACTTCCAGACTGCGCTGGAACACATTGTAATCGATCACATTGTGGATGTGGCGACGCTGGGCGCGGGCGTCCACGATTTGACCGTACCAACCACTGGCCCGGTTTCCTATCCGACCACCATTAATCAGCGCGCCTGGCTGCGCATAACGCTGAGCGAGCGCCCGTCCAATAAACCGTTGAGCGCCAGCGGCCCCGGCCACAGCAACTACGGCGATGGCCGCGGCTACGATGACCCGTTCCGCTTTGGCGAAACAGAAGATTATCTGTTGCCGGCGCCCGGTCAACAGGAGCAGGCCGATCCATCAGTTGAAAAGCATGGTCAAATCTGGCCCGATTATGACCCGACGACCAACCAGCGTCGCTGGCTCATCGGCTGGATCATCAACTATGCCAATGCCGGTCCGGCCGCGGCTACTAACGTTCACGTGGTGGATACGTATGCCGTGCCGCAAACGCTGGTGGCAGAACACTCGATTCCGCTGGCGCCGCATACGCAGAGCGGGAACACGTTGGATTACAACGTGGGCACGCTGGCCGCAGGTAGTTCTGGCATTGTCATTGTGCGCACCACCGTGCCGTGGACCACGGCGCCGGGCACGGAATTGACCAATAAAGCTACCATCAGCAGCGACAACGATGGCGACAACAGCAATAACAGCAGCACGGCTACGGTACGCGTGCCCATTCTGCCGCCGCTGATCACCAGCCCGCTGGCCGGCACCACCTGTACGGAAACGGTGGTTGTCTCTGGTCAGGCACAGGTAGGCGTCACGGTGGATCTCTATGTAGATGGCGCGTTGGCGGCTTCGCTGCCCACCGACGCCGCCGGCAACTGGTCCACCAGTTTGGCCCTGCCAGACGGTGGCCATGATATCTACGCCGTGGCCAAGATGGGCGCCCTGACCAGCGCACCGTCGCCCACAGTTCACATTATTGTGGATAGCTCGCTCTTCTGGGATCCGATTAGCCTACGCTTTACCGACAGCAGCGGCCAGGTGATCATTCCCAGTGGACGGCTGGACGAAAGCGGCTGGTCTATCTTCCTGCGGCCGGGTCACACGTATGAGGTTTCGCTGCGCATTTGCTGCGGCGACCCCAATGCGCAAGTCACTATGGAGATCGGCGATCTGTTGCTTACGCTGACCGATGCCGATGGCGACCACCTATACACGGCCACCTTTACCATTCCGGCGGGCGGACGCTTTACCGGCACGGTGCGCATCTGCGTCACCTGTGACCTGATCCGCCGCTGCAGCGACGGCACGGTGCTGATTGATCCCGAAGGCACGGTCTTCGATGTGGTGACCGGTCAGCCCATTGCAGGCGCCGACGTTGCCTGTCTGCAAGAGAGTGCAGGCGACGGCACGAGCACCTTCGAGCTGTGGCCGGCCAGCAGCTTTGGTCAGGAAAATGCCCAAACAGTGGGCGCCGATGGCTACTATAGCTTCTTTACGCCATCCGGCACCTATCAAGTAGAGGTGACCAAGGAGGGCTACCAGTCCCACCGCAGCCCCAACCTGGTGGTGACCGATACGCCGGTCCACTACGACGTGCCGCTGACGCCCAATGTAAGCGCAGAGGCCAATCAACAGATTGCCATTACCGATGGCGGCTTTGAACCGGCGGTGGTGACCGTAGAACCGGGCAGCGTCATCGAGTGGGTCAACGCCGGTGAAGCAGCGCATTCGACCATGTCGACAGCGGATGCCCTGGGTGCAGCCCAAGCTGTGGAAAGCTGGGACAGCGGCCTGCTCAACACGGGTGAAAGCTACAAACGCACCCTGGCCACCGAAGGAACGTACAGCTATCAGGATGCGTCAGATCCATCAATCACGGGCACCATCATTGTGCAGAAGGCATCCGTGACAGAACCTGAGCCGACCGAAAAGAAGATGTTCTTACCGCTGGTCAAGAAGCAATAAAGCAGTAGCGTAATCTAGTAATTCCAAAAAAAAATGAGAGGGTGACAAGGTGAATCTCTATCACCTTATCACCCTCTCATTTTGTCCCCACCCCACGTTTGTAACCAAAATTACCGTAAGCCCATCCAATTTGGCGCGAAAGCGCAGTCCATGATAGGATGGCGCTTTGTGAGTACTAATAATCCTGAAACTTCAACTCAGACGTTAGACGCAGTGGTGCTGCCGCTCACGCCGGCCGCGCTGGCATCGGGCTCATCCGCGCGGCTTTACTTGGGCTGGCGCATTGCGTTGACAATTTTCCTCTTTGTTCTATTGATTTTGCTGGGGCTGATCTTTGGCGTTTATTCCAATGCCGAAGCCGCAGCGAGCCTGGCTCCATCTGCCCAGAGCAGCAGCGATCGGCTGGTGCTCGCCTTCTACTACTCCTGGTTTGACGAAAACACCTGGACCTACGACAAGCTCAGCGATCTGCCGGCCAGTACATATGTGAGCCGCGACCGTGGCGTCATGGGTCGGCACATTGATGAGGCCAAGCGCGCCGGTATCGATGCGCTGGTGGTGGCCTGGTATGGCCCCAATGGCGACTCTAACCAGACCGAGCCCAATCTGGCCGCCATGCTGGATGAAGCGGCCGCCCGCAACTTCAAGATCGCCATCCTCTTTGAAACCGATTCACCCTTCCTGGGCAGCAGCGGCGCGGTGACGGGCGCGCTCCAACACGCGTTGAGCGTTCACGTCAACCATCCGGCCTATCTGCGCGTCGACGGCAAACCGGTCATCTTTTTTTGGCGACCGCACATGTATGGGGTGGATACGTGGCGCAATATTCGTGCGCAAGTCGATCCGTCATTTGGCAGCATCTGGATTTCCGAGGGGGTCGATACCAGCTATTTGTCCGTTTTTGACGGCCATCATCTCTACAGCAATTCGTGGAATCCGCCGGCGGATTTGGGCAGCGTCAACGCCAAGTTTGCCAACCTGGTGCAGGGGATGCGTGAGCAGACCGGTACGGCCAAATTTTGGGTGGCCACGGTTATGCCGGGCTACAACGATGTGCGCATTCGGCCCGGTGGCGGTTTTGCCACAGATCGCGAAGGCGGCGCTTATTTTGAGCGCGCCTGGCAAGCAGCCATTGCCAGCCAGCCCAATTGGATTGTGATCAACAGTTTTAATGAATGGCCCGAGGGCAGCTATATTGAGCCCAGCGCGGCTTATGGTGATCTCTTTTTGAATTTGGCCGCCAAGTGGAGTAGGCAATTCAAAGGCGACAGTTCATTTTCCACGACGCCCATAGGTGCGCAGCCACAGCCATTAGCCGCCGCGGTTGTATTGGCGCCCGCAGCCAGCAGTGCGCCCGCTCCCGAGCCAGGTGCACCAACCGCTTATGTGGACGTTGTGTTGCTCAATATACGCGCCGAGCCCAACACAACGGCGCCCATTTTGGCCCAATTTGCACAGGGCGCGGCCTTGGAGATTTTGAGCAGGCAGGATGGCTGGTGGCAGGTGGCGCTCAACGATCAGACGGGCTGGGCATATGGCCCCATGGTCCGCACGGCCAATGTAGAGGCGCTATCCGCGCCGGATGTGGCCAGCTTGAAGGCCGCCAGCGTTGGAACTCAGCCTTTCTCAAGCGCACCAAACAATACGAATGCAACCTCAACCGGTATCAGCGTCAGTCGCGCCATCGATTTAATCGGCAAGTCGGCCGTGGTTTCGGCCCCCCTGCTCAATATGCGCAGCGGCCCTAGCTTTGAAACTGATGTAGTGGCCCTGCTGACCCAAGAGACCCGATTAACTGTCACCGGCGCCACCCTGTCGGCGCCCGACTGGATTTTGGTAACCGACGGTCGTGAAAATGGCTGGGTCTATCGGTCGATGATCGATATGGATAATTAGCAAGGCTATTCGCATAGCAGATATTGCTAGCGGCCTTGGCGGCGCACAATATCCTCTCGAATTACAACCGCGTACGGGTTGTCCCAGAATTTGGGCATCTCCCTTGTCGATACTGTTCGTGCTATTGCGACAGCGACGGCTCGCTGGTTGCCTGCAATTCCACCCGATGTTTGCGCGATAACAACTCCATGCATCGGGCAATCTCGCTGGCCCGCTCATCAGGTGGCCATCCCACAACCTCTCCGACAATTTCGGCCAATTCATCCAGCAGCGGACGCGTCAGATGCCCCAGCATGGCCAGGGACGTACGCCGCAAGAGCAGGTCTTCCAGGTGTACGATCTGCTCGCGGGCCGCCAAAAAGGCAATTTCACCGCGCAGATAGGTTGCATTATTTTGGAGCGGCCGCGCGCCATTGGCCGCCACCGGCTGTTCGCTAATAAATTGTGTAATGGACCGAGCGTAGGTGCCATAACGCACAAAGAGCAAATCAACTGAATCTGCGGGTAATCCCATCTCCTGCGCTACCTTATTCACCCACTGTCTGCGCGCATCTTCACTTTGCGGATAGCCAGCGCCGCCGCCAATGGCCAGGCTGGCCGTATCTTTTTGACGCGCTTTTCCCAGACGGGCCAGCAGTGCATCGGCCACCTGCGCGCTAAAGGCGCGAAAGGTAGTCCATTTACCGCCAACCAAGTTTAAAATAGGAAAATCCAAGTTGCCGTCCGGCGCCAGCGTTTCAATGCTGTGGTCGCGGCTGATCTGGCCGGTGGTATTTGCTTTACTCGAAGGCAATGGGCGCACGCCAGAGAAGGTAAAGACAATGTGCGCTTGCGTCACCACAATTTGGGGGAAGACGCGTTTGATCATGCCCAGAAAATAGTCAATCTCATCGTCGGTGCAGACGGCCTGGTCGGGGTCATCTAGGCGGATATCGGATGTACCCACCAACACCCGCTCCAAAAGAGGACAGATGAGCACAATGCGTCCATCAGCATTTTCAAAGAAAAATTCATGCTCGCCAATGGCTTGACGCAACTCGGGATGATCCAGCACCAGATGCGAACCCTTTGTGCCACCAATAAAATGGCTCTGGCGCCCCAGCGCATCGTTGGCAAAGTCGATCCACGGTCCAGCGGCGTTGACCACAAGGCGCGGCTGTACCTCGAACGTCTCGCCGCGCTGCTCGTCGCGTAGCCGCACGGTGGCGCCGGCCGCGCTCTCGACGCGCACATAATTTAGCGCGCGGGCATTTGGGTTGGCCGCCTCGCCATCGATAATCATTTCCATGCACAATCGTTCCGGCGCATGGATCAAGCCATCGTAATATTGAGCCGTGCAGACCACGTTAGGGTTGAGCTGCGGATAACGCTGCATAGAAGCAGCCCGCCCAATGACCTCATGGCGCGGCACCGTGCGTTGGGCGCCGGTGTAGGCATCGTACATGGTGAGGCCCATTTTGATAATGGCCGCGCCGCGTTCAGACGGCTTATCCAGCAGCCCCAGAAATTTAAAAGGCGCGTTGAACATACCCGACAGCCACTTGAAAATTGGGATTACCGTGGGCAGCGGTTGTACATAGTGAGGTGCGTTTTGAATTAGCCGGTTGCGCTCCTGCACTGCCTCGCGCACCAGCCGAAATTCGCCATTCTCCAGATAGCGGATGCCCCCATGCGCCATATGGGAGGAAGCCGCGCTGGCTCCCGAACAGAAATCGGCCCGGTCTACAAGCAGAACGTTGATGCCCTGTAGCGCCAGATCGCGAAACGTCCCAATGCCATTGACGCCGGCGCCAATAATCAGCACGTCCAAAGTGGACGAGTGGGTCAGTGCTTGCAGTTTTTCTTGACGGTTCATGACAGTTGCCCCAAATAAATAAAGGCGGGAAACAGTCTCCCGCCCATATCACAAAATATATACCCGCAACCTATCGTACACAGCAACGACGCGATATGTATACGCTATATGTATATGCTATGTGTATATCGTCGTTGCGCTATACTCGTTTACTGTTTTATGGCGCGTTGATAGATGAGTCGGAAGGCAGTGTGGATGCCATAACGGGGGCGATCCAGGTCACCCATGCCGGCGCCCACCAGTTTATCGCTGGGCAATCCATCGACAATCACATCATAGGCATTGCCCGCCGCATACATCTGATAGTTGAAGCCGTAGTCTGGGTAGGCCTTGTCTTCGGTGACGCCATCGTATTGACCATCTCCCCATTTAACCGTAACGGGCTGGCCAATCACGCGGCTGCCATTTTCATCCAGCACTTCCACATAGATATGGTGCTTACCACCAGCCTCTTTTTCATTCCACCACATGGCTTCAATCAACCGCCAGTAGGGTTGGCCGGCAGGCACGTTGGCCTCCTCGACACGCACGCCCAATCGATCCAGCCGCGGATCCCAAGCCCTGGGTGCGAGCGCGGCAGCTTGCACCTGTTCTTGCGCCGGCGCCGCGGCCGCCGCAGCAGCTGGCGCTTGCGACTGCGCTTCCACGTTTACGTAGCCCTGCACAAAAGCCGGCACGCTGGGCGTATTGGTGGGCAGCGGCGTGTTGGTAGCCAACGGTGTATTCGTGGCCAGTGGTGTTTGTGTAGGCAACGGCGTGTAGGTAGCGGTGGGCGGCACCATGCGGTCAGCCAAAGCAATGGCGCGGGCGCTTTCCTGATCCTGCGCCGCAACTTCCCAGCTGCCCAGTGAATAGACCGCGGCCAGCGCACCCGAGGACGACGTAGGCAGGAACGCATCGGAGACAGTACGGGCGCCGCGGATCAGTGCCATGAGCGCCGAAGGCGCCGCTATGCCCAGCACCCAGATGAGCAGCAAAATAATGACCGCCAATCGCAGCTTTGCCATGCCGCTCAAGTTGCGGAACCAAGCGCCAAAGCCCACGCGTTGCCCACCGCGCGACATCTGTTGCGCGGCCGCGGCGCGACGGCGCTGGGCGGCCGTAATGGGCGCCGTATCCGCGTAATTTGGGTCATCGTAATATTGGGCATCTCCGGGTGAGCCATATGGGCTGCCATAGGGTGCGCTTATCTGCTGCGAAGCAGTGCCAATTGCGCCGCCTCCGCCCGCCATGGCTTGCGGGCTATACGCATTGGATTCAGCCAGCCGCTGTCCCAAAATGCGGGTTAGATTAATGGCAAGACCCGGGTGCTGGTTGACCAATCCATTAAAATCATTCTTGCTCAGCGCCCACAAATCCACATCCGATTCTGCCGAGACGCTGGCGCTATGGGGTTGATTGGTAAGCAGCGCGCGCTCGCCAAACGATTCTCCTGGCCCCAACAACCAACTGCCGCCATTAAAGGTTTGGACGCGCACCTCGCCCCGTTCGATCAGATACAGACTGTCGCTGGAGCCGCTGGCGCGAAAAATTTGTTCACCGGCGCCAAAGCGCGTGGGGTGCAAATAAGGAATAATTTGCCCCAGCTCTTCGTTGGTCAAGCTTTCAAACAGATCAAAGTGGCGGAAGCGCTGCTCATCTTCGCTCTGTTCAGCCGCCAACCGCGCGGCCAAGCCTTGGCTCAGCGCGGCGCTAATTTCAGGCCGCTGGGCGGCCAAGGCATCTAATTCTGATTTATCGAGCACCCACAGATTGGTGTGACGCGTGGCCGTGGCGTCTTCGGTGCGCGTTTGGCCGGTGAAAATGCTCATCTCGCCAAAGAAACCACCGGACCCAATGCGAGCCAATTCTTCGATGACGCCGCTGGCATTTTCGGCCGTCAGCTCAATCTCGCCATTTTCAATTAGATAGAGCGAATCTCCACTTTCCCCCATGCGGTAAACTCGCTCGCCGGCGGAAGTGTATTGGAGCGTCATGCGCTGCGCAATAGCGCGCAACACATCGGGCGCCAGGTCGGCAAAAATGGGCATTTCCGCCAAACGCGCCACGGCCTTGGCCTGATCACTCTTGCCCAAGCGGGCGCGCACCTTGCGTCCCAGACTGCGGCGTAACCCGCGATGTTGGTTACTAAGCGTCTGAAACTGGTCGGTGGGAATTCCCCACAGCATGGATAGCTCAAGCGCAACGGCGTCATGCGCCGATGGTTTGTTGGTCAGCAACGGCAGCACGCCCAGCAAAGCGCCAGAGCGCATTACCTGCGTCTGCTCGTCAGAGCCCGGTTCAGGGCGCAGTTCAATGCTCCCTTTTTCAATCAGAAACAAGCCGGGTGGCTCGTCGCCCGCCGTATAGAGCGGCTGATTTTCCACCAGTTCAACGGCCTGTAATTTGCTGGCCAGCGCTTGCAGCGTATTGTGCGGCAAGTCGCTCAGCTCTTCGGTGCGGCTCAACCGCTGCACCAGATAATCTTCCATTTGCGCCAGCATGTCGCCGAAATTGTTGCTCAGCGTAATGCCAATGGCCGGATGGTCCAGCACAATGGCACGCAGTTTCTGGTCGGTCAGCCGCCAATATTCAATATCGGCCACGGCGGTGGCGGTAACGTCCTGAGGGATATTACGGAAAAGGCTGGCTTCGCCGAGAACGCTGCCTGGCCCCAACGTGGCCAACGATTGACCACTTTGTGACGTCAAGCGCGCAAATCCCTGCGCCAGCAGATAGAGCGCGTCACTCTGTTCACCGGCGCGAAAAAGCGCTTCACCGGTAGACAGGCGGCCTTCTGTAAAATTGTCAGCCAATATGCGCTGATCTTGTTCGGACAGCCCCATAAAGAGCGGTGCAAACTTAATAAGGTTTTTATCCACAGTTTTTTCCTCCAAAGAGGGGTCTGGGTGCGATGAAGCCCCACCCCAGCCTCTCCCTCGCCTCGGGCAGATCAAGTCCGGCGGAGAGGGGCAGGATGCAAGGTTAATAGTTGCGCTGGAATTTGACGGTCCAACTATAGTGGCCGCCGCACGCATAAACGTCTACAATGTTTTTCTGGCAGCTTGCATCATCGGTGCAGAAGCCAGCCGCAATTAAATCGGGAAAAGCAATGGCATATGGCTTGGTGGAAAGCCCCGTGGCCACGTCGCTAGAGACTTCGCGACCATCCACATCTTTTACCACCTTTACATCTTGACCATCACCCAATACAAATTCAGAGACGCCGTCGCCTTTCCCCTGAGAACCACTTACATAAATCTCTTTGTTGCCATAGACTACTTGAACGGCTACACCGTTTAACGGGTTCCCCGCTGCGTCAAGCACATGGACCACGAGCTGCCGCTTTTCACCACAGATCACCGATGGCCCATCCATGCGGCCACCATTTTCGGTGACGCTCCACAACCGTCTTTCAATCAGCCGGAAATCAGGACCGCCGGGCGCGGGCGCAGCAGCGGGCGCCTCTTCGGCAGGCGCCTCCTCAGCGGGAGCGGGTTCTGGCGTGGGGGCTACAGCCACCGGCTCTGAGGTGGGCGGCGCCGGAATATCGGTAATGAGCGCCACGCTATTCATGTCGCCCTGGGTCGTGACCAACTGACCAAAGACCCAGCCGGTTTGACCATTTGCCAACGTAACCTGCCACCAGTCGCCCACGTCATTCTTGCCCATCACATCCGCCGTCTCGCCCGCCTGCATGGCCGCCACAATTAGATAAGCCAACCCGGGGCCATTGCGCACATTGAGCGGGCTATTGGCTGAGAGTGCGGGACTGGCAAGCGGCGTGGCCGTGGGCTCTTCCACCACAACTTCTACAGTAGGCTCACTGGTTGGTGTATCTACGGCGGCCACGGCTTCGCTCTGGGGCTGAGAATCGCCACCAGCCGCCGGTTGGCTGGCAGTATCCAGAGGTACGGCGGCAATGGCCGGTGCGGTGGCCACAATAGCGCCCTCGCCGGCCTGCTCTTGCGCCGTGGCCGGCGGATTGGCCTCGCCCAGCAACGTGCTGGCCGCATTCAGAATGTTGTGCTGAATGGCATATTGGTTAATGCTGGCGGATTGCAACCCAATCGCATTGGAAAGACGCACCAGTGCGTCAGTAACAGCCGGATCCTGGCCGCTGGTAATATTGGTTTCAGTGACGTATAACAGCCATTGATCTACATTGGCCACGCCTAAAGCATCGAGCTGCGCCTGCGCCAAGTTTACATTCTGGGAGGTGGCAAATTCCACAGCAATCTGCTGGGTGGCCACCACGTTTTCATCTTGATCCGATGCGCTACCGTTTTCCGGCCCACAACCAACCAATACAAGCGCGCTCAAACAGAGTGTCAGAATGCAAAATAGCCAGTAGGATGAGTTGAGGTGGCGATTCGATCTAGACAGAGGAGTGACAAATGAGAAACGAGGGAATGAGCGAAGCTGGGGGCGGGTATGATATAACCGTTCTTTAGTACATCCTTCAGAAGTACATTTTATAGACATAATAGAAATCTGGGTGCTTCGTTGAAAACTTCTCGTTAAAAAATGCGCCGAAATGGGAACCGGAAACTCAAAACAGAGAGTTTCCCAAAATCGTTCAAGCCGAACAGCAGACCCCGATTGTTATACAGCGCAAAACCAAAAAGTTCTCAAAACAGCCACAATCTAACCAGAAGACACATTTTCATTTATGACAGAGCCAGGTATAATAGTCCTGGTGCCGAAGGTGGGAGTCGAACCCACACGGGTGTTACCCCACACGAGTTTGAGTCGTGCGCGTCTGCCAATTCCGCCACTTCGGCGTATATCTTTCTCGACTCGGCTTGCATTTGCAAGCGCGAATCACCAGTATACAGACCGATCGACTAATCGTCAAATGGAATGGAACATTGATTGTGAAATAGCATGTTTGCCGGATTTGATCTCCTTTCCGTTTGACATCTTGATTATTCCTCTATGAATGAAAGTGTTCTAATACAACGCTCGCTAGCGGGTGAAATTGAGCCCTTTAATGAGCTGGTCCTGCACTATCAGGGACTGGCTTTTAGCGTTGCCTATCGTATGTTGCAAGATTCAGAGACAGCAGCAGACGCGGTTCAAGATAGTTTCGTCAAAGCATTTCGGGCGCTGCATACCTTCAAAGGCGGCAATTTTAAGGCGTGGCTATTGCGCATTGTGACCAATACTTGTTACGACGTGCTGCGCAGCCGTCAGCGCCGCGCTACCGAAAGCCTAGACGACCTGCCGGTCGAGCAGGAATATGCCCATCAATTACTCGACGACGCCGAAAGCCCAGAACAACATGCCGAACGCATGGAACTCAACAGCGCCATTGAACAGGGCATCCAATCTTTGCCGCCAGACCAGCGTTTGGCCTTAATATTATGCGATGTGCACGGCTATGCCTATGAAGAGATTGCGGAGATTACGCAGATGCCCATTGGGACCGTCAAATCCCGAATTAGCCGAGGCCGCGCCAAGCTGCGCAACTATCTCTATCGTCAACCGGAACTATTGCCCTCTACATTCCGTCCTACAGAAGAGGCGGAGTAAAGGTCTGGTCGCCTAAAACGGAATTTCGTACGTTTTTTGAAAGGTCACGACTTACGCAGCGCCGGTGGATCGCCCGGCGAGCATGACATAGCGGGCCTGGCGATTTTCCCGCTAGTGCCGCGAACATGTAATTTTTAGACATCACAACCCGAGCCAAAGTCATACGGGTTTTCTAAAAATTAAGCGGCCAGACAACTAGGCTTGCGTAAGTCCTAAAGGTGAAAGGGTGCAGAGGCGCTCATCTTGTCTCCCTTTCACCTTACAAACAAATGTAGTCCACCGCAACGGTGTTGGCGATTGAGGCAGCGGTCTCGTTTGGAGAATCCAGCCCCATCTCTTACCGTTGCGATCTACTGAAATTCTATAAACCTGATTTAATCATTAATGGAATCATGGCATCATCTACAAATCCTCATATTACGGACGAACTGCTGTCCGCCTATATAGATAACGCCGTAACCGAGGATGAACGGCAACAGGTGGAGGCTGCGGTAGCGGCAGACCCTGGTGTGGCCTGGCGATTGCAATCGCTGCGCCACACGGTGCATCTGCTCAATCAGCTGCCAGAATTGGCTGCGCCGCGCTCATTTGCCCTCACGGTAGAAGCCGTCTCAGCGCAGCCCGGCCAGCGCAGCGTCACACCCTCGGCATTGCCGCGCAGACGGCCGCAGCCGGTGATCGAACCATCGCGTGCCGGATTTGGTGGATTCTGGCAGACGCTTTTTCAAGGCGGGAACCTGTTTTTGCGCAATGCAGCGGCCGGCGCCGCGCTCGTTTTTCTCATGTTGATCGGCGCCAATTTTGTGCTCCCAAATTTGCGGTACATAGCGCTACCGCGTGTGGCTGACACCACGACCACGGCTTATCCAGCCATAGCCAGCACCCAGCCGTTGGCGACATTGACCCAAATTGTCAACGTGGCCAGTACGACAGCCATAGCCGAAGCTACGCCCCAATCGATTGCGGGACAGTCCACCAATGCGCAGGCCGCCGTTGCCGTTGCCCAATCGGCGGCGGAACCGACGCCGGTGGACGCAGAACAGGCGGAGGACGCAGGTGATGTGGCGCTGCAATCTGTCGTAGTTTCGCCCGCCAATGTTGATGACGTCAATGCTGATGACGCCAATGCCAATGACGCCAACACTAATGACGCCGACCTGGCAAACAATGAATCGGATTTGGCCCAAAACGCGCCGCTGGCCGCCGCCAAACAGCCGCCACTGAACCCAGAGGCAGATCAGGCTTCTGCGGCTGAGCCGGCGGCCCAACCGCGCATGGCAGCGCAGCCGGCGACTACACCTTTCCCCAGCCCAGAAGCGGATACGCCCACAGATAGCGGAGCGGCTAGCACCGAAATGGTCACCGCCTCTAGCGTCCTTTCGGCCCAGGAAGCACCATCGGTCGCCATAAGTCTGGCTGAACCAGAGAGTGCGCCGGATCTCGTGCCCGAGCAGCCCGCCACCATAACGCTGGCGCCAACCATGCCGGTCGCCATAGACGGAAGTGCCGCCAATGAAGATGCTGCTGCTGAAATAACTGCCGATGTGAGCATAGCTGAAGATACGGCGCCAGCCGCAGAAACGCATAATGATGCGGATTCAGCCGTGATCACAGCGGCTGGGATCATGACGGCTGAGGTCACAGCGGCTGAGGTTACGACCGCTGATGCTGATGTTGTGGAAGACTCGGAAGCTTACAGTGTCGCGGTTAGCCCAGCGACCAGCGCCGATCAGCAAAATGGAGCCAGCCAGGTAGCGCAGGTGCCGGCGCCGGCACCGGTTGAGCAACCGGCGGCGGCCGCATCCGTGCCCGAATCAGAATTAGAGACAGCGCCCAATAATGCAGCCAATGCGCCTCTGGATGCCCCGGTGACCACGCAGGAACAGCTCAAAACGGCCACTCCTCGCACTATCACCATGGGCAATTTGCTCTGGTATGCACAGATTATTGCCGCTTTGTGCACCTTGGGATTTACGCTCTTGTGGTGGCGCACCCGCCCATAAACTGCTGAAGATATGAGTATCAGTAGATCGCAACGCAAGAGATAGCGTCGGATTCAACAAGCTAGACCGACGCCTATCTCGCCAACACCGTTGCGGTGTACTGAATATGATGGTGTATTGAATATAATAGAGAGAGAAAGTTGAAGGTGGAAAATAGATCATCATTTTTCGCCTTCAACTTTTCATTTTCCACTTTTCATTTTCACAAATCAGGAGAAAATCATGGCCGAAGAGACCATCTTCAGCAAAATTATCCGCCGCGAGATTCCGGCGGATATTGTATATCAGGATGAATTGGTCACTGCGTTTCGCGACATCAACCCGCAAGCGCCCACCCACATTTTAATTGTGCCCAACAAACTCATTCCCACCGTTGCCGACGTGACCCCGGCTGATGAAGCGGCGCTGGGCCGACTCTTTACGGCCGCCGCCCACATCGCCCAGGAAGAGGGCATTGCCGATGACGGTTATCGGCTCATTGTCAACTGCAAAACCCACGGCGGCCAGGAAGTCTATCACCTGCATATGCACCTGCTGGGCGGACGACGTCTGGGCCGCATGTTGCAGCCTGCCTAAATTTTACAGCCAATGGATGCATAAAGTTCAAGAAGTATTGCAAAACTAAATATTAAAAGAGCATATACAAGGGGGCAGATTTGGGAAATTCACACGAGAAGCTACGCGCGCTATTGGAGTCAGTGTATGGACCATCAATCGGCGACCATGCCTATACGCGCATCGTAGCGTTGACGGACCTATTCCAGCAACAACAACCCGCCACTTCGACGACAGAAAAAGGCGCGCGCGAGCGCTTCTCCGAACGCGATGTGGTGCTCATTACCTACGGTGACCAGATTCAACAGGTGGGGCAGCCGCCATTGGAGACGCTGGCCCAAACATTACCTGCTCTGATTGGCCCATTCATCAACAGCGTACATATTTTGCCTTTTTATCCCTACACCTCTGATGATGGATTTTCGGTAGTGGATTATAGAGCGGTCAACCCAGAATGGGGCGATTGGCCAGCCATTGAAGCGCTTGGACAACATTTTAATCTCATGTTCGATGCCGTCATCAACCATGCATCGCAGCAGAGCCGCTGGTTTCAAAAGTACAAACAAAACCAAACTCCATATGTAGATTACTTCATTACGGTTGATCCAACCACTGTTTCGCCAGAAGAGCAGGCCCAAATTGTCCGCCCCCGCACCTTGCCGCTCTTTACCCCGGTGCAAACATCGGCTGGGCTGCGTTATGTGTGGACCACGTTTAGCGCCGATCAGATTGACCTGAACTATGAATCGATTGATCTGTTTTTGGAAATTCTCGACGTGTTGCTCTTATATGTTGCCAAGGGCGCGCGCCTGATCCGGCTGGACGCGATTGGCTTTATGTGGAAAGAATTGGGAACTTCCTGCATTCATCAGCCCAAGACTCACCAACTCATACAGATTATGCGTTTGGTATTGAATCTGGTAGCGCCGGATGTGCTGCTTGTGACTGAAACCAACGTACCCCACAACGAAAATATTAGTTACTTCGGTAACGGCATAGATGAAGCTCAACTGGTCTACAACTTTACGCTCCCTCCGCTTACATTTTATACCTTTGCCACGGGCAGCGCGGTTAAGCTTACCGAATGGGCCGCTACGCTAGAAGCGCCATCTTCCCAAACCACATTCTTTAATTTTATGGCTTCACATGATGGCATTGGCTTGCGCCCATTAGAGGGGATTTTGAATCCAGCTGAGATCAACAAGCTGGTTGAACAGACACAGGCGCATGGCGGGTTGGTCTCCTACAAAACCAATGCAGATGGCACCCAAAGCCCGTATGAGCTAAACATTGTCTACTTCGATGCCTTAAACAATCCGGCGGCAACCGGCAGACAGGCGCAAGCCCAACAGGTCGATCGCTTTATAGCCAGCCAGGCTATTCTGCTTTGCCTGGCCGGAGTGCCGGGTATTTATGTGCATAGTCTATTGGGCAGCCGCAATTGGCCGCAAGGGGTTGCGCAGACGGGACACAATCGCACTATCAATCGTCAAAAGATGGTCAACAAGCAGGTTCATATGCAACTGGCCGATCAGGATACCATTCGGGCCCAGGTCTTTCAGCGCTACCGTACGCTTATTCAGCTGCGCACGGCAGAGGCAGCATTCCACCCCAATGCCGCGCAGACTATCTTGTCGCTTAATCCACATGTTTTTTCACTTCAGCGCACATCCATCGATTCCAGCAGCCGCCTTCTCTGCTTGCACAATGTATCTGCACAGGAACAGCCAATCGTCATTGCGCCGCGGCAGATCCCGTCCCTGCCCGAGTCGGCTTTGCAAAAAGTTGTCGACATTGTTGGTGGACAGACCTACACCTGTCCGCCCGATAAGCCATTGACGCTTACGCTCTCTCCCTATCAGGTTATGTGGTTGCGGCTGAGCTAACAGGCAGACCAACGTCGTCTGCGCGCCCCTCCAACACGCAAAGCCCGCCACAAACCGCGGCCCCTGTTTCATCACAAGCGTACTTCCGCTAGCAGACGGCGGTTTCAACCGCTGGCGGGCTTGTAGTAGAATATGGATAGACACTTACAGCAACATCTGCCCCCGTTAGCAAAAAGGCATCCCACATGAATCCATATCCCAATGTCAAAGCCCTTACCTTTGATCTCTTCGGCACCATTTTAGATTTGGGCGGCAGTTTAATCCCCTATATTGCAAAATTTTTACAGCAAAAAGGCTCTTCTGTAGACCCGGCCCACTTCTGGGCGCAGTGGCGCGCGCGCCAGCGCATTGAGCAATATCAAGACACCATCCTCATGTTGGGCCACAGCGGCTATCAGGAAGTGGCGCGCCGCGGCTTTGTCTATACGCTGGGGCTGAACAACGTGGCAGCGACCCCCGACGAAGTAGTCGAATTTATGCAGGCCTGGCAGCAGCTTTCCCCTTTCCCCGAAGTCGTTTCGGCGCTGGAACGGCTCACAAGCCGCTACAAGCTGGTCATTCTCTCCAACGGCGAGCCGGACTTTCTGGCCCACCTCGCCCAAAACCGCGTCCAATGGGCCTTTGACCAAATTTTCTCCGTCAACACGGTGGGCGCCTTTAAACCGCATCCGGGCGTATATCGCCGCGCCGCCCAGTCGCTCAATTTGGAGGTGGGCGAATGTCTCATGGTCTCGGCCAATTCGTTTGACGTCATGGGCGCTCGCGCCTGTGGTTACCGAGCCGCATTTGTCAACCGCTACAAGCTGCCCTATGAAGATTCGGTCTATCAGCCCGATGTGACGGTGGCTGATTTTACCGGCCTGGCCGACGCGCTGTTGTAAACGGGGAGAGCGCAGAGTTCGCGCACGCGCAGCGGTTTGAGGACAAGTTCGGAAACTTGTCCTCCATTGCATTGAGGAACACCATGACCCAACAAATCACCATTACCGTTAACGACATTACGCTGCGCGCCACGCTGAACGACAGCGCCGCCGCCCGGCAAATTTGGGACGTGCTGCCCATTACGGTTAGCGCCAACGTTTGGGGAGATGAAATCTACTTCGACATTCCCATTTCTATGGACGAAGCCGCTGACGCCCAGGCCCAAGTGGACGTAGGCGCGCTCGCCTTTTGGCCGCCCGGCAATGCGTTCTGCATTTTCTACGGACCGACACCCGTTAGCCGTGGTCAAGAGCCGCGCGCATATAGCCCCGTCAACGTGTTTGGCCACATTGAGGGCGACGCCACCCAATTGCGCGGCACGCGTAGCGGCGCCGCGGTGCACATAGAACAAGCTCCATAATTTCATGAGTGATGTTTCGTCATCCGTTCATACATCATCCATTCACATAAGGGAGGCTCATAATGCGCCAAAATTCTACTCTCCCACGGTCTAATATCTTGCAAAGCTGTGACACACCGCAAAGCTGTGACACACCGCAAAGCTGTGACACGATGGTCGCCCTGGGCAACGCCACGCACAATGGCCAGACCATCTTTGCCAAAAACAGTGACCGCCCCGCTGCTGAATGCCAGCCGCTGGTGCAGCGGACGGCAGAGGTACACGCCCCAAGTAGCCTGACCCAGTGTCAATTTGTGACGCTTCCCCAAGCCGCGGTCACCTATCGACACGTGGGTTCGCGGCCCCATTGGTGCTGGGGCTATGAACATGGCTTTAACGAACACCAGGTCGTCATTGGCAATGAAGCGCTGCCCTCCAAATTGCCCGCTGCGGACGAGCCCAAATTGGTGGGCATGGAGCTCTTGCGCCTGGGGTTGGAACGCGCCCGCACCGCCGCCGAAGCCGTCGAGGTCATTACCACTTTAGTCACACACTATGGGCAGGGGAAATTTGCCAACGATGCCGGCGTGCGCACCTACGACAACGGCTACATTGTGGCCGACCCCAGCGAAGCCTATGTGATTGAAACCGCCGGGCATGAATGGGTCGTGCAGCGCGTGCAGAACGCCATTGGCATTAGCAACGTCTATTCCGTCGAGACAGGCTGGGACCAGATTTCGCCCACGGCCCGCCAGACCGCCATTGCCCACGGCGGATGGCGCGACGCCGACGGTCGCCTCAATTTTGCCGATGCCTACACGGCCAGCAGCCGCACCGAAGGCAGCGGCGCCATGCGTCGCGCCCGCTCATGTGCCGTACTCGGCGGGCGCGTGGGCGGCATTGACGCCCAAACTATGATGGCCATTCTCGCCGACCACGGTGACGGCGCAACGCCAGACGAGCCATTCCAGACGCAAGTGCGCTCCAGCATGGGCATCTGTCGCCACCCGGAGCCTGACGGCAGCGGCGGCTGCACTGCGGCCAGCCTGGTGGCCGACCTATGCGCCGACGGTTCGCGATTGCCGGTCTATTGGTGCAGCTTCTATTCACCCTGCTTGGGTCTCTTCTTGCCCATCTTCTGCGAAGGCACAATTCCCTCGATTCTGGCTAACGGCGGTGCAACGTTTTCCAATGAAAGCCCGTGGTGGCGCTTCCATCGCCTCAACCAAATGGTGCTGCAAGATCCGGCGCGACTAACACCGCTGGTGCGTCGCGGTTGGGCCAAATTGCAGCGCCAGCTTTTGGAGAGTGCCTACCCGCTGGCTCAGGAAGCGCGCCTGCTCATGGACAGCGGGCGCGACGCAGAGGCCAAGCGGCTGCTCACCGACTATATGATGGAAAATGTACTATCCATGACGCAGACCACCGATCTGCTGCTGACCGAACTGACTGATCTATTGGAAGAGGAGGCGGTGCCAGCATGACCACATTTCGCGAACATCAACTGGAACAGGCCATTGCCGGCCTGCCGCGCGTGACGCTGGGCGTGCTGCCCACGCCGCTAGAGCCATTGCCCCGTTTGAGCCAGGCGCTGGGCGGCCCGCCCATTTATATTAAACGTGACGATCTGACTGGATTGGGCTTTGGCGGCAACAAGACGCGCATGCTGGAATTGAGCCTGGCCCATGCGCTGGAACAGGGCGCCAACACCATTGTCTTTGGTGCCGCCGTACAGTCCAATTATTGCCGGCAGTTAGCAGCGGCCTGTGCCAAATTGGGGCTGGAACTACACTTGGTGTTGCGGCCCGAGCGGGAGATAGACAAACAGGAAATACAGGGCAACCAGCTGTTGCAGCGCCTTTTCGGCGCCCACGTTACCATTTTAAGGGACCGCGACCGGCCCCAGCAGCAGGAGGCACTGGCTGCCAAAGTGGCTGAGCTGCAAGCTGCCGGCAAGCGCGTCTATTGGCCGCGCCGCCCGGACACCATTGATCTGGACGCCATTGCCTATGCGCAAACCGCGCTGGAAATTGTACGCCAGTGCCGCGAACTGAGCATTGCGCCCGCATCCCTCTATGCGGCAGCCAATGACACCACACAGGCAGGGCTGGTATTGGGATTGGCCTTTTTGGAAAGCCCCCTGCGCGTGCGCGGTTTTAACCCGCTGCATCACGCTCCAGACACGCTGCCCAACCTGGTGCGCATGGCCAATCAGGCGGCCCAGCGGCTGGATTTGGACATTGAACTGACTGCGGCTCACTTTGACAACACAGATGCTTTTGTGGGCGAGCGCTACGGCATCCCTACCCCGGCGGGCATTGAGGCGCTGCAACTCATGGCGCGCACCGAAGGTATTCTGCTCGACCCCGTCTATACATCCAAGGCGCTATCGGCGCTGGTCGCCCACATTCGCAAGGGCGTCCTGCCGCCTGATGAACCGGTGCTCTTTTTGCACACCGGTGGTGCGCCCGCGCTCTTTGGCTACGCACAGGAGGTTTTGGCCTAATATGAAGCTGCTCATCACCTCAGCAGCCAGCCCGCTGGCCCAGTTTTTGGGTCAGCAACTGGCCGCCAATCACACAGTCCGCTTTAGCGAGCGCGCGCCGGTCGATCTGCCGCCCGTATTGGCGGAGACACCCTTTGCAGTTGAATTTGCCCATTCGCCATTGGGCCACGATATGGGCACAAATCTGCTTGTGCGCAATATGGATGCCATTATCCATGTGGCCGAACCGTTAGTCACCGATAATGAATATAACAAAATTGACATATTGACGCGCTGCACCTACAATTTGCTCACAGCAGCCGCCGAAGAAGGCATTTCGCGCCTGCTGTTGATCAGCACGCTGGGGCTCATGGCCGATTATGATCCCGCCTATCGAGTGTCCGAGCGCTGGCGTCCACGACCCAATACCGATCCATATGTACTTTCAAAACATCTTGCTGAATTTACCGCCCGTGAATTTGCGCGCGAGCAGAAGGTCAACGTGACCGTTTTGCGGCTGGGCCAGGTTGTCTATCCTGATGCAGACGCGGCCACACCAGGCGCATTGCCGCCCGTGGCGGCGGCAATGGCGGCGCAAGCCGTAGAAAATGTGTTGGTCGCACCAGCGGAACGCTGGGCCATCTATCATATCGGCAACGAAAGCACGCATCCGCATTTTACCATGTCCAAAGCAAAGGCAAAGGTGCTCGTATGAAAGTACTTATTCTGGGCGGCGCGGGCATGCTGGGCCCTTATGTGGTCCCGCTGTTGGCGCCACACTATCAACTGCGCGTTACCGATATTACCGCGCCTACCTTTGATTTTGACGGCGAATTTTGGGAAGTGGATGTGAGCCAGCCCGAACAGGTGCTGGCGGCCGCCGAAGGCATGGATGCCATCATCAATTTATCTGTGCTGCGCCACCATCGACAGCTGGCCTTTGACGTGAATACTTTGGGCTGCTACAACATGATGCAGGCCGCCGTCACGCACGGCATTCGCCGCATTATCAACACGGGGCCCCACTTTACGGTAACCGGGGCCAGCTATGAACTGTTCGATTTTGATCTGTCTCCCGATATTCCCCCGCAACCTGGCACGATTTTGTATGCCCTTACAAAGTCACTGGGCCAAGAAATTTGTCGCGTTTTTACCACACAATACGATCTATTTGTGCAAACCTACCTTTTTTGCAGCTTTCGCGACCCAGAGGATCTGCATCCCGAGCGCGACGCCCATCCCTTTTCCGTCTCGTGGCAGAACAGCGCTGAAATCTTTCGCCTGGGTTTAGAGATTGAACCGGCCAAATTACCGTCACGTTGTGAAATTTTCTATGTATTGGCCAATGCGCCGCATGGCCAATTTCGCAACGACAAAGCCCAGCATATTTTGGGGTTCCAGCCGCGTGACGATATTGCCGCCGCCTGGCTAAGTCCATAAAGCTAGTGGGTAGCTTGCCATGAACCAAAGGAGCAGAGCCCAGCATGAAGCGCACATCCCCCCAGCGCCCCAATCGAACCCGCAACGTAAAACCCATTGCCGATCCATCCATCGTATCCGTCCAAAACTACTACGGCTGGCGCCCTATACAAGTTACGCCGCGCGACCGGTCCATTACCTGCTTTACAAAACCAGGATTGGCTTGGACGGATGAGCTCGATCCGGCGGCCATGTTGTTGGCTGCGCAAATGCAGATTGCGCCCGATGCCCTGGTCATGGCCTTTAATTGCGGCGATGGCCCGGTTGGCATTGCGGCAGCCATCTTGGCGCACAGTGGGCGCGTCATTTTGGTGGATGCCAATGTGGTGGCCGTGGAAGCGCACCGGCGGGCCGTGGAAGCCAACGAGCTGCAAAACGTGACGGTGGTGGCGGGCAGCGGCAGGCGTGGGCTTCACGATCACCCGCCGGCGGACGTTGTGCTGGTCCGGTTGCCCAAAAGCAAACCGCTGGCGCTGCGGCTGATCTGGGACGCCTTCAACTGCTTGCGAGAGGGGGGACTTTTTTATCTAGCCGGCGCCAATGGGGAAGGGATCAAAACCTATTTGCGCCATGTGGAAGAGCTGTTTGGCGCCTGCGCCGTACCCGCCTATCGGAAGGGTTGCCGCGTGGGCATGGCGATTAAAGGAGCGACGCCCGCTCCGCTACCGGCGGCATTTCAAGCGCCTTATCTGGCTCACGATTATTTTTTGGGCATTGAAATGCTGCTTTTGGGTTCAACGTATCAAATCTGCTCGATCCCGGGCGTCTTTTCTTGGGATCGGCTGGACAGGGGCACGCAGCTCTTGATTGAAAACATGCAGATCGCGCCCACAGATCGGGTGTTGGACTTGGGGTGCGGCGTGGGGATTGTGGGCATTGTAGCCGCGCACATGGCCCATTGGGGTGTGGTGCACATGGTGGATGGTGACGTTAACGCCGTGGAAGCCGCCCAGGAAAGCGTGCGCGCTAACCAGTTGCATAATTGCAGCGTACAGCTCAGTGATTGCGCGCAAGCCGTGCGCCAGGATCTGCATAACTCGGCAGATAAATTTGATGTGATTGTAACTAATCCACCCTTTCACCAGGGCAAAGCCACCCAATCCGCCATGGCGCTGCAATTTGTGGCGGATGCAGCGGCGCTGTTAAAATCAAACGGTCGCTTTTATCTGGTGGCCAACCGCTTTCTTAATTATGAAGAGCCAATCCAGCAGCAGCTTGGCAAAGTAGAAACTGTCTACGAGGATAAACAATTCAAGGTGCTGCTGGGGACGTTGGCGTCAACATGAAATTTTGGAATCGCCACAAAAACACGGAAAACAGATACTATTTAGGGAAGTGCTGTAGGTACTTGTCTGCACCATGATTTTTATGATTTTATGAGTGCCATGATTCCGTTTGGGCGATGTTTGTTGCCCTGGCTTTCTCCCGCTCTACGAAATCATAGTCCATCACCCAATCATTTGAATCATAGTTAAGACTTCTGCAGCTATGAAAAATCACCAATAAAACCATGAAAAAAATTTTGCTAACGGGAGCCGCAGGACGCATCGGCTCCTCTTTTCGTCAATACGTAGAGCAGCAGGCCAGTGACCGCTATGCCCTGCGCCTGGTGGATCGCAATCTGGACGCGCTGGGGGATCCCGGCCCGCACGAAGCCCAGGGCGTCAACGTAGCCGATTTGGACGCTTGTCGTCAGATCTGCCAGGGGATTCACACCGTGGTGCATCTGGCCGCTGACCCATCGCCGCGCGCCGACTTTTACGAGTCGCTGCTGGATAACAACATTAAGGGCATGTACAATATCTTCCGCGCCGCCAAAGATGCAGGGTGCCAACGCGTGGTCTACGCCAGCAGCGTGCAGGCCGTTGACGGCTACCCCATGGATGTGCAGGTACGAACGGACATGCCGGTACGCCCGCTCAACATGTATGGCGCGGCCAAAGCCTTTGGCGAGGCCACGGCCCACTGCTTTGCCTACAGCGAGGGGCTGTCGTGCATTGCCATCCGCGTGGGGGCTTATCAGGGCAACCGCCAGCAGTGGGATGAAAACGAGCGCGACGCCCGCACGCTCTGCACCTTTGTCAGCGCCCGCGATTTGAACCACCTGATCGAACGCTGTATTGAAGCGCCCAACGTGCAGTATGCCGTGGTGCAGGCCGTATCGGACAACCGCTTTAAGCGCATGGATCTCACCTCGACGCGCGCGGCTGTAGGCTACACACCGCAGGATGACGCCTTTGAACTGTTTCATACCGGGCTGACCAATCACGAGCGCTGGTATCAAGAGCATGGACGGAAAATGTAGGACAAGTTCTCATCTTGTCTGCCACCAATGGACAAGTTGGGAAACTTGTCCTACAAAAAAGGCTTCTCAATGATCGTCGATGTCCACACCCACGTCTGGCCCAATAACAGCGTCTTTTTTGGCGACTTTTTGGCCCAAGCCTCGCGCATGCGTTCGCAACCACTCGACTTGATCAGCCGCTATGATGACTATTGCGCCACGGCGCCGGGCGTTACGGCGGCCATCTGCTTTGGCGGCAAGGCCAAACTGGCCGGGCTGTGGGTTGATGATGTTGATGTAGCGGCTTATGTGCAGCAGGACCCGGCGCGGCTCATCGGCTTTCTCTCCATTGACCCCACCCAGCCGCGCTGGCAGGAAGAGCTGGAGTTTGGCCATCAGGAGTTGGGGCTACGCGGCATTAAGCTCATGCCTATGTATGCCGGCTTTTTCCCCCAGGAGGCGCGCCTCAATTTCCTGTGGGATTATGCCCAGCGCCATGGATTGCCCGTGCTGCTGCACACCGGCACCACCTTTGTCTCTCAAGGCTGGCTGGAGACCACGCTGCCCCGTCACATTGACGTAGTGGCGCGGCGCTTCCCCGAAGTCCGCATCATCATGGCCCACTTGGCCCACCCATACGAGGGTGAATGCGTGGCCGTCATCCGCAAGCATCCGCACGTCTATGCCGACGTGAGCGCGCTGCACTATCGGCCGTGGCAGCTCTTTCACAGCCTCATGCTGGTGCAGGAATATGGCGTTTGGCACAAGCTACTCTTTGGCACCGATTTCCCCATTACCAGCGTGACCGAATCGCTGGCCGGTTTGCGCGACTTGGCCAACATTCAGATCGACCGCTTTCACCTGCCCATCGAGCAGATTGAAGCGCTGATCGAACGGGATGCGCTGGCGCTGCTGGGGCTTACGCAATAGAGCAAGTTTCCCAACTTGCCCACCGAAGAGGGCCAACATTCCTATCGAAGCGCTAATCCAAGCAGGCCGGACTACGCAACATATCCAGAGGAGCGCAAATGCTTGCAACCGCCCAAACCCTATCCGTTCCTAGCGCCCATATCGACGATGCACCTTCCGTGCAAAAAGTGTTAGCTGCGCTGTCCGGTTTGCATGGCAGCGACTACGAATTTCACGTCGGCCACTGGGACCACCAGACACCCTTGCACGCCGCGCCCAACCGCGTCAGCTACTACTTCCTCATTGAGACGAGTCAGGCAGGTATCCAACTTCGGCGCGGCGACTTGGTGCGCGGCCCCGACCCCGCCGGGCCGTATGAGCCGCTGGATGGCGAATGGGCCAACGTCAGCGCCGCGCACACCGAAGCGCTTTGGCCCGGCGACACCATCACCGTGGATGGTCGCCAGCCCGCGCCGGTTAGCGTGACGGGCGGTGCGCGCTATTTCCAAGTAACTGCGCCCGCCACTGACTATCGGGCGCCGCGGCTGGCCATGCTGCGTCACCTGGCCGACTTTCCCGGCGGCTGTGCGGCCTATCCCGGCGCCTTTCGCCGCGAAGCCATTCCACCGCAGCGGTCCGCCAAAGATGCACCCGATCGGCGCGGCGTCAACCGCGTCAACCAGCACACGCTAGACATGCGCATGGACCGCACGCCCACGCCCAGCCGCCACCACCACGGTCCGGTAGCCGTGGGGGATGGCCGCTTTGTCAACCATTCGGAAACCGCCATTGTGCTGCCGCGCGCGATCTACGAACTGCCCGCAGTGGATATTGACGCCGATGATGTCGATGAAGGCCACGTGCTCATTTACAATCGGCCCGATAGAGACCCCGGCGACACCACCATCATTCCCGTGCGTCCCGGCTCGATTGTGGTCACGTCGGCCACGCTAGACCACGCCGCCGGGCACTGCTTTGAAAACTGTTTTGCCATGCTCATTGCCATCCCCGGCTTTGTGTCGCCCTATCATTTTATTTAGCTTG
>JACKBC010000057.1 GCA_020634755.1 Caldilineaceae bacterium | reverse complement strand
CCTATTTCATAGATAATCTATATCAACGGCGGTTGTAAAATCATAACCATTCAGCCGTAGCCTGAGCTTGGCAGCTCACGAAGTGGTGTTGCTCTGCAACCGTTTCACGAGCTGCAAGGCGACAAGGCGCTGGTGGGCTTCGACAAGCGTTGTTGCTCTGTAACCACTTCGTGAACGACTGAGCTCACGCCGAAGTCTCAGCACGAGGACCTGAATCAATATGTAAAATCTATGTAATTTTGAGCAACGCGCGTTGCACTGGCTTCAACATTTGCCGCCGCGTTTGCTGCAATAAATTATAACCTGTGGCCAACTCATTTTCGCTCAATGCACCGGATGCTAAAATCAAGAGCATATAGGTCACGGCGCCAATACTAACGGGGTAAATGATAGAAGTTTGGCGGAAGGGCCACGTCACCCCAACCATAATGAGCCCAGCCCCACCAATTTTAATCCCATAAATCGTAGTTTCTCTATCAAACAGCTTCCAAGGCAGGCTCCATATGGAACCAACAAGAATGAAAGTTTCGGTCATCAAATAGGCAATGACACCACCCAGCGCGCCATTTTGCCAGGCGTTCTGGGTCCAAGGAATCAGCATAAAATCAACTGGTAAGGTAAGCAGAACGGCGGCCAGCATCAATACCGTCAGGCGATTTTGCCGATCCATGCAGATGAGAATCTGGGCCAGGAAAACATTGGCAGACGTTAAGATTGTCACCAGACCAAATCCGGCAAGAACTGCCCCCGCCGGACGAAATTCTTCTCCCAAAACCAGCACCAATAGCGGTGTCGCCAGCACGGCTGTCCCCAGGCCTATGGGGATAGCCGCCACAAGCAGCCAGCGTATGCCCTGACGCGCCAGTTGAGCCAGCGCATCCGGGCCTTGCTCTTGCAGGCGTGACATCACTGGGAAAAACGCCGTACTAATAATATTTGCTACGAAAAGCAGCGAACCAAATACTGTATCGGCAGTGCTGTACCATCCCACCACCTGCACGTTGACAAAGAGCGAGATAAAGATAACATCTGCTTGCGCATACAGATTGCGCACCAAGCGATTGCCCAGAATGGTGGAGCTGGTGCGCAGCAGCCACGGCGCCAAAGAAAGGCGCAGATCAAAGCGAATGGGGTAGCTGCTGTGCAATACATAGTACAACAAAGCTGCACGTACTACCCCCACCACCACCGAAACCACGCCCAAACTTATAATGGGCTGGTCCAGAAAAATCAGCAAAATGATGCCGCCGGTGCTGATCAGCTCAGTCAGAACGCTCACCAGAGACATATAGCCCATGATCTCTAGCCCATACAGCGCTGCGCTGCATACATGGCCAATCTGAAAAGCAAAATTAGCCACACCGAAAATGTATATCAACTGCATTGTTGCAGCCGAATAGCCCGCCACGTGGGCAAAAATTACCAGCGCGCTATAGCCCAGCGCATGAAAAGCTATCCGCAGCACCATGCCCACCGTTACCAGCGGCGAAAGCATGGCGTGATTGCGCGCAACCTCTCGGGTGATAATTACATCCACACCAAAACCAATGATCAGGGCTGTAATATTCCACAAAGAAGAGGCTAGATGGTAGGTGCCAACACCGGACGGCCCGAAATGGCGAGGAACGAGAATGGCAACCGCTAAGGAGAGGGACCAAGTGATCAGCTGCGAAACAAATAAATAGCTGACATTTTTTGCCACATGCTGTGCCGATTTTCCAGTCACAAAACAAGATCCCTACTCAATAGTTATGTTTGCAATTCAGGGCCAACTTGTTGCTAATACAGAATTAGGAATGGCTCTGTGCGCTACACAACCGCCACCATATAAGTCCTATGTCGCTGAAAAGAATAAAGGACAAACCATTTAAACATGGCGCAAATGGCCTCGTTTAAAATAACCTGCATCTGCGCCATGTGAGCGGTGTTCTCTGTAGGTAAAGTATAAGCAGGATTTAGCAGCTAGATTTCAACATATATAATATATGGGTTTTGATAATCGCAGGAAAACCTGGTTATTACTTTCTGAATAAGAAACATACTTACGCATTGGATATTTCTCAATACGTTCACATCACTCTGCTTACGACTAAGTATATCGTATTCTTCATCTAGCCAATGTTACGTCTTACTGTTAAAAAGCGCGCTTCCTTTACAATTTACTAAAACCAGATCGGGCAGGAAACTTCTTTTTCATCCTTTCCGTGCCTGTCGTATAATAGACGTAATTGACGTATAATGAAGGGGTGGCAGGGTGACAGCATGCAGAGGGATACTACTTCTGGTCACCCTGTCACCCTTTCACCTTGGTATTGCTACACGCAAAACCAAGAAAACTAGGTGGAACCAATTAAAATCGAAAGGACTGCTCCCCATGCAACCAAACAAGCTGCGTCAGCTACTCACCGAGAATAAACCTTCGCTCTCCACCCATATTCACACGACCTGGCCCTCCGTTGTGGAAGCCATTGGCCACACCGGCATCTATGATTATGTAGAATTTGTAGCCGAGTATGCACCGTACACGCTGCACGATCTGGACAACATGTGTCGGGCCGCCGAACTGACCAATGTGGGCATGATGATCAAGGTGGACCAGGATGGCAATCGCTTCAACGCCCAGCGCGCCATTGGCTCCGGCTTTCAGAGCGTGCTCTTTTCCGACTGCACGACGGTAGAAGAAGCGCAGCGCTGCATTCAGATTGCCCGGCCCGATACGCCGGCCGATGGCGGTCTATACGGCGTGGCGGCCCGTCGCCACACCTATATGGGCTACGGCGGCGGCGCCGATTATGTAGACATGCTGCGGGACACAGTAGTCATGCTGATGATTGAAAAGAAGGGCGCCGTGGACCATCTGGACGAGATTTTGGCGCTGCCCGGGCTGGACATGATTCAGTGGGGCGGAGCCGATTACAGCATGAGCGTGGGTATGGCCGGCCAGCGCGGCAATCCGGAGATCCAAGCAACCGAGAAGCGCGTGATTGAAACGGCGCTCAAATATGGTGTGCAGCCGCGCGCCGAAATCGGTTCGCCCGATCAGGCGCGCTACTACTTGGATTTGGGTGTGCGCCACTTCAGCATTGGTACGGATCTGTTTGTGCTATATCAATGGTTCAAACAGAATGGTGAAGAGCTGCGCAAAGTGATGGAAGGTGCGTAAAGCAAGATGGAAGTACATATTTGGGGCTGGATTGCGTTTAATGTCGTCGTGATCCTTATGTTGTTGGTAGACCTGTTGGTCTTGCAACATGATGCCCACGAAATCAAAACCAAAGAGGCCGCTTTTTGGAGCGGCTTTTGGATTGTGGTGTCGCTGCTCTTTTGCAGCGGCATCTACTTTTTCGCTGGTTCGCGTCCGGCGCTGGAATTTTTGACGGGCTATGTCGTCGAGAAAGCGCTCAGCGTCGACAATATTTTTGTGTTTATTGTGGTCTTTCTCTTTTTCGGTGTACCGGCCAAATATCAGCATCGAGTGCTCTTTTGGGGGGTGCTGGCTGCACTAATCATGCGCGGGCTGTTTATTACGGTGGGCTTCTATCTAGTGCATCGCTTTGAATGGCTCATGCTTCTCTTTGGCCTTTTCCTCATCTATACCGGCGTGCGCATGTTTTACCAGGATGATGACGAATCCATCGATCTGGAAAACAATTGGGCCATGCGCATTACCAAGCGCATTTTGCCCGTGACGTCCGAATATAGAGGGGCCGCCTTTTTTGTAAAAGAGGGCGGGCGCTGGCTGGCCACGCCGCTCTTTATGGTGCTCATTGTCATCAACGTCGTCGATCTGGTCTTTGCCTTTGATTCTATCCCCGCCGTGCTGGCCGTGACAAACGATTCCTTCCTGGCCTACTCGTCTAATATCCTGGCCATTTTGGGGTTGCGCGCGCTCTACTTTCTGCTGGCCAGCGTGCTGGATAAATTCCGTTTTCTCAAGCTGGGCCTGGCCTTTATTATGGTTTTTGTGGGCATCAAAATGCTGATTGAGGAATATTACACCATTTCTATTGGCATTTCGCTGGGCATCATCACCCTGGCGTTGGCGATTTCAATCGCAGCCTCACTCTTAATTCCCGTAAAAGAAGGCGAAGAGACGCAACTGGTTGAGAGCCGCTGATGCGCTTTTCCGCACAGACTCAGCCTTATGCAGTCTTATACAATCTACATGCTGTCCTATACAATCTACGCAGTGCAGCTCCTCGCCATCAAAAGCGGAAAAGGTTAGTTGGCCCAATGCAATAAAGCGCCCAGCGCCGTGGCATGGCCAGCGGGCTGCGGCGTTTCTATAGGCTGGCCAAAGAAGGCGCCGGTGCGCGCAATGGCGCGCCGCATACTGGCCATATCGGTCAAATGACCAACGGCCACAATCCTCTCGGCACTGTGTGCCCGCGCCGCATTAATGGCAATGGTGGCCACCACCTGCGCCACCAACGTCACCAGCGCCGCCGCCAAATCCATGCGGCTGTATTGCGCATGGGCCCGCATGAGCCGCCCAAAGTTGACGGCGGTTGTGTCCGGCGGCAGATTGCCAATGGGGCCACTCACCACCTCTGGCAGCGGCAGGTCAACGCAATTGGGGTCGCCCTGCTGCGCCAGCGCATCAATTTCCGCCGCCGAAGTTGTATGCAGCAGCAGGTGGGCCAGCCCCAACAACGCCCCTCCACCAACGCCCGTCCCCGTTACATGTTGATACACATTTCCTTGGGCCCGAATATAGGCCACGCCCGACCCGCCGCTCACGATTAAAATGGGCTGTGCGCTGGTTGGTTCGAGCATAGCCAGGGCCTGTCCACCGCGGCCAATGGCCGTCACTTCGTTGACCGGCGTCACCGCAATGCCGTCGATCACGTCCGGCAAGCGTTGATGATGCCCGCCCGTGACCACCAAGTTTGTTAATAGAGATTGATCAATACGGGCCTGGCGCAGCAGGGAACGCACCAGTTCAGGATTGGGCAACTCCACATGCGGCTGATGAAAAATTTGCCGCTTACCGCCAATCCTAGCGACCAGGTCGGTATTGCTATTGCCAAAGTCGATGGCGACTATTGGACCTGAAACAGGCTGTACCATTTGTGCTTCCTCTAAACATCTGCCCCTTGGAGCAAGAAAACAAGAGCTGGATGCAGATACCGCCCTGCATCCAGCTACGGCTTCGTATCGCTGCGGCGCATTTGGGTTAGGACGGCAGGCCGCGCGGATCCATGTCGAATGGGGTCACGTCGCTGGTTTGCACATACCACTCGAGCAGGCGACGTTCGAGTTGGCGCTGAATGTCGGCATATGCGGGCTGGCCGTGTACATTGTTCAGCTCCTGCGGATCGGCGGCCATGTCGTAGAGTTCGCCCTGGCCAGTGGGACGGTAGACCATCCGGTGCGTAGTGGTGCGCATGGCCACCGAGCGGCCCACGCTGTCTGGATGTTCCTGCTGCTGCAAGCCTTTGGGATAGTAGATATTGGCGGCATCGCGCGCAAACTGGTCTCGATTACTGAGGCCCTCAAAATTGTGCGGTTCGTGGCGCGCATAGCCGCCTTCGGTAAATGCGGCCCGTGTTGGATCGCCCGCCGCGCCGCCCAGTTCAGCCACATAGCTGCGGGCAAAATGGGTATGCTGCACGTCCACATTGGCTTGCGCCAACGTAGTGGGCATTAGGTCGAATAGCTCCATGGGTTCATTCACCACATGGCCGGCCTTGCCGCCCGGCGTGCGCACAATCAGCGGCACGCGGGTAACAATATCCTCGGCCGCGCTGGGCCACTTTTCCACCAAACCATAATCACCTGCATAATCACCGTGATCAGAGGTAAAAGTGAGCGTCGTAGTATCGGCCAGCCCGGTTTCATCCAGCACGTCCATCACCTGCCCCAGCAATTCGTCAATAAAGCCAGTCATGCCCAAATAGACAGCCTGTATCTTGCGCAATAGCTCGCTTTCCGCGGCGGCGTTGATTTGGTCAATGCGCCGATATTGGCGGATGAGCTGGTGAAAATCGGGGCGATTGGGCAAATTAGCCGGACGCAGCGCCGGCAAATCATCGGGATTGATCAGATCGTGATAGGGTTGCGGCGCCGAATAGGGACAGTGCGGATAGGTGAGCGGCAGAAAAATAATAAAGGGCTCTTGGGGCTGGCTGCGCAAAAAGCGAATGGCCGCCTGCGTATTGGCATAGTCGCCATGCTCGGCAAGCGGTCCCTCATAGGGATCAAAGAGGAAGCTGTAATAGCGCGGGTCTTCAACATTGTAACGGTTTTTGCCAAACAGCCCCTTACCAAAGCGACGATACTCAGTTACGCTGTCGGCAAAGCTGGCTTCGGCAAACAGGTCATTTTTGCCATAGCAAAGCACGGTGTAGCCCGCCTGCTTTAAATATTTGAGCATATTGGGCTCATCTGGCCGCAGCAGATGCCACAGCGTGCGGTGCCCGCGCACGTGGGGATGCCAGCCGGTCATCATGCTGCAGCGCGAGGGTGTGCAGACCGTATGCTGTACGTGGCACTGGTCAAAGCGCGTGCCTTGCGCCGCCAGCCGATCTATGTTGGGCGTTGGCGCCAGCGGATGGCCATAGCAGCCCACGCTTTCAGCGCGCAACTCGTCGGGTTGAAAGATCACAAAGTTCATATTGGCTCCTCTGGTTGGTGATGGACAAACGACTTGTCAAGATTAACAAGATTTTGCGAATTTGTCATGTTGCAAGAAAGGGCAGGATGCTCTTGGCGAATTGTACAGACAGTGGCCTCGACAAGCTCAGCCACCATCTGTACAATTCGCCATTCGTATGGGGCAGTCTGAGGCACACGGCCCATGCAGATCCTATGGCTTGCCCATTATCCAATCAACCTACACAAATCGTCAAGAGTTTCTTCAGAACTTCCCCACATTTGGGCCATACAATAAAGTATAGGGCTTGTATGAGGGCGGTTGTGCAGCGCACAGAGCCCTCATACACCTATAAAGACGAAAGACTTTCGTTTTATGCATGTCCAGCCGGAGGCAAATGCGAGGAGTCCCATTTGCACCAGCGAAAGTCCTATCCATACGGATTCATCTCAAGGATTCAACAATGCCTTATACCAACGGTTCCACCACGCCACCCGTCATTGAAATCCAAAACATTACCAAAATTTACAAAATGGGCGAGACCGAGGTGCGAGCGCTAAATGGCGTTTCGCTTACTATCCGTGAAGGCGAATATGTGGCCATTATTGGCACCAGCGGCTCTGGCAAGAGCACGCTCATGAATATGATCGGCTTGCTGGACAAACCAACCAGCGGCAACTACGCCATTCGAGCGACGGAAACCAATCGCCTATCGCAAAATCAGATGGCCGATCTGCGCAACAAAGAGATCGGCTTTGTCTTCCAACGCTTTAACCTGCTGGCGCGCACCAGCGCCCGTCGTCAGGTAGAGCTGCCGCTCTTCTATGCCGGTGTGGGCGCCGGCAAAGCGGCCCAAATGGCCACAGCTGCGCTGGAACGTGTGGGGCTGGGCGACCGCACGCATCACAAACCCGACGAACTCTCTGGTGGCCAGCAGCAGCGCGTGGCCATTGCGCGCGCGTTGGTCAACAGCCCCAGCATTTTGCTGGCCGATGAGCCAACCGGCGCCCTGGATACCAAAACCGGAGAAGAGGTCATGGCCCTCTTTGAGGAGTTAAATCAGCAAGGTATGACGCTGATTTTGGTCACCCACGACACCGATATTGCGGCCCAAGCCCACCGCGTAGTGACGCTGCGCGATGGTGAAATTATGAGCGATGAAATGAACGGGCTGACGCTCGAGCCCACGCCGGTTGTTGCATATGGGTAAGCGCCCACCCGTAAATACGGTTGTGAGCGTGACAATCGCGCGCGATGGCCAAGCTGACCCAGAGAATTTACAGACGGACACCAAGGTCACTCTCAGGAGCAAAGCACCATGAAATTATTCCGATACTTCAGCGTCGCCCTTACCGGCATTCTGGCCCACAAGCTACGCGCCGGCCTGACCATGCTGGGCATTATTATTGGCGTGGCCGCCGTATTGACCACCACCGGGTTTGGCAGCGGCGCGGCGGCGGACATTACGGCCAATATTCAAAATGGCGGCGTCAATCTGCTGACTATTAGCTCGGGCTCCAGCAGAGGCGGCAATAACCCGGCCACCATGACTATGGCCGATGCCCAAGCCTTAAGCGATGCGCAGATTTTTCCCGATCTGGTCTATGTTGCGCCCCAATATTCATCGAGCGCCACCTACACCAGCGGCAGCGAAGAGGGTACCTACCAAACCATTGGCGCCACGGCCAATTACGCCATTGTGACCGATTTGGATATTGAGTATGGTCAATTTTTTACGGCGGAACAGGTGGAAAAGAACGAAAGCGTGGTCGTGCTGGGCCATACGGTGGCCACCGACCTCTTTGGTACGGCGGATGCCGTGGGCCAAAGCGTGCGCATCAACAACAATGCGTTTCAAGTCATTGGCGTGCTGGAAGAGAGCGGCGGCGCCGGCTTTGGCAGCAACGACACCCGCGCCTATGTGCCGCTGCAAGTGGCGCAGGGCCGGCTCTTTAACGCCAGCCGCTATCGCGGCAACTACTCAGTGTCGACTATTAGCATCCAGGTAGCTACGGCGGAAGGCATGGATGATGCCGCCAAGCGCATTGAGCAGACGCTGCGCATGCGCCACAACCTGAGCAAAGATGACACCAACGATTTTACCATCTCCAATCAGGCCGATTTGCTGGAGACCATCAGCAACGTCACCGGGACGCTCTCGATTTTGCTGGGCAGCATCGGCGGCATTAGCTTGCTGGTGGGCGGCATTGGCATTATGAACATTATGTTGGTAACCGTCACCGAACGCACCCGCGAAATCGGTCTGCGCAAAGCGGTGGGGGCGCACAACAGCGACATTCTTCTCCAATTTCTCATTGAGTCGCTGGTGCTCTGTGTACTGGGCGGGCTAATCGGCATTGGCTTTAGCTATGGCGTGGCCGCGATCCTCAGCCGCATGTCCTTTATGCCCTTTGCCATTGTCATCGAATATTGGGCGCTGGTCTTGGCCATTGGCGTCAGTTCGGCGAGCGGGTTCATCTTTGGCTTGTATCCGGCCTGGCGCGCCACCAAGCTGGATCCGATTGAAGCGCTGCGGTTTGAATAAACCTGAAATGTATGATTTACGAAGTGCGATTTACGAGGATCGTTTGTGTAAATCATTTGATTATTGGCACTAATTTCGTTATCAATAAAAACCTGTAATCCCCCCTCACGGCTGTCAGTATGGGGCGCGCCAAGCGGTCTTAACCGAATGGCCGTGGGGGTCAGGGAAGCGGTCATCAAGGAATCAACCATGTACATTCGAAGAAGCTGGATATTTATATTTATTGTGCTGGCGTTGGCGGCGGGCGGTTATTACTACTATACAAACGTCATGAATGGCGCGGCCGTGAGCGCCCAAAACGGAACCACCAGCCGCGCCCAGGGAACCACCACCAGCAGCGCCACCGACCAAAGCGATTCGGCCACGGTAGCCATTCAGCCCGCCACGGCGCTGTTGAGTGAGGTGAGCGCGGCAGGTAATATTGCGCTGGTATCGCAACAGGAAGTGGCGCCCACCGTAAGTGGCGCCATCAAAACCGTGGACGTGAAAGTGGGCGATACGGTCGCAGAAGGCGATACGCTCTTGACCATCGAGACCGTGCAGCTGGAGCGAGCAGTCAAACGCGCCGAGCTAGATATGGAAGCCAAGCGCAACGCGTTGGACCAGCTGACCGACCCGGCCACTGAGTCTGAAGTGGCCGTCGCCCAGGCCAACCTGACCTCGGCGCAGCAAAATCTGGCCGACGTGCTGGATGGCCCCAGCGAAGATGAAGTGGCGGCGGCGCGCGCCAATCTGGCTTCGGCCTGGGCCAAATATAATGAATTAGAGGCTGGCCCTTCCCAAGAGGAGTTAACGCAGCTGAGCGCCAACATGAAGAAAGCGGAAGTTGCGCTGGCCGAAGCTCGCCGCGCCTATGACCAGATCGCCTGGCGCAACGATACCGGTATGACCAGCCAGGCCGCCGATTTACAGGACGCCACCATTGACTACGAAAGCGCCAAAGCAGCCTACGACGAATCCGTTGCCGCCGCCGATCAATCTGAAGTGCAGTCGGCCATCGGCAGCGCGCGCAGTGCCCAGGTCACGCTGGACAATCTGCTCAACTCGCCCACCGAGGCCGAGATCGCCACGGCCCAAGCGCAAGTGGCCGATGCCGAATCTAGCCTGGCCGATCTGATGGATGGCCCCACCGAAAGCGAAACGCGCGACGCCGAAATCGCGCTGGAACAATCGCTGGTTGATCTGGAGGAGGCCTATAACAATCTGGCCGCAGCCACGCTGGTGGCGCCCAGCGCCGGCGCCGTGATCGCCATTGACGCCAATGTGGGCGAACGCGTGAGCGAAGGCGCCACCTTAGTGACGCTCGCCGATACCAGTCAGCTGGAACTAACCATCCAGGTGGCTGAGCTAGATTTGCCGCAGCTGGCCATTGGTCAATCCGCCACGGTGGAAATTGATGCGCTCTCCGGTCAGCAGTTCAGCGGCGTGATTACCCATATTGCACCCTCCAGCGAAAGTGATTCAGGCGTGGTTTACTATCCGGTCACCATTCGGCTCACCGATTCGGACCTGTCCAAAGTGCGCGCCGGCATGACTGCCGTGGCCACCATTCAAAATACAGAAACCGCGGCCCAAGATAGTTGGCTGGTTCCCACCACGGCCATTCAAACCCAGAACAATCAGTCTATTGTGATGGTGGCTCGCGGTCAAGAGACTGTGCCGGTCAACGTAACGCCCGGCGCCGTACAGGGCGAGTGGACGTTGGTGCAATCGCCAGATTTGCAAGCTGGTGACCAAGTAGTGGGCAGTGTGTCGACATATCTAGATAGCAATTCGGGCTTTGGGCGTGGCCCGGGTAGTGGTGGACCGCCTCCTGGCAATTAACAGAAATATGAGGCAGGATAACTCTCGCGCAACAACGCAAGGCCGTCTGAACGACTGGAGTCGAATCGCGGCGGTGATTTTTCGCCGGTAGGCGTCCATTCGCAATGGTTGCTCCTAAAGTGAAGCGCGCTCGAATGCTCAGTCCGCGTTGCAGTCCACTGAGAATGTAAGGAATAGATCATGTCACGCTTGAATTTTCATCACAGATACAACAGATACCATCGGAGATACCAGTGGATCGATGTTGGAAGCGGATACTCATAGCGTTGAGCGTTATTGGCGTTTTGCTGGCCGAGCCTGGTAGTGCTGCCTTTGCCATCGAAACGCCAGAAGTAGCTGAAATGCACCCTCCGTACCGGCAACGTGATAAATGTTGGCGGCGCGGACCTGTTGCCGGCCCCAATGGCCAACTGACAGCTGCTTTAGCGGCAGCGACATGGTGACCATTACTGGACGCAGCCAGGATGGCGCTTGGCTCTTTGTGGAACCGGAGACAGGCCAAAGTGGCTGGCTGGCCGCAGCACAGGTGATTGTCTTTGGGCTGGAAAAGGTGCCGGTTCTGCCTGTAGAAGCCGCAGCTGCCTCCATGGCCACGCCCACGACAGTTCAGGACGATACACCAAGCACTGAAAGCACAGATACGGACCTGAATGGCACAGATGTCGCTACAACGACTGACGACCACAGCGCTGTCCAGCACAGCGCCGGTAACGTCTACAGTGGCCGCAGATGCCGATGCGGCCCTTGCCCACAGCGCGGGCAATGCCGCCATGCAGGCGCAGGTGAGCCTGGCCAGCGGCAGACTCAACATCCGTTCGGGTCCGGGCACATCATACGGCATCATCGGCAAGGCGCAGACGCAGGATTCATTAAACGTGCTGGCGGATGCCACAGGCCAATGGCTGAGATTTCGCTGCCCGGCCAGAAACAGAGATCGGCTGGGTGTCGGCCAGCTATGTGCAACCTATGGAGAATATGCAGGGGCACGCCATTGCCGAGCTGCCCGTTTCCGACACGGTGAGTAATGCACCTGCTTACGGCGCCAATTGCAGGCCGCTCGCCAGCGATGGCAACGGCTTCTGCGGTGGATGCCGCGCCCCTGCACAAGCAGCGGCAGCCAGCGAGACGACGGAGAGCAAGTCCTGCAAGCTCAGCGTCCACCGCCTCGGATAGTGCCACGGGTTTAACTGGAACATTGGTTTTCCAGACCAATCCTGGCGGCACGATTTATGCCTACGATTTACAGGATGAACGCGTCTGGTCGCTGACGCACGGGTTTGATCCGCCATTAGCCCAGACAGCAGCACGGTGGCGCTTCGCGTGATGGGGGCGAAAACGGCATCTATCTGATCAGCATCCAACGGCGGCAGCGAACGACTGATCATGGCGGGCGCAGCATGGCCTCGCCCAAGTGGAGCCCGGACGGCCAGTGGATTCTCTTTTCGCGCGGCGATGAATATTGGGAGTGCCGAACGCTGGGGTTTGGCACGTGTGTAAGCGGCAATTTGGCCGGCGCCCCTGGCAGACCGTTGCCCCCTGGCTTCTCGCTGGAAGATTTACCCATTAAGCGCACCCAGGAGTTTAACCTGGCCGTGGTGGATACCAATGGCGACAACTATCACGATATTGCCGCCCTGGAGACCGCCCGCACCCCCGACTGGAACGAAGCGGGCATTGTCTATCAGTCGTCGGCGGGCATTCAGCGCACCGACGATAAGCCCGACGCTGAAAACACGCTAGTCAGCTTCGACTATCTGAATCCCTACTATTACGACCCGGATTGGCAGCCCAACGGCGGGCGCATTTTGTTCCAAAATGCGCAAGGCCAGCCATTGGGAGATCTACAGCATCAACCCCGACGGTCCAACATGACTAATTTAACCCGACCGGTGACGGCGCTGGTGGATGCACTGCCCAGCAGAATGGCTTCTATGCGTGGCTTTCGTGATGTCATCGTTATTCTGTATACGCATCCAACTGCGGCGCCGATAATTCAGTTGGCCCGTGGCGCTGGGTCATGGATGCTTGATGGCGGCAATCCCAACACCTCGCTGCCGCTGGATGTAGAGATCGATTATACATTTGGCGGAGAACAGATTGTGAGCCAAATGCAGAATGGTGAAGGTGAAGGGAGCATCGTCGCAGAGGCATGATTGGGGTTGTGGATGCTTAATGATTTGATAGAAGTATTTATGAATCATCCTTCGCCCTGCACCCGTGCCCGCCCATTCCACTTCAGGTGTGCATTGTCGTGGGGCTTCAGGAGAAAACAGTGTTTCACAGAAAATTAAACAGCGAGAATATGAAGGGATGAATGGTCAAAAGCATTTTGGTGGCTGGATGACGATCGCGAAATTGTGCGGTTGCTGCAGCCATATCTGGTGCAGGCCATTGCCAGGTGCTCATACGGCATACGATGGTGAAGAGGGCGCTGCAATACACTTTGCGTCAACATCATCCGGACTTGCTGCTGCTGGATCTTGATGTTGCCCTGACCGTGGATGGATGGAGCTAACTTAGCTGATCCGCGGCGACAACATCGTTGGCCAATACGCCAATCCCCGCGTTGACGGGCAAGTGCCGAAGTACATGGATAAGATCGCGGGCTGGAATTAGGCGCTGATGACTATATCACCAAACCCTTTAATCCGGCGCGAGGTGGTGGCCTGCAAGCCTCATCTACGTCGTCAGCATCGCATAAATGAGGCGCCTTTCTGCCCACAATCTGCACATTGGCGACATTTATCTATGCACGTGGGCGCCACAAAGGCGACATTGTGGGCAGCCGCTCGAACTGGTCGCCGACTGAATTCAATTTGCTGCGCACGCTGATGCAACAGCCTGGCTAAGGCGTCTCTTTACACGCAGCGAGTTGATCGAAAAAGCGCTGGGCTATGGCTATGAAAGTATTGAACGCTCGCTGGATACGCACATCAAAAATTTGCGCCGCAAAATGGGTGAAGATCCCAAAGAGCCGCGCTACGTGCAAACCGTTTATGGGATTGGCTATCGCATGGCGGATGAACCATGAAACGCTTGCCGCTCAACCGTCTTTGGCTTCAGTTTAGCTTGGCCTTTGGCGCCATGGTCATTGTGGCGGTCATGTCTGTGATATTCGTGGGCATTATGATGCGCTCGGAGCGACCACCAGTTGACCCCGCCACGCCCCCACCCACAGAAGAGCAACAGCTCGAATTTCGCACACGCATGCGTCAGGTCTTTGCACAGTCGCTCATCAGCATTGTGGCCATTGGTGGCGCCATCGGCGTCGCCGCCGGCATCTGGATGAGCCGCCGCATGACGGCCCCGCTGGAAGAATTGGCCAACGGCACCAAGCGCATTGGCGCCGGCGAGCTGACGCATCGCGTCCAACCCCAGGGCAGCGAAGAGATGCTGGCGCTGGCGCAATCGTTCAATCAAATGGCGGCGCAGCTCCAGAAGGAAGCCCAAATGCGCCAGAATCTGCTGGCCGATGTGGCCCACGAACTGCGCACGCCGCTAACCGTGCTGCAAGGCAACTTGCGCGCCATGCTCGATGATGTGTACCTTAAACAAGAGTGAAGCGGGTCACCATCGCTCGACCAAACGCGCCATCTGAACCGGTTGGTCAATGCCGATCTGCGAGCTGGCGCAGGCCGAAGCCCAACAACTCCCCTCATGCGGCAAAAACCGCATCTGATTGTACTGGTGGATGCGGTGCGGTGGACTCCATTTGCCCCATTGCTGAAGAGCATTCTATCCAGTTGGAAAGCGCTGCTGCGCTGACAGTTGCATTGATGGTCAACGTTCTGTATGGATGAAACAGCGCATGACGTGCAGGTGTTGCAGAACCTGCTACTGTCTTTCCAAATGGCTGCTGCGCCACACGCCGCACGTGCGGCCAGATTACCGTTGGCGTCAGCCAGACAATGGGAAAGCTCGGCCTTTCAAGGTTTGCGATTCCGGCGACGGTATTGAGGCGGCCCAGCTGCCCTACCTATTCGATCACCGCTTTTATCGTACCGACCGTTTCGCCCGCGACCGCGATAGTGGCGCCGGTTTGGGGCCACAGCCATTGCGGGCGCTCACCGGGAATCGCACAATGGCGACGTCTTTGTAAGCAGTCGGGGAACCGGACATGGCACTACTTTTACCGTGGAGTTACCGCTTTGGGAAGATGTGCTGAATGCTGAATTCAATAGTTGGAACTTTCCTAAATTCTTGTTACACTGTCCTATTACGCACCAGTAAAAACAATTAGCCATTTCTGGCTGAAATCTATCAGTAAACCCGAGGAGAAATTCGATGAAAAATATTCGATTTGGCATCAGTATAGCCATTCTGATCATAGCGGCTGTGGTGAGCGCTTGTGCTGCGCCGGCCGCGGCCCCCACCGAACCGACGGCAGCAGATGCCGCAGCGGCGCCCACTGAACCGGCCGCCGAAGAAGCGGCAGCAGACGCAGACGCCGCGGCCAGCGAATCTGGCCTACCCGATCTGGAAGGCCGCGAAATTACGGTTGCCGTGGAAAACGCGTACTTGCCCTTTAACTACATTGCGCTGTCTACGGGCGAACCGGCCGGCTGGGACTATGACGCCATCGGCGCCATTTGCGATCTGCTCAACTGCACGCCCAAGTTTGTAGAAGCCGCTTGGGACGGCATGATCCAGGCCGTGGCCGATGGTCAATACGACATGGCCGCAGATGGCATTACCATTACGCCCGATCGCGCCGAAGTGGTCGATTTTTCCAATGGCTATATCAACATTGAGCAGCGCATTCTAGTGCGCGCCGATGAGGACCGCTTTGCCTCTGCCGATGAACTGGCGGCGGATGAAAGCTTGAAGATCGGCTCGCAGCCCGGCACCACCAATTACGAAACGGCGGTCAACCTGGTCGGCGATGATCGGGTGAGTGCGTTCGAGACCTTTCCCTTTGCCGTACAGGCGCTGATTGCCGGCGATGTGGATGCGGTTATCATTGATGAGACCGCCGGTCTCGGCTATGTAGGCGTAAATGCTGATGAGCTGAAGCTGGTGGGCGACTCTCTTTCCAGCGACCAATTGGGCTTTATCTTCCCCAAAGGCAGCGACCTGGTAGAGCCCGTCAACATGGCGCTAGATGAACTCAAGGCCAACGGCGCCATGGATGAACTGGCCCAGAAATATTTTACAGATGCATTCAAGATTACGTATGATGATATTAAGCAATAGTTCGCCAAATTGCTAAGACAAGAAGCGTCAGATCTGTTAGGGCTCTGACGCTTTTTTGTTACCCATATCGAACGTACGCAACCGGAAGGAAAACGCGATGAGCCAACAAGCACTTGGCGCCACAAACCCCAATTTGACCAGTTCCAGCTATGCCAAATGGCGAGAATTTCCCTGGTGGCTAGTAGCAATTATCCTGTTTTTGGTTGTGATGGCCATATTGGTCTTTACGGGCGAAGAATATCGCAACGCGTTTGAATTTATTTGGGGCGCGCCGGGCGATATTACGGCATTTGGGCAGGGCGGTATTGAGGCCGTGGTGGGCAAAGGCATTACCATGACGGTCTACATTACGCTGGCCGCCTTTGTGTGGGCGCTGATTTTGGGGCTGTTGGCCGGTTTGGGTCGAGTGAGTAAAAATGTGGTGCTACGCAATGTGGCCACTACCTATATTGAATTCGTGCGCGGTGTCCCTACGGTGGTGCTCATTTTTACGCTGGCGCTGGTGGTTGTTCCTTCTGTGGCTGAATTTATTGGCGCCCAAAATTCAATCACCAACACCAGCCGCGCCATTGCGGCGCTGGCCATTATTTACGGCGCTTTCTTGGGAGAGGTCTTCCGCGCCGGCATCGAATCGGTGCCCAAAGGTCAGATGGAAGCGGCCCACTCGCTGGGCATGACTACTTTCCAGGCCATGCGGCTAGTCATTCTGCCGCAGGCCATCCGCAACATTATGCCGGCCCTGGGCAACGATTTTGTGGCAATGCTCAAAGATTCATCGCTGGTTACGCTGTTGGCCGTGCGCGACTTGACCCAACAGGCCAAACTCTATTCGGGCAGTTCATTCCGCTTCCGCGAGACCTATTTAGTATTAACATTTCTCTATTTGACCATGACGATCACGCTCAGTTTGATCCTGCGCTGGTATGAAAGAAGAATTCGCACGGAAGAGAGATAATTCAATGAAAGGCTCCCCACATGAAACCAACCAAAATTGAAAAAGTCGAACCCATTCTCTGGGACCGCTGGCTGCTGCTCAAAATTTACTGCGAAGATGGCACGATCGGCATTGGCGAGGGGGGTGTGCACGGCTGGCAGCGCCCAACCAAAACCATGCTGGAGGTGATGACGCCCTATCTGCTGGGCCAGGACCCTTCACGCATTGAACACCACTACCAGTGGCTCTATCGCTCATCTCATTTTATGGGCTCGGTGGTGCAGGGCGCGCTGTCGGCCATCGACATTGCGCTGTGGGACATTAAAGGCAAACGGCTGGATGTGCCCATCTATGAACTCATGGGCGGCATGACGCGTGAACGGGTGCGCTGCTACATGCACGTCAACGGCGCCACCATCGAAGAGCTGGCCGCCGATGCCTTGTCCAAAGTGCAGGAGGGCTTTACCGCCGTCCGTTTTTCACCATTTCCCTCTGACTATTATCTGCATAAATCTTACGCCGAATGGGCCGATGAAGCCGTGCGGCGCGTGGGCGCCGTGCGCGAGGTCGTGGGCAACGCCGTTGACATCTGCGTGGAGATCCACCGCCAAATGACGCCCGCCGAGTCGATCGGGTTGGGGCGACGACTGGAGCAGTTTCACCCCTATTTCTACGAAGACCCCATGTTGCCCGACAGCCCGGCGCGCATGGCCGATGTGCAGGAGCAGTGCAACATTCCCATTGCCACCGGCGAACGCTTCACCACCATCTTTGAATATCAGCAATTGCTGGAAGCCAAAGGCGCGGCCTATGTGCGGCCCGATGTTTGTTTGTGCGGTGGGCTCAGCGGCTCCAAAAAGGTGGCCGCCATGGCCGAAGCCCAGCACGTCAAAGTGATTCCGCACAACCCGCTCAGCCCGGTCAGCACCGCCGCCTGCATCCAGCTTGACGCCTGCATTCCCAACTTTGCGCTGCAAGAATACACCGGCGAATCGCACCCGCCCAAGAGCGAACTGCTGATGCAGCCGCTGGAACTCATCGAGGGCTATTTGACCGTGCCTAGCGGACCGGGGTTGGGCATTGAACTCAACGAGGCCGCGCTGCGCTTCCCGATCAAAGACAAGGTGCTGGATACGCCCATTGGCTTTGACGGCTCGGTGCAGGATCGGTGAAATCACAAACAATATTCAGGAGGAACCAACCACATGTCTGCACAACCATCTTTCAAAGAGCGCATCCACCGCGGCGATATATTGATTGGTGTTTCGGCGCCCATGACGGCTTCGCGCGGCCGGCTGGAAGAAATTTTGAGCCAGGACGATTACGCCTTTGTGTCGACCGATAGTCAACATTCAGCCTTTAACGAAGAGCGACTGGTGGAGTTTTGTGGATATGCCGCCGAGCTGAACATGCCGGTGCAATTTCGCATCAAACACACGCGTCACACCTATCTCATCGGGAACCTGCTCGATCTGGGGCCGGCGGGCGTGGAAGTGCCGCAGGTGGAAACTGAAGCCACCGTTGAGGAAGCGCTGGCCTATTTTTACTATCCGCAGCAGGGCATGCGCAGCTGGGGCGGCGCGGCGCGCTACAAAGTCGATGAGACGCCTGAACAGTTCGCCTATGCCGAATGGTGGAACAAGACGGGCGTACTATGGATGCAGATCGAGTCGATCAACGCCGTGACCCATGCAGCCAAGCTGGCCAAACCGGGTGTCGACTGTCTCTCTTGGGGGCCGGCCGACCTGCAATTCAACATGGTCAGCCATCCTCACCATCCCTTCCAAACTGATGACGATTGCGTGCGCCACGTGCTCCAGCAGCTGGCCGATACGGATATCAAGCTTTGCTATCGTTCGTATGACCCGGCGCTGCGCAACCGCTACATCGACATGGGCGTGACCGTGCTGTTAGAGCGGGCCAAAGTCTGAGCCGCCCAATGGACAAACAGCCAGAACAGTCCACAACGGTCCAGCAAATTGCCGCCGGCCTGGGATTCACCGTTCACCAAATCGACTTTTTGGATCAAGGGTCAACCAGCGCCGTGTGGCGAGTGCAGACCGCACAAAAAGCCCTGGTGGTGCGCCTGGCTGTTCCGCATGAAGGCAAAACGGCCTGCTTTGAAGGCGAAGCGGGCCTGCGGGCGCAACTCTTTAAGCTGGACGCGCGCGTGGCGCAGCCCGTGGCTTCAAACGTCACCCATCCGCACTTGGCAACGGCGGATGTTGAATGGTGCGTGGATAGCTTTGTAGCGGGTGAAACGCTGGCGCGCGGGGCGCTGCCCAAGCAAGTCTGCCACGATCTGGGCGAAGTGCTGGCCAAACTGCACGCACTGCCGGCGACGGGCTACGGGCTGCTGGTCAACCAGCGTGACAAAATCGTGGGGCAGGCGGACAATGTGGTGGAGGGGCTTTGCACGCGCTTGCAGGATCCGTGGCCATTTCAGCCCACAGAGCTACAGGCGCATCCCATTGCCCAAGCCGCGCCGCATCTGCTGCCGCGCCTGGAGCCGTATCGCGCAGAGTTGCTGGCGCTCCTAAACGATGACGCGGGCGTTCCGCTACACACAGATCTGCACGAGCGACAGATGCCATCGGTCAATGGGCGCCTCAATGGGCTGCTCGATTTTGGTGACGCCATGGTGGGGCCGGTCATTTGCGATATTGGCTCTTTCATGGGCTTTCACGGTGCAGCCCAAGTGCGCTGGCTGCTGGAGGGGTACACAAATGATCTGGCGCGGCGCAATGAGTTATTGGCGCAAGGACAACTGTGGGGCATTGTCACCTCGCTCCACCACGCCAGCCGCGCCATCACGCTTAATTTGCCCAAGCGCATGAGCCGCGTCATCCACTTTTTAGAAGAAAACATATAAAGACTCAAATTGAAATCACCAAAGATGTTGCCTAAAACGTCTGCACTTGCTGTTTCATTTGGGGACAATAGGTTAACTAAAATTGCCGAAAGGACCATCAGAAATCAACATGGATACAATCAATATTCTCGCCATTCCAGGCAGCCTGAGACAGGCCTCGCTAAATCGGCAGCTTGTCCGGGCGCTACAGTCCGTTGCACCGTCCGATGTCCAGATATCAGTCTTTTACCTAAACGATATTCCCATTTATAACCAGGATGTGGAGCTTGCAGATGGTTTTCCGGCAGCGGTGCAAGAGATGCGCGACAAGATCGAGGCGGCGGATGGCCTGATTTTCGCCACGCCGGAATATAATGGCGCCATGTCCGGCGCGCTCAAGAACGCCATTGATTGGGCATCCCGCGGCGGCATTATGGCCCAAAAACCAGTTGCCCCCATTAGCGGTTCGCCCGGCGCCCTGGGTGGCACCAAGGCCCAGGAAAGCTTGCGCGCCGTATTGAACCACCTGGGCATGCACGTACTGTCACGACCGGCCGTGGCCATTCCGCAAATGAACGAGAAGCTGGCTGATGATACAATTACAGACGAGATGACGCTCAAATTTGTCACCGATTGGCTGAGCACATTTCGCAATTGGATCGTGCAGCTGAACAAATAATCATACACAAGTCAACATGAAACGTCCCGCATCCTATCTTGTCGATGGCTACACAATTCTGCGCCAATCGATTCCGCTGGCAGCCGTGGCGGCATTGCGCTCAATGGTGACCGCAATGGATCTCACCAAGCGCAAACCCGATCTCATGCGCAATGGGCCACTTCGATTGGCGCTCGATGAACTCATCCCGCCCTTGTATGCAATGCAGAATGTGCAAGTAGAGCGGCTGGTGGAGGTAGCGCTCCTGATTGCCACCCAATCGCGGCCAGTCAAACTGGGCTGGCATCGGGATCGACCGCCGGAGAGTGGCGCTCACTCCTTTCAGCTGCCGCTGCTGCCGGGCGATCATTTCCACGAGCTGGTTCCCGGCTCGCACAGCCGCGAGCTCACCGCGGCCGAAATTGCCGCCCGCAATGCCGGCGGCCACAACATGCCCGGCGCAGTCACCATTGAATTGGCGGTGGGCGATCTGCTGCTGCGCAGCCCGCTGATTTTTCATCGCGGCTTTAACGAACATGGAATCGAGCGGCTCACGCTTGTAGGGACATATGCGTAAACCAGCTTTGCTTACACGGCTGATATCCGACGCCAAGTGAATACCCGTGGCTCAAGGAGGCACCCATGCAACCGATTACCCTCACTGTTAATGGCCAGACCCACACGTTGAATGTTGACCCCGAAACGCCCCTGCTTTACATTCTGCGCAATGATCTGAATCTGAAAGGCCCCAAATATGGCTGCGGTGAAGAACAGTGCTATGCCTGCAAAGTGCTCATCGACGGCAGTGATGCGCCCTCATGCAAGCTGCCGGTGAGCCAGGCGCAGGGCAGCGAAATCACCACCGTCGAGGGGTTGGGCAGTGCCGACGCCATGCACCCGCTGCAAGAAGCCTTTATGGAAGAGCAAGCCATCCAGTGCGGCTATTGCGTCTCCGGCATGATTGTGGCCGCGCAAGGGCTGCTCAACCGCACACGCTATCCCACCGACGATGAAATTCGAGCAGCGTTGGACGGAAACCTCTGCCGCTGCGGCGTGTACGAGCGGGTGCGCCGCGCCATCAAGCTGCGCATTGGGCGGCCCCAGTGGGACCCAATTTATGAGATGATCGATGCGCCGCCGTTGAGCAATGCACCCGCGCCGCGCCAAGGTCTGCCTGGTCCGCTCCAGCAGACGCCCGAGCTGGACGCCTGGATTCGCATCAACGCCGATGAGACGGTCACCGTCTTCACCGGCAAAGTGGAGATTGGCCAGGGCATCAAAACGGCGGTGGCGCAACTGGCCGCCGAGGAATTGGACGTTGCTCTAAGCCGCATCCGCGTCGTGGCCGTAGACACCGAACTTTCACCCGATGAAGGCACCACCGCCGGCAGCATGTCGGTAGAAAATAGCGGCTCCAGCGTGCGCCAGGCCGCGGCCGAAGCCCGCCATCACCTGCTCAACCTGGCCCACGAAGAGCTGGAGGCTGAATGCACGCCCGGCGCATTAGCCGTGGCGGACGGCTTGATCACCGACCCGGTGAGCGGACGGCAGACCAGCTATTGGGCGCTCTTTGGCGGCCAGCGCTTTGGTCGCCCCATTACGGGGTCAGTTCAGCCCAAACAATTTGACGCACACAACCTGGTGGGGCAGGCAGCCAAGCGGCTGGATCTGCCCGCCAAAGTGACCGGCGCGCCCAGCTTTGTCCACGACTTGACGCTGCCCAACATGGCGCATGGTCGCATTGTACGTCCGCCCTCCTACAACGCGCGGCTCGTCTCTTTTGACGAAGAACGCGTGGCCGCCATGCCGGGCATATTGCACATTGTGCGCAATGGCTCGTTCCTGGGCGTGATTGCCGAACGCGAGGAGCAGGCTATTGCCGCCCGTGCGGCGCTCCATGAATGCGCCGTGTGGGAAGGCGCCACCGCCCTGCCTGCCCCAGAAGCGCTCTACGATCTGCTGCTGAGCCAACCCACCCAAGATCACCTGATTGTGGATGGCGCTCTCTCTGATGAACCCATTCCGTCCATTCAACAGACGCATGAGACACGCACCCTCTCCGCCACCTACTATCGCCCCTATCACATGCACGGCGCCCTGGGGCCATCCGCCGCGGTGGCGCAATGGGATGGTGAAAAAATGACCGTGTGGAGCCACACCCAGGGGCCATATCCGCTGCGGGCGGCGCTGGCGCCCGTGCTCGGGCTGGCGCAGGAGGACATTCATGTGATCCACCAGGAAGGCGCGGGCTGCTATGGTCACAACGGGGCCGATGACGTGGCGCTGGACGCGGCACTGCTGGCGCAGGCGCTGCCCGGACGGCCGGTTTCGCTCAAATGGATGCGGGCAGACGAGCATACTTGGGAACCGTATGGTCCAGCCATGATTCTCAAAATGCAGGCCGATTTGGATGCCCATGGCCAGATTGCGGCCTGGAATCAAGATACGTGGAGCTATCCACACAGCGGACGGCCGCGGGCAGACGCCACCGAATCCTCAGGTCTCCTGGCGGCGTGGCACTTGGAGACGCCCATTCCGCCCCCGCCCCGGCGCATTCCCCGAGGGCGGCACACGGGCAGCTATCGCAATGCCGACCCGCTCTATGTTTATCCACAACGGCGCGTGGTGGTGCACGAAGCGGCGGACAGTCCGCTGCGCACATCGTCCATGCGCAGTTTGGGTGCTTACGCCAATGTCTTTGGCATTGAGTCGTTTATGGATGAGCTGGCGCTGGCGGCTGGCGTGGATCCGGTGGCGTTTCGCCTGCGCCACTTGCAGGATGAACGCGCCAAAGCGGTGATCGAAGCCGCGGCGGCCAAAATAGGCTGGCGGGCGCGCACGGCGCCGACCAAGGCGGGCCGCGGCCAAGGCATTGCCTTTGCCCAATACAAAAATATTCAGTGCTATGCGGCCATTGCCGTGGAGGCCAGCGTCGATCGCGCCAGCGGCCAAATCAAGCTGGAGCGGGTGGTGATTGCCGCCGACGCAGGCCAGGTGGTCAATCCCGACGGGCTGAGCAACCAATTGGAGGGCGGCTTTGTGCAGGCGGCAAGCTGGACGTTGCTGGAAGAAGTACGATTCGACCGCCACGGTATCATCAGCCGCGATTGGGAAACATATCCCATTCTGCGCTTTACCCAAATGCCGACCCTTGAAACCGTGATTTTGAACCGGTCCGCACTGCCCTTTTTGGGCAGCGGTGAAGCCACGCAGAACCCAACGCCCGCCGCCATTGCCAATGCGGTCTTCGATGCCGTGGGTGTGCGGCTGCGGCAGATTCCATTTACGCCAGCGCGCGTGTTGGCAGGGTTACAGAGTGGCCAAGCAGCAGAGTAGCAAGATTGTAACCTGCCACTCTGCAACCTTGCCACTCTGCAACCCTGCCACTTTGCCACCCTGCCACTCTGCAACCCTGCCACTTTGCCACCCTGAAACTTTTTCCGCGCGGCTGCGTATTGTGATTACATATACGTGTATGTAAATTGCAAAAATAGTGAACGCACGAAAGACGTCAACATGAACGAACAAGAGCAGATCTGGGTACAGCAGGCGCTAAAGGGCGATCAACAGGCGTTTACGCGCCTGGTGGAAGCGTATCAGCGTCCCGTGTTCAATCTGACTTATCGAATGCTTGGCAATCCTGAAGAGGCGGAAGATGCCGCGCAAGAAACCTTTTTGCGCGCCTATTCCCGGCTGAAACAGTACAATAGCAACCATAAGTTCAGCACATGGGTCTTTTCGATTGCCAACAACCACTGCATCGACCGCTTGCGCAAACGGCGCACGACCTCGGTTTCGATCGACGACAATCCGGTTCTGCAAAATCTGGAAGGCAATCCACCCATGCCCGAGCCCGAGGCTATGTCGCAAGAGCAGGCGCGCGAAATCCAGACGCTGCTTAATGAACTGGACGCTGACTATCGCACGCCGCTCATTCTGCGCTATTGGGAAGAGTTGAGCTACGAGGAGATCGCGCAGACCATGGATATTACGGTTTCGGCGGTCAAAAGCCGCCTCTTCCGCGCTCGCCAAAAGATGGCCGAGCTCTATCAGCAGGCCGAAGCGGCTCGCTCACAACCGCCGCAGCCCCAAATGCGGATGGCGGTTGAGCAGCCTCAGGATGTAGATCAGGCGGCCTATCGCCTGCTGCCGGCTTGGCGGACGCGTCTGCTGGGTGTGTAACGACTACAATTTTCCGTTGAGTATAGCATGATGAAGAATCAATTTGAATTGAACCAGAAAGACATGCGAGAAGAACAGAACACCCAAGAGCCGCTTGATTTTGCGCTGGTAATGTCGCTGGCCCTGGATGGCATGCTGGATGCACAAGAAGAACGCCAGTTTCGTGCCGATCTGGAGCGTTATCCGCTGCTGGCAGAGCAATGGCAACGCTGGCAAGAGATGGATGCACGCATTCTGGCCGAACCGGCCATAGCGCCACCGGCGGATTTCCTGGATAAGGTTTCGGCCCGGCTGGCAAAGGAACAGCGGCGCAAACAGCTCTGGTTTGGTATGTTGGTGGGGTGGCTTTCCGTCTGTTTGTGGGTCATTATGATAACGGGGCTGCTGGCGGGCGGTATGTTTATGCTAAGCAACCAGGGACCTTGGCTGGCGGACCAGGTGCGCAACATTACACATTTGGTCAATACCTGGCGCAACTGGCAAGAGACACTTGCTGGAACGGCCGGCGCAATGGTCTCTATGCCGCAAACCTGGCTGATAGCCATGGGCTATTTGACGCTGACAGCAGCCATCTTAGCCTATTGGACACGGTTTTTGCGGCGCAGCACGCAAGCGCTTTCTGTATAACCCAACCCGCTTGCTTCCAACCCGCTCATGCCACGGCGCAAAATTCTAATGTTGTCCCAATATTGTGCGTGGGCTAATTCCACTTTTTGAGTAATAAATTATGCGAGTGCGAATGAAACGCAGAAAATTTAGACGAAGAGGCCGGGGTGGCTGCGCGCTGCTCTTTTTGCTGCTGATTGGTGGTGGGCTCTTCTTGCTATTTTCCAATCGCTCGACAGAACACAATTCCCTTGTCCGTTCTGCCGAACAGGCCGCTTCCAGCATCTATCTGACTGGCTCTAACCTGAGCCAAATCTTTCGAAACGATTTGGAAGTGACTTCACGCACGCCCATTGAGGGTGATGCCATTGTCTATTCGGGCGACGTAAAGGTCAAAGAAGGTGGTGTCGTTCAGGGCAATTTGATTGTCTACAGCGGCGATATTGAAATTGACCACGGCGGCCGCGTGCACGGAGACGTAACTGCCTTTAGTGGTGATATCGATCTTGAAGGCGAAGTGCAAGGCAATCTGTCTGCCGCCAGCGGTGATATAAAGCTGGCGGAGACGGCTAAAGTAGATGGTGATGTGAGCGTCCTCAGCGGCCAGATTGACCGCGCAGATGGGGCAGAAGTACAAGGAAATATTGTCAGTGGCGCCAACATTCAGCTGCCGAAGCTGCCCGTCTTGCCTGCTGCGCCGGACACAAATACAAGCATGGACGGCAACAGCCCAAGCCCAATCAACGTGCAGCCCCCGGCGCCAGCGCCCCCCCAAACCAGTTGGCTTGGCTGGTTTGGCCGGCTCGTGCTGGGCATTTTGGGCGCGACTGTAGCCATTGTCGTGGCTACGGCGGGCGTGGTGGGCGTTACGCACTGGCGACCTGGTTACATTGCGCAAATAGAAGAGACCATGCAGAGCCAATTGCCGCTCAGCTTTGCTTTCGGCTTTCTGGTCAATTTGCCGCTCATCGGGCTCATTGCGCTGCTGCGCTTGGTCTTTTGTCTAACGCCGCTGGCCTCGCTGTTGTTCATTGCTTTTCTGGTGATCAATGTGCCGGGCTGGGCCGCGGTCTCACGCGTGGTGGGCAAGCGCTTGGCCAGCAACGCCGGGCTCTCCATTCAGCCGCTGGCCGTTACGGCGCTGGGTACGCTGGTGTTGGCAATCCCCATAGTGTTCTTTTGGATGATGGGCGGCTGCCTCTCGTTTGTGGGATTTATTTTGCTGCTGCTTGTTTCAGCGGCGGGTGGCGGCGCCGTGTTGTTACCGTGGATACGCAAACTCTCTAGCACACAGTCGCAAATGCGCCAAAATGGCGCACCGCACTCTGATTTGGAAGCCGATGGCGTGGTCGTCTCCACGGCGCAAACAGTCGTTGAGCCGGAAGCAGCGTCGCCAGCGCAGGCGTCTGAAACGCAGAATGTAGCCGATCTCTTTGCCGAGTTGGACGCCATGCGCCAGAGCGAAGAGGCAAGTGGCGCAGAGAGCGCTGAAACCGAAGATGATTTTACTCGCATTGAGGGGATTGGACGAATCTTCGACCGGCGGCTCAAGGAAGCGGGCATCAAAACCTATGCCCAACTGGCCGCCCTGACGCCCACACAGGTCAGCGCCATCATCGGCTGGTCACCAGCGCGCGTGGAACGCGATGATCTGCTAGGGCAGGCGCAGCGGCTGGCCAACAGTTAAACAGAATGTAGTGAAACAAAAAAAGCGGATGGCTATCGACCATCCGCTTTTTTGTTCAGTTTTAGCATCCGCAACCATAAAGTCTTACGGCTTCAAAATCACCTTCATCAGGCCCGGCTCTTGATCATAAAGGCGGTGGAACCAATCGCCCCCTTCATTGAGCGGCGCCACGTTGGTAATCAACGCATCTACGTTAATTTTGCCGCTGGCAATCAGCTCCAGCGTGGCCGGATATTCCCCATTGATGCCGCAAGAGCCGTAAAGCGTGATCTCACGCGTCACCACCGACTGTAGCGGAAAATCGATTTTGGCGGCCAAATTCCCCACCAGCGTGACCGAACCACCTTTGCGCACGCTATCCACTGCGCTCTTGACTGCGGCCGAGATTCCTACAGCCTCAAAAGCCATATCGGCGCCGCGCCCGCCAGTCAATTTGCGCACCTCTTCTGGTACGTCACACTGATTGGCCACCAACGTGTGCGTGGCGCCCACTTCACGCGCCACTTCCAGTTTGCTGGCATCCAGATCCACGGCAATGATCTGACCGCAGCCGGCCAACCGCAGCGCCTGGATCACCAAGTTCCCAATCATGCCGGCGCCGATAACCACCGCACTATCACCCAGCGCGAGCGGCGTAATATTGACGGCGTGCGACGCAATGGAGACCGGTTCGGCCATGCTAGCGTGCTCAAAACTCAGCTGGTCTGGCAGCGGGAAAAGAATGCGCTGGGGCAGCGCCACGTATTCAGCAAAAGCGCCATGCTGCCGGTAGTCGCCCGGCGACACGCCCAACACACGACGGTCGTCGCACAAATTGGGCTCGCCGCGGCGGCAAAAGTAGCAGTTGCCACATGAAATCATTGAGTCAAAGGTGACGCGATCGCCCACCTGCCACTGCGTGACATTGGCGCCCACCTGGCTGATGACGCCGGCCGCTTCATGGCCCATAATCAGTGGCGGAATGCGTCGGCCCGAGCTACCGTCCATGCCGTGAATATCGCTACCGCAGATTCCACACGCTTTCACCTGCACGAGCACATCGTCAGCGCCGATTTCGGGGACAGGCACATCCATAAATTCAAATTCATTATACGCCGTTAACATGAGGGCTTTCATACTTAGGTTCTCCTTAAGTGCCAAATATACGGTCAAACAGCCCTTTTTGGGGCGCAGCAACTGATTCATCAAACGATTTGGAAAGCTGGCGCAATAATGCTTCCTGCTCCGGCGTTAGCTTGGTTGGGGTGACCACACGCACAGTCACCAACATGTCGCCGCGGCCGCTGCGCTGCAAGCGGGGGATGCCCAAGCCGCGCTTGCGGAATACTTTGCCCGTTTGGGTGCCAGCGGGGATTTCTAATTCGTCCTCGTCACCATCTAGCAGCGGCACGCGCAACGTGGCGCCCAGCGCGGCCTGCGTAAAGCTAATGGGCACCTCCATACGCAGATCAAACTCGTCGCGCACAAAAACGGGATGCGGCTCAACCGACACAATCACATATAGTCCGCCGGGAGGGCCACCATTTTGGCCTGCTTCACCTTCACCAGCCAGCTTGATGCGCGTCCCATCGTCCACCCCAGCAGGAATCTTCACATTGAGCTTGCGCGTCTTGCGCAGCCGCTTTTGACCTTTGCACTTGCTGCATGGCGAAGAGATTATCTCTCCGGCGCCCCCACAAGTGGGGCAAGTAGTGGATGTGACCACCATGCCAAAGAGCGGGCTTTGTTGGCGGCGCTGCACTTCGCCCGTGCCGCTGCAGGTGGAGCAGCGCACCGGCGTGCTGCCCGGTTCGGCTCCGCTACCATCACACAAATCACACGGCTCCATGCGCGGCACTTCCAGCATGTAATCGGTGCCGAAGGCTGCCTCTTCAAAGCTAATTTTGATGTCGGCGCGCAGATCGGCGCCACGCCGCGGCGCATTGCGCCGCGAGGACGTAGAGCCGCCAGCAAAGCCCGAGAAGAATTCCTCGAAGATGCTGCCCAGGTCGCCAAAGCCACCCATGTCGGCGCCAAAGCCGCCATTGCCCTGCAACCCGGCGTGTCCGTAGCGATCATAAACAGCCCGCCGCTGGTCATCATTTAGCACCTGATACGCTTCATTGATCTCTTTAAAACGCGCTTCCGCTTCGGACGTCTTGTTCACATCTGGGTGATACTGCTGCGCCAGCTTACGAAACGCCTTTTTCAGCGTATTTTTGTCTACATTGCGGTCAACTTCTAACACTTCGTAATAGTCACGCTTGTCCATAATGAATGCTATTCCCAGCTAATAATCCATGCGCACAATCCGGCCAGCACCACCGTCGCGCCCATGAGAGCAGCCCACTGATTGGGCAAGAATCCGACGTGGCGGGCGCTAAAATAAAGAATGACCAACATGCCTACAGCCAATATCAGCCAGTTTGAAAGCACCGGATGATCATTCCAAAACTGTTTCAACATACTCATTAAAATTTTTGCCTGTGTTGTTTACATCCCGTGTAGCTTATGCAAGTTCACAGCAGAAGAGCAACCATTCCAGCAATCTGCATTTAATTCTCAGCCGCGGTTTCTAATTTATGCTGCACATCCTGCCAAAGCAATTCAAGTTGCGCTTCCAGTTCAGCTTCACTACCGTCATTCTGAATCACGCGGTCGGCCCGGCTGACCTTAAATTCCTGTGAAGACTGCGCCTGCATGCGCGCCAACGCCTCTTCCCGCGCCATGCCGCGCGACGCTTTGAGCCGCTGCAACTGTGTTTCCTGGCTGGATGTGATCACCCACACCTCATTACACAGCGCATAGGTGGCGCCGCCATCTAACAGCTTGATGGCTTCTAACACCACCACTTGGGCCTGGCTCTGCTGGATAGCTTCACGCGCCAATTCAAAAACCGCTGGATGCGTAATCGCCTCCAGCTTTTTAAGGGCTTGGGCATCGGCAAACACCAGATCGCCCAGCGCCTTGCGGTCAATCGCGCCGTCGGTTTTGGCCAATTCAGCGCCAAACGCCTGCAACACGGCCTGATACGCTGGTCCGCCAGGTGCAATGGCCGCGTGACCCAACTTATCCGCATCCAGCACATAAGCACCCCGTTTGGCCAGCCAGGCCAGCACGGTGCTTTTTCCCGTGGCAATATTTCCGGTCAAACCAATGACAAAGGGCTCAGATAAACGCATAGACTCACTGTGGCAAAATCTGGATGGTTTCAACTATTGCATGCAGTTTACACGAAAAAGCGCGCTCAACCAAGCACGCATTCCCGCTAATTATAACATCATCATAGGTTCCAGAGTGTTTGAGATTTGTTTGAAAACGACAGAGAAAACGTGTTTCAAATGGTAAGGGCCTGATTGGCGGCAGGAGCATCCAACTACAGGCGGCGCTGCTTCATTCGCCGCCCATCGTACTCGTCTTGTCAATCTCTTGTCAATCTATTGTGACAACGTGAATTCTTCGCCACACTGCAGAACGGTATAAGCTTGTGCTTGCGCTGCGGCTGCTTGGACAAAGGCAGCGGGAGAGACTGTATTGAAGGTAAACATGTCGTAGTGACAGGGAATCACGCGCCGGGCGCCGATGTCCAACGCCAGCTGGACCGCCTCTTCGCCGGAGAGATTACCCGCCACGCCGCGCTGGGGATCGCGCCCATTAATGGGCAAAATGGCCAAATCAATAGACCAGTGGCGCAGCCGTTCTGCCATGCCGGGATAGCGCAGCGTGTCGCCACTGTGATAAATAGTCCACGGTCCCACCTCGACGACCAACCCGATAAACTTGTGGCGCCCCGCTTCATCTTGTTCCAGCGCTTCGTGGGCGGCGGGCACCGCGTGAAGCGTAAACGGTCCCACCGAAATGGGCCTATCCAGCGCAATGGGGGTCAGGCGGGTGGGCGCCACCTGAAGTCGATGGGCCGCAAATTCGCCATTGGCCGCCGCCACAATAATCGCCATTTCTGGATTGGCCTTTAGCAGCGGGCCGAGCGTGTCAGCATCCAGATGATCCGTATGGTTGTGGCTGGAAGTGACCACATCAATAAAGTCCAGCTGTGCAGGCGCTATGGGAATTTCCGTCATGCGGATGTGGGGCTTTTGTGTGTCGGCATATTTGCGGGTGAGTGAGTCAGACAAGTAGGGGTCTAAAAGCAGATGCGCGCCGCGCCATTGCACTAAATAACCGCTCTGCCCCAGCCACCAAAGGCGCAGGGCATCATCATTGGCGGTTGCCCCTTGGTGCATGCTGGTCAGCAGACGGTCATGGACGAGAATGGGCTGGATGAGATTGGATGATTGGTTCATGGGGAATGGGTCTCTGGGATGGTTCACTAAACGGGCAGAACGTCCTGCGCCACACCTTGGCGAAAGGCCAGGGCAGAGTCGATCATTTTAAAGATGTCCCACTGCGGATGATAGTTGAGCAGGTCGGCGCCTTTAGACAAATCAAACTCGTAATAGGTGGGGTTGTGATCGGGAAAACGCATGTCGATGTAATCGAGGCCCAATTTTTGGGCCAGGTAGGGAATGGTTTCGGCCCAGGTGTATGGCGCAGGCGCGGCCAGCTGGAAAGTTTCGCCAATGGCCCGCGCGTTGTTGAGGCCACAGAGCATGCCCAACACAATGTCGCGCACATCGGCAATGTGCTTTTTATAGGTGCGTCCCGCCTCATCGCGGGCCAGCACCAAAAGCTCCGGTTCGCTTTCGTGAGCCAGAAGCTGCTCATAACATTGCATGGCGGCATCGCTCTCTTTTTGCGCATAAAGTTTGAGCCAATAGGGCAGATAAAATTGCGGAAAGCGTAAAATCTCATCACCGGCCACGGCCAGCGCAAAGCGAAAGATGGTGATGGGGAGCTTCTGATTGTGCAGATAGCCACGGCACAAATCTTCACCCAGTACCTTGGACAAAGCGTACATCCCTCCGGGCAGGATCGGCATCCGATCTTCGTGAATCGGTTCTGCTATGCCCTCGGGCAGATATTTGCTATAAATGGCGTCGGTACTGGCAAAAAAGAAGTGCTGCAAGTTGGGTGCAGCGGCTGCGGCTTCCAGCATATTGAACGTACCGCGCACGTTGATCTCAAAGTAGTCCGTATGGCTAAAAGGTCCACCTCCTTGAAACGCGGCGCCCAAATGGTAAACCGCCTCTATGTCCTGCATGGCGCGGTTCACGTCCGCGGCGTTGACCAGCGAGCCATCAACCAGCTCTGCATCCAACGCCGCCAGCTTGTTAGAGCGCCGGTCATTGGCCCATACCAGCCCACGCACGTCATGACCAGCGTCAATCAACGCCTTGGCCAGATTTGCCCCGATACGTCCTGAAATGCCTGTCACCAATATTTTCATAGGGTTCCTCGTGGAAGATTTGCAGATGTAGGCTTGCATAAGTCTCGACTCAAATGAGCCTTGCTCCTATTAGGATAAAAGATTAGAATAGAGTGAGCAAGTTAATTCACCCATAGAGCGCCGCCATTCAAATTGAGACGACAGCTTGAGATGCAAACAGCCACTACTTGACTGAGATTTGCCCTCTGCAAAATGACCGTTTGCATGCGGAGCCCAATAAGCGCGACTTACGCAGCGCCCGTGGTCTGCCAGGACAAGACAGCCTCTCCGGGCGGCATTTACACTGGGCTTGCGTAAGCCATATATACACAAAACCGATCGGGAAATTATCATGACGCAAAAAATTCGTTGGGGCATTATTTCAACCGCCAATATTAACAAAGCGTTGCTAAATCCCATTCGCCAGGCCACGCGCAGCGAACTGAGCGCCGTAGCCAGCCGCGATGGTCAACGCGCGCGCGACTATGCCGCCGCCGAAAACATCCCCAAAGCCTATGGCAGCTATGAAGAGATGTTGGCCGACCCTGACATTGACGTGGTCTACAATCCGCTGCCCAATGCGCTACACAAGGAATGGACCGTAAAGGCAGCCCAGGCCGGCAAACATGTGCTGTGTGAAAAGCCGCTGGTGACCAACCTGGCCGATTTGGCGGCGGTGGAGGCAGCAGCCAATGCCAACGGTGTGACGATTTTCGAAGCGTTTATGTATTTGCATCATCCGCAAACGCGCAAAGCATTGGAGATGGTGCAGGCAGGCAAGTTGGGTACAGTTCAGCAAATCAACAGCTGGTTCCACTTCTATCTGCCGCCCGAGCGCTCCAGCAACATTCGGCTCAGCGCGCCGCTCGAGGGCGGTTCGCTGTGGGATGTGGGCGTCTATCCCAACAGCATGGCGATTGTTATGGCGCAGGCGGGTGCGCCGGCAGAAGTATGGGCCAGCCAGATTGTGGGTGAAACCGGTGTGGATGTAGGGATGCGCGCCCAGTTGCGCTTTGAGAATGGCATCATCGCACAGATTTCTTCTGGCTTCCGCACGCCGTTCCGTGAAGGGACACATATTGTGGGCGACCAGGGCGCGCTGGAGATTATCGAGCCCTGGAAGCCAGGACTGTCTGGCAAAGAGAGCCGCATGACGCTCACCCTCAGCACGGGCGGCTCCACCAATATTGTAACGCCGGCCGTCGATCCCTATCTGTGTGAGGTGCAAGCCATGGAGGCATGTATTTTGGATGGCGCCGCCCCACTTGTGCCGCTCACTTGGAGCCGCAACTTTCTACGCAGCGTATTGGCCATTTATGAGTCAGCTAAGTCTGGACAGATCGTAAAATTATAAGATGAACCAACAAGCAAAAGGGGCGTAATTCCGCATGGAATTACGCCCCTTTTGCTATGACAAAATTTTGCTACAGTGCGGTTGGCTTGAAAACGAGCCCACTTTAGTTGGTCACGGCGCAACTGGCTCCACTGAGCAGCTGCACATCATCAACAAAGATGCTGCTGCGCACCCAGTAGTCTGTTTCGGCGCGGAAGATCAGCGTGATCTGCTGGCCGGCATAGGCGCTTAGATCGATTTCACCTTTGACCCAGCCATTTGTATTGTTGGATGAGCACAAGTTGTGGCTTTGCAGCGTCTGTGTGCTGTTGCCCGTGCGCACGCGTACGTAGCCAAAGTCATAGCCGCAAACATCGGTTGAAGCCACCCAATATTGATAGGAAAGCTTAGCCGATGCGCCGGCCGGTACGGTTATATTCTGGCGGATTTCGGCGCGCTCCTGGTTAGCCCCCCCCAGCCATGCCAAGTGTTGTCCGCTGTGAGGCGTCACGCTGGCGCCGCAAAGTGCATCGTCACAAATAAGCTGATAGCCATATCGCGAGCTTTGGCTCCATCCAGCATCCGCTGCTTCAAAATCGCCGTTTTGCACCAGATCCACACAGGCAACCGGTTCATCGGTGGGAGCCGGTGTTGGCGTATTAGTCGGGACCGGCAGCGGCGTGTTGGTCGGTGTGGGCGTAGCCGTGGAATTCACGGGCGTGTCCACAGGAATAACTGGTGTATTGGTAGGCGTCGAAGTAGCGGTCGGTGTGTTCGTTGGTGTATTGGTAGGAATCGGCGTATTGGTGGGCGCCAAGGTGGCAGTCGGTGTATTCGTTGGTGTATTGGTAGGGGTTGCCGTGGGATTCGGGTTGCCGGCAATAAAGCCAGTGTAGAGCAGCAGATTCGGCGAGCCATTGCCAATGTTGGATAATTTGCCCGCAGAGGCATTGTTAATCAAGGCGTTAAACACATTTGCTGGTGAAGCAAATGGATTCTGTTCCAGATAGAGGGCAGCTGCCCCCGCCACATGGGGTGATGCCATAGAGGTGCCGCTGTAGGTGGCCGTGGCGTTATCGCTTGAATTGAC
>JACKBC010000056.1 GCA_020634755.1 Caldilineaceae bacterium | reverse complement strand
GGCTTGGTCGTGCGCTTGTTAACCCCCCAATAACGATAAAATTATGCGTTCAGACATTGCAATTCACGCGGAGCCACAACCTGTTCCCCCACCTACCCCCGCGTTCACCGCATCGCTAAAAAAACGCCTGCTCTCTGGCGGCATCTGGTCACTGGGCGGACGCCTTGTAACCGCTGCCACCTCGATCCTGGTAAATGGTCTTTTGGCGCGTCTCCTCTCCCCCGATGAAATGGGGGCTTACTTTCTGATCTTCAGTGTCGCCACGGTGGGAGCCACGCTGGGCCAGCTGGGCTTTGCCGAAACATCCGTGCGTTTGGTGGCCGAATCATTGGGCAAACATGAGCCAGGCCGCGCGGCCAAAGCCGTCCGTTTCGTCTTTTTATATGGGGGCATAGGAAGCTTGATTGTGGCGCTGGCGTGGGCGCTAGGTGGTGGTCAATGGACGTCAGTAGCGGTCTTTGATTCTCCCATCATGGGCCAACTCTCTGTGCTCGTGGCAATCTGGTGCTTTTTGTTCGCCATGCGCAACCTGCTGGCCGAAACGTTCCGCGGCTTTAAAGATTTTCATCTGGCCGTACTTTTTGGCGGTGCGGTTCATTCAGTATTGGCAGCCATTTTGTTTGTCATCGTCTGGCTTTTCTGGCATAAAGCCACATTGGGAGAGGTTTTGCTGCTAGCCATTGGCTCAGTTGTGGCCAGCAACTTGATGGCGCTGGCGCTGCTGGGTCGCAAGGTAATGCGGCTGGGGAACAACGGCGGCAACGCGCCACTTCAAACCGGACATTTGTTTAACATTGCGCTGCCGCTGTGGCTCAATCAACTGACCATTTTTGGGCTGGCCCGCGTCAATTTATGGATTTTGGGTGCATATCACCCCAAAGATGATGTGGCCGTATACGGTGCGGCTTTGACCTTGGCCACCTTAGTCACCATGCCGCTGCTGGTGGTGGGTGCAGTGGTGCCTCCTTTTATTGCCGAGATGTACGCCCGCAATGAAAATCAGCGGCTGGAAAACATTTTGCGCACCATTACCACGCTGGCGGGGATGCCCACGCTTATTGTGCTGATTATCTTCTCCCTGTTGGGCGGGCCCATTATGGGCTTTATTTACGGCGACTTTTACCGGCAAGGAGCGCTGGTCTTGGCGCTGCTCAGTCTAGGGCAAACGGTCAACGTATGGACCGGCCCGTGCGACCCAGTCTTGCGCATGACCAACCGCCAAAGGACAATCATGTGGATCAGCATACTAGCCGGTTTCTTTAATGTGGTTGGTTCGTTATTGGTCGTGGAGAAGTATGGCATTACGGGCGTTGCATTCATCACCGCGCTGGCTCTGATTTTTCAGAATTTAGCGGCACTTCTATATACAAAAAAGAAAGTGGGCATCTGGACCCACGTACGCTTGGCATGGCCTCCCGTAAAGCAACTGTTGCGTAGCTAATAGAGTACGCAATTACAGATGGCACAACCGGAGGCGCACGAGTGGCGCGGAATACTGGCGTACTTTAAACAAAAGCGAGAAGCAAATGCTTTCCAAGGATTTCATAGCGCGTGTGCAAAACAAGCTGGCACGCGAATCTCATCGGTCTCTCAAGCGTTTCTATCACCTAAAAAACAGCAGAGATATTCAAAAACGCATCATGTTTGTCATGGGCTGTCAGCGTTCCGGCACCACGTTGATGATGCACATTTTGGAAAAAGATTACGCGACCTCGATTTATCACGAGCAGAGCGTTCTATCTTCAGGTGACAAAGTAGAGCGGTTGCGTCTCAACTCACTTGCCTTTGTCAAAAAGGTGCTGACGCGCGACCGGGCGCAGTTTATTGTGCTGAAGCCTCTAGTCGAGTCGCAAAGGACGACTGAGCTACTTGACTTCTTTCCTAATTCTAAGGCGCTCTGGATGTATCGTTCCTATCACGACGTGGTCAATTCCAATTTAAAACGATTTGGCATGCGAAATGGCATTGACGATATTCGTCCAATTGCGCAGGATGACTCAAACAACTGGCGCTCTGCCGGCGCTTCCGCACAGGTGCGTGCGTTTGTCCAGGAACACTTTGCCGAAGATATGAATCCATATGATGCCGGAGCACTCTTTTGGTATGCCCGCAATAACCTTTACTTTGAGCAGAATTTGACGCAAAATCCACACGTCATGCTCTGCAACTATCGGGATCTGGCGCTCAAGCCATTGCACTTTATGCAAGAGCTTTACCACTTTATGGAGCAGGACTTTCCAGGCGCGCATATTGTGGCGGATGTCAAAGACAGCTCAGTGGGGCGGGGCAAACATGTAGAGCTATCCCCAGATATTGAGGCCGCATGTGCCGACCTGTATGCGCGCATGGACGCCGCTTACGCAGCCACGGAACAATATCGTCGCATCCACGCCGACGAAGAGACCGAAACTGGCCAGGTTCCAGCGACAGTCTCGTGCTAATATCCAATTATCAGCAGGTCGCAATGGCAGGCAATAGAGCCGGATCCATCAATCGCAACCGACGCCTATCTCGCCAACACCGTTGCAGTGTAGTGAGTATGCTTATGGATTGCTACATAGGTGAGCATGGCGGGAGAGCATGGCGTCCAGGATATGAAACAAAGTGAGTCTCGCGTGAAATTTACGATCTGCAATCGACACAATCTGCTACACAATAGGGAACAATATGACCGGCAGCTCAGGTGACCAGATCGCCTTCTTTCTGCCCGATCTGATCGGCGCCGGGGCGCAACGCGTTATGCTCAATCTAGCCAAGGGTGTTGCCGCGCGCGGCTATGCAGTGGATATGGTGCTGGCTAAAGCACACGGTTCTTACATGGGCGAAGTGCCGGACACCATCCGCATTGTAGATTTGGGGGCGCCGCGCTTAATTGCCAGCGTGCCGGCATTGACGCGCTATATGCGCAAAGAGCGGCCCCGCGCCATTCTGTCCGGCCTGGCCAATGCCAATATTGTAGCGCTTTGGGCCAAAAAAATGGCGGGCATTTCCTCGCGCCTAGTAGTAACCGAACACAATACGCTTTCGGTCGACACGCAGAACGCGCTCAACTGGCGCGCCCGGCAGATTCCAAGGCTGATTAAACACTTTTACCATTGGGCAGATTGCATTGTGGCGGTATCGCATGGCGTGGCGGACGACTTGGCCCAATCGACTTCAATCCCACGCCAAAAGATTCAAGCCATTTACAACCCTGTCATCCTGCCCGACATGGCCGTCAAAGCTGCTGCGTCTGTGGAACACCCCTGGTTTGGCGCTGGCAAACCGCCCGTATTGTTGGGCGTGGGCCGGCTGACTATGCAGAAAAACTTTCCGCTGCTTATTCAGGCGTTTGCCAAAGTGCGCCAAAATCGGCCGGTGCGCCTGCTCATTTTGGGCGAAGGCGAAGATCGCCCCCAGTTGGAAGAGCTTGTGCGCACGCTTGGCATCCAGGAGGATGTTTGCCTACCCGGCTTTGCAGATAACCCATATGCCTATATGGCCAATGCCGGGCTTTTCGTGCTTTCATCCAGCTGGGAGGGCTTACCAACGGTACTCATTGAGGCGATTTATTGTGGTGCGCCCGTGGTCGCCACCGATTGTCCCAGCGGGCCACAGGAAATATTAGCGTCTGGTCAATACGGCGCTTTGACGCCGGTCAATGACGTAGATGCGTTGAGCCACACCATTGAGGCGGCGCTGGATGGCAAAACGCCGCGTCCCAGCCCGCAAAGCTGGCAGCCCTTTGAGATAGAGACAGTGGTCAGCCAATATCTGGCTGCGCTGTTAAATGAGAACTAGGCGAGATCATGCGCAAAATTGCCTTTTGGCTATCTCTAGCTTTTATATTCTCCATTCCGTGGGAAAATAGCGTTGTGCTGCCCGGGCTGGGCTCAATCGCGCGCATCATCGGTTTGCTGGCCACGGCGTCATGGATGGGCAAAGTCTTGTTCAAAGGCGAGCTGCGGCGTCCACACCTGTTCCACTTAGCCATGTTTGCCTATATTGCCTGGAATGCCGCCACTATTTTTTGGAGCATCAAACCAGATAACACATTTAATCGCATTGAAACCTATATTCAGCTCTTTATTTTTAGCCTGCTGATTTGGGATTTATTGGACAATCGCGAATCGCTGGATGATGGTCTCCAAATGTACATCCTGGGGGGTGGGGTAGCCATCGTTAGTACTATCTTTATCTATTTTGCCGGTGTCGGCGTGCGCGGCGGCATCCGTTATGCGGCCAGCGGCTTTGACCCCAATGACATGGGGATTACGTTGGCCATTGGCATGCCCATGGCGTGGTATCTAGCCACTTCTAGCCGCGAAAGAACCTTGGGCTGGCTTTTGCGCTTGATTAACTACGCCTATATCCCCGGCGCCGTCATGGCCATTCTGCTGGCCGCCAGCCGCACCTCGCTGATTGCCACAGCGCCTGCTTCACTATACGTCTTAATGACATTTAGCCGTTTGCGTTTGATGACGCGCATTATTGTCTTTTCTATTCTAATTTATGCCCTTTTTATTATCCAGCCCCTTATTCCTGAATCCTCTTTTCAGAGGCTATCGCAAACCGGGGATTCGATTGCCAGCGGCAACCTGACTGGGCGCGTGGATATTTGGCGCGAAGGGTATCAGGTCTTTGCCGCGCATCCGCTCAACGGCGTCGGCAGCGGCACGTTTCGGGATGCCATAGACAAAAAGAAAGCGCCGCACAATGTGTTTGTGGCCCTCAGCACCGAAACTGGCCTCATCGGCATTACGCTGATCGGGCTGATTCTACTGGTTGTGATACAGCAGATTTGGCGTCATCCCTCATGGACAGAGCGCCTGTTGTGGACCAGCATTCTTTCCATTTGGTTCTTGGGCGCCATAACGCTGAATTGGGAGTATCGCAAACCCACCTGGCTGCTTTTCCTGCTGATCGTGTGCAGCGCCAATGTGCTGTCGAAACAGCCGAAAGCAGCGAAAACAGCGCCAGTTCGCCAGGAGCTTTTGCCGCTGCGTCCTGAAATAGCGCTCAAAAGGTAACCCAATATGCAGAACAAGAAGAGGATTACGCGCCTATTGACCGTTGGGCCATTGCCGCCACCACCCAGCGGCGCCAATATTAGTTTTCAGGTTTTCTGTGCCGAGGCCGTGGGCGCCAATCGGCTTGCGCACCTGGAGATCATTGATTCTTCGCCCAAGCGCATTAAACAAAATACCAGTATTTTGACCTTGCGCAATCTGAGCCAGGCGTGGCGCGTAATTCAGCACTTTGCCACACAAATTAAACGAATGGACGCCGCGCTCATCTTTGGCTCGAATCAGTTTCTGGCATCGCTGACGCCCATTTTGGTTTTGATTGCTAAGCTATCTGGCAAACCCTGCTACATTCGTTCGTTTGGCGGCTCGGTGGATCAATTTAGCCAGCAGACAAATGGACTTTTGCGCTGGCTGCTGCTGACCGGCTTTCGGCTCTCCAATGGACTGATTGTCGAGACGCAACTGCTCTACAACTACTTTAAGGAGATGCCAGGCGTCCAGGCGCACTATGTACCCGCATATCGAACCATGCCGAAAACAGGGTCACCAGCGCCAGCGTTGCCAACGCGCGACGATGCCCAAGCGCCTAAACCGCTGCGTCTAGTTTTTATTTCATGGGTGCGAGAAGAAAAGGGGGTAACCGTGCTGCTGGAAGCGTTACGCCAGCTCGCGCCAGAGGAACAGGCCGAAATCCATTGCGACATTTATGGGCCGCTTCTGGAACAGTATCGCCACCAGTTTGAAAGCGAGCTGGAGCGCACAAGCTGCGCCCATTATGGGGGCATTTTAGAGCCGGAACTAGTGGTCCCCACGCTACAAAACTATGATGCGCTGGTCTTCCCCACGTTCTGGCGCAGCGAAGGGCAACCGGGCATTGTGGTGGAAAGCATGATTGCGGGCATCCCCGCGATTGCAACGAACTATCGTTCCGTGCCGGAAGTAATCACGCATCAAGTCAATGGGCTACTTGTAGAGCCGCACAATTCATTTGATCTGGCCGAGGCCATACGGCTCGTGCTGCACAACCGGCCACTATTGCTCCAAATGGGCCGCCGCAATTGGGAAATGCGCACCCAATATGATACGGACACGATTATAGCCCAACTGTTGCGTATTCTCAATGTGGATGCTGCCGCGGCCACCGAGCTTCAAACCACAGAATTCCTAGCGCCAAAGGTGGCTAAATGAAGTTGCGTGCGCTGCACTCCATCCCCGGCATCCAGGTGCACTTTGCAGACGATGACCGCTGCATTGCCTCACGCGGCCTCAATATTGTGCGCAGCGATGACCGGGGTGTAAACTGGCGTGAATTTTGTCGGCTGCCGTCGGGGCCAGCCAATGCGGCCCTCCAGCGGGTGGGGCTCTATCAACGGCTGGTGCGCGGCGGCGTCAACACCATTGTGCCCTTTGAGCCGTATGCGGCCGACCATTGGGTCGCCATTGCCGCCGGCAAGCTCTATTTGTTACAACCGAATGCCAAGTACGGACAACCGTTTTGGAACATATCGCGCGGGCGTCGACCGCTGCGGCGCGGGATGTCCACATTGGGTCAGCAGATTTTTGTGGGCGAATATTTTAGCAACCCAGAGCGTGACGATGTACACATATACCGGCTCACGCTCGATCCCAATGGAACAGAGGCAAAAACAGAGTCCCTATACTGTTTTCCAGCTGGATCGATTCGGCATGTACACACGGTGGATCCCGATCCACACAGCGCCAAGCTCTGGGTTTCAACCGGCGATGAAGATGCCGAATGCAGGATCATGATATTAGATCCGCAATCGGGGACGGCGGAAGTCGTCGGTCAAGGTGGCCAAATGTGGCGCTCGGTCAGCTTTGCCTTTCGACCAGAGGCCGTATATTGGGGCAGTGACGATCCGCTGGGCGCCAATCAGATATGGCGCTATGATCGAGCCACCAAGCAAACGACCGCGATTGGTGAAGTCAAAGGGCCAGTCTATTATAACGCCTGCTTACAAGACTACATTGTTTTTGCCACCACCGTAGAAGATGGCGATGGCCACCAGGATGGGTACGGCCGCTTGTACGGAGTCAACTTGCTCAACCCACGCGCTGGTCTGGACGTTATAGAATTGTTGAAGCGTCCCAAAGACCATTGGCACTCGCGCTATTTTGGTTATGGTCTGTTTGAGTTTGCCGAAGGCCGTGTGCATGGCAACAACTTTTGGGTAACCGCCAAGGGGTTTCGCGGCGGCCTGAGCAGCACATTATTTGAAATTTTGGAATAATACCTAAATTATCGGAAAAGTTATCGAGGTTCAATATGCGTATTTTGATGTTGGCACATTTCTATCCGCCCGAGATGGGTGGGGCAGGCGCCAGGTTGCACGGGCTGGCGCGTTGGCTCAGGCAATATGGCCATGAAGTAACGGTCATTGCTGGATTTCCCAACTATCCAACAGGCACTATTCCTGAACAATACCGGGGCAAGCTGTGGACGCGTGAAGAAATGGATGGTGTGGAAGTCATTCGCACTTGGGTCTATACATCACCAAAACGGGGTGGAATGCGCCGGCTGGCTAACTATTTTTCATTTGTTGGCGCCAGTGCCGTGGCTGGCGCATTAGCCGCAAAGCAATTTGACGTGGTCTTGGCCTCTTCGCCACCGCTCTTTATTGGACTGGCTGGGCTTTTCCTGGCCCGGGTACGGCGCGCCTCTCTGGTATTTGATGTACGCGATATCTGGCCTGAGCTAGCGGTGGAAGCAGGTGAGTTTAAGCCCGATGCGACTATGGTGGTTTGGGGGGAACGGCTGGAACGTTTTCTCTATCGGCAAGCCAACCAAATTACCGTAGTGACGCGCCGCAAAGAGAAAAAGCTCTTGGACAAAGGGGTGCCGGCCCACAAGCTGCATATTGTCTCAAATGGGGTTGACATTGATGTACTTCAGCCCAAAAATCTGGAGGACTGGCGCCAGAAGTTTGAGCTAGGTGATAAATTCGTGGCTGTCTATGCCGGATTGATTGGCATTTTCCAGGGCGTGGATGTGATTGTGCATGCCGCTAAATTGCTCAAGGAGCAACCCCACATACACTTCTTAATTGTCGGTGATGGCGTCAAGCGGGCCGATCTAGAGGCCGAAGCCGCCAAACACAACTTGACGAATATAACATTTGTGCCGCCGCAGCCGCGCGAAGCCATTCCCGACATTTTGCATGCCGCCGACGTGGCGCTGGTACCGCTGGTTAATGAACAATTGGTGGATGCCGTGCCTTCCAAGCTTTTGGAGGCTTGGGGATGTCGCCGACCGGTGGTGCTCATGGCCGGCGGCGAAGCGCGTCGGCTCATGGAAGAATCGGGCGGCGGCCGCGTCATTGCGCCCGGTTCGGCCACCGAATTGGCCGCCACGCTCACGGAAATGGCAGTGGGCGATCCAGCTGACCTGGACCGCTATGCCGACCGCGGCTATAAATATGTGGCTGAAAATTTTGATCGCCCTAAGCTGGCGCGCCAAATGGAAACAGTTTTACAAGCAGAAATCGGAGTAGAGTTAGCTCATGCTGAACGCGCTTAGCATTGATGTAGAAGAGCATTTTCAGGTACATGCTTTCGAAAACCTGGTGCATCGCCGCGATTGGGATGCCCATGAAAGCCGCGTCGTAGCCAATACGCAACATATTTTGGCGCTTTTCAAAAAGCACAATGTGCGCGGCACCTTTTTCGTTTTGGGTTGGGTAGCGGATCATTTTCCCATGCTTGTCCAAGAAATTGCCCAGGCGGGTCATGAAGTGGCCACCCACGGCTATTGGCACGAACTGGTCTATCGGCAAACCCCCGCCGAATTTGCGGAAGATCTGCAAGACTCGCTGGAGGCGATTTGCCGGGCCGCACCGCAGGCCAATCCCATTGGCTATCGCGCCCCTTCATTTTCCGTCACCCGTGAATCGCTTTGGGCGCACGATGTTTTGCGCGAACAAGGCATCAAGTATGATTCCAGCGTTTTCCCGCTGACGGTGCATGATCGGTATGGCATCAACGACGCCGAACGCTTTGCACATCAGCTGCCCAACGGCCTATGGGAATTCCCCATGAGTACGGTGGTCTGGCGCAAGCGCAATTTGCCGGTGGCGGGCGGCGGTTATTTTCGCCTTTACCCCTTAGCACTAACTCGCCGCGCCATTCGTCGCCTCAATAACGAAGGACAGCCAGCTATCATTTATCTGCATCCGTGGGAATTTGACCCGCAGCAGCCGCGCATCAAAGGCGCGCCGTTGCTTACCCGTTTTCGCCATTACAATAACATTGGCAAAGTAACCAGCCGGCTCGATCAGCTTTTACAAGAGTTTGCGTTTGGACCAATGTGTGAAGTGTTCGCCGATTATCTGGGCGCCGAGCAGAACGGGACGGAGGAATCGAAAATAGAGCCGGGAGCTACTCGGATATCGGTTGAGTAGTTGCGGACGTGGAGAAGAAAATTATGCGCATTGCAATTGTCACACAAGAAGAACCCTTTTACTTACCGCCGGCGCTAGATGCACTCTGCAGCGCACGGCGTGATGAAATTGTTGGGCTGATCATTTTGCCTTCCTTTAACGAAAAGCTGTCCGACACGGCGCGGCGGCTCTATAATTTTTATGGCCCAACTGATTTTGCCAATTTAGCCGTTCGCTATGGCTGGTCCAAATTGGCCAACAAAGTCAACAGCATCCAGCCCGTTACGCATCCGTATTCGGCGCTGGATGTGGCGCGCCGCCATCAAGTGCCGGTCTATCAGCCGCCCAAGATCAACGCCAAGAGTTTTGTCCAGACCTTGCGCGACGAGATCCGGCCAGACCTATTGATCTCGATTGCCGCCAGCCAAATTCTGAAAAAAGCCGTGCTTGAAACGCCCCCATATGGCTGCATTAATCTGCACTCTGCGCCGCTGCCGCGCTATCAGGGCATGATGCCCAACTTTTGGACTATGATGCACGGTGAGCCGGAAGCCACCGTGACGATTCACTACATGGTGGAGCAACTTGACGCTGGTGATATTATTTTGCAGCGTCCAGTGCCCATTCTGCCGCAGGATTCGCTACACGATCTCATGGTGCGCTCCAAGGCCTATGGCGTGCAGGCCATTTTGGAAGCCGTAGACCAAATTGAAGCGGGAACCGTGCAGGCACAGCAGATGGATGCCAGCAAAGCCACCTATTTTTCCTTTCCCACCCGGGATGATGCACAAAAGCTGCGCGCGCAGGGACGGCGGCTCATCTAAATGCTGCCACATCGTCACTTGCTGATCTCAGCTGCCGTGGGGATGGTCGGATGGGTGGCCACGCGCGACAAGAAAGCCATTCCACTGGCCATTGGCAGCGGCGTACTGCCCGACCTGGATCATGGTGCGGATTACGCCTGGTATGGGCTTACGGGAACACACCGCTTGTTGCTGCCGCTGCATGGCTATGAGTGGTCTGTTCCCCTGTTCTGGTGGAGCTATAAACGCTGGGGCGCGCCGCTGGCGGTGCTGACCACCCTTTCTTACTTGTGCCATCTGCTGGCTGATCAGGTAGAAAATCAGACCAAACCGGGCGGCTATTTTTTCCTGTATCGACTGTGGCGCCGCTTCGCCATGGAGCGCATCTCACGCGACCCGGTTGCAGGTACACGCGGCCGAATCGAAGACATCAAACGCTTGCAAAAGCTAGCTGCTCGATTTAGGCGGTACCTATAAGATATGCAAGACATAAAATATGCAAGGTATTTACGACTTCCGCCACGCTATTGGCAATACAGGGCTTGACCTCGTTATGGGGCCAGCCTATCTCTTGCCGTTGTGGCCAACTGAGAGTGAGTTCCGACATGCAATCATTACCCAATAGAACAGAACTTACGCAAGCCTTGAACAAAATAACATCGAATGCAACCCAGTCCATTCCTGGCGTTTCACAGGGGCTGCGTAAATCGTATAGAAATCATGCTGCCAGCTAACGTACGAGCCATCTGGTTGACCGCCCGCCGAGCCGGTCTTCAGCGTTCGCTGCAACGGCTCCAGCGCATGACGCGCTTTGCGCATTGTCGATCCGTACTGGGGCGAACGGCTCTATCCCAAGCCCATGCTAACCGGCGACAAACCGGCGACGCTTACGGAAAGCCAGAGCGAACTGCTGCAGCGATTGGCCGTCATGCGAGCAGAATCGCATCTCGGCGCCCAGTGGAATCAGGTCAACGATACGCTGCAATTGCTCAATCAAGCGCCATTTTCGCTGCAGCCGCCGGTTGTGTGGCAGGCGCGACCCGTGCCCGATCTGCTCTGGGCATTTCAGCTTCATGGCTGGGACTGGGCGTGGCCGGCCCTGTGCGATGAGGAAGGCCGCCACGGTTTTCTGGCGCTCTGGCAAGATTGGCTGCACCAGGTTCCCATGGGGCGTGGCGTGGCCTGGGAACCATATCCAACTTCGCGACGCTTAATCGCGTGGAGCGCGGCCTGGCATTTTCTAGAGCGTGATCCGCAACTGGCGGCGGCCATTGGTCAACAGGCTGCGTTTCTGGCCGACCATCTCGAGCGCGATTTGGACAATAATCATCTGGTGGCCAATGCCAAAGCGCTGGCTTGGGTGGGCTTGTTGCTGCCCCACTTGCCCAACGCTACCCAATGGCGCCAGCGCGGCTTAGAATGCCTGTGGCAAACGCTGGAAAGTCAGGTGCGCAATGACGGCAGCCACTTTGAAAATTCAAGCGGGTATCACATGGCCGTCTGGCTGGATGGCCTGGAGACTGCGCTCTTGGCCGGCGCCAGTGGTGAATGGGTGCCGGAAACGGCCTGGCAAGCGCTGGAAAAAATGGGCGATTTTGCCCTCGCTCTCCGGCGCCCCGATGGTCGTTTACCCCTGCTCAATGACTCGATTGAGGATGAACCCGTACCGGCGGAATCGCTCTTTGCGCTGGCGGCGGATGCATTTGACCGCTCCGATCTGGCATGGGCGGCGGGGCATCCTGACGCCAAAGCGCCGCAACAGCAATCTGTCGCATTTCCCGATGCCGGGTATGCTATTCTAAGAGCGGGCGCTCTGCCGCATCAACTCTATCTGCTTTTTGACGCGGGCAGCTTGGGGCCGCTTCACTGTCCGGGGCATGGTCATGCCGATGCGTTAAGCTTTGAACTTTGGTCTGGCGAGCAAGCGCTCATCATCGACCCCGGCACCTATCAGTACCCAGCCGGCCAATGGCGCGACTATTTTCGCAGTACGGCAGCGCACAGCACCGCCACTGTTGACGGGCAGAATCAATCGGTCTTTGCCGGGCCGTTTCGCGTGGCGGATATGGCTCGGGCCCAGTTGACCGCGGCAACGCTGGCCGAGGGTGCGCTGGAAGTGGCCGGTGAACATGATGGATACATGCGCTTGGCGGATCCGGTTGTACATCAGCGCCGACTGCGCGTGCATGGAGCTGAATATATTACGATTACTGACTCGTTTATCGGTGAAGGTGAGCACGATGTTGTGTTGCACTTCCACTTGACGCCTTGCACCGTCGAACAGCGCGATGTTAGCAGTGCACAGGCAATCTTTCCGGGCGACGTTCGCCTGGATGTCAACGTCAGCAGTTCGGTCAAAGGTACGCTGCTGACGGAAGAAGGTTGGATGAGCCGTAGTTGGTATGAAAAGGAGCCGACACCGGTTCTAGCATATCGAGTACGGGTCAAGCTTCCAACCAAAATCACTACACATCTTGTTATTAAAAGGAATAAAACATGAGCAAAATATGTGTCCTTGGACTGGGATATATCGGTCTGCCTACGGCCAGCATTTTGGCCACGCATGGTCATCAGGTAGTGGGGGTGGACGTAAATCAGGCCCTGATTCGGCGTTTGCGCAATGGTGAAGTGCATATTCAGGAGCCGGGGCTTAACACGCTGGTGCAGGCTGGTCTCAACTCTGGCAAGCTCAAAGTAGCCGAGCAGCCAGAGGCCGCCGACGCGTTTATTATCGCCGTGCCGACGCCCATTTCGCCGGATAAGCGGGCCGATCTGGGGTATGTAGAATCGGCCGCGCGCGCCATCTTGCCCTATTTGCAGGCTGGCAATACGGTCATTTTAGAATCCACTGTTCCTCCTGGCACCACCGCCGGCATGTTCGCCTCTTTGCTGGCCGAATCGGGGTTGGACCCATGGACTGAATTAAAGGTGGCCCATTCACCGGAACGCGTATTACCAGGGCGTATTCTCGAAGAGCTAGTCAGCAACGACCGTGTGACCGGTGGCCTGACGCCCGCTGGCGCCCAAAGCGCGCGCGACCTCTACGCCAGCTTTGTACAGGGCGAAATTTTCATGTCGGACGCGACTACGGCAGAGATGGTGAAGCTGATGGAAAACACCTATCGCGACGTGAATATTGCGCTGGCCAACGAATTTGCGCTAATTGCCGAATCGATTGGCGTCAACGTATGGGAGGCCATTGCCACAGCCAATCGTCATCCGCGCGTTAACGTGCTGCGTCCCGGCCCTGGTGTCGGCGGTCACTGCATTGCCGTTGATCCTTGGTTTATGGTCCAGTGCGCCCCTGGCCCGTCACAACTAATCGCCTCGGCGCGCCGACTGAACGACCGCATGCCCGAGCATGTGGTGGAAATTGTGCGCACGGCGCTGGCCAAAGTTAAAGGGAATAAAGTGGCCGTACTCGGACTCTCTTACAAAGGTGATGTGGACGATATGCGCGAGAGCCCGGCGGTTACAGTGGTACGCTGGCTGCTGGCCAGCGGCTGCGAGGTATTGGCCTACGACCCGTTGATCTCACCAGAAGTAGCCGCCGACCCGCATCATGGCGGGCTAAAGGTGGCCGTGGGCACAGTCGATGAAGCGGTGCTGGATGCCGACTGCGTGCTCCTCTTGACCGATCACAGCCCGTTTAAGCAGCTCGATCCCAGTGCAGTTGGGAACATGATGCGCCACCGAATCTTGGTGGATGCCCGCAATGGCCTGCCGCACGCCAAGTGGGAAGAGGCCGGTTTTACGGTTCAAGTATTGGGCCGCGGGGTTCAACCTGGTCCGCAGTCAGACACAGCGGTGACCAATGGCTTTCACAAATCAACTGAGGCAGTGCCTGCATGATCAAAGTATTATCTGTCTTTGGCACGCGCCCGGAAGCAGTCAAAATGGCTCCCGTGGTGTTGGCCCTACAGAAACAGCCGGACAAAATCTGCGCGCGCGTCTGTGTAACGGGGCAGCATCGTGAAATGCTGGATCAGGTGTTGGCGCTCTTTGAAATTGAGCCCCACGTTGATCTGAACCTGATGCAGCCCAACCAGACGCTCTCTGGGCTGACGGCGCGCATTTTAACGCAGATGGATCAGGTGCTGGCTGACGAAGCGCCGGATGTGGTGTTGGTGCAGGGCGATACGACAACGGTCATGGCTGCTTCGTTGGCTGCGTTCTATCGCAAAATTCCAGTGGGTCATGTAGAAGCAGGGTTGCGCAGTGGCGATATCTATTCGCCATTTCCCGAGGAGATTAACCGCCGCATGGCTGGGGTGATCGCCCAATTCCACTTTGCCCCCACTGAAACCAGCCGTCAGGCATTGCTGCGCGAAAATACAGCGGATGACTCGATTTACGTTACGGGCAACACTGTTATCGACGCGCTGCACGCCACCGTCTGCAAACCGATACCGGCCGCGGCGCAGGCACTTTTGACGGCAGCGGGCAAAGAGAGTGGAAACCGCGTAATTCTGGTAACGGCCCATCGCCGCGAAAACTTTGGCGCACCGTTAGAAAGCATCTGCCAAGGCTTGAAAACGCTGGTGGAACGCAATCCCGATGTGGCCATTATCTATCCTGTCCACTTAAACCCCAATGTGCAAGAGCCGGTCCGCCGCATTTTGGGCAATACGGAACGCATTGTCCTGGCCGAACCGGTAACCTATGATGTAATGGCGCATTTGATGAATGCCGCCCACTTGGTGCTGACCGATTCGGGTGGATTGCAGGAAGAAGCGCCCACTTTGGGCAAGCCCGTGCTGGTCATGCGCACTGAAACAGAGCGCCCCGAAGCGGTGGCATCCGGCACGGCCAAACTGGTGGGGCCAGATGCCGCCAAAATTGTAGCCGAAGCGGAACGCCTGCTACATGATCCGGCGGCGTATGAGCAGATGGCGCAAGCCATTAGTCCATATGGCGATGGGCGTGCAGCTGAGCGCATTGTGCAGATTTTGCTGGAGAAATTGGGCTAACGCCGGGTATAGTTGCGAGTACGCGGGTTTAAGTTCACAACAGATTTGAGCATTACAAACTGGGGCGATGCAAGGTCTTTCTAAAAACTCAAATATACAGTTAGACCCTCAATCTATTCCACAAACACGTTAAAATTGGGCTATTTATTTTCCTGAATTAGCCCAAGGGGGCACTTTTGGTTTATCAAAAGATCATGATGCGCACAATGTTGGTTGGCTTGGCTGCTATCTGGCTTGGATTTTGCGTTGTCGAGCAAGGCGTTGCGGCAGAGCTACAGACGCGTTCGCAAGAAGCCACGAGCCAAGCCGCAACCCCCTCCCCGTGTCCCGAAGGGCAATTCATGGATCTAACGGCCAAGAGTTGTCGTCAGCTAGACCAGAATTTTGGATTTGACCAAACGCTTTTTGAGCAAAACTTGGGCAGCCAAAAGTTTGCTCTGCCGCAGAACAAATGCACTATCACTGATCTACAGGCCCTGCTCGATGCGGTTGGCCCCGCAGGCGGCGTTATTCAAATTCCGGCGTGCACCATACGCGTGAGCCAACGCATTTTTCTACCCAGCAACGTAATTTTCCAAGGTGCAGGCGTTGGCAAAACCGTTTTTCAGGCCGCCGCAGATTTTGACGACACCGTCATGCAGGTGCGTAATGGCAGCAATGTGATCATTCGCGATTTAACGGTGGATGGTGCTGAAAGTGCCCATCTGCTGGTTTCGGCGTGGTACGCAGACAACGTGCTAATCGAACACATTGAAGCGCGCAACTCGAACGGCAGCGGCATCCATTTTCGCTATGCCAAACGCATAACCGTGCGCTACAGTGAAAGCCATCACCACAAACAGTGGCACGGCATTTCTTCCAAAGACTGCTTCCCCAACAAAAGCACGGTAGACGACGCCCAGGAATGCAGCGCAGAATTTCTGGAAAACGCCCGCAATGGGGAGACAGAGCCTGGCGTTTTGTGGAGCGAAAACTATGCAGTCTACTCAAACAATCTGCACGATAACGGTGATTATGGGTTAGACCTTCATGCTTCCAGCGGCGAAGTGGCGGGTAATCTGGTCCAAGATAACGTGCGCGGCGTCAAATTCCCCGATGCGGCCAATATGTGGATTCATCACAACCGGATAGCGGGCTCAAGCTGGTGGGGTATGTTTTTCTACAACACGGTCGAAATTGCGGAACGCGCTTCGCACAATATTGCGTTTTATGCCAATACGATTGGCCAAAACGGGCTGGTGCAGGCCCGAATTGAAAAGCCGGCCACCAATATCTACTTTATTGACAACACATATACCAGCTTCATCAATGTTATGCGTAACCAATCCGCGATTTATCGCTGCGCCGATACGCAAGATGAAAGCATCTTTGTGTATGGCACGCGCTTCAAAGAGGCCAGCGCGGCTCAGTGCAAATTATCAGCCATCGGCAAGTTGTTTGACTAAGTGTCTGTCCGTAAATTCTCTGCGCCAAACTGTTCTGTCTGAGACAGCATAGGATTCACATCTGAATTTATGGAGTGTTATTCGTCTTCCACCGTCGTATACTTGCTGTGCTCTTCCAAATATCGCGTTACGGCCCGCAGCATGCTCGTTTGGAGCTTGACCTGGCGGGCCTTTTCACGCACAAAGGTTTTTACCTGGTCCGAGCGCAGGGCAGCAGCGCTGGGATTTTGTAGATCCAATTCCACCTCGTCGTTTAAGAAAACAACTGCGCCATCAATGGGTATGTCGGTGAGTGCAGCTTCGCTTTCATACTGCCCCAAAAACTGCCGTAATTTATTGGCTTGTTCTTCAATTTCCTGGCGTGGGTTGCCCACGCCTTCGCGGGCAAAAACTGTAAAAATGCGGCCAATGCTAAAGGGCTCGCGCCACTTATCACCGTGTGCCTGAACGCGCCCTTTGTCGGAGCGCGTGGCGAAAGTCAATATGCCACACGGGCCGACTAGCACTTGGCTGGCTTGCGGCAAGCTCCACAGAAACAGGGCATATTTATCATCCAAGCCCTTGAGCGTACGCTCTAGGACCTCGTCGGGCCGCTCGATGAGCTTGCGGCCGGGCCAGCGGCGACGCGCAAAACGGTTAATATAGTAGCTGCCGATGCTGGCGCAGACAAAGCCAGCCGGCAGCGCAAAAAAGCTAAAGTAGGGCCAATAGAGCTGCAACGTGCGCGCCAGTTCGGTGGTGGCCGATTCCGGCGTGGGATACCAATTGGGGATAAAGCTGGACATCATGCCCAGAAACAGAATTGCCAAGCCGGTCAGGCTAAAGCGACGCCCCAGACGCTCTTTGCGCTGGATCTCGGGAAGATTGCGATAAACTTTCATGGGATTTCAGGGTGTCTCGATTAGTGGTTCGTTGGATTTAGATAATGTGGATTCGGCAACAGATTGAGTCAGTTCAGAGGCGCCCTGCGCAATTTTGCCCGGCACATCTTGTTCAACAGCCTGTTTGGCCACGCGGATGCCATGCCGAATAGCGTCTGCGTTGCTGCGACCGTGCGCCACCACCACAATGCCCGCCAACCCCAGGAGGACAGCACCTCCGTATGGGCTATCGTCAAAGCGATCGCGGGCGCGGCGCAAACCAGAGCGGGCCAGCAGCGCCCCCAGCTTATTGACCAGGCTGCCGGACAGCTCTTCGCGCAGACCGCGCATCAACATGCGAGCCGTGGCTTCGGCAGTCTTGATAAAAATATTGCCGGTAAAGCCGTCGGTGATAATTACATCGGCCAGCCCCTCAATCACTTCCTTGCTTTCAATATTACCGCGGAAGTTTATGTTGGGCGTGTTCACCAGCAGTTGGGTGGCAGAGATCACAAGCTGGTTGCCTTTGCCTTCTTCTTCGCCATTGCTCAAAATACCCACCACGGGCTGCTTGCGCCCCAATACGCGTTCGGCATAAATGCTGCCCATAATGGCAAACTGCGGCAGATATTCGGGGCGCACATCGGCATTGGCGCCCACATCCAAAATGGTGCAAAAGCCGTTGAATGTAGGAAATGGGGTAATCAGCGCCGGTCGCAAGATACCTTTGATGCGACCGATGTGCAGAATGCCCGCCGCCAACGCGCCGCCCGTGTTGCCCGCAGTGACAAACGCCTGCGCCGCGCCGGATTTAACCATGCGGCTGGCCACCACCATGGTGCTGTCCAGCTTGGTGCGCACGGCCTGCGCTGGTTTATCATCCATCTCAATGACCTGGCTGGCGGGTACAATGGGCAGATCCAGACCGGTTGTAGCATGTTTGGCCAGTTCGGCATTTAGCACATCGGGTTGGCCTACCAGTGATACCGTAATTCCATATTCGCGGGCGGCCAACACGGCGCCGGCCACAATCTCGCCAGGCGCATGATCGCCGCCCATGGCGTCAAGAGCAATATTCATGTAAGGTTCTCGGTATTTCTAAAAACATGGAATAAAGTTGTTGCGTGTACCGGTTGGGGCACTTGAATCGTAGCGAGAGTCTCGCCTGGTTTACATGTTGCGTATGGCGCATACTGGTTGAGACACTTGTCATCGTCAAGAAATAAGTTGGCGGCCAAACCTGTCAGATCTTGAAGACCTGACAGGTTTAAATCGACAAGTTATTTCTGAACAGTGACTTGTATCGTAACGAGAAACCACATATTTGCGCCCTCGCTGGGGGCTCGGGGCGGCGCCACAAATTAGGCCTGCGGCATCATCAACAATCTTTGCTGGGCTTATCCACAAAATGTTGTTGATGTGTGTCAGTGAGTGGCTATACCGGTTCACGCAATACGCAATACATGAACCAAACCCATATCCTGCGTCCCTGGATGATCCGTTAACGCGCATACATCTTTCTCAAGACAAGCGGCAGCCGCGGCAGCAGGTCGGACGCCACCACGCCGATCGCGCCAATCTCTTGGGCGCAGAGCAGGCCGGCCATACCGTGAATCCAGGAGCCCAGACAGGCCGCGGCAAAAGGCGCTAACTCTTGCGCCAACAGCCCGGCAATGGAACCGGCCAACACATCGCCTGTGCCTGCCGTGGCCAGCGCCGACGTGGCCACGGGTAAAATAGCCAGTTCGCCGCTGGGCGCGGCAATCACCGTGTACGGCCCCTTGATCAGCAGCACCACGTTCCATTCGGCCGCTTTCTGCTGCGCCAACGTCCACCGCTGCGCCGTCACATCTGCAATGGGTAATCGGCTCAGGCGCGACATTTCCGCCATATGTGGGGTCAACACGGTAAACTCGGGCAACCGCGTGGGCCACTGGGCAATTTGCGCCAAACAGTTTAATCCGTCCGCATCAATCACCGTGGGCGGCAAACCTAGATGCCCCAACAGTTGATGCAAAAACTGGCCGGTTGAATCGGTCTGCCCCAGGCCGCAGCCCACCAAAAGCGCTTTGTATCCGGCCAGCGCTTCTCCCACCGGGTAAGCCGCCGTGGCGTCAAAATGGCCAGTGTCCGTGGCGGGCAACGGCAGCCAAGTGGCTTCGGTCAACTTGCTGGCCGTGGGCGCCCACACCGGCTGCGGAATCGCGCCGGTGACTAAGCCAGCCCCCACGCGCCCCGCCGCCGCACACGATAGATAGGCCGCGCCAGCATAATTCATGCAGCCCACAACGGCCATTACTTTGCCAAATGACCCTTTGTGGCTATTGTTGGAGCGCTGGGGCAATTGGGGCGTGAGCCATTGCTCATTCAGCACAAAGGTTTGGGATGCCGTGGTGACGCTGGTTGGAATGCCAATGTCGGCCACCGTAATTTGGCCGCAGGCCTCAGCGCCGGGAAATTGATAATGGCCCCATTTGCCATACGCAAACGTGACGGTTTGCTCGGCAAAAAGCGCATGCGGATCCAGCGCGCCAGTATCACAATTGAGCCCGCTGGGACAGTCCACGGCCACGCATGGTAGCTCATATTCTGTTTGCGCCGTGCGTACATGGTGCAACAGCTCGGCAAGCTGCTCGGCAATGGGACGATTAGCGCCGGTTCCCAACAGCGCATCCACCACCATAGATGCTTCCCGCAGCCAACTTTGCAGTTGCGCAAAGGCAGGGTCATCATCGGTGTGCGCCGTAGGAATGCCCAAATCTACCAGGCGCGCAAAATGATTTTCATCATCGTGCTCCGGGTCGGTGGCGCGCCGCCATAGATAGACGCGCGTCTGCACCCCATTTTCATGCAGATGCCGGGCGCAAACCAAGCCATCGCCACCATTGTTGCCTGGTCCCACCAGCACCAACACCGGTCCATGTTTCGCCATGGCCGACCGCGCGGCAAGAATGCGCTGCGCCACGGCGCGACCGGCCATCTCCATCATAGACGCGTAGGAATGACCAGCGGTGGCGGCGCGCCGCTCGATTTGCTGCATTTCGGCCACTGTGACCAACTTGGAAGCTTCAAAAATCTGCATATTGCATCCAGTATAGCACAAAGACGAAGCGATTCTCATTTTTTAGATATGCTGGGGGCGAATATGGGGAAAGTACGCCAAACCATCTGTTACACAGCCAAGAAAACATAATTTGGGCTGCTTTATGCTATACTAATGTGCATGCGCATCTATTTAGACCAGATTGGGTGTCGACTCAACTATAGTGAAATTGATACGTTGGCGGGGCGTCTACAGATGGCCGGTCATCTGACCGTGCGTTCCCCCGAAGAAGCGCAGGTGATTGTCTTCAATACCTGTGCGGTGACGACGGAGGCCGGTCGCAAGAGTCGCCAACGTCTGCGCCAGCTTCACGCGGCCAACCCGACGGCGCGCATTGCCGCTACCGGCTGCTGGGCCACGCTGCGCCCCAATCAGGCAGCGGAACTGCCGGGGGTTTCTCTGGTGGTGGATAATGCCGAGAAAGATTTGCTGCACACGTTGCTGGAGCCGTGGAGCGCCGAGTTGGATACGCCGGATACGCTCATGCGCATGCGGCCCGATGGCAATCCGTTTCACTTTGCACAAACTGCAGCAAATCAGGACCCCAAGCCAGATTTGCCGCAAGATGCGGATAAAGCCTTTGATAAAGCCTTCGAAAAAGCCTTCGAAAAAGATAATGTGATCGAGCGCCGGGCGCGCACGCGCGCGTTTATCAAAGTGCAGGATGGCTGCAATAACCGCTGCACATTTTGCATTGTGACCGTGGCGCGCGGTGAAAGCCGCAGCCGTCCCATTGCGTCTATTGTGGAAGAGGTCCAGCACTTGGTGGCAGAGGGCGGCCAAGAGGCCGTGCTCACCGGCGTCCATTTGGGCAGCTATGGACGCGACTTGGCGGATGCCGAACGCTCGGATCTCAAAGAGCTGACCAGGGCCATTCTAACCGATACAGATATTGCACGCTTGCGCTTGAGCAGCCTGGAGCCGTGGGAATTGGCCGATGGCTTCTTTGATTTGTGGTCGCAGTGGCCGCAGCGCCTTTGCCCCCATTTGCATCTGCCCTTACAAGCCGGAACGGATAAGCAACTGCGACGCATGGCGCGGCGCTGTACCAAGGAGAGCTTTGGCCAACTCGTGGCCGACGCCCGCGCCGCCATTCCGGAACTGGTGGTCACGACCGACCTGATCGTGGGGTTCCCAGGCGAAACCGAGGATGATTTTAGCGAGAGCATGGCCTTTGTGGAAGAGATGCGCTTTGCCCACGCCCACATTTTTCCCTTTAGCGCCCGCCAGGGCACGGCAGCAGCTCGCTTTGGTCAACAAGTGCGTAAAGTGGAGAAGAAAGAACGCTCTCGACGCATGCACGCGCTTTTGGAACGAATCGGCAGCGCAGAACGGGCGCGCTTTGTGGGCGCGGTGCGGCCGGTGCTTTGGGAAGGCGTTGGCCAGCCGCTGACCGATCAGTCGGGGCGGCTGTGGAGCGGGCTCACCGACAACTATCTACGCGTGATGGCGATTGCCCCGGCCCACTTGGATTTGCATAATCAGATTATCTCCACCCGGTTGGAGGAGTTGAACGGTGACACGCTGTTTGGAACGCTGTGTTGAGAGCTTGGCAGCCATTTTATACATTGCGCTGCATGAAAACCGCAGGTTGCTTTCTCCTGATAGCGCTTTGGGCAACAACGGTTTTCACCACAACCGCAGTATAGTCGCCCCAAAAAGTACATAATGGACAAAAGGTATTGTCCATTTGCGGGATTTCTGTATTTTTGTGGCGATTAGAGCATTCAATTTGAAGAACGGAAATTGCACATGAGCACGATTTTGGAACAATTAGCGGCGCTGGAAACAGAAGCGCTCGACGTTTTGCAACGGGCCGAAACAACCGAAAAGACAGAAGCTTGGCACGGTGAATTTTTGGGGCGCAAAGGCCGGCTCACAACCATTTTGCGCGGCATGGGGCAGCTTTCTGCTGAGGAGCGTCCCGTGGTGGGCAGACAGGCCAATATTATCAAGACGACGCTAGAAGAGGCGCTGCAAAAGCACCAAAACGCGGTGGCGCAGTCTGAAATGGAGAGCGCATTGAGCGCCGAAGGCATCGACGTAACGCTGCCGGGTCGCCCTCAATCGCTGGGCAAGCTGCACCCCACTACCCAGGCCATGCGCGATATTCTAGATATCTTTGGCAACATGGGTTTCCAAATTTACGATGCGCCGGAAGTAGAGAGCGACGATAACAACTTTACGCTGCTCAACTTCCCACCTGGCCACCCAGCGCGCGAGATGCAGGATACCTTCTTCACCAAGGATGAGGGCATCATTTTGCGCACCCACACCAGCCCGGGCCAGATCCGCGCCATGCGCGAGTTTGCCCCCGAGCCGATTCGGGTGATGCTGCCTGGAAAGTGCTATCGCAATGAAGATGTAACCACGCGCTCGGAGATGATGTTTTATCAGGTGGAAGGGCTGGTGGTGGGCCGCAAGGTCACCATGAGCGATCTCAAAGGTGTGCTGCTCAATTATGCCAACAAAATGTATGGTGAGGGGCGCAAAATCCGCTTCCGCAAAGCCTATTTCCCCTTTACGGAGCCCAGCGTGGAGGTGGACGTGAGTTGCAGTCTGTGCAATGGCGAAGGCTGCCGCGTCTGCAAATATCAGGGCTGGCTGGAGATTTCCGGCGCCGGCATGGTGCATCCAGTCGTGCTCAAAAATGGCGGTTATGACCCCGCCGAATTCAGCGGCTTTGCCTTTGGTATGGGCATTGAGCGCCAGGCCATGATGAAACGTCAGGTGGACGATATTCGCTATTTCTATAGCAACGATGCGCGCTTCCTCGAACGCGTATAAGATGGATTGACAGATGGCGCAGGGTTACCCAGGGCAATTGTTCAACCCTGCGCCATCTGCTCTTCTGCGTTTTTCGGCTCTCCGCGCTCGACCCGCTTTGGCTTCGCCAAGCTCAGCCACCACTCATTTTTCACCTGCTGCCAGCCGGATGAACCGTTTTTTTTAGAAGCATTCAGAAATAAGTTGGCTACCAAACCTGTCAGGTCTGCGAGACCTGACAGGTTTAAATCTACAAGTTATTTCTGGACAGCTTCTTACTCTTCGGCATCCGGATCAAATATTTCCTCTATTTGCTGATTGAACAAACGCGCAATTTTAAAGGCCAGCGGGAGGCTCGGATCATACTTCCCCGTCTCAATGGCATTGATCGTTTGCCGCGAAACATCCAAACGCTGCGCCAGCTCCGCTTGCGACCAGCGCTGTTCGGCGCGCAGTATGTGCAGGCGATTTTTCACTTAGCTATACCTCCGGCTCGCCACGGCCGTAGCTATCCCCCAAATCACCATCATAATTGGCAGCACCCAGAGCCAAGAAAGCTGTGGAAAGCCGGCATTTTCCATAAAGCCGTAGGTAAGCGTGCCAATGCCTGTGGCGCCGGCCGCAAACGCAATTGAATTCATTTGGATGCGCTGCTGTAGCTCATCCATGTTGTTGAGATAGCGCAAAAACGCGCGCAACGCAAAGAGGATGGGAATGACGGGCAGCACAGCCACAAGGGTTTTAAATGGCAGATCTGGATATCGCTTGAGTAGCGTCATTGAGACAGTTACAGCGACTATATAGAAGCCCATGGATAGGCCAAATCCCATCAAATATTCTTTTACATGTTTATTCATTTTATCCATTTGAGTCAATCTCCTTTTGAAGTTCAAGTCAATTCCACACGACAAAAAGTAAAGCAAGCTTTACACAAAAGTATATATCATCATGCTCAATTTGTCAAGGGTACTTGACAAATTGAGCAGTAAGCTTGTCATTTAGCTTATTTGAGCAAAATGAATCCACCTCACATAAATATAGATATTATCAAGATAAAATATGGATAAATACTGTACAAAACAACGCGCAAGGCAAAAGTATAGGGAGTAAACATGTCATTGCATTCAACGTCTACAACGCGGTCTTCTATAGCGGCGGCCAATTCTCTCACGCCTAAACGCGACATGTGGGCGCAAATATCGGTGGTCTTTAGCTTGATCAGCACCGTTGTCATCAACGCACTAGCCAATATTGTGCCCTTCAATGGCCAAACTACCGGTGCAATTTCAGACAGCTTTCCCGTCTATTTTGTACCCGCTGGCTATGTCTTTTCCATTTGGAGCGTAATTTATCTGGGGTTGCTGGCTTACGCCATTTATCAAGCGCGGCCGTCGCAGCGCACAAATTCGTTATTGCGCACCTTGCGCTGGCCATTTATTCTCGGCTGCATTGCCAACAGCGCCTGGATTTTTGCCTGGCACTATGAGATATTTCCCCTAACGCTAATATTGATGCTCATTTTGCTGGGAACACTTATAATCCAATACACTCGGCTTCAAATAGCAGACAGACCGGATGCGGTGCGCCTCTGGAGCGTCCACATACCGTTGCGCATTTACTTGGGTTGGATAACCGTGGCCACGATTGCCAACATCACCATCCTGCTCTATGACCTTGGCTGGCGGGGCGCGCCGCTAAATGGCCCAACGTGGTCGGCGATTCTATTAGTCATCGCCACATTCATTGGCCTCTTCTTTGCGCTTCGGCTGCACGATGCGGCATATACGCTGGTGCTGGTTTGGGCATTTGTCGGCATTTATATCAAGTTTAGCAATGAGCCGCTAGTGGGATATAGCGCCTTGGCCGCCGCTATCACGCTGGCTTTGGCGGCTATTGTGGCGTTGCGAACGAATATGGTTTCGCCCCGGCACGATGCAAACGATCTGCATCATCCATTGACCTCCAACCAGAAAATCCAATGAGCAAAATAATTGTGATTGGCAGCGGCTTTGGCGGTCTGAGCGCGGCGGCGCGGCTGGCGGCGCGCGGTCACCAAGTGCAGCTGTTTGAGAAGCGCGATAAGCTGGGCGGCCGCGCCTATGTGTATGAGATAAATGGGTTTAAATTTGATGGCGGCCCCACGGTGATCACGGCGCCGTGGCTCTTTGATGAAATTTGGGAGGCCGCCGGGCGCAACCGGGCGGATTATGTACAGTTTGTGCCATGCGATCCGTTCTACCGCATCTTTAACCACGAGGGCCGCGCCTTCAATTACAACGGCGACCATCAGTTTATTTTGGATCAGATTCGCCAGTGGAATCCCGATGACGTGGCGGGCTATGAACGCTTTATGGCCACCACCAAAGAGATTTTCAACACCGGCATGGCGCTTATCGATAAGCCCTTTCTCAAAGTAACGGACATGCTGAAAGTAGCGCCCGATCTGGTGCGCTTGCAGTCCTATCGCAGCGTCTATGGGTACGTTTCTAAATTCATAAAGGACGATTTCCTGCGCCGCTGTTTCTCCTTTCACCCGCTGCTCATCGGCGGCAACCCGCTGGATGCGGCTTCGCTCTATGTGCTGATACACTATCTGGAACGCGCGTGGGGCATTCACTATGCGCTGGGCGGCACCGGCGCCATTGTGCAAGCATTTGACCGGCTGCTGGCAGAGTTGGGCGTTGCCGTGCATCTCAACGCCGAAGTGGCGGAAATTCTGGTGGAGGATGGGCGCGCCACCGGCATCCGCCTAGCCGATGGTGCAGTGCATCGCGCTGATAACGTGGTCGCCAATGCAGATGTGGCCTGGACCTATCTTAATCTGCTGCCGGCGCGGCATCGCCATACAAATACAGATCGCCGCATCCAAAATCTCAAATATAGCATGTCGCTTTTTGTCATCTACTTTGGCACGAAAAAGCGCTATATCCAGGCCGAGGGGGGCTATCCGCAACTGGCGCATCACAACATTATTTTGAGCAAGCGCTACAAAGGGCTGCTGCGCGAAATCTTTGGTCAAGGTGGGCTGCCCACCGATTTTTCACTCTATTTGCATATGCCCACCCTCACCGACCCATCCATGGCGCCCGCCGGACACGAGGCCTTTTATGTGCTTTCGCCCGTGCCGCACCTGGGCGCCGATATTGATTGGGCCCAAGCGGCCGGCCCCTATCGCGACGCCATTATGAACTTCTTGGAAGAAAATTATTTGCCCGATCTCCAGGCCAATCTGGTGGCAGAGCATTATATTGATCCCCGGCATTTTCAGCATACGCTCAACAGCTATTTGGGTTCAGCCTTCTCGGTACAGCCAACCCTGCTGCAATCAGCCTGGTTCCGGCCTCACAACCGTTCCGAAGACATTCCCAATCTCTACTTTGTGGGCGCCGGCACACACCCCGGCGCCGGGCTACCGGGCGTGCTTTCCTCGGCCAAAATTGTAGATAGTTTGATTGGCCAGCATATGTAAACTGGCATTTTCTGGCAAGCGCGAGTATAAATGAGAGGCGTGTTATCGTACTCAGATTATCAGTTGATCGCAACGACAAGCGATAGGGCCGGATTCACCGCTCGAAACCGATGACTGTATCGCCAACACCGTTGCGGTGTACTGATTATCAGTTGATCGCAACGACAAGCGATAGGGCCGGATTCACCACTCGAAACCGATGCCTGTATCGCCAACACCGTTGCGGTGTACTGATTATGAAAGGCTCCTCTCATGCGCAGCAATCAAAGAACGAATAACAAAGACACCCTGTTTTGGATCATCGCCATTGTCTTTATTGCGGTCTCCATTGTGTCCGTGGACCGCATCCTCAAATTCGGCGAACAGGTCAACCCTTTTATCTATGAATTTTATGCGGGCATTCTGGGCTCTGTCATCACGGTGGCGGCCATGACCGTTGTGGTGCGCCTGCAATCGCAACACGACAAGCAGCGCGAATTCTCCTCACGGCTCTTTGAAAAGAAGATTGAGCTATACAGCGATCTGCTCAGCGCCATCTTTACCATTGACGACGACAACATCATTACCATGCAGGAGACGCAAAACATAGAGACCAAAGTGGGCAACGCCTGTTTGGTGGCCAGTGCGCCGCTGGTTTCCACCATGTCACAATTTGTCTACCAGCTCAAGATCTATGGCGTGCTCTATGTGCGCAGCATGCAGCCGGAGCAGTTGGAACACTTTATCGATTTTGTAGAAACTGAAAAGGCCAAACGCAATCCGCACGACTCATTGCTCTCGCTCCAGAAAACGTTGCTCACCATTCCCGTGCGCGGCAACGAAATGACCTACTTTATCTCGCTGGATGAAGTGGTGCAGGAGATTCGCAACGACCTGAACGTGGTGGAAGGTGACGTGCGGCAGGAAGTGGAGCACTTTGTACGTATGCCCTACAACCATTATGATATGATCAAAGATCCCAATCTGGTGGATGCGTGGAATGGGGAACAAAGGCTGCCGGAGCACAACCTCGATGAACTTCCGCCCCATCCCGGTAGCGCCCCGCGCGGCCTCAATAGTGCTTGACTTCTATAACGCCGATTGAGCGCCACAACCGCCATCTAACCAATCTCATCATCTTGAAAGGAACAACCATGCCCGACAAAATTCGCTGGGGCATTTTGGCGCCGGGAACCATTGCGCGCAAATTTGCCGTGGGCTTGCAAGCCACACCCGATGCGGAAATCGCCGCCGTGGGCGCGCGTTCGCAGGAATCTGCCGATCGCTTTGGCGATGAATTTCACGTACCGCGCCGCTACGCGGGGTATGAAAAGCTAGCCGCGGACCCGGATGTAGATGTTATTTACATAGCCTCACCCCACGCTTTTCATATGGAACAAGCCTTGCTCTGTCTGGATCATGGCAAGGCGGTGCTGTGCGAAAAGCCGTTTACGATCAACGCCGCTCAGGCCCAGGCCGTCATTGAACGCGCGCGCGCCCGCAAACTATTTGTCATGGAAGCCATGTGGAGTCGCTTTATCCCGCTCATGGCCGCCATGCGTAAACTGGTTGCCGATGGCGCCATCGGCGACCTGCGCATGGTGGTGGCAGACTTTGGCTTTCGCACGCGCTTCAACCCGCAGGGCCGACTCTTCGATCCGGCATTGGGCGGTGGCGGGCTGCTGGATGTGGGCGTCTATGCGGTCTCGTTTGCCTCTATGTTGCTGGGCGCGCCGGACCGCATTGCTTCTCTGGCCGAGGTGGGCCAAACTGGCGTGGATGAGCAGGGGGCGGCCATTTTGGGCTATGCCGGCGGCGAACTGGCCATGATCTACACCGGCGTGCGCACCCAAACGCCGCTAGAGACGACCATCATGGGCGCCGACGGCATGATCCAGATCCACAACCCATCTTGGGCGCCCACCAAAATGACGATAAAGCGATCGGGCCAATCTCCAGAATTGGTAGAAATGCCGTTTGAGGGCAGCGTCTATACTTTTCAGATCGCCGAAGTGCAGCGCTGTCTGCGGGCGGGCAAGCTGGAAAGCGACACAATGCCGCTGGACGAAACGCTTTCCATTATGACCACCATGGACCAGATCCGTGCGCAATGGGGCGTGCGCTATCCCATGGAATAGGGACAGAATCGGTTCTATACCAAGCTCTTACTGAGCCGGGCCCTCACTCAGCATGCGCTGAGCGGCGGTCTCTACGCGCGCGATCACATGCTCCCAGCGGTAACGATGGGCCGTCTCCAGCCCATTCTCAACGCAGCACGCGGCTAGCGCTGGCTCTTGCAACATGCGCAGCATGGCCGCGGCCAGCGCCAATGCATCACGCGGCGGCACCACCAGACAGTTCCACCCATCGCGCGCATAATCGCGCACGCCATCGGAATCGGTCAACACCACGGGCGTGCGGCAGGCCATGGCCTCCAGCGGTGGGTAGCCCAAGCCTTCTCCCCAAGAGGCTGAGACAAAGAGCGCACTGCTGTGATAGAGATCGGCCAGTTGCTGATGGGAGGGATGCAGATAAAACTCAACCGGAATTTTGGTCTCAAATTGCAGGGGGCTTTTGGAAACGACGATCAACTTTAGGCCGTCAATCGAGGGGGCAACTTGTTCGGCGGCCTCTAAAAATTGGTGGAATCCTTTGCGCGGCCGTGCGTCGCCCACGTACAGCAGGCGGATTTCGCCCGCCGGAATGGGCAGCCGCGGCTGATCATAAAAGAGCGCTGCATGCAGCAGGCCGCCGCCAGTCATCACCACCGGGCAGTTCGTGCGCGTGGCGGCCTGCTCTTGCAGCGGCGTGGATATGGTCCAGATATTGTGGAACCAACGCGGCGCGTTGTGCAGCAACCAACGCTCAACCCCACGCCCGCGAAACATCTCGTCATAATCCATATAGAGCCAGGCGCGCCGCCCCTTGCGCCCCCAGATGGAGGCAAGCAGCGTCGGTACAGTGGTGGGTGTATGGGTGGAAACCAAAATGTCGGAGTCTGGCGTTCTGCGCGCCATGTTGATGATGAGGCGGAGCAGCGCCAGCGGATTGCGGCTGCGCGGCAGCGCAACTTGGCACTCCAGCACCTGAATCTGATGCGAAATGGTGGGCAGCAGCGCCGGGTCAATCGAGCCCTTGGGCGTGACCAATGTCACCGCATGGCCACGCGCCGTTAATCCATTGGCATATTCAATAACCAGCATGACGCCGCCCGAAAGCGTGAGCGACGAAAGCAAAAAGGTAATGCGCACGGCTACAGTTCGCGCTCTCTAGACGCGGAGCCGTCCAGCTCCAGCTTGCGCAAGCGAAAGAGCACCTCTTCCATAATCTTGCGATTAAAGCCCACCAGATCGGCCAGCAGCCCAATGAGCATGATCTGAAAGCCCACAATGAGCAGAATGGCAGCCAAGATCAGCGACTGAATGTGGCCGCCGCCCTGGTCCATGAGGTAGAAGTAGAGAAAACGCAGGCCCAACGCCAGCCCGCCCGTGGCGCTCAACCCACCCAGCGCCAGGAAAACACGCAGCGGCTGATACATAGTGTAGGCGCGCACAATGGTGACGCCCTGCTGCATAATAAAATGGCGCATGCCCTTAAAGAGGCGCGAAGGCCGCGTGGGCGCATTGGTGCGGATGCGGATGTGCTCAATGGGCACGCTGCGTGCGCCGGCTTGGATCAACGTCTCCAGCGTGTATGAATAGCGGCTGAGCACCAGCGTTTGCAGCGCGGCCCGGCGTGAATAGGCGCGGAAGCCGCTGGTGGCGTCCGGCACGGGAATGCCGGCGGCGCGCGAGATCACCCAACTGCCCAGTTGCTGCAACTTGCGCTTGATGGGCGAAAAAAAAGGGTGGTCGCCCACACCACGGTCACCCACCACCAGTTCGGCGCGCCCGGCCACAATGGGCTCAATCAGCCGCTCGATTTCGTCGCCCACATACTGATTATCGGCATCGGTATTCACAACAATATCGGCGCCCAACCGCAAACTCTCTTCCAAGCCGGCGGCAAAGGCCCGCGCCAACCCCACATTGCGCTTCATGCAGAGCACGTGGTCCACGCCTAGCGATCGGGCCAACGCCACCGTATTGTCGCGGCTGCCGTCATCAATGACCAAAAACTCGACTTGATCCACCCCGTCTAGCTCGCGCGGCAACGCCGCCAGCGTTTCCGTCAGCGTAGCTTCTTCATTATAGGCCGGGATTTGGATGATGAGCTTCATTTATCTGCCAGGTATGCGGCTATCGCGCCACCTTGTCATTCTTCTCCTCAGCCGAACCGCGCCGCTGGAACAGATTGCCAAAGAACATCTGCTGGAACATGTTGCGCGTTTCGGCGGCGTCTGTACGGGGTGCTTCTTCCCAATTTTTTAGAAACGCGCCCGCCTCCCAGGCCTCGCGCTGCTTGATGGTGGCCTTGAGCGCGGTGAGCAGCGAATGTTCCTCTTCCTGCAATTCAGGCACAATTTCCTCTTCCAGCAGGCCGCGCCAGTTGGAGAGCGCTTCTTGCAGCTGGTCAATGCGCAGCAGCAAATTACGTTTATTGGCCACAAAGTCGCTAAAGAGCCGATCGGCGCTGCCGGCGGGTTCGGTACTTTGGGCAAATTGACGCCCAGCCAGCTTGCGCGCTTCGGTCCAGCCAGCGCCGCCACCCAGCGTCTGCATAAGCGTCATGCCAAAGAATTGGGGCAGCAGCTCCACGCCGGCAATAATGCCATCGTGCTCCTGGGCGTCAATAAAGAGCGGCTTGGCCCCTATGCGCTCCACCAAATCGCTGGCCAATTGAATGGCGCTAGGATCGGTCTCCACGCTGGAAGCCAGACAAAACGGCGCCCCCGTGAACAGATCCGGCCGCACGGTCAATGTCCCACCCACGCCCGTAAGAATGGGATGCGCGGCCACAAAGTGAACGCCGTCGGGGATATGTTTGGCGGCCACGTCGAGCGCGGGCTGCATCACTTTGTTGACGGCCATTACCAACGTGCCCGGCCGCAAATCTGCGGCCAACAGCTTGAGGATCGCCTCCAATTCCGCCAGCGGTATGGCCAAAATGATCATTTCGGCTTTGTCGCAAGCGCGATAAAGATTCCACTCGGTACGGTCCACGGCATTCTGCCGCTTGGCCGCGGCCACGGCGTCTGGCTCTTTGTCGTGGCCGACCACCTCAAAGTTGCCCTCTTCACGCTTGAGCCCGGCGCCAATGCCCGCGCCGGTCAGGCCCAGGCCGATGATGGTAATAACTGGTTTTGCCATAAAACCCCCTTGGGATTTACGATTTTCGATGTACGATTTACGAGGATGTTCGTTAACACTATTGATTCGTAATTCGTTTCTGTAGGCGATTTGGATTTACGATTTACGAACTTATGTTACGCAAGCCTGGAGGAAAGTCGCGTCGCCGACGTTCCTGTTTCTCTCTGGCAAAGGGCTGGCGCTGCGTAACGTGAGTTACGAATTAGTGTTGTAGACAAATAGCTTCGTAAATCGTACATCTGACATCGCACATTAATTCCTATTGTCTGCCCATTGCAGCGCGTGCAGCAGCTCCTGCCGGCGCTGATCCTGGGTGTTTGCCGCTTTGTTTTGGTGCTGCGCAATGAGCCAACAAGTCGTCTCGGTACAGCCGGCTTGGGCGGCCCAAGCCGCGCCAATGGCCGGATGCTCAAAATGGACGTGCAGGGCATAGCGCCAGCCCTGGGCCGGATTTGCTGCGGCCAGCTCGTTGAGCCGGTCTGGCGCCAGCGCCTCTAGCAGCACCAGCGGACCGCGCAACCAGAGGTTGATGCGCACACCGGCCTCATCGGCGGCCACTTTGCCCACGTCGTGCAGCAGCGCGGCCGCCGCCAAATCGGGATCGTCATGGCCGGAACTTTGCAGCGTCCGATAGACGTTCAGGCTGTGGCGCTGGGCGTCGGCGGGCATGCGCAAAAAGAGAGCGAACCCATCCGGCGGCAACAGCTCTTCGACGGCGCTGACATCAGCCGCATCCAGCCGCGCCATCAGTCCGCTGGCAAATTGCCGCACGCGATAATAGATGCGCTGCAGGTTGGTTGTTGTCATGCAGCTGGCCTATAAAAACAGGTTCACCATTGCATTCAAAATCCAGCTCGTTGGCGCCTGGATAACCGACGGTGCAAAAAAGATAATGGCAAAGAGAATCAACATGCCATATTGGGCAAGCATCATGCGCATTTGGAATGCATTGTCCGGCAGCAGCGCAAAAAGCACGTGCGATCCATCCAGTGGCGGGACCGGAATTAAGTTAAAGACAAAGAGCAGCACATTGATTTGGACAAAAAAGCCGAGCATATCACCAAAGAGCGGAATCTGCGCCAACGTGTCGTAAAAGATTAACGCCAGCGCTGCCATGATCAGATTGCTCAGCGGCCCGGCCAGCGCCACAATAATCGAAGCGAGCTTGGGATCAATATCCACATTGCGCGGGTTCCACATTACCGGTTTGGCCCAGCCAAAGCCCGTGAGCAAAATCAAGATGGCCCCAAACGGATCAATGTGCACCAGCGGATTTAGCGTATAGCGCCCGGCAATGCGCGGCGTGTCATCCCCCAGATGTACGGCGGCAAAGGCATGGGCAAATTCGTGAACTGGAAAAGCCACGAAAACAATCAGCGCAACGGCCATGAGCCGACTGGGGCTGAGCAGGTTGCCCAAGGGGCCGCCGCCCGAGGAAGTCAGCAAGGCATATAGAATTAGCAGACCAACGACGGCTATACCAATTTTTTGATTATTGGAGAGGGAATTCCAGCCGCCTCCCCGCGGACGCATGGAGCCTGGATACATGGGCTTCCTTTCAAGTGTACGACTTACGCAGCGCCAGTGGACCGCCAGACGCGAACAGCATGGCTGACTTGGCAGTTTTCCCGCTGAGCTCGCGTAAGTGCTAAAGTTATGTCTATAGAATTCTATCTCAACAAATATAATGTAACTATTCAGGCCACTCGAGGGCTGAGCTTGTCGAAGCCCGTGTCCCCTTCGTCGTCTCAAGCGGTCCCAACAAGTTGGGCGCTCAGGGGACGGCTGAATAGGTACAATATAAGAATGAAAAACATCAGGACGAATGCGAAAAGATTATAGCACGGCAGAGGATCATCAACACAATTGCCCGCTCTGGACCGGCGAAAAATTAATGCCAGGATACGCAGAGTGCGGCGCTGCGCATCGATCATACCAGCACGCAAACATTCTACGCGGCCCTGAGCCTTCCTTGCCCCCTTTGCGCCTCTTGCATTCCCATCTTTCTGTGATATAGTCAACACATGATTGCAGACTGGTTTGCCCACATTCGACGGCTGCTGACAGAGAAACCGCCGGTGGCGCTGCTGATTGTCACGGTCATCGTGGTGTCTAGCGCTTCCCTTCTATCGCGCTTGCTCGCCAACGATTCTTTAATGCTGGGGCCGCCGCGCCAGGTGGTCAGCATAAATTCCAAAATGGGCATTCACACCCGGCTGACCGACGAAGTTGAAGAAGCTAAGATCAAGCAGAGCCTGGAGATGGTGCGCGAGATGGGCGCATCGTGGATTGTCGAATATTTTCCCTGGGCCTATGTGGAACGCGAGCCGGGCGTTTTTAAGTGGAAACATAGCGACATGGTCATCCAGCACGCGCATCATCAAGGGCTGAAGATTGTGGCGCGCTTGGGTTTTGTGCCCGAATGGGCGCGCCCACCAGAGACCACGCCGCTCTATTTGGATGAGGAAAATTTTGAAGCATTTGGCCGTTATGCCGCAGAGTTTGCCGCCCGTTATCAGGAGCAGGTAGGCTATATCATCATCTGGAATGAGCCCAATCTGAGCCTGGAATGGGGCTTTCAGCCGGTCGACCCAGCGAAGTATGTGCGCATGTTGCAGGTGGTGTACCCCATGATCAAAGCGGCAAATCCCAATGTGCAGGTGCTGGCCGGCGCGCTGGCGCCCACGTTGGCGCTACCGGGTGACCCAAACGGCATGAACGATCTGGATTTCCTACAGCGCATGTATGATGCGGACGCGGCCCCCTATTTTGACGCTCTGGCCATTCACGCATATGGCTGGCACTCGGCGCCAGACGATCCGCCGGCGCCGGACGTGGTCAACCTGCGGCGCAGCGAATTGCTGCGCGCCATCATGGTGGAAAATGGAGATGCCGCCAAGTCGGCCATGATCACCGAGGGCGGCTGGAACGACCACCCACGCTGGACGCGCGCCGTGCGGCCCGGCCAGCGCATTGAATACACCATCCGCGCCTATGAAGTTGCCCAGCAAGAGTGGCCGTGGATGGAAGCCGTGGCTTTTTGGGCCTTCCGCTACCCTTGGGATGCCAAGAGCTATCAAGATTACTTTACCTTTGTGCGCACGGACTTTGAACCAAAGCCGATTTATAGTGAAGTGGCGAAGTACGCGGCAGGGGAATAATAAAGAACGTGATGCGTGGGGCGTGTACTGGTTGAGATCCTGGTTTGATCACAAGAACATATTTCGTAGGGCGATTTTCTCAAATCGCCATCTATTCAGTGATGGGTAGAGCGGTCTCGTGGACCCAGAACAACGGATAAAGATACACGATCCACAAATCTTGAAACTTGCAGCACAACAACTTTTTGAATCGGTACAGGCACCACGCAATAATATTAACGGAAACAACTCCTTGTTTACCCGAAATACCTTACTCCAATTCACCGCCAACCCCATCCGCGTCATCGCCTGCGCCATTCTGGCCGTTTTTGGCGCGGCCATTATTGCCTCTTTTGTGGTGGGTGGCGGCATCTTTACGCCCACCGACCCCACTTGGCGCGCCATGCAGCAGCGCGGTTCGTGGCGCGTGGGCATGGATCCCAGCTTTCCCCCTTTTGAGTTGCTGGATGAGCATGGCCAAATGGCAGGGTACGATGTTGAGCTGGCGCGCGCCATGGCCGCACGCTGGAATTTGCGGCTGGAGCTGGTGCCCATTGGCTTCGACAGCCTGCTGGACGCGCTGCAAACCGGCCAGATCGACAGCATAGTCAGCGCGCTGCCCTATGATCCGCGCGCCACGCAGAACGTGCGCTATTCGCCGCCCTATTTTGAAGCGGGCATTCGCCTGGTGGTGCGTGCGGATTCTCCGCTGCTCAGCCAATCCATTGTGGAGGTGGAACAATTTAGCGCGCTGCTGGCCAACCAGCGCCTGGCCGTAGAATGGGGCAGCGCCGGTGATATGGTGGGTCGCCGTTTGCAGCAGGCCGCAGCCACCATTGAACTCCAGCCTTTTTCAACGCCCGAAGAAGCGGTCAGCGCCCTGTTAACGGACGCCAGCATCGATGCGCTCCTGGTTGATAACATTACGCTGCTCACCATGCAGGGACAGGGTGCAGCCATCAGCGCGGTTGGCCCGGCGCTGGAGGCAAATCCATATGTCATTGCATCGCCGATCACCGCGCCCGTTTTGCAACAGGAAATTGCCGACGCCCTGCAAGCGTTATCCGCAGATGGTACGCTGCAAGGGTTGACCATCCAATGGCTGCGCTAAAAGTGCATATGACGGGAACGTACCAGTTCCAGGTAAAGCTCCATCTCATGCGCATACATTTCTCTGCCGACAAGCCGTAGGTGCAGCTTATGCGGCATAGATGGCAGCACCAACGCTAAGTACAAACACAATGTCATAAAGTGAGCGAAAAGTGCGTCGCACGGTGTCCGCCATTTTGGTCCTCGCATGCGCGTGGCATACCGTGCGTCGCACTGAAAGCAGCCTTACCTCAATGACATTGCGTACAAGCAAATGTATGTTGTGGGATGACAACTTTGTTGTCTGTACTTAGCGCGCCACAAAGGGCAGATAAAGGGGCCGAGTTGCAATGCCCGCCGGCACCTCAAATGTGATTGCCGTGCTCGGTTGTCCTTGCCGCGGCGCCGCGCTGCGCAACCCAAAAGATGTCCACGCGCCATCCCCCACGTCGGTGGTTACCGTGTAGCTACCCGGAGAGGCCTCAGCCGTGCTCAGGGTAAATGTATAATCGCCGCTGGCGTTCACCTGCACATCGCCCAGGTGCAGCCCATTTACGGCGATGGCCACCGTGCTGTCGGCGACAAAATTATGCCCCACCACCGTAAAGAAGCTGCCCGGCGCCCCTTCGGCAAAATCGATTACTTGCTCGTTGCAAGTATGCCCGCTGCGCGTCAAAGTGCCAATGGCGTTAATCCAGCTCTGAAAAGGGGCATCAACTGGTTCACATAGCTGGGTTTTGGTAAAATTGAAGCTAGCCAGCGGTAGATTTACAAATGAACTCGGAATCATATCATCCAGTTGCGGATTGTTGGACAGGTCCAACGTGGTCAACTTGGTCAAAACGCCCAGTTCGTTGGCCACCTTGGTCAACTGGTTGTTTGCATAATTCAACGTTTGCAGGTTGACCAAATGTACAAACTCGTCGGGAATATAGGTGAGCTGATTGCCCGACACATCCAAATTGATCAGCGCCGTCATGCTAATCAGCGCCGAATCTTGCAGCTTAACCAACAGATTGTCCGATGCATCTAATGTTTGCAGCTTGGTCAACACGCGCAAAGAAGTGGGCAGCTTTTCCAACTGATTGCCCGCCACCGACAGCTCTTCCAGATCCACCAGTGGCTCCAGCTCCTCGCTGCGCACGCTGGTGAGCTGATTATGGCTCAAATAGAGCTTGCGCAGCCGGGTCATTTTGCCCAGATTTTCGGGCGTGCTGGTCAGCTGGTTGTGGCGCAGATCGAGCCGGGTCAGATTTTCCAATGCGCCAAAGTCGTTGGGGATGCTGGTCAGCGCGTTTTCAGACAGATCCAAATCGCGCAATTCGGTCAGATTGCGCAGGCTGGAAGGCAGCGTGGTCAGCTGATTTTGGCAGATGTCCAGCTCGCGCAGATTGACCAGGGCGCTCATTTCGGCGGGTACGCGCGTCAGCACATTTTTTGAAAGGTCCAGATTGGTTAAGCTGGTCAGCAGCGCCAATTCGTCGGGCGCGCTGGTTAAGCCACGTTGAATCGAAAGCACGCTTACGTGACCGGCCTCACATGTCACGCCTTGCCAAGTGCAGGGCAGAAAATTGTCCAGCCAGCCCGCGCCCGCCCAGTCTGCGCCTGGATTGTCTAGAAAAATGGCAACCAGCGCCCGGCATTCATCCACCGGAATCTCGCTCACTTGGTTGCAATCATAATCGGCCAGCGGTGCACTCACTGCGTCGGGGGCGGTTCCCATGGTCTCTTGGGCAGCCGCCGATTTTATGTTCAGGCAAAGGGGCAAAATCAACATAATCAAAATCAACCACGGGATTTTCGGGTGCAGCAATTTGAGCATTTTCATTCTCCCAGAACAAAATTGTACAAGTAATCACCATACCAAGACGTCAAATCCGTCCACTCGTTACGCGCGAGTATAATCCAATTTCATTTTTTCGCAGCAAAAGGAAACTAACCAGTAATGTCTACTTCATCTCAACCCAATCATGCTGTCGCTGTAGATGTGGAAAATCCTGAAATCTACCAGATTCACACCAATGCGCCCGGCCCCGAAGGCAGCCTGCCCTTTGACGAAGATTTCCTGCTCAACGCGCCCAGCGGTGACCTGTTTGGCTGGAGCCAAAATGTGGGCATGGGCTGGAGTCCACGCCGGCTACGCGCCAAAGAGTTTCTCATTTTGAGCACGCAGGGCGGCATCCGCGCCCCCGATGGATCGCCCATTGCGCTGGGCTATCACACCGGCCATTGGGAAGTGGGGCTGCTCATGCAGGCCGCGGCCCGTGAATTCAGCAACTTGGATACCATCCCCTTTGCCGGCTTTGTCAGCGACCCGTGCGACGGTCGTTCGCAAGGCACCACCGGCATGATGGACAGCCTGCCCTATCGCAACGACGCCGCCGTGGTGCTGCGCCGCTTGATCCGTTCGCTGCCCACCCGCCGCGGCGTCATGGGCGTGGGCACGTGCGACAAAGGGTTGCCCGCCATGATGTTGGCCATGGCCGCCATGCACGACCTGCCCACCATTCTCGTGCCCGGCGGCGTCACGCTGCCGCCCGAATATGGCGAGGACGCCGGCAAAGTGCAAACCATTGGCGCTCGCTTTGCTCAGGGCGAAATCAGCATTGAAGAGGCCGCCGAACTGGGCTGCAAGGCCTGCGCATCGCCGGGTGGCGGTTGCCAATTTCTCGGCACGGCGGGCACCAGCCAGGTCGTGGCGGAAGCGCTGGGGATGGCCCTGGTCCATTCGGCGTTGGCTCCTTCGGGCCAGCCCATTTGGCTGGATCTGGCGCGGCGCTCGGCCCAAGCACTCGTTCATCTGGAAGCGCGCGGTCTCACCACCAAAGACGTGCTGACTGAAGACGCACTGCACAACGCCATGGTCGTTCATGCCGCGTTTGGCGGCAGCACCAATCTGCTGCTGCACATTCCGGCGGTGGCCCATTCCGCCGGAATGCCCCGCCCTACCGTGGCCGATTGGGAGCGCATCAACCACGCCACGCCACGCCTGGTGGACGTGCTGCCGAATGGGCCCCGTGGACACGTCACCGTGCAGGCTTTCCTGGCTGGCGGCGTACCCGAAGCCATGCTGCACCTGCGCGATCTCAATTTGCTGCGGCTGGATGCGCTGACCGTACACGCCCGACCGCTGGGTGATCTGCTGGAGGAATGGGAGCGCAGCGAGCGTCGCCAGCGCGTGCGCGATCTGCTTTTTGAACGCGACGGCGTCGACCCGGACGATGTGATTATGAGCGCCGAGCGGGCGCACGCACGCGGGCTGACCAGCACGGTCACCTTCCCCACCGGCAATCTGGCGCCCGAGGGCTCGGTTATCAAAAGCACGTCCATCGATCCCAGCGTGATTGATGCCGATGGCGTCTATCGCAAAGTGGGACCGGCGCGCGTCTTTGCCAGCGAGCGCGAAGCCATTGCGGCCATTAAAGGGTTGGGCGATCGGCAGATTGTGGCGGGCGATATTATTGTGCTGGTGGGGCGCGGTCCGCTGGGCTGCGGCATGGAAGAGACCTATCAGCTTACGTCGGCGCTGCGCTATCTGCCCTGGGGCAAAGAGGTGGCGCTGGTCACCGACGCTCGTTTTAGCGGTGTGAGCACCGGCGCCTGTATTGGCCATGTGGGACCGGAAGCGCTGGCGGGCGGTCCCATCGGCCGCGTGCGTGAGGGCGACACGATTCAAATTACCGTGGATACCATCAACCTAACGGGCGGCATTGATCTTGTTGGCCACAATGGCGAACAATATGGAGCGGAAAAGGGGGCTGAAGTATTGCGAACTCGCGCCATGACGCCCGGCATTGCGCCCGACGAGCGGCTGCCCAACGATACGCGCCTGTGGGCCGCGCTGCAAAGCGCCAGCGGCGGCACCTGGGGCGGCTGCGTGTATGATGTGGACCGGATTGTAGAGCTGCTGGAGGCGGGGAAGAAAGCGTTGGGTGGTTAGTTGATTGGGCGATTAGTTGCATGACCATCGTAAATCGTACATCTGAAATCGTAAATCCCCAACGCGTTGTCATCGTGACCGGTCCGCCTGCCGCCGGCAAAACCACGTTGGCTCGACAATTGGCAACCGCGCTGGATTGGCCGTTTCTATACAAAGATGGCATTAATGAGATGCTTTTTGACGGATTGGGCTTTTCAGATCGGGCCTGGTCCCAAAAGCTGGGTAGCGTTACGTGGGATGTGATGTTGCACTTTACGGAACTGCTCATTCACAGCGGTGGTTCATTTGTGGTAGAAGGGAACTTTACAGAGCAACATCATGCCGAGCGCTTTAAACAGTGGCGAGAAAAGTACGATTGCCGCTATCGGCAAATTCATTGCGATGCAGATGTAGATGTACTTTATGAACGCTATTGCGCCCGCGTGGAATCCGGTGAGCGCCACCCTGGCCACGTGGATCATTCGCTGAGCCGAGAGCTGTTTGTATCGCTTTTTGGTTCAGAAAAATTTGCCCCCATGAATATTGGCGGAGATGTGATCAAACTGGACACCACCGACTTTGTCAGCCTTGACGTTGATGCCTTACTCAATGCGATACGTATGGTATAATCTTAAGAGTACAAGGCAAATTTTGGAAGGGAGGTTAATTTGAGTATGCAAGTATTATTGGAATTGCCAGATGAAACGTATCAACGCGCCTCTCAGCTAGCTCAGCTTACAAGTCGTGGCATCACAGATGTATTAGCCGATGTCTTGTTTCTCTCTTTGCCACCACTTGATGAGGGAAGTAGTGCAGTTCCCGCCATTGATACATTGTCAGACGGCGAAATCATGCGCTTGGCGGAGCTGCAAATGAGCAGCGATGAAGATGCTCGTTTAAGTGAATTGCTGGATCAGCAGCAGGCAGGCGCAATTTCTGAAATCGAACGGGTGGAACTGGCCAATTTAATGCGCATTTATCAGGTTGGTTTGTTGCGCAAAGCGCAAGCGCTTGCCGAAGCTGTTCATCGTGGTCTTCGTCCGCCCTTGAATCTATGAGCAATCGCCGCATGTCACCCGCGCTGCGGAATCGTATCCAAGCATGGGCGCAAAATCGATGCAGCTATTGTCTCGCTCAACAGCAGTACGTGCTAGGTCCGCTTGAAATTGATCACATAATTCCGCAAGCGCTTGGTGGTACAAATGAA
>JACKBC010000055.1 GCA_020634755.1 Caldilineaceae bacterium | reverse complement strand
CTGGCTAATGGGCCGTGCCAAGTGCTCGGTGAGGCCGGTGGCGCGCACGGCATCGGAGATGTATTCGACCTGTTTAGCAGGGGGAATTTCGCGCAGTTCGGCCATCATGCGCAAATAGTTTTGGACAGACAGCTCGGGGTAAAGCGGGGCGCTTTCAGGCAAGTAGCCAATGCGGGATTGCACGGCTCGGGTCTGGGTGAGTACATCTAGCCCATCCACTTGGACGCTACCACCGCCGGGTTGCAGATAGCCGGTGAGAATCTTGATGGTGGTAGTTTTGCCGGCGCCGTTGGGACCCAGCAGACCAACAATTTCACCTTCCTTTACGCTACACGAGATGCCACGCAGCGCCTCTACCGAGCCATACGACTTGGTTAATTCGTGAATTTCAATCATGTTTCATGTTCCCTCCTACAATAGGCTATACGCTGATTTTCAGGATTCACGCATATGGTGTTTGGTCTATTTTCCACAGAGAGAAGCACAGACCCACAATTTAGCCGCTGCTATTGTGTGCCTGTGCTTAGATGTTGATATATGAAGTTCCCTCAATCTTACTACATCAGGGCGCTTCATTGAAAGATTGGTACGCACCAGTTGTTGAGCCTACGCCCATCCCATGAAAATCAGATGGATAAAATATGAGAAAAAAGTTAGAGTTTGGGCTGACGCCGCCATTCTCTACCACACAGGCTATGATGAAATTTTCGATACATTATCGTGCGGAATCGGCATGGTTGTCGCTTCCCTGGTTTTGCGCTAAAATTAAGTATTGAAAGGAATGCAACGTGGCAAAAGCAGTAGACATTGGCAGTAAACGATTAGTAAGTCTGGCCCCAGCAGCTTGGGCACGCTGGCTGACAGGCGATGAAAGCATCAAATCCGTCGAATTGCTATCGGGTGAATTTCAGTGGGTGTCTCGCGCCAATGATGTTCTGATCAAAGTAGAATCGGTGCAGCATGGTGTCTTTTTGGTTGCCAATGAAATGCAGTTGAAGCCGGACAAATTCATCCTGCGCCGCCTGCGTGCCTATGCCAGCCTAGCCGAAGAGCGCTACGGACTACTCGTCTATCCGGTCGTCGTAAATATTCTGCCACGCGGCGCCGAATGGGTACAGGAAACAAGCTATCATTCCGAATTGCTGGGCCTGACCGCTCACCAAGATGTGCGGGTGATCAATTTGTGGGAAGTAGACGCTAATTCTGTATTCGAACAGGAATTGATGACACTTCTACCGTTTACGCCAATATTGTATGGAGGTTCTGATCCGCTCAAAATTGGTAAGGCCGTTTCTTTGCTGCGCGAGCAGGAAGATATTCATGAATTGGAACCGCTGCTGGCCTTCTTTGCTAGTTTCGTATTGGATACACAGCTAGTTCGTAACATTATGAGGTGGGATATGACTATATTGCGCGAATCGCCCTGGTATGCCGAGATTTTGAAGGAAGGATTGGCGGAAGGCCGCGATCTGGGATACAAACAAGGCATTGAACAAGGCATTGAACAAGGCATTGAACAAGGCATTGAACAAGGCATTGAACAAGGCATTGAACAAGGTGAAGCCGAGATGATTGTGCGTCTATTGGCTCTACGGTTCGGTGAGTGTGAACCCGAATTGGCGAAGCGTATCATGAAACTCAAAGGGTTTCAGCTCGAGTTGTTGGCGGAACCGGTGCTGAAATCAGTCACGCCTGACGAATTTATCGACTACCTTGCACAAATTGAACGTGCCGTTGATCAGTCTTCCCAAACCTAGCCCTGTGCGAGTAATCCAATGATCGATTGCGACATTCACAACGAAGTCCCTTCCCTGCAAACCTTAGTCGCTTATTTGCCCGACTTCTGGCAAGATTACATTGCCGAGTCGGCCTTTGTGGGGCCAGATGCCAATGATTATCCCGCGGGCGCGGCCATTACGGCGCGGCCCGACGCCAAGCCGGCCACTGGCGGCCCCGCCGGCGCAGATATTGGATTGTTGCGCCAGCAGCTTTTAGACGCGTTGGATATTGAAGTTGGCATTCTCAATTGCGCCTATCGCGTCTCCAGCGTGCATCACCCGGATCTGGCGGCGGCGCTGGCTACAGCCGTAAATCAGTGGCAGGTGGAGCAGTGGCTGGATGCAGAGCCACGTCTGCGCGCCTCGATTGTGGTGGCCAGCCAGCTGCCGGACATAGCCGTGGCGGAAATTGAACGCTGGGGTGGCCATCCCGGCTTTGTCCAGGTGATTTTACCGGTGCGCTCGCACACACCTTATGGCAGCCGCTTGTGGGATCCGATTTACGCGGCAGCCACCAAGCATGATCTAGCCGTGGGCATTCATTATGGCGGCGCGCCGGGTCATCCATCCACGCCCTCGGGCTGGCCATCCACCTACATTGAAGAGTATGCAGGCATGGCGCAGGTCTTTCAGTCACAGGTGATCAGCCTGATTACCGAGGGCGCCTTTGATCGCTTTCCCACCTTGCGTGTGGCGCTGATCGAAGGCGGCTTTACCTGGATGCCATCGCTCATGTGGCGGATTGACAAAGAGTGGAAAGGGCTGCGTCACAACATCCCGTGGGTGCGCCGCCCGCCATCGGACTACATGCGGGAACACATCCGGTTGACCACAGCACCGCTGGATGCACCACCCACCCAGGACGAGCTGGCCCAAATTATTGAGCAGATGGATTCCGACGAAATGCTCATGTTCGGGAGTGACTACCCGCACTGGCACGCTGATGAACCCACGGCGATTTTGCACAGCGGGCTGGACGCAAACATAGTGCGCAAAATTGGGACAGAAAACGCGCGTGAATTTTACAGATTATGACAAAAATGCAGGCGTGGCTGCGCGGCGAGCGGGGTGAATGGTATGTGGTTGTACAAGGCGTACTCTTTGCGCTGATTCTCTTGGGTCCACGGGCGTTGCCTGGTCTGCCCATTTGGCCCACTAATAGTGCGGTGCGCTGGCTGGCGCCGGTTGGCTTGGTGCTGGCCCTGGCCGGCATGGGGATGGGCGCGCTGGCGCTGCTCAATTTAGGGCCCAGTCTCACGCCGTACCCACGGCCCAAGGTAAACGCAACATTTGTGGGGCACGGCATGTATCGGTTCGTGCGCCACCCTATTTACAGCGGCATTTTGTTTACAGCCGGCGGCTGGGCGCTTTATCGTCAGAGTACGCTTATTTTGCTTTATGTGCTGCTGCTCTTTGTCTTTTTCGATATCAAATCGCGCCGCGAAGAGCAGTGGCTGCAAGAAAAATATAGGGAATATGCCAGTTACCGGCAGCGCGTCAAAAAATTGATTCCGTTTGTCTATTGAAATGTCACAGCAGTTGAAATGTCACAGCAGTGTTCTATTCTGCAAGGAGAACCAAATCATGGCCGCTATTTTGGAAGCCCAACCGGCGCCCACCACTTTAAAAGAAAAAAAGGACAAGCCCGCCGTCATTGATACGGACATCCACAACGCGCCCCAATCCAAGACGACGCTGCTTAAATATTTGCCGGCGCGCTGGCGGCGGCACCACGAAACAGTGGGCATGCGCGGCCATGTGGGCTCGGCCTACCCCCGCGCGGTGCCCAATGCGGCGCGCCATGATTCATGGCCGCCCAATGGACTGCCCGCCGGTTCAGATCTGGACTTTATGCGCGAGCAGTTGCTGGACGCGTGGGATATTGAATATGGCATCTTGAATCCGCTATTGGGGGCGGGCAATCAGCTCAACTTGGAATATGGCGCGGCGTTGGCCAGCGCCATCAACGATTGGCAAATTGCCGAATGGCTGGAGCCGGAACCGCGGCTGCGCGCCTCTATTGTGGTGGCAAATGAAGATGGCGACCTGGCGGCGGCGGAAATTGAGCGCATGGCCCAGCACCCGGGCTTTGTGCAGGTGCTCTTTGTTGTGCGCACACAGGAACCCATGGGGCGCCGCAAGTACTATAAAATATACGAAGCGGCCGAGCGCCACAACCTGCCCATTGGCATCCACTTTGGTGGCGCCGGCGGCGGCCCCATTACAGGCGCAGGCTGGCCATCGCACTACATCGAGGATCACGGCGGCATGCCGCAGGCGTTTCAGGCCCAGGTGGCCAGCTTTGTATATGAGGGTGTGTTTGAGCGTTTTCCCAAGCTAAAAGTAGTGCTCATTGAAGGTGGCTTTGCCTGGATGGCGCCGCTCATGTGGCGTCTGGACCGGACGTGGGAACGCATGGGCAATGAAGTGCCGGAGGTCAAACGCCCACCGTCATCATATATTCGCGAACACATGTGGATCAGCACGCAGCCCATGGAGGAGCCGCCGCAGGGCAAATACTTCCGCCAACTATTGACGCAGCTGGATATGGACGACCGCTTAGTCTTTGCCACCGACTATCCGCACTGGGACTTTGATGCGCCAGACCGAGCCATTCCGGTAAAATTGGCGCAAGCGTTGGAAGAGAAGATCATGGCGGGCAATGCACGAAAGCTATATGGGCTTTAACTATGTCTAAATATGCAGTGGCCACTGTTGGAGAAATTCCGCCCGGCCAGCGCAAAATTGTGCAGGTGGACGGGCGCTCCATTGGCGTTTTTAACATTCAGGGTGAGTTTTTCGCCTTGCGCAATACCTGCCCACATCAAGGTGGCCCCCTTTGTCAAGGGATTGTCTCTGGCTTTCTCAGCGCCACAACGCCAGGCGAATTCACATATGTGCGCCGCGGCGAAATGGTGCGTTGCCCTTGGCATGGCTGGGAATTCGACATCAAAACCGGCCAGTCTTGGTGGGACCCCAGCAAAACGCGCGTGCGCACTTATGAAGTGACCATCGAAAGCGCCGGCGAACAACCGCCTGCTGCCGATGTATCATCTGCATCAACGGACGTCCCGCCTGGGTATAAGCCCGGACCCTACACGGCCGAAAGCTTCCCGGTAACCGTGGAGAAACAGGTTGTCTATGTGGAAATATAACGTGGAAATATAACGTGGAAATATAACATAGACTGTGGAAACTGGTTGACTGACAAATCTTATTTCTCCGCGAAATAGTCTCAACCCCACATGCTTGCCCCACTCATATCGTTTACGCAACCACACCTGTCCCAATCTAGAGCGGACTTGTCGATCCAGGTGAGATAATTTCTTCAAGCGTATTTCACCTGGGTTGAACTGCAGTTATGGTGGTCCCGTCGACGCGACTCATTTGTTATTCATGCCCGTTTTGACAAATAAGGGGTTGTTCCCTATACTTTTGCCAGCACTCGCAATTTGCTCCCAACGTATATCGTTTTCTCCCCCTTTCGCCGCTATTACGTTTCGCCGCTATTATGTATAGTGGTTTAGGCAAGTGCCAGGTCGTAAAATGCGCCATATGCCGATTGCAATCGGCACAACCGTTGCCCAAAAGGTTGAATATGGCGTACTCATTTTCCTAAAATTGCCTTAATATCCATACGGTTTACCGTGCGGCGCGCAGCTTAGGGAGCACGGCACATAATTTCTCACATTTTTACTAAAAGAATCACGCCTTACGCAGCGCCTGTAGGTTGCCTCGAGTGAACCAGTTTGTACTGGGCACAATTTTAGTCGAGGCTTGTGTAAGTTCTATGAATATTGCGATCTTGGCCGATCGCTCTGTCTTGTTCGGTCATGATGCAATTGTCAGCTGACATTTTATTTTGTAGTTGGACAATGTCACATTAGGCGCGTGTAGGGGCATAAGTTAAGGAAAAATGTCTACACCATCTAATCCAATAAAATCTCACACATTGGAGGATTCCATGAACTACTCACGACGTCAGTTTCTCAAGTTCTCGTCCTATGCCATGACCGGTATTGCGCTAGCGGCTTGTTCGCCATCGTCCCCGGCGCCGGAGGCGGCCAGCCAGGCTGAGGCGGCGGCAGGTGGTGAGGCCGAAGCACAACCCGCGGCTGAACGCATCAGCATGGTCTACCACTCGTGGACGGCCGAGCCCGAAGGCAATGGTGAAAAGATTGGCGTGGCCAATTTTGCCGAAGCCAACCCCGACATCGACATTGAACATCGCGTCACCCCCTTTGACGATTACTGGAAGGCGCTGCTCACCGATGCCGGTATTGGCGAACCACCCGATGCCTATCTGATGAACAACTTCAATTGGCAGCTCTATATCGACGCCGGCATGGGCATTGATCTGCTGCCCTCTGCCGCCATTTTGGACACGCCCGGCACCAATGTGGACGACTACATTCCGTCGGTGCTGGAAGGCTGCAAGCGCGAAGGCAAGCTCTATGGCTTCCCCAAAGCCATCAATGGCTCGGCCTTCATTATCAACAAAAGTATGTTTGATGAGAAAGGTGTAGCCCTGCCGCCTGATGATGCCGACTGGACCTATGCCGATTTTGAAGAAGCCGCTGCCGCCATGACCGATGAAGAGGCCAAGATCTTTGGCTGTGAAGTCACCACGGGGCACGCCTGGATTCCCACTTTCCTCTTTACGCTGGGTGGTCGCTATCTGGACCCGGACGAGCATCGCTATGCCGAAGGGTGGCTCAACAGCGAAGCCAATGCCGAATGGGTCAATTGGATCAAGAAGCTAACCGACAGTGGCTTGAAACCATCCCCCGGCGGTCTGGATGCCTTTGGCGGTATGACGGGCGGCATGTTGGGCGGCAATATTGCCATTACCCACACCGATGGCTTCCAGCAGGTAGCGCAGGCCGTACGCGAAGATACGCCTTACGAGTGGAGCGGCGCCCGCACGCCCATTCCCGCCGCCGATGTGGAACTAAAGCCGCACATTGCGCTACACGGCGTTATGGTGCCGCAAGGCGTCAAAGATGTGCTAAAGGCGGTCGAGCTGGCCGGTTATGTTACCTACGGCGCCACCACCGACATGGACCGCCCATCCAAGATGTCTACACGCAAGGACTTTGCCGAAAAGCAGGCGCTGACCGACTATCCGCACTTCCGCGCTCTTTACGACCAAGTCTTTGCCAACAACGTGCAGCTACACGAAGGCGCGCTGATTACCCACGTAGACATTCTGGGTGAAGAATGGAACCAGATGATCGAGCGCGTGCTTTTGGACGGCATGGACACCATGGAATCGCTCAATGTGGCAGCCGAGAATTATGACAAGCGCGTGGCGGAGAAGGAAGCCTAAAGTAAAGTCCCTTGGAAAACAATCGTTTACGGCTTGCGCACGCCTGGAGAGAAAATTGTCAGGTCCGCCCTGTTGTTCTCTCCAGGCGACCCACAGGCGCTGCGTAAGTCGTGCATTCTGAATCTTCCAGGAAGCGACTACGTGTGGCTTTGGTAGCCAAGATGCGCCGCGCCGCTTCCTGGAAGATGGATGTGTCGGCGTTTGTCACTGGCCAAAGTCGCACGCTTTGCAACCAAATCTACGCATAGATTCTCTATCATTGTCATTCCCTATTGGCTTAAGGAAACATCCCTCATGGCTCAATCCCAACGCCACAATGCCAAACCATTTCAAAAGCTGGTTGCCTTTCTGCCCATCTTGCTGCCCGTTTTGGTGGGACTGGCATTGGCGGCCGTCATTTTGGGCGGGCAGCGACAGTTGCTTACGCTGGCCCAAGGGCTGGCGCAGGAAGATGCGACGCTGCTCAACTGGTGGCACCAGGATCAACGTCAGCAACTCAACGCGCAAGCGGCCATGCTTGCGCAACAGACGCCGCTGACGCCAAATGCCGATTTTGCCCAACTTGTCGCGGCAGTTGGCCTGGCAGATAATCCAGGCTATGTGGCCTGGATCGACGGTGAGAAGACGGTACGCGCAGAGCTAAACCCCGCGGCCAAAATCGGCGACCCCACAGCATCGAAACTCTTTGCTTTTGCCCCCGCCATTGGCCAACCGGCAGCCGATTTTTGGCAAGAAAATGGCCAGCCATTCTGGATGAGCATGGCGCCCGTGGAGCCCGATCTGGGTGGCGGCAATGTCGTGGTGCAGCGCCCCATTGACGAAGACATGGTCACAGAGTTGGCCAAAGTGACCGGGCGCGACGTCACCTTTTATTCCTATGCTGAACAGACCCCGCTCATCAGCTCGAACCCGGCGCTCATCAGCGACCCGCCGCGCTTGACCACCACGTGGATGAATGAGGTGGCCGCCGGCCAGCTGCCCAAAGCCATCCAGACCACTAATGGACAAGGCGGCCAGGTGGTGAGCATGTTTGCCTTTCCCGATTTTGCCGCCATTAGCTACAGCGGCTATCTGGCGCTGGTTGAGCCAGTTCGCCAAATTAGTCAACTGCTGCCCACGGGTAACTTCTGGGTGGCGGCGCTCATTGCGACGCTGGCCGCGGGCGCCGGCGCGCTCATGTTGCAGCGTGCGTTGAGCGCCTACCTGGCCAATCAGCGGGACATGCCGCATCGGGCGCGTCAGGCGGCCAAATTGCGCATGACGTTGATCACGCTGGCGGCGCTGCTGCCCATGGTGCTGGTGGCCGGCTATATTCTGGTCGAAACCAGCAATCGCTCGGCTCAGCTGGACCGACGCACCGGTCAAATTGCCAAGGATTTGATCATGCCCAGCGTGGCGCAGACCATTGGGCGCGTCAACCAGTTTGCCAATGCAGAAACAGCGCGTTCATTGGCGCCCTCTGCCGCGGATGCGCCGCCGGAACTACTGGCCCAACGTCTGCGCTTGGCCCACGGCGCCGATTTTGCCGTGGTGGAAAGTGCTGATGCCGTGACGCAAGCGGGCGTCGAAGAGCTAAATGCCGAGGTCATTGATGCACTGGCGGTCATTCAACCGGGTCAGGTCGGCGTGGTGCAGGCGGGCAAAACGGTGCTACTGGCTGGACGCCAAAATACGGCAGATGGCGGTGCGGCCTATGTGGGTATGCGCATGAACAAGCTGTTGCCCAGCATTACCGACCAGACCGCCGCCGATCTCACGCTGGTCAATGGCCGCGAGCTGGTGGTGACCACGCTGGTGGAACGCGAGATCGAAACGCTCGTTTTTGATGAGGCAATCGAAAAGGCCGTAGAGCAGAACGGCCAGGTCAGCTATCTACAAAAGGTGGGCTGGAATCCGGGCAAGCTGACGCTCTTTGCGCTCAATATTGCCGACGGCAATCCGTGGCGCATGGTTATTGCCCAGACTAGCACCACCTGGTCTAACGTGCTGCGCGGCTTACAGGGCTTTGGGCTGGCCATGGTGGCGGCCGCCTTTGTGCTGGCTGGCATTGTGCTGCTGGTGCTGCTCAATGTGGACAAGCCGCTGCTGCTGCGGCGTCTGGTCACCGGCTATATGTTTATTCTGCCGGCGGTGATCTGGCTGGTCTGGTGGCAATTGGGGCCGGCGCTCTTTGCCGGATATCTCAGCTTCCACAAATGGAGCGTTCTAACGCCCGCCAAACCCTATGTGGGCTTTCACAATTTTCAGCAGATCTGGCACGATGATGTCTTCTGGAACGCCATGAAGAACACCTTTATCTACGTGCTGCAAATCCCCATTGGCATGGCGCTGGCGCTGGCGCTGGCCATGGCGCTGAACCGACCACTGCGCGGCATCAAGGCGCTACGCACTATTTATTACATGCCGGCGGTCACGTCAGTTGTTGTGGTTTCGCTCATGTGGAAGCTGCTTTATAATAAAGATCTAGGCATCTTTAACTATCTTCTCAGCTTTGTGGGGTTGGGTCCGTTTGGTTTTTTGCAGTCCACCAGCATGGCCATGCCATCGATTATGGGCATGTCGATTTGGCTCGGTTTGGGCTCGACAATGATTCTGTTCCTGGCCGGGCTGCAAAGTATTCCCAACGACTATTATGAGGCCGCCGATGTGGACGGCGCGGGCGGCTGGCATAAGTTTTTGCATATTACGATTCCACTGCTGGCGCCCACCACCTTTTTCATCTTTATCACGTCGATCATTGGCTCGTTCCAGGTCTTTGGTCCCGTTTACGTGTTGACGCAGGGCGGGCCGGCCGGCGCCACCGATGTGGCGGTGCATCGCATCTACTTTGAAGCATGGCAAAATCTGCGCTTTGGCTATGCTTCCGCCGAGACGGTGATTCTCTTTGCTATCCTCTTTGTGGTGACGGTGATTCAATTCAGATACTTTGGAAGGAATGTCTCTTATGGCTAGTGACAACCTGATGTTGGAGACACAGCAGAGCGAAAGTGTGGCCTCCGTGGCCGCCAGCGCCACGCCCAGCCGCAGCTGGATGAACCACTTTGGCCGCGGCACGGTCTATTTTCTCATGGCGTTTTTGGCCTTCACCACCATCTTTCCATTCTATTTTATGGTGAATACATCGCTCATGTCGCTCAATGAGGCGTTCGCGTATCCACCTTATCTGGCGCCGCCCAATCCCAAGTGGGGCAACTATGTGGAGATATTCCAAAAGCTGCCCTTTGCCCGCTTTTTTGCAAATTCAGTGATCCACGTACTGGGCGTCATCGCCGGGCGCTTTTTTATTGTGACCATGGCGGGCTATGCCTTTGCCCGCATTGATTTCCCCGGTCGCAACAAAATCTTTATGGGTTTCCTGGCCTTTATGATGATACCCAACGCAGTAACGTTGGTCTCCAGCTTTATTATCTTGCAGAGCATGGGTTGGATCGACACCTACATGGCGCTGATCATTCCGGCATTTAATTACGTGTGGGGCATCTTTCTCATGCGCCAATATTTTATGACGCTGCCGGTCAGCCTGGAAGACGCTGGCCGTATTGATGGCGCCAGCGAGCTGGGCATCTACTTTCGCCTCTTTATGCCGCTGGCCAAACCGGCGCTGCTGGTGATTATTCTTTTCACCTTTAGCGACATTTGGAAAGCCTTCTTGTGGCCCCTCATTGTCACCCGCTCGATTGAAATGCGCACGGTGGAAGTGGGCATTGCGCTGCTGCAAAACCAATACTCGTCCGACTTTCCCCTGCAAATGACCGCGGCCACGCTGGTGGCGCTCCCGATTATTGTGCTCTTCTTCTTTACACAGGAGTACTTTATGGAGGGTATCAATTTGAGTGGGACGAATAAATAAGCAAAGTAGATGCAATGCGTATTGCTGTATTAACCGATATTCACGGCAATCTGCCCGCCTTTGAAGCCGTGCTGGAAGATGTGGCCCAACGCCATGTTGACCTGATCATCATTGGCGGTGATGTGGTCAACGGCGCGCCCGATTCCGCAGCCTGCTGGCAGTTGGCTTGCTCGCTCAATTGCCCCATTATCTTTGGCAACCACGAAGGGTATGTGGTCGATTATGGCGCGCCGGAAGCCAACCCCGCCTTTGAGCTACCCCAATTTGCGCCGGTGCGTTGGGCAGCCGCCCAATGTAGCAACGCGGAAAAGCAGCAGATGCGAACGCTGCCCCGCGCATTGTGTTTGCCCGCAGCGCCGGATGTGCTTTTTGCACATGCGTCGCAGCGTAGCGAGCGCGACAGCATCGTTATGCATACACCGGCCACAGAATTCCCGCTCATGTTTCCACATACAAACGCCACGCTGATCGTGCGCGGGCACAATCATGCTGCGCAGGTGCGCATTTGGGAGCAGCGCTTCATTATCACCGCGGGCGCTATTGGGCTCCACAGCGGGGGGCTGCGTGCGGCCCAATATGTACTGCTGGAACGGCGTCAGTCCAGCTGGACCTTTGAGCATCACGTTGTGGAATATGATGTGGAGCGGACGTTGCGCCGCTTTACAGAGACCGGCTATTTAGAGGCCACCGGCGTAGCGGGTCGCCTATTTCAGCGCGAAATTGATATCGCCACATTACAGTGGCTCCCCTTTATGCGTCTCTATGGCGCCGCTATCCAATCTGGCGAAATCACCATGGAGCGCGCGCTGGAGCGCTTCCAGCAGCTTTAGCCACCCCACACATCAGAACTTATCCAACATTTTACATGTCAGACAGCCGCTTTTGCGGCCAGGGCGCCCAGAGCGAACAGCATGGCTGTTCGCCCTGGCGCCAATCGCGCTATGCAAGTCGTGGGTTTGGCAATGGTATTGCCAGCCTTACCGATAACTCAACGGCAAATAGGAGAAAAATTCCACAGGCTGTGGTTCACTGGAAGCGACCACGGTGATGGTGACAACCGTAGCCGCCGATTGAGCCTGGCCATCGCTGGCTTTGTAGCTAAAGCTGTCGCTAGCGGCAGCACTGCCATCATGTATGTAGGTGAACGTGCCGTCGGCCTGGAGCGTCAGTGCGCCGTGCTGTGGCGGTTCCACTAGCACCGCGGTGAGAGGGCTGCCTTCAGCGTCGCTGTCGTTGGTCAGCAGGTTGGCGCCGCTTGTCAGCTGGCTGGTTGTCCCGCCGCGGGTAACGGTCATGGCGTCGCTGGCCGCGACCGGTGCGTCATTTACCGGCTGAATCGTAATCGTCACCGAAATCACCGGCGAGTTGTTAACGCCATCGCTGGCGCGATAGACAAACTGGTCGCTGGTGGTCTCGCTGCCATCATGCACATAAGAGAAGGTGCCATCGGCGTTTAGCGTCAACGCGCCATGCACAGGCGGCGTTACCAGCGCCGCGCTCAATGTACCGTTTTCGGCGTCCTGATCATTGGCCAATACGCTGGCGGCATTGGTAACTAGCTTACCAACCGTTCCCCCCTCATTCACCGTTACCGCATCATGCACGGCCAGCGGCGGCACGTTCAGCGTAATGCCTTCGAGTTGCGCATTGATGTTGTCCGCCGCGCCGCCTTCAGCAAGCACCACATCCTGGCCATTTTGCACATAGTACACATTGTTAAAGTATTCTGTTTTATAAAGTGCATTGCCGTTGCTAAACCCGACGCGGTAGGAGCCAGCCGGCAGATCATACATGGTATAGTCGCCGCTGCTGTCGGTTGTGTCAGAAGTGACCAGCTCCCAGGTTTGGCCGCCATCGGGCGTATCCGCGCCCCGTTTGTAGACGCCCACCGAGATATTCTCCAACGCTTTATTGGCGCCGTCGGTAACGCGTCCGCCAATGTGGGTGCGTTTGTCGAGCATGGCGTCGATGTTTTCAATAACCTGGCCAGAAGTCACAACAATATCATCGGCCTCTTCAATGGTAAAGACGTTATTATAGAATTCCCGACGATAGGTACTATCCTCTAGCGTGTTGGACCGCGCAAACTCCATACGAAATGTTCCCACCGGCACAGAATTGATCACATAGGTGTCATCACCAGCGTCATACTGACAATCTGATTCCAGAATTTCCCACGTATTTGTGGATGGGTTGAAGTAACGCAGGAAAGCACACCAATCGCTAGCGGGATTGCCATCCGCATCTGTAATGTGGCCTGAGACGGAAGCAGGTTTGGCAAGCTCCACATCGGGCATGACGAGTTCCTGGCTGCGCGCCATCACAATGTCTGTGGCGGTCTCTAACGTAAACGCATTGTCGTAAAATTCATGTTGATAGAGCGGAGGGGAAGAATATTCGCCGAAGAATAGCCGGTACTTGCCGGCAGTTAGCCCACCAAACGCATAGAGACCGTCGCTATCTGTATTTGTGCCATTCCGACTAGACCAAGAGCCGACACAGCAAGGATCAGTCTCTTCTTGATACAGCGATACGCTTATATTGGCAAGTGGATTTCCCGCTTCATCAACTACCTTACCGGACATGCTCCCCAATTTTGCCAACTGCACATCAATACCGGTTACATCTTCGCTCAATGCCACCTTGACCAAGGTGGCTGATTCATAGGAGTGGGCATCACTATAATATTCAGTTTCATAAACCAAGGAGAAACTATCATTAAACTCTACGCGATAGGATGCGGCAGGTAGTCCCGATACCGTATATTGGCCATTATCGTCGGTTTGAGCCGTCGCCGGATTGCAGCACCCCACCTCACTGTCGGCATTTACCAGCACTTGAATAAATGGCAGTGGGGCGCCGGATTCATCTGTCACGCGGCCAGAGATTGAGCCCAAGTTCGCCATTTGGGCATCGATCCCCGTCACATCCTCACCTTCGCCAACGGGAACCGTTGTCGCTTCCGCAAGGGTGGGCGCGTCATCATAAAACTCACGCTGATATATTGGGTTGCCAGAGAAGAGGTAATTCTCAAAGCTGACCTTATAATTTCCGGCCTGCAGGCCCGCTATGGAGTACGCGCCATTTTCATCGGTGAGCGTGGTATAGAGAAAGGCATCGTTCTCGTAAACGGTAACCGAAAGACCAGCAATAGGATTGCTATCTTTATCAATCACATGGCCAGAAATTGAACCAAATTTAGCCAGTTGTGCATCAATCCCCACCACATCTTGGCTCGCCGTTACCTGAATATCAGTTGCCGTCTCTACACTCTCGGCATCGCTGTAAAATTCGTTCTGATAATGGGCAGGGGAAGCCTCATCGACAAAACCGATGCGAAATGTGCCGGCGCTCAGGCCAGTATGCGTATAATAGCCGCTGCTGTCGGTCTGAACGGAGTACAGTAAGTTCCAGAAGGCATAGAGGCTGTTATATTCATAAAGTTCCACCCGCACATTGTCTATTGGATTGGCGTTGGCGTCGGTTACACGCCCCGCAATGGATCCCGTTTTCGCCAATTCAGCATTGATACCCACTACATCTTCGCCATCGCCCACCGGTATATCCGTTGCCGAATCTACATCCGACGCATCTGCATAAAATTCGCTTTGATACATGGGCGGGTAAGCGCTATCCTGAAATTGCAGACGATAGGTTGCTGCCCCCAATTGGGTAACTGTATAATTACCGTCGTTATCGGCCGGGTAGGAACCTATGAATGTCCAAACCGCGCAACATGTCTCATAGACATAGACGCCAACTTGCGCATTGGGCAAGGGCCCGCCCCCCACAACCGTGGCGCGGCCGGAAATCGTGCCAAATTTTGCCAGCTGCGCATCAAGATTTGAAAGCGTTTCATTGGCAGCCAGAGTAATTTTCGTCGCAAAGCCCAATTCATTTGCCTCATCATAGCATTCATTCTTATACATGGCTGGCGTATTGGCATCCACAAAACAGATGCCATATGTACCGGCACTTAGCCCCGAAAATGAATAGGCGCCATTGGCAAGCGTATTGGTAGATGCGGCCAAAGACCAAGATGTGCCAAAGATAGGGTCAGCCTGCTCTATGTAAAGATCAACTGTTATATTTTCAATCGGTGTGCTCGAAAGTTCAGTCACCGTGCCGGAAATGACGCCGCTTTGGGCCAATGCCGGTTGCGCGAACAACAGCGAGCAAAGCGCCGTGGCCAAGACCACAATGGCAAAGCCTAGTTTGCGCTTGACGCGCGCGCTGCTGCCACCAAAGATGTATGCCCAGGCAACACTGTGGATATGCTTTTGTCTACGTACCATAAAAATTTTTCTGCCTCTGATTGTTGATTGATTTTTACAAGGATATGCATGTCCAATCTCCAAGTTGGTATCGGAGGATCGATACAGTACAATGAAGGGCGTCTGGCAAATCGGGACACATTCGGCCACAAGTTAACCTTCGCTGCCCGGGCTTTAGTCATGCAAAACATATGCGATTGTTGACATTGCGGAGTGTTACAGAGGATGAACAGATGCTGAAGACTTGTCTACGACGGCGCCGCACAGGCATATACGCAGTTCACGACAACGGCGTTGACAATCCAGGCGTCGGTCTCAATGGATGAATCCGACTCTATCGTTTGCCGTTGCGCTCTATTGATACTGACGCGTGTATATACTTTTCATGCATATACATAATTGAGGAGTGTGCATAATTTGCTGTTCGAGTGACAATGGCTCGTGGACCCACGTGCGACGCGCACTTGCCTGTCTCTACTGGACTGAAATATTTATGCACACCGCCCACATAATCAGTTGCGTATTCGGGTGTGGCGGAAGACAAAGTTGAACGGCCCCATTATATATGTTTATCCTATTATTATTCCTTACAACTTGCTGTCAAATTCGCTTTTGAGCGCAAATAATCTCCCACAATTTACAGGTAGAACTTAGCACAGACATGGCGTAAAAATCGCCAGATCAAGCAGGCTATTCTCGCTCGGTGAGCCAATGGCGCGGCATAAGTCGCAATGGGATTGCGCATGATACGCATAGCAACCTACACTTGGATCACCTGTTAAAAATTTGGTGCAGATGCGATGTGCATGGACAGTACGTCGCGCTGATTTTACAAGCGAGCTAAAGAGTGCGTATAAACCTGACCACACATTATGGAGGAACTATGGAATCATTGCAGGTAATCGAGCTGGGTGAAGCGCGGGTAGGCGTGATCAACACTGGCGATTTGGCGTTGGATTTGGCCGATGCCCTGGGTGTCACCCCGGCGGAACAGCCGGCCGAATATGCCGCCGATTTTGCCGAGCCGGCACAGGTGGCCGTCAACTGTATCTATATTGGGCTGCCGGGGCTAAACGTGCTGGTGGATGCCGCAGCGTATGATCTGGATTCATCCTTTGCGCTGCCCAATTACACACCGCCGCCGGATTTGATTGCGCAACTGGCGCAAATTGGCGTGACGCCCCAGGAAATTGATCACATTATTATCAGCCATCTGCACTTTGACCATTTCAACGGGCTGACGCATCAACAGGACGGCCAATTTGTGCCGTCCTTTCCCAATGCGGTGGTGCACATTGGCCAGGCGGATTGGCTGGCGGCTCAGCCCAAAATTGAGACCGCTGACTCGCTGGAGGCGCACACGTTGGGCGTGCTCCAGCAGCAAGGACGCATTCATCCCGTCAATGGCGACTACGCGCTGGGGGATGCCGTGCAGATTCTGGCTTCGCCGGGTGAAACGCCGGGACACCAAACGGTCAAACTAAGCGCCGGTGGCCAAACCCTCTACTGCATTGGCGATCTCTATCACCACATTGTTGAAATTGCCTACCCCCAATGGGGCGTTCGCTGGGCCGACATGCCCACCATGCAGCAGAGCCGCGCCCAATTTGTGGAAGCCGCTTTGGCCGAGGACGCCATTGTGATTGTGAGCCACGTCCATGGCGCGGGGCAATTGGCAGAGGTAAATGGTGGGGTGCAGTGGAGAACGTTAGAACGTAGTGCGTAGTGCGTATACCGGTTTAGTATATATTCCAAAACGAGTTCACGCACCACGCAAAATCCTTCTATGAGAATATTAGTCAGGAGCCAATTCCATGCCCGCCTATCGCAACGTCCTTTTTCTCATTGCCGACGACTGGAGTCCGCTGGCCGCTTGTTACGGCAACAGCGTCATACAAACGCCGCGCATTGATGAATTTGCCCAGCGCAGCGTTATCTTTGATCACGAGTTTTGCGTCAGCCCTTCCTGCGCCGTGAGCCGCGCCGCCATTTTGACCGGTCAGCACAGCCACGTGCATGGGCAATACGGTCATTGCCACGGCATCCAGGGTTTTCGCACCCACGAGTGGATGTCGTCCACGCCCAAATCGCTACGCGCAGCCGGCTTCGCCACCGCCTGCATTGGCAAAAAGCACGCCGAACCATACAGCGTCTATCCTTTTGAATTTGAGCCCCAGGTGAATCCGCGCGAGAGCGCCGACATGGCTGATTTGGCGCGCCAGTTTTGGCGAGATAATCCGGATCGCCCCTTCTACATGCACGTGGGCTTTGTGGATACGCATCGGGCGGCCGGCGGCTTTGGCAACGAACAACAATACCGCGGCGTCACCGATGTGATTTACAGTCCAGACGAAGTTATTGTACCGCCTTTCTTGCCGGATTTGCCCGGCGTGCGCGCGGACGTGGCCGATTATTATCGCGGCGTTTCGCGCTTTGATGCCTCGGTTGGACTGCTGCTGGATGCGCTGGCCGAATCCGGCCGCGCCGACGAAACGCTGATCATCCTGACCAGCGACCACGGCATGCCGTTTCCCGGGGCCAAGGCATCCATGTTTGACAGCGGCCACCACGTGCCGTTTATTGTGCATCAGCCCGGCGCGCAAAATGGCGGCATGCACAATCGGGCGCTGGTCAGCCACCTGGACATTCGGCCCACCATCCACGACTGGTGCGGCGTGGAGATTCCCGCCGAACTGCCCGGCCGCTCGCTGCTGCCCATTTTGCAGACGCCCGATCCGGATGGCTGGGATGAGGTGACCTATTCGCACTGCTTCCATGAGGTCATTGATTACAATCCCTATCGGGTGCTGCGCGGGCGGCGCTATAAATACGTGCAAAACCTGGCTGCCGACCACAAAACGCCTTTCCCCACCGATCTCTATCGTTCCAAAACATGGACGGCGGTGCGCGAAAGCGGCGTAGAGATGATGGGGCAACGGCCCACGCAACACACGGTCCAGCGCGCCTTTGAAGAACTATACGATCTGGAAACCGACCCGGTTGAAGCCCAAAACCGCATTGACGACCCGGCCCTGCAAGAGATTGCCGCCGATATGCGCGCCCGGCTCTACGCCTTCCGCCGCGCCACCAAAGATATCTGGCTAGAGCTCGACTTTCAGGGCAACCGCATGGCGGGCGATCCGGATCGAGAGTATTGATTCAAGCAAACGAAAAGAGACTTTTTTGGTTACAACGGACGATATAAAACCATCTTACTGGCGCGGCGATCTGTTTTGGCAGATTGCCGCGCTGGCCGGCCCGCTGATGCTGCAAAATCTGTCGCAGACGTTTCTGGGCGTCATAGACACTTATTTTGTCTCGCGCATTGGCACGGATGCGCTGGCCGCCGTGGGGCTGGGCGGCGTACTCTATTTTGCGGTTACGATGCTTTTTCGCAGCGTGGCCAACAGCGCCGTCGTCTTTGTGGGCCGGGCTTTTGGCGAGCAGGCTTACGCCAAAATTGGTGATGACATCTGGCGCTGTTTGAATATGGTGGGCTGGTTGAGCTTGGGCGTGGTGTTGCTGCCCGCTTTCTTTGGCTGGCTCATGCACTTTGTGGTGCCAGCAGAGGCGCCGCAAGTGCGTCTGCTCAGCACGGCCTATTTGCAGATTCGGGTGCTAGAGATACCGCTAGTCATGTTCAGCGCCGTGGTTTGGGGCTTTATGGTGGGCCGCGGCGATTCGCGTACGCCCATGGCGCTGGCGTGGATCACAGTGCTGCTCAATATACTGCTGGATTGGATGTTGGTGCTGGGCAACTGGGGCGCACCGGCGCTGGGCGTGGCGGGCGCGGCCTATGCCACCGTCATGTCCAATGGCGTCAACGCCCTGCTCAGCGCGTATATTTTGTGGCGGCGGCCCAGCCGCCTGGCCTTTGGCACGGGCCGGGCGCGGCTGGCCTCCTGGGCCGAACTGCGCGGCGTATTGCGCATTGGGCTGCCCATGGGCATTGGCGACTTTTTGGAAATCGCCTCATTTAGCGCCTTCTTTGCGCTAATGGCGCGCCTGGGTACGGGCGTGGCGGCGGCCAACCAAATCGCGCTGCAATATATGAGCATTTCGTTTACGCTGGGCGTGGGCATCAACATGGCCACGTCCAGCCTGGTGGCCCAATATTTAGGCGCCAAGCAGCCCGATGAAGCCGAAAAAGTGGGCTATCGCGCCTGCCTGCTGGCTATGATCTGCATGGGGCTGATTGGTCTGGGGTATTTGGTCGCGCCCGAGGCGCTCATGGGCATTTTTAGCGATGAGCCGCGGGTGGTTGATGCTGGGGTGACTATTTTAACGCTGATGGCCTTTTACCAGATTTTCGATGCCGTGGGCATTGTGCTGGCCGGCGCGCTCAATGGCGCCGGCGATACGACCTTTACCATGTTGGTGCGCTCGATCTTATCCTGGGGCATGTTCATCCCGCTGGTGTGGGTGCTGATCAACTATGCCAATGTGGATGTTTTGGGGGCGTGGATGGGGGCGTTGGCCTATCTGGGCTCCATCACAATTATCTACTTTTTCCGCTTCCGCTCTGGGCGCTGGAAGACCATTGAGTTAACATAAAAGATGCACCACTCCCTATTAAACATCGATGGATTTCTCTTTGATCTGGACGGCACCGTCTATTTGGGCGAGTCGGCCATTCCAGGTGCGGCGGCGGCTATTGCCGAATTGCGGCAGCGGGGCAAAAAAGTCCTCTTTGTCAGCAACAAGCCGTTGGAGCCGCGCGCGTCCTATGCGCAGAAATTGACGCGCCTGGGCATCCCCACAGAACCGGCCCACGTGATCACATCCGGCTATGTATTGGGCCGCTATCTGGCCAAACACGCGCCCACGCAGCGCCTCTATGTGATTGGCGAAGCCAACCTGGTTAGTGAGCTGCGCACCAATGGGCTGACGGTGGTGGACGAACTGCTGGCACAGGACGAAAAGGCGGTAATCGAGCCCGCCGGCATTGACGCCGTGGTAGTCTCGTTTGACCGCACGCTGGACTATCGCAAGCTCAACACGGCCTACCAAGCGCTCATCGGCGGCGCCAAACTTTATGCCACCAACGGTGACCTAACTTGTCCCATGCCCGGCGGCGCCATCCCCGACGCCGGCGCCACGCTGGCCGCGCTGCAAGTGCTCACCGGTCGTAGCCCGGACGTGCTGGCCGGCAAACCATCCACGCTGACGGTGGAAGTGGTCATGGAGCTGATGCAGCTTCCTGCACAGCGCTGCCTGATGGTCGGCGACCGGCTGGAGACCGACATTCAGATGGGGCAGCAGGCGGGCATGCAGACGTGCGCCGTGCTGTCAGGCGTTTCCAAAGCGGCGGATGTTGAAAAGCTGGCCCAAAGGCCCGATCTGGTGCTGAATCATATTGGCGAATTGCCCGCGCAAATCTGTTAGCGGAAACGACCCCCACCAATCGACACGTCTCATACAAACACGACTTATACAGACACGACTTACTTACGGGAGTTACGCACTTCAGTGTTGTTCAGAAGAAGTTCGACTTCTGAGAAAAGTCGAACTTCTGGATCAACCGATTTATTTAGACACGACTTACATAGACACGACTTACATAGACACTACTTACATAGACACGACTTACGCAGCGTCTGTGCATCGCCAGGACTGCGCGGCTTGCAGACCTGGCAATTTTTACGCCGGGCTTGCGTAAGTCCAATTAGAATTGACTGGTATATGACACATTCAGTTATGACCATGATTTCGGCGGCGGATCGCGAAAAGGTCTATCGCCGTAATTTTGTTAGTTTTCTTATCGACAGCATCTTGTTCACGCTGGCCATGAGCATTATCGGCGCCAACACCGTCATCCCCGATTTTGTGCGCCAGCTCACCGATTCGGAAATACTCATTGGCCTCAGCGGCAACCTTTTTACCATTGGCTTTACGCTGCCCCAGCTGCTGATTGCGCGCTATGTTGTGCGCTATGAACGCAAAAAATGGTGGTTTGTGGGGCCAAACATTCCCGTGCGCTTTGTGATTTTGCTCTTTGCCGGCCTCACAGCTTGGTTGGGTCGGGACAAGCCGAGCCTGATTTTGGCAGCATTTTTCATTGCGTACAGCATTGCGGCCTTTGGTGACGGTGTGGTCGGCGTGCCTTGGGCCGACCTGGCCGGAACCAGCTTGAATGCGCGCTGGCGGGCGCGCATGTTTGGTATTACGACAATGGCAACGGCGCTGATCATGCTGCTGATTTCCCCGCTGATTGGGGTTATTCTAGGCGCCGAGGGACCTGGGTTTCCCAACAACTATGCAATCCTCTTTGGCATATCGGGCCTGATTTTTGTCATTTCGATTGTACCGGGGCTCTTTTTTCACGAACTGCCGGGCGGCAAGGCGGTCGCCAAGGTGCCGGCGCTGCGTGAATTTCTGCCCGACTTGGGACGCGTCCTGCGTGATGACAAGCCCTTTCGCGCCTTTATTCTGATCCGCATGTTGACCAATCTGTTTATGATGGCGGCGCCATTTTACGTGGGCTACGCCACCGTGCAGTTGGGGCTATCCAGCGACGTGGCCGTGCCGTGGCTGCTCTCCATGTACACGGTGGGCAGCATGGTGGGCGCATTTGCCTACACCTGGCTGGGCGAACGCAACAACGTGCTCTTTATCCGGCTGGCGCTGGCGGCGTCTGTTCTCATGCCGCTCTGTGCGTTGTCGGCAGCATCTCCCGGGCAAGGGCTGGGGCCCCTGCCCCTATATGTGGGCTTTCTCATGTCTGGGTTAGCGGCCAGCAGCAATCTCTTTGCCGCCTACATGAATTGGGTGGTGGACTATGCCGATGCCGATCAGCGGCCAATCTACGTGGGTCTGTCCAACACGGTTTCGGCACTGGTTTCGCTGATTACACCCGTCATTGGCGGGCTTCTGGCGGCGCGCTTTGGCTACCGCTCGCTTTTTGTGGTAGCGCTGTTTATGGCGCTGGCGGCCCTGTTTGTGGCGTTACGCGCCCTGCGCTATAAGCAACCAGAGAACACGTTGGCCGATGCCATACCAACTACGCCAGCATAATAAATAGCGTGCACGGCCCGCCATAAGATAGACTTTATCAGCAACAAAAAAGGCGAAAGCAAATGCTTTCGCCTTTTTTGTTGCCCATCTTTTGCGCCGGGCCTGCAGCAAAACGACTTATGCAAATTAGTTGATGATTAGCTATTGGATAGTCCATAGATATTTACTCGATGCTACAGTGACCAGCGTTGCCTCATGTGGGCAGCAATAAGTCAATCCGCAACAATAAGGAGCTATATATGCCAAAGTATGTAATCGAACGCGAAATCCCCGGTATTGGGAACCTGTCTCCCCAGGAAGTAGTTGGCGCCGCCCAGAAATCGTGCAGCGTCCTCGGTGAGTTGGGTACGGACATCCAGTGGCTGCACAGCTACGTGGTCGACAACAAGACCTTCTGTGTCTACATTGCCCCCTCGGAAGAACTGATTCGCCAGCACGCTGAAAAGTCGGGCTTCCCGGCCAGCAAGATTAGCCAGGTCAAGGCGATTATTGACCCGACGACAGCCGAAGGGTAACAGGATGACAGGGTGAAATGGTGACAAGGTGACAGAGTAAAGGGGTGATTATTGTTTCCCTGCTCCGCTGCTTCACCGCCTGGCGCCTATTATATATTGTTTTATCAATGCCACAAGGAGTGTTTTCATGATAAAGTATTTGCAAGAAATTGTGCTGCTGGCGCTAATAGTGGCGCTGGTGCTGCCTAGCGCCACTGTGCTGGCGCACCCAGCAGAGGGTATCGCGTCCGGCGAAGCCGCATCTGCGCCCGGCCAGGAAGATGATGAAGAGGTGCAATTGGTGACGGCCCGCGCCACCGCGGATCTGGTGCGCCCTGGGCGCGTCCTCATCTCGGCGCGGGGCAACCACTATATCTACGATTCGGTGCCGCCCATCAATGGCCCCAACGAAGAGGTCAACCCGCTGGACGGCATGTTGAGCGCGCTGATAGCCTGCGGCATGTACATTTATGAAGCCGTGGGCATTGAACAGGAGATTGAGACCAGCAACCTGTCGGCCACCGTACAGGGCGAAATCGATCCACGGGGCGTGGCCGGTGCGCCCGTCAACCCGCGCGTGCGCGCCTTCCATGTGACCATGAACGTAGATGGTCCCACGCCAGAAGAAGCCGCCATGATGGCCGCCGCCTTTAGCACGCGCTGCCCCATCTACACCACGTTGGCTCTTTCGGCGGACATCGACGTGACCAACGTGGTGGATGGCGAAGAGCAAGAGCCTTTTGCCACCGAGGCCCAACCGATTGTAGATAACGACATTGAAGACGAGGAGCTGGAGTTGGCCATGCCCGGCGCCAGCGGTCGCATGATCGAGTTTGGGCGCAGCGTCATGTCCGCCCGCGGCAACCACTGGATCTTTGATTCGGTGCCGCCCATCAACGGCCCCAATGAGGAAGTCAACCCGCTGGATGCCTTCATTGCGGCGCTGCCCGCTTGCGGCCTCATGATCTACGAAGCCGTGGCCCGCGAGCAGGACATTCCGCTGCATTCCGCTATGGCCACGGTGGAAGCCGACCTGGATCCGCGCGGCGTGGCCGGCGCCGACGTGAACCCACGCATTCGCGCCTTCCGCGTCAACATACACGTGGACGGACCCACCCACGAAGAGGCCGCCATGATGGCCGAGCAGTTTAGCCAACGCTGCCCCATCTACACCACCTTTGAGCGTTCGGCGCCGATTGAGGTGACAAACTATATGGTGGGTGAAGGCACAGCGATACTAGACGTAACATTCACCTATGACTTTGACAGCGCAGAGGAGTACGTCGCCGAGGTCTCACCCCTGGCCGAACAGTTTGCCGCGATCCCCGGCCTCGTTTGGAAGACTTGGACGCTCGATCCAGAGACGCAGCGGGCGGGTGCAGTCTATCTGTTCGAAGATGCAGCCGTTCGCCAGGCGTATATGGACAGTGAACTCTTTGGCGCCGTCAAAGGTCATCCGGCGCTGAGCGAGCATCGCATTCGGACCTACGACGTCATGCGCAGCGAGTCACTCGTCACCTATGCAAACCTGCGGTCGATGGAAGGAATGGCGGACGAGAGCGGTGAAGCAGGCATGTTGCTGGACGTGGAATTCACCTATGACTTCGATACAGCCGAGGAATATATAGCCGAAGTCTCGCCGCTGGCCGAAGAGTTTGCCGCGATCCCCGGTCTGGTCTGGAAGGTATGGACATTAAACCCAGAGGAAAAGACGGCTGGCGCGGTCTACTACTTCGCCGACGCCGACTCGCTGGAAGCCTACATGGAGAGCGAGCTATTTGGTGCCGTGAAGGGTCACCCGGCCTTGAGCGGCCACGAAATCTCAACCTTCCAGGTGATGGCCGCGGAGAGCATTATTACCTACGCCCCCATCACGGTGACCGAAGATGAAACTACGGATTGAGACGGAGGCAGCAGGCTTTGTTGCACTCTTTCACGGCACAGCGGCTCTGGAGCATTTGGACACACTGACCAAGGCCCAAATGCTGCTGGCCCAGGAGAGCCGACAGGAGCCGGGCACGATCCGATACGATTTCTATCAGCGCGAGGATGACCCCACACAAATTATGCTGCTTGGCGTCTGGGAAAGTGAAGCGGATTGGAAAGCTCACATATCGGGCGACACATACACGAACTATGCGGCATCGCTGCCCGCAGGCGCTTGGGCCACGCCGCCTAGTATGACTCAGTTGCTGGCATTGGAGCGTTAGGTTCCTGGTGAGGGTTATGGCAGAGAAGGAATAAAGAATTGTTCGTGCGGGTCAGCAACCTTAGCGGGTTGCTGACCCGCATATGCGCCGTTTCCCATTTAGGAGATAATCACATACTTCCCGCTCCTGGACCTTTTGAAATTCTCTTAGTACTCCCAGCGTTGCTCTGGGAAATAGGTATACCCCTGGCCGTCGTCTATCTGCTCTATCGGTTGTGGCGGCGGGTGGGCGCATTGGAAAACGAGGTAATACAGATGAAAAAGCAAATCACCGTCCTTCTGCTTGGCATTATCCTCTCTCTGCTGCCACAGACGGGGCGCGCCCAAAGCGATTTGTGCCCCACCAATCCATACATTGTGCAAGCCGGAGATACAATGGCAAAAATCGCCAGAAAATGCGGCGTCACGTTGAGCGCGTTGCGTCAGGCGAACCCGCAGATTGTCAACATCAATCGTATTGAAATTGGCGATCGCATTAACATCCCCGGGCGGCCAGCTAGCGGGCCGGATATCGACGCGCTGTTGGCCAATGCCACCTATTCCATGCTGGTGAGCGATACGGGCTACATTACGCTGCGCGATGGTCACGCTGTGCGCCCAGGCCCTAACGGTCAGGTTGAAGTGACGCTCATGGGACCTTCGGCGCAAGGTGATGTAAATGGCGATGGTGTGGCCGACGCCGCCACCATCTTGATGGAGCAGACCGCCAATACTACCGGGCGCTTTTACAGCCTGCACGTGATGATTGGCGCCCAAGCGGGGCTGATTGAGGCCGATGCCCAATACCTGCAAGACCGCATCCAGATCAACTCTTTGCACATTCAGAATGACGGAGCAATCATACTTGATATGGTCACCAAAGGCCCCAATGATTCTGGGATTATGGCGACGCGCCACGTTGTGCAAACCTATCGCCTGCAAAGCGGGCGTCTACAGATGCTGAGTGAAAGAGATGTTGACAACAATAGTGACCGTCCAGCAAGCCAGGTTTGCCCCAACACCTATCCCACGCGCCTGCAAAAGGGGATGCGCGCCCGCGTGGCCCCGCAACCGCCCAAGCCCAACACGGTGCGCAGCCAGCCAGCGCGCCAGGCCAGCCCTACCGGCTCGCCAATCCAGCCCGGCGTGGGCATGACGCTCATAGACGGACCGCGCTGCGCCGACCGTTGGGTTTGGTGGTACGTCCAGGCCGATACGGGCCAGATGGGCTGGACCAGCGAAGGCGCCAGCGCCAATGAATACTGGCTGGAACCCGTTGGCGAGCCATTGATGCCTGTGGTCACAGACCTGGTCTTTTGCACCAGCCTGGATCAGAACATGCGCTGTACCGATCCAGCCACCAATTTCTCGCCCACCTTGGGGCGCATTGAGGTGAACTGGCGCTATGCAAACTTACCGCTCAACAGCCGCATCCAGCATCGTTGGACCCTCAACGGGCAGCGCTATCACACGCGCAGCAACGTGAGCTGGTCCACCAACCGCACTGCCACCAGCGGCTTCGAGCATACCTATTATGCACCCGGCGGCGTCTTTGCCAACGGCGAATGGCGGCTTGAATTTACCGATGCCTCCACCGGCCAAGTGTTGGGCGGCGGCACGTTTACCATTGGGGCCGTTCCGAGTCCACCGCCAACCAACACCTTCAATGGTACGTGGCAGAGCAACTTTGCCGAAATCACCATTAACCAGGCGGGCAGCCAGGTGTCGGGCCAATATGTGCAATACGGCAGCGGCAGCGCGACCACCTTTACCGGCGCCGTGTCCGGTGATACGCTGTCGGCCACCACCAGCCGCGGCACGCCCGTTCGCTTGCGCCTGGTCGACAACGGCCAAGGCTTTCGCGGCAACTGGATCAACGCCAGCGGCAACAGTTACCAGTGGTGCGGCGTGCGCAGCGGTCCGCTGCCGGCGGGCTGTGGCTTTAGCGGTACCTGGCTCACCCACAACGGCAAGGGGTGGGTAGAAATGGCGCAGACCGGCGCCGCCATCAGCGGGCGTTACTACAACGGCGCCACCACTGGCACCATCAACGGCCAGTTCGATCTGTTTGGCAGCCGCCAAGAGTATAGCGTCACCGGCTCCTACTATGCGGCCGCCAATGACCAGGGCTTCTTCCGCTTTACCCACACCAACCTGGACATTAGCAAATTGCAAGGCTGCTGGCGCAACACCGTCACCACCAAATCGGGCCCGTGGTGCGGCTGGACGGATACGCCCGGCGCCTGCCCTGCGGTGAACAGGTGCGAGTAAAATAGCCCGCAATTTGTATGTTTAAACTTGCTCTCTTTGGCCCGCCGCAAATGTGGTGGAATAACCAACCTTGGCACATTGAACGCCGCCAGCCCCGGCTCTTGCTCTATCGGCTGGCGGCGTCGACCACCCCCGTGCCGCGCGCAGAGTTAGCGCATCTCTTTTGGCCTGAAGATACAGAAAAGCCCAACCGTCGCCTGACGCGGCTGCTGAGTACGCTGCGCCACGCCTTGCCGCGCTCGGACCTGCTGCTGGCAACCGGGGACGGTATCACTCTCAACCAGCCGTTGGTGGATGTAGATCTGTGGTTCATGGCGCAATTGCGCCCTTCCTCTGCCACTGTTCAGACCGATATGGCGCTGGAGACCATTCTGCAAAGCTACCGCGGGTCGCTTCTGCACGGCGTCAACCTGATGAACTTTCCCGAGCTGGAATTGTGGCTGCTTCACGAACAGCCCTACTGGGAACAGCGCTATCTGCGGTTGCTAAAGTACTGCATTCACAGACTGATTTCGCAAGCCAATCTAGACGCCGCCGCCGAATGCGCCCAGCGCTATCTGGCCATTGACCCCTACAGCGAAGAGATGCATCGTCTGCTTATGGAAATTTATATGGCCTCTGACCAGCGCATGGCCGCTCTGCACCAATATGAGCGCTGCCTGAATGCACTGGCTGAGTTGGACATCGAACCCGCAGCTGCCACGGAAGCCGCCTTTGCGGCCGTGTGCGCCGCCTTCCCACAAATTGCTTCGCCTTGAGCAAAAATCTTACGAAAGTGCCAGAATTATAGAGCCGTCGTGGCTCTCAATGCGGACATTTTGCGGACACTCTTGCATTACAATTGTCGATATTTGCTACAAGTAACAGCTTTCCTATCAGAACGACGTCCGAAACTATTTTGAAGTAAAACCGGAGTTCCACAGCAATACACCTCACTGACCTCACTTCGTAGACTGTACAACTCCTCAACGTAACCAGTAAGGCTAAGTAAAATCAAGAAAATTTCCCGAAATAAGACGGTTGAGGCTAATTCTCGAATTAGCTTGCAGATTTTTCGACACATTTTATTTTTGGAAAGACCTAAAGCCATTCTTGGAAAAAAATTATCTGTTGCTGTATATCTTTGTTCACCCCCAGCGCTTGGTAGGGCATGTAAACCCGGAGGTTTTGATGTTAAAGTATTTGTGTTTCAAAATGCGCGCGACGCCAAACGGAAACGATTCAAAACGCGCCATCACCAGTTATATCTATATGGCATTTGTTTGTAGTCTACTCTGTGCGAGTTGGCTTGTTGGTACCTCTGATAGTGTTGCTGCGCAAAGTACAACCACGGTGACGCTAACCGCGACCAATGACGTTGGTGACTGCCGTAGCAACGTTTGTCGAGAGACTTCACCTGCTAATGTGGGTACGAATAGCAATTTTGAATTCCGCGGATATTTGATTTTCGATCTTACAAACATCACCGATGAAATTGTCGGGGCGCGCCTCACATTTAATGCGGCCGATTCAGTTACTAGCAACGGTACACCTGAACATATATTTCTTACTCAGGTCACACAGCCGACACTGAACACGCTACTATCCGTAGATGGTTCAACTAGTGTACCTTCTAGCGTCTTTGCCGACTTGGGAACCACCCCCATGGCGTCAGCAGATATTCATGCTTCTGCACCTGCCGGTAATCGATGGAATGCCGCTCTAAATCACATTTGGTTAGACAGTTTGCGCGGCGGAAAAGTGGCGATTGGTATCTCATCGTCTACAATTGCTAACGGTAGTGACCAAGTTTTATTTTACACGAGAAGTTCAACCTATGGGGCACCGCCTCAGCTCATTCTCACGCTCTCACCCCCTCCAGCTCCTAGCCTTACCATCGACGATGCTACGTTGGATGCCTCATCAGGTTCTATCAACGTACCGATTGTCTTTGCCCATGACGGCGCTGATATCTCTTCTCTCGCCTTCTCCATTGACTATGATGAAAGCTGCCTCAGCCTAGACGCCACCGACGCCAACAATGACGGCATTCCCGATGCGGTCAGCGGTTTCCCCGGTGGCTACGCACCCACCGTTCTGCTCGACCCAGCAGATACAAACGGCGAGCTGGACATCCGCATCTCGGACCAGGATAGCTCACAAACAGCCCTAAATGACGGCGCCGTGGTCACCATCGAGTTTGATGTCATTAGCACCTGCCCCACCACCAACATCAGCTTCTCCGCAGACCCCGCCGCCTCCTTTGGCAATACGGACGGCGATCCGGTCACCGGCACAGCTACCGGCGGGACGCTCACGTTGACCTACAACAGCGCCCCCACCGACATTTTATTGGACAACACATCGGTCGATGAGAATCTACCGGCGGGGACGCTCATAGGCACATTCAGCACGGCTGACCCCGATAGCGGAGACACCTTTATCTACACCATTGTCGACGACCCCGACAATGCCTTTGCCATTGTGGACAACACTCTAGTCACGGGCGAGAGCTTTGACGCTGAGCTTATGCCGATCTTCCTGGTGACTATCCGTTCGGCTGACAGCGGAGGCCTATTTTTCGAGAAGCCGTTTGAGATCCAAGTCAATAGTGTCAATGAGCCGCCGGTACTGGAAATTTTCAGCTACCCGCCGGTTCCGGAGAATGAGGATCCCGGTTATTCGCTGGGCGATTTCTACGTGAACGATCCGGATGAGGGGGATACGCCCACCTTTACGCTCTCGGGCGGGGATGCGGCGGCCTTTACCGTAGAGGGTATATCCCTGCAAACGACCGTAGCCCTCAACTATGAAATCCAGAGCACCTATATCTTCACCGCCCGCGTGACGGATAGCGGCGGCCTCTTTGATGAGCAGTTGGTGACTGTTGATGTTTTTGATGTAAATGACCCCCCCGTGGCCGTAGATGACCCCATCGACCCGTTGGTGCAGGTTATTGTCGGCCCCACCACGCTGGACGTGCTGGCCAACGACAGCGACGAAGATGCTGGCTCGCTGCTCACCATCGAGTCGGTCAGCAGCGCCAACGCCGCCATTGTGGATCTGGACGCATTCGACGATGGACTACTTTACACGCCACCGGCTGGCAACGGCGCCGAAAGCTTCACCTACGTGGCCGCCGATCACGAGTTCTCCTCCAACCCCGCTACCGTCGACATTACCTACGTAGCCGACGATCTGCGTGGCGACTGCAACGGCAACGGCGGCGTGGATGCCGGTGACTTCTCGGCCATCGCCCTGGAATACTTTGACTTCGATAGCTCTCCCAACTGGTTCGAGATTTACCAGCAGGGCTACCTGGGCAGCCCCATTGGCTGCGACGCCAACGCTTCACAAAATGGCGCTGATCCCATCAACGCCCCCACCGCCAGCGTCGATGTGGCCGACATTATCTGCACCGTCTTTGTCTTCTTTGGCAATGATGCCTGCACCTCCGGCAGCGTGTTGGCCGCCAACGCTGCTTCACCGGCTCGCCTCAGCGTGGCCAGCGTCAATGCCGCAGCGGGCGACACCGTACAGTTGCCCATCTCGCTAACCACTAACGGCAACGCCATTGCCGCCGCCGGTTTCACCATCGAATACGACGCCGCGTCGCGCACCTTCGATACTACAGATGCCGATGGCGACGGCATCCCCGATGCCCTGGCGCTGGACCTTCCAGAAGGCGTCCAGGCCTGGGTGCAGGCTGAGGCTGGCGCCATCCAGATTGCCGTGGCCGCGGTCAACCTATCCCTGCCCACGCTTGGTGACGGCGACTTGGCCACTGTCACCTTTGGCGTGACCGGCAGCCGCGGCCTAGTTTCACTAAGCAACGCTTCTCTGGGAGACGTAACCGGGCGTTCGGTTGTGGTCGAAATTATCTCTAATGAAGTCAATAATCAGACGCGAAACGTTTTTCTTCCGCTCTTGGTGAAGTAAGCAGTATTTGCGAGCAGACCGGCTTTGCAAAACCGGTCTGCTCGCAAAAGAAATGGCCATTAGTCTTCGGAAAAATGTTGGAGAAAAGTTTATGTTCTTTACAGTTCCAAAAATATCACTCCTTGCAGCTCTCTTTTTAGCAGGATTGCTGTCTGCATTCATGCCTGCCAGTGTTATAGCGCAAGCACAAAGCGACGAAATCATAATTGTACCCTTCAAACAAGGAGAATCGATTCCACACATCGCACACGAGCAGGCCCCAATTACACTAAAGGCAATGATCCGCAACACGGACTGTGCTTCAGGCTATCGAGTCTGGTGGGATACTGATCTTGATGAAGACTATAGTGATGAAAGCTCGGCAGATTACCTGCCCGATTCAGCATCGCAGAGTGTCCGGGACATTGGTCGCGCCTATCTTGTGCCGAACGTGTCCCAAAATTCACAAGTCGCGATTGGCGTGAAGGTTAGAAATTTATGTACGAATGCTGAGCAGACAGCCGCTTTTCCACTTTTTGTTTTCGACTTTAAACCTCACAACGATCCGCGGAATTGGACGAATGAACAGTTGGAAATTATGCGCGAAATGGCTGTGCAAGAAACGCTATGGGCGCAGCATCGAACGGTTACCAATCTGTCCGGCTCGACCGCGTCCGATCTACGGGGGGAGGCACCTTTTTGGTTCTACCTACATCTGTTCCTAGCAAATAAGCGGTTTCCAGCATATCCACCGGGAACGTTTACGGGAACCGGATATTCGCTGCCATTAAATTTTGAGTCAATTAATGACCAACGCTGGCGCACCGACCCCTACGCAGAAACTACGCTGCGTCTACTCAATTCACTGCTGGATAATGCTACCTTGGAAACAATCTCCAGCAGTGATGAAGGCAACACCTGCGGCTATAATCCCGATAGCTCTGTTCGTACATGTGCACGCGTTCCCGGCACGACTGATGCAGCCGGTCTTCGCCTGGGGGTGCCACACGGTGAATTTGCCTTTGGTCCGGCGCTAACAACAGTGGCGAGCGTCTTACCTGCGCTTGCCGGCACGCCTGTTCTGCACTCCGCTCCGGATATTCAAGGTCAAACGTGGGAATGGCTGGTTCAACAGACAGTGGACTACGTTGGCTATCAACAAATCGATGAAGGCTGTGCGAAAGGAGCATGGTACTATTATACCAGCAATATAACGAATGGGGATTGTTATCAAGCCAATATGTGGAATAGTATATGGCAACACCTGGGATTGCAACGTGCCGAAGTTTTAGGCACGCCTTACGGCATCTTTGTCGACAATCTCCATAAATATCGGATTGCCGACAATCTTGTTCAAAACCAGCAGACAGATGGTGGCAGTCGATGGCGCAACAATTCTAATGGCTCTGATTTGAATACAACGGGTGGGGCACTCCTTGGCGCAAGGTGGCTGGGGATGCATCAGTTTCCGCGTGATGCTTCCGTTCCGTTTCCTGCCCAAAATAACCTCACCAGTACGCAATTGAGACAGACATATGATCGGTATTTGACGTTTACCACCAACAATTGGACCGCTATCGAGCGCAGAGACTCACTTGGCTGGGCGGACGGTTTTTGGCAACATGGCGATTATCGCTGTGGCAATACCAATGCTGTCTATAACGTTAATGGTTGTGCCCATATCTATAGCTTGTTTTGGCATGCTATGGGCTATCGCACTGGAAACCCATCTTTGGGAAATGTCGGTTCACACAACTGGCAAAGTGAATTTTTTACCTCCTTGATCCGCGAACAAAAACGTTTATTGACTGATTATACTTCCTTCGGGCGTACTGCTCAACAGTACTGTAGCGCACAGGCATGGACTTGCGGCTATAATCCACCCTTTTGGGCAACCACACTAGCCGGCGAGGTACTGACGCAGGAGATGCAGTCGACAGCGGCCGGTTCTACCGTTCTGGCACAAATCTCTGACGATGACGGTGACGGTGTAGCAAATGATGTCGATAATTGTCCCAATGCGGAGAATGCAGCACAGAAAGACGGTGACGGTGACGGCACAGGCGACGCCTGCGAAACACCGCAATTAAATATTGATGACACAACTTCAGATGTTTCTTTAGGCATTCTCTCTGTGCCTGTAAATTATGTTAGTAGCGGGCTCGAAATCTCCTCGCTCGCCTTCTCGCTGGATTACGACACCGCCTGCCTCAGCATCGATGACACCGACGCCAACAATGACGGCATCCCCGACACCGCGAGCGGCTTCCCAGGAGGCTATGCACCCACCGTTCTGCTCGACCCGGCAGACACAGACGGCGAGCTGGACATCCGCATCTCGGACCAGGATAACTCACAGACAGCCCTAAATGATGGCGCCGTGGTCACCATCGAGTTCGATGTCATCAGCACCTGTCCCACCACCAACATCAGCTTCTCTACCGACCCCGCCGCCTCCTTTGGCGACACAAGCGGTAACTCGGTACCCGGCGCAGCCACGGGCGGCACGCTCACCCTCACTTATAACGCCGCGCCTACCGACATTAGCCTCTTTGCCGATGCGGGCTTCTTTGCACCCTTTGTGGCCATTGTGGAAAACTTCGCTGGTCCGACCATTGCCTATTTCGACACCAGCGATGCCGACGGCGGTGACACGCATACATACACGTTGGTAGCCGGGGCAGGCGATACGGACAACGCCGTCTTCACCATAGTCAACAATGAACTGCAAGCGCCCGCCTTCAACTTTGAGAGCAAGAGCAGCTACTTCATCCGCGTGCAGACAGATGATGGCAACGGCGGCGTCTTTGAAAAGCAGTTCACCATCACCGTCACCGACGTCAACGAGGCACCCACCGGGCTTGATTTGGCGGGCGATACGGTGCCAGAAAATTCACCTGTTGCCACCGTCATCGGCAATCTGCTGACGAGCGGGGACCCCGACGCAGGCGATATTGACCATACCTACACCATTGTGGATGGCGATGGCGCAGCCTTTAGCATCAATGGGGATCAGGTAGAGACAGCGGTGGTACTGAACTATGAGGTTCAGAGCAGCTACGCCATCACCGTGCGCACGACCGACGGCGGCGGCCTCTTCTATGAAAAGTCATTTGCGATTAACGTGACCGACGAGAATGATGCGCCCGTAGCCCTGGACGACCCCTTCAACCCGCTGACGCTGGTGGCGGTAGGCCCCACGACGCTTGATGTGCTGGCAAATGATAGCGATGAAGATGCAGGTACGCTACTCGAAGTGGCCTCCGTCAGCAGCGTCAATGCGGCAATTCAAACACTCAACGACCCGAATGATCGTATTCTGTATACACCGCCCGCCGGCAACGGCAGTGAAAGCTTCACCTACGTGGCCACCGACAGCACGCTCTCCTCCAACCCCGCCACCGTCGACATTACCTACGTAGCCGACGATCTGCGTGGCGACTGCAACGGCAACGGCGGCGTGGATGCTGGCGACTTCTCAGCCATTGCCCTGGAGTACTTCGATACAGACTTCTTGCTCCAAGATGAAACGGTAGCTCGTTGGTATGATATCTATCGAGAGGGCTACCTGGGCAGTCCCATTGGCTGCGACGCTAACGCTTCGCAAAATGGCGCCGCTCCGGTCAACGCCCCCACCGCCAGCGTCGATGTGGCCGACATTATCTGCACCGTCTTTGTCTTCTTTGGCAACGATGCCTGCACCACCGGCAGCGTGCTGGCCGCCAACGCTGCTTCACCGGCTCGCCTCATCGTGGCCAGCGTCAATGCCGCGGCGGGCGACACCGTACAGTTGCCCATCTCGCTAACCACTAACGGCAACGCCATTGCCGCCGCCGGCTTCACCATCGCATACGACGCCGCGGCGCTCACCTTCGATACTACAGATGCCGATGGCGACGGCATCCCCGACGCCCTGGCGCTGGACCTTCCCCAAGGCGTCCAGGCCTGGGTGCAGACCGGAGAAGGCGTTATTCAAATCGCCGTGGCTGGGATGAGCCTGCCGCTGCCTACCCTTGGCGACGGTGAATTGGCCACCGTTACCTTTGGCGTGACCAGCAGTGGGGGAACGATTTCACTGCGCGACGCATCCGTGGGCAATGCCAACGGCGTTTCGGTCTCCGTGGTCACCCATGATGGCGCCGTGGGAGAAGTCTCCACGGACTTCTTCCTGCCACTTGTGGTCCGGTAGCATGGCGTCAAGCACGATGCATTTGAAGTGAACTCTTTCGAGGGGGCCGCCGTTTAACTACAGCGGCCCCCTCGTTACTCGTTCAAGGAGAAATTATGCCCTCTTTCAGCCGCGCCCGTTTCGCTGTCCTCGTCCTCACCATAGCAGCTATGCTCTACATCAGCTGGGCCAATGGCCCGTTTTTTTCTGCGGCGTCAACCTATGCGGCGTCAACCTATGCATCGTCTACTGACGCTGAGGGTCCTTCGCTGGCGGTCACCGAGGGATTGCAAGTCAATGCGGGAGAAACCGTTGAAATCCCCTTGATCTTTCGCAGCAATAGCCATGAAATTTCCGGTATTGGACTCTCCATTGATTTTGACCAGAACTGTCTTGCGTTTGACGATGCAGATGCAGATGGCGACGGTGTGCCGGATGCTATCTCCTTTGGCACATCCCCCCAATTTTTCCCATCGGTCTCCTATGATGCACAAGATACCGATGGCGAAATTGATATTATTTTGGCCGACTACATTCCACCGCTGGCCACAATTTCGGACAGTGACGACCTCATCCGCATCCAATTGCGAGCTATTTGTCAGCCCGGTTCTGCCGCCGGTGAATCAACCCCCATCGAATTTTCCCAGCAGCCGGCCATTAGCTTCAGCGACTCCACCGGTAAGAGCGTGCCCGGCCAGGCGATTCCGGCTACGCTGCTCATCTTGCCCAAGGCAGATTTTACGCCCGAGCCCACGCCAACGGCCACGGCATCCCCCACGCCGGTTCCGTCACCCACGGCGACGCCCATACCGGATCCAGACAACCGCGCGCCCAGCGTTGGCAACGACAGCGCCACCACCAATGAAGACAGTTCAGCTACTATCGATGTGTTGCAAAACGACAGCGATCCCGACGGAGACGCCCTACTCGTTAGCCAGATCACGCAGCCTCGGCACGGGGTCGCCACAATCAATGCCGACCAGACCATTACCTATCTGCCGCAGACCGACTTCAATGGGAGCGACAGCTTCACCTATACGGCCAGCGATGAACGCGGTGGCGCAGTTACCGCCACGGTCAACATGACGGTGCGCGCGGTCAATGATGCGCCGGTGATTTTGATCGCACCCGGCAATCAGAGCAACAGTGTAGGCGAAGAGGTGACGCTGCTAATTTCGGCCAGTGACCCCGACACCGAACAAGCGCAGCTTACTTACAGCGCCGAAGGCTTGCCGCCCGCGCTCACCATGGATAGCAAATCTGGCTTGATCACAGGAACGGTAACCGACCAGGCGGAGGGAAAGTATACGGCAAAAATTGTGGTCAGTGATGGCGAATTGAGCGACAGTGTACAGTTTCAGTGGATGGTCTCACCAAAACAGACGCCCACGCTTTACTTACCAATCGCGCCAAACCGCTAATACTTTTCGCCTCTATCAGCATGCCATGAAACCCAAATTATCTCTGAGATAGGAAGCGTTTAGGCCTGGGCTAGGTTGCGGGTAGGTCAAGAGCCATAGACTATATGCATTCACGTTTTTTAACAGTTCTAACAGAGGATGAGCATGCGGGCGTACCAAGCAAGCTTGTTGAGGGCTTGCGTGAGTCCTGCACATCGTCCTATCAGTAATTCTGATAGACAAGTAATTCTGAAAGGCATCTGTATGAAGTGGCTGCGTCTTCTCATATTGACCATAATGTTGCCCGTAATAACCGGCTGCACGTTAACCTTACTGCCCGCTGCGGAACAGGGAGAGAGTAGGTCGGCAGGTAATTTTGTCACCACTCCGCCGACTGCGGCCAATTTTCCAACCCGCCCAGCCGCACAAGCAGTGCTGACTGATTCGGACGTATACTATCAAGCCGCGGCAAACGACACCTACGTCTCGCTCAGCTTTATAGATGCGCAAAACAATATTGCCTGCCAAATTCCGCCGCTCCTCTTTGACCGCGGTGAGAGTATCTACGCCTCATCAAAAGCGGCATTTAACGGCTGTCCGGGCAATGGCAGCATAATTGCTTCGGCAAACCGGTCCATTGTGGCGATTAGCGATTTGGCCATTACGCTGGCGCTGACCGAGTCCACTGAAATCAAGCACAATATCTATCAAGGCATTAGTCATAATGAGGCGGCCACGGATCTCTTTGTGCCAGATTTATACATTGATACCGTAGCGCCCAGTGCGTCCCTCTATGTACAAAATGCCGCCGGGGGCCCAAATTCATTTGAGCTGACGCTGCTTGATCAGGCGGGCAATGTGCTGACTACAGAGACCTATGAATTAGCCCAATATGGGATGCAGCCACTTACCATTCATGAGCTATTGGCTCCAGTAGATAGAGTTGAAAACGGACCACTTACGGCTCACATCCGCGCCGCAAATTCGGTGGCAACTTCAACCGTTAGCTGTCGCCACAACTTATGCACGGCCAACAGTGCGCCTCCCCAGAGCAGCACCCATTGGTTTGTGCCGGCCCTGGTCAGCAGCAGCCAGACACCAGATCCGCTTAATCATTACTCCACCCTCACCGTGGTCAATGTGGAAGAGCAGGAGGCCACGATCACCGTGTCCTATGGCGCCAGTTCATCGCCCACATCCTACAGAGTGCCAGCGATGGGCAGCCTACATTTGACCACTCTGGACTTTCCAGAAAGCTTTACCAGCGATCAGACGGTCGAAGTTCAAGCCGAGAGCCCGCTTCTGGTTACAGCTCAATTTCTCAACTTTATTGATGGTCAAGGCGCGGCTTATAATGGCATGGCCATAGACCAGGGAAGCACAGAACTCTTTCTACCGCGGGTCACAGTCTCAGAAAGCGTAGAGTCGGTGGTGTATCTACAAAATCTATCCGAAACATCCGCAGTGGCTACCCTGTCGCTCTATGCACAAGCTGGGCCAGACGAACCGGCGCCGGAGCCTATTACGATTACGCTGCCAGAGCTTGCGCCGCTAGAGAGCCAAAGCGTGAATATCGAGGCTTATTTAGCTCACGATGAGCCAGTATCGTGGATTGGCGCGGCGCTCATTCAAGGCAGCGCCCCCATGAGCGCACTTATCCTGACCAAAAGCAATGCCGAACCCCATTGGGCCACTGGCTATAATGCCGTGACCACAACAGATGAATAGCATCATCGCAATTGGCTTTCGCAAATAGGGTTTGTATGAGGGTCGTTATGCAAGACGCATCGCGGCCATTGAATTGAACGGATTACATATATTTGCGCCCAAGTTGCTTGGACCATGTGGGAACGTTGAAAGCGAGATCAAACCAATGCAAAAACTCACAACTAATCTCATTACCGCTATGCTCTTGACCGGCTTGGCCATTGTGTTCTGGTCACAGGTGGGATACGCCCAAGGCGCACAATGTCCGTCCAATCCATACATTGTGCAAGCCGGAGATACAATGGCCAAGATTGCCGCCAAGTGCGGCGTTACCTTTCCCGCGCTGCGCCAAGCTAATCTGCAAATCGTCAACATCCATAATATTGATATTGGCGATCGCATTAACATCCCCGGGCGGCCAGCTAGCGGGCCGGATATCGACGCGCTGTTGGCCAATGCCACCTATTCCATGCTGGTGAGCGACGCGGGCTACATTACGCTTGTCAACGGTCATGCGCAACGGCCCGGCCCTAACGGTCAGGTTGAAGTGACGCTCATGGGTCCTTCGGCGAGTGGTGATGTAAATGGCGATGGTGTGGCCGACGCCGCCACCATCTTGATGGAGCAGACGGCCGACACCACCGGCCGCTTCTATAGCCTGCACGTGATGATTGGCGCCCAGGCGGGCCTTATTGAGGCCGATGCCCAATACCTGCAAGACCGCATTCAGATCAACTCTTTGCACATTCAGAATGATGGAACAATCGTGCTTGATATGGTCACCAAAGGCCCCAATGATCCGCTCATGGGCGCTAGCCGTCCGGTCATCCAAAAGTATGCGCTGCAAAACGGACATTTGGTATTGTTGAGCGAAACGCCGCCAGGCGGCAACACCCCCACTGAGGGTGACTCCATCTGCCCCAATACCTATCCAAGCCGCTTAACTGTGGGCCAGCAGGCGCTGGTCCTGGCCGATAACCCAAGCCCCAAATATATTCGCGCCCAATGGGGAAATGCAGGGCAGGTTCTGGGTGAAGCGGCCAGGGGCGAAACCATTGTTATCGTTAGCGGCCCACGCTGTCAGGACAATCGGGTGTGGTGGTACGTGCGCACACAAAGCGGCTTGGCGGGCTGGACCAGCGAAGGCAGCCCAACGCGTTACTTCCTGTCTCCCGTGTTGGAAAATAACGTGGGGTATGGCGACCCGGCCGCCGCCGTGCTGGACTACTACGCCGCCATCCATCGCGGGTTATCCACCAACGACCTGCGTGAAGCACATGGCTATTGGTCCAATGCCCGCAAATCCGGTTCCACATACGCTGGTTTTCGCAATGCCTACGCCGACACCCGCGCCATTACCGTCCATGACGTAACGGTCACCAGGCAAGAAGGACGCACCGCCACAGTAATTGCGCTGGTCACAACCACAGACTGGGTCAACCAAAGGCTGGTGGACCTACACTATGAAACCACCTATACGCTGGTTGTCGAAGGGAATCAATGGCGCGTTAACAAGCCGAGCATTAAGGAAATTAACCAGCCCATTACCACCGCGCCAGATGGACCGCCAGCCAACTCATTTAGCGGCAACTGGCAGAGCAACTTTGCCGAACTCACGATCAATCAGAATGGCAGCCAAGTATCCGGCAACTATGTTCGCTATGGAGATACCGGCGTCACCTTCTTCTCGGGCACAGTGTCGGGTCTCACACTTTCAGCCACAAACAATCGGGGCACCGCGTTTACCTTGCGCATGACGGCCAATGGAGAGCAGTTTGAAGGCTATTGGCACAGCACCAATGGGCGCAATTATCCCTGGTGCGGCGTACGCAGCGGCAAATTGCCAGACGGCTGTGGCTTTAGCGGCGTCTGGCGCACCAATCATGGCGCGAAGGGGCAAGTGAAACTTGAGCAAGAAGGGGCCACCATTCGCGGCGCATATTTTAATGGCAACGCCGAGGGCTCACTCAACGGCCGCTTTGAGCTATTTGGCGCCAATCAAGTATATAGCGCCACTGGCACGTACTACGCCGCGCCCAACGACCGCGGCTTCTTCCGTTTTGAACTGGTCAACTTGGACAATAGCGAATTCCAAGGCTGCTGGCACAACACAGTCGCCAACACAAGCGGAGAATGGTGCGGCTGGCCTGGCCAACCGGAGGTTTGCACCGCGGTAGCGACGTGTGAATGAAGATGAATTCTATGCCGCCCACAGTTGGACCAGCTTTATACAGACCTCTGTGGCCAGCATCATGTCCTGTACGCTGACCCATTCGAGCGGGCCGTGAATGTTTTGCATGCCGGTAAAGAGGTTGGGGGTGGGCACGCCTTTTTGGGTAAGGCCAGAACCATCGGTGCCGCCGCGGATGGGCGTGCTAATGGGCGCAAGGCCACACTGGCGGATGGCCTGCACGGCCAGGTCCACGGGCCGCATGTCGTTTTCCAGCCAGTAGCGCATATTGCGATATTGGGGCGTAATGGTGCATTCGATTTTGGCGCGCGGTTCGCTTGCTTGAACGGCGGCGCAAACCGACTGCAGCAATTTGCCGTGGGCGGCCAGCCCATCCAGCTCAAAATCGCGCAGGATAAAGTGTAGTTCGGCGGCGGCGGCCGAGCCACTCATTTGATAAACGTGCAGAAACCCCTGGCGGTCAGATGTAGTTTCCGGCGTGCGCGCATGTTGCGGCAGCGCGGCGATGATCTTGGCGGCCAGATGCAGCGCATTCACCAGCTTGTCCTTGGCATCGCCCGGATGCGTGGATACGCCGGTAATGTTGACCACAGCTTTATCGGCAGAAAACGTTTCATAGATAATCTCACCGGCATCGGCGCCATCAAGCGTATAGGCCACATCCGCCTGTAAATCATCAAGCTGCAAATGCGTGACGCCGCGCCCAATTTCTTCATCCACCGTAAAACAGAGTCGCACCTTGCCGTGCGGAATTTCGGGATGAGCCAGCAGTTCGGCAGCCATGGTCATGGCAATGGAAACACCCGCTTTGTCGTCGGCGCCCAATAGCGTTTTGCCGCTGGCGGTAATAATATCATCGCCAATTTTACTTTGAAGATAGGGCCATTCAGCGGGTGAAAGCACCTGGGACGGATCATCGGGCAGCACAATGGGCGCGCCGTCATACTTTTCGTGCAGCAGCGGCTTGACGCCAAAGCCGCTAAACGCCGCAGTTGTATCCACATGGGCCAGCAGCGCCACCGTGGGCACATCCTGCTCTACAGTGGCCGGGATGGTCGCAAAGAGACAACCATAGTCGGTCAGCAAGATCTCTTGGGCGCCCATGTCGGCCAGCTCTTGCTGCAACACGTGCTGCAAATCAAGCTGAATGGCGGTGCTGGGCGCCGTGGGTGAAGCTTCTTCACTCTGGGTATCTACCTGCACATAGCGCAGGAAACGGTTGCGCAAGTCAAGCATGGTTTGCTCGTTCATAGCGTATGTAGCCCTTTCAATATATTGCTAGTAATAGCACACCGCAAGGGTGTTGACGAGATAAGCGTCGGTCTAGTCTGTTGAATCCGACTCTATTTCTTGGGATTGCAATTTACTGACTCACGTTACGCAGCGGCAGCCAGTCTGTCAGAGAGAAACAGGAACGTCGGGGATCCGGCTTTCCTCCAGGCTTGCGTAACATAAGTTACTGAGTATAAATAAACCAGGGAGCGGATAAAAACTACCCACTCCCTGGTTTCGCCTCAATTTTGCTTGATGCGCTACTATTTTATAGGACTTACGCAAGCCTAAAGTAAGCATCGCCTTGGAAAAGAGCATCTCTTCTTCTGGCGATCCGCGGGGGCTGCGTAAGTCGTGTTTAGTTGGATGGTTCCGTTTCGGTTTCAGCTTCTGGCTGTGGCGGAATGGCATTCAACTCTTCTAGCGCTTGAATGAGCTGTTTATCTTCGCTGGCCAACACATCATCCAAAGTCAGCTCCTTAATCTCGGCGGGAGTCAACAGATCGGCCTCAATGGGCAGGTCAAGGGAGATGTCGGGCTCAATGCCATGCTTGCGAATCAAACGGCCATTGGCGGTGAGCCATTGCTTGGTCCCCAACATAATGGCCGAGCCATCCTTGAGCTGATAGGGTTGCAGTACGGTGCCCGTGCCAAAAGTAGTCTCACCAATCAGCTTGGCGCGCTTCTGATCCTGCAAGGCGCCAGCCAGGATCTCAGCCGAGCTAGCCGAGCCCTCATTGATCAGCACAACCAGCGGTATATCGGTGGCCACGCCGCCGCTGCGCACTTTGAATTCACGACGGTTGCCCTGGGCATCCTCTTCTTGCAACACGTTGCCACTCTTTAGAAATTGGCTGGAAACGTTGATGGCCTGCTCCAGCAGACCGCCAGGATTATTGCGAATATCCAAAATCATGGCATCGGCGCCGGCGGTCTTGGCCTCTTTGACGGCCTCTTGCACGCTGTCGGTAGCATTGGCGCTAAATTGGCTCAAACGCAGCAAGGCCACATCGGTCCCCGGCACCATGGTCCAAGACGCAGCGGGAATTTCGATTTCACCGCGCGTGATATTGATTTCCAACGTCACCGCTTCATCCTGATCGACGCGCAGAATGGTGAGCATTACATCGGTGCCCTCCTCGCCCCGAATCATGTTGATCACTTCATCCAGCGGCATGCCGGATGTGTCAACGTCATCCACCTTCATAATAATATCACCGGCTTTGACCCCCGCCTTGTCTGCCGGCGAGCCATCAAACGGTGCAACGATCATGGGCAGCGTATCTTTCACGCCAATGCGGGCGCCGATACCGCTATATTTGCCCGAAATGTCGCTATTTTTCTGCTTGAGCTGCTCCGGTGTTAAAAATGCCGTGTGGCCTTCATCACCCAGCGAGTTGAGCATCCCCTGGATGGCGCCATAGGTCATGTTGGTAGTATTCAACGCTTCGCGGTCTACAAAATTCTCTTGCACCAAATTCCACGCTTGCCAAAAGACATCAAACTCCTTTGGCTGAAACAGGCTCGATTGGGCTTGCGCCATGAGCGGCGCGCCCACAAAGGCTCCCGCAAAAAAAGAACCCAGTGTGAGCCCTACCAGCAGAACGGTGATAACGGCCCAGCGACCAAAACTATTCATGTGCAGTTATTCCTTGTCATCTTTGCATGTCACGTACGAATCTCTATTGTACACGGTTTTGCCATAATTCTCCAGTAATTTCCAGTATCGGGCGCATTTCGATTTGGCAGCGAACATAGGACGGCAGGATAGAATCCTCGGCTAAAATCGCGAAATCGCAACGGCACAAGGCTGGGCCGGATTCCTGAATCGAGACCCATGCCTGAAGCGCCAGCACCGTTGCGGTGTACCGATTATATATTGTAAGTCTGTGGATAAAGGTTACATTAGACTTACATAATACTTTGCTTTGAATGGAAAAGTCACCCCCGCCCGCTGATGCCTCAGCCGGAGGGGCAATTCGGTTTACGTTTTAGCCAATCGCGTAATAGAGATTGTGACTATCCAGCCGTAGCCCGAGCTTTTCCGCGCAGGAAGTGGTGTTGCTCTGCAACCGTTTTACGAGCGGCAAAGCGCTAAGGCGTAGGGGGCTTCGACAAGACTTCGGCGTGAGCTCAGTCGTTCACGAAGTGGTTACAGAGCAACC
>JACKBC010000054.1 GCA_020634755.1 Caldilineaceae bacterium | reverse complement strand
CTGTAACCGAAAGCGTGGCCGTCGCCGCTCCAGTCGCGCCCGTTCAACAACCGGTGATACCCCCGACATCGACGCCGCTGCCCACCGCCATACCAACTTCAGCGCCCGTTTGTGCAGATCCGCACTCCGTCTTGCGAGAACCAGGCGATAATGCCGTGTTATCCGGTGTTGTCACCTTTACCGGCACCGCCGTGCACGATGCCTTGCAATATTATAAGCTTGAATATGCACCTTGGGGGACGCCTGTGTTTGCGTATTTCACTGGGGGCGAGCAATCGGTGGAGAATGGCGCGCTGGGCACGTTAGACACACGAGCCCTGGCCAACGGCCATTACGCCATACGTCTGATGGTGGTGGATGGAGATGGCAACTATCCACCGCCGTGTGAGGTGCACATCATCATTTCTAATTAGCATTAGATTTGCGCTTCTGTAATTTCCCCACCGACCGTTGACGGCTCCAGCGATGTTCGAAGAGCAATTGCTTTATCAATGACGGCCGAAACCGTCTGCGCTGTTTTTTCCACGTAGGGCTGGCCCGTTGCCGTCTTTGCTCTAAAATCCAAATAGCTTCCCCGGCCCGAGTGGCACATAGCACCCAGACAGACTTCGCTCACCTTGCCCTGGCGTTTGGCGCGATTCCATGTGGATGAGGCGCTAATCGGCCAGCGTCCGGCATCCAAATTGCTCCAGCGCACGGCAGCATCTTTGGAGCCGTAGAGATGGTAAATGTGGTCAATGTCCAGCAGGCCGGGATCGCTGCCAAATACACCGCCTACGGAGACCACATACACGGGCGCGTTGACCAACTCCTTGAGATAGGGCGCCGCCCCCACTGCAATTTGCGCCGCACCGCTGGATGCCACAAGAAAGACCGGCATCTCACACTCGGGCCGATAATCATAGCGCAGCAATCCATGAAACAATACCTCTGCCACGCCCTGGTTATACATGGGCCCATAGCGCTTGTCGATAGAGATCAATATTTGAAAAATATTGCGCAAATTGATCAGGTTGCCGGCAAAACGTGGACCATGCTGCTTCCACTGGAGTGCCCGCCGCCAAAAACGGGCAAAAATAGGCTGCGCCGTCAGCGAGAGGTTGTTCACCGAATAGGGAAACACATCATCAATAATGACGGTTTTCGCGGCCACGTGGGCCAGATGCTCCAGAAAAACCCGTTCACGATGACTCAGCGTCTCGCTGGATGTGCGCCCTACGCCCGACAGAAAGAGCACATAGCTGGTTGTGTCGGAGTGCACGCGCCGCAGCAGCCCGTCCGACGGCACCGGCTCCTCGTAGATCGTATCTCCAAACCAGCCGGCCCACCAGCCCATGGTTTCAAAGGGCGAGAGCGCGGCCCAAATGAGAATGCCTACAAAAAAGATGCCCAAAAACCAGAGCACATTTAAGAGCGTATCAACCATTGGGCGTCTCCTTGCGGGCATAGCCACTAGGGGGAATCGCGCCCCGCGCTTTGCCGCCGCTGGGCGGTTCTAGCTGCTCTGGCCACTGTGTCCACAGTGCCGAATGGGGCCGCCGGATGCGCGCCACATCTTTCAAGGTAAACTGGAGCGGGCGACCGGCCGCGCGTTTCTCTATCCGATTGCGCATGGCATAAATCGGGCGGCCCAGCGTGCGCTGCCAAGTTTGGACGGCAAACCAACCCAATCCGCTGGTGGCCACTGCCTGCCACATAGGCATATCCAGCCCCGCACTCACCGCCACCACAATGGCCAGCAAACTCCAAAGCGAAAGCAGCAGCGAAAAACCGTTGCCCAAAAAGGGCGTCAATACAAAAAACGCCGCCAGTCGCGGCGCATAGGCCAATCCAACGGCGCTGGCCGTCATGAGAAAGGACTGGCTGTGGCCAAAAATGCGCACGCCAATAAACCACACAATGAATGCCCACAGCGCATAGCCAAAGAGATGGCTAGTGGCGGAAATCAACAGCGTGATGGCAAAACGTTTGGGGCGGATTTGATTGATAAAGAGCACAACGCTCTGCCCCAGCGCTTCCGACAGGCCCGCTAAAAACACAACTGCCAATGCCACCCAAAATCCACTTGGATGACGCTGGACGGTCGCGTAGATGCTTGGCTCCAGAGAGAGAGCCTGTAATATTGTTTGACCAAATGAAGGTAGCTCAGCAAAAAACATGCAGACAATTATACAGCCTTCATTGCAAATTATAGAAACTGCAATTAGATTTTTACTACGATCAGCCTTTTGTCTTAGGATAATTACTTAGGCTTGTGGGACCTCAGCAAGTATCGTCCTCGGCACTCAATCTCGTCTGCCGGGGACATGGACGGCCATGGCGGTTATGCCGCGCCAGGAAAATTACATAGTGCAAAATTTCAAAATGAGGACACGCGCGCCGGCACAGGCGGGTGCGCATAGGTCGTCGCGTCAAAACTTTTGCGCATCAAATCGAGCAGCCGCTCCCGATGGGCCACATCTGTTGCCAAATCATTGTGTTCCCACGGATCGTTGGCCAAGTCATAAAGTTCAAATAGATTCTTGCCGTGATACGTAATCAGCTTCCAGCGCTGGTCGCGATACATGGTGGCGTGCGTCTGATCGGGATAATTAATGGCGCCATAAAACTCGGTGCGTACGAAAGCGCGGTGCGCTGCCGGCGCATCGGCGCCGGTTAGCTGTGCGCGCAGCGATTTGCCTTGCACAAAGTAAGGGATCTCCAGCCCCGCACACTCATACAGCGTTGGCGCCAGATCGGTCAGCTCGACCAGCGCCTCGCTAATGACATTCTGCTGAAAGTGACCGGGCCACGAAATAATCAGCGGTACGCGCACCAGTCCCTCGTAGAGCCGACATCCTTTGAGAATAAGGCCGTGGTCGCACAACATTTCGCCATGATCGCTGGCGAAGATAATAATGGTGTTCTCGCGCTGGCCCGTTTCCTCTAAATAATCGAGCAGACGCCCAAATTCGTGGTCGATCTGTTCGATCATGGCGTAATAGGAAGCTTGCATCAATTTATCTTGCCATGCATCGGGGTGGCGCGGCTTGGACTGAAAATCCACACCCGCCTCCACCAGCTTCTGCTGATGCGCCAGATCGCTCTCTTGGAAATGGGCGCCGGGCAGCGTCTCCGGATCGTAGCGGCGAAAATATTCCCACGGCGCATCAAAGGGGGCATGGGGGTCAAAGGGGTTAATGCTGAGCAGCCACGGCTGGTCGACGCCGCGGTTTTTCTCAATGAATTCAATAGATTTCTCTGTGCACCAATGCGTCTGGTGCAGATGTGGTGGAATGTTGTCCGCCGTGGGCGTGGGCACAAAGACGCCCCCAAAGCCTTTTTGTTCCGCGCCCTTATGATAAGTCCCCGGTGATGTATCGGCCATTAGATCATCGGGGTTGGCGCCCTGTTGCCGTAGCCAATCGGCATAGTCGTGGCCAAATTCACGCGGCCCCTTGTGGGAATGGCTATACTGAAAATAGCGGTAGCCATCGTCTACCCGCTCTTCTTGGCCACCGGAGGCGCTAGCCAAATGCAGTTTGCCCACCAAGCCGCAATCGTAACCCGCCCGCGCCAGCTGATGGGTAATGAGCCGCTGGGCGTGATGAGCGGGAAACTCGGCATAGCCATTGCCGTTAACGCCCAGCGCGCTGGGATACATACCGGTCAAAAAGCTGGCGCGGCTGGGCGTACAAATGGGCGCTTGGCAAAAGGCGTGGGTAAAGGCGACACCCGTGCGCAAAAATGCATCCAGCCGCGGCGTGTGGACGTGTGGATTGCCCAGGGCGGCAATGGTGTCAAAACGCTGTTGGTCGCTGCAATACCAGAGAATGTTGGGACGTGTGGACATGTTGATTCCTTTTTTACCGGGAGTGTTTCACGTTGGTGGTAACTATTAGAAATGGCGCCTAACAGCGCAAAACCGCCTGAGCGATTTTACCCCAGCCGCGGCGGCTTCTCGATGTTAGCCGGGGATTCTATCCGGCTGCCCCATATTCATCCCCCGACGGGCGGGGCCGTTGGCTCATAGGAAGACAATGTTTTACGATAGCACGATTCGAGTTATACTCAGCCTTGTTTGCAGCTGCGGACCCTGTTGCTTTTTGGTCAAATAGCCATTTGCATTTTTCGCGCAAGGGCAGTGTAGGTGGCTCTTTGTGAGTGGCCCCTTTTTGAATCGAGGGACACATTGTACAATTGAGGAACACATTGGCGCATTATGCTGATCGAACAGATTCTGCTACTCATTATTTTAGTTACGGGTTCCGCGCTTTACGCCACGCGCCGGCTCCCTTTTGAAGTGACGTCTATCCTCATTATTGTCAGCTTGGCGCTCACCGGCATCTTGCCGCCCGAAAAAGCGTTTTCCGGCTTTGCCAGCACAGCCACGCTGACCGTGGCCGCTATGTTTGTACTGAGCGGCGGGCTCATCCGCACGGGAGCGCTGGAGGCGGTGACCATCTACTTGGCGCGCTTTTCCAATGGCAGCCCCCGGCGCCTTTTGCTGCTGCTGGCGTTTGTCATTCCAGTAGCCAGCGCCTTTGTCAACGATACACCGGTGGTGGTCATGATGGTGCCCGTGGTCATTTCGCTGAGCCGCCAGTTTCAAATTAGCCCATCCAAATTGCTGCTGCCCGTTAGCTACTTTGCCATTTTGGGCGGCACCCTCACCCTCTTGGGCACCAGCACCAATATTGTGATCAGCGATCTGTACCGTCAAGCTGGCGGCTCGGGTTTCGGCGTGTTCGACTTTACACCCCTGGGGCTGATCTATAGCGTGGTGGGCGGCCTCTTTATCTTTCTCTTTAGCGACCGTTTTCTGCCCAACCGATCGCCACTCACCAGTCTGGTCGACAATTTGCGCGAGAGCCCCTATATTTCTGAAATCGCGCTGGCGCCACAAAGCAAACTGATTGGCCAGCGGGTGGCAGATGTCTTCAGCCGCATTGCGCGCGATCCTCAAGCGCAGGATGTAGACCCCTTGCGCGCCAAACGGCGCCGCATCTCCAACTTGCGCCACCTCAACACCACAGCCGATGCCACGCAAAGCACGGTCGAATTGCTGACCATTACGCGGGACGGGCGCACGTATCAAGGGCCGCGCGGCCAAGAATTGACGCTTGGCCAAGGCGATGTCTTAACTTTTTTGGGAACGCCCAACACGATTGCGCGCTTCTTAAGTGAAGCGCGTACGCAGGTTGTTGCCGCTGCTGGGGCCGAAGCCGCCGAGAGCAGTGGCGCCCATGACCAAACCCTGGTCGAAGCGGTTATTCTGCCCGAGTCGTTGCTAACCGGCCGCCGGCTTGACGAAACCCAACTGGACAAGCTATATGGCGTTAAAATACTCGGCGTGCAGCATCGGGGGCGGCCGGTGTTGCAGGGTCTGTCTAGTCGTCGGCTGGAGAGTGGCGATGTGCTGCTGTTGCAGGCGGCTCAACCAGCGCTGCATTCGGCCAGCGAGGCCGGCCGTTTGCTGCTCATTGAGGGCGTGGAGCGCTCGATTTTGCATGCCGACAAAAATGTGCGGGCGTTGTTAATTATGCTGGGTGTTGTCGGCATGGCGGCGTTTACGCCCATCCCCATTTCGGTGCTGGCGCTCACCGGCGCCGTGCTGATGATTGTTACGCGCTGTTTACGCGTCGATGAGGCCATTCACCGGCTGGAGTCATCGACGCTGCTGCTATTGGCGGCAGCCCTGCCCCTAGGCTACGCTATGGATAGCACGGGGTTGGCTGCCGCCATTGTTGACTTTTTGCTGCACAGTCTGGGCGGTATGGCGCCCGTTATTTTTCTTTCGATCTTCTATCTGGTCACCAATCTGCTGGCGCAGATTCTGACCGCCAAAGCCGTGGCGGTTCTCTTTACGCCGATTGCGCTGAGCCTGGCCGCCAACATGGGCGTACAGCCAGAGCCAATGATAATGGCCATTGCCTTTGGCTGTGCCGCCAGTTTCTTAACCCCCATGGGGCATCAAGTCAATGCCATTGTCATGGGGCCAGGCAACTATACCTTTGGCGACTATATCCGCATCGGCCTGCCCATGACGATTCTCATGTGGCTGGTGGCCACGGTCTGCATTCCGCTGCTCTGGCCGCTGTAGATGACAAGATGACTTCGACAGGGCGTCCGGTGACTGAGCCTATCGAAGTCCCGCGTCACCCCAACACTTCTGGATTTACCGGCGCCGGGGGGCGCTTTCCGGCCAACACGGCCAGCAGATTTTCCACCGCCAGCTCGCGCATGGCGCGGCGCGTTTCATGGGTGGCCGAGCCAATGTGGGGGAAGCAGATCACATTGGGGAGCGTGTAGATGGGATCATTGGCCGTGGGCGGTTCTTTTTCCAACACGTCCAGTCCGGCGCCGGCAATGGCGCCATTTTGCAGCGCCTGCGTCAGCGCGGCTTGATCCACCAGGCCGCCGCGCGCGGTGTTGATCAGATACGCGGTTGGCTTCATTGTGGCCAACTCGGCCGCGCCAATCAGGTGGTGCGATGAATCATCTAAATTGGTGTGCAGGCTCACAAAGTCAGACTCAGCCAGCAGCGCCTCTAGCGGGCGAAATTCACTGGGGGGCGCCGCCGGATGTGGCGTGTCGAACACGTCGTACCAGATGGTCTTCATGCCCAGCGCCTGCATGCGCCGTGTGACCTCCTGCCCAATGCGACCAAAGCCGATAACGCCAAAGGTTTTGCCCTTGGTGTCCAGGCCCAATTCGGGGCGCGGCGCATTCTGCGCCCAGCCGCCGCCGCGTACATACGCTTCATTTTCAAAGATGCGCAACGCCAAGTTGAGCACCATGGAAGTCGTTAAATTTGCCACGGCATCGGTCAAGACGCCTGGCGTGTGGCAGACCACCACGCCATGTTTGGTGGCTTCGGGAATGTCGAACGGGTCATAGCCCACGCTGGTGGTGGAGAGCACGCGCAGCTTTGGCGATGCATCAAAGAATTCCGCGTCGCCCCGCACGCGCGGCGACAGCAAAATACCTTCGGCATCCTGCATGGCGGCCAGCAAATCTGCCCGCGACGCGTCAAAGTCGAGATAGCGCACATTGCATGCGGCTTCTAGCTGAGCTTGCAGGTCATCTTCCAAGCGCACAATTACGTTAATTTGGGGTTTTGTACTCATTTTTGGTTCCTTTTGTGGTTGCTTTATAGAGGGTGATTGCCAGTATAGACCACTCGCCCCTTGCGCGCAAGGAGCGCTGGCTATGTACAATTGTCATTGTCTACCCAATCGGTGTATATTTATCGGACCTCCCCCATAACTTGTAAAAACCATGTAATCTATTGAGCCACTATGACACGACTTACGGAGTGCCTGCGCAGCGCCAGGAGAGTAGATGTGGCGAGCCTGGCAATTTGCTTTGGGCCTGCGTCAGTCCTATTTAAAGAGAAAAATCATGCCATCAACTGAATCGCAACCCTGGTACGTGCTGAATAATCCCGATGAAATTGCTTCCCCGGCGCTGTTGATTTATCCGCACCGCGTTGAAAAAAATATTCAAAGTCTCATTGCCATGGCGGGTGACATTGGCCGGCTGCGCCCGCATGTAAAAACGCATAAGCTGCCGCAGGTGGTGGCCATGCATCAGGCCCACGGCATCCAAAAGATGAAGTGCGCCACCATTGCCGAAGCCGAAATGCTGGCGCAGACGGGCGTCAAAGATATTCTACTGGCCTATCAGCCCGTGGGGCCTACCCAGCAGCGGCTAATTACATTGGCGCAGCGCTATCCCAATAGCCAATTTGGCTGTCTCATCGACAATGAACGGACGCTGCGCGAGCTGTCGGCCAAATTGGAGGGCGCCGATGTGCGGCTCAATGTGTGGATCGATATTGACAATGGCAATGGCCGCACGGGCATCCAGCCCGGCGCCGGCGCTGCCAACCTGGCCAAGCTGATCAGCGATACGCCGGGCGTGCGTTTTGCCGGGCTGCACGTGTATGATGGTCAGTTTGGCCGGCTGGGGATTGCGGCGCGCACGGCGGCGGCCAACGAGGCCTTTGCGCCAGTGCAAATGCTGGTTGAAAGCCTGGCCGCTGATGACGTCGATGTGCCCAATGTGGTCGCTGGGGGCTCGCCCACGTTTCCCGTGCATGCCCAACGCGCCACTGTGGATTTGAGCCCGGGCACCTATTCGCTGTGGGATGTGGGATACGCCACCGCCTGTCCGGAACAGCCGTTTATCTGGGCGGCAGTTCTGTTGGTGCGCGTGATCAGCCAGCCCGCGCCCAATCGGCTCTGCCTGGATTTGGGGCATAAAGCGGTGGCCGCCGAAAATCCGCTAGAGAAGCGCGTCCATTTTCTCAATGCGCCGGAAGCTCGATTCATTTCGCAAAATGAAGAGCATCTGGTTATTGAGCTGCCCGCCGATCACGGCTTTGCCGTGGGTGACGTCCTCTATGGCATTCCCGGCCACATTTGTCCCACGGTGGCCCTGCACCAAGAAGCCAATGTCATCGATGAAGAGGGCAAATTTGTGGCGTGCTGGCCCATTGCCGCCCGCGCCCGGCGCTTGGAAATTTAGGCGCGGGCATGGGCGGTTTCATGGCTGTTAGCCTATCTGGGGTAAGATTGGAGAAAATTCATTGCAACAGGAGATAGCGTCATGCAATATGAACCGCTGGAAAAAGTGCGCAAAGAATTAAAGGTAAGATGGATACGCCCAAAAATCGAACGGGAACGGCTGAGTGAGCTCAATCAGCGCAGCGATTTGCAGGGGTGGTTTCAAGCTGGTGGCCATTTGGCCATTTGGCTGGTAACGGGCGCAGTCGTCTATTATTTCTGGTCACAGCGCATGTGGATTGCGTTTCTGGTCGCGCTCTTCTGCCACGGTACGGTAGCTAGCTTCTTTATTGGGGTCGCTCCACATGAGTTGGGGCACGGCACCGTCTTTAAGACCAAAATCCTCAATCGGATATTTCTCTATATTTATAGCTGCCTGGGCTGGTGGGATATGTTCGACTATGCGGCCAGCCACACCTATCATCACCGCTACACGCTGCACCCAGAAGGGGATCGCGAAAACCTGCTGCCGCTTTCGCCCATGGTGGGGCGGTTCTTTCTTGTACAGTTGTTTACCATAAATCTGCTCACTCAGCCAGGGCGCACCTTTAGCAAGGGCGGGCTGCTTTCTACCATCTATCTCACCTTTCTGAATGCCCAAGGACGCGTTGGCTCGCTGGAGATTCCAAGCCAGGAGTGGCAGCAAACCCTGCATGAAGATCAGCCGGAGCTGCATAAAAGCGCCATTTGGTGGGCGCGTTTTCTGTTGCTCTTCCACGGCGCTGTGGTCCTGGCTTCACTGTTGAGTGGCTATTGGGTCTTCATCCTGATTATCTCGGTTTCACCCTTCATTGCCAATTGGGCTTCTTATGCATTGGGGATGACGCAGCACTGTGGGCTAAAGGAAAATGACAACGATTTTCGCAAAGCCGTGCGCTCGGTCAAGACCAATTGGCTTTTCGAGTTCCTCTACTGGCGCATGAATTGGCACACAGAGCATCACATGTTTGCCGGCATCCCTTGCTATAATCTACGACCGCTCTATCACGAAATTGCCGACCAAATGCCCAAACCGCGCACGCTGGTTCAGGCCTGGCAAGAGATGCGGGAGACCTGGAATCGGCAACAAACTGAGCCCGATTATTACTTTGACACGCCTGTCCCGCCCATTGCGAATCTTAGCCGGGGACGGACAGATGACGCGCTGGAAAGCTCCATCGGCGACCTGGCGCCCCAAGGGCTGCGATAAGGATTCGGTCTCGCCTCCCCCGCAGTCTCCCTGCTCTCCACACGTGGAAGGCAAGGCGAAGGGAGCCCGCCAGGGCGGAAAGGGGCGGAGAGGCCAACATGGAAGCGTATGATCTGGTCAAAGCTGTGGCCACGAACTCTTCGGCTCAACCCGATGTGCGCTTTGCTTACGAGGTGAACAAAGTTATCGATGCCGTGCTGCTCTCGTGCGAAGAGGGGCGATGGGTGCAGCTTTGACCAGATGGCATTAGGCGGTTATCGGAGAGAGGAATTTTGTACGCAGATGCCGCTTCGCTAACGCGGATTTTTTGGCCATTTTGACGCTTGAATCTGCAAAAATCAGCGTTCATCTGTGTACAAAATTTGTTTTATCGTTCGCTCCGACAAGCTGCTAGGTTCATGATTCATAAGCGTTTACTGGGTGTCGGAAAATTTTGATTTTGCGTCTCCTCAATCTAAAATAGACCAGACCAGATCTGGTTGTAATTATGTGCTGCGCTACCGAGTATATCTGAGGAGATGGAATAATGTATATTACAAATATATCAGAGGCCAAGGCAACTCTATCGAAATTAATTGAACAAGTGCTGTTGGGGAATGAGGTGATCATCGGCAAAGCGGGTAAACCTGTTGCAAAGCTCGTTCCATTTGAGCTTGACACAAGCCCGCGCAGGCTTGGGGCGGGAAATTGGAAAGGCAAAATCCAAATAGCCGACGATTTTGACGACCTACCAGAGGAAGTTCTGAACCTTTTCTTCAGACTTGAGGACAATGATGAACCTGCTGCTTGATACGCATGTGTTCTTATGGGCATTAGATGATAGCCCATTTCTATCTCAAAAAGCGCGTTCGGCACTCATAGATGGCAGCAACATTATTTTTGTTAGCGCCGCCACTGCCTGGGAGATTTCAATAAAAAGAGCAATTGGGAAGTTACATTTGCCAGAGGGGAACTACATGGATGAGTTGCGCCTGCACCGATTTACCCCTTTGAATATAACAACCGAACATGCTCTTGCCGTAGAGCAGTTACCGCTCCATCACAAAGATCCTTTTGATCGGCTTTTGGTGGCGCAGGCACAAATTGAAAAACTGACATTGATCACGCATGATGCCCACATCATGCAGTATGCGATCTCTTTCATCGAAACGTAACGTATCGCAATAGCATTTACCCTGTTCAACTTTGGCAGAAGAAAAATATTCATGCAGGATATTAGTTCACTCAATGGCAAAATCGCTGTCATTACCGGCAGCACCCAGGGCTTGGGCGAAGCCACGGCGCATCTTTTTAAGCAGCGCGGCATCAGCGGCCTCATCATCACCGGGCGCAATCGCGCGCGGGGTGAAGCTGTCGCTGCCGGCCTGCACGGCGACGGCTGCCAGGCCCACTTTGTGCAAGCCGATCTAGCCAATATAGATGATTGCCGCCGCATCATCGCCGCTGCCGACCAGCACTTTGGCAAGCTGCACATCCTGGTCAATTGCGCCGCGCTAACTGAGCGCGGTACGATCTGGGACACTTCGCCCGAACTCTTTGACCGCATGATGGCGATCAACGTGCGAGCGCCCTTCTTCCTCATGCAAGAAGCCATTAAGCTGATGGAACGCGAGCGCATGGCCGGCTCCATCGTCAACATTTCCAGCGTGGCCGCATACGGCAGCCTACCCATGCTGCTGCCCTATGCTGGTTCCAAAGCAGCGCTCAACATCCTCACTAAAAACATTGCCTATTCGGTCATGCGCCGTCGCATTCGGGTCAATGCCCTGAATTTGGGCTGGATGGACACACCGGGCGAAGACACGATCCAGCAGCGTTATCACACCGACGATCCCAACTGGTTGGCGCAAGCCGAGGCCGCGCAACCCTTTGGACGCCTGTTGAAAACCGACGAGGTGGCCCGCTCCATCGCCTTTCTAGCCTCCGACGAGTCGGGCATGATGACCGGCAGTATTGTTGATTTTGATCAGTCGGTGGTTGGCGCGGGCGCGCAGCCAGTGCCACCGCCAATCGAAGAATGGGCGCAGGTGGCAGGTGTGCGGTATGCGTAAAGTGTTAATGAGTAACCAGGCAATCAACGTTGGCGTCATCGGTACCGGCGGCATGGGTGGCCGCCACGTCAACAATTTGACCCATGAAGTGGCGGCTGCCCAGGTGGTCGCGGTTATGGATGTAGATGAGGCCCGACTACGCACAGTCGCCGCCGCTTGCGGCGCCCGCCACACTTTTACCGACGGCCATGCGCTGATCAGCCATCCCGACGTGGAAGCTGTGCTGATTGCGGCGCCGGATCGCTTTCACGCCGATTTGGCGCGCGCTTGTATTGCCGCCGGCAAGCCCGTGCTGTGTGAAAAGCCGCTGGCCACAACTGCGGCGGAAGCCTATAATGTGGTCGCGGCGGAAGTCGCCGGTGGCCGGCGGCTGGTGCAGGTTGGCTTTATGCGGGAATATGATCCGGCCCATTGCCAAGTGAAGCGCATGATCGATAGCGGCGCGTTGGGCAAAGCCTTGGCCTTTTCCGGCACGCACATCAACGCCAGCTCAGACCCGGCGCGCACCGTTGAAGATGTGATCAGCAATTCGGCCGTGCACGACATTCATTCGGCGCGCTGGATGATGGGCGATGAGATCGCTACGGTCTACACTTCGTATGTGCCCAGCGACCCGCGCCGGCCCGAAACGGCGCGCATGGTTCTCATCCAGCTGACTTATAGCGGTGGCGCCATTGGCCAAATTGAATGCAATGCCGAGGCGGGGTATGGATACGAAGTGGACGTCAAAATGACGGGGGAGCGCGGTGTGGTGCAGACGAATTCACTGCGCAGCGCGGTGGTGCGCCTTGCCAATCAGCAGAGCCAGTGGGTGGAAGAAGATTGGCTACAGCGCTTTGACGAGGCGTACATTGATGAGGTGCGCGCTTGGGTGCATTCGCTACAGCAGGGGGCGCCAACCGGCCCTTCAGCATGGGATGGATACGTCTCTATGGTGGTTTCGGATGCGTGCATTGCCTCCGCTAAGCGCGGCCAGCCAGTAGCCGTCGAAATTCCGGAAATGCCGGGGATCTATCAGCGGGGCTAAACGGGCCTCTCCTCCCCCTAGCCCCCTCCTCTCCACGTGTGGAGAGGAGGGGGAAACCCTATAACGCGCAGCAAGGTTGATGGGGTGTTTGCTCACCTAGTCACCCTCTCACCCTTTCACTTTATCACCTAGTCACCCTTTCACCTAGTCACCCTTTCACTTTATCACCTAGTCACCCTTTCACCTAGTCACCCTTTCACCTAAAGTAAAATCAGTTTGAAAGCAGTAGTTTTTCAAAGTCAGGGTCGAGGTCGAATTTGGGCCAAAGGCGTGTAATAACTTGCTCAGGATCGAGATTGATGCGGTCAATAAAAGCTTTACAGGCCTCAAAGAGTTCACGCATGGTGGGATAACAGTGATGCTGAGTGACATCTTCGCGCATCCATTTCCACAGCCCTTCGATGGGATTAAGGTCAGGACTGTAGGCGGGAAGTGCGACAAGAGAGAAGCCCAGTTTGAGGGCAGCCGCCTGGACGATCTTGGCCCGGTGACAAGGGGCGCCATCCCAAATGATGAGCACGGGGCAAGGGGAGTCACCGAGCCAGTGCTTGAGACGCCGCAAAAACTGGACGCTCTGCTTGCCATTACAGTTGCCTTCGTTCCAGATAAAACATTGCCCGTTGCTGAAGTCATAGGCGCCGTACCAATTGATGCGATCGGCCAGACGGGGGCAATCACTCGAGCGCCAAGTCGGTTCGCCGGTCGGGGCCCAGGTATAGCCCAAGTCTAAATCACGGTGGAAATGGGCTTCGTCAATATAAATGAGGCGCAATTTTCCTTGGCAGAGTTGCTGAAAGTAGGCCTGAAAGCTTTGGATATACGCTTGGCGTTTCTCTGGGTTCGCCTTACTCAGCAACTTCTGGCACTTTTTCCAACTGAGGCCATTCGCATGGAGCAGATTGCGTAAGAGATTGCGGCTGACCTCATGTTTGAAAACTTGCTTGACCCAGCGCTTTAGCTTTTTCAGGCTCCAGCCATAGCCAGGTAATCCGTGTTCAATCGGGGCTGTCGTTGTGACCGTCTTGACTATTTCATCAACTTGCGCCTGCCCAAAAAAGGGGGGCGACCTCCGCTGCGTCTATAGGCGAGCGCTTCCGGTCCCCCTTCGTTGTAGGTATGAACCCAACTCATTACGGTTTGGTTCTTTCGTCCTATCTCGAGTGACCAACGGCTGGCATTGCTTTGTTGGCTGGCTATCATGTAGAGCGCTTGAAACCGCTCCCGACTTCTCGGGTGCTCTGCTTCTAGCGCCAAGCGACGAAGATCGGCGACGCTTTGCTGCCATTTCTCGATTTCTGGCCTTAACATGCTGACTTTTCTCCTTGTCCTCTGCTCACGTTTTTCCGCATGACAAGAAGTATACACCAACTGCTCACAAACTACCGTTTTCTATTTGATTTTACTTTAGTCACCCTTTCACCTAGTCACCCTTTCACCTAGTCACCCTTTCACCTAGTCACCCTCTCACCTTATCATCTCCCTCCGCCATCTCATCGTAGCGCAACTCAAAGCGGTCCAGGGGCGCGGCGTAATAGGCGGCCCGCGCCATGGCGGTGGTGGCAATGGGCGCGGTCACAAAGAAGAGCACAATCAGCACGGCCATGCGCCAAAACCAGCCTTCGCCAAAAAAAAGGCCCGCCGACAGCAAGAGGCAGCTGACTCCCAACGTGGCGGCTTTGCCGGCGGCGTGCATGCGCGCAAACACATCGGGCAGGCGCAAAATACCCACGGCGCTGATCAGCATAAAAAGGACGCCCACGCCGGCAATGGTCAAAACCACAGCTTCGAACAAAGACATGTTCACTCCTCCTCCTGCAAGCCGCGGCGTTCCAAATAGCGCGCCAGCATCAGCGTGCCCAAAAAGCCCAGCAGCGTCGTCACAATGGCGCCGTCCAGCAACTCGCGCGAGCCGGTGCGCACGGCATACAGCGCAAACATCCCCACAGCATGGGAAGCAATCAGATCAAACGATATTGTGCGGTCCGGTACATCCGGTCCCAGATAGAGCCGGATAAAACAGAGCAGCAGCGACAGGCTCAAGACGATGAGCAAGATTTCAAAACCAAGTTCAAATGGCGTCATGATGATTCAAAATCGTTCCCTATAGGTATACCAACTGCGGTTGCGAAAGCCATGAATGATTGTAACTATCCAGGTGTTCGAGGGCTGAGCTTGTCGAAGCCCGCCTACGCCTTCGGCAAGCTCAGGCTACGGCTGGATAGTCACGAATGATTTTCGTTTCTCAGCGTAAAAGAATGATTCACGCTTGGTCTTGGCAGAGCCAAATGATATTAGTGCGGCGGCGCTTTGCGTCCCTGATGAATTACGGCCTGATGAGTCACGGGTGCTGCGTAAGTTGTCTTCTGTTATGCTTCGGCAATAATTTGCAAAATGCGCTTTTCAAAGGTTTCCTGAATCTCCATCCGAAAAGCGTCTGGATCACCCACCATCAAATTGTGGACAAACAGGACGCGTTCACCGGCGGCGTTTTCACCGAGATCCACGGTGAGCGTGCCCGGGGTGAGCGTAATTACCGATGCCAGCACAATGATGCCGAGTTCGCTCTCAATGGTGAGTGGAATGGCCACAATGCCGGGATCAATGCGCTCCTGCATCCGCTGCCGCGGCTGAATGACCGTCCAGGCCAGCCGAAAATTGCTGACTAAAATGGCAAAAGCCACGTAAATGGCAAAACTAATCATGCGCACTATTAAGCGACCGTAAGATGGCTCGAAAATAGTCAGCACCAGCGCCCCAATGGCCATGCCCACTAGAAAATCGAGCAGCCCCGCTTGCATAAAGGAAGCCCAGATCAGCGCCACAATGACGTTGATCAAGAAGAGGACGAGCCACCCCAGACGCCCGTGTCGCATGTCAACTTTAGTCATGGGCTTCTCCTCCCATAAAGTGGATCTCATCTGTGGGCGCCACGGCTTGAATGTACCCCTCACGATCTAGCACCTGTTGGGCCGCGGTGCTGGACCAGCGGAAAAATGGTGCGCTATAGAGGCCAATGGTCAGGCTCAACGTCAGCAGCGCCGCAATGGGCGTCAACGTCAGCCAGCGACCGCTGACGCTGCTCAACGGCGCCGTGGGATAGATGGGCTCAGTGGCTTTGCCCCAGAAACCGTGCTGCCACAGCCGCGCCATGCTCACCAACGTCAACGCGCCCACCAGCAAGCTGACGCCGGCAATCACGTAATTCCCGTTTTGCAGCGCGCTCTGTAACAAGCTCAACTTACTGACAAAGCCGCTGGTGGGCGGCATCCCCGCCAGCGCAAAGGCCGCCACAAAAAAGATGACCGCCAATGCGGGGCGCCGCCCCATGAGGCCGCCCAGCCGGCGCTGCAACAGGCTGCCGCTCATGACTTCTAGCTCGGTGGCGCCGCCCACCATGAGCAGCGCCACTTCCACCACCATGTGGTGAATCAAATAGAAAATACCCGCGGCCATGCCAAAGCTGGCCAAAGTAGCATCACTGCTACCCGCCAACCCCAGCCCCATGACCATATAGCCCACCTGGCTAATGATTTGAAAGCTGAGCACGCGGCGCATGGTGTTGGCCGCCAGCGCACCCAGGACGCCGGTTAGCATTGTCAGCCCGGCAATGGTCAAAAGCAGGCTTTGCCATTCAACCAAGTAGAGCGGGAAGAGCAGCGTAAAAGTGCGAAAAAGCGCATAGATGCCCACCTTGGTCAACAGGCCGCCAAAGAAGGCCGTTACCACGGGGTGCGGCGTATGATAGCTGCTGGGCAGCCAAAAGAAAAGGGGAAATAGCGCGGCCTTGCTGCTAAAAGCAATCAGCAGCAGCCCGGCCAGCAGGGTCTGTACCGCCACGGGGGCCTGTGGAATGCGTAGGGCCAAGTGCGCCATGTTGAGCGTGCCCAGCGCGCCATAGGCCAGCCCGGCCGCGGCCAAAAAGAGCACCGACGCCACCAGGTTTAGCACCACATAGCGAATACCGCCATTGATCTGCCCGGCCTGCCCGCCCAGCGTCAGCAACACGAAGCTGGACATGAGCAGCACCTCAAAAAAGACGTATAGATTAAAGAGATCGCCGGCCAGATAGGCGCCATTTACGCCCATTAACAAGAAGAGCATGAGCGGATAGAAGCTCATGCGCTCGCGCTGATCCAGCGTGCCCACGGCAAAGGGCAACATGGCCGCCGCCACCAGACCGGTCAAGGTCAACAGAATGGCGGTAAGGCCATCGGCGATGACCGTAATGCCAAACGGCGCGGCCCAGCCGCCCATCTGCAAGACCAGCCGATTGCCGCTTAATGTATAGACCAGCAGCAGCAGCGCCACGAGCAGATTCAGGCCAATGGCAATCGCGGCCAGGTTGCGCTGCCGCTTGGCCGCGGTGCGTCGGTTCCAACGCGTAAAGGCCAGGCTCAGGGCCGCCGTCAGCATGGGGATTACAATGGGGGCCGCCAGCCAATTGGGCGAAAGCGTCATCAATCCGACTCCTCGTTCATGTTGTTGGCTTTCCCGCTGCCGGTCGGTTCATCCAGCTGTGCATCTGCTGCCGCATGTTCATGAATCCGCTGGCGCGCTCTGCTTAGCTCATCCGAAACGCTATATTCCAGCCATTCGTAGTCATCCGGATCTGCATCCAGCCCGCCGCTGTAATGTTCCATTGGCGCAAAAGGATCGACCACCTTGCGCGAAGCTACCACGGGCACGTCGGCCACAGCTTCCTCCGCCAACGCGTGGCGGCGATTGACCAGCACCACCGTAAATGCCGTTACGCCGAAGCCAATGACAATGGCGGTCAAGATAAGGGCTTGCGGCAGCGGATCCACAAAGCCGCTAATGTCGCCCGTAAAGGCGGCCTTGTCCACCACAATGGGCGGCAGGCCGCGCTCGGCGCCGCCCAGGCTAAAGAGCAGCAGATTCACGCCGTGGCTCAGCAAGCCCAAGCCCAAAATGAGGCGAATCGGCCGGCGGCGCAATATTAAATAGGTGCCGGTGGCAAATAGCACGCCCACCACCAGGGCCATCATTAAAATGTTCATTTATTCTTCACGCTGGCTCAACCCCAGTAAATAGGAAGTGACAATCGAAAAGACGACCATGAAGACGCCAATATCAAAAAAGAGCGGCGTACTCAATTCCAGGCTAACCGCGCCCCAATGCAGATCCCACCAGACGCCTTTGAAAAAGTTGCCATACAAAACGCCCAGCGTGGCCGATAGCGCGGCTATGCTCAACCCGATGCCAATCAGCGGCTGCAAATAGGCGCCAATAGAGCCACGCACCACCGCTTCGCCACGGCTCAAAATCTGTAACTCAAAAGCGGCTGCTACCACCAGCCCGGCAATAAAACCGCCGCCCGGCTCATTGTGCCCACGCAGCAGCAGCACAATGGAAAAGACCAGCAGCACCGGCGTCATAATTCGATCTAATAAGCGTAAATATAGCTCTGGCATTCAAGTTCCCAATCAAAAGGCAGGTGGCTTGTCAAGGGGCATTGCCGCCTGACGCAGGGCCATGGTAAATTGGTGATAGCGAAGGTGCACTACAGCCGCACTGCACCACAGCCGCACTATCGCCACGGGGATTAACCCTGCTCTTCTTCATCTGGCCGTCCCCGGTGTAGCGTCACGCGCAGCCGCGAAGCGCGCAGCAGCGCATAGCCGCCCAGCGCCGCAATGGCCAGCACCGTAATTTCACCCAACGTATCAAAACCGCGGAAGTCAACCAGAATTACGTTGACAATGTTCCCGCCATGGGCCAGCGGCACAGAATTTAAGCTGAAGAAGGGCGAAATGGAGGGGGCGTAGGGCGCGCCGGCGCTTATGAGCACCAGCATAAAGCCCAGAAAGCCCACGGCGCACGATACGACCAGGTTGCGTATCCACACCGACTGTGGCAGCGGCGGACGCACCACCGGCGGTACTTTGTGAAAGACCAAAATCAACAGCACCACCGTCAGCACTTCGATCAACAGCTGGGTCAAGGCCAAATCGGGCGCGGCGTAAAATACAAAGAAGAGCGTCATGGTCACGCCCACCACGCCAATGCTGATAATGGCGTTGAGCCGCGTCTCTGTGCGTACGGTAACGAAGGCCGCAATAATAGCCAAGGTGGCGGTTGTTAGCTCGGGCCAGTGGGGCAAGTTGCCCCAATCAATGCGCAGATCGGTCGCCCAGTGCAGCTGGCTCAGCGCGTAGAGCAGCATCAAAACCGCTACGCCCAGAACGACGCTGGCTTGCGAAGCCAATGTGCCGCCCTGAATCTGCCGCGTGGTCCACGTGGCCAGGGCAAACATGCCTTTGTACAAGCGGTTAAATTGGTAAACGCCATTGAGCCAGGGCGGCGTGCTTTCCAGCAGGCTGCGAACTGGGTTGCGCGCCAGAAAGAGTAAAATGCCGGCGCCGATCACGACCAGGCTCGTCATGAAAACCGGCGTAAATCCGTGCCACAGCGCCAGGTGAACGTCTACGGCGCTGCCGGCAATGGCCGTGGCCGGTGGGGAGAGCACCAACTTTTCAACCAGCCCAACCACAAAGGGAAATAGGGTTCCAATCAGCGTGAGCAGAAGCGGCGCCGTCAAAAAGCCCCAGCTCGGCGCATGATGCACAACGGCGGGCTCAAATCCACTGCTTTCTCGGCTGACAAACGCTTCGTATAGCAGGTAGAGGGTGTAGGCCACAAAACAGATACCCGCTAGCGCCGCCAGACCCACAAATCCCCAGCCCAGCAGGCTGCCGGTCTCTGCGGCGTGATGAAAGAGCGTTTCCAGCAGAGTTTCCTTGGCCAAGAAACCAAAGAAGGGCGGAAAGCCGGCCATGGAAAAGGCCGCCAACGTGGTAATGACCGCCACCGCCGGCAACATGCGCCCCAAGCCGGCAAAATGGCGCACATCGCGCGTCTCTGTGGCGTGGTCGACAACACCGGCCAACATAAAGAGCGGCCCCTTGTAAAGCGCGTGGGCCAAAATGCCCACCACCACTGCAATGTAGGCCTCTGTGGTGTGAAATGCCAGCAGCATGACCAGCGCGCCCAATTGGCTCACCGTGGCGTAAGCCAAAATCTGCTTGAGATCATAATAACGCAGCGCGCTGACCGCGCCCAGCAGAAAGGTGATGCCGCCCACGAGGAGCAGCGCCCAAAACCACAGCGCACTATCGCTCAGGGCTGGGTGCAGACGCGCCAGCAGATAGATACCGGCTTTGACCATGGTGGCCGAATGGAGATAGGCGCTGGCCGGCGTTGGCGCCGCCATGGCGCCCGGCAACCAGAAGTGGAAGGGGAACTGGGCCGACTTGGCAAAGGAGCCAAGCAAAATGAGTATCAGGGCGGCCTCGTAAATCGGTAAATCCGCGCGCGGCGCCGCAATGATTTGGCTAACGCTATAGCTGCCGACGGCCTGGCCCAGCAGGACCAATCCAGCCAGCATGGCCAACCCGCTCATGCCGGTCACCAGCAGCGCACGCCGGGCGCCTTCCTGCGCCGCGTCGTCTTCGTAGTAATAGCCCACCATTAAATAGCTGGTAAAGCTGGTGCCTTCCCAAAAGATAAAGAGCAGCAGCAGGTTATCTGCCCACACCAGCCCCAGCATGCTGGCCATAAAGAGATAGAGCAGCGTATAAAAGTAGCCTTGGCGCGCGTCGTCCTCCAGATAATAGGCCGTGTAGAGCGCCACGGCTGCGCCAATGCCGGCAATGATGAGCCCAAAAAAGAGCGCCAATCCATCCAGCCGCAGGCTCAGCTCCAGCCCCAAATCGGCAGCCCAGGCATAGGTTTCAACAAGGGGTTGTCCCGCCGCCACACCATTGATTTGGGTAATTAACCAGAGGGTAATAAAGGCTGGCGGTAGAGCGGCCAGCCAGCCGGCAAAGGAATATCGATGAGGACGTAGGGGCCAAATAGCGACGCTGGCAATGGCAAGTAGGGCAAGACAAGTCAGCAACATATGTGAGGTTTAAGTTGTACGCGTGGTAATTGTGCAAAAATTAACAATAGTCAGTTAAGGATACTATAACTCTGCCAAAACCCCAAGTAAGGCGCCTTCCAAGTTTAGGGACATCGCGAACAGTGTATTAGCAACGGATAAATCCGGCCACGTCCAGCGTAAAACCGCGGCCGCGGTTATCCACCAGTGCGGATAGCCGAACGACATTCCCAACCGCGGCGCCATCTTAAAGAGCTCTGCATTCCCGCATCTTTCTGGCCCCGAGTGGAGGTAAGGTGTGTCGCACGGTCCCAATGCAGATGAAGCGCCCGGCCCGCTTGTGGACCGGGCGTCGCACACGGGTTGACCAGAACGGTTCGCAAGGACAGTGTGCGACGCACCGGCACAGACGTATCTGTTTCGTCTCATTCTCGGCGACCGGTGCGATGCACAGATCCATTCCACTCACTTGTGGAATGCGTTGCTTCAAGAGAATGGTCTCTTGAAAATGATAAGGTGATTGAGCCTGTCAAATTCACTTTGTCACCTATTCATCCTCCGGCTTGCGGTAGACGAGCTTGCTTACGGCAGGATCAGCCCGGCCTCGAGTGGGAAGTAAATCGTGGTCGCAGCGCCGATGGCCGGCAGGGTGAGATGCGGATTGTTAAATTCGTCGAGCGAGAGGAGCGTTTCATCGAGGCGAATATAGATGCGCACAATGGAACCGAGAAAGGCGATATTCTCTACATGGCCCACCAACCGGTTGGCCCCGGATTCACTTAGTGAAAGCGCCTCTGGCCGCAGCGCCACGGTCACCTGCGCCCCGTTGGGCACGCCGTCAATGCCGGCCGCCAGCGTGATCTGCTGGCCGTCAATCTGCACTTCTCCGCGCGCGCCGTTTACCACGGTGGCGGGCACAATGTTGAGAGTGCCCACAAAGGAGGCTACAAAGCGGGTCTGCGGGAAATTATAGATCTCAAAGGGGCTGCCCACTTGCTCCATACGTCCTGCGCTCATAACCACAATCCGGTCGGAAAGGGACAGGGCCTCTTCTTGATCGTGGGTGACATAGATCGTTGTGATGCCCAGCTGCCGTTGGATCGAGCGGATTTCATTGCGCAGATTCATGCGAATTTTGGCGTCCAATGCCGAGAGCGGTTCATCCAACAGGAGCAATTGTGGACGAATCGCCAGCGCCCGCGCCAGCGCCACCCGCTGTTGCTGGCCACCAGAGAGCTGATAGGGGTAGCGTTCACCCAAATCGGCCAATCCAATGAGCTGCAACATTTCGGCTACCCGCTCCTTGATCTCGGCGGCCGCCTTGCCCGCCACCTTGAGCCCAAAGCCAATGTTGCCGGCAACGGTCATATTTGGAAAAAGGGCGTAGGATTGAAAGACCATGCCAATATTGCGCGCATTGGGGCGCGTGTAGGTCATCTCCTGGCCATCTATCGTGATCTGCCCGGTAGTCGGCAACTCGAAGCCCGCAATCATCCGCAACGTTGTTGTCTTGCCACAGCCGCTCGGCCCCAAAAAGGAGACAAACTCCCCGCGCTCCACTTGCAAATTAAACGCTTCCACCGCCACAAAGCGCCCGAATTCTTTGCGAATATTGTTCAGTTCAAGAAACGCCATCGACCATCATCCTTATTGGGATAAAGCGGGAGGTAAATGGAACTCAATCAATGCGTTCCGCTCAGTTGACTGCCGCCGGGGCGACCACGGCCGAGCCATTGAATCAAGCCCATGGCCGCCCAGGTGAGGGCGAAGCTCATAATCGCCAGCGCCGCCGGCTCGTAGGCGCGATTTTGGCCCATGAGCGCCAGATAGGGGCCAAAGGCTGGCTGCGCGAGCAGGGATGCCAGCGTAAATTCACCGATGACAATGGCCAGCGTTAAAAACGCGCCGCTCAGTAATGCTGTGCGTAGGTTGGGCAGAATAATGCGCCACAGGATTGTCGGCCAACTTGCGCCCAGGCTCTGCGCCGCTTCGGTGAGGCTGCGTACATCCATTGCGCGTAGTCCTGCGTCGACCGAACGATACATGTAGGGCAAGGATAACACAACATAGCCGGCGACCAGCACGGCCCGCCCCATCCAGGTCCAGGTAAAGAGCGGCGCATAGGTGCGGATCAGCCCAAAAACCAGGACTACCGCCGGGATGACAAAGGGCATCAGCGTGACCAGCTCCATATAGGGGCGCACGGCTGGTAGGCGCAAATGCACCCAATAGACTGTCGGCACCACCAGCACGACCCCAACCAAAATGGTCCACACCGCCATCTGCAGCGAAAAGAGAAAGGTTTCGGCGAATTTGGGATCATTGAGCACATTCTGGTAGGCCAAAAAGCTCAACGTATCGCGCTGCGCCTTGAGCGAAAATTGAAAGGTGGCATAGAGGGGCAAAAAGAAATAGAGGACCCCCAGCGCGATCCAGAACCAGGACCAAAAGCGCGTGACGCGCATGATTCTTCTCCAATTGTTCAATTGGCCTGTCGCAGCCAGCGCGATGAACGCCGTTGCAGCCACGTATAGCCAATCAGCGTGATCGTCATCACCACAACCATGCCCAATGCCAGTGCATAGCCGAGGCCGGGATTGTGCAACACATCGCCGCGAACCTGTTGGCCAATCAGCAGGGGAACCAGGTTGAGCGAACCGCCGGTGAGCCCATAGGCGGTTGCATACGCGCCAAAAGCGTTGCCGAAAAGCAGGATCATTGCGCCCAGGAGCGTCGGCAAAAGGATGGGCAGCGCCACGTAGCGCCAGTATTGCCAACTGTTGGCCCCCAAATTTTCCGCCGCCTCGCGCCATTCACGGCGCAAGCCATCGAGCGCCGGCGCGATGATCAGCACCATGAGCGGAAATTGAAAGTACATGTAGGTGATGCTGAGGCCCCAGAAGCCATATAAATTAAAGCCATATTGGTAGAGTTGGAAACCAAAGAGATCGCGCAACAGCACCGTGATGAGACCCACGCGACCTAGGGTGGCTATAAAGGCAAAGGCGAGAGGCACGCCGGCAAAGTTCGAGGCCACGCCCGAAAAGGTCATTAATGCCGTGCGCACAAAACGCGGCAATCCGCCCAGGATCGCGGCATAGGCCAGCAAGAAGCCAAAGATGCCGCCGCCCAGCGCGGTGACAAAGCTAATGCGAATGCTCAGCCAGTAGGCCTCCAAGATAAAGGGCTGCCCCAACTCAACCAGATGCTCAACGGTAAATGCGCCGTCGCTGGTGCGAAAAGCGCCCAAAAAGAGGTTCGCCGATGGCCAGAAGATAAAGGCAATGGCAAAGAGAAAGAAGGGGATAACGCCCAGCCAGCGCCAGAAACGCGCCGCGGCCATGGGTTGTTGCGATGGACCAACTGCTGTCAACTGTGCCATGAGATCTTTGGTCGTTACAAAGCACCATAGCAGCACAATATATAGCAACACAATATGCAGTGCTGCTATGGTGCTTTTACGAAATGCGTATTACTTTACATCAGCCTTGACGACGCTGTCCCACTGCGTCGTGATCAGCTCTTTGGCCGCGGTCAATTGATCGAGGCTGGGGAAGACGGCTTTGGCGTAGAGATCGGCCGGCGGCAGCTTGGCTGCGAGGTCGGCGGGAATCACATCGCGGGCGGCCATGTCATTATAGCGGATGGGGTGGCAATAGCCGCTGAGCCAGATGTTCTGCCCCTCATCCGAATAGAGGAATTCCATCCACAACTTGGCGGCATTCGGGTGTGGCGCATAGGCGCTGATGGCCTGCACATAGACACCAGCAAAGACGCCCGAGGCCGGAATGACGATTTCGGCGGGCGGATTGCCAGCAAAGGTGTCACGGGCGGCCAAGGCCAGATAGTCCCATTGGATGATGATCGGCGTTTCGCCGGTGGCAAAGGTGGCATTGCTGGCAATGACGGGGACAAAGTTGCCCGCTTCATTCACCTGCGCCCAGAATTCGAGACCGGGCTGGGCATCGTCCAGCGAACCGCCGTTGGCCAAACTAGCGGCATACACCGACTGGATAGCCTGGTTGGAGGTGCGCGGATCACCGGCGAGCGCCACCTGACCGCTATAGGCCGGATTCAGCAGATCTTGCCAATCCTGCGGCACTTCGGTCACGACGTCGGTGTTGACCTGAATGGCTAAGACGCCGTAGTAGTCGCCGTACCAATTACCATCCGGGTCTTTGACTTCGTCGGGAATTGAATCCCACGTTGCCACTTTATAGGGCTGAATTAGCCCTTCTGCCATGGCCTGCGGCCCAAAGGCAAAGCCAACATCGATTACGTCAGGCGCCTGGGGGCCTTGGTTATCCTTGTTGGCGCGAATCGCCTCAAGCTCGTCACCGGAACCGGCGTTCGGGTCCAGTTCATTCACTTCGATGCCATATTTCGCCTTAAAGGCGTCGATGGCCGCGCCATAGGCACACCAATCGTGGGGCAGCGCAATGGTGGTCAACGTGCCCTCTTCCTGGGCGGCGGCGACAAGCGCATCCATACCCTCGGCTGGCGCCGCCGCAGCTTCTTGCGCTGGTGTGGCCGTGGCGGCTGCGGTGTCTCCTCCTTGCGCGTCCCCTTGGGGCGCGCAGCCCACAAGCAAAAGTAAAACGAGTAACAAACTTAGTGGTGCGAACAGTTGCGACCGTTTCATAATTCCTCCATGTAGTAGGTAGCTAAGGTTGCTCTGATACTTGGCTCTGACATAGATGAGAATGCGCTTCTCGATTGAAAATTGGCTAAATTTTTCTCATCTATGCCCAACCGCAGGATAACCAGGAACGTTTATGATTCTGTTGTAATTGGGCTGGGTCTGTAAAGGCTACGGAGGTAGCTTTTGCAGAGAAGATGCAAAACAATGTAGAGCTGTACTGGTCAAGAGGATGGTAAATAGCGTTAACCGCCGACGGACGTTCCATCATCAAGTGGACCACTACAAAACAATGCAGAACGAGCGGAAATTCGCAGACGCTATTATCGTAGCAGAGACGGCAGAAGGTGTAAAGTCTGCGGGGTGTTGGGGCCATTGCGAACTTCGTAATAGCAACGGATAAATCCGGCAGCTCACAATGGAAAGCCGCCGCCGCGGCTAAATGGCATGCGGTTGAGACCGCTTTGCCGTGTCAGCCGCGGGTTTTAACCCTGTTTCTTAAGGTTCGCGCTGGCCCTAGTGCTGGGGAAGAATGATGAGGCGTCAACAAGAGGTGCGCTTTGTGGTCTGCGCACCTCTTATTATCAACAGCACATAACGAGCAGAAATAGGGCCGCGAAGAGCGCAACGGATGCTCAGAGTGGCGTCATTGCGAATCTGGTAGGTTGGCGGTCGTGCGTAGCACAGAGTCAACACGCAATCTGGTAGGTTGGCGGTTGTGCGTAGCACAGAGTCAACACACAATCTGGTATGTTGACGGTTGTGCGCAGCACAAAGTCAATCTGGTATGTTGGCGGTTGTGCGTAGCACAGAGTCAACACGCAATCTGGTAGGTTGGCGGTTGTGCGTAGCACAGAGTCAACACACAATTTTTGTGCTCGTTGCGGTGGGAAAGCCTTTCGCAACAAGGACTAACTATCCATGGGCTTGCCGTCGGCAATCCACTGCTGAAAATCGGCTTCAATCTCCGGCGGCCAGGCGCGGTCGATTTCGCCGGGCGTGTAGCGGCCCTGGCGCAGGCGCAGGTGACCAAACTGGTCTTTGAGCGCAATGGCTTCGGAGCGCTCTACCACTTCTTGCGCCAGGTGGGCCGGAATAAAGGTGACGCCCGTATAGGTGCCCAGCACCACATCGCCCGGCAGCACGGTGGCGCCGCCAATGCGAATGGGGATATTGACGCCAGCCAGCGTTACATCCAGAATGGCGGACGGATCGAGCCCGCGGCAGAAGATCGCCACATCATCCAGCCGCCCGACCCCGCGCTCATCGCGGATGCCGCAGTCGAGCACGGCGCCGGCGCGCGTGCGGCGCATGATGGATGTGCCCAGATTGTCGCCAATAAAGGTGCCGTCTTTGATTTTGCCAAACATATCCACCACCATGACGTCGCCAAGTTCCAGCGTGTCGATAACCCACGAGTTCTGGCCACCGATGCGTCCCTCCTCTTTGCCTTTTTCCTCCACTAGATCGTGAAGATCCGGGCGGTGCGGCACCATCATGGCTGTAACCGCACGACCCACCAGCACGCGGCCCGGATGTATCTCTAGCCAATTGCCTTCAAATTGGCGGGGATACCCATTGCGGCGCAGCACGCCCCACGCCTCTTCTGTCGAGACGTTCTTCATGCGTTCCAAAATATCGTCCGACACGCGCGGCCGCCCATCGGGGAAGCGCTCGCCTTCATAATTACGCGTCAACTGCAAAATCATCTCTTTGGGGTTGACAATGTTCATGCTTTGGTTCCTTTTTGTGTGGGAAGGTTCAAGGTAGCAGAGTTGCAGGGTTGCAGGGTTGCAGGGTTGCAGAGTTGCAGGGTTGCAGAATTGCAGAGTTGCAAGGTTGCAGGGTTGCAGAATGTCTTGCCGCTTGCATCTTTTGCCACTCTGCCACTTTGCACCTTTATGATTTAACTTCAAACCGGCGATAGCCGATGGCACTCTTCCTGTAGCCATATGACGCGGCGCACGCTTTGCGGTGTAATTACCAGCGGCGCGCCGTTGCGGATGGTTTCGTACAGGTCGCGGTAAAAGCCCGTGTACGCACCGGCGGCACTGCCATCCAGCTCCCACGAATCTTCCTGCCAGGTCAGCTCATCGCGGTTATAGCTGCGGTCGGGCGTGGGGCGTTCATCCAGTTGACGGGGCGGCATGGTGGCTGGATCCACCCACTTCCAGGTCAGCTTGCGCGTATTGCCGCGCAGCCCGCCCAGCGTCCCCAACACGTGCCACGTGTCATCGGGGAAGGCGTCGCAGCTGCTGATCTCAATATCGATGGTGGGCGCGCCGGCGGCCCGCAACACCAACTTCAAGTGGTCGTCGGCGTCGCCTAGCGTCAACGTACGGTCTAGGTGACACAGGACTTGCGGTTCGGCGGGACCAAAGAGCTGTAGCGCCTGATCCAAAAAGTGCGGGCCCGTATTGTTGAGCGTGCCGCCGCCATATTTTTTCAGCGTCTGCCAATCCCAGCGCCGCGTAAATTTAGACTCGGTCAGCCGAATCTGCACAATGCGGCCCAGCACGCCGGAGTTGATTACCTCCTGCACTTTGACAAACTCTGGATTATAGCGCCGCTGTTGGAAAATGGTGAGCACGCGATCGCTGGCTTCCGCCGCCGCCACCATGCGGTCGGCATCGGGCAGGGCAGTAGCCATGGGCTTTTCGCACACAACGTGTTTGCCCGCCGCCAGCGCCTGGATGGAGCCATCGGCGTGCAAAAAGCTGGGCAGCGACACCACCACCAGTTCGACTGCACTGTCATTGAGCAGTTCACCGTACTCTGTATAGGCCAGGCAGTCAAAGCGTTCAACCGCCTCGTCGCGACGCTTGATGTCTGCATCCACCACGGCCACAACTTGATACTGCTCGGGCAGCTCGGCCAACAAGCGGGCGTGAATGTCCCACCCGCTGCGACCCAAACCCGCAATGCCCACGCGGATCTTCTCTTGCATGTAGGTTCCTACTTTCTTGTCGAAGGGAGCAGGAAGTAGGAGGGAGGGATTAGGCGACTGTGCCCATCTTCACTCATGTGCCGAATCCTTACTCCTTATTTCCTGCTGCCCAAAAATGAGGTCGAAACACAACCGATTGTTGGGGAATTTAGTTGAAGCTTGTACAATTATAGCCATCACCCCTCATATTACAAACTTACTCAACCTGATTGACTGGCCAATGTAAAGAAAAGCTGCAAAAACACAAAAAGCCCAAAAGAAATATTTTTGTGAATTTTGTGTTTATGAGGCTCTTGCAAAACTTGCCAGCCATGCAAATTACTCAACACCAGCACGACTTGCGCAGTGCCTGTGGATGACCAGGAGAGCACATCATAGCTGACCTAGCCATTTATCTGCGAGGCTTGCGTACGTCCTAACCAATAGGGAATCCTTATGAACTATGATTTTGATCGTCAGATTGACCGGCGAGCGTCTGACAGTGGTAAGTGGAATGTCTATGGCGAAGAGATATTGCCCATGTGGGTGGCCGATATGGATTTTGAATCGCCGGCGCCCATTGTGCAGGCGCTGCACCAGCGGGCGGATGTACAGGTCTTTGGCTATGGCCGTCCTCCCATGAAGCTGCGCGAGGTGCTGGCCGAACGCATGTTGACGCGCCAGAATTGGCAGATTGAACCGGACAATGTGAGCTTTTTGCCCGGCCTGGTCTGTGGGCTCAACATTATCTGTCGCGCCATTGGCGAACCGGGCGACGGCGTGCTGGTCAATGCGCCGGTTTACATGCCCTTTCTCAGCGCGCCGACCAATCAAGGCCGCGAACTCAACGTGGCCGAGCTGGCGCACACGTTGGTCAACGACAACGGTCATCAGCGCGTCCGCTACGAGATCGACTTTGATGCGCTAGAGGCCGCCATTACGCCCCGTACGCGCCTGTTCATTCTGTGCAATCCGCACAACCCGGTGGGCCGAGCGTACACGAAAGAAGAGCTGCTGCAAATTGGCGAGCTATGCATTAAGCATGATCTGGTGCTCTGCTCCGACGAGATTCATTGCGACCTGACCATGGGCGATACGCAGCACATTTCGGTGGCCTCACTGGCGCCTGAAATTGCCGACCGCACCATTACGCTGCAAGCGCCCAGCAAAACGTTTAACATTCCGGGGTTGGGCTGTAGCGAAGCCTTTGTGCAAAACAAAGAACTGCGCGCCCGCATGGATAAAGCGGCCGCCGGCATTGTGCCGCACGTGAACCTCATGGGCTATGCCGCCGGGCTGGCTGCCTATTCTGATCCTGAATGCGAAGAATGGCGACTGCAATTGCTGGCCTATCTGACCGCTAACCGTGACTTCCTAACTGACTATGTGGACACACATTTGCCGCAGGTGCGCACCACCGCGCCGGATGCGACGTACCTGGCCTGGTTGGATCTGCGCGAAGCGGGCGTCGAGGGCAATCTGCAAACGTTCTGCTTGGAGGAGGCCAAGGTCGCCTTTAACAACGGCGCGGCTTTTGGCCAAGGCGGCGAAGGCTTTGTGCGCTTGAACTATGGCTGTCCGCGCGCGACGCTGGCCGAGGGATTAGACAGATTGCGCCACGCGTTGGGGTGATCAAGATGATTGGTTTATTAATTGACTAAGCCAATGTCATTAAGATAAGCCTGCTTCAAGTGCGTCGCACGGTGTGCCACCCGCATGGTAGGTCCAAAATGCCGGACACCGTGCGACGCACTTTTCGCTAACTTCAATGACATTGAGTTGATTGAGCAACTGCACGCGCAGGCGCCATTCACGAATAGACCAATCAACCAATCATTTACACATCAATCACAATCTTCACCACGTCATCCCGGTAGGCCAAATTGAGCGCAAAGGCTGCGGGCGTCTGTTCTAGGGGAAAGTGATGGCTCACAATTCCGTTGAGGTCCACTTTGCCGGATTGGGCTAACTTAATGGCGCGCGGATAGGTGTGCTTCATGCGGCGCGACATGCGTATGGTGAGCCCTTTACGGCGGGCCGTCGAGTGTTTCAGGTGCAGATTGTCCGAACCGGGGATGCCCACCAGCACCAGCCGCCCGCCCAGCCGCGTCATCTCTGCGGCCTGCTGTACCGAATGATCCGCCCATGCCGCTTCCATGGCCACATCTACGCCTTGGCCAGCAGTGGCCTCCAGCACGGCCTGCACGGCGTCCATCTGGTCACAGTTGATGGGGATGGCGCCATATGCCTCTGCTTTGGCCAGCCGCCAATCAAACTTATCGCTGACAAAAATTGGGTCCGCGCCAGAGAGTTTGGCCAGCTGCAAAATATATAGCCCAATGGGACCGGCGCCCAGAATGGCCACGCTATTGGCCACGCGGATGTGCGCCAGATCGATGGCGTGGATGGCAATGCCCAGCGGCTCGAGCAGCGCGGCCCCGGCATCATCAATGGCATCCGGCACGGGAAAGCAGGTGTGGCTCGGCACGAGCATATAGTTGCTCAGGCTGCCTTCATCGGGAAAGAGGCCGCAAAAGTGCAGCCGGTGGCACAAGTTGGGGTGGCCCTGTTCGCACATTGCGCAGCGTCCACACGGCTGAGCTGGATCCACGGCCACGCGCGTTCCGGTCAGCAACGGCTGAAAATTGCCGTCTAACGCATCGGCGGCCACCGCCTCTACCACGCCGCCAAATTCATGCCCCAGCGTAATCGGCTGCAAAACGCTGGTGTCGCCAATGCGCCCGTCTTGATAGGTGTGTAAATCGCTGCCGCATACGCCCACCGCCGTCACCCGCAGCAGCACTTCCCCAGACCCAGGTGGGCCAGGACGCGGCACGCGATCCACGCGCAAATCCTCGGGGCCATAAAGGCGAATGGCTGTCATGTCGTTTTGTATTGTCATAGTCGTCCTTTGTAGGGCAAGTTTCTCAACTTGCCCGCTGGGACCAGTTTGTTGTGAATTAATAACTCATGTTACGCAGCGACAGCCCGTCTGCTAGAGAGAAACAGGAACGTCGGCGAACCGACTTTCCGCTAGGCTTGCGTACCATAAGTTAATAGAATAGTACTGGTATCCCAGAAGTTCGATTTCTCCGAGAAGTCGAACTTCTATGCTGGTGTTAATTTGTAAAATCTGCAAGAAACTTGTCCTACTTTTCACTCCACCGGTGCGGTCGTATGCCCTGGCTTTCGGTCAGCGCAGTGCGCCACATTTCACACCACGCCGCGTAGTCGTTCAGCTCCGCCGCGGGATTAGCGCGGCTGCGCGCCACAAACGCAGGGTGATAGGGGCGTCCCGTAGGCGTGCCCGTTTTTTGATAGCGCAGATCGGCGCTCCAACGTACGGTGTCGGTCTGGTTTTTGGTCGAGCGGTGGGGCAGATGGTTGTGCATAAGCAGCAGCGAGCCGGGCCGCATGGGCAGCGTGACCGGATGGACGCGCGGCAGCTCTGCCCCCACAATCTTGGTGCCGGCGCCGCGTCGCGTGTGGTGGCGCAGCAAGCCATCAATGTGTCCACCGGGCATAATTTGCAAACAACCATTTTCGTCAGTAGCTTCCGTCAGCGGCAGCCACACGGTCAAAATAAAGTGGGCGTCGGCTTCCGCCCACGCCACGCCCGCATCCTGATGCCACGGCACCACGTGTGGATCGCTGCCGCGCGGGGCCAAGCCGTTGGGCAGCTTGGGGCGGATGTGCTGAATGGGGCTACACGTAATCTCGGGCCCAACCACGCATTCCACAATATCCAGCAGCGTGGGGTTGCGCAGAAATTTAAATGATGCTCGCCCGCGCAAATGCATAATATCCAACTCGCGATAAAGCTCGGCGTCTTCCCGGCAGATGCAGGCCAGCCGCCGCTCAAACGACTCGTCGGCATAAAGCTGCGAGATGCGCCCTTCCGCCAACAGCTCGTGGGCGCGGCGGTCGATGTAAGTGGCGTATTCGTCGATGATCGGCGCCAGGTCAGCCAAGGCAAGAGCGTCTTCAACGAGCAGATAGCCTTCAGTCTGGAACTGTTCAATTTGGCGCGTTGTTAACGTCATTATCTTTTTGACTATAAATGATTGTACGCGGATGAACGCTGATTTTCGCTGATTTCTCCGCTTTGAAAATATCTGCGAAAATCAGCGTTTATCCGCGTACCCATTTCTCCTATGGTCGCACCACCGTCCCATCCACGCGCCGATCCTCAGCCATGAACATAGACTTGGCCGCCCGGTCCGGATCTAGCAGGGCGGCGGCTTTGGCTTCGTCAATATCGATGCCCAGGCCGGGCTGTTCATTGGCATAGAGGTAACCACCCTCTAGCCGGGCGTGACCAGGGAAAAGGTCGTACTCTTCCGGCGCAAAATGGTTCTCTTCTTGAATGCCAAAGTTCCAGCTCACCAGGTCCAAATGCACGGCTGCCATCTGGTTGACTGGATCGTTGTCGCCGCCCTCTTGCCAGGCCGTATGGACGCCAAACCATTCGCACAGGTGCGCGATCTTGCGGCAGTTGGTAATGCCGCCACCCTTGGAGACGCGCACGCGCACAAAGTCGATGAGCCGCTCGGTAATCAGCGGCGTCCACTCGTGGGGGTTGATGAAGAGTTCGCCCATGGCCTGGGGCGTGGTGCACTGCTGGCGCACCTGGCGATACCAATGCACCTGCTCGGGCGAGAGCAGATCTTCCAGAAAGAAGAGGCGATACGGCTCCAGCAGCTTGGCTAGGGCCACCGCATTGTGCGGGCGCAGATGCTCATGCACGTCGTGGGTCAGCTTGACGCCAAAGCCCAGCTTATCGCGCAGGTGCGCAAACATGGCCGGAATGTTTTCCAAGTAGGCTTCATCATCAAAGACGCGCGGCAGGTCGCGTCCATTCTGGGGCTGGCCCGCCTTGGCTCCCTCAATAAAGCCGCCGCCGCCATAGGGCCCAAGCTGGCAGCGAATCACCTGATAGCCTTCCTCCATATAGCGGCGCACGTCATCCTCCAATTCGGCCAAATCGTTGCCGCCGGCATGGGCGTATGCGGGCACCGCGCTGCGACAAACGCCGCCCAGCAGCTGATAGACGGGCATGTTCGCCTCTTTGCCCTTAATGTCCCACAGCGCCATGTCGATACCCGCCTGCACCGTGTTGATAATCGAGTCGTTGCGCCAGTAGCCGCTGGTGTAAACCGACTGCCAAATGTCCTCGATCTGGCTGACGTCGCGGCCAATGAGCAGCGGCGCAATGGTCTCTATGGCGGCAATAACCGTTTTGGCGCGGTAATGGTCGCTGGCCGAACCTATGCCATACAGCCCGGGCTGGTCGGTCAGCACTTTCACAATGACCCACGTGCCGTTGACGCGGGTGCGAATCGGTTTGATTTCTGTGATTTTTGTCATGTTTTTGCTCTCTGCTTCACTTGTTGGGTAGATGCTGGAGAAAACCTTCTAACACGGTTGGCTGTAGCCCCAAAACTTCAACCTGACACGCCTGCGCTCCAGGCGCGTGTAAGAGCCAAATTTCTTTGCCCAGTGCATAGGCAAACGCCATCTCCATGAGCGTATTGGGACCAATGTAACCCGCCACGCCGTGCTTGTCGTAATTGGCGATCAAAACCGCGTCGGACATCCTGATTTTTGTTAGGTGATCGTCGATGTATTTTTGCTTGCGCGCAATCTGTGCCTCTGCATTGCGCATTTGATAATCGAACTCATCATCTTGGGGCAGAAAGACTCGATGGCCTTTAGCCTCCAATTCATTACAAAGCGCTCGCATCTGCTCAATAAAGGTCATCGATCCACAAATAGCAATATTCTGCATTGGCATCAGACCTTTCTATCCGCGAGGGAATTCACCGATGAAGCCGGGGCCGACCTCTTGAACCTGATTCTTACTTGTGGGTTCTCCACCCCACTCTGCCAATATCTGCGCCGCCGGCAATTTCCCTTGGTCGCGCAGGGCATACAATCCCTGACGCGAGATGTGACGAGCTGTGTGCGGGAACGGCAAGTCAACCTGTTGCGACCAGGCCACTGCACCCCCGACGCCAGCCGCGGCATCTGCAATTGGTTGCCGGTGCCACCAAAGAATGGGCGTTGGCAACTGCATCACGTCAAAAAAATCCACTTCCAGCACTTCCTCCGGCTGCGGCGACAAGCTACCGCCGATAACCGTGGCGGTGAACAGAATCGAGTGGGAGCCGCTGCCGTCGCCAATGGGCCAATCCGGCCGCGAGTAGACCCCTACCAAGCGGGCTAGCTCCACATCTAAACCCGTCTCTTCTTGCGTTTCGCGAATGGCTGCCTGGGCCACAGATTCTCTATTTTCCACAGCCCCACCGGGCAGCGCCCAAACTGGAAAGTCCTCGCGCTTGACCAAGAGGATCTGATTACCTCTGAACACAGCAATGGATACGCCGAGAGTAGGCATTGTGTCGTCCTCAATTCGTCTTTGGTTTGTCCACAGAATACCATTCAATCTGCGGCATGTTGGAGGCTGGCGGTGGCGGCCAGTGCGCACCGCGCTGGCTGCTCAAGCCGCGGTTGGGACCCGGCGCGTACGCATGATCGGGCAGCCCCACCAGCTGGCCATTTTGCACCCACGCTTCATCGCCGCCATAAAGCTGGCTGATGAGAATATTGGTCAGCTGCTCTAGCACGTCGGCATGTGCGGCAGAAGCGGCCAGGTTGACCAACTCACGCGGATCGGCTTCTAGATCAAAAAGCTGCCGATGATTGCCGGCGCTGTAGTAGATGAGCTTGTAGCGTCCATGGCGAATCATGCGCGTGGCGCGCGGTCCTTCGTCGATTTCGCCGTAGAACCAGTCCCGCTGCTGCTGGCCCACCATGGAGATGCCCTCCACCGTGTCGGGGATATCGATGCCCGCCAGATCCAGCAGCGTGGGCATAATGTCCTGCCAGCCCACCAGCCGATTGTCAACCTGATGATGACGGACCCGTTCATCGCCGGCCGCCCCCACAAGCAGTAGCGGAATGTTGGCCGAATTTTCGTAGAAGAGCCGCTTGGCCCACATGCTGTGGTTGCCCAGCATGTCGCCGTGGTCCGAGGTGAAGCAGATAATGGTGTTATCCAACAGCTCTTCTTCACGCAGCGTACCGATGACCACGCGCAGCTGATGGTCAATGTGCGTACAGAGCGCGTAAAAGGCCAGCCGCGCGCCGCGGATTTGCGCCGGCGTATACTGTTCGCCGCGGGCGCAGTGCATTTGCAGGCTAAAGCAGCGCGCCGGATCGTGAACCCATTCACCCATAAAGGGCATGTCGATCTCAACGCCCATATCGCGATACAAATTCAAATAGCTGGTCAGCGGCAGCAGCGGTGGATGTGGATGGCGGAACGAGAGATACCAAAAGGCCGGTCGCTCGGGGTCTTTGCGCTTGATCACGCGGCACATTTGGTTGGCGGCCCAGTTGGTGGCGTGCGTCTCCTCGGGCAAAAACCAGGGACGATAGGAATATTCGTTGTTGCTCATGCCGTGTTCGAAATAGCGGCCCGTGTGTCCCTGGTCGCCCAGAAAGAGCTCATAGTCGTCAATGACGCCGTAGATCTGCCGCCCCTCTTCATCCAGAATGACGTCGTCAAAGCCAATGCGATTGCGCTGTGGATAAACGTGTAGCTTGCCCACGGCATAGGCCTGATAGCCGGCATTGCGAAAGGTCTGCGCCATGGTAGGCAGGTTGGGCATGGGTAGCGTCTCCTGAAAAAGGCGGTCGCCATGCGTCCTTGGCGGCGTGCCCGTCATCAGCGTGCGCCGGGCCGGAATGCAAACCGGACACTCGGCATAGGCGTTGGTAAAGCGAATGCCGTTGGCCGCTATCTGATCCAGCGTGGGCGTCTGGATGGCCGGATGGCCGGCACAACCCATGAGGGAGGCCGGCCAGTGATCGGTGGAGATGAGGAGCACGTTGGGATGTTCGGGCATGGTGGTTCCTTTCTGCGTGGTGGGAATCAGTTAATACATGAGTGTCGCGCACATTTAATTTTTAGAAATCACCATCCGAGCAAAGGTCATGCGGGATTTCTAAAAATTAAGCGGCCGGACAACCAGGGAGATGTAAGAATATACTATAACAGAAATGGGCCTGGAGCAATTGCCCCAGACCCATTACACGTTCCACATGTGCTACAAAAGTTGCACTCGTGAAATTTATTTACCGCCCCATCACCAGCGACGCGCTCTTTGTGTAGCTCAAGCTCATGGCGGCCTCGATCACCTCATCAGCTGCTGTATCTGGATTGTCGTTCAGCGCCATTTCCGGCTGGATGCCCTGTTTGTGGATCCAGTGGCCATTGGGCGAAAGCCAGCGCGCAATGGTTAGGTGCAACATGCTGTTGCTATCCAGGGGAATGGTATCTTGAATGATGCCTTTGCCGCCCGATTTGGCGCCCAGCACAAAAGCCCGGTGGTGATCCAGCAGGGCGGCGGTGGAAATTTCGGCGGCGGACCAGCTATCGCCATCGATGAGCACGGTCATGGGGAGGTTGGCCCAGCGGGCACTGCCCTGGGCTACAAAGGTCTCGGCTTCTCCCCGCTTCATTTCAACGGTGAAAAGGGCGCCCTCGTCGATAAAAAGGTTGAGGATGGCTTCGGCATCGCGCACCGAGCCTCCGGGGTTGCCGCGCAGATCCCACACCAGCGACTTCATGCCTTGCGTCGCCAGTTCATCCAAGGCGGTGCGGACGTCAGCCGCCACGCCAGCGGTAAACGCCGGCAGCTTGAGATACCCCACCTGGTTGTCCAGCATCCGTGCCGTGATCTGCTCGCGTGCCGCCCGGGGTACAGTCAAGGTCAGCTCGCTGTTCGCTCGTCGTACCGTAATATCTACGGTTTTGTCAATGGGCCCGCGCAACAGCAGCGCCACCTCTTCGCCGCTGGTCAATTCAGTGATGCGCGTGCCGTCCACGGCCAGCAATATATCGCCTACGTGCAGACCGGCCCGTGCGGCGGGGGTGTTGGGACGCACTTTGTAAATCTGAAATTTGCCGTCGATTGAATCAAAGGCAAAGCCGGAACCACCCGTCTCGCCGGCAAAATCGGCCTGGAAGCGATCCAACACCGGCGCTGTAATCAGACCGGCGTAGCGATCCTCGGTGTAGCGCACCATGCCGCGAATGGCGGCGTTGGCGAGCTCGTTGGGGTCAATCGCATGATCGCTGTAATAACGGTTCAAGATGAGCTGACCGGCATTGAGGATGCGCTGTGCTTCGGTGGGCAAGGGCGCCGCGCTCTGTGGATTCACAATGCCGCGGGCGGTCCAGCCGATGCCAAACCAGATGGCGCTGACGAGGGCAAAATAGGCGAGTTTGGTCAGATTTTGCTTGAACATTGGGGTGGCTCCAAAAGCGGAAAATGGCCAGAGAAACAGAGAATTCACAAAAGGATTTGGCAAAATTTTTGTGCATCTCTGTTTCTTTGGCCGTTCGAATTATGAGGACTTACGCAAGCCTAGAGGAAAAATTGCTAGGTCAGCTATGTTATGTGCGCCAGACGATCCACGGGCGCTGCGTAAGTCGTGATTATGAAAATGTGTGTCGGTTAGTTCCAGTTGACCGAGCTGCTCCAGCTTACCGAACTCCAACTCACGGAACTCCAGCTTACGTCAGAGCTCCAACTCACATCGGAACTCCAGCTTACATCAGAGCTCCAGCTCACGTCGGAGGACGGGCTATTCCAGTTGACCGAAGCACTGGGGCTGGTGGCGTTTACATTGGCTGACTGCATATTGGCGCCTGTCGAAAGCGTGGAAATGAACAGGGCGGCAGCCAAAACGAGGGCGCTAATGGCGATATAGAGTTTACGCATGAGTTTGTCTCCTTGGTTTCTAGATTTGTTGTTGATTTTGCCGTGTCACTTGGTGTGCGTGACTTGTGCCTTCATTGTAACGGGCGAGCGTCTCGCAGATGTCTCAACCGTCCCAAAGACGCGTCTCAAATGACCAATCGACGCGTCTCAAATTGTCGATACGCGGGGATGCCTCTCCCTGCTTTGCACCCTTCGGGTGCGCCGCGTCCCTCTCCACAAGGTGGAGAGGGACAGATTTTGCGCTTATGGAAGTAAACGAATTAAATCGGTAAACGACCGCACTGGTTGAAACCAGCGCCTGGCAGCCAAAGTACGCTAAAGCGCACTCTAGAAATAGCCTGCTTGAGCAGGCTTCAGCTAGCAGACGCAGGCTTCAGCCTGTGGCATCTATTACCGAAACAATTTATGAATGTCCATCAGCGCAATATCAGGGAGAGGCGAAGCGGCGGTGGCCTCTTCCTCGTTTGGGATGCACCCCGATACGCGTATCAACTCATGGGAATTGGCGCTTTTGTGATAAACTTTTAGGGATATGATTGAGATATTGATGACAAGGAGACTGCTCCTGTCGAAGTCACCCAGTCATCTCGTCCTGTTCCACAAACACTCATTCCGGGAGTTCAACAATTGGCGCGACTCTCACTTTTCTTGCTGGGTACACCCAAAATCCAATTGGACCATGCTGATGTGTCCGTTGGTCGCACAAAATCCATGGCGCTGCTCGCCTATCTCGCGGTAACTAAACACCCTTCCACGCGCGCGGCCTTGGCCGCACTGCTCTGGCCCGATTATGAGACGAAACAGGCGTTTACCTATTTGCGCCAGGCGCTGTGGACGCTCAACAAAGCGCTGGGCAAAGAGTGGCTCAGCGCCGAGCAGAGCCGCGTTGCGCTCGATTTTGAAGCAGAACATGTTGGCGCGGAAATTTGGGTGGATGTTCTAGCATTCAGGCAGCATATACGCCAGGCGGACCTCAATACATCGACGGCCGCACGGCTGGCGGGCTGGCGCCAGGCCGTCGATCTGTATAAGGGTGATTTTCTGGCCGGTTTTGGGGTGGAAGAGAGCGCCGAATTTGAACAATGGCAGCTGTTGGAAGCACAGGCGCTGCGTCATTTACAGCGCGCAACGCTGGCCAATATTGTGGAGCAATTGACCCTCCAGCACGACTTTGACCAGGCCATCGCTTATGGGCGGCGCTGGCTCCACCTGGACCCGCTGGATGAGGAGGCGCATAGCCAGCTCATGCGGCTCTATAGCTGGTCCGGCCAGCGGGGAGCCGCGCTGCGCCAATATCAGGAATATGCCCAAACCGTCCGCTCAGAATTAGACGCGCCACCCACCACCCTGGTCACGCAGCTGTACGAAGCTATTGTGCAGGAAAAGCTGCCGCTGCCGGCCGCGCCAGTGTCAAGAGCGGTCGCTGCTGACGCCGTTGCCATAGCGCAAGCTGTGGTGAGTACACGGCAAGAGGCGCCCTCCGCCGCGGAGGCAAAGCCGGTCGCCAGCTATAGTCTGCCCAAAGCCATTACGCCCTTTATCGGCCGCGAAATGGAGCTGGTGCAGATTGGCTCGCGGCTGCGCGACCCCGAATGTCGCTTGCTGACGCTGGTGGGGCCGGGCGGCATTGGCAAAACGCGTTTGGCCGTGGCCGCAGCGGAGGCCCATGCCGAACAGTTTGGTGACGGCGTGGCCTTTGTGGCGCTGGCCGATGTGGCCGCCTCTGAGCAATTGGCCACCACCATTGCCAATGCGCTGCAATTTACGCTCTATCGGCGCCAGGAAGAGCCGCAGCAGCAGCTGCTCACCTATCTGGCCGACAAGCAGCTGCTGCTGGTTATGGACAATTTTGAGCATCTGCTGGCCGAGGCGCCGCTGGTAACCGAAATTTTGCGCCGCGCGCCACGGGTAAAGGTGCTGGTGACTTCGCGCGAGCGGCTCAATGTGCAGGGCGAATGGCTGCTGGATGTGCCCGGCCTGGGCTTTCCGCGTGCTGCCCAAATGGGCCAGGCGGAGGCCCACGTTGTGACCGATTACAGCGCGGCCGAACTCTTTGTGCGCAGCGCTCAGCGCGTCGACCCTCACTTTGCGCTAGATGCGCAGAACCAGACCGCTATCTTTCAAATTTGCCGTTTGGTCGAGGGCATGCCGCTGGCGCTGGAACTGGCGGCGGCCTGGCTGCGGCTGATTTCGTGTGCGGAAATCGCCACGGAAATTCAGCGCAGCATTGAGATTTTGAGCGCGACGCAGCGCGATTTGCCCGAGCGCCATCGCAGCATGGTGGCGCTGTTTGATTATTCATGGGCGCTGCTTAGCGATACGGAGCGGGCGGTCATGCGGCGGCTTGCGGTTTTCCGCGGCGGCTTTCGGCGCGAGGCCGCGCAAGATGCGGCTGCCGCCACGCTGCCTGTGCTGCTCACCCTGGCCGATAAGTCGCTGCTGCGCCGTGATGAGCCGGGCCGTTTTAGCATGCACGAGCTGTTGCGTCAGTTTGCCGCCGAAAAGTTGACCAGTCGCCCCGAGGATGAGGCGGCCATGAACAGCGCCCACGCTCGCTACTTTATCACCTTTTTGCAGCGGCAGGGCGCCGCACTGCACGGCAAGCAGCAAAAGCAAGTGTTGGGGCAGATTTTGGCCGACATCGATAATCTGCGAGCGGCCTGGCGCCATGCCGTGGAACGGGGTCAACACGAGGCCATTGAAGCCGGGCTGGACACATTGGCCACCGTTTATGAGCTGTGCGGCTGGTTTCATGAAGGCGAAGCGGTTTTTGCCGAAACGCTGGCGCGCGGCCAGTCCGCCGCCTGGGAGCCGACGGGCCGGCTGGAAGGCAAGCTAATGGCGCGTCTGGGCTTCTTTTCACACCGGCTGGGCCAATATGACCGCGCCAAGGCGCTTTTACGCGAAAGCCATGAACGGCTGTTGGCGGCCAATGCATCGGCGGAGACGATCTTTGTGCTCAACAATCTGGCCGAGATTGTGCGCATAGAGGGCGATTACGTCGAGACACAGCGCTGTCTGGATGAGAGCGTGGCGCTCTGTCGCCAACATGGGGTGCGCTTGCTGCTGGCGCGGGCGCTCAACCTGCTGGGGATTTTGCGCGGCGTGCGCGGTGAATATGAGGCGGCGCAACAGGCGTTTAGCGAAAGTCTGGCCATTGCGCAGGCGGATGAAGACCAGTTGGGTATTGCCAAGGCCTATAACAACTTGGGCATCCTGGCCTATTTTGCCGAAGATTTTGAGGCGGCGCGCAACTATTATCAGGGCAGCCTGACCATCAATCAGGATTTGGGCCACCAATATGATGCGGCGCTGGCGTTGAGCAATTTGGGTCTGGTGGCGCAAAAGCAGAACGCGCACGGCGACGCCGTCGAGCTATTCCAGGAGAGCCTGGCGCTCCAGCGCAAAATTGGCTATGAACTGGGCGTGGGCTTGACGCTGAATAGCCTGAGCACCGTTTTACTCGAATTAGATCAGCTGGCCCAGGCGGAAGCAAACTTTCGGGAAGTGCTACAGCTGGCGCAGAAGATTCAGAGCGCACCACTGAGCCTGGCTGGCGTGCTGGGCATGGCAGAGCTATACGCCCGGCGCGACCAGTGGGCGGATGCCGCGCGGCTGGCCGCCATTGTGCAGCAGCACCCCGCCTGCGAAGAGGATGTGCGCATCAACGCCGAGGAGCTTACGCGGCGGGCGCGGGCACAAAACAGGGAAGCCATTATTTCGCCCGACATTGTTTCCAGCGAAGTTTCCGTAGAACAAGCGCTCAGCCAGGCCGTGGCGGCTCTGCTGAATCTAAGACCATTGTAGTGAGTGCTTACGCAAGCCTAGGGTAAGAATCGACTTGCCGAAGATGACTTTTCTTCCTGGCGATTCACAAGTGCTGCGTAAGGCGTGTAATGTTGCCCCATGATCCAGGGCAGAACTTGAAGGCAAAATGAAACCTGACGCTTTTGTGCGCGCCGCCGCCCAACCCGTGGCTACCTGGCGCGGAGGTATAACGCGGGCAATTTACGCCTATCCGCCAGAGCATTTGACCCAATTGGCGGCCGCGCATGTGTGGATTGGTACGGCCACCATTGAGCGCGACTGCGCCTATAGCGTGTTTGCCAACCGCACGCGCATCCATCTGCCAATATGCGGCAACGGTTTGCATCTGCATTTTCGGCAGCCAGACGCCGCAATGGACCTGCACAACTTTGCGCAAACCACCTTTGCCGGCGACCGCCCGCTGGATGTGACGCTGCTTGACGGTCCCGTACAGGCATTTAATCTGATCTTTCATCCCGCCGTGCAGGCCGATCTCCAGGTGCTGCATCTTACCGCGCGTGCTGGTCGCACACCTTTAGCCGCTTTGCCTCCAGGGGCGGTTGCGAGCAAGCAAACCGTACGCGTTATTTATGCAGTCAACGGCGCTTGTACCTGCGCAGAGGCGGGTGGTCGGCCTGTCACGCTTCAGGCGGGAGATGCTTTTGTGCAAACACCAGATAGTGAGATACGCGTGTTCGGTGGGCGCGAAGCGGCTAATGTGGTGGTGGTGGCTAGTCTGCTTTTTTGAACAACTTCACAACAGTCTCCATCGTAATCCACTCTGGGTCTGTGGGTGTGATTGGGTTTGGCGGCACTCCTTCCAGCAAGGGCTAAATCTCGCCCCAAAGCGAAACGCACTCTGGGTGTGCAGAGCGGTTGCACATGTTCGGTAACAATGCGAAAATGGTGTAATAAGTCATTGAACATTTTGCCACCAAAGGAGCTTCTAATGCGCACCGGTGTGTCATACATGGGTCACCACAACCCCAAGCATTTGAAAACTGACTTGATTGAAATGAAAGAACTGGCGCTGGACGATCTCTTTGTCTGCCTCCAGGAAAACGATTTTCTGCATTTCCCCGGCAAAGTAGCATTTACGCCACAGATTGCCAAAGAGGTTGGCATTCGCCCCATTGCCGTCTTTTGGGGTGCGTTTAATCTGTTTGGCGGTGGACGCTCCAGCCAATTTCTGCTGGAAAATCCAGACTGCTTCCAAGTGGCCAGCGACGGAGGCCATCGCAGCGCTGGTTGCTACGTCAACCCCAAGGTGACCGACCGCGTCCAGGAGATGATCGATATCATTGCCCAGCGCGGCTATGAGGCTTACTTTGTAGATGAACCGACGCCGCTGCGCGACTGCTTCTGCCTTTCCTGTCGCAATCAGTTTGAGGCGTGGTACGGCAGCCCGCTGCACTTGGCTGACCCGGCGCAGCAGGAAGTATTTCGCCAGCGCTGTGTGGTCGACTACATTCGCAAGATTGCTGACTATTGCAAAGCCAATCACCCCAGTTTGGAGACCATCTGCTGCCTCATGCCGGTGGACATGGCCATGTGGGAAGCCGCCGCCGAAATCGAGAGCCTGGACAACATCGGCACCGATGTTTACTGGGTCAACCGGGACAATGACCTGGAAGAGATGAAACCGCTGCTGGACGATATGGCCGCCATTGCCTGGCGTCACAACAAGGTGCACCATGAGTGGCTGGAATGCTGGAACACGCGCCATGGCCACGAACCGCGTGTTTTACAAACCGGTGAAATTTTGGTGCGCGAACAGCCCGATGCGCTCTATGTTTGGGCGTGGGAAGGCCAAGTCGGCACCAAGGAGACCTGCGACAATCCACAACTGGCCTGGGCACAGGCGCTCAAGGTGCTGGCGATGGCCAAGCGGGGCGGGGAAGGGTGAAGGGGTGATGAGGTGCAGGGGTGAAAGGGTGATAAGGTAAAAGCAAAGACTGCGATGTACGGCGTCTGTAAGCTCCGAACTCCCCAGACACTCCGCCGCGCGTTGCCATTAAAGCGATTCCATGCAATCAATCCAAATACAATCAAGAGGAACCGTATGTACACACTCAAAAACAATCAGCTCACCGTCGAAATTTTGGACCCTGTGGCCGACAGCGAACGCTTTGGCGTGCGCTACTGCACCGGCGGTTACATCTTTCAAGTCCACGATGCCAAGTTGGGGCCGCTGCTCTCTGGCCCCACCTATCCCGATTCATTTAACTGGTTTGACGGCCAGGGCATCCCCGACGCTTTTAACCTGTCGCCGCTCAAGACCGCTGAGAGCGAACCCCAGGCGTTGATTCTGGGCATCGGCCTGTGCGATCTGGAAGAGCGCACCATTGTGGCGCCATGCCAGTGGCGGGTGACCCAGGAAGGGAATGTGGTTGCGTTTGAAACCGAACACGTTTTTGGCGACTGGACCGTTCAGATCCAGCGTCGGGTGACGCTGATCGAGCGCAGCGTGCTGTCGTGGATCCGCGTGCAGAACAGCGGGCGCCGCCCCGTACCCATCCGTTGGTTCCCGCACCCCTTTTTTCCGCAACTGCCGGCAGGGCAGGACGAGCTGATCAAGCTCAATGTGGCGGTCGAATTTCCCGAAAGCGATGTATACGAACTGGCCGCCAACGGCTTTATCCGCCGCCAAAGCTGGCCTTGGACCGAAGGCTACTATCAAGCGCTAGACCACAACGCGCTCAGCAACCTGATCCTGATCCAGCGCCACCCGCTGCTGGGTCAGCTTACCGCCACGTGCAGCTTTGCGCCGGACTTTTTTCCCATTTGGGGCAACCAAAATACCTTCTCGTGGGAGCCGTTTCTCGAGCGTTCGCTGGCGTCGGGGCAGGGGTATGCGTGGCAGATTGATTATGATTTTTAGGGTTTACAGGGGTAGAGTGGCGTGCTATAATGCAATCGATACGCACAGACGTGCGTATCGATTGCACAAATGTTTTATTTTAGGCGCTAAGGGAGCATGTATGGACAAAAAATTGTCGATGTTGACGCAGCAAATTTGATGAGTGCCGCAGGCCTCATC
>JACKBC010000053.1 GCA_020634755.1 Caldilineaceae bacterium | reverse complement strand
CAGGGCAGCTTTGCCTACTCCCCCGCCAATTTTGCCCAGGCGCTGGAGCTGCTGCACCAGAATAAAATCCGCTTGGATCCGTGGATCACCGAAGCGCCATTGTCCGATGGCGGTCAGTGGTTTGACCGGCTGATCGAGGCGCCGGGGAATGTTTCTAAGGTGTTGCTAAAACCATAGGCGATTTACGATTTGGGATGTACGATTTACGCAAAGGTCTGTCCAAGTTGCCGCGTACATCGCGAACCCCCATATCCCCAAACGCATGAAGCCTCACTATTCGATTGCGTTCTGTCAACGATATCTCGTAAATCGCAAATCTGAATTCGTACATCTGAGAGCGTACATCATGATCATCGACTCCCATTGCCACGCCTGGACCCACTGGCCATATCAACCGCCCGTGCCGGATGCGGAATCGCGCCCGCGCGTCGAACAGCTGCTCAACGAGATGGACCTACACGGGGTGGATCAAGCGGCCATTGTGTGCGCGCAGATCGACCATAATCCAGCGAATAACGCCTACATTGCGGAGCAAGTGGCGCGCTTCCCCAATCGGCTGCACCAGATTGCCGATGTGGATAGCTCCTGGTCCGCCACCTATCATCAGCCAGGCGCTGCGGAACGGCTGCAACAGACGGCCGCACGCTGGCCCATCAAGGGCTTTACCCACTATTTGAAGCACGATGATGACGGCGCTTGGCTCTATTCTGCCGAAGGGCTGGCCTTCTTCAAGGTGGCCCAGGAGAAGAAACTCATTGCCAGCATTGCCTGTGCGCCCCATCATCAGCCCGCCATTCGCAAAGTCGCCGCCCAATTTCCCAGCGTGCCATTTTTGATTCATCATCTAGGTGGTGTTAAAGTAGATGAGGCAGCACCGCGCGTCGGGCTGCAACAGGTGCTAGAATCGGCACGGGTGGAGAATATTTACATTAAGCTCTCCGGTTTTGCATATGCCACCGCCGGCCCCAAATGGGACTTCCCGTACAGCGATACGCATGAGCTCATTCGCGCCCAGTATGAGCACTACGGTCCGCGCCGCATGTGCTGGGGGTCTGACTATCCGGTAGTACGCTTTTACATGACGTATCGGCAAGCGCTGGAAGCCTTTCGCACCCATTGCGATTTCATTCCCGCCACCGAGCATGCCTGGATTTTGGGCAATACGCTGCAGCAGTTGCTGGCTGTGGAGGGTTCTGAAGTATAATTGCCACAAAGCACCTATTCAATGTCATTAAGTTAGCACAGAGTGCGTCGCACGGTGTCGTATATCTTCCCCCTAGCAGTCGAGTTGTATACAGTGCGTCGCGCTCGAAGCAGCCTTCTTAATGGCATTGAGCAGCTATTCAGCGGTTGCCTAAGCTTGTCGAAGGCAGCATCTGAATAATTAAACACAAAAATACGCAACAGCTCCCAAATTTTCTTGTGTGTCATCGTGCTTTGTACGTGGTCCGTAGTTCCATCATGGCCAGATTCATCAACTCACCCTTGCGACTTGCAATCCCCGCGCAATCAAACCAAACTTAACAAGGAGAAACCAGCATGAACAATCGCTCAGATCAACTGCACAATATGAGCAGACGCCAGTTTTTGATGGCCGCCGGTGGCGTGACCGTGGCGGCGGCCTTGGCGGCCTGCGCCGTACCCGCGCCGGGCGGCGATAGTGGCGGCGCGGCCAGCTCGGAGGCACAGCAGATTAGCTTCCTGGTGCGCCCAGACATTCGCAATGCCTATGCCGCGGACGCCGCAGCCGAAGCCTGGAATCAGGAATCGGAACAGAAGATCGTTATCGACGAACCGGCTGGCGCGGCCGACCAGAAAATTCAGGCCGCGGTGGCGGCTGGCGACCTAATTTGGGATGGCTTTGCCGTTATTGAAGGACCGTGGGGCATTGAGAGCTGGGTGAGCCGCGACCTGATCCAGCCGCTGGACGACTTGATTGCCGTCTCCACCGTGGCCGATGCCGACAAGGTGGTGCCGGCCATTATCCCGTCGGTATTAGAGTCCAGCAAGTATGAAGGCAAACAGTACACCATTCCGGGCAATGTGGGCAGCGTGGCGCTGGGCTGGTTCTGGGAACCGCTCAACGCGGCCGGGGCCGAACCACCCGAAACGTGGGACGAAGTGCGCGCCGCGGCTGAAGCCATCAAAGCCACCTCGCCAGATTGGACGCCGTTTGACGCCGCCTGTAGCCCACTCTGTGACCACATCTCCATGATCTGGGGCGCCACCGATGCGCCGCTGACCGATGAGGGGCTGGTCGACTGGACTGGTGAAGCATCCATTGCGGCGCTCAAATGGAAGCAAGAAATGGTAGCCGCCGAGCTAATGCCGGGCATCCACGGCGAAAGCTTTGGCAACTGGCTCAAGGGCGGCACGGCCATTATGACTTCGTACGACGTTCACGGCACCATGGCCCAGCAGACCTTTGGTGAAGACGCCGCCACCACCGGGCTTAACATCAAGCTGGAAAAGGATGACATCAAGGCCGGCGCACCCTTCTGGCTCAACGGCAGTGTGGTGCTCAATGGCGCCAACAATGCCCAAGGCATGATGGACTTCCTGCTCTGGTGGTTTGGCCCCAACAACAAAGCCACTGGCGAACAGATTGCCACCGTCGCCGCCAAGCCCGCCTATCAATACACTTATGACGATTTCATCAAGGGCAACTCGGTGCAGGCCTGGCAGTTAGATGGCATTGAACTGGTACGCGAATCGGTCCCCTTCCCTGTTAACCTCTTCTGGGGTTTACAGAATAGCGCAGCGGCCCCCTGGATCGAAAAAGCGCTGGACCCGGGCAACAACATGAGCGCCGAAGAAGCCATGGAAAGCGCCCTGGCCGAAATGCACGATGAGATGGCGAAGATGAAGCAAGGGTAAGGAACTGGGAGTAGGAAGTAAGGAGTAGGCGGGGGCAGCGACGCCCCCGCTTCAGCCCCACTTCCTACTCCTTCATCCCTCTTCTTACTCTCTACTCCCTAATCCATACTCCCTCTTCTCAACGAAAGGTCCACCATGACAACCGAAGTCTCTGAAAACCTGAGCGGACGGCGCGATGTTGGACAGTTGTGGCAGAGCTGGCGTCAGCAGCGCGGTGAACGCAAGCGCAACAATCCACTGGGCTATCTCTTTATTGCGCCGGCCATGATCCTCTATCTGGTCTTCAACATCTGGCCCATTGTGCGCGGCTTTCTCATGGCCTTTACCGACTACCGCTTTCTCTACCCCAAAACGCGCTGGGACTTTAACGGCGTGGCCAATTTTAGCGAAATGGCCACCGACGATAAAGTGTGGGAAACCTTTGGTGTGGCCATTAAATATACGCTGATGGTTGTGCCATTGACCCTTGTGCTGGCGCTGCTCATGGCGGTGCTCATCAGCAAAGTACGGCACGGCGCCGGCTTCTATCGCTGGGTAGTCTACCTGCCGTCAATTCTGCCGGTGGCGGTCAGTTTCTTGATGTTCCGCGAAATGTATGGCGATAAATTTGGCTTTCTCAACACCAACTTGCGCAACTGGGGCGTGGAGCATCCACCTAATTGGCTGGGGGACGTGGCCACGGCGCTGCCCGCCATTGCCGCCGCGCACATCTGGATTATTGTGGGTTTCCCCACGCTGCTCTTTTTGATCGGCATCTATAATATAAGCAGCGAAGTGTATGAAGCGGCATCGCTGGATGGCGCCAATGGCTGGCAGCAGCTGCGCTGGATCACGCTGCCGCTGCTCAAACCAACGCTGGCGCTGATTGTGGTGCTGTTGTTGGGCGTGCTGGGGACAACCGACGCCATGCTGCTGCTAACCGGAGGCGGTCCACAAGATTCGACGCGCACCATCGGGCTGCATTTGTATCAGATAGCCTTTCAACTGGGCGACTTGCGTCTGGGCTATGCCGCAGCCATTAGTCTGGTGCTGGGGCTGGCCAGCGCGCTGATTGCGGCGGCAATCTTCCGCTGGTCGCGCGAGTAATACGGTTAACGTATCGTAACTATTCAGGCTTCGCCCCTCTCCGCCTAAGCTGGGCTTAGGCGGAGAGGGGCGCCGTCACCAGGTCAACGAAGCAATTTCGATAGTCGAAATTGCCTCGTTGACGAGACGGTAAGTCCTCCCTCCACCGCGTGGGGGGAGGATTTAGGAGGGGGGCTGTATAGTTACAACGTATCTGTAATTACTCAGATAGGCGGGGCTGAACCTGTCGAAGCCCGCCGCGCCCTTCGACAGGTTCTGGGAACTATACTGCGGTTGAGATGAGTATAAACGTAATTTCATCAGTCGAGAAAGCTAATGTCAAACCAAAGTTGGCTGCGTCGCAGTCTATGGAACCATATATTGCTCTGGCTGGCGGTCTTCATTATTTTGCTGCCCATCTTGTGGATGGTTTCCACATCGCTTAAAGATCGCGAAGAATTCTTCACCAACTCGGCGGCGCTGATTCCCGGCCGCATCTCGTTCGTCAACTATGAATATCTACTCACCTCGCTGCAGGAGCTGCCGCTCTATATGCGCAACAGCTTTATTCTGGCCATCGGCGTTTCTGTGATCCAGGTCATTGCGGCCTCGTTGGCCGGTTATGCTTTTGCCCGCATGAATTTTTGGGGGCGCGATCTCATTTTCATTTCTATTGTGGTCTCTATGTTTATTCCGCGCAGCGGCGGGCTCATGGCGCTCTATGAGCTGATGGCTTTCCTCAAGCTGCGCAACAGCCTCTTTGGTCTGATTCTGCTCTTTTCGGCTGGGCTGCCCATCCCCATCTTTATCATGCGGCAAGCTTTTTTGTCGATTCCCAAAGAGATCGAAGAATCGGCGCTGATCGACGGCGCCAGCTGGTTTCAGATCTTCTGGCGCATTGCTTTTCCGCTGGCCTCTAGCGCCATGGTGGTCATCGCTACGCTGGCCTTTGTGGGCGTTTGGAGCGACTATCTGGTCACCTACACCATGATCGATCGCGATACGCAGTTGACCATTTCGGTGGGCATCCAAAAAGTGCTGACCGGCTCCTATGAGGCGGCCACTGCCGTGGTGCCCCACCTGCGCGGCCAATTTGCCCACGAAGCCGCCGATGCCGCCATCTTGCTCTTTAGCGCCTTCCCGGTAATTTTGGTCTATGCGCTGCTGCAGCGCTGGTTCATGAAGGGGCTGACCGACGGGGCGATTAAGTTTTAGCATTGGGTTTGCGTTGACATTTATCCGTCAATGGCGCACAATCACAATTTAGGGTGACTATTCTTTGTTGGCATTATGGTTATCATTGAAACCACCATTTTGACCAAGCAAGTTCACAAATTGCCGCCCCCGATGTAAAACAAATTCGTGGGCGCTATGAGCTTTCACAAAGTGAATTCGCAGCGCTCCTCGGGGTAAGTATTAAAACCCTACAGAACTGGGAGCAAGGTCGTCGATCACCCCAAGGTGCGGCGCGGGTTCTTTTATTAGTCGCAGACAAACATCCTGATGCTGTTTGGGACGTTGTACATCGAGGATTAGCCCACTCATAAAGTTTAGTTAGATTAGAGTACTATGACCAACGTAGGCAGCAACTTCGGCTTTGCCGATCCAATTGATGAATCCATTGCACCCGCCAGCGAAGAACGGCGCGAGATGACCTACATCGCGGCCATTAGCGAGGCGCTGCGTGAGGAGATGCGTCGCGACCCCAATGTGCTGCTCATGGGCGAGGACATTGGCGGCGACTTTGGCGGCGCATTTAAAGTGACCAAAGGCTTTACCGAAGAGTTTGGCGAATACCGCGTGCAGAATATGCCCATGACCGAGTTGAGCTTTGTGGGCGCGGCCACCGGCATGGCGCTCATGGGGTTGCGGCCGGTTATGGAAATGCAGTTTGCCGACTTTATCTCCACGGCCTTTGACAGCATTGTGCAGTACGCCGCCACTAATTACTATCGCTGGCGCGGTGCGGTGCCCTGGGTCATCCGCGCGCCGGCCGATGGCGGGCTGCGCTCCGGCCCCTATCACAGCCAGAATCCCGAGGCTTGGTTTGTGCATGCGCCAGGTCTCAAGGTGGTGGCGCCCGGTACGCCCGCCGACGCCAAAGGGCTGCTCATTGCCGCCATCCGCGACAATAATCCGGTCATCTATTTTGAAAGCAAACCGCTCTATCGAGCCATGAAGGGTCACGTGCCGGCAGGCGAATATGTAGTGCCGATCGGCAAAGCGCGTCTGGCCCGCAAGGGGAACGATCTATCGATTATCTCCTATGGCGCCATGGCTAATGAAGCATTGCGCGCGGCTGAGCGCTTGGCGGCAGCAGGCATTGACGCCGAGGTGCTGGACCTCCGCACGCTCAAGCCGCTGGACACGGAGGCTATCTTGGATACGGCGCGCAAAACGGGCAAAGTGCTGATTGTGCACGCGGCCAATCGCTTGGCCGGCGTGGGCGCCGAAGTGGCCGCGCTGATCACCGATGAAGCCTTCGAATGGCTGGACGCACCCATCCGCCGCATGGGTGGGCTGGATGTGCCGGTGCCCTTTAGCCCGCCGCTGGAAGACGCCTACCGCCCCAATGCGGACAAGATTTATCAGACGGCGCTGGCGCTGGCGCAGTTTTAGAGCGTCCGCAGATTGCGCCATTTTCCGTGTTGGTCGGGCTGATAGACACAGAAAAATATGCCCCATAACACAAAGGCCGCCGCCAGAAAACTTTTATAAATTCCATGCGTTGTGTGGCGAATCACAAATCTGCTAATCGTTAAGCATAGCTGACAAAGAATCCGAGTATTGATTACTCGGATTCTTTGTTATAATCCCAACGGACAGCCACACGGCGCGTAAAGAAATTGAAAGAATCATTGCCAGAAAAGTATGCAATAATCAGTAGATCGCAATCGCAAAAGATAGAGTCGGATTCACCATTCGAGATTAACGCCTATTTTGCCAACACTGTTGCGCTGTACTGATAATCATATAGAGAATTGAGATTCAATGCACGTAAAAGATTTTGACCACTATCAGCAAGAGTCGCGCAAGACTTGGAATTTGGTCCACACGGACCACCCGATTATATATCCCACGCTGGGGCTTACCAACGAAGCCGGCGAAGTGGCCGGCAAAGTAAAGAAGCTCTTCCGCGACAAACAGGGCCAGATCAGCGAAGAAGATCGGCAGGCGCTCAAGAAAGAGTTGGGGGATGTGCTCTGGTATCTGGCCCAAATCTGCACCGAACTGGACCTATCGCTGCAGGAAGTGGCCGAAGCCAATCTGGTCAAGCTATTTGATCGATTGGAGCGGGGCAAGATTCGGGGCGATGGGGACGAGAGATAATGCAACTGACCGGCAGGCAATTTCAACAGTTTAGCCAAGTGCTGCGCGCGGCGTTTACGCTCCAACGTTTTGACATGATGCTGCGCTTTCGGCTGGACAAAAGTCGCGAAGACCTGGCGCTGGGCGATGACTACGAAGAGATCGCCTTTAAAGTGATCGACCGTTCGCAGCGCGAGGGCTGGACGGACCAATTGCTGCTGGCCGCCCGTCAGGCCAATCCGGGCAACGACCAACTGCTGGCCTTTGCGCAGCAGTTTGGCGTGGCGCCAGAAAACACGCCAGCGCGGTCCGAGCTGGAAAAGCTCATTAACCAGGCCAACAGCTATTTGGATATTGCCCAATGGCGCACCAAGCTGGGTGAAATTGAGACGCGCGTCTGCCGGGTGGAAATCCAGGGTGATGCGGCCGGCACCGGCTTTTTGGTGGGTCCACGCGCCGTGCTGACCAACTATCACGTGGTCAAAAACATTATCGACGGCAACGGCGCCCCGGCCGATGTGCAGGTGCGCTTTGACTACAAGCGCCTCAGCGACGGCACAACGCTCAGCGCGGGCAAAGTGTACGCCGTGGATGGCGCCAACTGGTTGGCCGACTATTCGATTTATGATCCGGTGGACCTACAGCCCATGCCCAAAAGCGGAACGGTTGACCCGGCCCATTTGGACTACGCGCTGCTGCAAATTGACGGCGAACCGGGCCATGAGCCGGTGGGAGAAACTACGGATCCGCAAGCGCCGCCGCGCGGCTGGATCGAAATTCCCGCAGCCGAACATGACTTTGTGGCCAATCCGGCGCTCTATATTGTGCAACATCCCAAGGGGGCGCCGCTCAAGCTGGCCATCGATTCGCAAGCCGTCACCGGGCTGGACGCCAACCACACCCGCGTCTACTATCGCACCAACACAGAGCCCGGCTCGTCCGGTTCGCCCTGTTTTGACCAGAATTGGGCGCTGGTCGCGCTGCATCACAGCGGTGACCGCAATGAGATCCCCATTGCTAACGAAGGCATTCCCATCCGCCGCGTGGCCGAGATGATTGCGTCGCGTGGTTTTGGTCATCTGTTGGGGGAAGAGGAGCTTTAGGGTGAAGGGGTGAAAGGGCGAAGAGATGAAAGGGTGAAGAGGTGAAAGAGCAAGGAAGCAGGTTCACCCTTTCAGCTCTTCAAATGTTTTGAAATATCCAACCCACAACCTACTGCCGCGAACATTTAATTTTTAGAAATCACAACTCGAGCAAAAGTCAGACGGAATTTCTAAAAATTAAGCGGCCAGACAATTATGTCTATGAATACACATTCCCATTCCGCCGCAGCTTCCAGCCGTCCAAGCAATGTTGTCAATCGGTATACGCCATACTTCCATGACTCTGTTCGAAGAAACGCTTTTTGTCGACCGCGAACGCAAATTGCGCGGTTTTGAAAAATTACTCCAACCCGCCACGCGTCAATCGGTCATGTTGATCGAAGCCGCCGAAAAGATGGGCAAAACCTGGCTGATTATCAAAATGCAGCGCATCTGCCAGACTATTGCCGCGGGCGCGCCCGCCGCCCGCATCGACTTCCGCAACCCGCTGGACATGCTCAAGCTGACCGACCACTTGGGGCTAATTCGGCTGCTGCGCGACCGGCTGGAGCAGCCCGACTACTTTGCCCAGCTCAATATGGTCATCAATCGCGTCACCGCCAACCAATCGGCCGCCAGCCCCGGCAGCCGGCATCTGGCCGCGCTGGCCGAACAGATGCAAAAGGTCTTTACTTTAGCCGAATTGGCGCGATTTGCCCGTTTTTCAGACATAGAATTTGAGAATCTGGAAGGGAGCACGCTTTTTAGCAAGTGCTTTAGCTTGGTGGGATACTATTCTCGGCGCCAAACTTTGCCCGACCTCATTGTTCGCCTGGGCGAGGAGCGCAGCGCCATAAATTGGCAACCGTTTGCCGATCGCATTCTGGCCGCCCCCGCCATGACCGAGGCCGAAAGCATCACCGCCGTGACGGATCAGAACTTGCGTTTGGTCGGCGTCAGTGAAGCCGAGCAGCAGCATGCCGAACGCCAGATCAACGAAGCATTTTTTCAATGCCTGGCCGCGCTGTTGGCCGATAAGCACCAGGTTGTGCTACTCTTTGATGCATATGAAGCCGCGCCCGAAGAAGCGGAAAGCTTTATCACCGGCCATTTGCTGCCCTATCTGCTCGATGAATCGCTGCGCGAACTGGTCATCATCATCACCGGTCGGCAGACGCCCGATCTTTCATCGCTGGGGCTCAATCAGCTCATAGTCAAAACCAACTTGGAACCATTTACCATTGACGATGTGCGCGACTTCATGACCGTGCGCTCGATCCAGGAAAATCCGCCCGATTTTACCTTTAAGGGCGTCCACCTGCTCAGCGGCGGCGTGCCCGGCGACCTGGCGCTCATGGCCGATCGATTGACCGCCGTGGCCAGCCAGCACGATCCGTTTTTTGATGATTAGCACCGCAGATACTGCGTAAATTCGATCTACAGAAGACCATTCGCAACCATGCCCCAAGATGATGGCGCGCCGCCCGATTTGACGGAACAGATAGCGCTTTCCGCAAACGGCACGGCCTATGAGCGCAGCGCGCAGCTCCTAGCTGATATTGTCGAAGCCGCCCATCCGCTCATGGCGGAGGCGCTCTATTGTGCTGCCCTGCCCCACTTTTATGGCTTACCCCTCTTTAGCGCCGTGCGCGATCGCGAGGATGGTCGCAACGAAGGCTTGATTCCGCGGCTGGCCGATTATTCGTTTGTCATTCCGCTAACTGCCCCTGAAGAATTGACCTATCGCGTGCGCAACAGCGAGCGCAAGGTGCTCAACGAAATGTGGATTGCCAAAGATCTGGCAGCCTACAGTTCGGCCCATCGCCGCGCCATGGACTACTGGGCCAACCACCCGCACATTGATGAGGTGCTGCAAGAACAGGAATGTCTTTATCACAATTTCTTTGTGAATTTGGGTGAAGCCAATACTGAACTGGTACGCCTGTTTCGTAAATATTACAACGAACGCCATCTGGCAGCCATCGATCATCTGCTCCAGATCGGGCAGGAAGCGTTAGAGCAGTTGGCGCTGCTTAGTCCCGATGTGGACCAGGCCGCGCTGACCCGTTTGCAGCAGACGCTTCTCCATTTAGAGGCGCGCTTTGCCCAGTTGCAGGGCGATTGGGACAAAAGCCAAGGGCTGCTCAATCAGCTGCGTCACCAGGAAACGCTGGACCGGCGGCTGGCCCCTTACGTGGATCGCGCCTATGGCAACGCGCTGACCCACGCCGGCCAATATGTAGAAGCCATTGAACAATTGGAAAAGGCCGTAGACGCCTTTAGCGAAGCGGCCCAAAAAGGCGCCGATGTGGAGACTGCCGAGACCGAACGGGCGCTCACCATGATCGATCTGGGCGAAACATATCTGCGCTTTGCCCAATCGGCCCGCGGCTATACGCAGCAAGAACCCATTGCCAGCGGGCTGTGGGGTCAAGTGCAAAGCGCCTTCTTCTTTATTACCTCGGTGCCGCTGATAATTTATTTGAGCTTTTACTTGGGTTGGCGCGTTTGGCATCCGCGCTTCTGGCCCACGCTGCACAATTTGGACTGGATCATTGCCCGCCTCTTTGCCAAGGGCGCCCATTATTTTCAGACGGCTGACCCCGTGCTGGAGCGCACCGGTAGCCTGGCCGAGGGCATTGTGGCCGATGAGCGGCTGGCCCAACTCTATCTGACCATGGGCGACGCCGCCCAAGCCGCCAACCAATTTGCCCAGCTGCTGCAAAATGATGAGGCCACGCTGGGCGACTATCGGCGCGCCGTGGTGCAAGTGGGCTTGGCGGAAGCCTACATCCGCATTGCGCTGCCCAATGATGCGCTCCACCTGCTGCGAGATGCCATCCCCATGTTAGAAGTATATGCCGACGCCGCCACAGAGACGCGGGCGCGGGCGCTCTTGGGCGAAGCGCTGCTGCTTACCGGCAGCTCGACAGAGGGGTTGACCGAATTCGCCACCGCCATTGCCACCTATGCGGCCCAAGAACAATGGCTGGAAGCCACCGATGTGGCCGAAAGATTGGAAGCCGTGACGGCCAGCCGCTTGGACGCATTACCCAAAGGAACGCCGCCCACGCCGCCCGACCTGGGTGAGCAGGCCCACGCCATCAGCAATGGCCTACCGCGTCGCCTTTATGCAGTGCGCTATCACCACCCGATCTTGTCCATGTTTCGGCGGCTGGTAGCGCTCATCCTGCCGCTGGCCGTGGTCTTCACCTTGCTCATTGCCGTGGGGCTGGATTCTGACGTGAGTTTGGCGCCCAATATTGAATTCAGGGCCACGCCCATTCTCGACCCACAAAGCACCGCCTTGCGGCAATTGACCTTCTCGCAGGGCGTCACCTCCGCCACACTGGCCATTGACCCCAATCCACGCGCGGCCGTGCCGCTGCTACTTTCCATTATGACCGGCTATCTGGGGTTTTCGCTGCTGGTGGGCGTCTTTGTCATTGCCTATACGCCCTTGCGCACCATCCAGCGCCGCGATTCAAGCCTGGTCCAGTTAGATGCGGAAGGCATCACAGAGGGCAACGACCAGGGCACGCAGCACATGGTGTGGACCGCAGTAACGCGTCTGATCAAAGCCGACACCTGCGTTTGGCGGCTGCCCATTCCGGCCTCTTCTTCATTTGGTCTGGAATCCCAAAGTGCGCGCATGGTGGTTGGCGCCAGCACCAGTTGGTACCCGGCCCTGCGCAGGCGCGTAGAGGCGGCCATTCCCGCCGCCGCCCAAGTGCTGGATTTGGACTATTCGATTGGGCGCAGCCGGCTAGCCGTCCTCTATTTGCTCAATTTGCTGCTGCTGCTGGCCGTGGCGTTTACGGCCTGGTTATCGCCCCGTTCGCCCTTGCTTTGGCAGCGTGCGCCATTTACCGTCTATCGCTTGGCCGATATATATCCCTATCTCTTTTTGGGTCTCGTGGCCATTCCGCTCTGGTGGGGCGTCGTGCGCCCGTTGCAAATTGTGGGCTATTTGGGCCGACACGGACGCATTGCCTGGGGCATGATTGCTGGAGCGCTCTTATTAGCCTTGCTGCAAATTGTGCTGCTTTTCCGCCCGCTGCTCACCGTGCCAGACATCTATCCACCGCTCATCTGCACCGTGGCCCTGGTCAGCGCAGCCTTAACCATTTGGAACATCCAGGTGGGCGGACGGCGCATTTTCTCCGCCTGGGTGCGCTGGGGATTGACGGTGGTGGTGACGCTTGTCTGCGCGCTGATGGTGAGCATTGTCTGGCGCGAAACCGTGGCCTACCACTGGCTGGTCAAGGGCACCACGCTGCGCGATCGCGTGCAGCAGAGCGGATTGAGCGGCAGCTCGTCCAGCGCGCTTTTGCTACAGGCGCTGGATGCCTTTGAGCGGGCTGAACGGCAAAGTCGCCAGCCGCTGTGGGGCCTTTTAAAGACCGATAACGCCATTGAGCGCTCGTTTGGCATTCCCGGTCGCAACAACATGACGCGGGTCATTGCGCTCAAAAATGCCGCCGCGCTCAGCGCCCAATTGGAGCAGGGCGAAAAATCGATTCGCCTTTATGACGAACTGTTGACCATTATTGGCCGGGACAAACTAGATCAGGTTTATGCCTGGCGCGCCATGGCGCGGCAAAGCGCCAATACCAGCGACGCCCAGAAAGAGCCTAAGATTTCCAGCCTGCGCGTCGGTGACGAAAATTCGTATGAAGTAACCACCAACAAAAGCGCCTACGAGCTCTCGCTGGATGATTATAATGAAGCGATCCGACTGAACCCCAACAAGCTGCAATACTATCTCTGGCGCGGCGTCACGCACCACGCGCTGGGCAATCTGGATGCGGCCCTGGCCGATTATGCCCAGGTGCTGGAGGAGGCATTACACGCGCTGCCGGCCACGCGCGAACGCGCCCTCACGGGGACTGGCTGGATTTACTATGACCGCCATCAATACGCGGAGGCCGCTGAACGGTTTACGCAAGCGACGGAAACGCTGCCGGCCAAGGCAGGCGCCTGGTTGGGGCTGGGCTATGCTGCATATGCGCAGGGCAACCTGGATGCGGCCGAGGCGGCCTGGGAAGAATCCGCCCAGCTGGATGATCGCGATCCGGTGGTGCGCATTTCGCTGGGCACGCTACACTGGCGGCGCGGCGAGCAAAGCGCCACCGAGGAAGCGCGCTGTGCCGAATACGCACGCGCGGTGGCGTATTTAACGTCTGCCACGGACCGCGACCATTTGCGCGAACAGACCAATGTGGATGTGGCCTTTACCTTTCGCACACGCGCGCAGATCGAATGGCTGCTGCGGCGCTGTCCCCAAGCGGGCGGGCTGGTCCAGGGGCTAGAGCAGGCTATTGGCAGCTACACGGCAGCCATTACGCTGGCCCCGCGCAATGCATTCTATTGGCAAATGCGCGGGCGGATTACCTATGTGCTCTACAGCGAACTGCTGGCGCAGGGCGATGCACCAGCCAATATGCAGGCCAATGTGCAGCTGCTCTCTGGGCTGGCCGACCTAGGCAAAGCGCTTGAGCTGGATCCACTTGAAAACAGCATGAAGGATTACAAGCCCAATAGCTGGCTACAGGCGCTCTATCAACCGGCGCTGAACAAGGCGGCGCAACGTGCGCTGCAAAACGGTGATGAACGCCAGGCGGTGGTGCTCTATCAAGCCCTCGTCAATGCCGCCGCCCATGCGCCCAACGGCCAGGACATCTTGCAGCACACGCTGGATGAGTTGGTTGGGTTCCTGGCCAGAAATCCCCAAATCAATGGCAGTGCCGCGCGCGCGGTGCTGACGGATGCTTTGGAGAACCGCGCTGGGAATTGAGCGCATTACACTGATTAGCCACTGAATGTCATTACGTTAGCGAAAAGTGCGTCGCACGGTGTCCGGCATTTGGACCCTAGCATTCGAAATATTTGATTTATGAAACTCGCCACCCTCTGCTATGTCAAAAGTAACAAACAAACTTTGATGCTGCATCGCATCAAAAAAGCCAATGACATGCACGCCGGCAAATGGAACGGGCTGGGTGGCAAGCTGCACCCCGGTGAAACGCCCGAAGCGTGCGCCATACGCGAAATTTATGAAGAAAGCGGTTTGCGCGTGACCAATCCACGGCTACACGGCATCATCACTTTCCCCGCCTTTAGCCAAAACGAAGATTGGTATTGCTTCCTCTTTACCGCCACTGAGTTCACCGGCTCGCTTATCGACTCGCCCGAAGGCGTTCTGGCCTGGGTCGACGATGACAAACTGCTCGGTCTCAATTTGTGGCCCGGCGACCGCATCTTTATCCCCTGGCTGGCAAACGAAGCCTTCTTCTCCGCCAAATTTGAATATGTGAACGGTGAACTGGTAGACTATGACGTGGTCTTCTATTGATCGCCTGTGAGAATAGAACACAGATCGGACTGATTGGGCGGATTGGCGCTGATTGTTTGGTCATAATCTGTGCCATGCTTTTCAATCTGTAAAATTCAGTGTTCCATTTGAGGCTCATACATCCCGGGAATCTGCCATGAGCACACCCGTCCAAATCACAGAGAATCTCTGGTCCATTACACGCGGCGCCAATATCTTTATTTTGCGGGCGCAAGACGGGCAATTGGCCCTTATTGACGCGGGGATGCCCGGCGCGCGCAATCCGGTAAAAGCCGCTCTGGCCGCCCTAAATTTTCACCCCAGCATGGTCAAGCAGATCTTGATCACCCACGCTGACATTGATCACGTGGGCAGCCTGCACGGCATTGCCGCCGCTACGGGCGCGCCAATCTACGCCGGCAGCCTGAGCAAAGGCTACATTGAAGCGGCCACGTCACCGCCCCACATTCCGGCGTTGATGGAGCTTATTGCCCGCCCCATTCAGCGTATTGCCCAGCGTAAAGCAACCGTTGATCGGGTCGTGCAGGATGGTGACATGATTGACTTTGACGGTGGTATCCAAGCCATCTTGGCGCCCGGCCACACCGAAGATAACTTTTGCTACTATTGGAAACGAGAAGGCGTTCTCTTTGCGCCAGATTTGCTCAACCGATTTGGCCAAAACATAGCATTGACTCCCGAGCGCATCACCTGGAATATGGCGCAGGCCAAGCAGAGCGCACACAAAGCATTGGCGCTTGATCCGCAAATTATCTGCTTCGGACATGGCCCCCATTTAGTGATCCAAGACAAACCAGAGCAAATAGAAATGTTGCGTAAAACCTTATGAGCAACTTGATTAGCATTCTTGACGCGCCCACGGCCCAGCAGACCATTCTGCGTCGCTTGGCCTGGGATGAACTGAATATACCCGACCCGATTTTGGACCGGCTGGAAGAGCTGTTTGGCCAGCGCATTTCACCCGACGAAGCGGTGCGCCGCATTTTGGCCGACGTGCGCCAAAAGGGCGACGCCGCCATTTTGGACTACACGCGGCGCATTGACGGCGTAGAGCTGCCCGGCCTGGTGGTGAGCAAAGCCCAAATCCAGGCCGCCTATGATCAGGTGGAGCCACAAGTTGTCGACGCCATTCGCCTTTCGGCCCAGCGCATTGAAGCCTTCCATCGCCGCCAGCCCTCGCTGAGCTGGATCCACAACGACGGCGACGGCACGCTGGGCCAATTAGTGCGCCCCATTGGGCGCGTCGGTGTTTATATTCCCGGCGGCTCGGCGCCCCTTTTTAGCTCGCTGCTCATGACGGCCATTCCGGCGCGCGTGGCGGGCGTGCCCCACATTTCGGTCATTTCCCCACCGCAGCGCGATACCGGTCTGCCTTTTGCCGCCACGCTGGTGGCCGCCGACGTCGTGGGTGTGGATGCGGTCTACGTGGCGGGCGGCGCCCAGGCCGTGGCCGCCTTAGCTTTTGGCACCGAAAGCATCCAGCGCGTCGACAAGATTTGCGGGCCGGGCAACCTTTTCACCACCTTGGCCAAGCGCCAACTGTATGGGCTGGTGGGCATCGACGGTCTGCCCGGCCCCACCGAAACCGTGGTCATTGCCGACGACAGCGCCGACCCCGCCCTGGCCGCGGCCGATCTGCTGGCCCAAGCCGAACATGATGTGCTGGCCTGCGCCATTCTGCTGACGCCCAGCCGCGCCATGGCCCAGAAAGTACAGGCCGCCGTGCTGCATCAGCTTGAAGAATTGGGCCGGTCGGATACCATTGCCGGTGCGCTGCAAAACGGCAGCGGCATTGTGGTCACCGAATCGCTTTCCCAAGCGGTGGCGCTGGCCAACGACTACGCGCCGGAACACCTCTGCCTGCTGGTCCAAAACCCGTGGGAGCACCTCAGCAGCATCCAAAACGCCGGCGGCGTCTTCTTGGGTGAACGCAGCTTTGAAGTGCTGGGCGACTATGTGGCCGGCCCCAGCCACGTGATGCCCACGGGCGGTACGGCGCGTTTCAATAGTCCCATCAACGTCAACGACTTTGTCAAAATTATCAGCATTATTGGCCTGAACGAAAATGCCTTGGCGCAGATTGGCCCTGCGGCCGAAACTATGGCCAATGCAGAGGGCCTGTCGGCGCACGCGGCGGCAGTGTCGCGACGCCTGTAGGATAAGCGCCCAACTTGTCTTTATGCCAGAAGCGGACAAGGTGGGAAACTTGTCTGCCAAACAGAGGTGTATTCTATGTTCAACCCGCAAACCCTATTGCGTCCTGAAATTGCCCAGATGGAAGAATATACGCCGATTCAGCCCTTTGAAGTGCTGAGCCAGCGTTTGGGCATCCCGGCCAGCCAGATAGTCAAGCTGGACGCCAATGAAAATCCATATGGCCCGCTGCCCGCCGTGGCCGAAGCGCTGGCCGAATATCCCTACTATCACATTTACCCCGACCCGCAGCAGGGTGAATTGCGCGCCGCGCTGAGTCAGTTTGTGGGCGTGCCCGCGGCGCATATTCTGCCCAGCCACGGCGCTGATGAGATGCTGGATCTGCTTTGCCGGCTCTTTTTGCAGCCCGGCGACGCCATCATGAACTGCCCGCCCACCTTTGGCATGTACAGCTTTGACGCTGGCTTGCAAAACGCCACCGTGATCGACGTTTGGCGACGTGCGGATTTTGGCGTGGATGTGGAAGGAGTGGAGGAGAAGTGGAGGAGTAAAGGAATGGAGGAGAAAGGTTCTTCTTCTCCAAAGCTCCTTTTCCTGACGTCACCCAACAACCCCTCGGGGACGTGGCTGCCGGATGCAGAGTTGAAGCGGCTGTTGGCGCTACCGCTGCTGGTGGTGCTCGATGAAGCATATGTAGAGTTTGCCGACCAGCCCAGCCGCGCGTCGTGGGTGCTGGAGCACGACAATCTGGTCATCCTGCGCACCTTTAGCAAGGCGGCAGGCATTGCCGGTCTTCGCCTGGGGTATGGCATCTGCCCGCTTTGGCTCATGGAGGCGCTGTGGAAATTTAAGCAGCCATACAACGTCAACGTGGCGGCTGCGGTGGCGGGCATTGCTTCGCTGCGCTATGCGGATCAGATTATGGCGGTGGTGGAGAAGCTCAAGGCCGAACGGGCGCGTTTGATGAATGCGCTGAACGAGATTGACTTTTTGCGGCCGCATCCCTCTGAATCTAATTTTATCCTATGCGATGTGGTGGGCCGCAGCGGCGCCGATGTAAAGCAGGCGCTGGAAAAGCAAGGCGTGCTGGTGCGTTATTATAGCAAACCGCGGCTGGAAAATTGCATCCGCATTTCGGTGGGCCGGCCCGATCAGACGGACCGGCTGCTACACGCGCTACGAGAGATATAATGCAACGAAGTGATTTTGCCTTTTTTCACCCGCTACGCGTGCGCTATTCCGAGATCGACGCCCAGGGCATTGTTTATAATGCGCACTATCTAACCTATTTTGACCTGACGATTACCGAATATATGCGCCACATGGGCTGCAACGTGAGTCCGCTGGCTATGCAGGCGCAGGGCAAAGATTTCCACGTGGTCAAGGCCACCGTAGAATACAAAGCACCCATGCGCTATGACGATGAATTAGAGATTCACATTCGGGCGGGCCGCGTGGGCCGCAGCAGCATTACGTGGGAACTGGCCATTTTCCGCAAAGGGGAGACAGCGGTGCTTTCCAGCGGCGAGGTCATCTGGGTCTACACCGACCAGCAGACGCACAAGTCGACGCCGCTGCCGGCTGAGCTGGTGGAGAGGTTGTGAGGATTCAAAGTATTGGTTGTATCAAATCAGACATAGATTGCCTCGTTGTCAATCCGGCGCTTCAACAAGGCATTAAGATATTTTTGATAACGAATTAGATCAACCGATGCATCTAATATCTGCTCTAATTCCTCTTTCATATGAACCATCTGAAATAGATCGGGCGGCATCTCAACCACAATATCCACATCACTCTCTTGTGTAGCTTCTGCGCGTGCCACAGAGCCAAAGACGCCGGGATTAGTAACCCCATATTTCGTCGCAAATTCTTGCTTATGTTGATGCAAGAGTTCTAAGACTTTTTCTCTTTGCATAATTTCGTGGTTCTCCTCCCAGAGCCATATTGCTTGGATCACCAAATAACAGACAGAATCCCGGCTTCACGAATTGATTCGTCCCTTGTAATAATATCAATGGTATGGCCTAAATCTTGAAGGTGTAATCCTGTGCTCACAATAAAGCGGTCATGAAGCTCAGGGATAGATAGGCCCTCTGTTGTCAAGCTTCGCAGGAAAATGTCCCAGGTCAATGAGATGATCTCAATACGTTCATCCGCTTGCACATCTGCTAGCAAGTCAGCAACGGTTGGTATGCCGATACGTCCACGCTCGATAAGAAATGTTGCTTCGGACAAAGCAATGAGCGGCAATACCAAGTCGCTGTCATCGGCTTCCATTGCGGATTTAGCGTGTTGACCCAACCGGGGGCTACCCTCCAAGTACCATACAAGAGCATGTGTGTCAAGGATATATTTATGCGCCATTCAGTTCGTCATCCGCTGGATGCCACTCAGCCACAGCAAAATCTTCTAAAGTAGACATCTTGTTATTCTTGTATTTTCCAAATTGTAATGGCGTTGTTTTTGTGGTCGTAAAAGGCAAAAGCGAAGCCGAAATACGCTGGATAAGCAGCAAACGGTATTCTGGTGTGAGTTGATTTACTTGCAGTACGATATCCTCTAAAATTTGCGCATCAGCCACCATCTCAACCTCCCTTTCGATTTTGCGCCGGTCTTCATGTTGCTTTATCTGCTCATACTGCCGATCACGAATCTAGCGTACCATATCTACGGCGTTTATCTTAGTCATCGTCACACCCACCTTTATTCTGGCTTTCCAAAGAGTTCATCAAAAAGTCGTCGGGACTTTGCAATAGCCTCTGGCGTGAGCACAACTGACTTGGCCTTTGAGGCCGGACTGCTGATCCAGCCTTATTCATACAGCCGGTCGAGCACATCCCAATCGTGTCCTTTCCAGGCGCGCCCGCCGAATTGGTCGACGTCATAGAGGATCAATGTAAGGAAGGCTAAGACGGTTTCGTCGATTTTGTCGGTGTCGTAGTTCATGGCAGGAATTCCAAGCTAAAGATTTAGTGACTCGGCGATATTCACCCTATTCGTCATAAGTGGCCACCTCTCCGCTTTATGCAGATAGTAGATCCAGATACGCTTGCATTGTTTTCTGGCTACCAGTTCGGTTCGGCGCAATAGATGGAAACTGGTCCAGGGGCAAAACAGCAACTTTCCCTTCGCGGCTCCCCACTAATTGACCACCAATTGCGCGCGTTTCGAACATGAATGAAAGCATGGGCCCTGGGTAACTCTCGCTCCGCATGAAGTACCAACCCAAAGAGCGCACCACTTCGACTCGCAGACCTGTTTCTTCATAAGCCTCGCGCTGAGCCGCTTCCTCCGGCGTTTCACCATACTCCACATGTCCCCCCGGCAGAGCGGCTGGCGCATTGACCGGCGCACCCGGTGGAAGAAGTGCAACCACGCCGGATTCGGTTGTCACAATCACATTGACGCCCATGGCATTGGTTGGATAATGCACCCAGCCACAATGCTTACACTTTGCCCGCCGTAGACCATCATCTTCAGAAACTATCCACGTTAATTCAGAACGGCACATGGGACAAAACTGATAGCGAAGTCTGGGCAAAACACTTTCTGGATAATCCAATTTTTACGCCTTTTACTTCCACCGGCACCGTCTTAGTAACACAGCGCCTAACTACATCCAAAACTTGAAATCCTGTTCACCGGCATCCGCCCCATCTCCCCCGCCAATCATGCGCGGGGCCGACTGGGGCGTCAACACTTCGCGGCCGGCCGTGCCGCCGGCATCTGGCCCCAGGATGCCCGCTTCTTCCAGCTGATCCACCAGGCGGCTGGCGCGGTTGTAGCCGATGCGCAGCTTGCGTTGCAGCAGGCTGACCGAGCCGCGGCCATTTTCGCGCACGGTGCGGATGGCCTCTTCAAAAAGTTCATCGCGGGCATCTTCGGCCTTCATCTGCTCGATCTCTTCAAAGAGAGAGCCCTGTTCAGGCGGTGCACCATAGCGAGTCTGGCTGCTGCCGGGTACTTGCCGCATCTGGTCAATGACATTGCCAGTACTTGGTGTAGTCATGGGCGGGCGAGAGGGGGCGCCGCGCAAATCTGGGCGTGGGGACGCGCTGGCGGGGCCAGCCGAGTCCCCCGCTGCGGCGCGATTGATCGGCGTGGAGGGCGGCAGTGACGAAGACGCGCTTTCTACACCGGCGCCAGGCTCTTCAAAAAGCGGCTGCGTAAAGGCATCATTATTCAATTGGCGAATGCCCTTCCAGTGGCGCACCAGCTTGTTAATCTCATCTTCGTGCAAAAAGGTGCCCTGGATGCGCTCCAACTTGCTGGCGTCCGGCGCCATAAAGAGCATGTCGCCGCGGCCCAGCAGCCGCTCCGCGCCCGGCACATCCAGAATGACGCGGCTATCGGTCTGGCTGGTCACGGCAAAAGCAATGCGTGAAGGGAAGTTGGCTTTGATCAAGCCGGTGATGACGTCCACCGAAGGGCGCTGGGTGGCAATGATTAGATGAATGCCAATGGCGCGCGCCATCTGCGCCAAACGGCAGATGTGCTTTTCCACCTCTTCCGGCGCGGCCATCATCAGGTCGGCCATTTCGTCCACAATGACCACAATATAGGGCAGCGGCTTTTCGCTCCGCTTGGCCAAATATTCGTTGTAACGCTCCAGATCGCGGCAGTTGGCTTTGCTGCAAAGCTGATAGCGTCGCTCCATCTCTTTGACGGCCCAATAGAGCACGCCAGCGGCTTTGTCGGTCTCGGTGACCACCGGGCTGAGCAAATGCGGAATACCGTTGTAGCCGCTCAGCTCCACCATTTTGGGATCCACCATAAGAAAGCGCAACGTGTCTGGCGTGTGCGTGCAGAGCAAACAGGTAATAATCGAGTTGATACAGACCGACTTACCAGAGCCGGTAGAGCCGGCAATCAGCAAATGGGGCATGCGCGCCAAATCGGACACAATGGCGTTGCCCTTGACATCTTCACCCAACGCAATGCGCAGCTTGCCCTTCTTATTTTGGAAGGTTTCGCTCTCCATCATATCGCGCAGGCCAACGCGATTGCTCTCTTGATTGGGCACTTCCACGCCCACATAGCTCGTGCCGGGGATGGGCGCTTCAATGCGCACCGAGGGCGCAGCCAACGCCAACGCCAAATCATTGGAGAGCCCGGCGATTTTGCTCACCTTTACTTTGGTGCGACGAATTTCGCCTTTGACCGTGCGCTCCACATAGCCGGGCTTGATCAGATATTGGGTGACGGCCGGGCCTTTGTAGGCGCCTTCAAAATCGGCCGGCACGCCAAAGAGCGCCAACGTCTCCTGGATCAAGCGCCCCTGATCGCGAATGTGCTCGTCGCTGTCCACATGGCGGTCCCAGTAGCCCAACACATCTTCCAGCCGCGGCAAACGCCATTCCTGATCACCACCAATAATGCGCGCCGGAATAATGGCCGGCTCGGCGGGTGTACGGCGCGCCGCGGGCGCTTCGGCGGCGCGGGCCGGCGCGGCAGCCGGCTCCGGTTTGGGCGTGATCGGTTCTACATGTGCTGGGGCCGGCCGCGTAGCCGATCCGTTGGGCAGCACCATATTGGCGGCCGGCGGTATTTCGCTGGGCGCGGCCTCTTGGGTTTGGCCCACCAGCTTTTTCCAAAGCGGCAGCTTTATCTGCGGCAGCGGCAGCGGCGATTGAGTGACGCCAGCGTTCTCATTCTCCACATTCGGCGGTGGCACATAAGCCAAGTCCTTGCGCTGCTCCCACCACGTTTGTAAATAGTACCAACCGGTATACGCATGTTTGACGAGCAGGCGGTCGGTTAGAAAGATAATGCCAGAGACGGCCAAAAAGGTCAGGAAGGCCCAAGCGCCAATGGCGCCAATAAAGTTTTCCAGAATGTCGGCAAATGCCCAGCCAATATAGCCGCCGCCCTCACCTAGCGCACTGAGTTGTGGACGGTGTTCAGCGGGCAGCGCCAGCGAAGCGCCGATGACAAACGCGATAAAAAGCAGCCCAAAACCGGCCGGGCGGTGCCAGGGCAAATCAGGCATGCGCTCGATGGCATGAATCACCATCCAGATGCCCAGTGCGCCGGTGACAAAGGGGACGCCCCAGGCGCCAATGCCAACCAGCTTCTGCAGCGCCTCGATCCAGGCCCCGGTAATCACCCCGTTGCTTTGGGTCACCAAGCTCAATAGCGTAAAGACAGAGACCAAAATCAGCACGATCCCCATAATTTCGGGGCGCAACAAAGTTTGGCGCAACTGGTCGAGCGGTGTGATTGAGTTTTGTGATTTTTTACTTGCGTTTTTGGCGGCCATCAATTACGGTGTAAATCAATTCCATAGTCAGTACATCACAACGCTGTCGGCGAGATAGGCGACGGTCTCGATTGTTGAATCCGACTCTATCTCTTGCGGTTGCGATCTACGATACTCTGCTCTGAATGGAACCACAGTCAAATAGTCCAAATCAGGGCAATATCGGAGTATGACAATTGCATTCTCGAACAAACGTTCAGGCATAGTATATCACATTTCAGAGGGCGGTTGCAAGCTATTGATGAATATCACGGGGGCCATCGCATCGCGCAAAAATGCAGCGCCTTTTTTCTGGCAGGACGCCTGATTTTCTATATGAACGCGCTATTTTCTGGGGAATTTGACGGCGAGGATTGGCATTGAAATTGGGGCGGCTAGGATGAAGGCTGGACTTAGGACAAGCCCTCATCAAGGCATCAACACCACAGGCTGAAGCGCTGTGGCTCATAAAGAAAAGTACGCTAAAGCGCACTCTTTTTCTGGTGCGCTTTAGCGTACTTTCTCTAAAAGACGGTGGATTCAACCGCTGCCACTGGATTGCTACACTTCTAACACAACAGGAATCACCATTGGGCGGCGATCCAGCTCGCGCTGACAGAAGGTCGAGAGGGCATCTTTTACTTTGCCTTCCAGCACTCGGCGCGGCGTTTGCTTCTTGAGCACCTTTTCCACGGCGTCTTCCGCGCGGCGGATTAGGTCTTCGTTTTCGCGCATATAGACAAAGCCGCGGCTAATAATTTCCGGCCCAAAGATCACTTCGCCATCATACTCATCCAGCGCCACAATACAGACAATAAAGCCATCCTGCCCCAGATGGCGGCGATCGCGCAACACAATGTTGCCAATGTCACCCACGCCTGACCCATCAACCAGCACCTGGCTCACGGGCAATCGGTAGCCCAACTTGCCCACAACCTGGCCATTCTCAGGCAGAAATTCAACCGTCTGACCGTCTTCAATCACAAAAATTTTGTCAGGGTCTATTTCAACATTGGCCGCCAAGCGCCCGTGCAGCACCAAATGGCGGTATTCGCCATGGACCGGGATAAAATGCTGGGGATGAACAATCTCTAAAATGTGCCGATAGTCCTCTTGACCGCCGTGACCAGACACATGGACGTCACCCAGCTCGTGATAGAGCACATCCACCCCTTGGCGGAAAAGATTGTCCACCGTGCGATTGAAATACTCTTCATTGCCGGGAATGGGCGCCGCGCTCAACACCACAGTGTCTCCCTCGCGCAGCGTGATCTGCCGGTGTTCTCCCATGCTCATGCGCACCATGGCCGACGTTGGTTCACCCTGGCTGCCGGTGGCCACAATCACCACCTGGCTGGGCGGGAGCGTTTCCATTTCGCTGGGGCTCAACAGGTCGCTTTCTGTAATGTCCAGATAGCCCAACTTAATAGCCGTTTTCACATTATTGACCATAGAACGACCGGTCACGCCCACGCGGCGACCGTGCCGGCGCGCTACGTTCATTACCTGCTTGACGCGCCCCACGTTGCTGGCAAAAGTGGTAATAATCACGCGGCCCTGCGCAGCGCCGATGGCGGCATCCAACGTCTTTTCCACCATCTTTTCGCTGGGCGTCGAATTCTTTTCTTCCACGTTTGTGCTATCCGACATGAGCAGCAGCACACCCTCTTCGCCCCAACGCTGCAATTTGTCCACCTCGGTGGGCTTATTGTCATTGGGTGTGGGGTCCAGCTTATAGTCGCTGGTATGAATCACGCGGCCCGCCGGCGTGCTGACCGAAACGCCCACGCTATCGGGAAAGCTGTGACATGTATGAAAGAACTCGACCACAAATGGCCCCAGTTCCAACTTGTCTTCTGATGTAATGGTGTGAAGCTGGGCGTGCCCCAACAGCTTGTACTCGCTGAGCTTGGATTCAAGCAGCCCGCGCGTGAGGGAAGTGGCATAGGTGGGTGCGGTCAACCCTTCTTCCATCAAATAGGGCAATGCCCCAATGTGGTCTTCGTGACCATGGGTCAAAATAATACCAACGACATCATCGAGCCGTTCCAAAACATATTCTGCATCGGGGATGACCACATCGATTCCCAACATATCGCTGCTGGGAAACATAAGACCAACGTCAATAATAAGCAGCTTACCTTCTGCCTCCAGCACCATCATATTTTTGCCGATTTCGCCCAGCCCCCCCAGGGGCACAACGCGCAAAAGCGGCTGTTGTGTTTGTTGATTATTTGTTTGTTCCATTTGTTCCTTTTAAACTTTCCGGAAGTCCCCACGCCCACCTCGTGGCATCCTAATTACGACGGACGCGCAAAAAGGGCAATGCGCAATTGCCCGAGTCGACGCAAGAACCTCATCATAAATTGTTGTGCATCCCCTTCTGCATTTCTGCCTTGTACGGGGATGACATTGATACGTACGACTTCTCTACAACCGCAATGGGTTGCATGACGGCGGTTCAGCACTGAGACAGACCGAGCTTGATTCACACGGCTACGCTCATCTATGCCAAAACCAGATTGCCAAACCTATATATAGACAACAGGTGACCCCAACACCACCTGTAGATCGCAAAATATTATCAAACTATTATAACATCACTCGCAGCGCAGCAACCAATCTATGACTGCGCAGCAGATAAACCACGTACAATCGCCTTCAACGCGCCGTGTTGACGCTGAAGGCGCAGCGCTTTTTAGACCATTATATCATCCCCAACGGGGTCGGAATTTTTACACGCCTGTGTTAAAATGTATGTATGCCCACGTTTTCCGAATTACTAAGCCAATACATTCAGCGCACGGGAATTAGCGACGCTGAACTGGCGCGCGGCATCGGCGTACGTCGCCAAACCATTTTCCGCTGGAAGGAGGGAATTGTCGAGCGCCCGCGCCATCGCGATGACGTGCTACAGCTGGCCAAGCGGCTGCGCCTCACCGCTGCGGAACGTGACGAATTGCTCATTGCCGCTGGCTTTCCCCCAGAGCAGTTGCCACCTCTGCCAGAAGCGCAACCGGAGGCGTCAGCTGAGCCAGCGACGACCACACCATCTCCTACCCCCCAAGAGACGCCAAACGTTTCAGCGCCGCTTGGTCTTCACGCGGCCGGTCCAGGCGCGCCCCAAACAGACGCAGCGCAGACAGAGAGCGCACAGCCATTCACAGAGACACCCCAAACCGCATCCTTATCGTCCACATCCTCAAGCCGGTTCAATTGGTTCAAAAACCGGACATGGTGGACGCTACCGGCAATGGGCGTTGTGATTCTGCTCATCATGGGCGTGGGGCTGAATGTGGGCGGTCTGCGCGATCTATTGTCTGCGGCCACGCCAACGCCGCCTGCCGCCACGCCGCCCGTCTTAACGCTACATGCGCCGACCCCCATGCCCACGGCCACACGGTATCAAATTGTGGCCGACGAGGGAGAGACGCTGCTGCTCATCGCCACCTTTGCCAATTATGCCGGCAATGCCGGTTTCAACGTGGCCGGGCGCATTGAAGAGGCGCTGGCTCAGCAGATCGCCGCGGCCAAGCTGACGCATACAAACGTGGTGGTGCTGGATGAGGTCATTGGCAACGCCACCAAAGCAGAAGCAGAGCTAGCGGCGGCCAACGCCGCCATGTTGCTGTGGGGCGAATATGACAATGCCCGCGTCGTGGTCAACTTTACCCTGCGCGGTGACCTGGAAAATCCCCATCTGCGCCGCGATCTGCTGGCGCTGGACGAACTGCCGACGGTGATCAATCGCGATGTCCCACAGCAGGTGCGCAGCCTGGCGCTCTTTGCATTGGGCCAATTGTTCCGCGGCGACGGCCAATTGGAGCAGGCGCGCACAGTATTGGAAAACGCGCTGACGCTGGACCCCTCGTTGGAATTGCGCAGCAAAATCTATTTTTATTTGGGTTCGCTCTATGGCCAAGGCACAGAAGCGGATCTGCACAAGGCCGTCACCGCTTATAGCGAAGTGATTGCGCTGCGGCCCGCCGATGCCAATGCGCTTTACAATCGCGGGCTGGCCTATTGGAATCTCTACCAGCTCTATACCAATTCGCTTGATGATCTCGACAGCGCCATTAAGGACTTTGGGCAGACGATTGTGGCCAAACCGAGTTTCGCCATGGCCTATCTGAACCGCGGTGCGGCCTATTATGTACGCAGCGCGCTGGAGCAAAGCCCGGACGCCGATGGGCGACGCTCAGACATCCAACACGCCGTGGCCGATTTGAGCCGTATTATCCACATGCAGCCCGAGAATTACGACGCCTATTACAATCGGGGGCTGGCCTATATTCGCGCCGGCAACAATACACTGTGGCAAGCCGATCTGGCGCAGGCGCGGGAGCTGGCGCCCCCGCAACGTGTGGGCGATATTGACGTGGCGCTCTGTTGGGGATATGCGCTGGCCCAAGAGCCACAAGAAGCGCTGCGCCATTGTCAGCAGGCGCGCGCCACAGATGTCGACCGCAGCGATATAGAAGACAGTCTGGGCCTCATCTACGCGCAATTAGGCGATCTTGAACAAGCCGTCGATCATTTCAACAGCTATCTAAGCTGGCTCAAAACACAGCCCCCTGGCTACTACAACCAATATCACGGTCCACGCATTGCCGAATGGGTGGTTGCGCTGGCGCAAGGCGACAACCCCATTACGGCTGAAGCGCTAAATGAATTGCGCTAACTGTTGCCCATCAGCGTATGAACATGCATAAATTGTTTTGGTAATTGATGCCATAGGCTGAAGCCTGCGTCTGCTAGCGGAAGCCCGCTCAAGCAGGCTATTTCTAGAGTGCGCTTTAGCGTACTTGGGCTGCCAGGCGCTGGTTTCAACCAGTGCCGTCGTTTACCGGTTTAATTGGCAACCTTCCATGAGCGCGTGGCGCGTTTCAACGCTTGCCTATGCCACCGCTGCCGCCAGCAGCGCCTTGATATAGCCGATTGAATAGGCCCAGCCGGCGCTTTTGGTCGGCGTATCGCCTGGAATGGCGGGGATGTGATCGGGATTAATGCAGCCGCTAAAGCCCACCTTTTGCAGTTCGCGCAGCATCTTGAACATGTTCAAGTCGCCATCATCCAGCAGCACCTCTTCAAAGGCGCCTGCCGTGGCCAAGCTGCCGCGCACGTTGCGCATGTGGACCATAAAAATTTTGCCTTTGCGCCCATAGTTGTTGATCTCATCCAACACCAGGCTGCTGCCGCCCGCCTCGGCGCGCGTGCCAATGCAATAGACATAGCCCACGTTTGGGCTGGGAAAAGCATCGACCACGCGATGAAAGCCCAGCCCGCCAAAAGGCGTATCCACATTGGGCGTATCCGATGGATGGACAGCCAGCTTAATGTCGTGCTCTTCGGCAATGGGCACCATCCGTTCAAAGGCGCGACAGAAGCGGCTCCACCAGCGCTCCAGTTCGGCTTGGGTGGGCGTCTCATGCCGCTCTTTGGTCAGCCCCATGCTCTCGCCGCGCGACAGATAGCCGCCGCGATGCACCGAGCGATAGCGCGTCATCAGCTGCGGAAACACATCACCGGCACAGCGCTGTCGCGCCAGGGGAATGCGCGCCTCGCCATACACTTGCAGCGCGCGGCAAGCATTCTCCAGCTCATCATCGGCGCCAGCCAGGTCGTTCATATAAGTCTCGGTTAAATTGGGCAGCGTCACGCGGTTGATATCAATGCCAAATGAGCGCATGCGTATGCGCAATGACCGCACACCCTCCAGATCTGGGTAGCCCTGGTCGGGTACGCCCGGCATGTCGGCAGCATTGCCAAAATCAATGCAGTCAGCGCCAAACGCAGTCATCTGTTGCAAAAATGTGTCGGTCAGCTCAGCGCTGTGTTTGAAGACGGAAATACGGATCATGATGGCTCCTTTGGAATGGCGATCAACAGATTACACAGTTCAGGAAATTTTTTCGCTATGCAACAGGGAGTCTGCCGATCTAGTAATGATTATGTTTGCGGTTATAATTCAGCAGATCGCAACGACAAGAGATAAGGCTGGATTCAACAATCGAGACCGGCGCCTAGATCGCCAACACCGTTGCGGTGTACTGCGTATAGCAGTGTACCATCAGGCGCTTTTCAGGAGAAACAGATATGACCATCTACGCGCTCGACCATGTTCAGATCGCCATGCCGCCGGGCGCGGAAGAGGCGGCGCGCGCCTTTTATGGCGGCGTGCTGGGCTTAACCGAACAGCCCAAGCCGTCTAATCTGGCAACGCGCGGCGGAGTCTGGTTTACGGCAGGTGCGCTCAAGTTGCATCTGGGCGTGGAGCCCGAGTTTCGGCCGGCGCGCAAGGCGCATCCGGCGCTGCTCGTGCGCGGGCTGGATGCGCTGATTGCGCGCTGTACAGACGCAGGCTACCCGCCAGTTCCGGATGAGCCATTGGCAGGTTACAATCGCGTTTATGTGTACGATCCATTTGGCAACCGCATTGAGCTGATGGAAGCGCTGTAGGACAAGTTTGAAACTTGTCCATTGTGCTTATATATTGCACAGCCAGGCGCTGAATTTGTTTTCGCCCAAGCGGCGGATTAGGAACTTCGCCCTACATTTACCCATGCCACTTATCTACGGCAAGCCAAAAGAGGCAACTCCATGCAAATACCTACGCAAGCTCAGGTTGACCTGATACTCAGCCAAATCGACCGCCAGCGCATTATCGATACGGCGGTGGCGCTGGTCGAGATCCCCAGCCCCACGCGCAGCGCCGGCGCCGCGGCCACTAAATTGGCGGAGATTTTGACCAACGACGGCTTTGTCGTTGAGCGCCCCGTGGCGGACTGGCCAGAAGCACCTGCCGTCGTGGTGCGGCTGGAAAGCGGCAGACCTGGCCGCACGCTCCAATTTGATGGCCATTTGGACACGGTACATCTGCCTTTTGTACCGCCGCGCGTCGAAGATGGCGTGCTCTATGGGTCGGGCGCGTCGGACATGAAGGGGGGCATTGCGGCCTTTGTAGAAGCGCTACGCGTCCTGCGCGATACGGACAGCTTGCCCGGTGGCTCTGTACTGCTGACGGCCCATGACCACCACGAAGGGCCGTGGGGTGACCGGCGGCAGGTGCAGGCGCTTATGCGCGCGGGCATTGTGGGCGACGCCGTGCTGCTGCCCGAATATCTGGCCGATCCGTTACCGGTAGCCGGACGCGGCATGGCCATCTTTGAGATCAAAATCAGCCGTGAAGGCGCACCGGTCCACGAGGTATTGCGGCCCGCCGGTCTGCCCGATGTGGTGGCGGCTGGTGCGCAATTGGTGACGCGCCTGCATGAACTGCATGATCGCATCAAGCAAAATACACAGCCCTACATCGGTCACGATTCGCTCTTTGTGGGGCGCATTCAGGCTGGCGAAATTTACAACCAGTCGCCCACCGAATGCAGCATCAGCGGCACTCGGCGCTGGATCACGCCCGGTGCGGTGGATGCCGTGCGCGCCCAATTGGATGCGCTGTTGGCCGACGTGGCCGCCGCCACCAATACCACCATCGAAATAGAATTCACCGTGCAGGGGGATGCGTACCAGCTTGATCAGAACGATCCGTTTGTACACGCCTTTCAACATGCACATGCGGCGGTAACAGGCGCTGGTCTGCCCTTTGGCCCCAAACCATTTATTGACGACGGCACGGCCTACGCCACCGGCGCCGGTATTCCCGCCATTAGCCATGGCCCGGCCGCCACTGGCGCCCACACGCTGCACGAAGCCGCGCCCATTGCTGAACTGGTACGCGTGGCGCAAGTTTATGCGTTGACGGCCATTGGATATTGTGGGGAATGGGGAAGAAGGTGACGGGGTGGCGGGGTGAGAAGGTGACGGGGTGGCGGGGTGAGATGGTGGCGGGGTGGCGGGGTGAGATGGTGGCGGGGTGGCGGGGTGGCAAGGTGGCGGGGTGAGAAGGTGGCGGGGTGAGAAGGTGGCGGGGTGAGAAGGTGGCGGGGTGAGATGGTGGCGGGGTGAGAAGGTGACTTCGACAGGCTCAGTCACCCAGTCACCCAGTCATCTTACGCTGCCCGCGCCCGCTCATAAATATCGGGACGGCGATGCTGCAAGGATGGCAGTTCCTGACGAATCTTGTCCTGCACATTGTATTCAACATCGGCATAGATTACGCAGGGGCGTTCGGGCGCACGAGCCACCACGGTGCCCCACGGGTCCACAATCATGGTGCTGCCATAGCACTGCTTGCCGTTGCCGTGGCTGCCAATCTGCGCCGGTGAAACCATATAGACCTGGTTTTCAATGGCGCGGGCGCGGATCAGCGTTTCCCAGTGGTCTTTGCCGGTGTACAGCGTAAAGGCCGCCGGGTGAAAGATAACGCGCGCGCCGTTGAGCGTCAGGGCGCGATACAGTTCGGGGAAGCGAATGTCATAACAAATCGTCAGGCCAAAGTTGCCGTGCTCGGTCTCAAAAGTAACCATCTCCTCGCCAGACTGAACTTTGCTCGACTCTTTATAGCTCTTTTGCCCCTCAATATGAATATCGAACAGATGAATCTTATCATATCGTGAAATAATTTGGCCTTCGGGGTCAAAAACCAGTGTCGTATTGGATACTTTGTTGCCGGCGGCGCGGATGGGGATGCTGCCGCCGTGGATATACATGCCGTGCTGGCGCGCTTTGCCAGCCAACATTTCAGAAGTGCGTCCCGGCAAATCCTCGGCGCCCTTGAGCGTATCCTGATCCTCGCCCAGCATGTTGAACATCTCGGGCAGCCCCACCATCTGGGCGCCCAGCCGCGCCGCCTCATCAATCAGATGCTCGGCAGTTTCCAGATTGGCGTCTTTGTCGTTTTGAGAATTCATCTGACAAGCAGCAATGCGAAATGACATAATTTACTCCTTAAATTCTAGGAATGTCTGACAATCAGTTTGGTCGTTTATTGGCGAAATCGATGAAATGATTAATTGCACGCGTCCAGTATACAGGCACACCGAGGAATGGTCAACGGGCTTTATGGGCAGGGGTGCATTTCGCTTGGGGGAAATCAGGCCATCCCAAAGTAGGCGCACTGCACGTTAACCATTTTCCCCAAACGCCCGCAACATGCGAAAATAAGATGATGGCACTGGAGAATTCTACTCACCCACCGCAAAACATCTTGATCACCGGCGCGGCAGGCGCAATTGGCCAAACCATTGCGCCCTATTTGCGCCAGCGCGGTCACCAGGTACGCGGATTGGACCGCAGCCCCATGCCCCATATGGCCGACACCATTCAGGCCAATCTCGCCGATGCAGAGGCTGTACAACGCGCGGCTCAAGGCATGGATGTGGTGCTGCACCTGGGGGCATATCGCAACAACGCCGATTTTATGGACGTGCTGTTGGAACCCAACGTGGTCGGACTCTACAATGTGTGCGAGGCAGCGCGGTTGGCGGGGGTAAAACGGCTGGTGTTGGCCAGCACATTGCAAGTGGTAGATGGCTTTGACGCTGCGGCAGCGCCCATCCACATTGCCGATGGGCCGCGGCCCATCAACCACTATGCGCTGACCAAGCTGTGGGCGGAAGAGATGGGCGCCATGTACGCCCGCTGCCACAATCTGGCGGTGCTCAACGTGCGCGTGGGTTGGTTTGCGCGTGACGCCGCCATGACGCAACGCATTGGGCAAAGCGAGCGCGGCCGGGATATTTACTTTAGCCAGCGCGATGCTCAACACTTTTTTGCCCGCGCGGTTGAATCGGCCCAGCCACAACCAGGCGAATGCATCACCGTTTTTGCCACCAGCCACCCCACGCATCAGCGCCGTTTGGATCTGGAACCCGCGCGGCAGCATCTGGGGTACGAGCCGCTTGATCAGTGGCCGCAAGGGTCTCCGCCATAGGTTTGTTATCAGTCAATGGCATTAAATTAGCGAAAAGTGCGTCGCACGGTGTCCGCCATTTTGGTCCTCGCATTCGCGTGGCATACCGTGCGTTGCACTGGAAGCGGCCTGAACTAAATGACTTTGTGTTATCAGTTAGAATGCTCCGTATCTACATCGCCTCCGCAACAAATGGTTGTCAACATGGCGGTTTTCAGATAAGCTATAGCCAGAGTTCTTTTATTCTCCCTACTTTCACTTCAGAATTCTCACAACAGGAGGAACCCAATGACCACTCGTTCATTTGAGCCCATTGAGATCTCGCAGGAGATTTTGGACCGCTTTAAAGCGCTGCCCGTGGCCACGATTTGGAATCACGTGGTAAAAGATGCCGGCGTGGCGCTGCCCTTTATGGAAAACATCCGCTTGTGGACGCCGGGCAAGAGGCTGGCGGCCCGCGCCCGCACGCTGCGCTATCTCCCCCCCCGCCCGGACCTGGTAGCCCAAACGCCACGCGGCGAAAATGCGCCCGAATATGCCGCCATGGCGCGCTGCGGTCCTGGCGATGTGCTGGTGGCCGATATGACGGGCAACCCGCTCTCTTGCATCTTTGGGGATGTCAAGGCCATCCAGCTTAAAATGAACAATGCCGACGGCATTGTCACCGATGGCGCCATTCGCGATCTGGACATTATGGAACAAGAGAACTACGATCTGATTATCTATGCAAAGGCGCGCACCCCCTATGCATCACAGCCCTGGTCGCACCCGGCCCAGGAAAATGTGGACATTCAGTGTGGCGGTGTGTTGGTGCGCCCGGGAGATGTGCTGGTGGGTGATGGCGATGGCGTGGTGGTGGTGCCATCCTGGTTTGCCGAAGAATGTGTGGCTATGGTGGAAGAACACGAAGAGGTGGAAGCCTACATCAAACGTAAAATCCAGGCCGAAGGCGTGCGCCCCGGCAAATATTACCCGCCCACGCCAGAGATGTATGCTGAATACCGGGCGCAAAATGGATAATGTGACTCTACATTCCCGATGGCTTACATTTCTTCGAGCAAGGCGCCCCATACCTCCATATCCAGTTCGATATCATGGCGGTTGAGAATGTTGTCCAGTTCGGAGTTGACCACGGAAAGTTCAGCGAGATCATGGGCCACCAGTTCCAGATCTTCTGCCGTGGCGTCGGTGACATAGGCTTTTTCAAAGGCTTGTTTGGGGTCTAGCCAATAGCCGGCCGCGGCCAGCTTATTCCATTTGGTCATAAAGTAGATAATCACATAGCGTCGCCCACCCGGCTGCTGGTCGGCAATGCGCGTGCCGCTTACCTGGATGGGAAATAAGAACTCGATACCATCCTTGGTAACCGCCGCTTGATAATAGCGCAGTTGACGTGTGCGATTAAACCGATAAATTGCGCCTTGAATGAACATGATCGTTGAAGTTCAAACCAAGAATCAGTAGATCGCAACAACCAGAGATGAGGCCGGATTCATTAATCGAGAACGATGCCTGAACCGCCAACACCGTTGCGGTGTACTGAAAATAGTTTATCTGCGTAAGTCGTAATTGTGCTTTTCTCAAACAGCCGGCTGCTGAGCAAACAGGCCGATGCTGTTCAAATATATCTGTGATCCAATCTTATAACATGATGAAGGAGAAGCAAAGTCGTGAGTAGCGGAACATATATTCCAGAGAGCGCGCTGGCCGTTTTTGCGCATCCTGATGACATTGAATTTGGCTGCGCAGGGACCATTGCGCGTTGGATACAGCAGGGAACGCGCGTCGCCTATGTGTTGGTGACCAGCGGCGATGTGGGCATTGCCAAAGAAGACATTACCCGCCAGCAGGCGGCTGACATTCGCGAGGCGGAAACATTGGCCGCCGCCGCAGTTGTAGGCGTCTCCGACGTGACCTTTTTCCGCGTGCCGGATGGCATGGTGGAAAACACAATGGAATTGCGCAAGCGCATTGTGCGCGAAATCCGCCGCTTTCAGCCAGAAGTGGTGCTCTCCAGTGACCCGACCATGATCTTCACGCCCATGGGCGGCATCAACCACCCGGATCATCGCGCCGTGGGCAATGCCGTATTGGATGCAGTTTTTCCGGCGGCCGGTCAGCCACACTTTTTTGAAGAGCTGGCGCAAGAAGGGCTGAAGGCCCATAAAGTGCGCAAAGTCTATCTGACTGCGCGCGGCGAAGGCGACACCTTTGTCAATATCAGCGCCACAATTGACCTAAAGATTGCATCGCTCCAAAAGCACGAAAGCCAGGTCGGCCAGTGGAAAGAGCTGGCCGAGCGTATGAAAGAGCGCTCGGCGCAGACGGCCAAAGGGAAAGAGATGGGCCATGCCGAAGCCTTCCGCGTGCTGACGATTGAAAACGATGAGACGTGGGCGCGCTTGCGAGGCACAGCGCAGGAACAGCAGGAACAGCAGCAGCAGCAGTAAAGAGTGCCAAAGGCTGAAAAGCCTGCGTCTATTAGAGAAAGCCCGCTAAAGCAGGCTATAAAGAGAGTGCGCTTTAGCGTACTTGGGCTGACAGGCGCTGGCTTCAACCAGCGCCGTCGTTTACCGATTTAAATTAGTGACTATCCAGCCACAGCCTGAGCTTGTCGAAGTCCGCCTACGCCTTCGACAAGCTCAGCCCTCGAGGACCTAGATCGTTACTTAAAGTATTACCTTTCATAAACCCGCGGCTGATGGCGCGCGTCAGTCTTATGCGCGAAATTGATGCCCAACAGAGCGAATACACCCTCTCTGATCTTTTCCTTTGCTGTTGTGATCCGGTAATGTTAAAATAAATAGTATGGCTGAAAAAGGCATGTGGCCGGTTTACGGTCACAACACGGCTGTACATCTGCTGCAACGGACCCTTCCATCCCCTCTGGCAGACAATTCATCACAACGCGGCTTTGGTGGACCACGCCATGCTTATCTGCTTGTGGGCGCGCAGGGGATTGGCAAGAGTACGTTGGCCCAAGTATATGCACAGGCGCTGCTCTGCACGGAGCCAAGCGACCGTCCGTGTGGCGTCTGCCGTTCTTGTCGGCTGATCCGGTCGGGCAATCACCCAGATTTTCGGTTGGTGGCGCCGGTGGATCGCGAAGGCGCGGTCGACCGCTCCGCTGGGCTGCTGCGGGTGGAGCAAGCCGCCACCATTATTCGCGATTCGATTCTCAGCCCATTGGAAGGCCGCTATAAAATATTTTTGTTGCAAGACATGCAGCAAGCCAATGAAAGCTTTGCCAACAAGCTGCTCAAAACGCTGGAGGAGCCGCCCGCCCACGTTATTCTCTTGCTGACGGCCACCGAGCGTACCCAACTGCTCCCGACTATTGTAAGCCGCTGCCAGGTCATAGAGATGCAGCCGATTGCGCCCACCGTAATTGAGCAAGCGTTAGGGCAACATTGGCAGGCCGAACCTAAACAGGCCCAATTGCTGGCGCGGCTGGCCGGTGGTCGACTGGGTTGGGCAGTGACGCAGCTGCACAACGCAAAATTTGATGCAGAACGCCAGGAACAGCTTGAAGCGCTGTGGCGGCTGGCCGCGGCCAACCGCATACAGCGGCTGGCCTTTTCTGAACAGACTGCGGCCAAAGGAAGCCAGCCGCAGCTCTTCAACATGTTAGAGTTGTGGACCACCTGGTGGCGCGATGTGCTGTTGGCCCAGGCCAACTGTATCGACGCATGCAGCAATATCGATCTGCGTGAGGAGATTGCGCGGCAAGCGGCCCACCTATCACAGGAGACGGTGCAGAAATATATTCAAACGCTAAAGCGCATTGAGGGCTATTTGCACCACACGACTAATACGCGCATGGCGCTAGATGTTTTATTGCTACAACTGCCGCGGATTGTTTAAATTTAAGGAGAAATAGATGCCCACTGTTGTAGGGGTTGCATTTAAACCGGTTACCAAAGTATATCATTTTGATTCCAATGGATTGTTGGATCTGAGCCACAATGAGTATGTGATCGTAGATACCAGCCGCGGCCAGGAAGTAGCTCAGATTGTAGAGCCGCCACATATGATTGACGACAAAGAAGTGGTGGGAGAAATCAAGCGCGTCGTGCGGCGGGCTTCGCCGTGGGATTTGGTGCAGAAAGATCAGTGGCTCAATAAAGAGCGGGAAGCGCTGGCAGTTTGCCGCCACAAGGCCAGCGAATACAAACTCAAGATCAAAGTTGTAAGCTGCGAATATAATTTTAACGGTGGGCGGCTGGTCATCTACTTTGCCGCCGACAATCGCATTGATTTCCGCAACCTGGTGCGCGAGCTCGCCAAAATCTTCCGCACGCGGGTAGAGATGCGCCAGATCGGCGTGCGCGATGAAGCCAAGTTGCTAGACGGTGTCGGCAAATGTGGACGTCAGCTATGTTGTACCAGTTGGCTGCGCGAATTCACGCCGGTAAGCATCCGCATGGCCAAAAATCAGCAGTTGCCGCTGAACCCAGATGAAATCAGCGGGGTCTGTGGTCGCTTGCTCTGCTGCTTGTCGTATGAAGACGCCACCTATAAAGAGCAAAACCGCAAAATGCCCAAACTGGGCGCCGAGGTCATTACGCCCCAAGGCGGAGGACGCGTGCGCCACATCCATCCGCTCAAAGAGACGGTTACGGTCATGCTGGAAACGGGCGTTCTCACTGAATTCCCGGTGGCGGAACTAGTCAGCACACGCGGTGGTGGCTCAAGCTGCAACACCTGTGGTGGCTGTACGGTCAAACGACGCGCCTCAGCCGCCGAAGACAACGAAAAGGTGCGCAGACGGCGCGCCAGCCGCCGCTCAGATTCCGCCGATGGGGGCGATGACGAACAGAGTGATGGCAGCCGCGGTGGACAGACGCGCCGCAGCCGCAGCGGAGATGGTCAACGCGCGCGCCAGCGGCGCACCCGCCGCAACCGCCGAGATGAGTAGAATTGCTCATAACCGCCATCATACAAGTCGCAAATAGAATCTACGCAAGCCTAAAGTAAAAGTTGATTTGTTAGAGACGTGTTTTCTCCTGGCGGTCCTCAGGCGCTGCGTAAATCGTAAAAAAAAAGGATGAACCGCATTGGTTCATCCTTTTTAATATAAATCTCATGGGTGTGAGTTAGCAATGGATACTTATGACAGACAAGTTGCCGACCAACGGGGGCGGGTTAGCCGGCAACACCACTCAGTGCTCTTGGCTGCACAAGTACTCTCTGCTGGGGATTGGGGTCGAATTAGCTAACCAATTCCATTGCAGCTAATCCGTTTCCATTCACGATAATGGCATCTGTCAGGGAATCTGGGCGCTTGTAAATCGCCATCCGAACAGCAGTGCGTTCGCTCCCGTCAATATCCACCTCGGTAAAGCTGGGGATAATTGCCAGATCCATGTGATCTTGTTCCAGATAGCCGCGGGCAATGGCAATGGCCTTGACAGCCTGATTGACCGCACTGGCGCCAATGGCCTGCATTTCGGCATAGCCTTCTTCGCGCATGACCCCAGCAATGGCGCCAGCGACAGCAGTGGAACGAGATTGAGCAGAAACTTTAATGAGCTCAGCCATGAGAATATCTCCTTAGTAGAACAATGTTTTAGATTATCAAGCTGGTATTACAGACAATTTGCCTGCTTTGATTATTGTTGACGCACGCTTTTGCAAAAGGTTACGCTGAGTTTGAAAATTGGTAAAAATTGCTTTTCAAAATGCGCTTTGCTTGTGCCGTACGTAGCCTTTTCCGGGATTCCCATAACGATCTCATATTCTGGCTGCTTCATTTATTTATCGGATTTACGCAAGCCTGGTGGGAAAATTGCGGTCAACCACGCTGCGTAGTCGTGATTCATCAAAATGCAATTGACAGAACAGTAGCTTTATGGGTGCAAAAATCTGGATATAAAATAGCAGAAAAGAGAGAAAAAGGGTCTTTCTTTTTGCTTACAATTGCCGGATGGATGACGCATCTGGAGAGAACGCCAATAAAAAAAGGCCGCATCTCGAATCGAGATGCGGCCTTTCTATCGAAGAAAATGGGCGCTCTAATGTGACCAGCCCATTTTTATTTGGCATATTCTACCGAGCGGGTTTCGCGGATGACCGTCACGCGAATTTGGCCCGGATACTCCATGTTGTCTTCAATTTTTTGGGCAATGTTCTTGCTCAACTGGATGGCGGCCAGATCGTCCAACTCTTCGGGACGCACCAAAACGCGGATTTCACGCCCGGCCTGGATGGCATAGGTGTGGCTTACACCCTCAAAACTGTTGCCAATCTCTTCCAACGCGCTGACACGTTTAATATAGGTCTCTAAACTCTCGCGGCGAGCGCCGGGGCGAGCACCGCTAATGGCGTCCGCGGCTGCCACAATGACCGCCTCAATGCTTTCTGGCTCCACTTCGCCATGGTGGCTGGCAATACAGTTGACTACCTGCTCGTTTACACCATAGCGACGGGCGATTTCCCCCCCCACAATGGCGTGGGGTCCATCCACTTCGTGACTCACCGCCTTGCCAATGTCATGCAGCAGCCCGCCCAGACGGGCAATCTTCACATTCGCATGCAGTTCGCTGGCAATAATCGCGGCAATGTGTGCGGTTTCAATGGCATGGTTGAGCTGGTTCTGCCCATAGCTGGTGCGGAACTTTAAGCGTCCCAGCAACCGCTGCAATTCACGGTGCAGCCCTTGGGTGCCGGTCTCGATCAGCGCTTGTTCGCCAGCTTCGCGAATCACCATCTCCACTTCTTGCTGGGCTTTTTCCACTTCTTTTTCAATGCGCGCCGGGTGAATACGACCATCGGCTACCAGTTTGCTCAATGCAATGCGGGCAATCTCGCGGCGCACCGGGTCAAAGCTGCTAATGATAATGGCTTCCGGCGTGTCGTCCACCACCAGATCCACCCCAATGGCCTGCTCGATGGCGCGGATGTTGCGCCCTTGCCGACCGATGATGCGTCCCTTCATTTCATCAGCGGGCAAACTCACCGTGCTGACGGCATATTCCGACACATGCTCGCTGGCCACGCGTTCAATGGCCAGGGTGACAATTTCGCGCGCGCGGCGGTCCGCTTCATCGGCTACTTCAGCTTCAACTTCACGGATGGTGCGCGCCATTTCCTGGCGGGAGTGCTTTTCAACCTGCGCCAATAGCACCTGCTGTGCTTCCCCCTGAGACATGTTGCCAATGCGCTCCAGTTCGGCATTGAACTGTTCCTCCACCGTATCCAGCTCTTTTTCTTTTACATCTAATCGGCTCTGCCGCTGATTCAGTTTGCGCTCTCGATTCTCAATCTGCTCAAATCGTTTATCAATATTCTCCTGTCGATCCTGAAGACGACTCTCAACGCGGTCAATCTCTTTACGTCGCCGGCTGAGTTCGGACTCAACCTCATTGTGCATTTGTACTTCTTGCTCTTTCAGCGCCAATTGCTGCTGCTTAATGTTGGTTTCGGCCTCTGCCAGAATATGGTGGGCTCGCTCTTCTGCGCTTTGCCCCAATTCCTGCATTCGCCTCTTTTCGCCTTCCACACCCGATTCGCGACCTCGATTATAGGCGAAAAACCCTGCAACACCGGCACTGATTAGCGAAAATAGGATGATCAAAATGATCGCTAACAGTCCAGACATTATGCGATTCCTTGCTAGTTATAGATATAAAAATGCGCTGCAGCAAAACGCTACAGCGCAATGTTCCAATCCAATAGACTATCTTGGGGCGCTCTATATCTCGACATACAGATGACGTAAATATACAAAATTACAGCCTTCCAACACGAAGCCTGTAGCTTTACAAGTTTGTCGTCGATGGGCTATGCTAGAAATAGAGAGCCAAACACGGCTTTAACATTGGTATGGGCAACCGCCAAAACCGCTATAGTCTACACTGCCATTGGGCAGTTTAAGTCTAAGAACGAGCATCTGTTCAGATACTTGGAACAAAACAGCAATTTACCTTTGGCATATTGCTTTACGATACAATATCCATACACCCGATTTAGGCTTTAGCCGCGACTTTGGTTTTACTCTCTTCGGTTGCGCCCTCTGCCTCAACAGCATTGGGTAAAACGCCATTGCGCGGCGGCAAACCAACTTTCGCACGCACCAAGGCATCAATTTCACCGGCTACCTCGGGATTATCGCGCAGGAATTCTTTGCTGGTTTCGCGCCCTTGCCCCAATCGCAACTCGTCGAAGCTGTAAAAGCTGCCGCGCTTGGTGACAATATCTTGCTCCACGCCCAAATCGATCAGGTCGCCGGTGGTGCTGATGCCTTCCGCATACATGATGTCGAACTCGGCCACTTTGAAGGGCGGGGCCACTTTGTTCTTCTTGACCGTCACGCGCGTGCGGTTGCCAATTACGTCGGTGCCCTGCTTGATCGACTGGATGCGGCGAATGTCCAGCCGCACGCTGGCGTAAAACTTGAGCGCCATGCCGCCGCTGGTCGTTTCTGGGTTGCCAAACATGACGCCAATCTTCTGGCGCAGCTGATTGGTGAAGATCATGGTGGTGCCGCTGCTTTTGACCACACCGGTCAGCTTGCGCAGCGCCTGGCTCATGAGTCGGGCTTGCAGACCCACATGGCTGTCGCCCATTTCGCCTTCGATTTCAGCGCGCGGCACCAGCGCCGCCACGCTGTCTACCACCACCACATCCATGGCGCCAGAGCGCACCAGCGCCTCGGCAATCTCCAGCGCTTGCTCACCCGTGTCCGGCTGGCTCACGTAAAGATTGTCCACATCCACGCCAATCTTGCGGGCATAGGCTGGATCCAGCGCGTGCTCCACGTCGATAAAGCCGCAATAACCACCTGCTTTTTGGGCTTCGGCAATCACATGCAAACAGACGGTCGTCTTGCCCGAGCTTTCCGGTCCATATATCTCAATGATGCGGCCCTTGGGCACGCCGCCCACGCCCAATGCAATATCCAAACTCAGGCTGCCGGAAGGGATCGACTCGATATTGAGCCGCGTGGCTTCCCCCAGCTTCATGATAATACCGTCACCGAATCGTTTATTCAATCCGGCCAGGGTTGTTTCCAAGGCTTTGAGTCGGGCTTCTTTACTCATCAGGCAGCATCCATTTTGAGAGCATCAAATAGCAAGTTCATCGAATCCGCAAGGCACTATCATACAAGCGCAGCAACTACGAAAGCAGATATACGAGCGCAACAGGAATTTATGAATATGTGTTCCAAATACTGAAGCTGTATCGAACAATATATCGAACAAATATAATGTTACAATTACTGTGTAGCGTCACAGTAGTGTACTTTAGATAGAAAAATATTGCAAACAGACTACTATATTCGGCTCTGAATGAGAACCGGCGTTTCATTACTCTTGGCGAGTCAATCGAAAACGCCCCTTCTCATCTCCACCACAGTATAACATTTCTTATAGGCTTAATCTTGTCGAACGTATGCAAGCCGGGCGTCAGCATTGCTTGGTCAGCATGCCAGCCGCTCCCGGACAGCGGCTTTTCGGTTGCCATTGTGGCGCTATCCGCTGCATCCTGTAAGGTGCAATATTAAGGTGCAATATGCCGGTTACTTTCTCCGCATGGCACATCAGCGCTTTCAAGCCGCGTTCTCTTTAAAACCCCGGTTCCATATAGATTTTCTCGCGCAGGGTGGTGATTTCACGACGCAACGTCTCATCATCATCCAGATCATTGGTGATCTTATCGACGCCATAGCGCACTGTGCTATGATCGCGCCCCCCCAAGTGATCCCCAATGGCGGGCAGCGATAAAGCGTTTTCTTCACGCAGCAGATACATGGCAACCTGGCGCGCGTGCGCAATGTCTTTGGTGCGCGTGCGGCCGGTCAAATCATCCGGCTGCAAATGGTAATATTCAGCCACCACGCGTATTACAATTGATGGACTGCGCGGCGTACGCTGGGGGGCCAGATTGCGCAAAATATTCTCGGCCAACGTCAAATCCAGCGAAGTGCTGAAGAGACGCGCCTGCAGCACCATGCGGTTCAGCACCCCTTCCAGTTCACGCACATTGCTCTCCACGCGCTCGGCAATCAGCATGAGCACATCGCGATGGATGCGCAAATCTGTTTTAAGCGCCTTGGATTGCAAAATGGCCACGCGCGTCTCAAAATCGGGCTGCGAAATGTCGGTTTGCAAACCACCTTCAAACCGGCTGCGCAACCGATCGTCCAGCGTCGCCAGCGCCTTGGGTGGACGATCGCTGCTAAGCACCACCTGTCGTCCGGCAGCGTGGAGGTAATTAAAGGTGTGGAAAAACTCTTCTTGAGTGCTCTCTTTGCCACCAATAAATTGAATATCGTCGATCAAGAGCATATCGACTTGTCGATATTTGTTGCGAAAATCTTCGGTGCTTTGGCTCCGAATAGCCATAATAAGTTCATGTGTGAACTGCTCGGAAGAGCAGTAGAGCAAGCGAAAACCTTGCTTGCGGGCCTGGTTGCCCACGGCGTGCAGCAGATGCGTTTTGCCTAGCCCCACGCCGCCATAGACAAAAAGTGGGTTGAAGCTTTGGCCGGGAGATTCGGCAATTGCCTGAGCCGCCGCATGGGCCAATCGATTGTGATTCCCCACCACAAAATTATTAAATGTGTGGGCGGGATTTAACATGCCCGGGCTGTGCATGGTGCCGCGCCAATCTGACGCGCCCTGCCCCCCATCGCCTACATGCCCATTGGCTGGATAACTGCCAAAATGGTCATCTACATTGGGCTGACCTGATGCTGACGACTCTTGCTCATATAGATAATCGTCATCTAGTGACTTATCTTCCCGCACCGTCTTGGGCAAATTGGGTACAGCCCCATTCTGATCAACCGCGCCAGGAGAAGCTTGCCCATCTCCAGAGCGAGCGCGCAATTGACCGCGATTGCGGGCCAAGGCAGAGCCGTTTTCCGACGGCTGTTCGTAAAGAGGCGCAAAGGCACGCTCCGGTTCAATGTCCGTCATGGGTGGCACCACGCGAAAATTGATCTGCACCGAGCGCCCCAGCAACGCCGAAAGCGTCTTCTTTATCTTATTGCGCAGTCGATTTTCCAGCCAATCGCGCACATAAGCATTGGGGATGCCAATAATAAACTCACCGTCCTCATATGCCACCACTTTGGTGTCGCGCATCCATGTGTCATATGTGGCTGCGGGCATCTGCATAGCCAGTTGACTACGCGCAGCCTGCCAAATAGCCTCGGCATCTACACTGTTAGCCGCGCCATTTTGTGGGGCCAGCGCGTTCGATTCGTTCTGTAGTGACGGCACGGCATTGGAAGATGCTTGCCGCATCGGCCGTGGCTGAAACAGATTCGGTTTACTACACGAATCAACGCTGCTTTGGGAGCTATTTTCCACCGTACTACTTGCCTCACGCGCTTGGTTGCCTCTCGAGGACTGGCTCTCCGCAACGCCTTTCGCGCCCTGAGCGCCAGCTTGGGATACGTCTGTTGAATTCTCAACATGAGATAAATTTGATGAAAACAGTGCGCCATACATATTATAAATAAGCCCTCCTTAACCGCTCATTTTTGCGCCTGCCAACCACAGCTTTATTCACTCACTCATACTCAGTACACCGCAACGGTGTTGGCGAGATAAGCGCCGGTCTGGTTTGTCGAATCCGACACTATCTCTTGCGATTGCGATCTACTCATACTCAGTACACCGCAACGGTGTTGGCGAGATAAGCGTCGGTCTGGTTTGGTGAATCCGGTGCTATCTCTTGCCACTGCGATCTACTGATACCATAAACAGAGCCTGCGCACATCCAGATGATTGAAATAAAAACATTCATACTCTACTGCGAGAAAACGACAGTTTCGTATATACGAAACTGTCGTTTTCTGATAGCCATCTATTCAAAATTGGGGTACAATGAAGTTCTGTTGTATGCAATGTTTATTTTAGCCGGACGTAGGGAACGCCGCCGTAGCCAAGAAACTAGGCGATACGTTACCTGCCCGCGTTAAACCAAGTCTAGTTAAAGCGCTTATCGCTTCCAGTGCGGCTGCTTTGAAAACGCACGTCAATCCTTTTCTACATGGTCGGCGCGAAATTGGGCGCATTCAAACAGCGCTAAGAATCCATAGCGCGCGAAACTGTCACTAAGGCTTTTCCGAAAATGGCG
>JACKBC010000052.1 GCA_020634755.1 Caldilineaceae bacterium | reverse complement strand
CGCTTTTTGGACGCCGTGCGCTTTTTGGCAGTTGAAGTGGACGCACTTTTTTTGCGCGGCGTGCTTTTGCTTGATGTGCTTTTACGGGCCGTGCTTTTGCCTGTTGTACTTTTGCGCGGCGTGCGCTTTTGGGCGGGCTTCTTCAGGCTGGATAAAGACGTACTGATCGCGCTTGATTCTTCAGACATGCCGTTCCCTTATAAACATACGACTTACGCCGTGTTTGCATAATTTGGTTCTGGAGGCTGGCGAAAATTGTAACACAAATTTATGACTTGCGCAGTTCCAGGGGTAGCCAAGAGTAAACCGATTTAAACATTTCCCTATTGACAGCGCGGACAAATCATGCTAAAATGATGTTTAGCTATTTAGCTAAATACAAAATAAACGAATTGGGAGAGCAATAGATACAGGTTACACATGTCAAAAGTATATAAAGCCCTGGCCGACCCCACGCGACGCAAAGTATTGCAGCTCTTGCGCGAACGAGACATGAATGCCGGCGAATTGGCCGAACACTTTGATTTTGCCAAGCCGACATTATCACGTCACTTTGCCGTATTGCAAGAGGCAGACTTGATCCAGGGGACAAAACTAGGCAACCAAATTATTTACCGACTCAACGTTTCGGTGTTGGAAGAGGCCCTATTGGGCATGTTGGAAATGTTTAAAATTAGCGGCTCATCGGAACAGGCGATGGCGCAAGATGGCAATGGGAGAGCGTTATGAACAAAAAACAAATGGGCGGTCTGAGCACAATGCTCATCTTTAGCGCAGTCGTCATTGGGATTATGTTTTTGGTGGCGGCATGGGCGTGGATGCAACTGCCGGCCAACGCCAGTATTCCTGTGCATTGGGGCATCAACGGCGAAGTAGATCGATACGGCGGCAAGTTCGAAGGGCTGCTCATGCCGCCGCTTATTACGCTGGGCATTGTGCTTCTCATGGCGTTTATTCCGCGGCTCGACCCGCGCGGGGAAAACATTGTACGCTCCAACGCGGCATATAAAGCCATTTGGATGGTCACCATGCTCTTTATGCTGCTCATTTACGGTGTTGCGCTTCTGGCAATCTTCGGGTGGCCGCTCAACATCGGGCGCATTGTGGGGGGCGCCGTGGGTATTCTATTTATTATTCTGGGCAACTACATGGGCAAGATTCGCAGCAATTACACCATGGGCATTCGCACGCCGTGGACGCTGGCCAGTGAGCTTTCGTGGAACAAAACGCATCGGCTGGGCGGCAAGCTCTTTGTCACGCTGGGCACCTTGACACTGGTGCTGACGGTGATGGGCCAAAACGCGTACACCTTTTATTTCATGATCATCGGCCTCATCACCACGCTGGTCACCGTTTTTGCCTATTCATACCTTGTCTGGAAAAATGATCCGGCGGCTGGCGCCACGCATACATCGGCCACATAGTTTGCTACATGGCAGGGGCGGATAAAACGCCGCTGCGCGCAAAGTTAAAGCGACCGGATGATACAGTGTACACTGCGTCATCCGGTCGCTTTGTTATCGGCTTTTACTGGTTACGTTGTATGAGGAGTGTGCATAATTCTTTACTCGGGTGAAGTATGTTGACAGAGCCGTGTGCGACGCTCTGGCCGCTACGGTGGCCGTTACGCAGCCGTTTTGCTGGCCCGTGCGACGCACACTAGTCGCTTCTCCTCAGCTGAATACGTATGCACACCCCTCAGTTGTACGATGTTCGCTACTCACTCACCGGCAGAAAGGCATGTCTGTCCATTTGCGGCATGCGATGCATGGTTGGCATCTCGGCCTGTAGCGGCATTGTGTCTGGCGGCGCCATGGGCGAACGCGCGCTGCCGCTGTTAACGACGTTGACAAAGCGCGAGGCAATAAAGCTGGTCTCGCCATACCCAATATTGGCGGCAGTCAGCGCATCGGTTAACTCTTTCATAAATTGGCCCGTTTTGGGGATAGCCTGGTCGCGACAGGGAATCCAAGCGTACGCAAAGAAGATGTTGGCGCTGGCGCCGATCTCCTCAAATTGGGCAAAGCCTTGGCGGCCATATGCACACCACTTGGGCTTGGTCGCCACAGAGTTCAGCACATCCAACACCTGATTGCTATCAAAATTGAACTCGTCAATGGGAATGCGGATGCGAATGCGGTAGCCCCGCTCGCGGGTGAAATTCTTCACGGTTTGCGTCAGCAGCTTCCAATTGGGCACAATCAGCTTGACGCCATCCACGGTAATCAGCGTAGTGGCCAAAAAGCCCTGCTCCTCCACCATGCCCACTTCGCCGTCCACCTCCAGGTTTTCCCCTTCACGGAACACATCGGAAGCCGAGTTGGCAATGCCCCCCACCATATTTTGCAGCAGCTCGCCAATCGAGATGGTAATGCCCAAACTGGCGGCGGCGGCAATAGCGGCTAGCGTCGTCCAGTCAATTTGCAGCAGATACAGAATCACAAAAAAGCCGATACACCAGATAAAGACCGGCCCCAAAAAATGTATCTGCGCAATGGGCTTGCTGCGAATCTCGCCCGGCTTCTTGTGGGTTAGCCGGGAAACGCCATTGCTGAACAGCATCATACAGGCCATAATCGTCACAATCTGCAGCACTGTTGAGCTCAAGTTATTTTGCGTATACCATTCAATCAAAGAATGTTGCCAAGCGAACATGAATTTTCTCCTCCGCACGAGTTCCTAAATCAGATTCATACAGGGAGAATATCATCGAATCTATAAAAGAAATGTACGCACGGCATTTGCGCAACCACGGAGATTTCTATTATTAGACGGTTGCCACTTGTCCCTTTTTAAGCGCGATTTAGACGACGGCCAATCGTTCTGTATGCATAGAGATTGCGTAGAAAGAGGCGCGCAATCGATAGACGCGTCTGCTGATAGACTGACAGATTTAATCTTGCCACCGCCAAGGGCGCGCAGATGCGCAAAGGGCACCCGGGTAGATTCTGCGCGTTTCTTGGCGCTTTGGTATGATGGATACGCAGCGCCGAACTCTGCATATCTTCGCGGTAAATTAAATTCGTCAGTCAATCAGGACGCGTCTGATTGACTGACGAATTTAATCTTTGCGGTTCCTTGCACGCCTGGCGGTAAAATAAAATGTGCCTGGCAACCACACGAACGCTGCATAAGTTGGCTTCGTCAATTTTGCAGACATTGATTGTGCAAACAAGCAGGCAGCTCGGCCAGCGTGGCGCAGCCCAACTGTCCCATGGTGGCTTGCAACTCGGCCTTGAGAATATTCATCACGTGCTCGCCGCCCTGTTGATCCAGCGCGGCCGTGGCAAAGGCAAAGGGACGCCCCATGATCACAAAGTCGGCTCCTAATGCCAGCATGCGCGCAATATCCAGCCCGGAACGGATGCCGCCATCAGCAATGATGGGTACAGTCGGCCCAACGGTGGCGCGGATGGCAGGCAACACATCGACCGCAGTCGGCGCGGCGTCGAGCTGGCGCCCCCCGTGGTTGGAGACAATGAGGCCGTCTGCCCCCAGGTTCATGTACGCCTTGGCTTCCGCCGGATCAAGCACGCCTTTAACGAGCAACTTGCCCGGCCAAAGCTCACGCAGCTCGGCAAATATCTGTGGCGTAATGTGCAGCCCCACGCGCTCTTCAATAAACTTGGTCGATTCACGAATCGAGCGGCCCACATTGCGCGACTGCCCCGCCTCGTGGTAGGGCTTGAGATTCACAAATTGCGGAATGCCGGTCCCCAACATGCGCAACGACCAGTGAGGATGGGTGACCATCTGCCACAGCGTTTTCAGGTCAAAGCGGGGCGGCACAGAAAGGCCATTGCGGATATCGTGATCGCGCCGCGTTTTAAACGGCACATCAACCGTGACCATCACCACATCATAGCCGGCCTCGTGACACCGACGCAACAGATCCTTGCGCACATCTGGCTCCTGCGGCGTGTAGAGTTGAAACCAGGCATTTTCGCCAGCGATCTGGCGAATTTCTTCAAGGCTGACGGTGGCCACGGTGCTCAACGTGTAGGGGATGTTGTGCGCTTTGGCCGCTGCGGCCAGAATACGCTCCATATTGGGCCAGATCAAGCCGGCGAGCCCCATGGGCGCCACGCCAAAGGGCGCGTTGTAATTGCGCCCCAAAAAATTACAGCGCAGATTGGGCTTATCTGCATCGTGTAGATAGTGGGGCATCAGCATCACACTGTCAAGCCCTTCCACATTCTTGCGCACCGAAACGCCGCGGCTAATGCCGTGGTAAAGATAATCGCGCACAAAATCGGGGATACGTTGCTTGGCGGCGGTTTCCATATAGGCCACACAAGGATACTGCTTGTCGATGTTCATCCTTCTTGGTTCCTTTCTCCTTTAGAGCTGGCAAACTTGTGGTTATATTAGCTTACGACTTCCCATGCGAATTGGCAAACAGAAATTATTCTAAAGCTCAGGCAAACTTCGTAATAGCAACGGACAATTTTGCATACATGACTCATTTGGCACTCCTCACTTGTGTTGGTGCGCCCCGCAATTAGAGCAATGCCGCACGCCGCGCCGCCTCTCCCTGCATTGCACTCTACGAGTGCGCCGCGTCCCTCTCCACGTGTGGAGAGGGACAGCTTTTGCGCTTGAGCGCAAAAACAGGGGGAGGCCCCACCCCTTGTTTTTGACCGAGTGGATATACGCGCTATAATGTCATCTAGTAAATGCTATATTGTTTTCAGAAAACGGCAAGGGTGTTGACGATTTCAGCATTACTCTTGACCAATTAAGCTCTCTCTTTTGCTGCTCCGTTCGCATGATTTGGGCTTGCGTAAGTCCTAAAATTGTTGGTCAAGCAATGTATGTTTGGCCTGGCAATTCACTGGCGCTGCGTAAGTCGTGTGATTTTGGACTCATTATGGCTTCTTCCCTGCTACCTTCCTCGTCCGCCCAGTCTGCCGAATGTGAAGACGCAGAGGTGCAATTTGCCTCGGCCTTGACGGCTGTGCGCCCGCCCGACACAACCAAACCACCCGACCCAAATTCATTCCCCATCCCGGCTTCCGCTTCGCTCTACTTTCAAGGCGGCACGCTGGTGCTTGACGGCGTTGGTCAGCAACACGCTGTACATCCGGCTTTTCAGTGGATCAAGGCGCGTTGGCGCTGCGAGGCCTTTCATCTGCCAGCACTTTTGCCCTGGCTACGCGAAAATCGCATCCGCAATTCGGCTCAGCGCTGGCGGCGACTCACCCTCTCGCTGCACGATGGACGTCAGCCCCACGATTTTCAGCTGGAGGCGTTGCGCGCTTGGGACAAGATGGGTCGTTTGGGGAGCATTGTCCTGCCCACGGGATCGGGCAAGACCTTTGTGGCCATTCAGGCTATCAAGCGCGTGGGAGCATCAGCCGTGGTGGTGGCGCCGACTATCGATCTGCTACACCAGTGGTATGCGCGGCTGGTCAACGCCTTTTGCTCACCAGGTGCGACGGGAGATGACGCCATGACCATTGGCGTCTATTATGGGGGCGAAAAGCAGATCGAACCCATTACGGTGACCACCTATCATTCAGCCGGTGATCTCATGGCCGATTATGGCAATCGCTTCAAGCTGATGATCTACGACGAGGTCCATCATTTGCCGGCGCCTTCTTGGGGCGAGACGGCGCTGATGTCGCCAGCGCCCTTTCGTCTGGGTTTGACGGCCACCTATCCCGAAGCCCATGAACAGATGGATGGCCGCTGGCGCGTGGCCGATCTCATTGGCCCCATTGTGTATGAAAAGCGCATTGAGGAGCTGGTGGGCACGCGGCTGGCCGAATATCGCACCGAGCGCGTGCGCGTCGAATTAACAGAGGCCGAGCGCGCGCAGTATGATGCCGACTACGCCATTTACGCCCACTACTTTCGCACGCACCAATTGCCTCGCACGCATGGCCCCAATTGGTATCTCGAGCTGATGCGGCTGGGGGCGCTGGACCCAGAGGCGCGGCGAGCCGTGCTGGCGCGGCAGCGCATTCAGCGCCTGTTGGCGCAAGCCACAGCCAAACTACAGACGCTGGACAACCTGCTGCGCGAGCATATGCATGAACAGGTGCTCATTTTTACCGAAAGCAACGATGTAGTCTATCAGGTTGCGCAACGACATCTCATTCCGGCGCTGACGCATGAGACCAAAGCCGCCGAGCGCAAAGCCATTCTAGACCGTTTTCAGGCGGGCGAGTATGCGGCTCTTGTCACTTCCAAAGTGCTCAATGAAGGCGTAGATGTGCCGGAAGCCAAAGTGGCCATTGTGCTGGGCGGCAGTGCCGGCGCCCGTGAATACATACAGCGTTTGGGCCGCGTGCTGCGCAAAATGGGCAACCGCCAGGCCGTACTTTTTGAAGTGATCGTGCGCGCTACGGTGGATGAGGGAAGAGCGCAACGGCGGGGACGTCATCCCCAAAACCGCCAGCGCGAGGCGCAGCATGCTGACCGGTGATCTGGTGCGTCCGCGGCTCTATCATCGCGGCGGCCAGCTCTATGTACGCACGCTCAACACGGCTGACCCCTATTGGCAACAGACCGCCGCTGAGCTCATCGCGCTATTCCAGGCCCATCTGCATGAATCCCAGGGGGCGTGGCGGCAGGCGCTGGAGCAATATGAGGGTGAACGCATCGACTATACGATTGTGCGCGGGCTGGCCAAAGTGTTAAACGATGCCGCCACGTTTGAAGCGGTGGAAACGCGCGTGGCGCCAGCGGAAGTGCGCGAGCGTCTTTTTGCGCACGGCCCAGCCTTTGCCCAGCGCGACCTGCTGCATCCCCATTCGCGCGCGGAAATTGTGGCGCAAACCGCGGCCGCCCTGGGCATGAATCACGCGGCGCTTGAAGAGGCGCTCTATGCAGATCGTCCCACCGCCTATCGATTGACTGATGCTGGTCCCCCGTGGGCGCCCGCCGATTTGATTGCCCGCTATAACCTAGAGCTTTCGCGCGCGGCCCTGTATTGGTCGGACCAGATGCAGGTTCATCTTTATGATGGGTATAAAGATTTCTGGAAATATGTTAAGCTCTTTAAGCTCATGTTTTGGGCCACGCCACTGCCAGATGAAATCAACGGCAAACGCGGTTACAGCGTAACGTTAGACGGACCAATTTCGCCTTTTGTTAAAGCCACGACGCGTTATGGGCGTCAATTGGCGGCTTTTCTGCCGGCGCTCTTTCTATGCCAGCATTGGCGTATGTGGGCTTCCGTGCGCCCACCGCCCCACCGCCAGCCGCTCACATATCATCTCAATCACACGGCGCCACTGACCAGCCACTTTAAGCGCAGCGGCGAATTTGACAGCCGCATGGAGGCCGATTTTGCCGCCGAGTTTGCCGCAAAGTTTGGCCACAAGCGCGGTCAGTGGCTGTTGACGCGTGAAGATGAGGTAATTTTGGTAGACGACACGGTGATGATTCCCGATTTTGCCTTTACACATAAAAAGGATGGACGACGCGCGCTGCTCGAAATTGTGGGCTTTTGGCATCCTGAATATCTGGAGCGCAAGATTAAGAAGGTGCGGGCGGCCAAACGCAAAGACCTAATTCTGCTGGTCTATGAAGGGGTCAATTTAACCAAAGAAAAGTTAACCGATATTCCAGCTGAGGTTCTCTATTTCAAAACCAAGCCGGTGCTCAAGGAGGTCATGGCGGCGGTGGAGAGAATGGCGGTCTAGGCAAATCGTTGTGGTTTACTAACATTGCGGTATACTAACGTTAATGACAGTAAATTGTAACAATTCGTCACATTTATAGCAATTTGAATATGCTACAATAACTTTTACCTTACAATACTCGCTTCCTGCATTCATTAGAGAAAATAGCCCCCCTCAATATATGGGACACGTTGTCGTTATTGCTTTGCATTGAAATCAATTCCCGAATCGCCTCGTTCGGTTCTCGCTTCAACTTATTCGCTTATGTTACGCAAGCCTGGCGGAAAGTCGGCTCGCCGACGTTCCTGTTTCTCTCGGGCAGACTGGCTGTCGCTGCGTAACCTGAGTTATTAGTATGATTGGCCCACGGAGAAATTGTCGTGATCCCCAACTATTCAAAGTCGGGCAATCTTGGCCGTTCTTTCCAGCACTTTGCCGGTTGGATGGGCGCAATGCTTCGATTGCCAGACACCGAACGAATACTCTGGCTGCTTGATTGGCTGTTGGTTGTGACGGCTGCCTTTCTGATCATTACACCTGCTAAAATCTTCTGCTTTCACCTGATTTTTGTCTTTCTGACTTTTGGCGCATTTTTCTGGCAGTTACGGCCTTTTATTCGACGCGCCATTTTTTGGGTCACGACCACGACCCTGGTCATTATCGTGAGTGTATGGCTACAAGAAATCAATTTCGAAGAGATTATCGAAATCCCCATGCTGACGTTGATACTTGCGTTGGTTTTTGCCATTGCCACGCGCCGGGCGCACGCCGAAGAGAAGATCAAAGAGGCAAATGAGCTATTAGAAAAACGTGTTTTAGAGCGCACACACACGTTGCGGCAGGAGATTGATGAAAGGCGCAAGGTTGAAAATACGCTGCGCCAAAGCGAGGAGCGATACCGTTATTTAACCGAGCTGTCGTTTGAAACCATTCTCATTACGCAAAATGAAAAGCTGGTTGATATCAATTCAGCCGGCACAACTCTTTTGGGCGCCCAAAATGTCGATCAATTAAAGTATAGATCTCTTTATGAATTTATCCATCCCAGCCATCGCGGTCTCGTTCAACGACATCTTAAAAAGATGCATGATAGCCAAGCGGGCATGCCCCCCGTGGAAGATAAGTTTGTGCGGCTGGATGGTTCGTTTGTAGATGTAGAAATGGTTGCCATTCCCATTACCTATCAAGGCAAGTACGCTGTTCAGATGATCGTGCGCGATATTACCAAGCGCAAAGAGGCTGAAATGGCGCGCACGCTAGAGCGCATGCGCATTGCGCGCGATTTGCACGATTCGCTCGGTCAAAGTATTGGTTTCCTCCATCTCAAGCTGGATGCCCTGGCCAACCCCCATGAGACGCGCAACATTCAGACAGTGCGACCAGAATTGGCGCAGATGCGCGATGTGGCCAATGAGGCCTATGAGCAAATCCGCGAGGTGCTGGCCACCTTTCTGCCGTCCAATGCCAGCCAGCTATCGGTCGTGCTATATGATTTGGCCATGACAATGGGCCATCAAAATGGCTTTAAAATTCACTTTGTCAATGATGGGAAAGAGCGCCCAATTCCGGCAATTGTGCAGCAACAGCTTCTGTATCTAGTCCGTGAGGCGCTCAACAATGTCGCGAAACACGCCAAGGCCACCGTAACCAACATCACTTTATCTTGGCTATATACGCAGCTCACGTTGACAATTCAAGACAACGGTTGCGGCTTTACTATCCAAGAAACTGCGGACAACGGCCATTTTGGCCTAAACATAATGCAAGAACGCGCGACCCAAATTGGCGCGGTGCTGATGATTGAATCAGCGCCAGGCACGGGCGCCAACATTACCATACAGCTACCCTTATCTCATGATTAATATTCTACTCGTCGACGATCACATTCTCTTTCGGGAAGGCATTAACAGTCTTTTGCAAGGCCAGCCCGATATCACCGTCACAGCGCAGGCCGGGAGTGTATCAGAAGCCATCCGGCTTACCAAGCACCATAAGCCAGAAATTGTGCTGATGGATTTTACCCTGCCCGATGGCACAGGGCTGGACGCCACGCGCGTCATTTTAGCCGAAGAGCCAAATACCAACATTATCTTCTTAACAGTCCACGAAGAGGATGAACGTTTGTTTGAAGCCATTCGCAGCGGCGCAAAAGGATACCTGCTTAAGAACACACCCACCGCCAGGCTGCTATCGTTCCTGCGCGGCGTGCAGCAAGATGAAGCGGCGCTCATGCCGCAAATGGTCACGCGCGTGCTGGATGAATTTGCGCGCCAATCCAAATCGGAACGCCCGCAAACAGCCGGACTGCTCGTGCTTTCCAATCGGGAACGTGAAGTGCTGCACGAATTGGCTTCTGGCGCCAGCAACCACGAAATTGCCCGGCGCCTGTCGGTGTCCACAAATACGGTTAAGAATCACGTCAGCAATATCCTCTCGAAACTGAAACTCAAAAGCCGCAAGCATGCCGCGGACTATCTGCACAAGCTGCTTTAAACCGCCCGCTATTGGCGTTTAAGATTTTTAATGCTTGTCCTATCATTTGTGCTTCTTTACGCAACACTTGTCATTATCCAGATGTGCCCAAGCCCACACTCTTTTGCGCGTGTGGGCTTTTTTGTTTTTCCATATACCAGGTAATCAGCATGCATCCGATAATATTTGTAGATTTAAACCGGTCAGCTCTTGGAGACCTGACCGGTTTGGCGGTTAACTCTTACTTCGTTCAATGATGGCTCTGTGCGCCGCACAACTGCCATCATATAAGTCCTGTACTAGTTAGTTATGGAGACACAACTAGTTATTTTAAGTAAATCGTAATTAAAAAATAGTCCGTTTCTAGTCCGACCACGTACTAGGTGGGGGGTTGAGTCAACCAGTCATAAACAGTACAATAGCAGTACAAATGTCGTATTACAGAAGTCTTATTTCAGTATGAAATAGCGTTAGGCCTCCCCTGCCCGCATGTTTACACATTTGCCCATTATTACACCGTTTGAGAAGAGAGACTCCGTTCATTTCATCAACTTTAGGACTTGCAAAGGCGGTTGTGCGTAGCACAGAGCCATCATTGAACTTAAGGTAGGCGGTTGTGCGTAGCACAGAGCCATCATTGAACTTAAGGATTTACGCCAGCCCGGAGTAAAGGTGACCAAATCCGCCATACTATTTTCTCCCGTCCAGCTGCTGGCGCTGCGTAAGCCGTGAGTTTATCAACCATTCTTGGATCGCTTGAAGTGCAATGCACACAGGCAGACCAGATGCACAAGCCGATTTTTGGGGGACTGGTGCGTGCAGTGGACGTCTGGTCCATAACCATGTTCTCATAAGCAGTTCCATGGGCCTGTTCGAGGGAGTGCATTGCACTTCTGGCGACCCAAGATATTTTGTTTCTATCATCCCAAACACGTTTCTATTATCCCAAACACGATCGCCGTCATCGAGTTCTTAAAACACACGTTCTTAACACACTCACTTTCTTAACACACACTTTCTTAGCACACACAGTCGTGCTCGGTATCTGATTCCTATTGAAATTTGGCCGTTGAATCCTGGTGAAATTCAACATCAGGTTCTTTTGCTATTGATTTCTCTCACCACTGTTTCTGTAGCTCTATTTCAGGAAGGTATGTCCATGCAATCACAATATACCCTCAGTAAATGCACGTTGCAGCGCTGGCTAGAGCCTGCCCTGCGCTTCTGCCTCACCTTTGTGTTGCTGCTCTCCGGGTTCGGGGCATTGACGCCAACTCCCGTCGCGGTCCGGGCCGCGCCCGCCGCGGCTCCGGTGCAGCAGGGAGCTAACACACTACAAATTAACGTGATGAGCGCCCGCACAGAGCCCAACGCGCCCAATGGGCCTGTTGTGGAAGGCGACCCCGTCACGCAATACGAGTACATCATCAATTATGATAATACGGGCGATCCCACGCAACCGCGCAATGCCGGTTGTCAAGCCGATGATCCCGGCTATCCAGATAGCTGTGATTGGCCCTCTGTGCGCGCCGTACCGGGCGCGGCGCCCGTATATACACAAGGCGATCAGGGCGATTTTGCCGGCGCCGGTCTAGCTGGTTTGCCCGCAGGCAAGTATCTGATCTCTGTGTTAGCCGATGGCTACAAGATGGGTGGCGCGCACTTTACAGTGCCGCTGAGCGGGGCTGTCGATGTTTGGTTGCAGCCTCATCCGCTGCCGCCCGCCACCATGCGCATTAAGGTCTTTGAAGATATTTCGCCAGTCAATGGCCAGTTCGATGCGCCAGCCGAACATGGGCTGGCCGGTTTCCGCGTGACCATCAACGATACGTTGGGCGAGCTTTCGGTGGATGTCTTTGGCAATCCGCTCTGTACCACCTACAACAACAATGGCGACCCCAATGGCCAAACCAACTGTCTGGTTAGCGACGCCAATGGCGACATTGCCGTGCCCAATCTGGGTCCCAGCCGTTATGATGTGTTGGTCATTCCGCCCAATGGCACCAGCTGGCTGGAAACAACCACGTTGGAAGGTTCACCCAGCTGGGACACCTGGCTGCAAGAGGGCGGAACCGGTCTGGACAATGAGTTTGTGGTCGCCGGCGAACCCTTCCCGTGGACGGTCTTTGGCTTTGTGCGCCCAACCGACGCGCGCCCCGGTGGCGCCGGCGGCATCAAGGGAAGTATCGTCTCGGCATCGGTCTTTACGCCGCAGCAAGGCGGGCTCCCGTACAACGGCGATATTTGGAGTGGCTTTTCCGGCGCCAAAGTGACCGGCCCCATTACAGACGGTTGGGTAGCTATTTCGGACCTGCAAAATGGCGATACAGCTATTTACGTTGGGCCCGCGGCTGCCGATGGCAAATTTGAAATCAACAACCTGCCGGATGGCGACTATTTGGTCACTTGGTGGGATGAAAAGCTGCACTACATTTTGGACTGGCTGCAAGTCACCGTTACCAACGGCGAGATGGTCGACATGGGGACACCCTTCCTCACCGGTTGGTTTACCAATGTTAGCGGCTACGTCTTTAACGATCTGAACAGCAACGGCGTGAAAGATGCTGGTGAACCGGGGCTGGCCAACTATCTGGTGGTCTTGCGCGACCGCGACAATTCCGAAATTGACCGTCAGTCCATTTCGGCCGTTACCGGCCCCGACGGCTCCTACGAGCTGGAAAAGGCCTACCCAATGGGCTCATGGATGATCTTGGAAGCCTATAACGACCGCTTCTATACCACGGGCGTCACCTATCAAGTGGTCAACCAGGACACGCCGACCACCGTGCCGGGCAATGGGGTAGATGTAGGCCTGCTGCCGATCCTGGGTCAGGGCGGCCGTCTGGATTGGGGCGTTAAGCCCTATGACGCCGCCGGCACGCAAGGCGGCCCACGCAACGGCGGTATTGTGGGCACCGTTAGCTATGACGTCACGCGCAACGAACTGGATCCGCGCTATGCTGCCGTCGAAGGGTGGCAGCCCGGCGTTCCCGACTACACGGTCAATCTCTTTGCGACTGTGTGGTGCGGCACCAACGCTGGCGCGCCCTGCGACGCCGAAGGATATTATGAGTTGGCGCCAGACGGTTCTTACGCCAAAGGCCAACTGCTCAATAGCGTGCAGACCGAAACGTGGGAACAGCCCACCGACTGTATAGCCCGCGACGCAAATGGCGCGCCGCTACCGTGGGGCAGCCCCAATCAGGAATTTCTGCCCCAGAACGGCGCCGGTAAACGCTGTCTGGAAGCGCCGCTCACCGGTACGCAGTTCCAACAAGGATTTGCCACGCTGGACGGCAACTATGGTTTTGCCGATGGTTGCTTTGGCGCCGGCGGTTTTGATGTCAACACCAATGCCTGCGCCGACGGCAGCGCACCCACCATCCTGCCCGCCGATGACTATCTGGTCGAAGTTGTGAGCCCGCTCGATGGGCGCGGCTTGCCCATCTACCAAGTTACGCGGGAAGAAGACATTAATATCTTTGGCGGCGACCAGTTCATTCCCTCCGTACCGCCGCCGGCTTGTGCCGGTGCGCTACACACGGTGGACGTGGCTGGCATTGCCCCCGATGGTCCCAACGCCGTGGTCAACCCCAGCTTTGCCGATGGCGGCGGCAGTCCGTATGAAGGGCAGCCAAAGCCGCTGTGTGATATGAAGCTGGTTTCGCTAGACAACGGCAAATCCATTGCGCCGCTCTTTACGGTCTTTACCCGCGTGCCGGTGCCCGGCAAGTGGAAAGGCTACATCATTGACGATCTGGCTATTTCCAGCAATCCGCAATCCATGGCCTTTGGCGAAAAAGCGGGCATCCCCCATTCGCCCATTGGCATCTATGATTTCACCAACCGGCTGCTCACCACGATCCAGTCTGACCCAAATGGCGTTTTCGAAGTTCTGTTGCCGTCAACGCATTCGGTCAACTGCCCGTCACCCTCCGGCGTCTGCCCCAATGTCTATTACATGCTGGGCAACGATCCCGGTCAGCCTGGCGCGCTCAACACCAATTACAATCCGCAATATCGCACCATCGGCGCCAGTTTTGAAGTCTACTCGGGTCTGCTCATTCCGTCTGATCTGGCGCCCACACAGATCGTCCCGGGCGTCTTGGCCGCGGGCTCCCAATTTGGCGCACCGCCTCAATGTTTGCTCAACGATCCCAACAACCTAACCACGCCTGAACTCTTTGCCGTGTCGCAGCCCTATTACGATGTGCGCGGCAACAATGATGCCTTCATTACCTTGCAGGGCCAAGGCTTTGGCAATGAAGATGGGACGGTCATGCTGGGCGATAACTTTGCGGCAAGTATCGACAACTGGACCGATACGCAAATTACAATTGAGCTTAACCGCAACACGCCCACAGGTCGTCATCAGCTCACCATTGTGCGGCGGGACGGCGCCCAATCCAGAAACAGCATTACGTTCCACGTATTGGGAGGCGGCAACGGCGGCATCAACAATCCACGCATCTTTGAAGTGGGCCCCGGTCGCCCATATGCCACGATTCAAGAAGCCGTCAACGCGGCTTCGGCCACGAACTTAAACCGACCCCGATTGGTTGTCATTTATCCGGGGACGCCAGCCCAGTGGAACCCGCAGGGCGCCTACTTTGAGAACGTAGTAATCAACTCGCCCATTGCGCTGCAAGGCGTTGGCCCCGGTGGTGTCTATGCCAACGGCACGGCTGTGCTTGGCTCGGTGATCGACGGCCGCGGCGTGGCGGGTGATACCCAATATGCCACCGACTGGCGCGACTTTGTGCTGAGCTTAAACTGGGACGGCAACCAAGCCATTTATGAAGGCGCCGTAATCTACGTGCTGCCGCGCAACGGCGAGTTCTCGGCAGACACGTTGCCCTTGATCGATGGTTTGACCATTCAGGGCGGCGATCAGCAGGGCTTCCCCAACAACCTACAACCGGGCGATCCCACGGTCAAGGACTTTGCGGCGGTTCAGGGCGGCGGCATCTTTGTCAACGCCTTTGCCCGCACGCTGCAAATCAGCAACAACGTGCTTCAAAGCAATGGTGGCGCCTACGGTAGCGCCATCCGCTTGGGCACGCCGCACATTGAAGGCGGCCGCGGCAATAGCCAAAATGACGACGTGCGCATTCTGCACAACCGCATTCTGGCCAACGGCGGCACCAATCTGGCCGGCGCCATTGGCATCTTCCGCGGCGCCCAACGCTACGAAATTGCCAACAACGATATTTGTGGCAACTTCTCGGCCGAGTATGGCGGCGGCATTAGCCATTATGGCCTGAGCCAAGGCAGCTCGATCCACCACAACCGCATCTACTTCAACCGCTCGTACGATGAAGGCGGCGGTATTATGATCGCTGGCGAATTGCCCGCCGATCCCAATACGCTGTCGCCTGGCGCGGGCCGAGTGGAAATCTATAACAATCTGATCCAGAACAATCTGGCCAATGACGACGGTGGCGGTCTGCGCTTCCTCATGGCGGGCAACTATCGCTATGACGTATACAACAACATGATCGTCAACAACATTTCCACCCATGAGGGCGGCGGCGTTTCGCTCAATGATGCAACGAATGTGAAGTTCTACAACAATACGGTGATGAAGAACATCACAACGGCCACGGCCATGACCAGCGATGGTCAGCCGGCGCCCGCCGGGCTTTCCGATTCGCGCAACAGCACGCTGCTGCAAGCTTCGCTAAATCCCAATGCCCCTCTCTATAGCGACCCGCTGCTCTTTAACAACATCTTCTGGGAAAATCGCGCCGGGACCTTTACCGGGGCCACGGTGGCCGGCATCGGTCTGGCAGGCGATCCGAATCCAATCAACTACTGGGATTTGGGCGTCTCCGGCGGCATTGGTGACCTGAACCCGCGGGATTCCATTCTGCAGGTGGCCACAGGGACCACCAACCACAATTCGAACATTGTGGGGCAGGATCCCAACGTGGTCGCCACCTACGACACATCGGTCACCGTGCTGCCGTGGCGCGGCAACCCACGCTTTGTCGACGTGCTCATGGTCACCACCGAGGCCACGCCAAATCTGCTGGGCGATTATCACATCAGCAGCGGCTCACCGGCGATTGACGCCGGCAGCAGCGGACGCGGCAACGCCAGCGCACCGCTGGCCGACTATGACGATGAGCTACGACCCCAGGGCAATGGCTTCGATATTGGCGCCGATGAATTGCCCGTTGCGCTGCCCCAAGCCGGCGCGCTGGACATCTTCACCGCTAACAACCAAGCGCCATTGGGGGCCAACTGGTCAAACGGTGCGGCAAACCTCAAGTTCCGCATCCTGGGCAATCAGGTGCAGGTGCGTCCCGCGGCCGGTCTAGGCACCGATAATATCTGGCTTGCCAACAGCTTTGGTCCCAATCAGCTGGCCTTTGTCCAGTTCACATCGATTGCCAAAGCCACGGCTACCATTAATCGCCAGCAGGGGCTAACCCTCAAGCTGGCCGGTGGAACCGACCCAGACGAGCCCAATGCCAGCGCCATCCAGGTTGTCTATTCATCCCGAACGGGGCTGGAAATCTGGACCAAAGATCCGGCGCAGCTGTGGGTTATGCAAATGGCGGTGCCGCTTGCCCAGCTCACGCTGCATGATGGCGACGTACTAGGCGCTCAGACATGGTCCACGGGTCATGTAGGCGTATTTGTCAACGGCGTCATGAAAGCCGTGGTCGATGTGACCGCAACGAACACGCCGTGGCCCCAGAGCTTGGCCGCCGCTGGTGGCCAAATCGGCGTCACCTATAACTTTGGCGGTGGCGGCGCCTTCTTCGACAACTTTGGCGGTGGTGATGCCGCGGCCGTCTTGGCGGCTAGTGTAGCGCCCATTGAATGGAGCGGTCCACCTTCGGCTGAAGCGCTGGCTGAGGCCGCCCTGGAAGATGTAGAAGACGCGGGCGTCATGGATCACTTTATCTTTGTACCCGTAGCGGCCAAGTAACGCACAGCCCAAGGCAAGCGTCGATTCTGTCCGTTCCCCGCCGTCTTCGGCAGATTGCAGATTTATAAATTAACACCGGCTTAGAAGTTCGACTTCTCGGAGAAGTCGAACTTCTAGGATACCAGTACTATTTTGTTAATACACAAATTGCGGAAGACGGCCGGGACAGACATTCGGCCACTGGGTACACTCAAATTCGCAGGAGACACACTATGAAACAATCGATATCGCGACGTGGTCTGCTTAAACTAGCGGGAGGCGGGCTCGGGCTGGCGGTTGGGGCAGCCGTGTTGCCCCGCTGGCGCGGCAGCGTGCTGAACCCTACGCTGCTCGATTCCGCCAGCGCCCAAACCACGCCGCCCGATCTGGTCTTTGCCGGAACGGACGGCTGGATTTCACTGCCGGACGGAGCGACAAATACGCCGTTCTTCCCCGATGATCTGGCGCCGGCGCCGTTCAATACCTATATTTTTGGCTTCCGCAATGTGACGAGTTCCTACGATCCCAACATATCGCTGGGCGCCAACTTGCAGATTCAAGGCCAAAAGATGAAGGCGCAACATAATGCCCCCCTCTTTTGGACCCAGCAGGATGTGCCATTTCATCTGCTGCTGACCAATCTGGGCCTGGCTTTGCGCCCAGACCTGACCGATGCACACACGGTCCACTGGCACGGCTTTCGCAACGTCATTCCCTTCTTTGACGGCGAGCCTTCCACTTCGGTCTCGGTTCCCATCGGGCGTGACTTTACCTATGTGTTTAACTCGCACGATCCGGGCACCTATATGTATCACTGCCACGTGGAAGATGTGGAACATGTGCAGATGGGCATGACCGGTTTGGTCTTTGTGCGGCCGGCGCAAGAGGGCCAAAACATTGGTGGCTTTACCAAATTTGTCTACAACGACGGCGACGGCGTCACCGGCTACGACCGTGAATTTGCCCTGTTCCTCAGCGAGGTGTGGGCCGAAGCACACTGGGCAGATTCGCACATTCAACTGCCCGAGTGGAGCGACTACAAGGTCGATTTCGCCATGATCAATGGCCGCTGCTGGCCGGACACCATTGCGCCCAATTCAGCCATCAACGCGGCAGCATCCACCCATTCTCTCGCCACCGAGACAGACGCCAATGGCGACTTGCTGCCCACGCCCGGTTATGAGCATCTGCAATATCAGCCGCTCTCATCGCTGGTCACCTGCAACGAGGGTGAACGCGTGCTGATGCGCTTCTCTAACCTGGGCTTTAAACAGTCGGCCATGACGCTCTCTGGCATCAAGATGACTGTCGTGGGCAAAGACGCCACCTTCCTGCGCAATAGTGATGGCACCAGCATCATCTATGACACGCACACGGTGTCGATCAACGCCGGGGAAAGCGCGGATGTGCTCTTTACGGCGCCGCCTTACCAGGGACCGAATCCCTACGACACCTACATTCTCTACAACCGCAATTTTACCACGGCGGATGGTCAGGCCGCCGGCACCAATGGCCAAATGACCGAAGTGCGCGTCTATCCCAGCGGCACGTTGGGCGCGCAGACTCTGCCCAACACTTGATGCTACGGACACGATCAAAGGACACAATTATGCCTACATTACTTTTCACACACATACGGCCGCGGCGCATCCGCTGGGCGTTGGTGCTGATGCTGGTCATGGCGTTGAGCGTGGGGGCCTCGACGGCCCATCCCCAACCGGCGGCGGCGCAACCAGTTCCCACCGATGGCATCGTCTGCACCAACAGCGGCAGCCCCAACGCGGCGTTCACGCTCACCACGCAAACTGGCTATGTTGGCACGCCGGACGACAACGTGGTCTTTTCGTGGGGCTTTGCGCTTAGCGGTTCCCCCTTTCAATACCCCAGCCCGGTGCTGTGCGTCAGCGAGGGTGACGCCGTCACCATTGTTTTGAACAACACGCTGAGCGAGGATGTTTCGCTGGTCTTTCCCGGCCAGCAGAATGTATTGGCCAACGGCGCCCCATCTGAACCACAATTTAGCGGCAGCACGGTTACTTCGCTGGCGCCCGTGGCCGCACCCGGCGGCAGCATGAGCTACAGCTTTGTGGCATCTGAACCCGGCACCTACATTTATGAAAGCGGCACGAATCCCATGAAACAGGTCAACATGGGCCTCTTTGGCGTGCTGATTGTGCGGCCCAGCCGCGGCGCCGGCTATGCTTACAACACCGACAACAGCAAGTTCACGGCAGACAAGGAATTCATGGTGCTGTTGTCGGAAATCGACCCCATGTTGAACCGGGCCGTCGAACGCGGTCGCCCTTTTAACTTTAACAACTATCGCCCGCGCTACTTTATGCTCAACGGGCGCGGCTTCCCAGACAGCATTGCCCCCAACAACGCCTCGTGGCTGCCCAGCCAGCCATATGGATCGCTGGTGCGGGTGAACCCCAATGACGCTTCCAATCCCGACCCGGCGCTCATCCGCTATGTGAACGTAACGGGCCAGGACATGCCGTTTCATCCGCATGGCTACAACGGCCGCGTCATCGGGCGCGACGGACGTCCGCTGGTGGATGGCAGCGCCGATATTTCTTTCGAGAAATATTCGGTCAATATTGGTCCCGGGCAAACGTGGGATGTGACCGCCGAGTGGCACGATGCCGAACAATACGCAGAGAATACCAATGCCGTGCCGGTGGTGATTCCCAATGCCCAGAACATTGCCTACGGCGAATTCTATAGCGGCAGCCCATATCTCGGCATACCGGGCGCCATTCCGGTGGGGGCGCCCAACCAGAATCAGTGCGGTGAATACTACATCATCTCGCACAACCATTCGCTCTTCCAGATTACGTCCTGGGGCATTCCAATGACGGGCCCGATCACCTATCTACGCGTCGACCCGCCGCTGCCCAATAATTGCCCATAGCCGTACGTACAGGAGATAAGAATCAATATGAAACAGAGAACATTGTCCTTTATTTTGCTCCTGCTGCCGGCTCTGGTCATCCAGATCATGGTTCCGGGCTTCGTGGGTACAGCCTTGGCGGCGCCCGCGGCAGCGACCTTGCCGGGAGCCACCTGCACATCCACAGGCGCCACCACGCGCACCTGTGATCTGTGGGCCACAACCGGCACGCTGGCTTTGCCCGACGGCAACAGCGTTCCCATTTGGGGCTTTGCCGATACGGCGGGGGGTGCAGCCACGCTGCCCGGTCCCGCGCTGATTGTCAATCAGGGCGAGACGGTTACGGTGAACCTCACCAACAATCTGGGGGAAGCCGTGGCCATCCGCTTCTTGGGCCAATTGATGCCCACCGATCTCACCGGTGCGGCCTCTGGCGGCGCCAAGAGTTACACCTTTACGGCCAGTGCGCCTGGCACGTTTCTATACGAAGCTGGTCTGCTCAATAGCCAGCATCAGGTGGCCATGGGGCTCTTTGGCGCCCTCATTGTGCGGCCCACCACGGCCGGCCAAGCCTATGGCGACGTTAGCACGGCCTATGATGATGAGGCCCTGGTTATCCTCAGCGAAATCGACCCGAACTTAAACAATAGCGCCAACCCCGCCACCTTTGACCTGCGCGACTTTACGCCGCGTTACTGGCTCATCAACGGCAAAGCGCATCCTGAAACCGCTGAGATTGCCACCGATACAGGCCACCGCGTGCTGCTACGCTACATCAACGCCGGAATCCAATACCATTCAATGAGTTTGCTGGGCGCGTACCAGACCGTGTTGGCCGTAGATGGCCTTCTGCAAAGCCATGCCCATGATATGGTGGCCGAAACAATTCCGCCCGGCCAGACCGTAGATGTCCTCACAACGATGTCCGCTACGGCGGCGCCCGGGGCGCGCCTAGCGTTGTATGATGCCGCCATGTCACTGCGCAACGACACGGCGCCCAACTTTGGCGGGATGCTCACTTTCCTCACCGTGCAGACCGGCGGCAGCGGCGCCGACACTACCGGGCCAACCACCAGCGGCGTGGCGCTCACGCCCAGCGGTGGCGACATAATCGTCAGCGCCACGGTAGATGATAGCGCCAGCGGCGGCTCCAATATTCAGGCCGCCGAGTTCTATATTGACAGCACGGCCACCGCGGCCACCGCCATGACCGGCGCTTTCGCTACGCCCACCGAAGCTGTCCAAGGCGCCATCAGCGCCGCCGTGTTAGCTGGCCTGAGCAGTGGCGACCACACGATCTACGTACACGGCCAGGATGCCGCCGGCAACTGGGGCGCCTTTGGCACCGTCGTGTTGGCCGGTATGGATACAGCTGGGCCGACCAGCAGCGGGCTGCTCATGAGCCCCAATCCAACCAATGGCGGTGTAGATGTGGCGTTGACCGCCACCGGAGATGATAGCGCCAGCGGCGCCAGCCACATTGCCGCTGCCGAATACTTTATCGACGCCACCGGTGCTGACGGCGCCGGTACAGCCATGAGCGTCAACGTGAGCCAGCCCATTGCCAGCCTGGATGTCATCATTCCGGCGGCCACGGTGGCTGCGCTGACCGAAGGCGTGCATCCCGTCTTTGTCCACAGCCAAGATGCTGCCGGCAACTGGGGCGCTTTTGCCCAGGTCGATCTACGCATTGATCAGACCGGCCCCAATACCACCGGCGTTTTGGCAGCACCCAACCCCAATAACGGCCAGCTTGGTTTGAGCCCAACCCAACAGTATGTGCGGGTAACGGCGCAGATTGAAGAAGTGGTGACGGCAGCCGGGCTAGAAACGCCCACGTTGGACAAACCGATCTTCATGCCGCTCATTATGGGCGCGGCCAAAACACAGACGACTGATAGCGCCCGCGCCGCCGCTATCAACGCCACGTCTGGCCAGCCGACAGTCATGGCGGCAGAAGGCTTTATCGGCGCCACCGGTGCTGACGGTACGGGCTTTCTCTTTGCGGCCAGCGATGGCGCATTTGACAGCGTCAGTGAAGCCGTTCAAGCGGATATTCTGCTTACGACCATTGCGCAACTGGGCATTGGCAGCCACACCATCTATGTCCACGGCCAGGATGTTGCCGGCAACTGGGGTCCGTTCAGCACCGTTACGCTGGTAATTGAAACGGATGCGCCCACGGTATCTGGCATTGCGGTAGCGCCCAGCCCAACCAATGGCGCGGCCAGCGTAACGCTCACCGCCGCGGCCAGCGACGCTTCCTCGGCCATTGCGCTGGGTGAATGGTTCGTGGGCGCCGATCCGGGCCAGGGCAATGGCGCGCCCATGACGGCTACCCAAAATGGCGGCAGCTACGACCTTTCCGCCACCATCGATGTAAGTGGATGGGCCATTGGCGACTACACGCTCTCCGTACGGGCGCGCGACGCCGCCGGCAACTGGAGCAACACCATCAGCACGACGCTGGTAGTCAATACGCCACCGGTCAACAGCTTCTACTTCTCCACCCGCCAAGGTGGGAATACAAACGGCCCCATCCCCGGCGTCAGCGGTCCGTTTGATGATGCCGATGTCTATCGCTGGGACGGCGCAGCCTTTAGCCGCATCTTTGATGCTTCGGCCAATGGTCTGCCGGGCAACGCCAACATTGACGGCCTGGTGATTGTCTCACCCAGCCAGTTTTATGTATCGTTCGTACGCAGTGGGGGCACCAATGTGCCTGGCCTCGGCGCCGTACAGGATGAAGACATTGTCTTCTACAACGGCGGCAACTGGTCCATGTACTTTGACGGTTCTGCCTATGGATTGGACGCTTCCAACGGTCACAACATTGATGCGTTTGATATCGATACGGCAGACGGCAGCCTCTACTTCTCAACCATTGGCAATGCGGCTATCCAAGGCGTAGCCGGCCCCAACGATGATGCCGACATCTATCGCTGGGATGGCGCTGTCTTCGAGCGTGTCTTTGACGCCTCCGATGAGGGGCTGCCAGGCAATGCAGATATCAATGGCCTGGTCTTGCTGGGCGGAGATCACTACTACATCTCCTTTGACCGCGACGCCGGCGTCAACGTGCCGGGCTTGGGCGTGGTGCAAGACGAAGATATTGTCGAATTCAACGCCGGCGCCTGGAGTTCCTTCTTTGATGGCTCCGCCGAAGGCGTAAGTACAGCGGTTGACCTCGACGCGCTGAGCGCGCCGTAATTCCATACTTTGTAGGGCAGGTTTCCTAACCCGCCGACGCCGGTCAACGAATTGCATTTGTTCGCCGAATGAAGAACGCTCGTTACCGGCAAGACGGCGGTCTGGAAACCCGCCCTACGAATTGCCATTGCTTCTCAATGGCCCTCCTGGATGAGACTTACACATGCATGAAATGACTATAGATACCAAGCCAGCACCGGCGCCAAACCGGCGCTGGCTTACATACCTTCTGCAAGCTTTAATCTTGCTGCCGGCCGTGGCCGGCTTCTTTGCCTATCGCGTCTGGCTGGCTCAGCCCGAGGGCAATCATGCGCAAACGCCGCCGGCCACCACGCTGATCTCAGCGCAGACGCTGGCAGAGCGCTTTGGGGTGCGCGTGCGGCTCATTGCGGTGACTGCCGGCGGCGGCATGATCGACTTTCGCTATAAAGTATTAGACCCCGCAAAGGCTGAATTTCTGGTGGGTGAAACCACCAGTCCACCGGCGTTAATTGTGGCAGAAACCGGGGAGACGCTTTACACATCCAACGGCATGAAACACAATACGCGTTTGGACAAAGACAGCATTCATTTTCTCTTCTTTGCCAATGCCAACAACGCCGTTAAAGCGGGCAGCACCGTTTCGGTCGTCTTTGGCTCGGTCCAGCTTGAGCCGATGACTGTGCAATAATTGATGCCACAGGCTGATGGATATTAACGAAATAATCCGGTAAACGCCTGGGGCTAAAGCGCCCAGGCTGATAGAGGAAGCTGCGCTAAAGCGCACTCTGGTTTAGCCCGCTTTAGCGGGGCTTCTCTTATCAGCCCCAGCGCTTCAGCCTGGGGGCGTGGTTTACCGAATTTAATTAGTAACCTTCATCAGCCTGCGTCTGCTAGCGGAAGCCCGCTAAAGCGCACTGTTTACCATCATCTTGACCCGTATAAAAATGATTGGATTGTGACAAATAGGAGCAATATGCAGAGGATATTCCACCGCTTTACCTGCGTGGCCCTGCTGTTAACAGCCGCCGCCTGCGCTTTTTACACGCCCGTGCAGGCCGAAGCTGTTATTACAGTTACCACCACCGTCGATGCCATTGCAGAGGATGGCGAATGTTCGCTACGCGAAGCAGTGATCGCCGCCAATACAGATGCGCCTTTGGGCGGTTGTCCCGGCGGCAGCGGCGCAGATGTCATTCTTTTTGACCCCGCGCTGCCCAAACCGGCGCTCTTTGTTTTAACCCAAACCGGCGTCAATGAAGATGCAGCCCAAAGTGGCGACCTTGATATTTTGGATGGCTTAACCATCAGCGGCAGCGGCGCGGCCAGCACCATCATCATTGATGGCAATGGAAGCGATCGCGTGCTCCACATCCACAGCGGCGTTCCCGTTACCGTGGAAAATGTGACCATTCGCCACGGCAACCCTGGCCCTGGCGCCAATGGTGGCGGCATCCTCACTGAATTGACCGCACGGCTAACCATCAGCAACAGCCAGCTCATTAGCAACAGCGCCTTGAGCGGCGGCGCCATCTATGGCGTGGGCCGCGTCACGCTGCATCACAGCTTGGTGGAGGACAATAGCGGCGGTGGGCTCACCAACAGTGGCGGGCTGCTCACGCTCAACGATGTCACCGTGCGCAACAACCGCGGCGGCTACGGCGTGCGCAATCAGGAAATTGGTGCGCTCTTCTATACCGACGGTGTTGTTGAAAACAACCAAAGCGGAGGCATCTACAATGGACGCGCCAGCGCCAATCTTAGCCATTTAAAAATAGCCAGCAATGGCGGCAGCGGCGTCTACAGCACGGGTGAAGTGCTGACGCGCTTGACCATTAGCCAAAGCCAAATTCTCAGCAACACGGCGGCCAGCGGCGCCGGCATATCCAGCCAAGGTGTGGGCGCGCGGGCCACCATTCTGGATACGCAGATCAGTCACAATGTGGCTGCCAATGCTGGTGGCGGCATCTTTAACAACGGCATTATGGAGATCAGTGGCAGCACGCTGGCTCACAATGCCGCCGCCGCTGGCGGTGGGCTGCAACACTTCGGCGGCGCGCTCACGTTGACCAACAACACGCTGAGCCAAAATAGCGCCGGCGACAACGGTGGCGGTCTTTACATTGGGGCATCGGCCACGGTTAAAAGCAGCACGCTCTATGCCAACCGCGCCGAAGGCAGCGGCAGCGCCATTTTTGTCGATGAATCTGAGTTGATTATGGGCAACACCATTGTGGCCCGGGCCGATATGGGCGCCAATTGCGCCACCAGCAGTGGCATTATCAATTCGGCGGGCTACAACTTAGAGAGCGGCAGCAGTTGCAGCTTCAGCGCGACGGGTGATCAGTCTAATAGCGACCCCAAGCTGGCCGTCTTGGCCCATAATGGCGGGGCCACGCCCACACACGCGCTGCTGCCCGGCAGCCCGGCCATCGACCAGGGCGACGCGTTGAACTGCCCCGCGGCGGATCAACGCGGGCTGGCGCGGCCCCAGGGACCCCAATGCGATATCGGGGCTTTGGAAGCCGGCGATGTTGCCGACTTACATGTGGCGTTAACCGCATCGGCCGCCTCTGTGGACAGCGGTGAACGGTTGACCTATCAGATTGCGCTTACCAATTTGGGGCCGAACAGCGCCACGTCAATCACGCTGACCAACCAGTTGCCCCCCAACGTAGGTTTGATCTCCACCGCGGTAACCGCGACGGTGGCCTCGGCGATCTCCACCACGCTGGTTGGCGACGGCGATTGCGCCCCCAATGGCTGCCTACGTTGGACGCTCCCCAGCATGGCGACCGGTGAGCGTCTGACGGCTACCATTGCCATTACGGCGCCCGCCTCAACCGGGACGTTGACCAACACGGCGCACGTCGCCAGCCGCACCGCCGATTTAAATACCGACAACAACGCACGCACGCTCTTGGTGGCGGTGACGCAGCCGGGCAGCGATCAAACAGCGCCCGGCCCGGTGGGCAATCTAACCAGCTCACAGCTGACCGCCACCGGCGTTGCGCTGCACTGGACGCCGGCCAGCGACAACGTGGGCGTGACGGGACATCACATTTGGGTCCAGAAAGATGGCCCAGCGGCAACGCCCGTGCAAATGGGCGCCACGGAAGCGCTTAGCTTTACCATCGACGGACTTGAACCCGGCACGGGCTACCGGCTGTGGGTGGCCGCGTTTGATGGTGCGGGCAATGAAGCCGCGCTGAGCGAACTGGCGCCGCTTCACGTCACCACGCTGGCCGTCCTGGGCGTCATCCGTATTACGATCGAACCGCCGGCGCCCACCGTGAGCGACACCATCTCGATTACGGTGTCGAGCATTCATCGGGACAGCTGCGTTCCTCAATATGAGTCGCACCAGGTGGGGGAGCACGAAATTCACATTGTCAGCGCACCTTCGGGTGAACTCTTCTGCACCCCGGCTGAAATCCCATGGGCATACAGCATCAACGTAGGTCCACTGGCCGCCGGCGCGTATACGATTACACACACGCTGGAGCAGCAGCAAACGCACGCCTATTTTGACGTGCGCGCATCGTCCACACCCACACCGACCCCAACGCCAACACCGCTGCCTACCCATGAAACCAAGCCCACGGCCACGGTTGAACCTACAGCGCCGGCAACCCCAGTCCCGGCGGCTCCGCAAATTGTGGATCCGCACGGACAGTCAACCAAAGAAGCTACGGCTGGCCAGCTTTTCCAATACACGCTTCAAGCGACCGGCTTTCCACCGCCCACCTTTGCGTTGGTGAGCGCCCCACAGGGCATGACGATCAACGCGGCCACTGGTCAAATCGATTGGACACCCATGGCGTCTGAGGCGGGACTGGTCAGCGTAACCGTGCGTGCGACCAACAATTTAGGCAGCAGCGATTATACGTTTGGCATTAGCGTGCGCGCGGCTCACACCGAGCAGCAAAGCGGCCCGCATAGCTATCTGCCCATTGTGCAAAAATGAAATAATCATGTTTAAGCCAAAATCCACTCTATGCTCTCACAAGTTTCATCTGCTATGGGCCCTCTGTAGCCTCGTTTTGCTGTTTGGGTTGACGGCCAAAGCGGCGCAAGCCCATGCCGATATTATCCGCGCCGAACCCATCGACGGCCAAGTGCTAGAAAACGCGCCCACCCAATTGCGCTTCTGGTTCAATGAGCCGATTTTGCCGCAGTTCAGCCTGGTGCAATTGGTGGATGATGCGAATCGGCCGGTTGCCAATGTGCATGTGCAGCCACAGCTTTCGGCGGACGGCGCGCTGGTGGTGACGCTGCCCCAATTGGCGCCTGGCGCCTACACGGTGATGTGGCGCGTGCTGTCCAATGTGGATGGACACTTGAGCCAGGGTTTTACGCTCTTCAGCAGCGACCCCAGCTTGGCCCCCATCACTGCCTCAACGCGTTTGAACGCTGCCGCGCCGACGCTGCCCATATGGGGCGAAGCCTGGCTGCGCTGGGGCAACTATATGCTGCTGGCCGCGCTGGTGGGCGCGCTGGCGCTGGTCTGGCTGGTGTTGATACCCGTTGACAAACAGCCGGATGCGCAGAGCGCGCGGCAACAGCAGCGACTCCACCAACGCATGTTGCGCTGGGCGGCCACGTGTGCCGCTGCGGCATTGGTGGTGGGTATTGGCATGTTGTTCTGGCAGGTGGCCAGCTTTCAAACGTTGGCCACTGTGCAAACCAGCTGGCTTGTACAGGCGCGGTTGGTTTTGCTGGAGACCCAATGGGGCGTACTGTGGTTGACGCGCCAGGGGTTGCTCATTTTTCTGGGCGGCGGCCTGCTGCTGCTGGCGTCTCGCTCCGCCGTCGCCCGGTCCAGTTGGCTACAGCTTTTGGTTTTTGGCCGCGCCATCGACCTGATGATTGTGCAGGCGCTTGCCGGCCACGCCACCAGCGAAAGCCACAACTGGCTGCTGGCGTTGACCAGCGCCACGCTTCATCTGCTGGCCGCAGGCGCCTGGATTGGTGGGCTCATAGCGCTGGTCGTTATTGTGCTGCCAGCGCGGGCGCAGCATAAAAGCGCGGCAGAACAGTGGCGACCGCTGAGCTGGCGCGCCTTTAGCTTGCTGGCTGCGCTCAGCGTAGCGCTGCTCATTGCCACCGGTCTCTTTAACATGGGCCGCCAGGTTGCGTCCATCGATGCGCTCATGGACAGCGCCTACGGGCGCTTTCTGTTGGGGAAGCTGGGGCTGGTGCTCTTTATTGGCCTGTGCGGCATTGTCAACACATGTTTGCTGCATCCCAAGTTGGCGCGTGGCATGGGCAGATTATTGGGACGTTCAACGCAGCCGCAACTGGTACGGCGCAGCTTCCCGCCCGTGCGCTTGATTGCGCTAGAGGCGGTGCTGGGCGTGCTGCTCTTTGGCATCACCGGATTTATTACGGCCACGTCACCACCGCGCGATGTGGCGTACACCATTGCTCCCGCACAGCTCCAGAAGTCGCTGACCCAGCGCGTGGACGATCTGCTGATCACGCTGGAAGTGAGCCCCAATCGGCTGGGGCAGAACTTGATCAACATACGCGCCGTCAATCCGGCTCGCCCCATGTCGGCGGATATCTTGCAGCTCTATGTGCAGCTGACGCCAGTGCGGCAGACGGCAGAGCCGATTACCATTCTGGCCGAGAAGATCGATACGGACCAATTTCAAGTCATCGGCAATCATCTGACTCTGGCCGGTCCCTGGCGCATCGGCATGCGTATTCAGCGCTATGGCCAGCCCGACCTGACGGCCCGCTTTGAGTGGATGGTGCCGCCCGCCGGCAAATTGCTGCCGGTGCGCATCTCAAAAGCACCGCTGGCGCCGCTGCTCAATCGGCTTGTCATTGGCTTTCTAATAGGGCTTGTATTGATCAGTGGCGGCTGGCGCTGGTTCATCCAAAGACAGAATCGCCTGCGGCCTCCCCAAAATGCCGACATGAAGTCGGATCTGTTGGCCCCCACTCTGCCCGCGGCGTAGAAGCCATAAGCAGTAGATCGCAATCGCCAGAGATAGAATCGGATTCAACAAACGAGACCGCCACCTATCTCGCCAACATCGTTACGGTGTGCTGATAATACGCCTGGAACCATTCAAATATCGTTTCTGTTTTAGCAGGTTAGGATTTATGATGCATTTTACAAGAAAGTCTCGAGTTCCGTCCCGCTGCCGGTTGTTTACACTGCTTACCATCTTGCTCCTTTTGGTTGCGCAGATGGCCATCCAAAGCGCGCCGCTGGCCGCGGCCGAACGCGTGAGGCCGCGCGATAAAATTGACGCTACGCTCATGGCCGTTATGCAAACAGCCGCGGCCGATGAAATGATCAGCGTCATTGTCGAGCTGCGTGAAAAGGAAAATCTCAGCGATCTCAAAGAACGGCTGCGCAAAAATCAAATTAAAAAAATTATTCAACGCCTGCAGCGCAAAGCCCAGCAAACTCAGCGCAAAGTGATTGAGCTGGTCCAGAGTCGCATGGCCGACGGCACAGCGACGAGCTACACCTCCTTCTGGATGATCAACGGTCTGGAAGTGACGGCTACCCCCGCCGTTATTAATGAGCTGGCGCAGCTGAAGGTAGTTGAGAAAATTGTGCTCAATGAACCCGTAGCGGCCCCCTCCGCGCCCCCAGCCGGATATATGAATCCACCCGCGGCCTATGCCCTGCAAAGCGGTGCGCCCGAGGCCAATATTGCGCTGGTCAATGCGCCGGCGCTCTGGAACCAGGGCTTTTTGGGTCAAGGCATTGTGGTAGCCAACATGGATACCGGCGTCGACATCAGCCACCCGGATCTGGCGGGCAAATGGCGCGGCGGCGCCAATAGCTGGTTTGACCCGTATAGCCAACACGCCACGCCAACCGATTATGCGGGAGCGGCCAGCGGCCACGGCACCTGGTCCATGGGCATCATCGTGGGCGGCGATGCCGGCGGCACTACGGTGGGCATGGCGCCCAACGCCCAGTGGATTGCCGCCAAAATCTTTAACGACCAGGGGTCAGGCACGGTGGCGGGCATTCACGCCGCCTTCCAATGGCTGCTGGACCCCGATGGCGACCCCAACACGGACGATACGCCCCATGTGGTCAACGGCTCGTGGACGTTCCAAAGCCCAGGCTGCAATCTGGAATTTGAAAATGATATAGCCGTGTTGCGTACGGCTGGCGTGTTACCCATTTTTGCCGCGGGCAATGGCGGCCCCAACGCCAACACCAGCTACAGCCCGGCCAATAATCCCAGCGCATTTGCCGTGGGCGCGGTCGACAATGCCGATCAGATCTACGCGGGCGGCAGTCGCGGTCCGGCCACATGTGGTGGGCCAACGACAATTTTTCCCCATATGGTAGCGCCCGGTGTCGACGTCAAGACCACCGACCTGTATGGCCTCTACTTTGGCCAAACCGGCACCTCGCTGGCCGCGCCCCACGCATCGGGCGCGCTGGCGCTTCTGCTCAATGCCTATCCATCGGCCACGGCGGCCCAACAGCAGGCTGCGCTGCTCAATGCCAGCTTGGACCTGGGCGTGACCGGCGCCGATAACAACTTTGGATACGGCCGGCTCGATGTGCTGAGCGCCTACAACTGGTTGCTCACCAACGGCAATAACCAGGAGCCGACCGTGAGTGCCGGTGTCGATGTGACCGTCACGCTGGCATCGGGTGTTACCTTGGCGGGCACGGCCACCGATGATGGACTACCCGCGCCAGCCAACTTGGTCACCACCTGGACGCTGCAAAGCGGCCCGGGCGCGGTCACCTTTGGCAATGCCAATGCCGCGCAAACCAGCGCGACGTTCGCCGTGGAGGGGCTATATACGTTGCGCTTGACGGCCAACGACGGCCAATTATCGGTGGGCGACACCATCCTGGTCACCGTGCTGTCCGGCGCACCGACCAATCAGGCGCCTACCGTCAATGCCGGAGCCGATATGGCCATCACGCTGCCGGACAGCGCGCTGCTCGGCGGTAGCGCCAGCGATGACGGGCTGCCGGCGCCAGCCAACCTGCTCACGACCTGGAGCGTGGTCAGCGGTCCGGGCACGGTTGCGTTTGACAATGCCAATGCGCACAACGCCACGGCCAGCTTTGCCGTGGACGGCGTCTACACGCTGCGCCTGACCGCCGACGATGGCGAATTGAGCAGCAGCGATGATCTGGTTGTCACCGTCAGCCCCGCGGCCACTTCCGAGGCGCCGATCTATCTCAGTTCCACCAGCGACGGCGCCGTAGGTGGCGTGGCCTTTGCCGACGAAGATATTCTAATGTACGACCCCGTGACGGATCATTGGGCGCTGGCGTTTGACGGCTCGGATGTGGAGTTGGGTGGTGTGGATATTAACGCTTTTGCCATCCTGGACGATGGCAGCCTGCTCTTGAGCCCAGACAATCCGGTCATCATCAGCGGCATTGGCACAGTCGATGATTCAGACATTCTGCACTTTACGCCGACATCGTTGGGCGACAACACCGCCGGCGCCTATGAACTGTATTTCCGCGGCGCCGATGTGGGATTGACCACCAATGGCGAGGACATTGTGGCCATCGACTTTGCACCGGATGGACGGCTGCTAATCAGCACGCTCAACGGGGTGAGCGTCCCCGGCGCCGCGGGGGCCGATGAAGATCTGCTGGCCTTCGCGCCGACGGCGCTGGGCGTCCCTACCAGCGGCGTCTGGTCTCTGTATTTTGATGGGTCCACGGCGGAATTGACGGATAAAGCGGAGGAGATATGGGGATTGTCCATCGACGCCAGCGGCAAAATATATCTGTCAACCAAAGCGAATTTTAGCGTCTCTGGTGTGAGCGGAACGGCCGCAGACATCTTCACCTGTGTTCCAATTTCGCTAGGCGCCAACAACACCAGCTGTACGTATGCCCCCTATTGGCAAGGCGCCAATCATGGCTTTGGCGCCGAGTCCATCGACGGCATGCATATCGGCGGCGCCCTAAGCATAAGTGGCGGTCCCACCAACCAAGCGCCCACGGTCAATGCCGGGGGCGACCAGAGCATTACGCTGCCCGCCGACGCCGCCTTGATCGGCAGCGCCAGCGATGACGGCTTGCCCGCGCCGGCCAATCTAATCGCCACCTGGAGCGTGGTCAGCGGGCCGGGCGCGGTCACGTTTGCCAATGCCAATGCGCTCAACACCACGGCCAGCTTTGCCGTGGATGGCGTCTACACGTTGCGCCTGACCGCCGACGATGGTGCGCTATCCGCCGCCGACGATGTGATCGTCACGGTGGATCCAACGCCGGCGAATAACCAAGCGCCCACGGTCAATGCCGGGGGCGACCAGAGCATCACGCTGCCCGGCGATGCCACATTGAGCGGCAGCGCCAGCGACGACGGCTTGCCCGCGCCGGCCAATTTGGTCACCACCTGGAGCGTGGTCAGCGGGCCGGGTGCAGTCACGTTTGGCAATACTAATGCGCTCAACACCACGGCCAACTTTGCCGTGGATGGCGTCTACACGTTGCGCCTGACCGCCGACGATGGTGCGCTATCCGCTTACGATGATGTGATCATTTCCGTAAATGCAGCAGCGGGCAGCAGCGATGTAATCTATCTCAGTTCTAGTTCAAATGGTACTGTAGGTGGCGTGGCTTTTCGTGACGAGGATATTGTGGCTTATGACCCCAACACGGATAGCTGGTCGCTCTTTTTTGATGGTTCCGATGTGGAGCTGGGTGGTGTCGATATTAACGCCTTTGTGATTTTGAGCGACGGCAGTTTGCTCCTGAGCACCGATAATCCGGTCACCATCAGCGGCATCGGTACCGCCGATGATTCGGACATTTTGCACTTTATACCCACGGCGCTGGGTGACAACACCGCCGGCAGCTACGAACTTTACTTTGTGGGCGCCGATGTGGGGCTGACCACCAATGGCGAAGACGTTGTGGCCATCGACTTTGCGCCGGATGGGCGGCTGCTGATTAGCACGTTGAATAGCGCCTCTGTGGCTGGGGTTACGGCGCGCGATGAAGACTTGCTGGCATTTGCGCCGACTTCACTAGGGGTTCCCACCAGCGGCAGCTGGTCGCTCTATTTTGATGGCTCCACGGCGGAATTGGTCGATGCCACCGAAGAAATCTGGGGGCTTTCGGTTGATGCCAGCGGCCAGATTTTCCTTTCTACCAAAGATCTATTCAACGTGAGCGGCGCCAGCGGCACGGCGGCCGACATCTTCACCTGTACGCCACTGGCGCTGGGCGAAAACAATACCAGCTGCACCTACAACATCTACTGGACCGGAGCCGACCACGGCTTTGGCGGCGAGATGATCGACGCCCTGAATGTCGGGAGCACTCCAATCGCCGCTGGCGCAAACGCCGCCTCCGTCGCAGTTGGTGCAGAGCAGCCCATTGAAGCAGATGGCGCCGATGATCCGACCAATGGTGATTGGGATGAGACCGCTGCTGTTCCCAATGCCGGCAATGCTGGAGTTGTCATTGGTCCGCGTCTCTATTTACCCATTGTGGAGGTGAAACGGTAACGGCAGTAAAGAACTACTCACCGCTAGCTCTCTTCGAGCCTCACCTTGGTACAGCAAGAATTCTTATTAACTTATGTTACGCAAGCCTGGCGGAAAGTCGGCTTGCCGACATTCCTATTTCTCTCTATACACAGCTCTGAATGAGAACCGGTGTTTGGGTACGCCTGTGGAGCCTATGGAAAACTCCGGTTCTCATCTCAACCGCAATATAGCAGACTGGCTGTCGCTGCGTAACATGAGATTCTAATAAAAAGATGGCCGGCGTCTAAGAAGCTGTCTGAAAAGTCACAATTGGGTCCAAAAACATTCCGGGAAAGGGCCTATTGCGCATGACGCGACCAGGATTTTGTGGCCCTTTCCCGGAATATGACACACCTGAACCACCTTTTCAGACTGCTTCTAAGAGATGCCGGCCATCTTTTTAGCCCTCCAACAGCAGCGTCTCTGGGTCTTCGATCAACTCCTTTACCTTGACCAGGAATTGAACCGCCTCGCGGCCATCCACCATGCGGTGATCATAGCTGAGCGCCACATACATCATGGGGCGAATGGCAATCTCCTTGGCGCCATCTTTGGTCACCACGACGGGCCGCTCCTCAATTTTGTGCAGCCCCAAAATGCCCACTTGGGGCGGGTTAAGTATGGGCGTGCTGAGCAGCGAACCGAAGACGCCGCCGTTGGTAATGGTAAAGGTGCCGCCGCGCAAATCGTCAATAGAGAGCGCGCCATCGCGCGATTTTTGCACAAAGTCCTTGACCTGCTGCTCGATCTGGGCAAAGCTAAGCCGGTCGGCGTTGCGCAATACGGGCACCACCAACCCTTCTTCAGCACCCACGGCAATGCCAATGTCATAGTAGGGCTTGAGCACAATGTCGTTGCCCTGGATTTCGCCATTGATGGGTGGGAAAGCCTTGAGCGCGCCAATGGCGGCCTTAACAAAAAAGGAGGTAAAGCCCAGCCCCACACCGTGCTGTTCAGCAAAGGATTCGCGGCGGCGCTTGCGGATATCCATGACGGCCGTCATGTCGACCTCATTAAAGGTGGTGAGCATGGCCGCGGTCTGCTGCGCTTCCACCAGCCGCTGGGCAATGGTGCGCCGTCGCCGCGACATGGGGATGCGCTCTTCACCGCGCGAGTCGGCGGCAGGGGCGGAGGAAGCAGCCGCCGGACGTGGCTGTATGGCTGGCGTCTGCTCGCTTTGCTGCACAAAGCGCTCCACATCCTCTTTGGTGACGCGGCCACCGGGTCCGCTGCCGCTTACATTGCGCAGATCCACGTTGGAATCTGCCGCCATGCGTTTGGCCACCGGCGTGGCCTCTCCCTTTGGCGCGTCTTCGGCAGTGGGTGTTGGCGCTTGCGCAGGCGTTGGTTCCGCTTCCGCAGAGGATTTATCGGCGGTGGATGCAGATGCGGCTGGCGCCGCCGCTGTATCCGGCTCTGTATTCTCCGCCGTATCCGCCTTTGCGTCTGATGCATCCGCCGCGGCAGAGGCATCCAGCACGCCCAGCACATCGCCGATTTGCACATCTTCACCAGCCTGGCGCGTGATTTTGGTCAGCACACCGTCGCTTTCGGCGGGCACTTCCAGATCGACTTTGTCCGTTTCCAGCTCGACCAGCGCCTCACCGCTGCGGACGGCGTCACCCTCATTTTTTAACCAACGGGCAACCGTGGCTTCCACCACCGATTCACCCAAAGCGGGTACAACAATGTTTGTGGCCATGCATATTTTCCTATAGTTGGATAAAATATAATCAGTAGATCGCAATCGCCAGAGATAGAATCGGATTCAACAAACGAGACCGACGCCTATTGCGCCAACACCATTGCGGTGTACTGACAATGTAGGGCGAGAGCCTTCTCCCATTTTTCTACTCTTCCCCGCCTCCACCAAACGCGCTTTCCACAATCTCGTCCTGCTCCATCTTGTGCCAAGAGACCGATCCTTCAGCAGGGCTGGCGCGGCGCGGACGACCAATATAGCGCAGCGGATAGCGCTCCTGCGTAATAAAGTTGATCTGTGGCTTGACAGCGCTCCAAGCCCCCATGTTGCGCGGCTCTTCCTGCACCCAAACCAACTCTTGCAAGTTGGGATAGCTGGCCAAGAGCGGCTCCAGCTCATAAGCTGGGAAGGGATACAGCTGCTCCACGCGCACTATGGCGGTTTCGGCGGCTTTGGTGTCAGTTTCAGCAGCCGAGGTACGCCGTTCGCTGGAAACCAGATCTACGTAAATTTTGCCGCTGCACAGAATCAAACGCCGGATATCGGCGCGCGCCCGTCGTCCGCTAATCACTTCAGGGTCATCGATAATGGGCTGCCAACGTCCTTCGGCTAGTTGACGCGGCGTGGACGCGGCCAGTGGATGACGCAGCAGGCTCTTGGGCGTCATGACAATCAGCGGCAGGGGGTCGGTAACCAGCAGCGCGGCCTGCCGCCGCAGCAGGTGAAAATATTGGGCCGCCGTGGTTGGATAGGCAATGCGCATATTGACCTCGGCCGCGCTCTGCAGAAAACGCTCCAGCCGGGCGCTAGAGTGATCTGGGCCTTGGCCTTCGTAGCCGTGCGGCAGCAAAAGAACCAGCGACGGCGTCTGATCCCACTTGGCAAAGCCGGAGGTGACGAACTCATCGATGACGGCCTGCGCGGTATTGAAAAAGTCGCCATATTGAGCTTCCCATATGACCAACCGCTCGGGACGCTCAATGTTGTAACCATATTCAAAGCCAATGGCGGCGGCTTCGGTCAGCGGGCTATTATGAATCTCAAAGGCGGCCTTGGCTGCGGGCAGATGGTGCAGCGGCACATATTCAGCGCCGGTCGCCGCGTCGTACAGCGCGGCGTGGCGGTGGCTAAAGGTGCCACGCTTGACATCTTCGCCGGTCATGCGGATGGCGGCGCCATCGGCCAAAATGGAAGCCAAGGCCAATTGTTCGGCAGCGCCCCAATCGACGGTGGCGTCATCGGCGTTTTGCAGCGCGTTCTCACTCCGTTTGCGCACCCGCTGCAACCGCGGATGCACGTCAAAACCATCTGGTACCGTAAGCAAATTTTGGTGTAAGGTACGCAATTCGGCCAACGCCACGGCCGTCTTCACTTTGCGGGCGGCGCCTGGGGGCGGCGGCTTGATCTCCGGCTCGGCGACCACATCGGCGGGCAGGCTGGCCAGCGCTTCTTGCAAACGCTCGGTCTGCGCTTGGCGCAGCTGCTGCGGCTTGTCGGCGTCGATCTTGCCTTCATCCACCAGCTGTTGCGCCCAGAGCTGGCACACGGTGGGCAACTCATCCACAATGGCATACATTTTGGGCTGGGTAAAGCGCGGTTCATCACCCTCATTATGGCCATAGCGACGATAGCCAATGAGATCGATAAAGAAATCGCGCTTAAAGTGATTGCGATAGCCAATGGCCAAGCGGGCGGCGCGGATGCAGGCCACCGGATCATCGGCGTTGACGTGCACAATGGGAATCTTAAACCCCTTGGCCAGGTCGCTGGCATAGAGCGTGCTGCGCGTCTGGTTGGGCCCCGTGGTAAAGCCAACTTGGTTATTGGCAATTATATGAATGGTGCCGCCCGTGCTATAGCCGGCCAGCCGCGTAAAATTGAGCGTTTCGGCCACAATGCCCTGGCCAGAGAAAGCAGCGTCACCGTGAATCTGAATGGGCAGCGAGACAAATTGATCCTGACGGGGCGGACCGGGCTGATCCACAAAGGCGCCAGCGGCCCGCGCCATGCCTTCCACCACCGGATTCACATGCTCCAAATGGCTGGGGTTGGGCGCCATGCGCACAGTGAGATCAAGCATGTCGCTGCCCGGCAACATGCGGCTGGCCCCGGCGTGGTATTTAACATCGCCGGTCCAGCCGAGCTGGCTCAGCCGCGTCTGCGAGGCGCTGTTAACCGGGTCTTTAAACTCGAGCAGCAGCATTTCATACGGCTTGGCCAAAATATGCGCCAGCACGTTGAGCCGCCCGCGGTGCGCCATGCCGATGAGCACTTCGTGGATGCCGGTTTGGCCCGCCTGGGCCAAAATCACATCCAGCATGGGCACCAGCATATCCAATCCTTCAATCGAAAAACGCGTTTTGCCCGGGAAGTTTGATTGCAAGAATTGTTCAAAGCTTTCCACCTGCGTCAGCCGCGCCAGCAACGCTTCTTCATCAATCGGCATCTGCTCGGGTCCAAACCAGTCGGCTTCGGCCGCGCTGCGCAGCCAGGTGCGCACTTCGGGAATACGCAGATGGTCGTAATCGTAGCCGATGTAGCCTGAATAGATGGTCCGTAGCTCGGCAATGGCATCCCAGGCCGTTTCGGTGCGTTCGCCAACGGGGCCACCCACCAGAGATGCGGGCAGCGCACGCAGATCGGCCTCGCTCAGCCCGTGGTAATCGAGATGCAGCGAAGGGTCATCGGGAGGCTTGCTACCCAGCGGATCCAGTTGAGCAGCTAGGTGGCCATATTCGCGAATGGATTGGGCCAGATTGGCTACGGCCACAGCCTTATACAGATCGGCAGGCGCGGCGGCTCCCACCGGCGCGGGGGATGCGGCGTCGCCATTTACATGGACCGGTGCGGAGAATGGCGGCGGCGTCCACTCTTCAAAGAAGGCGCGCGTGGCGGCATCGACGGCCGTGGGGTCTTTTTGAAAGCGCTCATAAAGCTCCAACACGTAGCCTGCATTGGGGCCGTAAAAGTTGGCGAGCGCAGTTGGGATGGATGTGGTCATAGTGATTGTATTTTTCTCAAAATCAGGCCTTACGCAAGCCTTGATATAAATTATCAGGACTTATGCAAGCCTTGACTAAAAACCATATTGGATTCAAACGGGTTACACTTGGCCATTCACAGGCGCTGTGCATATTGCATGTTGTTCTCCACTAAACGATTACGACAAGATAATCACAGCAACATTGAGTATACCAAATATGGCGCAGGCTGACCATGCCGCATAGTTGGATGACATATTTATGCCCGATTCAGCGTCTATGATAATTGGTCCCCCATCCTTGCAGTCGCCCGCAGGCCCATGCTTTCTTCTATATTCGGTACACCGCAACGGTGTGGGCGATTCAGGCATTGGTCTCGATTCCAGAATCCAGCCCAGTCTTGTGCCGTTGCGATCTGCTGATACTCGGTACACCGCAACGGTGTGGGCGATTCAGGCATCGGTCTCGATTCCAGAATCCAGCCCAGTCTTGTGCCGTTGCGATCTGCTGATAGTTGACCTGATTGCGACCTAACATCACGCTGATAATCGTAAATATTACAGGATGACAAGGAAACATATATAATCTGAATTTGCCCGAAACACCCGAAGAATTTCAATACCCAGCAGCGCTTTTCCAACACCCAACATCGACCACATGGCGCCAGACATCTTAAAAACCAAGCTGAGGCCCCGATCACTTCGCGCCCATCACATCTATCGTCCGCGGCTCGTCCAGGCCCTAGACAACAACCTGGATCGAAAACTAACCCTCCTTTGCGCGCCTGCCGGTTTTGGTAAAAGCGCCCTCTTGAGTGAGTGGATCTCACTCCACAATTTACACTTTGCCTGGCTTGCGCTGGACCGAAACGACAACGAGCCCCTTACATTTTTAGAATATCTGTTTGCGGCCTGCCAAGTGCCGTGGGAAGGCGCAATTCATGTTGAAGCGGCAGCCCCTGCCGCGGCCATGCCTACGCCATTACAAGCGGCTATTGTCACGTTGGCCAATACGATTGCGGCATTTACGCATCAAATCATTCTCATCCTGGATAACTATCACGAGATCACCCATGTCCTCATTCACCGCATGATCGCGCTGTTGCTGGATAATCTTTCTGCCCAATTCCATCTTGTGATTGCCGGACGCACTGCGCCGCCGCTTTCGCTGGCGCGCTTGCGGGCGCGGGCGCAAATGGAGATATTGCGTACAGACGACTTGCGCTTTACGCTCGTTGAAACATCGGCCCTTTTCCGGCAGAACAATGCAAATGAATTGCGCGACACCCAAATCGCCAAACTCCACACCCACACCGAAGGTTGGGTGGAAGGATTGCATATTGCTGCGCTGGCTTTGAGCGAGCAAGACGCCGAGCAACGCCAACGTTTTTTGGCCGAGTTTGGCGGCAGCAACCGCTACGTGGCGGACTATCTATTTGAGGAAGCATTTGCACCGCAGAGCACAGAACTGCAAGCATTTCTGCTACAAACATCGTTGTTGGATCGGCTCAACGGACTGCTCTGTAGCTTTGTCACGGGGCAAGCGCGTGGGCAAGACCATTTGGAGTTTTTAGAAGAGGGCAATCTTTTTATTGTGCCCCTGGATGAACAGCGCAATTGGTACCGTTACCATCAGCTTTTTAAGGAATTTTTGCACCATCGGCTGCACCAGACCTATCCCGATCAGATTCTGGCGCTCCATAGCCGGGCCAGCAAGTGGTATGAGCATAACGGGATGTATTCAGAAGCCATTCAACACGCTATAGCCAGCCAGGAATGGGATCACGCCATGCATCTGATTGACCGGGTGGCCGACGCCAAACTTATGCGCGCCCGCTATTCAGTCATCACTAAACAGACGCAAAAACTGCCCTCGACGGCCGATGTCGTGCAGGCCGTCGCTTTGGATGATGCGGCATTGGATGCCGTCCCATTAGATTTCGATGATGTGGCGGATGACCAGACCGCGTCTTGGCTATTTCCGTCGCATCGCCTGGCGGAACAAACGCAATCCAACGCGCTGGCGTTGGGCAGAGCCCATTTGCGCTTGGGACATGCCCACAAAGCGGAGCATTTCTTATCCGCCGTAAATCTGGCGGCGCCGCAATTTCAGGACGCGCCCGCTCAGTTTGCGCTGGTCAACACGCTCAGTGCATGCCGCTTAAGCCAGGGCCGGCTCCATTTGGCTCTGGCCACATGCGAGCCGCTGCTGGCCTTGGCCGCCAAGCAAAGCTGGCAACCGTACCTTTTCGATTTTTTTGGCAACCTGTGTCACATCTACTACGAATGGAATCAGTTGCCGATGGTGCGTCAATACTTAACGCGCGGCCTGGCCGAAGCCGAGCACAATGAAACGGCGCCATCTTGGTCTGTCGATGCTCATCTCGCCCTGATGTGGCTGGCTTGGGCAGAGGGCAATCAAACCGCGGCAGAGGCAGCCATGCAAGAGGCCGAGAGAGTGGCGCACATGCTTGGCGTTGCCCCATTGGTGCGCAAGGTCATGGCCCATGGCGCCCGCTTGGACTTGCGTAGAGAGCGCTATAAAAGCGCCGTTGGCTGGGCCAAAGACTGTGGGTTGGACGCGCACAACGCCACGGATTATGGGTCGCAATTTGAATATCTTACACTGGCGCGGGTCATGCTGGCGCAAAAACAACCTGCCCGCGCGCTGAGCCTGCTGGATCAGCTTCAGGCGTTGGCGTTGGCGGCAGGCCGGGCCAAAGACGTTATCGAAATTCTGCTGATCAGCGCCCTGGCGCACCAAGCCAATAACGCGCCGCAAGAAGCCTTTGCCGCGCTGGCCCAGGCAGTTTGCGAAGCAGAGCAAGAAGGATACGTACGTACGTTTGTGGATGAGGGGGCGCCTTTGTATGCCCTCTTGCAGCAGGTGGCGGCCAGCGGGATTACGCGGCTATACGTTCAGAGATTGCTGGACGCATTTCCGCGGTCAGCGGCCGAAACAATCAAATCTCCAACCGCGCCTTTGGCTCAAGCAGAACCGGCCAATTCTCTCGTGGACCCGCTCAGTGAGCGTGAACTGGAAGTGCTGCGGCTGGTAGCAACCGGCCACGCCAATCGCGAAATCGCCCAATCGCTGCAGATCGCCACGAGCACGGTAAAGAAACATGTGGGCAACATTTTGAGCAAGCTGGGTGTTAGAAATCGCACGCGCGCCGCGGCCAAAGCACGCGAGTTGCGTCTGCTCTAATAATTTGCGTCTGCTCTAATAAGTAATGCCAGAAGGTCTTTGGAAAGCGCAGGCTGAGCTTGTCGAAGCCGGAGTCGCTTTGGCTGCGACAAGCTCAACTGACGCGACGACTGGGCGCTATGGTTTTTAGAATGCGCGATGTCGCCACACAGCCATAAACTCGTTCCACGAAATTCCGCTATGGCTTGTGACCATAAAAGCGTCAATGCTACTTAGGGCGCAGCACAAGGTTTAGGCATTGCGTACACACAACTCTCCGTATTGGGGCTGACAAGCCTCATGTGGACTGCTATACTTTCGCTGTACCCAATCCAGAATTTTCTTATAACCCAAGCGGAGAGCACAGATGGCCACTTCCCCCAATGACATCTATGCCGAATGGCGCGCCGCCTACGAGCTTCTGCAAAGCGGCGAGTATGAAAAAGCCACCGAGCTATTGCGCACGGTGCAAATAACCCATACGCAAAACGGCAACATCCTGGCCGCCACCACTGCCGGCGCAGCCCGCCAGATTTGCCTGGCGCTCATTGCGTATCAGAACGAGATCGACTGGCACCAGCTGGCCAGCGGCAATGCGGAACTGCGTGAGCGCACGCTGAATCAGCACGCCCTTTCCATGCTGGCGCTGGTGGGCGAGCAGGTGGCGAATCCGTTTACGCCGCCTGCGCCTCGGCAACCGCCAGCTGCCCCACCCATGCGGCCCGCAACGCCCAAAGAGCCCGTAAGCCTGTGGCAGCGGATTCAGAACCTGTTTGATCGGCAAGGGCGCGCGGTGCGCAAAGAGCCGCATTCCTGGCCGGAGCCGCCCCAACTCATGGGGCCTGTGAAGGAAATGCCCAAAACCGTTGCGCACGCCGGAGAAGCAACACCCTCTGAACAGCTTCCAACGCACGCCCCCGTCCCTCCACGGGCGCCCCAAGCGGTAGAGCCAGCGGAAGCGCCTTTGCCATCCGGCCCCCCTGAGAATGTTCACCCAGATACTGCGACTGAATCTGAACCAGCTGCGCAAACAAATGCGTTAGAATCCTCACCGGAAATTGCGGTAACTGGCCAAGAACCACCTGCACTCACAGTCTATTGTTTGGGACCGTTCCGCGTGTTTCAAGACAATCGGCCAGTGACTGATTGGCCAAGCAATAAAGGATTATCGATTTTCAAATTCTTGGTCACGCATCGAGAACGCCCGGTGGCCAAAGAAGTGCTTATGGAGCACTTCTGGCCCGATGCCAACCCGGATGCGGCACGCAATAATCTTAATGTGGCGATCTACGGCCTTCGCCGCGCGCTACGACGGACGCATCCTGATTATTCCCATGTATTGTTCCAAAACGATTCATATCTGTTGAACCCCACGATGCATATTTGGGTGGATGTTGAGGAATTTGTACGGCGCCACGCGCAAGCAGATCAGTGTACGCAGACGGGCCAATTGGAAGAAGCGATCGACGAGTACCGCGCTGCTGAAGCATTCTATCAGGGCGAATTCCTGGAAGAGGATCGTTATGAAGATTGGATAGTGCCGGTACGCCAAAGTCTGCAGGATGAATATGTGGGCATGTTGGAACAATTAAGTAACTATTATTTAGAGCAGCATGATTTGGAAACCTGCATTCTCATGGCGAATAAGATGATTGCCGTCGATTCATGTTATGAAGAAGCTCATCGTCGTCTCATGCGCTGTTATTGCCGGCAGGGGTATCAGCATCTGGCGCTGCGCCAATATCACCTTTGTGTAGAGGCGCTAGCCAATGAACTCGACGTCGAGCCAAGCACTGAAACCTTGAAACTCTATGTCCAAATTCGACAGCAATCCCCTGTTTAGCACACTTATATTTCATGCAACAATAGATTAATTCGTTGCGCAAGCGGTAATTTAGACCTATCCAATGCGTAAAATACGCCAATGAACGTTCTTTGCGCATTCACGCTTCGCTCACTCATGCTTCGCGGCTCTGCGCACCCAAAGCATGAGCCCCTGCCGCATCGTCACCAAGCTTCGCGTCGATTACGCCGAGGTTCTAGCTGAAACCGACCTTGAAAATATTATCCCTTTAAGCATCGCAACCCTTTCCACATGTCGAGCGCTCATTTGGGCAACTATACTCAGCTCTGAATGAGGACCGAAGTTTCGTCGCTCCTGTTGAGCCTGTTGAAAGCTCCGGTTCTCATCTCAGCCGCAGGATAGAGTAAAAGTCCTAAATGAGCTTGTATATCCGCACTAGTTTACATTCCCCGTCATTCGTAACTTGGTCACGCCAAAGCCAGTTTAATCAGTGAAACTACGCTGCCAAATGCAGATTTTTATCCGTCTGCCTCTATATCCGCGCGTTATTTTTGCCTAAATTGCAACCTTTTACGCGCTATGCACCAAGCAGTTGCTATTTAAACAACCACGCTCTCACCCACTTAATCTCCCAGATACTCAAATTAATTGCACTAATTTTCGAAGATATACAGATTAAGCATAAAAACAGCAGAGGTTAAGTGCGCCCCGTTACCATGAGGCTACTTCCGGCTGGCAAGCTTGAGCAGTCGGGATAGCAACAGGGTTCTTAGCCAACCAAAAGGAGATGAGTAATGTCCGAATAAAGAGTGAATTTGAAGTCTTGCATAACATGTACAAGAAGTAAAACTATGAACAACGTATTACACATCGTAAAACCACTACTACATATTACGACATATTACGACCAATATGACATACAAGGAGAACAAACATGACTACACAAATTGGTGTTCCCGGATTTGACTTTGAGATCGTGAGCTTTGATGCGCTAGAAGATGCGCCAGATGGCGGTGCGATGAACATTGTTGACCCGGGTGAAAGCTTCCAAATGCGCCTGCGCTTTACTGGCTCTGGCGCCATGTGGACCAATCTAGAGAAATTGGAACTGCATTACCATGTCCGTTACTATGCCGATGGTATTGGCATTACGGACGAAATAAACCTGGGCGAGTTCTTCGGCAATCTGACCTTGGGCGGCGGCATTTATGAGGCCACCAAAGCCGTTAGCATTGCGAACCCCGGTGTTTACAAGTGCGCTGCAACCATCTACTTCTTCACGCCTGGTCATGGCCAATTCACAGGGTTACTCGGCTTCTCCGATGACCTGGTTGTGATGGTGCATCCCCACGAGGAATAAACGGAATATATGTTATGCAAGCTGTATTCATGAATTTGGATGTTATCTCAAGTGCACAACACATACGGCCAATTCTCCCTGGTCTATGAACACTGCATTGAGTTGCTGACCTCATTGTTGCCTGCAATGAGGTCAGCAACCATGTTCACATAGTTATGATCAGTACACCGCAACGGTGTTGGCGATATAGGCATCGGTCTCCATTGTTGAATCCGACTCTATCTCGCGCCGTTGCGATCTACTGATTATACTTCTAGCTACCGTAGGGTTTGAGAGGGGTGGACAATATCCCAGAACATCTGATATGGTCAGAGTGTGAAAAAGATCATAATCAGGAGGAACTGATGAATATTGTCCAAACGTATCATACCATAAAGGAACGAATTCAAAAGACGGTTGGCAAAGAACGAATCACGCGGATTCGAACGATGGCATGGATGCAGAGCGGGATCCTCCATAGCCGGTCAGTGCATCTGACGCGAATTGCTAGCAAGATTCCTGGGTCTGCGAAAAAGCTGAGTGTCGCAGACCGCTTTCGCAGTTTTCTCAACAACGCGCATGTGCATGTGCGCAAGTGGTATCGCCCGATTGCGCAAGCACTGATTCAAGAGGCGAGCAAAGCGGGAAAGCCCCTGCGCTTCTTCATCGATGGGTCCAAAATCGGCAACAATCATCAATTACTGATGGTGTCGCTTGGGTATCGGCGCCGGGCGCTCCCCATTGCATGGACATGGGTACGCGCCAAGCGTGGACATAGTTCCGGTCGCCTTCAGTGTGCCTTGTTGACCTATGTCCACCAACTCGTGCTACCGGGTGTGCAAGTCGTTGTTTGCGGCGACAGTGAATTCACGCCGTTGCAAGCTTTACTGGAAAGTTGGCACTGGTTTTATGCCTTACGGCAAAAAGGCAGCCATCTCTTACGCAAGGAAGAGGCCGATGCTTGGCAGCGCTGTGACTCACTCGTCACCAAACCAGGTCAGCGCTGCTGGTTGTCTGATATCCAACTGACCAAAGCTTATCAGTATCCGTGCAATTTCTTGGCGCTCTGGCAATGCGGTGAAAAAGAACCTTGGCTCTTGGCCACTAATCTGTCCGATGCACGCACCATCCGTCTCCATTATTCGCGCCGCATGTGGACCGAAGAAATGTTTGGTGATTTCAAACGGCATGGCTTTGATCTCGAAAGCTCTCGCTTGCAGCACTTTCTGCGTCTTTCCCGCTTGACGCTTGCTGTTTCCATGCTCTATGTCACCGTCGTCGCTTTCGGTTCTCAGACCATCAAGAATGGCCGTCGTCACTTGGTTGATCGGCCTGACCGCCGTGATCTCAGTATTTTTCGGATTGGCTTTGATATGCTTGACCGGTGCTTTGCCAACGGTCACTCTGTCTCTATCAGGCTCATTCCTTACTTTCTTTGAAACCCTACGGTAGCTA
>JACKBC010000051.1 GCA_020634755.1 Caldilineaceae bacterium | reverse complement strand
GGTAGCAAGGGTAGCGCTGGTGCAGATGACGGTACGCGCCAGCGGTTCACCCTCGGCATTTTCCATCTCTGGCTGAAAGAGGAATTCGGAGAGCAGCGTGGCCGGGTTGATGGGTGCGGCATGCAGTTCCAGCGAAACATGCCGACGGTCAAAGACGCGTACGGCGTAGCGCACAAAGTCGGCATCACGATTATTAGAGGCCACGGCCAGCAGCTTGTTTACCGTGCTTGTCAGCTCGGACAAGACTAGTTCATAGGCTCGCCGCTTTTCAGCCAGCTCATCATCGGCGGATTTCCCCTCCTTTTGAGGGGGTTCTGCCTCATCGGCAAACGGCGCCGTTTCGTTCCCATCGCTAAATGGATTGTTTTTGCGCAGCTTGTCGTTGAGCGCATTGAGCGAGCGCGCCAGCTTTTTCATCTCTTCCAGCTCGGGCTCAATGCGAAAGGCGTTGTCGCGGCTCAAATGCGCCACTTCTTGAAACGCCAACGTATTGTGAAAACGCAGCTCGTCAATCTCTTCGGCGTCTGCCTGTTCCTTGATGACGCTGCGGTTGAGCAGCTGCTCCACGGTGTAGTCGGTAAGGGTATATTCAAAAACGCTGGTAGCGGTCTGTTCAAGCTGATGCGCTTCATCAATGATGTAAACCGAGGACAGCGGCAATATGCGCTCGCCGGCCCAGCCCAATTCCAGGGCATTGAGCATAAGGTGATGGTTGGTGATGAGCACCTGGGCCTCAGCTGCCTTATCGCGCATTTTGTTGATCCAGCAGTTGTCGTGAAAGTGACGGCAGTCAGAGTGCAAACAGTCGTCAGGAAAGCTCACTAGCCGAGGCCGCAGATCGCTATCTAGCACAAAGGGCAAATCATCAACATCGCCGGTTTCGGTCGTTTTGAGCCAAGAACGCACAAAAGAGGCTTGTTCATTTTCACGATCCATAAAGGCAAAGCGCTGTTGCTCAAAATCCTCCTGCTCCCACTTATAGGTGCAGATGTAGTTGCTGCGTCCTTTGACCACCACGGCGGGTATGGGCTTGTTGAGGACTTTGCGCAAAAAGGGAATATCTTTTTGATACAGCTGGCTCTGCAGCGATTTATTGGCGGTGGCCACCACTACCGTCTTGCCGCTGAGAATGGCGGGGATCAAATAGGCAATGGATTTGCCGGTGCCGGTGGGCGCCTCGATGAGCGCGTGGCGTTCGGCCTGCAAGCAGCGCTTGATCGCCTGAGCCATTTCCACTTGGCTGGGCCGCATTTCATAGCCTTCCAGCGCCTCTGCTAATGGGCCATCGGGGCCAAAGAGCGCGGCCAAGTCCGTCTTTTCCAGTTCAGATGGGCGCTTTGGCTTGGCGGGCTGTGCGCCCCAAACATCCAGGGGCGAATCAGGCGGCTCGTCCAGCAGCGCGCCAAACGGATTGTCCAGCGCGCCCACAAAGAGATGGTCTTCCAGCGGTGCATAGTGCGGCTCTGGCGGCGAATTATCAGGTTTGTGTGAGCGAGTTTGGCGGGCCATAAAGCAGAAGTGTTCGTTGTTCAACTATTCGGAAATCGTGTCTATACTGCGGTTGCGATGAGAACCGAGTTTTCAATAGGCTCCAAGGCGTAACGAAACCCCGATTCGCATGCAGAGCTGAGTATGACAATGGTTTTCAGTCTAGCACAAATGATCTTTAACAGCAACAGAGCGCACTCATCATTGAGTGCGCTCTGTGGAATGGATTATTCAGTAGATCGCAACGGCATACAACTGGGCTGGATTCCTGAATCGCCAACACCGTTGCGGTGTACTGATATTTACTGGTGAAGCTCTAAATTGCTGAACTTTTTACGAGCCGACCACCGTAATAATCACGACAATCGATGTCTCATCAGCTGTGTCCGGCGTAATGCTCAGGCGGATGTCGCTGGCGTCGCTGGTGAACGAGAATGTGGCCGCCTGGGCAGTCACAACGGACGTTTGGGTTTCGTACCCCAAGCGCGTCATCTGCGCATCATAAAAATCCGCGGCTTCGGCAATGGTCATTTGGCTTTTGTACTCTACCGTGGCATTGCCATTCTGTTCAGAACTTTTCAGGTCCGTAGCGTCGGTCAGCACGGGCAGATTATCAATAATGCCCTGCGTGTCTGCCGTGCTGGAATCGGCCGTAGCATCAGTCGAGGCGGCGGCCGCGGTACTATCCGTGGCGGCTTCTTCATCCGGTGGCGAAAGGACGGTGTCAATGACGTGAATCACGCCGTTAGAGGCTTCCACATCCGGCACAATAATGTTGGCGTCGTTGACGGTTACGCTGTCGCCGTTGGCGCTAAACTGCACGGTGGCGCCATCGACGGTCTGCGCATTCAGGCCATCGGTCAGCCCGCTCTTCATCAGCTTACCCGGCACAACATGGTAGAGCAGAAGATTGGTCAATGGACCACCGGGATCGGCCAGCAGCGTATCCATTGTGCCGGCCGGCAAGGCGCTGAACGCCGCGTCGGTGGGCGCAAAGAGCGTAAAGGGACCAGAGCCCTTCAGCGCATCGGTCAGGCCGGCGGCGCTAATGGCCGCGACCAGCTGGGTGAAATCTTCGCTGCCGGTGATAATATCGATAATGTCGCCGGCGCCGCTGGTCACAGTGCTGGAAACGGCATCTGTGGCCTCCGCAGTGGTGCCGGTCGAACTAGCAGCGCTATTCGCCGGTGTGGGCGTGGCCGTAGCCGTGCTGCTCTCCTCTGTCGTCGTGTCAGACTGCGGAACTGGCGTGGGGCTGTCGCCCAGCGCATCAATTTGGGCCTGGGTTGGCAGCTTGATAACATCACCCACTTCAATGCGATCACAATTGGACAGACCATTAAAGGCGCAAATCTGTGTATACAGGCGCAAGTTGCCGTAAATGTCGCGGGCAATCAGGCTCATGGTATCGCCAGTTTGGATGGTGTAGGTACCACCAGGTTCACCCTCACGCGTCGTTGTCGTGGTTGTCGTCGTGCTTGTGGTAGTCGTGGTGGTTGTGCCCGAAGCGGTGGCGGTTGTACCCGCCGTTGTGTCATCGGCGGTGGTCGTGGTGGTCGTTACAGCCGTGGCCGCCATTTCTTGCGCGGTTTTGGTCTGGTTAGAGTCGTCCACCAGCACGCCACCGTCAACCATCAGCGAATAGTTAACGGTTACATCTTGCGATGTATTCTGCACCAGCACGGTGTAAGGGCCCGTGCCCACCGCTTTAAAGCTGGCTTTGCGCTCGTTGCTGGCGCCGCCAAAGACGCGGTTGCCGGCGGCAATGGCCACATCGCTGAGACGTGTGCTGGCGCTTAGGCGGGCTAATTCGTCGGTGGGGATGACAAAGAAGTTGGTGCGGCGCAACACTTCGCTGTTGTCAGCGGGATTTACGACCATCTCGAGTTCCACCGTGGCGTCACGTTCAGAAGTTTCCAACCCAAGGTAATGGATAGTATCTGGCGCCAGGTCTCCCTCCATCTCGGTCTCACGCACAACCTGGGGCGTAGTCGACACGGCTGCCGGTGCAGAGGCCGCAGCCTCTGTAGTGGCGGCGGGAGTGCTCTGAGGCGTTGCTTCTGCTGTGGTGCTCTCGGCAGCGGCTGGGGTTTCTGTGGCCTCTGCGTCCGTAGTGGCGTCTTCTTCCGAGGCGGCTGCGTCATCTGTGGTTTCACCCTCAGCTGTGGCCTCTGCCGTAGCTACGGGCGCATCGGGATTCACAACCTGGTCGGAATCATCGACAATGGTGGCGCCATCAACAGAAATAGTGAAATTGGCGTCCATGTTTGAATCATTGACGACAACCAGCGTGTAATTCGTCAACCCGAAGGCATTAAAATTGGCCTCCATTTGGTTGTCGCTGCCTTGGAATACAGGGTTGCCACCCGCCACAGCCGCCGAGCTTACCTGCGTTCCCGCTTGCGCCCGGCCCAGCCCAACTGGGTCTAGCACAAAGAAGTTTAGGCCGTTGGCTGCGGCATTGGGTTGATCCCACTCGGCAAAGACGCGAATGCTGGCATTGGGTTGATTGGGCTCCAGCCCCAGCCAGATTTTGGCGAACTGTCCACCTGGCAGCAAACCGGTAACCTTGGTGGCTCTGGTCTGCTGGGTGGGGGCGCTGTTGTTGGCCGCCTGCAGAATGGATACAGGAGTTGCTACCAGCATAATTGCCAGCAGCAGTGCGTTAATCAAACGCTTTCGATATAATTTTGACATATTTGTTTTCCTCCAACTAAATTTGAGTCCTGGGTTGCTTTCTTCTTTTCAGCACACCGCAACAGTGTTGGTGATAGAGGAACGGCAACCTCGATTTGTAGCGCCAGCTCTATTATGCGCTGTTGCGATCTACCAATTCTAGATAATACATTACCCGTCATAGGTGAAATACATCATGCAGGTGCATTTCTATACTTCTCTATCATATCAGTACACCACTCTAAATAACTCTATATATCAGTACACCGCAGCGGTGTCGGCGATCCAGGCGTCGGTCTCGATTATTGAATCCGACGCTATCTCTTGTCGTTGTGATCCACTGATTACACTTAGCTCTGAATGAGAACCGGAGTTTGATTACGCTGGTTGCGCCCATAAAAAAACTGTTTCTCATCTCAACCGCAGTATAGAACTTACGCGAGCCTGGCGTAAACGTTATCTCGCTGCCGGTCCTTTCCACTTTTAGTGCTCTATAGGCGCTGCGTAAGTCGAATCTATGATAACAGCGATTCTAGCTTAGGCAATTCTACCATACAAGTCGTCCTGATGAGTCGTCTGCGCAGTGGCTCCCATGAATTGACAATAATAAGTTGACCATGGAACCCAGGTAGTGCGCTGCCTTTAAACTGCCTTTCGACAGCCCAATCGCTAATTATACTTGGTTAGAAAATGGTCGCCAAATCTGTCGCTATGATACGCGCGTTGGTGTGGGCGTCCGCGTCGGCGTGGGCTCCGGCGGAATGACCTGTAGATTGCGCACATAATAGTCCGTATAATTAAAATCCTGTCGCACGATGCGGAAGCGGAAATCATAGCGCCCGGCAGCAAGCTGGCTAAGATCCAGCCACGCAATCATGCCGCCTACTAGCTGGTGATCATCCTCCACCAAAAAAGTCCAACTGTCCGTCCCGCTGGGGGACCAGTAAAGCTCCCAGCGCAAAAATTGTGGATCAACTGCCGTGCCGAACAGATCCAGCATGCCAACAGCCGTTTCGCCGTCGTGCGGCAGCTGAATGCCATTCACCGGTTGGTTGGCCCCACCTCCCTGGTGCTGGTTGGCAATACGCAAATTGCGTAAATAATACTCACTATAGTTGCCATCTACATAAACGACGCGCAAGCGCAGATCATAATATCCGTCTGGCCATTGCGTGGTGTTCAGCACATAAATGGTATCGCGCCAATATTGTCGTTCACTGGAAACCAGATGGCTCCACTCATCTAGCCCAGCCGTCGATATGGCCAGATCATACCGTTTGAAGACCTGCTGGCCCAAATCATTAACCGTGGCCGCAATAGGGGCAAAACTGCTAATCACCGCGCCTTCTTCCGGCCCATAGAAGCCCTGCCCATCTGGAATCCGCATGTGGATATCAATGGGCGTGGGCGTTGGTGTAAACAGTGGTGATAACGGAGAGGGCGGCAACATAGTTCCCAGCACGTTAATTACGGGCGTGGGCGTGGGTGGGTTGGCATTGCGGATCTCCACGTTGCGCGCATATGCTTCGGTATAGTTGCCATCCTGCTGAATCGCACGCACGCGCAGATCGTAATAGCCGTCGGGATACTCCGTTGTATCCAGAATATAGAGCGGTCCGCCGCGCACCACGTTAAAGCTTGTCACCAGCCAGTGCCAATCTTCACTGCCTGCCGCCGCAATGTGCAGGTCGTATTTGAGATACGAATTGTTGAGCGCGGTGCCGCGAATGGGAAAGAAGCCAGCCATCACCCCGCCGGAACGCGGCTCTTCAATTTCCGTAATATTACCCTTGGTCGGCGTGGGCAGCGGCGTATTGGTAATGGTGGGCGTCAATGAGGGTGTCGGCGTAAGTGTTTCCGTGGGCAGCGGCGAATCCTGCGCCAGCAGGCGCGGCCCACGGTTTTGCAAACCAGAAATGCCGCAAATAGTCACCACGCTAATGGCCAACACAATTAGAAAAAGCTGCTTCACCAATTCTATCCTACACTCTGAAACACAACATGATGGCAAGTGTTCGATTCATTGTCTAGTTTGTGGCGAACCACCACCGTTGGGCTAATCGGGTTGCCGCTGCCATCCACCACGTTGAGATAAATTTCATGGGGCGTGCCGCTATAAATCGGGAAATCGAAGTTGCCTAAATCAGCCTCGCTGCTCTTGCTCACCGCCTCGGCGCGGTTGCCCCACTGGTCCACGGCCATAATGCGCACCCCCGGCGTGGGACCACCATTGCCATTAATCACGCGACCTAGAATATAGCTGCCGGCGCACGCATTATCGCTATATGATGAATGGGTACTATAGAGAACCGGCGCACGCTCTGTGGGCTGGGCGTCCTCTTCGGGCGTTGCCTGGGCTGTGGGCGTGGGTTGCGCCTGGGCAATGGGCGCCGACCCGCGATCCACGGTCACCGCCGCCACGCGGTCGCCATACAGCTCGCGCGCAATCGAGTCCATCTGCTCGCAGCGGCCCAGCGTAATGGGCGTATTGCGAGAGCTGCCCCAGCCAATGGCCTGGTCACGTTCCTGCTCCAAGAGCTTGCGCTGCTCGGTAAACATAAATTGCTCGTCAACCGTACGTTCATCGGCGGGCTTGGTATCCAATAACACCGGCGCCGGCAACAGACCAACACCTATGGGCGTCTTGAGCAGCGTACGGGTTTGCCCCGTCAGTTCAGACGAAACGCAATAGCCCACAAATTGGCGCCCACCGTCTTGCCACTGCACAAATACATTGGTAATGGCGCCGGTGGCCGTACTGTCGGACATAGGGCCAAATTCGCTCATTTTTTGGAGCCAAACATCGCTAAAATATTCGCCACCCGGGCGGCAAACCAATCCCTCTGGACAGGTGACCGGCACCTCTTCGATGCCGGGCGGCGGAATGAATTCCCAGGCCGCTGGATCCGCGGGCGCATCTAGCTTGTTGCGCATGGCGGGGTCGGCGGCCACGGCTTCCATAAAGGCATTCCAAATGGGGGCGGCGCCGCCAATGCCGGTGCTATTGCGCGTGGGTTTGCCGTCGGTGTTGCCGGACCAAACCGCCGCCGCCAGATAGCGTGAATACCCAGCGGTCCAGCTATCGCGATTGCCCGTGGTGGTGCCAGTTTTGGCGGCCGCAGGAAAGCTGAGATGCAGGCGGCTGTTGAGGCCAAACATGGGCGCGCGCGCCTCGTTATCGCTCAAAATGTTGGTGACCAGAAAGGCGGCCTGCGGTGAAATGACCTGGTCGGGTTCGCTATTATGCACCAGCTCAATGGATTCGCCGCGGCCATCCAGCACCGTCAACACGGCCCGCGGTGGATTGTGGCGGCCCTCGCTGGCCAGCGTTGTGTATGCATTGGTCAAATCTAAGAGAGTAACCTCACCCGCGCCCAGGGATAGCCCCAAACCATACCAAACTTTGTCCGGCGTAAAGGTGCGAATGCCCATTGCATATGCCCGTGAGGCCATCTGTTCCGGCCCGGCGGCATAAAAGAGCTTGACCATGGGCACATTATAGCTATTGGCCAGCGCTGACCGCACGGTGACCGGACCGTGATACTTTTCATCATAATTGCGCGGAATATAGACTTGACGCTTGTCGATGACATAGCGCGCATAGAGATCCCAGATCACTGTAGCCGGTGAAATTACGTTGGCGTCCAGCGCCGCGGCATAGAAAATAGGTTTGATGGAGCTGCCGGGCTGGCGCGGGCGCACGGCCACGTTGACTTGACCCGCAATCTGATCGTTGGCAAAATCGGCACTGCCCACCATGGCCAAAATTTCCGCCGTGCCCGGTTTCATGGCCACCAGCGCCGAATTATTGAAGCCATAGCGTGGTGACAGCTCGGCCACCTTTTCGGCCACCGTGCGCTGGGCCAGCTCTTGCATGTCCAGGTCCAGCGTGGTGAAAATGCGCAAGCCCGAGCGGGCGGTATAGCCAGCACCGAGCTGCTCATCCAGCGTGTCGATCACATATTGGGCAAAATGGGGCGCTCGAATTTCGGCGCGCTGACCGGCGTTGACGCTGGCCACGGCAAAATAGGCGCGCAGCGTTTCCTGCTCACCGCGCACTGCTTCGGCTTCAGCTTCGCTCAAATAGCCGTGGCGCACCATGAGCTGGAGCACCACATCTTGGCGGGCGCGAGCGGCATCAAAATTGACAAACGGGTTGAGATTGGCGGGCTGTTGCGGCAGCCCAGCTAATAAAGAGGCTTCGGCTAGGGTTAGATCGGCGGCGCTTTTGTTAAAGTAGACCTGCGCGGCGGCTTCCGGCCCATAGGCCAGGCTGCCGTAGTTGAGCAGGTTCAGATACATTTCCAGAATTTCGTCTTTGCTAAAGAGGTCAGTCAATTCCTGGGCCACACCTGCTTCCAGCAGTTTGCGGTCAATGCTGGTGTTATAGCGATCTTCGGCGCCCAAAAAGAGATTGCGCGCAAGCTGCATGGTAATGGTGCTGGCGCCCGATGTGACCTCGCCCGATTCAATGTTGCGCACCACGGCGGCCACAATGCGGCGCGGGTCCACGCCTGGGTTGGCGTAAAACGACGAGTCTTCGGCAGCTATGGTGGCCTGGAGCAGGTAGGGCGAAATGCGCGCAATGGGCGCCCACGTGCGGCGCCCTTCGGGGAAATACTCGGCAATCAACGTGCCGTTGCGGTCATATAAATAGGTGGTTTGAAAGAGACGCGGCAGCGGACCGGGCTGATATTTCTGCAAATAGGCTTCGACAACCGTAATGAGATCCTGGGCCGGACGTGGGCCAATGGACCCGCCATTGGTACAGGCGGCCAGCATGGCCGAAAAGAGGGCCGCCAGCCAGACGAAACGCCCCCAGTGAACTACTTGCTTGTGTACTTTTTCAATCACCCGCATCGACCTTTATATTAGAACTTACGCAAACCTCGGGGGAAATAGCCGAGGCAGCTATATTATGCGTTCCCGGCAATCCACGGCGCTGCGTAAGTCATGAGCTTTAATACGCTGCTGAATCAAAATCGAAGTTTGCCTCAATGATACCCGTTGCAACGGCTCCGCTTGCCCTACAGTAAACGAGCTGTCCTGCCAAAAGGTTTCAACCAATTTGCCGCTTGTATGCCAATTGTCGACAGTCGGTCTCAAATTGTCAACTGCCAGAATCAACTATCATCAGTGAATCGCACCCTTTGCAGTGTACTGATGATACGACTTGCTTAGCGCCTGTGGATTGCCAGAGGGAATAAATAGCAAACCAAGCAACTTTCACGCCAGGCATGCGCACGTTCTCACCAAACAGAACGCCGGTTTTCAGCTCAGCTGCAGCATGCCCAACATCCATTGCAAAAGGCCCAAAACTAGCACCAGCGTCAGCACAAGCCACCCCCATTTTTTAATCTCCCGCGGCAGATGCATCAATTGGTTGCTGCGTCTGCCCCAATCGATGCCGCTGTTAAAGCGCCACCCGTGCGCATGTCGCCCGCGCCGCATGCGCACGCTCTGGTTCAATCCGCTCCAAAGTTGCCGGCTGGTCAACAGCCCGTAAAATGCCACGCCGATCAGGCCGCTCAAAAGTGCGGCTGCTAACGTATACTCACTGGACAAGCTTGACCGCCAGTCCAGTGCAAAGTGTTGACCGGCCAGCCACGCCTGTCCAGCCACACCCCATCCAGCCACGCTGCTCAAGATCCAAGGCCGGCTTTCAATTCTACGCCGCAGGTGATAGCGAAATAGCAGCCATTGGCCAACGCCCAAAAGCGCACCCAGCAACAGCCCGCTCAGTAAGGGACGCACATCGCCAAGGGGCGAACGATTCCACCAGCTCTCCCCGGCTTGCAAAAAGGGTGCGCTGCCCGCGGCTGCCGTTAGACCAATGATGGCCGCGCCCATAATCCAGGCGACCTGGCTGCCGCCCCACTTGGAGATGTGTTCGCGCAGCATGCGCCATTGCACCGCCCCCAGCAGTGCACCAAAGAGCGCGCCACAGAGCATAAGCGGTGTGCGGTCAGGCGGCATCCAGCCGGTCCACGTGGTGAGCAATAACCACAAGGCGGTGGCCAACAAGGACCCGCCGCCAGCGCCAGCTAGATTAATAGCGATCCAGTGGGCGCTGAAGGCCAGCGACGGTTGCACCTGCTGCCAAACGCGTTGCGCTCCTTGGGGTACGCTGCGCCACGTAGAAAAAAGTTGCACATGCGCATCGGCTAGATGGACAGTGCGGCGCGCTTTGGCGGTCAACATGTTGGGCGTGGGCGCAGCGAGCAATGCAGGACGCACTTGGGCCAGCCGCGCTTGCGTTAAGATCAGCCAGCCGTATGCGCGCTGGCTGGTGGTCAATCGCCGCCGTAGAGGGTGACACACAGGGCAGCGCTGCAACTGGCCATAATAGTAGTGACTCTTGTTTTCCGCACAGGGAATCAGCGTATTTTCGGCCTGAATGAGCCGTTCCTGCCACTCTTTGGCATCCGGCCGCGCCGCTGGATTGCGGTAGCCGCTGACAAAGGCGCTATAGAATGCTTCGGCCAGGGCCGGGTGCAACTGCTCCAGCGCCGGCGCCTTGGGCGGCGGCAGCACCCGATAGTGTTGATAGGGAAAAAAGCCCTGATCTTTGCAATATAGATGGACCCGTTCGACCGAGTGACGCCGCTGCAGCACGCCCTGAAATGGATGAAAGCCCTCCATGAGCAGATACCAGATGAGCACCGCCAGCCCAAAATGGTCTTGCGCCGTTGTGCGCTCGATGGTTCTCAAATCGGCCCCGCTGAGTTCGGGCGGCAAAAATTCTGCCTTGGCCACCGTGCAGTGATGAATCACATCCTGCTCGCCGCGCACCTGGAATGAATCGGCATCCACCAGCGTTACGCGGGCGTCGGGCGTCACCAAAATGTTGCTCTCGTTGAGATCGCCCACCATATGGCCGCGGTCATGGACCAGCTCCAGCGCGGCGGCCAGATTGCGCGCCGTGCGATGCAGAAACGCATTCCACGAATAGGGCTCTGGCAGCTTATGGCGCAGCATGGGATTGTAAATGCGGAAAATTGAGTTGCAGTCGTAGACGCGCGGCATGAGGAAGCCGACAAAGCGGTTTTCCTGGTAAAGCATTTCACTGGGCCAGGCAATGGCGGCATGGTCGCGCGGCTGGCGCGGCGGATTGGCCAACATGGCGTGCAGCTTGGCTTCATGCTGGGCCGTGGGGGCAAAGTAGAGCTTGGCCAATTGCTGGGGCGCGCGCTGCACCGACCAGATGCGCGCTTCCCCGCCGCGGTTGATCTCTTGGTCAAGCGTTATGTTTTGGCCGTTGCGTGTTTGGACGAGCATTTTTTTAGTAGAGGAGTAGAAAAGTAAAGGAATGGAGGAGTAGAGGAGTACAGGAGTAGCGTTCCTCCTTTACTCCTCTACTCCTCTACTCAATAAGATCAGTGTCTTGTCATCGTGCGTGCGGCGGTTGATGCGGTCCGAGTTTAGAAATTCGGCCAGCGCGGCAGACGCTTGCGCTGTATCTTGAGCGGACGCGGCAAAGGCAAAAAGCGGGGCAAAAAAGGGTGCATACGGGCGATTTTGCGCCACGTTGAGCGCCAGTTCCAGCAGCCCGTCTGAGAGTACGGCTGCATTTTGCACCCGCCCTGTCCACACCTGCACCGCCACCATGTCCAGGGCATGGGGCTGGGTGAGAAAGTTGGTCATGTTGGCATATTCACCCTTTTGCGGTGCGCACAGGCTGACTAGCTCTTCGTCCACGCTTTGAATGACCGCCGCACAGTCGCCAATAAGGCCGCAAGCCGCGTGCGTTTCTGTAATTGTCAATACGAGCAGGGTGGTGGCATAGTCGCGCAGGGGAGCTTCCGCCTGGGCAGCGGTCGCAACCAGCGCTGCGCGCGCTTGCCCAAAGACGTGGTGCATAGAGTCGCGCCAGTCGATTTCGGCGGGCGCAATCTCCGCTGATGATATCTCAGCCGGCGTTTTTTGCACATTGCCTGGGATTGACCAGAGCCGATCCCGCATTGCCGCCATTGCTGCCTGCACCGCTACAGTCGACCCTTGCTCAGCTTTGGCTGCCGACCCCGCGCCATCCGCCACTGCAAGGATAGCGGTTCCGTCTGCCCATAGCTCATAGGCATAGGCATCTTGCAGCGGCTGGCCGGCGCGCTGATGGCTGACGCCCAGGACCGATGCCGCTACACAGCGCGGCACTGAAGCGCTGCCAAGCGCTTCGGCCTGAACTGCTTCCGGCGCATTAGCCTGTGCGGCGTGTTCGCTTACCGGAGCGGAAGCGGTGGATTCGTTTGTCTGCGTGGAAGATGGGTCGGTGGGTAATGGCTGCGCTTCAGTATTCATCCCAATGCTATTCGATAACGGACCAGCCCGCAGGCGGCTGTAGCGGCACTTGGGCGCCTACCTGCGAATGAGACACCGACGTGAGGCTCTGCGACAGCCAGACAAACATGTCGCGGAAGTTGAGCCCGTTAAGGCGCAGCGGCTGGCGGGAAGCCATTTGCGCCAATGTGTTCATGTTGGCCTTTTGTACGCCCACGGCAAAGAAAGCCACCGCCTTGTCCGCTTCTTCTTGCTGCACGCGCTGCGCTGCCGTGCGCCATTCATCAGTCGGTTCACCATCGGTGATCAGGAATATCCAAGGACGATAATAGGGCACGCCGTGCTGCTTATAAACATCTTTGCGCTGGCGCAGCATATCTAGTGCGTGGTGGATGGCTTCGCCCATGGGAGTGCGTCCATTGGCTTGCAGCGGGCTCGCCACAAATTGATGGGCAGAGACAAAATCTTGCTCCACCTTGACGCCATTGCCAAAGCTCACAATGGCCACTTCGACGCGCATGGCGGCCAGATCGTCGGCCTGCAACTCTTTCTCAAAAGTGGATAGCCCGCGATTCAGCTCCGTAATGGGCGCGCCGCTCATAGAGCCAGAGACATCGAGCAGCAAAATACAGGGGCAGCGCGCCTCTGGGTTGCTATCGTCAAATTTTACTAAATCAAAAAGCTCGTTAGCCATACCATTCTTCCTTATTCCCGCTCTCGTGATGACCTCTAGACTTTACAATTCGGAGCCATATCCCAATAAGACCGGTTCTGCCCACACGGCCCAATTCCAGCGGTTGTCTCCCAACGCGTCGGTCAGAAATTGAATCACGATCTCCTGGCCGGCCAGGCTGGGCAAGTCTATCATCATGCGTTCCCAGGAGCTGGTCTGCTTGGTGGTGCTCCACAAACGCACGCCATTGACGAAGATGCGGAAAGCGCACAGGTTGTCCCCACTCATAAGCGAGCCGTCGCGGATGCCAATGCCAAAGCTCAGGCGTAATCGCTCCAAGTTAGTGGGCGCTTGCACCGTATATTCGCAAACCGCACTGCCGCTGACCGGCGGATGCTCCCACAGGGCCATCTGCTGCACCATGCCACAGGTGGCTGGCGCTACTTTGATCTCCATCATATCCGGCGTGCGCGTGGAGATTTTGCGGGCGCTGGGAAACATTTCTAAAAAGTCGAACTGCCAGAGCAGCTGGTCGCGCTCGGCGTCGCCGAGCGCGCGCTCATCATCCAGCAGGCTGTGCCAAAGCTCCTCCTGCCACTTGAGAAAGCTAATGTATTGTGAAAGCTGGGCCAATGATTGTTCGTTGAGATCCGAAATGCGGCGCACAATGCCGTCGATGGTCTCTTGGCGAATATCGGTCTGAGGCATGGGAAAACCTTTAGGGTTTACGATTTGGGATGTGCGATTTACGAAATGATCTCGTTGACGAAGCTACCTCGTAAATCGCACATCTGAGAGCGTAAATCATCACGATTCGTTCGATATGTGAAAGATAAATTACCCCGTAAACGGGACCGTTGTGGCGACATAGCCGGCGCGTTGCACTATGCCCCACAGGAAAATGCAAATAAACGCCAACGCAATAGACTTGACGTTTTCGTTTTCCAGCTGGGCAAAGTACATATAGCCGGCCGGTAAGGCGATGACGGCCACAGCGCCATATAAAATGTGCAAATAGGAGCGCGGTAGCACCACGCCATAACCCTCAAAATAGAGCACCCAGCCCAAGACAAATTGGGCCAGCAATAACAGTTCGCCAATGACGGCGGCGCCAAACCAGTTGCTGTCTAGCGGGCGAGTTCGCACCCGGCTTATAATGGCCCAAACGGCCAACACAGCCAAAAAGAGCGATGCCGTATTGGCCAATCGCGCGTGAATTTCAACCAGCGACATAGGAAAACCTTTGGATTTACGATTTTTGATGTACTATTTACGAAATAATCTCGGCGACGAATTAACCTCGTAAATCGTACATCTGGGTTTGTACATCACTGCTACGATTTATGAGACTATTTTGTCAACGAGCTACCTCGTAAATCGTACATCTGAGTGCGTACATCTACGATACGTGCACGCTTAAATATTGTTTCAACACGCCGGCGGCGGGCCCTTGAATATCATAGCTGAGCCATTGACCGCTGGTACCCAGGGCATAGATGCAGCCGCCAATGACGTAGTCGTCCTGACGCAGCGCCTCGTCATACCAGACGAGCTGCTCGATATATGCCCCCGGTCCCCATAAGCCAAACCCATTTTCGGCCCAGTACGATTGAAAATCGCGCCAGCCTTGGGCATCGGTCGGACCCGGGCGCTGACCGGGCTGCACCAGCCCATCCACGCCACATTCGGTAAAGACCAGCGGAATGGCCAGACCAGCTGGCTTCAAATATTGATTGTACGCTTTTCGGTAGCGTAACGTCAACCAGCCCTCATCCTGTGGTGACACACCGGGATAGCGCCCCTCTTTTTGTGGATCGGTCAAGTAGTAGATCGTAGGGGCGGCATATTCATGCAGCCCCAGCCAACCGTTGTATTGCTGGGCCGCCTGTACAGCGGGCAGAAAATGCTCCCACAGGGCTAAATCCGTGGGATTGCCGGTGGCAAAGTTGCCAATAATGCTGCGAATGCCGCGGTCTCCTAACAGGCGCACCCGCTCGGCTTCAAATGCGGCCAGCCGCTGCATCTCTTCAGCATTGTTGGCCACCGGCTCGTTATAGGAGACCCAAGCGTCAAAGTAGGGACGGCGCCGGTCGTCATCGGCATAGGGCAACAGTTGCTCTACAAAGGCGCGCGCCGCACCTGCCGGGTCATCCATGGCCCCGAGCTGCGCCTGATCCACGTGAATGCGCCCAATGATCAGTGGGTTTGACTTGGAGTTCTTCATTTGGGCGGCAAAGTTGGCATCCAGCTCCAGCGTCGTCACCACCGGCACGGCGCCCGTATCCAGCAGCTCAAAAATGTCGTTGATGTTGCGCTCTACGTGCAGGCCCAGCTTGCTGGCCGGCCCTGGCGGAAAGGCTGTGGCCTGGGGCGTAGGCGTGGGCGGCGGCGGTTTTGGGGTGGGTGTATCCACCGGTGTGGGAGTATCTGTGGGGGCCACCGCCACCTCCTCGCCATCCTTTTCAATAAAGGGCAGGTAGGTTTGATGGTCCGCATTGCCCGGTGTGGGCAGCAGGCTGGAGCGCGCCACCGGGGAGGCAGTGGCGGTGGGCTGCAAGGGCGAATTGGGCGTGGCCGTTGATGTCGCCATTGGTGTTGGCGTTGGGCGCGAACGACCACATGCCGCGGCGGCCATTGCGATGGCGCCGCCCCAAGCCGTACGCAAAAAGCGCCGCCGGCTCCAGGGCGCGGCGGCCGATTTGTCCTCGGCGGCGTCTGCTTGTGGCGTTGTGTCCGGCGCTGTTTCCTCATGGAGGCCGGGTGCAGACGCCGCTGCTGGGTACGCGAGTTCGGACTCGTTCGATTCTGGTTGGTTATCTGTTTGGTGTTGTGATTTCAAAAAACTATTCCTAACCCTGCAAGTGCTTAACCGCATGGGTATGACGCGTTTCAATATACAAGTCGGCGTGCGTCGCAGAAAGGGGCCTCTCCCGGCTCTGCACTCTGCGAGTGCGTCGCGTCCCTCTCCACAGGTGGAGAGGGAGAGCTTTTGCGCTCAAGCGCAAAAGCAGGGAGAGGCGGCGTGGCCCCCCAATTGGAGACACATCATCCAAGTCGTACGCATTTGTTTCGCAACTGGTAATCAAGTACAATATATCCGTTGCGGGTATCCCCCTTTAGACGCTGTAACAATCTCGTTAAGTTCCGTTTCGGCAGACTGTGTTGTTGCACATGTTTGCTTTCACCGGCTGCATCTGCGCAATTCTTCTGCCCCAATCTGGCTCGGGTCACCCGAGCGTACAGGAGGATATTATGGATAAGTACAAGGTAAGTATCGAATATTGCACTTCTTGAAACTACTTACCCCGCGCCGTCAGTTTGGCGGACGACATTTTGAAATCGTACAAAAGCACAGTTGAATCCCTCACCTTGATCCCATCTTCCGGTGGCGTCTTTGAGGTCGTGATTGGTGATGACCTGGTCTACAGTAAAAAGGCCACGGGACGCCATGCCGATGAGGGCGAAGTCATGGGGATTATTAACGAAAAGGCGAGCCTAGGCTCCGTCCCTGCTGATTAATAGAGTAGCTGGTGGATAATAGCTGGTTGTTGGTGATTGATAACCGGTGCAGATTCGATACCGGCTATCAATCGCCAACAATCAATCCCCAGCTACGTTACTTAGCGCTGAATGAGAACCAGAGTTCTGTTGCTTCTGTTTAGCCAATGGAAAACTCCAGCTCTCAACTCAACCGCACTATAACAATCAATCTTCCTGCCTTTTGCCTCACAAGCCGGTGGGTAAATCCACAAATTCAAACGTCAGCCCAAACTGTTCTACCAAATGCTGCCCCAGCGCCTGAATCCCCACTGTTTCTGATGCATAGTGTCCAGCAAAAATAACGTTGATGCCGCCGTTGAGCGCATCATAATAGTGCGCGTGGTCGGTTTCGCCGGTAATAAAGGTATCGCAGCCTATTTCGGCCGCAGTCGCAATAAAATTCGGCGCAGCGCCGCTCAGCACGCCCACGCGGCGTACCTGTTGTGGACCGTGTGCTTGCACCAGATTGACCGGCCCCACGCGGCGCTCCAGCTTTTGCACCAGATCATCCAGCGTGGCGCCGGCGGGTGCTTCGGCCAATGCCGCCAGATTGGTGCCTTTGATGTTGGCCCACCAGTCGATCACATTGAGATCCAGCCGCCGCGCCAGTTCGGCATTGTTGCCCAGTTCTTGGTGTGCATCCAGCGCTAAGTGGGCGGCATATAGGTTCAAGTTGGCTGCCATCATGGTGCGCACCAGGCGGCCATAGCTGCCGGTTAAGCGCCGGGCCGGCCCCCAGAAAATGCCGTGATGCACAATCATCATGTCAGCGTCGTGGGCAATCGCGGCATCCACACTGGGTTGGTGACAATCCACCAGCCCCACCACGCGCTGTACCTCGGCCTTGCCTTCCACCTGTAGCCCATTGGGACCATAATCTTCCACATCGTGCATATGCAAATAGTCGTCCAAATATTGGACCAGTTCATCGCGTTTCATAATTTGCTCATCTCTTAGAAGCATAAGGAATGCGGCTGGCGTGTCAACCACCGGAGGTTCCGTTGAGCCGAAATGAGGTGCACCCTTATTGATTGTCAGTACACCGCAATGGTGTTGGCGATACAGGCTCTATCTCGATTGACGAATCCCGCCTCGTCTCTTGCTTTTGCGATCTACTAATTGTTTAATTATGACGTCGATTATAACAAAGAGCGCGCCAAAGGCATATCTCACTACGCACGCAGGTTGAATGGGACGCTGATTGACCCTTTCGTATATTAGCGCGTTGTCCTACTTTTCTGCTAGACTTGTGCCAGACCCACCGGAGTAGACAACCGTATATTTTTGCTGCAATCTCTATAGACCCGACCCCACAATGCCGGTTACGGAGTGGTTGGGACATCCATTTTATGGTTTATGGTGTGTGCAGAAGCGTGAAATCTGCTGAAAACTTCTTCAAGTTCATTTGATTTTTGGCAAAACATTATCTGTTTGAAAGGAGAAGCTGATGAGCAAGTACAGATCTTGGTCCCTGGTTCTGATGTCAATCGTGGCCATGTTGATCCTGGCTGGTTGCCCGCCACCCGCACCGGCGGATTCTGCCGCCGATTCAGGCAGCGGCGCCGCGGCCGGTGGTGACGCGGCGGCTAGCGGCGCCGCGGTGGCGACTGGTGGTGATTGCGCCAATACCATTACGCTGGGCGCCGCGGTGAGCGAGACGGGTAAATACGCCCGCGAAGGCAAAGATACGCGCCAAGGGTATGATACCTGGCTGGATTGGGTAAACAATGACTATGGCGGCATCAAGGTAGGTGATGAGTGTTATAACGTCGATATCATCTATTATGACGATGAAGGTGATCCGGACACGGCGGCCACGCTGGTGGAAAAGTTAATCACCGAGGATGAGGTCAATTTCCTGTTGGGGCCCTATTCGAGCAGCCTTACCATGTCGACCAGCGCGATTGCGGAAAAGTATGGCATGATCATGATCGAAGGCAACGGCTCGTCGGAAGATCTATTTGAGCGCGGCTTTCAGAACCTGTTTGCCGTGCTGACGCCCGCCGGACAATATACCCAATCCGCCTTAAAATCATTGGCCGATCTGGGCGCGAAATCGGTGGTTGTGGCTTATGAAGATACGGCCTTTCCCACATCAGTCGGTGAGGGAGCCGTCAAATGGGCGGAAGAATATGGCATGGACGTGTTGGCCGTTGAGACCTATCCCCTCAATGTTGCCGACGTGTCGGCCATTATTACCAAATTCCGCGACCTGGAGCCGGATGTGTTTGTGGGTGGCGGCCACTTTAACGATGCGCTGCTCTTTGTCAACGGCGCCAGAGAACTGGGCTTTTCGCCCAAGGCCATGGTCATCACCGTGGGTCCCAGCAATCCGGAATTTGTCACGGAAGTGGGCGATGCCTCCAATTACATTATTGGCCCCACCCAGTGGGAAGCCACAATGAGCTGGCAGGATGAATATTTCGGCACGGCTGCCGAATATGCCGCCCGGTATGAGGAGATGTGGGGCGAGACGCCCACCTATCAAGCGGCCGAGTCCACGGCTACGGCGCTGGCGCTGCATCTGGCCATTGAACAGGCCGGCTCACTGGATATGGACGCCGTGCGCCAGGCGCTTTTCGACCTGGATGTGACGACCTTCTATGGCCCCATCAACTTTGACGAAACGGGCAAAAACGTCAATAAGCCCATGGGCGCCATCCAAATTCAAGAGGGCGTGATCAACGTAGTGGCGCCCACCGAGGCGGCCGTTTCAAGCGTGGAGTATCCCATGCCCGCCTGGGACGCGCGGTAAATATGAAAGTGGCAGGTTCGTGGGAGTTTGCGTAAACTCCCACGAACCTGCCCTCAATGTGCTGTGAGTTAAGTGCGCGGTGTGCATAATTCACGGCTCAGGTGGACATGTATTTGTGGACCCACGTGCGATGCACGCTAGGCGCCCTTACCAGACTGCTATACTTATGCACACCCCGCAGCTAAGTGCACTTGGCGAGCGGTAATTATGCCACTTGCCAGTCAAAGAGCGCCGTGGCTACCCAAGTGGGCGGCGGCTGATTGTACAACTCGGTGGCATCGCTATAGGTGAGATCGCGAATGGCGCCCTGCATGGGGCCGCGCAAATAGCGAAAGACCTGTCCGGCATCGCGGGCGTCGCTTTTGGCCGTCACGCAGTGTTGATTGTAGCCCCAATAGTCGCCCGCAGCCAGCAGCGCAATGCCCTCTTCCAGCGTTTTACGCGCCAGCTCCAACCCGCCTTCGTGCGGCATGTATGATTGCTCTGGCGGTGTGCCGTAGCCAATGCCGTGATGAAACGGATCGGCTGTGGAGACAATGACTGCATCTTCGGTCAGCCGGGCCAGCTCGTCTATGCCGGGCAACGTTTCCGGTTTGCCGCCGGCCAGATATGGGTAGCGTTCGATTACCTCTGGCCCTTGGATGCCGCGCCGTTTGGTTTCGGCCGCCCAAAAATGGCGCCAGCTGATCAGCGCGTGATCGTGCCGCCATTCTTGCCGCTCCCCCTCAATGCCCGGCCCTTGAATGCCCCAATAAGCCTCTTTGGTCACATCGCCGCCGTTGGCCACGCGGATGCGCGCCGCTTCCATTTCGTCATTAAACGCGTGTAGCACGCTGAGCACTACCACGCGGTCGGCGCCGCTATCCAACGCGGCATGCACCGCCGCCGCAATCTGATGTCCACATTCGGCCACACCAGCGTGGGGAAACACCACCACGCCGCCGGCGCGCAGCGTGTCGGATAGATCCCACTGGCGGGCTTGCTCCAGCAGGCGCAGCGTGCCCTCTTCCCCCAATGCCGCATGTTCGCGTGCATATTGCGTATGGATCTGTTGCTTCAACGTAGCGCGATCAAGTTTCATAGCTTCTCCTTTTGAAAGTCTCCCAACGGGTCTGTCTGTACATTCTCTGTGTCAAAGCGATCTGTCAGAGACGACACAGGATCCACAACCGAATGTACGGATAGATCCTAAATCATTTCGCAAAGTCATTTACAATCCCTCCCGTGCCCAGCATTCAATGTACTTGAAGGATAGAGATTTTCGCAATTTTCCAACTGCTCCTAAATGGCCAATGGGTGTGGGAAGCATTTGGCCGCGTGCTCGCTTGGGCAGAGTCCACATGATGTTGCGCGGGAAATTGGCGGCGATTCGGCGATACAGGCTGGCCGCTTGTTCACTCCGATGATACAATTTGGTGGATGCAATACGTTTGTGCTGGAACAAAAATTATGGGTCAACCGGATTTCAGGGGAGTTGGCAGGACGTCACCCCTTGAGATCTCGAAGAGCCATTAACTTTTACCTTTCATCAATAGGAATCTGAAATGACCGAAAATTCACAACCTACCCTTGTGATCACGCTCAAAGCGTGGCATGGCTTTGTGCTGGGCGTTGTATTAACGCTGGTGCTGCTGGTTGGGCTGAGCGCCTGTTACCAGGGGCGCAAGATTTCACGCATTACGGGGCGGCCAGTTTCAATCACGCTGCCCGCAGATGTAACGTCTTACAGCCAAGTTGTCAGCATCTCGTTTCATAAAACGCCCGATGGTGAAACCATCAAAGACGTGACCTATATGGGGCGCGATGAAAAGCTGCATAGCCATGAATACAACGATTGGGGTATTTTTCAAGGCGAAATTATATGGGAGCTGAACAAATGAATGAACAAGAGAAATATCTATTTGATCTGCAAGGCTTTATGACCGTACCCCATGCGCTGAGTGGTGAGCAAGTGGCGGCGCTCAACCGCATTTGGGACCAAAAAATTGCGCAGGATATGGAAACTGGCGCCACTACACAACGCTGGGTTGGGCTGCTGGATTGGGGTCAGCCCTTTCGCGAACTCATTGATAATCCCACCATTTCGCCTTATTTGGCAGAGCTGCTGGGGGAAAGGTTTCGTTTGGATCACGATTACGCCGATTTGATCCGCAGCGGCAAGGGGCCCATTGGCACGCGGCTGCATGGGGGTGGCTTTCCCTATGATCCGGCTCAGTACTATCACTTCAAGGGCGGCAAGTTCTATAATGGCCTGACCGTGGTGGCCTATAACTTGCGCGACGTCAATCCCGGTGATGGCGGTTTTGGCTGCGTGCCGGGCAGCCACAAGAGCAATTTCCCGTTTCCCAATGAATGGCGCGAACTGGAACATATGCAGCCCTTTATGCGCGCCGTCACCGGGCCCGCCGGCACGGCAATTATCTTTACCGAGGCGCTGACCCACGGCACGCTGCCGTGGGCAGGCGCCGGTGAACGGCGTACGCTCTTCTTCAAGTTTAGCCCATTCCCCATTTCCTGGTCGGCGCGCTATTACGATGCCGAGCAATATGCCGATCTCTCTGAGCGGCAAACCGCTATTCTAGAAGCGCCCAATGCGCGTTACAAGGGACGGGGAACCTACGCCGCCAAGCGCAACGCATCGTAGCTGTCGAAGCCCCGTAGCGTGTTAAGCAAATTTTACGCCAAAATAAAAACGGTCTGACATTGTGTCAGACCGTTTTTATTGCATATCGGTAGAGCGCAACAGCGGGATATGGCGCAGGGTTCCCCAATGAGAACCGGCGCTGAAATTGCCAAAACTGTTGCAGTCTACTGTGTATGATATATAAACAAACTTATATGGCCACTCCGCCAACAAAATGAGGTTCAACAGGATCTCAGGTGGTTGACGTCCCCGGCACTTTCGACGAGATCACCCAGTAGATGAAACGAAGTGTCGGGGACATCTGTTGTCAAACCTAAAATCCCAAAGAGCCCAAAATGACTGGGCAAATCGTAAGTTCGTCGGTCGTAACTGAATCTACTGGCCGGCCGATTGCAGAATGACTTCGGTGGGGATCAGCACGGCGCTCTCGGGCACCTCCACCGCCACTTCACCGTTTAAGTCGCTGCTGTGGGTCGTCATTTCAAAGCCGATGTAGGGCTTGGCGCCCGGCGGCAGTTGTGGGATCGGCATGGCATCGCCACCAAAGGCGGCCAGCGCCGCAATGCTGCTCAAATCCCAATTGAAGACGGCGCTGGTGTCATAGAGATAGTGGTCTTTCACCCCAATCCATTCGCGCACTTCCAAATTCAGCGTGGTCATCAAAACGGGGCCAAACATCTGCGCCATGCCGCCTATCTGTGCTAACTCAGCATCGCTCACTTCTGCCCCCTGTTGCTCCATAATCTGCTTGAGCAGCTGGCGGAACACCTCACTTTGGAAGAAGGTCTGGTAATCAAATGTCGAGCTGAACACGGCCATTTCAACGCCATCCACCGTCTCATTGGCCAGGCGCTCGGTGTTGACAAACTGGAGATATTGGCCAGTGGGGTCGGCGGCCCCCAATGTAACCAGAAATGGACCGGATGCTCCCGTATTTACATAGCCCAAGGCCATCGACAATTCTGCGGCATCCTGGCTGCTGAGCTGCGTGTTGGCGCCTTTGGCGGCTTCATCCAGCAGGGGTTGCAATTCAACACCCATCCAGCCTTGCAGCGTAGAGGCGTCGGGCGCAAAAGCCGCCAGTGAATCCAGGTCAGCATAAATCGCGCCATCGGCCAGCACAAAATGGAACGCCATGTTTTCGGGCAGCGGCATACCGCTTTCTTGCGAAAGCATCATGGCCAGTTCGCTGGACAGATCCAGCGTCATGTCGACGTCTGTCGAAATGCCGGCAATTAGCGTGCCAATGAGACCAAAAAGACTTTGCGGATTGCTCACCAACTGTTGAATTTGCCGCGGGGGCATGGCCTTGAGTTCATCAATAGCCTCAAAAACGGAGGTGTCCGCGTTAAACAGCGTGCCCTGGCTATAATCGAGCGATATTTCCTTAAATGGTGCTTCTGGAATATCGCGCAGCAGAATGGAGAGATCCATTTGCGAAGTGCCAGAGGCGACCGTAGACATGGCGTCTTGCGACTCCATCAACAGCGTACAATCGGCGGCGCTTACGTCCTGGCAATAGACGGGTTGTTCGGTTTGGGCAAAGGTGGTTCCAGTGCAGAGCAGGGTTAAGACAAGGGCCAAAGATAAGATGTGTAAATAACGGGTCATCAACAGAGTATCCTTTCACAAAAGGGAGAAGTTAAGTTTATCAACAGGATGCTGTACGCGGAGTGGGTATATTCGATGACGAGCAACCAACTATCAGCATAACGCGGCGACAAGAAATGGGGCTGGATTTGCGATGAGAGTGTACATCGCAAGTGCCATTGCGCGATGCCGAATATCGAAAGCTCGTACAGTATAATACACCGAGCGTCTAGTTCAAAACGGACGCCTAGAGTACGTTGCGCCTACGCTGGCGGGCGGCTTCAAAAAGAATAACGGCGCCGGCAATGCTGGCATTGAGGGATTCTGTGTGGCCCAACATGGGGATGGCAATGGGCGTAGCCATCTGCATGGCCGTCTGGCTGGCCCCGGTCGCCTCTCCACCCACCACCAAGACCGCCGACGCCCGCCATTCCACCTGGTCGTAGGCTAGAGCCGCGTTGGCTTCGGCTAAATAACAGGGCGCGTGCGGCGGCAGCAGCGGCTCTAACTCTTCCCAATGCGCGCATACGCGCAGCGGCAGCCGAAAATGTGCCCCCATGGCCGCGCGCATTGCCTTGTCGTTAAAGGGATCGACCGTGTCCGGCGCAAAGAGCACCTGCGCTACGCCAGCGGCTTCGGCGCTGCGTAACAGCGTGCCCGCGTTGCCGGGGTCACGCACGCGGTCAAGGATGAGCGTGAGCGAGGGGTGCGCCGGCAATGCCAGCTGCGGCAGCGGCACAATAGCCGCAATGCCCTGGGGGGTAATTGTGTTGGCCAACGCGGCAAACACAGCTTCGCTACAGGGCATGCATTCAATGCCGGCTTTGTCCAGCTGCGCCAGGAAATCCGCTGTATCGGGCGCATTGGCGAGCTGTGTAGGCGCATAGAAAATGGTTTGTGGACGCACGCCAGATTCAACAGCATCGCGCACGAGCCGCAGCCCTTCGAGCAGCAGCGTTTGCGTCTGCTCGCGGTGACGTTTGCGGCTTAGCTTTTGGGCATCCTTAATACGCTGATTTTTGGCGCTGGTGATCATGTGTGGAGATTGTATGGCGTCCAATTGCAACGGCAGGAGCATTAGTGCTCCTGCCGTTGATATTCTCTGTCAAAGAATTTTGACTTACGCCAGCCCAGCCAACATGGCTTGGTCAGCGACACATTGCTCGTCTGTCGAGCCACATGCGCTACGTAAGTCGTAAGAATGTAGTTTCGACGGTTGGCTAATTAAGCTGGGCTTTGGCCAGATCGGCCAGCTTGTTAAATGCATTTGCATCATGCACAGCTAGATCGGCCAGTACTTTGCGATCTACCCGGACGTCGGCGAGCTTGAGCCCATGTACAAAGCGACTATAGGTCAGACCATTAAGCCGAGCGGCAGCATTGATGCGCGAAATCCAGAGCCGGCGAAAATCTCGCTTCCGTTGGCGGCGATCCCGAAACGCGTAGAAAAGCGACTTTAACATGGCTTCATTGGCGCGGCGGAACAGCTTGGAACGCGTGCCATACTGCCCTTTGGTAAATTTTAACACTTTTTTGTGCCGCTGATGGGCATAGACCTTTGGTCTAGATCGTGGCATTTTTGACTCCTTCCGTGATGGCGGATTCTGCAATTACCTGCTTATAATAACAGGTAAAACCGAATCTCTTAGGGGGCCGGTCACGTACTTGAAAGTAGTGATGCGTATTGCCGCAGCTGGGTACCTGCTTGCCGCAACACGCCAGAAAATTCTACTTGATTTGCTAATTTCCCCTCTTCCTGGCACTAGCGTTGCACCATCAAAGTAGGGCAAATTTACTACCGGTTGCCGGTATGTTTACCGTTGCCGGATGACGCATTGTTCCCCGTGGCGGTCTTGACGAGCTTAATCATCGTCTTGTCCGTGGTGGAGATTGGGTGCCGATAATCGCTCTTCTTGCTGGCCTTTTTCTTGCGGCGTAAATGGCTGCGCGCAGCTTTCATGCGCATCAATTTGCCGTTCTTGGTCAGCCGAAAGCGCTTGGCAGTGCCTTTGTGCGTTTTCATTTTTGGCATAATGACCTCCTATAACTTTTCTACAAACTACTCACTCCACTTGCCGACGAATTCTTTTGTTGAAATTTCTTTCTTTGACAGGTGAATACAACTACGGTAAGCACAGCAAAACGGGCGCATGCGCCCGTTTTGAGATTGGCCTATCTATTTTCACAAGTGAGAATTATCGCATCAATGAGGCGGCGCCAACACCATAATCATGCTGCGGCCTTCAAACGACGGCATGAGCTCCACCGCCGCCACATCTTCAACATCTTTGGCCACGCGCTGCATCAACGTGCGCGCCACGTCGGGGTGCGCAATTTCGCGCCCGCGGAAACGGATGCGGACGCGCACTTTGGCCCCTTCGCTCATAAACTTGCGAATGCGCTTAAGCACGACCTGAATGTCATGCTCATCGGTTTTGGGACGTAGACGCACTTCTTTTACCTCTATCTGTTTTTGCGCTTTGCGCGATTCGCGCTCGCGCTTCTGCTTTTCATAGAGGTATTTGCCATAATCCATCAAGCGACAGACGGGCGGCGTGGCGTTCGGCGCCACTTCCACCAGATCCAATTCCTGTTCGCCTGCAATGGACAGCGCCTGACGCGTTGGCATAATGCCAAGCTGCTCCCCATCGGCGCCAATGACGCGCACTTCCGGTACTCTGATACGATTGTTGATACGAGTAGTGTCCCGCGGCGTAAAGCGCCTGGTTCTACTCGGTGCTCCTCTTGCGATAATAGGTCTCCTTTTCAAGACATCTGGTTAATACAATTGATTAATACAATTGGTTTATACAATTCTGGTTACTACAGTGATTGTACGAAGCGTGAATCGAAAATCTCAATTGCTATTTCGCGTGATGCTTCGTACCTACGGACTAGCACCCACTGTTTAGCACTCACTGTCTAAAAGTAAGTACTAGCTAAAAGTAAGTACTAGCTAAAAGTAAGTACTAGCTAAAAGTAAGTACTAGGGTCTGTTGACAATCTGTGATGCCTAACGTTGAAACGCCAGTCTGCTAGCCAAAGTAGGCTAAAGCGCACTAACTTCTAACCGGCTTCCTTTAGCAGACACCGATTTCAATCGGTGAAATTCAAATGTCAACGTAACCTAGTCCGATTATCTAGTATAGCATTAACCACCAGGCTGCGTCAAGTACTTTTGCCGAGTATTTTAGGCCAATCGCCAACTTTGTGCCCCCAATGGATAAATCCAGTCGCTGGGGTCACACCTGTTTTTAGATATGCAGTTGTCCTACGAATATTGGCGGCCCTTCCGGATCTCAGCGGGTGACAGTCCATGTCCCCGGCGTTTTCGACGAAATGACTCGGCAGACGAGAGCGAGTGCCGGGGACGTCACCCCTGAGATCCGGTGGAACTACTACAATTCTGAGGAGCGTGTGCGAATGCGTTGTTGCACCATCTCTACAAACTCGGCAACCGGCATATCATTCTGACGCGAGCCATCGCGTTTACGCAACGCCACTGTATTGTTCTGCACTTCATTGTCGCCCACCACCAGCATGTAGGGCGTTTTCATGAGCTGAGCGGCGCGGATCTTGGCGTTCATGCGGTCCGAACCCAGATCGGCCTCGGCGCGCACGTCGAGCTGCTTTAGCTGTTTGGCCAGAGCCGTGGCGTACGCGTGATGTTCACCCGTAATCGGAATGACGCTGACCTGCTTGGGCGCCAGCCAGACTGGGAAGGTGCCCGCATAGTGCTCGATCAGAAAGCCGATCATGCGCTCGTGCGTGCCCAAGGGCGCTCGGTGGATGCAGAGCGGAATCTGCTCGGTATTGTTCTCATCCACAAACTTGAGCCCCAGTCGCTCCGGCTGCGCAAAGTCGACTTGGTTCGTGGCCAGCGTAAACTCGCGGCCAATGGCGCTCCAGATTTCCACATCGATCTTGGGGCCGTAGAAAGCCGCTTCATCCGCCACTTCTACAAAAGGGATGCCGCCGTTGATCATGGCGTTGCGTACCATATCTTCGGTCTTGTGCCACAGCCGCGGGTTATCCACATACTTTTGCCCCAGCTTCTTGGGGTGATGCGTACTCAGCTGCATGACGAACTTCTCAATGTCAAAGAGCTCGAAATATTTGCGATACAGATCGATAACGCCCATAAACTCCTGCTCAAATTGCCCTTCCGTGCAGTAGATGTGGGCGTCATTCATCTGCATAGAGCGCACGCGCATGAGACCGAAAAGCTGACCGCTCTTTTCATAGCGGTAGCACGTGCCATATTCGGCAAAACGCACCGGCAGTTCGCGATAGCTGCGCAGCTTGCTGGCAAAGAGCTTGTGATGAAATGGGCAGTTCATGGGCTTCAGAAAGTATGTCGTGCCCTCCATTTCCATAGGCGGATACATGCTGTCCTGGTAATAGGCCAGGTGCCCGCTTTGGATAAAGAGATTCTCTTTCGTAATGTGCGGCGTACGCACGCGGTCGTAGCCCGCGTCGCGCTCATACTCTTTCGCCAGCTTTTCCAGCTCTTCGATCATGACGGCGCCGTTGGGCAGCCAAAGCGGCAGCCCGGGACCAATGTCTTCATCGAAGATGTAGATTTCCAGCTCGCGCCCCAGCTTGCGATGGTCGCGCTTTTTGGCCTCTTCAAGCATGTCTAGATGATGGCGCAGATCCTTCTTGTTTTGCCAGGCCGTACCATAGATGCGCTGGAGCATGGGATTTTTCTCGTCGCCCCGCCAATAGGCGCCGGCCACGTTCATCAACTTAAAGCCGTCGGGCGGAATTTGCCCCGTGTGCTCTACATGCGGGCCGCGGCACAGATCTTCAAACGCGTCTTGCCGGTACGTGCTGATCACCGGCTTCTCATCCGTCTCGTTGCCATACTCATCAATGCCGCCCTGATCCAGGCCGTCAATCAGTTCGAGCTTGTAGGGCTGGTCGGCAAAGAGTTGGCGCGCTTCATCGGCGCTTACTTCGCGATAGGCAAACGCATGTTTACCGGCAATGATCTGGCGCATGCGTTTTTCAATCTGCTCCAAATCCTCCGGTGAGAACGTGCGTGACCGTCCGTTTTCGTCCTGCCCCAAATCAAAGTCATAGTAAAAACCCGTATCAATGGGTGGCCCAATGGCAATCTTGGCTTCGGGATAAAGCTCCAGCACCGCCTGCGCCATCACGTGGGCGGCGCTGTGGCGAATCTTGTATAGCTGATCGTGTTCTGGTTGGTTGTGTGAACTCATGTTGCACCTCAGTTTTAGTAGAGGAGTAAAGGAGTAGAGGAGGGCGGACAAGCTTCTCCGCTCCTCTACTCCTTTACTCCTCCACTGCTTTTATTTCGTAATCGACTCGAGCCGCGGCGACGCAATGCGCCGGTACGAGTCGCTGGTCATCATTATTGAACGGTCGAGCCGGCCAGCGTTAAAGGCGATCTCTTTGTGCTGCAAAAGCAGGGGATCCGCCAGCACTTCCAGCCGCTCGTGAAAGCTAAACGGGGGAATGGCGCCAGTGGCGCAACCGGTCAATGCTTCGGCCCGGTCGAGCGGCGCAAACATGACACGCGTCCCGTCAACCAAAGCCTTTACCGCCTCGAGATCAAGCTGGCAATCGCCCGGAATATTAGCGAGAAAATAACGGCTGGTCTTCTTGCCGATTTTCACCATGACCACAATTGTTTTGACCGCCTGGTTTAATGGATGCTGCCGCATCTGGCTCACCACATCCGTGCGACCTTCGGGCGCGTGTTCAATCACGCGATACTCCGCATTTTCAGCGTCCAGCAGCGCGATGATTTGCGCATAGATATCGGCCAGTGGGGCATCGCTCACTTTTCAGCTCCTTCCGGCGCATTTTCCTGACCCGCCAGCCAGCGCGCCGCCCACCAGGTCAACAAGGTCAAATGTTGCATGCCCTGAGGCAGCAGTGCCGGGTTAATGCCTTCGCTCAACCGATGTGCATCCGCGCCCTCGGTAATGCCTACGCAGACCGACGGAATGCCCAAGCTCAGCGGAATGTTGGCGTCGGTGCTGCTCATGGTGGCGGCTCGACGCACATCCAGGTCGCTGGCTGTCAGCGCGGCTTTGGCCGCTTGCACCAGCGGGTGATTCGCCTCAATGGCGCCAGTGGGCCGGTTGCCAATCTCCTCGATTAGCACCTCCACACCTTGCTGCGTCCAGCGCTTGCTCTGATAGCGTTTGACGATGGCCAGCGTCTGGCTCACAATATTTTCCAGCGTTTCGGCGGCCTCGCTGCGCAAATCTAGCTCCAGGGCGGCTTCTTGGGCAATGGTATTGACCGAGCGCCCACCCCAGATGCGCCCCACATTAAAGGTGGTGCGCGGTTTGGGCGCGGCCTTCAGGCGCGTGAGATCGGCGGCAATCTGCGTCAGCACATGGATCGCGCTGGCCGTTCCAAAATCACTCCAGCTGTGGCCGCCCGGCGCCTTGGCCGTAATGCGATAGCGCCGTGAACCGAGCCCCTGATAGACCACGCGCCCCAGCCCCATACCTTCCAGCACAATGGAGGCGCCAATCTGGGGCTGGAGCCGCTCCACCGCCGCGCGCATGCCGCGCAGATCACCCAGCCCTTCCTCACCTGTGTTGGCCACCAGCCAAATGTCGACCGGCGGCGCCGCACCATTGGCCCGCATCTGCATGAGCAATTGGGCCAGCGCCACCAAACCGGCCACGCCTGCCGAATTATCGCCAATGGCCGGGCCGTGAATCCAGTGGGTCGCCGGGTCAATACGGATGCTGAGATCGGTCTCCATGGGAAAAACTGTATCCGTATGTGCGCTCACCAGAAGAGCCGGCGTGGACGTGGCGTTCTGGCCGGGGATGCGGGCGTAGACGTTATGCACCTCATCCTGAAAAATGTCCTCAAGGCCAAGTTTCTGGAAAAAAGTTTCTACCCAGGCCGCCCGCTTCTGCTCGGCATTGGTGGGGGCCGCGATCTGCTGTATCTCAACGCACAAGTCGCTCAGATAGGCCTGCTTTGTTAAAAAGCTGCGCGCCGCCTCTAGAATGTATAGGTGTTTCTGCAATAGGCTCATAGTATTTAGCTTGTTAGCAGTTCAGCTAGTCAGCAGTTCAGCCAGGCAATCCGCATCTTCAAGACGCAATTGAATTGTCTGATTACGCTGATTTGCTGATAGGCTGAACTGCTGACTCCAAAAAACAAAAAAACTCGCCCCGACAACGGGGCGAGTTTGACTCGCGGTTCCACCCATTTTGCTTGCACCGTCTATATCTCCTGGACATAACGGATTGCAAGCCACTTGGAAGCCGTTAACGGGGCTCAATCGGAACGACATACTGGGTCTAAATGGACCGTTGGGTCGTTCGCTCTCAGGTGGTTTTCAAAAGGATGCTTGTGGAAATTTGCAGTCGGTGATTCCCACTCCCTGGAAAGCATTGTACTTTTTACTCGTCCTGATCAACGCATTTGTAAGTATAATGACTTAGATGGTATCAGTGCACCGCAACGGCGTTGGCGAAATAGGCGTCGGTCTAGCTTGTTAAATCCGACTCTATCTCTTGCGATTGCGATCGGCTGAGTATAGTAAGCTAACTATAACAAATTGAACAGCAAGTAATCATACATTATTTAATATACATTTGCAAATTTTCCTGCTCTTATGCGTGCATTTGGATTTGGCGGCGAACATAGGGCGGCAGGATAGAATCCTCGGCTAAAATCGAGAAGCCGCCACAGCGGCTGGGGCTAAATCGCTGCGGCGATTTTTCAATATTATACTGCGGTTCTCATTCAGAGCTGAGTATAGGAGCCCATTTCTAATGGTTGCTAATGGTTGCCCCCAACGTGAAACACTCCCGCTCTTATTAAATTGATCCACTATTGCCTTGTGCGCGCCTCTCGGGCGGATTATTAGTTGGCGCAACTATTTGGTTAACGTGACAATGTGTGCCGGCGCTTTCAACGCTACACTGCCATCGGTAGTGACAAAGGGCGCCAAAATGGGCTCCGCCGCCGCCATGAATTCTTCAAATTGGGCGTCGGTAAGTTTGTCGGCCAGAATCCAGCCGCGGATCTCCGTAGTCAACCAGTCGCGCAGACAGGGAAAGCGCATGACGCCGACGTCATGGAGCAATTCAACCTTGTCCACGCCGGCCTGGGCAAAGAGGGCGCGCAGCTGCGCCACATCGCCCAGCACAAAGGGCAAGCGCACGGCATCGCCAGTCTCTTGGCCATATAGTTGGTCCATGAGATTAGATAGCACCGCATAGCCTTCGACGTTATTCACGGTATCCCACACGGCCACCGCTAGATGTCCCCCGGGTCGCAGCACGCGCATCATCTCTTGAATTGCTTTCACTCGGTCGGTGAAGAACATCAACGCAAATTGGCTGACCACGGCATCGAACTGAGCGTCATTGAAAGGCAAATCTTGCGCGTTGCCTTCACGGAAATCGATGGCGGGCGTCTTCTGGCGGGCCACGCTCAACATGCCGTCGTTGATATCCAAGCCGATCGCCGTACCACCCGGCTGTACGCGCTGGTGCACAGCACGGGTCAACACACCGGTGCCGCAGGCCACGTCGAGCACCTGTTGGCCCGGCGCCACTTGTGCGGCGTTCGCCACCGGCTCGGCCCACTCTGCAAAGAGCGCGGGCACAAAAAACTCGTCGTAAATTTCGGCTGCACTGCGAATAACCTGTCCTGTTTGTTGATTGCTCATCATGGCTCCTTTGTTAAAAGTGAATAGTCAATGTCATTTAGTTAAGACCGCTTCAAGTGCGACGCACGGTATGCCACTCGAATGCGAGGGCCAAAATGGCGGACACCGTGCGACGCACTTTTCGCTAACTTAATGATATTGAGTGAATAGTTACTGTGAATGTGAATTTATAGAGTTGACATAATTTACGCCACGGTTAGCAAGCTCAATACCAGCGCAATGGCGGTAATGCCGATGGCTGCACTGCGCAACACGCCAAAGCTGGATTGAACCGTGCCCGTGGTGGCCGCGCCGCCAATCCATGCGGGCAGCACGGCTGCACCCATTGAGCCGCCGGTGGCAATAACGCCAAACAGAGTGCCCCAAGTGGAGGGGGCAAAATGCTCCAACGTCATGCCAATGGTCGTGGGAAAGATGGGCCCAAACGTAAACCCAATGAGGAAAACCCAACCGCGGGCGGTACGTAAATTGCGGGTGCGCATGAGCGCGCTTAGCGTAACAATGGCAATGAACCCGGCGCAGACCAGCACAGCACCGCCCGCGGGCGTTAATTCGATGCCCGTGACTTTATCTTGCAAGCCAAAGAGCAAGCGGCTGATCATCATGGCGACCAAGAAGTAGGATAGCGTGTGGATGGCCTGCGTCTCGGTGGCGCCCAATTCCACGGCATAGCTGGAAATCCAGGCGCCCATGGAGACCTCCAAGCCAATGTAGAGAAAGAGCAACAGCGCCACAATCCAGGTAACGCGATTGGTGAGCAGCGTCAGAGCGACAGCGGCGTCGAATGTGTGGCTGGTCAGCGGAAAGTCGCCACGCAGGACAAAGACCATGGGGGTTAGCAACAGCAGCGCAAACACGCGGAGCGCCCGTTCAAAGGGCAAGCGCGTGAGCAACGCAGCGGCAATCACCGACATGAACAATGCACCCAGACCAAAAATGGCGTTGCCCAAATTGCTGCCGGCCGCTGGGTCGGCAAACAGACCAGGCAGCAAGGTGTTGCCGCCTGCATAAAGCAGCTGGCCGCCAATGCCCAGTATGATGACCCATGCCGTAACCATCTGGCTGCTGTGGGCGCGTCCGATGCCCAAAACGGCTATGGCCGCCAGCGCCGCGCCCATCCCAATAACCATCTGGTGACCAACATGGTCAATGGCCACGCCGCTCAGAATGGCCATCACCACCATGATCCACTGGAAGGCGGCAATAATGCGGCCAAATTGTGCGTTGTCGGCGCCAATGCGCGACGTCAGCTTGAGTTTAATGCTGCCTAGAAATGCGACGATCAAGCCAAAGCCAAAGAGACTAGAAAATCCGGCGAACATGGGGGCTGTCATAGGTGTGCTCCTTTTTGCTAGAGATTAAGCCGAATAAGCAACTCACAGGATTTTGTGGCAAGATGAGCGGACGACAGGGCGATTTTCATCCGCTCATCTTGTCATCTTGTCAAGTGTGGGGGTATCCCCATAAAGTTTACTTACACAACTTTCCGCGCAGTGGCGGCTGAATCAGCGGGCTGGGGCAAGGCGGCGGCGCCTCCGAGTTCGCCCACATGTAATCGGGGCGGTCATCGATGACGGGGGGCTCTGGCTCCGGCGCGGCGGGCGGCGCTTCCTCCGGCAGCGGATCGGGTTCCGGCTCTGGCGCGGGCGCCGGTGCGGGAGCTGGCGCGGGAAGAGGTTCTGGCGGCGGCGCTTGCTGGCAGACCTGGGGCGGCAGCGGCGGACCCACAAACTCGTCTGCCGGTTGTTGATTGCGCCTCTCCTGCCACTTCTTCAGCACCTTCATGGCCAGCGGCAAGGCCATAATGCTGGCCAAAAGGATGGCGCTGAGCACAATGGCCGTAAAGAAAAAGTTACCGCCCTGGTCCTTTAAGTTGACCGGATCGCCACCCACATAGAGATACAGATTGGTGTCACCGCCGGCAAAGCCCAGCGGGTCTTTGGTGGTCCAGCGCCCGGTTTCGGCGTCATAATCGCGCCGACCAAAACGGGTGAGCCCGCTATCGGCATCGTACAGGCCACCGGCAAAGCCAAAGGGTTGAAAGCCGGGGTTGGTGTCCGTCAGCACCACGCCAAATGCATCGTAATCCAGACGCTGCACAACGGCGCCCGTGTCCGCATTGACCACCAGCCGCACGCTGCCCAAGTGGTCGCTGATCAGACCATAGGTGACGCCGCCGCGCACCATGTAGGCGGGGACGTTGCTGCTATCCGCATAGACAAAGCGGCTCACCACGTTGTTGCTGCCGTCCAGCTCGGCCACAATGCGCAATTGATCTTGGTAGAGGAAACCTTGCACCGGCGCCCCGTCAATGCTCTTGCCAATGCGGCGGTTGTTGCCATCGATTACGTAGGAAATGACGCGCCCATCGCTCAGCGTCACCGATGTGAGATTGCCAACTTCGTCGTAGACATACGTTGTACTTTGGCCATTGACATTCTTGCTGGTCAGATCGCCGGCCGCGTTGTAGCTATACGTGGCGGCGCCATAGCGCAACAGGCGATCTTGCGCATCGTACGTGCCGGTGGCGCCGCCCGGTCCGCTCAAGCGATTGCCGTTGGCGTCGTAGCTGTAGGCAGCGATGACCGCGCCATTCTGCTGCACTTCACGCAGCCGCCCAATGTTGCTGTAGGCGTAATCGTACACCGTGCTGACGCCGCCGATCGTCTCCACCTTGCGGGTGATGCGGCCCAGATGGTCGCGGCTATAGGTCGCCTCATAGAGCGCGTTGCCGCCGTGCGTGGCGCGGCTATTGCTCAATTCGCCAAACGGATTGAATGCCGCGCTGGTGGCCATATGATTGAGCGTGCCGCCGCTTGGCAATCCGTTTGCGTCATACATCAGCGCCAGCGCGCCCGCTTGGGTGACCATGCCATCGGCGTCATGCGTGTAGGCAATGGGGACGCCATTCACCGTCAACCGATTGACGCGGCGGAAGTTATCATATGCGCGCTGCACCGTGCCCGCCACCGCTCCGGTCCACTGGCTCTCTGTCAACAATGGCCCGCTCTGTTTATAGGTCAACGTGCCGCCATCTGGTGCGGTGATGCTGTTGAGCTGGCCGGTGGTGGCATCGTATCCATATTGGATCGCGCCCCGCCCCAATTCTACGCTTTGCGGGCGGCCGGCCGCGTCATAGCGCACGGTAACCACGGCGCCATCGGGCCGCGTCAGCGTGGTGAGCTGACCATCGGCATTGTAACTGTAGCTGGTGGTTGAGCTGCCGCTGCCCACATCCGGTGCGCTATAGGCGGTAAGCTGATTGGCGCCATTGTAGGTGAACGTATGGGCGGGCTGTCCCGGCGGCGTAAGCGATGTCATGTTGCCGTTGGCGTCGTAGACAAAAGCGCTAACGGCGCCGTCTGGCCTTGTGTGGCTCGCGATCTGGCCGGCGCTGTTGACCACTATCTCGTTGCGCTGATTCAGCGGATTGATGAGCGCCTTGAGTTCGCCCTGCCCATCGTATTCAATGGTATAGACGCGTGCATCGGCGCCCACCCCAATGGTCATGCTGGTCAGCTGACCCTGCCCATTGCGCTGATAGGCCACCGGCGCCAGACCAAAGCCGCCCTGTTCGATCACGCGCCCGATGGCGTCAAAGCGGGTGCTCGCCTGGCGGCCAGCGGCGCTGACGTCGCGCTGGGTCTGCGTGGCGCCGCTGTAGCTGCTGGTAAAGGTTGCATCGTTGATGGTGGTGGTTGTGGTCAGCCAGTTGACGGGCGAAAGCGGCTCAAAGATATTGTCCACAAGCTGCTCCCGGTCTACTGTGGTGCGGGTTTGCTGGCCAGTGGGCAGACGTACCGTCACTTCGCGCAGCATGGGCGCGCTGCGGTCTGCGCGCGCATCGGTGTCGAAGCGGCTGGTCATGACCGTGCCGTCGGCATAGGTGGTTTCGTATGTGCCGTCGGGCCGTTTCTGCACCTGGTTGGATGCGCCATTGGGGAATGTAGCGGTGCGCGTCCCGCCGCCCGATTGGTTGTTCACGGCAAAGGTGGTGGTGCGCCCCAAGGCGCTGGTCAAGGTGACGGAATAGCCAGCCGCGCTGACCAGCTGGTCGAGCTGCCAGCTTCCCCCCGTAGCAAATTCATCTGTGCGCAGGTAGCCCAAATCGGTATAGCTCAGCTGGCTGCGGTTGCCATTGGGGTCGGTAAAGGTGGCCAGCAGGCCATCGCTGTTGTGATAGGTCATGCCGTGGGTGGCGCCGGCCGGATTGGTAATGGCGGCCAGATAGCCGTCGCCGTTGAGCGCGAGCTGGGTGCGCTGGCCAAATGGCCCCACAATGGCCGTAGGCGCACCGCTGCCGTCCCGCTCAACGGTGGTCACCTTGCCATCATAATCGGTCAGGGTAATTAGCCGCTGCGCATTGTCATAGCCAAAGGTCAGGGTGACGGCGCCGGTGCGCGCGTTGTGGGTGCGCAAGTGGCGTCCCGTCAGATCAAAGACATAAATCTCCCGCCCGTCGCGCGATTGGAAAAACAGCTCGGCTTCAGCCGCCGCACGCGCCGGGTTGGGCACAAACGATGTGCGGTTAAAGAGGCTGGTAATCTGCCGCAGCCGTCCGTTGCCGCCATCGGCCAACATCAGCGAGCCGTCGGGCAAAATCGCCACGCTGTGGGCAATAAACTGGGCTTCGCGCGGCGGACCGCCATCGCCGCCAAAGCCCGAAAATCCGGTGCCGGCCACAATGGTAAATGTGCCGTTGGGCAAGATGCGATAAAGGCGGGCTAAATTGAGCAGATAGATACTGCCGTCGGGGCCAAATTTCATATCGACAAGCCGGGTCAGGCGCAGCTTGGTGGCGGGTTGGCCCTCTACGTTGCACAGCTCGATACAGCCGGTAAAACTGTATCCGGCTACTTGATGCAAAATGCCCGCGCTGTCCAGCCGATAGAGCACCGACCCGATGGCGTGTAAAATATACAGTTCTCCTGTGGGCGATACCATAATATTAGTGGGGCTGAGATTGGCTTCGGCAATGGGCGTGCCATCCGGCACTTCAATGGCTGCGTGTGGCGTTTGCAGCCCGCCAATGCGGCTCATGTTGCCGGCGCCATCAATGCGAAAAATCGAGGGCAGCAGTTGGCGCGTGCCATTGAAGTCCTTGCCCACGCTGGCCAGCACGTAGACGCTGCCATCTGGCCCCACCGCTGCCGTGTTGGGCTGGAGCTGCGCTGCAAGCGCCGGGCCGCCATTGCCCCAATCGTCGATGTTAGCTTCGCCGGGCAGCCGCCGTTCCATAACGGTGGTAATGCGTCCGTCCGGCCCAATGCGGCGCAGGCTGCCGTAGTCCACAATATAAATGCTGCCATCGGGGCCAATATCCATATCCCAAATGTTGGTAAAGCCGGCCTCAATGGCGGGGCCGCCGCGGCCACAGTTGGGCGTCTCGTAGGCCAGGCAGCGTCGACCGCCGGCAATGACTGAGACTAGACCGCTGCGCTCCACACGGGCAATGAGCGCATTGGATACATCGGCAAAGTAAATGTTGCCATCCGGCCCCAGCGCAATTTCGGTGATTCCCCCCAGCGTGACCTGATCCATGGGGCCATTGTAACCGCAGCCGGTGGGGTTGGTGTCGGCGTCGTAGAGTACACAGCCGGACCCATTGCCCAGCACCGTGTTGATGGTTGGCTGCGGGCTGAGATTCTCACCGCCATCCCCGCGCAAGAGCGAACCGTTGGTAATGTCCAAATAGTGATGGGCATTGAGCATCCAGCCGCCCAGATTCAGCTGGCGGCCGTCGAACGGCGCGTTGATGCGCGTGGTCACTTCGCGCCAAATGGTGATCTCCTGGCGCGCCCGGTTAGCCGCAAAGACCGCATCGCCAAAGTTACCAAACGCGTTATTAAAATCAGACCCCGGTTGCCGATAGGTGGCGGGATAGACATAGCCCACGCGAATGCGGATGGGCTGCGAACCACTTAACGGGCGGTCATAGGCATCTCTGCCATCCCACTGGAAGCGCATAAACTGGTTGGGCTGTACGCCGTGCGTCTCTTTAAACTGACGCCCAGCTACCGAGATTTCGGTCTCAATGCGGCTGACGCTGGGGGGCGCCGCGTCTAGGGTCAGCGGAATATCCAGCACGGCCGATTGATAGCCCAGCGTGCGTCCGCTGCGATAGTTCAACGAGAAAGGCGTGCCGGCAATGTCCACCTGTTCCCCCAGCTCGCGCGTCTCGCATTCGATAATCGAGCCGCCGCGCTCGCAATTGGGCTCATCCGGCGATGGGCCAGGCGGCGCCGGGGGGGGAGGCGGACCGGCATCGGGCGGCGGACCATAAGGCCAGTTGTGGTCCCACGGCGTAAAGTGGGGAATGGGTACGCGCCACAGGCTTTGGCCTGCGCTGTATAGCTGGGCAATGGTGCGCTGTTCGGCTGCGTCAATGCCCAGCTCGGCCAACTTGTCTGCGCCGGCCGCTTGGCCGCTGCCGTCTACATCCAACAATGCCGCGCCGCCATTCACAGACAAAACACGGATGACGCGTCCATTCTGAGATGGCGTCCAGGCGCCACGCCCGCGATCGTAATAGCCGGTGGGGACGGCTGTGCCCACCGGGAAGTCGAGGAAATTCTCCACATAATTGATAATCGGCTTGTCAAACTGCACGTCGACGGCCCCGGCGGTCAGCGCCTCGTCCACTGTAAAGTCCACGGCGTAGGTGTAGCCGCTGGCTAACGGCAATTCACCCGGCATGGCTTGCGGACCGTTTGCGCCCACCGTGTATTCGGTGGCGCGTACGTTGAGCGTGGAAAGCGGCTTGGTCGAGCCATCGGCCATAACCATTTGCGCGCCCGTGCCTGCTTCAAAAAGCAGCGTAGATTGGCGGTCGCCATCAGCATCGCTGGTGGGTCGGTTTTGCGCCACTTGAATGGCGCTGCTGTTGGCCAGCTCAATGGTGGAAACCACGTCATCCATGGGCAGCAGCACCACATCCGCCAGCGTGGTGAAATCATGCCAGGCCGCGTTGACCATGCGCTGGGTGGGCAGATGGCCCGGCACTTCAAAGCAGACCGTTACCTGGGCCGCGTTGACCACCATGTCGTAAGCGCCATCGGCGCGGCTGATGGTCTGGCCATAGTCGGTGTGGCCGAAGATCTGAATTTTGACGCCGGGCAGCGGCTGTCCATCTTGCGCCCGCACCGTGCCGCGCAGCACCGCCGCCTGCCCGGGGTCGATGGCGCCAGCGGCCACGCCGGTTTGCACGGCATTGGGGCCGCTGTAGAGAAAGGCAATCGACTCGGCAAAGCTGGTCCCTTCATCCAGCGGTGTGGCCAAAAGGCGCGGGTCAAGCGGAATGGCGGGCTGCTGGATCAGTGTCGGTTGGTCCACTTCTGCCGCGTCCGCCGCGTGGGTGGTCGCCGCGGCCGCGCTGCTGTTGAGCACCAGCGGCAGCCACACTTGATTGGCTGTGTCCGGAGTTGCCACGCCTGTTTCGCGCGGTGTGCAGGCGCCGGGGAATTCAGCAAGCTGGGGCGGCGCGGCAATGCGCATGTTGCTGCGCAGGGCGAATTGGGGCTTCACCGCCGCAGGGGAAGAGGGTGAAGCGGGATTCACGTGTGCAGCATATGCTGCCGGTACAGCCGGTGGTAGGCTGGCGCAGATAATGGCAATGGCCAGAATATGGGTGAGTATGTGGCGCAAAAGCATGGTCTTATTCCTCTGTGGCCAAGGGCGGCCCGTTTGTAAAAGGTAAATTTAACTGTGGCCAATGTATCATCCGGCGGCCGGAAATTTGTCTCAAAGTCAGCAAATTTGTCTCAAATGCGGATGGCACAAAAAAACGGACACCAAGTGGTGTCCGTTTTGTAAGGCTAAAGCATGATGAGCAAGCTGCGGCTAGATGCCCCAATGGGGCGGATCAACGGCCAGCCGCTCGAGCGTGCCGTCGAAGTAGGTTTGGGTCACTGGGTTGAATCCAATATAAATCGTGACGGCGTCGGTGGTGGCGGGGAACAGAGCGCCGTGGCCGCTGGCGTTGAGCTGTTGACCATTGGCCCAAAAGAGAGAACTGGGCAGCATGCTTAAATCATACGGTTTGAGAAAACTGTGCCAGCCGCCCAAATCGGCAAATTCCAAGAGCAGCTCAGCGTCATTGCCGGCCCAAATGGCGTTGAGCGGTTGCTGCAACGCATAGGGCGCGCTCACGGTCTGTGGGGCGCCACTGTGATTCATGCGCGTGGCGGCCACCCCTGGTGCATCCACATACGGCGCAAAGAACTGCACGTCTGGATGGTAAAAAATGGGATTGCGGTCATCGGGATTGCCCATCCATTTGGGATCTTCGGTCAGATTGATATTGGCCGCCAGATAGGGATCGCGGCAGGCGCAGATGCGCTCCAGCTTGAGCGCGCCTTTGGTCAACTGGTAAACGGCGTCGGCGAAGCTGGGCAGGTCACACGCAATGGCGCCTTGCTGCGCACTGACAAAGCGCGCCTGGTCATTGTCAATGCGCACGCCCTGGCTGGCTGTGCATTTGACCGGAATCACCGTTTTTTGCGTAAATGGTTGGCTATTTATGCGCCCGGTGACGCGTACGACCATGTTGGCGCGGATCTGGTTGCCGGGAAAATCTACCTGTAGCTCATATGAAGCTGAATCATAGGTTGTTTGGGCCGCAGCGGCCGAGTGGGTTGGCGCCAATGTGGCGGCCACAAAGAGCAAGATTAAAACGAGGTGGAAGCGAATGGTTTGCATTTTCATATATGAACTCCTGATGGTGAATCGTTCCGATGCGCGGCTTCCAATAGAAAATTCCGCAAGGTGAATGATGAACCGATTATTGTGAACGGTGCATGATGCATGCGGCTGGCCAAAGTTTTACGACCGCTCATCATTTTGGCTCTTTTGGAGCGCAGGCGGTGCCACAGTGGCTTCTGCCAGGAAGGGACCACGCGAGCTTCCGTTGGGCCATCATTTTTGAATCGGAGACCGCACATCGACTTGATTGACTGCAAGATGGGACGGGTATAAGCGAAACGCATCCGGTACACGCAATAACGCTGTAAAGCTGGGGTGCAATGTGCTATACTGTCAACGTTGCTATACTGTCAACGGGTCATGCCCACGTGCAGTATAGCATGATTTTTGTGGCCATATGCTGATAGTTTCTATCAATTGTTCTCACGTGGCTGAGATTTTGCGCAGAAATTCTGTCATTTTTTACAGTTTGCCTATGTCCAAATCGCCTGATTTTCAGAAGCAGCTCAAATATGCGCTTAAGTGGTTTCACGATGCAGCCAAGTTGGGGCAGGAATCTCCGCTGGCGTCGACCTACTTTTTGGGCAGCGTTGCTTCCCCTGTAGCGGCGGAAAGCGCCGCCGCGCGCGGTCAGCTGTTGCAGGAGCAGCTTTGCCAAGCCGCAGCCGCCTTGTGGGAAGGTGATGTGCCGCAAAGCCACCAGGAAATGCAGCAAGCGCTGGCCGCGGCGCGACAGCAGCCCGGCAGCCGTCGTTACGCCTATGTGGTGCTGGAGCTGCGCTGCTTTCGGCGCTTCCTCCAACCGCGCAAGCTGGCAGACATTTGGGAAAGGGCAGATTTTTTGCCCGGCTCGCGCGCTGAGCATTACCGTGATTACGATCTGGCTGTCGAGCAATTGGGGCAAGCGCTGCTCGTGCGGCAGCAGCCCGCTTTGTATCAAGAACGGCCCGAGCCGCCTCCCACTCTCATTGGCTATGGCGCGCACTTGCAAGAAGTGCTGCATCATTTGCAAAGCGGCGGCGCGCCCGCATTGGCGATTACGGGCGCCAGCGGTGTGGGCAAGAGCGCGCTCGCCGCCACCGCGGCCGTGCATCTGGCAACGCGCCCGCTCTTCTGGTTTAATGTTCAGCCCGAATTGAATGACAATCTCACCAGCTTGCTCTTTGCGCTGGGGCAGTTTCTACACAGCCTGGGCGCATTGCAGTTGTGGCAGCACCTGCTCGCCAACCGCGGCCAACCAGACGACCTTCACTTGGCGCTGGGTTTAGTCCGGGCCGATCTAAAGACCGTGGCTCCCGCGCAGCCCCTGTTGGTCTTTGATGAATTGGAGTATCTGCACAGCGCCGCTGTGGAAAATGTTTCTGTTCAGCACGCGCAACTGCGCAATTTTATCGAGCAGCTGCGGACGCGAGCCGCGCTATTGCTGATCGGCCAACGGCCGCTGTTCGCGGCCGATGCGCACATTGAGCTATCTGGGCTGGCCGCACCGCAAATCCACATGCTTTGGCAAGAGGCGGGGTTGGCCATTGGCGCGCCCGAGTTGGCCGAGCTTTATACACGCACCGGTGGTAATTTGCGGCTGCTGCTTTTGTATCGCTCGCTGCATCTCAAGGGCGAGCCGCCGCAAGATGCGTTCTCTTCCGAGCGGCACATATCGGCGCTGATGATGGTGCTGCACCGGCTGTGGCCGCGGCTGCATGCCGGCGAACGGCGCATTTTGCAGCAGCTTTGCGTCTATCGCACCTCGGCGCCTGAATATTTGTGGCAAAGCGAGGCTGAGGCGTTGAATACGCTGGTTGCCATGCGGCTGGTGCAGCGCAATGGCCGCGGCGGCATTCATTTGGCGACGGCCTGGCGTGAGGGTATCTACGCCGAGCTGGCGCCCGAGCTGCGCGCGCAGCTGCATCTAGAGGCGGCGGCGGCCCAGTTGATGCATGGTGATTACACGGCCGCGGCCTATCATCTGGTGCAGGGTGGGGATGATGGCGGGGCTATTCAAGTCTGGTATCCCCATTGCGTGCAGGAGCTTCAACGGGGTCAAGCCGCGGCTGCTCAGCACCTATTTCACTCGATTTCAAACCGGCGGCTGCGCAAGCGCGAGCGCGATGTTTTGCGGCTGATCCGCGCCGAATTGCATCAGTTTCATGGCGATTCTCAGCGAGGGTTGAGCGAGCTGGTACAGAGCGATTGGCCGGCCCAGAGTGAGGTAGGCATTAAAGCCAAAGCGCTGGAGGCCGAGTTTCTGGAGGCGTTGGGGTTTCCCTATCGGGCGGCGGAAACGTATCAAGAGGCGCTGGCCGCGAGCCTGCGCTTGCTCAATCAAATGTCGAGCATTCACTTGCGCAGCGGGTTGCTGCACCTGCGCCGCACAGAACACGCCCAGGCGCGGCGCGCGGCAACCCTGGCTCAATACGATGCGCACTGTTTGACCGGCGTGGTGCATCAGGAAGAAGGGCGCTTTGCCGAAGCGCACGCGGCCTACCAGAGTGCATTGACGCTGGCCGAGATGTTAGAGGATGAGGCGCGCATGGCGCGGCTGCATCGTTATCTGTCAATTTTGCATGGCAAGCAACAACAGTTTGACGACGCCATGCACCATGCGGATCGCGCCATCGATTTTTACGAGCGCGTGGGAGACCGGCTGAATTCGCACATTATGCGCAACAACCTGTCGGCGCACTATTTGTATGCCCAGCAATTTGACGCAGTTGTGGCCGTGGGCGAAGAAGCACTGCCCTTTTTCCGCAGCATGGGGCAGCCCTATTGGGTGGCGTCAACGGCCTCCAACGTGGCGGAGGCCTATTATGAATTGGGAGATTGGGAGAGCGCCATTCGATGTGCGCAGGAAGTTTTGAGCCAAGAAGAGCCCAAGCTTTTTCCATATGCGCTGCACACGTTGGGGCTGGTGGCGCTGGCGCGTGAAGAGTTGGATCAGGCCAGCGCATATTTTCAGGAAGTGGTGGCGTCGGCCCACAAAAGCGAGGACTATTTTATTGAAGGGTATGGCTGGCGCAATCTGGGCAAGATTTACAAACAGCAGGGTGAAGTGGACCTTGCCAACGGCGCTTTTGGCCAGAGCTTGCAGCTCTTTCGTCGTTTGGGCATTGCGGGGGAAGTGGCGCTGACCGAGCAGGAGATGCAGTAGAACGTATCCCCGGCTATTCCGGACTCGCCAGCGCTTGCAGCATTTTCAACATGCGCAGATTGTCATCGTCTTGGGGCAAGAAGTAGGCATTGTCATCTGTGGTAAGAGGACCTTCCCCGGCATAGGCGCGCAGTGCGTCTTCATCCATCACCATCTCTTTGGCGATGGACGCCGGTTCGCCCAAATCGTCCAGCACAATGGTGTTTTGGGCGCCCGCTTGTAAAAGCGCGTTGAGTCGTTCGGGCGTTAAGCGCTCTGGCGTGGCCAGCAACAGCGTGTGGGTGCCGCCGGTGTACCAAAGCGTGGCGTGCGGAAAGACGCTCTGGAAAGTACGCAAAATGCGTTTATAGTCCGGCTCCACCAAATTGTGAAACGGCAGCCACTGCAAGAAGACGCCCTCGGCGGTCAAGTGGTCGGCTACGCTCTCATAGAACTCTTGCGTAAAAAGCGCCCAGCTGCTGGTGTTGACTGGATGGGTGGCGTCGGTGGTGATAATGTCGTACTGAAAGGGCGTTTGCAGCAAGAAATTGCGTCCGTCTTCCACATAGGTGTGCAGCCGCGGGCTGCGCAGCACGTTGTAATTTTCTTCCCAATACAACTCCGCCGCGTTAAATTGTTCGGCGGCCAAATCTACGGCGTCGATGTGGGGAATGGCGTGCGTGTCTAGCGAACCGGTGGCAATGCCGTTGCCAAAGCTCAGCATGAGCGCCCGCTGCGCATCTGGGTTGAGGATGGCCGGCAGATGTCCCAGCAGCCGAAACGCCTGCATGCTGATCTCATCGGTGGGCACCTCAATGCGCCCGTTGACAAAAGAGACTTTGAAGTTCTGATCCGGCACTTCAAAAACGGCCACCGTAGATTCGATGCCCTCTTGGTAAAAGATCATCTGGTCGGTGGCTCCTTCGCGAAAGCCCAGATAGTGTTTGTCCGGCAGCAGCATAATCAGCGCCACGCCGGCGGCAATGCCAATCTGGGGCAGGTAGCTGCTTGCTTCGCCTTGCGCCCGTGCAAACCAAGAGGCCACCAGCCCAATAATCAAGTTGAGGCAGGCCAGGATGGCGCCTGTGGCCTGGAGCCCGGCCAGCGGAATCATGGCAAAGCCGACAAACAGGGAGCCAACCACGCCGCCCGCCGTGTTGAGCGCCGTCAAGCGGCCGATTTGGGTAGCCAGGTCGGGCCTGAGAGTCTCCTCATCACTTTGCGTATATAAGCCGATGGCCACCGGAAACAGCGCCCCCAACATAATTGTGGGCAGCAGCAGCGTGATAAACCCCAGCAAAAACTCGTAATATATGGCGTTGCGCAGCGTGTACGCCCCAAACATCGCTTCCATATTTAGCCGCGGCAGCCGCGCAAAGAGAAAGAGCGTGATCAGCGCGGCAATGCCCAGCGCAATCTGCAGATCCACAAAATTGGTCAACGTCATGCGCCGATTTTTCTGCCGAAACCACCAGGCGCAGAGCCAGCCGCCCAGCGTAATGCCGGTCAAAAAGGTGGTAAGCATAATGGCGAAAGAGTAGACTGCATCCAGCGTAAAAATGGCCAGCACGCGGGCCCAAGCTACTTCGTACCCCAGCGCGGCAAAGCCAGAAAGGGCGTAAGCCCACAGGATGAAACGGCGCGTGAGAGGGCCGGTCTGGTTGGCCGACTTGGGGTTGGCGACGGCTTTGGCCTTTTTGTTTTGGGCGCGCGAGGAGGATGGCGCAGGCGCGGCAGATTCGGATAGGCGCGGGAGGAGAAAAAGGGCCAGGAGGGCAGCCAGAAGGTTGAGCGCGGCAGCCAGCAGGATGGTCTCCCGCGT
>JACKBC010000050.1 GCA_020634755.1 Caldilineaceae bacterium | reverse complement strand
GGAAGCATCGACCATGGAAACCGGCTCATCGGCCACGATGACGCGCGGTTTAAGCAGCAGTGCACGCGCCACCATGACGCGCTGGCGCTGTCCGCCGCTGAGCTGGTGCGGATAGCGCCCTAATGTCTCTTCCGGGCGCAGGCCCACGGCGTGTAGCGCGTCATCTATCATGCGGCGACTTTGCGCCGTGGAGGTACCGGGAAAGAATTTGCCAATGGGCGTCGTCAAGGCGTGATCTACCTTGTAAAACGGGTTGTAGACCTCAAAGGGATCTTGAAAGACGGCCTGCACCTCGCGGCGAAAAATGCGCCCCTGCTCCAGATCGTGCTGGCGCAGGTCTTGTCCCTTGTATAAAATCTGCCCGGTGGTGGGCGGCGTCATGCCCAGCAGCAGGCGGGCCAGGGTGGTCTTGCCGCTGCCGCTTTCGCCGGCCACGGCGATAATCGTGGGCGTCTCCTCCTCAATGGTTAGTGAGGCAGATTGCAGCGCGACTGTCTGTTGACGACGTAGAAAACCACCGCCGTACGTTTTACCAACATTGCGTGCTTCAAGAAGTGGCGTCATGGCATTTCAGTACAATAAACATGAAACCCAGCGTCCTGGCCGCACTTCCTGCAGCACCGGCGCTTCGGCTTTACAATGTTCCATCACTTGCGGGCAGCGCGGGTGAAATGCACAGCCCGGTGGCGGAGTAAGCAGCGAGGGCGTAATCCCCGGTATGCCGCGGAAAATTCGCTTGCCTTCCAGCGAGGGCAGGCTGGCAATCAGGAGGCGCGTATAGGGATGCAGCGGTTCCTCAAAGATGGCGTCGACCGGACCAATTTCAACCAGCTTGCCCGCATACATAACGCCAATGGTGTTGACAAATTGCGCCATTAGCCCCATATCGTGACCCACCAAAATCAGCGAGGCGCCGATCTCTTCTTGGGCTTGACCCAGCGTCTCCATAACCTGACGCTGCACCACCACATCCAGCGCGCTGGTGGGCTCATCGGCCAAGATGACCTGCGGCTGCAGCGAAATTCCCATGGCAATACAAACGCGCTGCTTCATGCCGCCGCTCAGCTCATGCGGATACATATTGGCCACCGACCGGTCCAACCCCACCGCTTCCAGCAGTTCATGGATGTGCGCCATGATTTCGCTTTGGTCCAGACGGTTGTTGCGGTTGTGGTAGCGAATCGTATCCATCAATTGGGTCTTGATGCGCATGACCGGGTTGAGTGAATTCATGGCGCCCTGTGGAATGAGCGCGATCTGTGAAAAGCGCGCCGCCCGCATTTGCGCATCGGTGAGCGCCAACAGATCAATGTCTCCTAAAAGCACGCGGCCGGACTCAATACGGGCCGGCGGCTTCAACATGCGCAACAGCGATAACACCATGGTCGATTTGCCCGACCCCGATTCGCCGACCAACCCCAAACGTTCGCCCCTTTGCAACGCAAAAGAGACGTTCTCGACCGCGCGCACCGGCCCGTCTTTGGTGTGATAGTGGACGCGTAAATTTTCAACCCGCAAAACCGTCATGGATAGATTCCGCCACTGTTTTTGATGCAAGGTTATTAATCAGATTGGTACCGGGGGTAACTGAAAAGCTTAGTCTGCACTTTGATTTTTATAATTTTATGAGTGCCATGATTGCTGTGGTAGGATGTTATCGGTTATGACTGCCTTCTTCCTACTGCAATACAAAATCATAGTCCATCATCTAATCAGGTGAATCATAGTTTTTGTTTACTATGTCGTGCGGCGCGCTCTCGGGTTGGCAATCTCATCCAGCCCCGCTGAAATCATAAAGAGCGCAATAAAGAGCATGATAATGATTAGCAACGGCGGCGCCCACCACCACCACATGCCGCGCGGCAGTCCGTTATAGTAGCGCGCCCAGTAAATCGTCATGCCCAGCGTGGGCTCACTTTGCGGCCCCAGCCCCAGCGCCTCTAGCCCAATGGCGGCCAGCACCGCGGCGCTGACCGCGCCCACAAAGCTGGCGGCCAAATAGGGCAGCAGATTGGGCATTAGCTCTTTAAAGATAATTTCGAGATTATTGAGCCCATTTAAGCGCGCCACTTCTACATATGCGCGCTCGCGCATGGTGAGCACCTGCGAGCGGATGGTGCGCGTGGGAAACATCCAGGCCAGCCCGGCAATAATCAGCGCCAGAATTTCCGGGCTCAGCGTTGTGGTGATCACCGAAGCAATGACCACCAGTACGGCCAAGGCGGGTACGGTGAGCCCCACATCGGCAATGCTGCGAATCACAGAATCTACAATGCCGCCAAAGTAGCCCGCTGTAAAACCCAATATGGTCCCTACGATTGTGCCCAACGCCCCGGCAATCAGACCGATCTGCAACGTGGCGGGCGCACCGATCACCATGACGGCGAGCATATTGCGACCGGCGCTGTCGGTGCCCAATAGAAACTCGCGCGAGGGGGGCAAATCGGGCCGGGCGGAAAGTGGGGCGGCCTGCTTCACGTCAACCGTCATATAGCCAATGAACCAGAGAGCAATCATCAGAAACAGAGCCACAAAACCGGCGGTCAACATGCCGTTGCGGCGTATGTGATAGAGAACGTTGTCCATCGGCTCAATTCTCCTGGTAGCGGATGCGTGGATCGAGCAGGGGATAAATAAGGTCTAAAATCAGCGTGGCCAGCGCAATGGTGACGACGATCATGAAAACAATGCCATAGATGACAAAATAGTCAAAGCCGGTAATGGCAATAAAGAGCGCCGAACCAATACCCGGATAGCCAAACATGATCTCGACCAGAAGGGAACCGGACAGAATCGTGCCCAACGAAAGCGCCAAAGCCGTAGTTTGCGGCAACAGCGCGTTGCGCATGGCGTACCAGAGGAAGACGCGACCGCTGGGTAGCCCTTTGGCCTCGGCCAGCGTTACGTAGTCTTCGCCTTCCACGGTGATCATCATACCGCGCATGGAGAGCGCCCAGAAGCCGATGGAGGCTAGCACAATTGAAAGTGCAGGTAGAATTGAGTGATAAATGAGTTCCAGCAAATAACTAAAGGAGACTGAGGGCATGGTCAAAATTTGCGAGCCGCCGGTTAGCGGAAACCACTTTAATTTAAATGCAAAGAGGTAGATCAGAATCAGGCCCAGCAGATAATAGGGGATGGCTGAAAACGTAAAGAGTGGCGGCAGCAAAAAACGTAAAATGGGCGGTGCGCCGTCCCACGCAATCAAGCCGCCGAGCAAACTGCCCAATAGAAACGCCAACACGGTGGCCACGGTCAACAGGCTGATGGTCCACGGCAGCGCGGGACCAATAATGTCGATGACGCGGGTGGGGAATTTGGCCAATGAGTAGCCCAAGTTAAAGCGCGCAATGTCGCTCATATAGTTCAGATATTGCTGCCAGAGGGGTAGATCAAGTCCAAATTTGGCTTCATACGCTTGGGCCAGCCGCTCCACGTTTTCGGCATTCATACCGCCCATAGCGGCCATCATGCCCAGGCGTTCGCGCACGGGATCGCGCCCCGGTGCTAGACGCGGCAGAAAAAAAATCAGCGTAATGCCAGCCCATACCACCACAAAGAAGAACAGTAGACGGCCAAGTACATAACGGATGCTCATGGGGAGTCCTTTGGGAGTTGTTGTGGGATTGATTGTAAATCTACCACAGCCAATTGGCTGCTGTCAAACCGGTTAAAAGTAAGGGGCATGCTGCCCCTCCAGACTCTGCACAGTTGCGGTGCGCCATGTCCCTCTCCACGAGTTCTATGCTTTACCCACATCTTTCTGGCCCGAGGTGGCGGCAAGGTGCGACGCTCGGTCCGCCAGGTGGAAAGGGACAGAATTCGTGCTGAAGCGCCAAATCAGCGCGAGGCTTGGATATAGGATTTATTGGTTTTGATAAACCAAAGCATCTGCTTTATACTTACGTTTGCTCCCTTTATTTTTCGGTACACCGCAAAGGCGTTGGCGCAAGAGTCGTCGATTTAATTTGCAGAGACCGGCTCCATCCCCAGCTTTTGCGATCTACAAATCTCTGTTTGTGCGATACGTGGTTCAATATCAGTAGGACTTGTATGATGGTGCTTGTGCGGCGCACAGAGCCATCATATAACTAAAGGACTTACGCAATTGAACAGGTGCGACGCACTTCAAAAGTGTGTCCCGCTTCCAGCCATCTATCTCAAGTGCGCAACTCCTAATCCGTACACCGCAAGGGTGTTGGTGATACAGGCAGCAGTCTTGTTTCACAAATCCGATCTTGTCTCTTCCCGTTGCGATCTACTGAACATGTATTCGCACCCACAATCCATTTCCGTTCCACTATACAAGGAGAAACCTATGAACAGACGTTGGCTTTCGTGGCTGTCTCTATTGACGGTGCTTGCGCTTATGCTGAGTGCCTGTGGCACGCCGGAACTGCCGGCCGCCGGACCGGCCGATGGTGGTGACGATGCTGCCGCAGCGCCTGCCGAATCGGCCAATACGGCTGCTGAACCTGCCGCAGCCGCCGATGCTGGCCTTCCCGAAGTGCCGCGCAACCGCACCCTAATCATGGCTGGGTTGGGCGGTGAGCATCCTGGCGCCTTTACCGATGTGGAGCTATTTAATTCCTACGCACCGGGCTTGTCGCGCAGTGGTTTTACCCAAGCGTGCACCGAGGGACTTTTCTACTACAACATGATTGGCGACGAATTTATTCCTTGGCTGGCCGAAGATTATGAGTTCAATGACGACTTCACCGAAGTGGTGGTGACCATTCGCGAGGGCGTGGAGTGGAGCGATGGCGAACCCTTTACGGCCAATGATGTAGCCTTTTCGCTCAACATGCTGCTACAGAACCCCGATCTAAACTACGCTGGTGAAATTATAGACACGGTGAAGAGCGCCGAGGTCGTGGACGATCTGCACGTCAAGATCACGTTGACGGGCGTCAATCCCCGCTTCATTTTTGACAAGCTGACCTTCCATGCCGATCTGGGTGTGCCGCTAGTAGCCGAACACGTGTGGCAAGATCAAGATCCGGCCACTTTCAACAACTATGATCCCGAAAAGGGCTGGCCTATATGCACCGGCGCCTGGAAACTCGTCTATACCGACGTACAGCGCAAAATCTGGGATCTGCGACCGGACTGGTGGGCGGCTAAGACCGGCTTCCACGATCTGCCCAAAGTGGAGCGCATGGTCTTTTTGCCCGGCATGGACGAAAACACCATGGTCCAGCTGATCAGCAACAACGAGATCGATCTGGCCTTCTCTTTCACACCGCAGAACATGGAGCTGGCCCAGAGCCAAAACGACAAAATCACCACCTTTAGCTCTGAGCCACCCTATGGTTTCTTGGACTGGTGGCCCATCAGCCTAGCCTTTAACGATAGCGAACCTCCCTTTGACAACCCCGATATTCGCTGGGCCATCAGTTACGCACTGGACCGTGACCAGATCATCGACGTGGCCTTCCGCGGCACTACCACGGCCATCAAGCTGCCTTATCCGGGCTACCCCGGCATGAAACCTTTTATCGACTCGGTCAGCGACCTGCTGGAACAGTACCCGACCACCGAGTTCAATCTGGACAAATCGGCCGAGCTGATGACGGCCAACGGCTACGAAAAGGATGGCGAAGGCTTTTGGGTCAAGGATGGCGAACGCATCACTTTTGAGATCATCACCTTCCCGCAGCATCCATCTACTACACCACAGGCGCCGGTGGTGACCGAACAGTTGCGCCGGGCCGGTTTTGACGCCAGCTTCCTGCTGCCCGCCGACTTTGTGACTCGCATTCAGACCGGTGCGGCCAAGGCGTTCCTTTGGGGGCACGGCGGCTCCATGCGCGATCCGTACGCCACGCTGGAACGGCTTTATCACATCAAACACGTCAAGCCGACGGGTGAAGCGATTCCTTTCACCAACCTCTATCGCTGGTCCAATCAGGAATTTAGCGACATTGTGGATCAGATGACGGGCGTAGCTGAGGATGATCCGAAGCTGAAGGAACTTTTCCATCAGGCTATGGAGATATGGCTGCCCGAACTGCCCGACGTAATGACTATCGAAACCGTCATCCTGCTGCCGCGCAACACAACCTATTGGACCAATTGGCCCAGCGCCGAGAACCCATATGTGCATGAAGGCTTCTGGCATCGCACGGCCAACCTGTTCCTGGTCGAGCTGGAGCCGGTTGAGTAGTGCTGCCCTTGCTCGTCACGTGGCTGATACGCTATGGACACGTATTGGCGGGGGCCATTTGGGTGGGCGGCTATGCCCTGATGGTGCTGGTGCTAATCCCGCGCCTGGCACGACCGGCCAATGAAACGCTGCTCGGCGTGACCATCGGCATCATGCGCGTGCTGAGTTACGCAGGCACGGCGACAATTGTGTTTGGCCTGATTCTAGTATGGCGCACGCGTGGTTACGCCACCATTATGCGCGGCGGTGAATGGGGCGGCATTATCATCACCTGCCTTGTCATTGCCATTGCGCTGCTGGGCATGGGCGATAGCGCCCTGCGTCCCGCACTTCGTAATATGGCACAAACCGGAGATGGTGGGCGCGCGCGCCGTTTAGCCTGGATTGGTTTTATTCTGACCATTATCGCCATTGGCTTAATGACGCGCGCGCTCTATGCTGTTTCGTGAATGGGCGCAAAACTGAATAAGTTTCCCCTCATGCGGGCCTGTCAAAAGTCATTTGGCAGGCCCGCTTTTTTTGTTCTCATCATCTTCTCATAAAATCTTGACAACTGTATGAGATTTCCCTGTCATACTTAGATTTATCCGTAAATTCTCTGTGCCAAACCGATCGGCCAGAGACGGTACACAGTTCACAACCGAATTTACGGATATGTTCTTATCTGTAAGTAGTTTTAACGTTAGCCAAAAACCGAAAGGAAACCATCATGCAAAAACAGTTTAAAAATTTGGCGCTGCTCATTGGAGTCCTCCTGCTGGCTGCCACCCTATGGGCTTGCGGTGGCCAAAGCGATCAGAGTGCCGAAACCACCAATAATGAGAGTGCCGCGGTGGTTGAGCCCACGGCTACGTTATCCCAAGCAGACGCAGCAACTGCGGCGGATGCCGCCCCTGCAGAGGATGCGGAAAATACAGCTGACGCTAATACGGATGCCAACAGCGCATCGGCAACGGATACAGATGCCTCTGCCGCAATGACTACCACGGAGAGCAGCGACGCGAATACGGCGGCCGCCGACGCTTCTGTCCAAGTTTTCACCATTGATGCCAGCCAATCTACGGCCAGCTTTACGCTCAATGAAGTGTTATTGGGCGCGCCAACCACGGTTGTCGGCACCACGTCTCAAGTGAGCGGTGAGATTTCCATCGACCGCGCAGACCCAACCGCCAGCACCATTGGCGCCATCCAGATCGACGCCAGCACGCTCGCCACCGATAGCGACCGGCGCAATGGCGCCATCCAGCGCTTTATCTTGCAAACGAGCAACGAGGCCAACCGCTATATTGTCTTTACACCCACCAGCATCGAAGGGTTGCCCTCTACAGCTGCACCCGGCGATACGTTCACGCTGCAAATCACCGGTGACCTGACCATCAGTGGCGTAACAAAGCCCGCCACCTTTGTCACCGAAATATCTGTGCTGTCGGATAATGAGATCAGCGGCTCGGCTTCGACCCAAATCTTGCGCTCGGATTATGATCTTTCCATCCCTAGCGTGCCCAGCGTTGCCAACGTGACCGATGAAGTGCAGCTAGCCTTTACCTTTGTGGCCAGCACATAAGAAAAGGCCATCTCTATCCTCAATGCGCTTAAGGTAAGGCCGCTTCAAGTGCGACGTACGGTGCGCCACTCGAGTGCTGGAGGCCCAATGCCGGACACCGTGCGACGCACTTTTCGCTAGCTGAATGACATTGTTTCCATACTTTGCGTAATTCATAATTTGGTATTGTAAGACAACCAGCGTATTGTAAGAAGACCGGCCTCTATGGGTCGGTCTTCTTATTCAAACTTATTTGCGGTTCAAGGGAAACCAAGAAAGTTTTGACAAATAAAATAACCAGAGATTGCTAAAAACCTAGTTGTCTGGCCGCTTAATTTTTAGAAATTCCTGATGACTTGTGCTCGTATGGTGATTTCTAAAAATTAAATATTCGCGGCACTAGCTGGTCTCATTAAGCTTACTCACTGCTTTACCTTACTGGAGGACGATTATGCAACAACTTATGGGCGCGCTGGCCAGCGGGACGACCGCACCGGCGCCGCAAATCGACTGTTATTTGCCGCAACCCGGCCTGGCCACAGGGGCAGCCATTGTAATTTTTCCCGGCGGCGGCTATCGAGGCCTGGCGGCGCATGAAGGTCCGGGCTATGCCAACTTTTTCGCCCAACACGGTTATACCTGTTTCGTGGTGACCTACCGTTTGGGTGTTGATGGCTTTCGCCATCCGGCTATGTTGGAAGATGGCTTGGCCGCATTGGAAACCGTGCGCACCCATGCCGCCGATTTTAATGTGGACCCACAACGCATTGGCGTCATGGGTTCGTCGGCGGGCGGCCATCTGGCGGCGCACACGCTAGTGGCCCACGGCCAGTATGAAAGCGCCGTGCCGTTGCGTCCGGCCTTTGGCATTCTCTGCTATCCGGTCATCACCATGCAGGGTGAACATGCGCACGCCGGCTGCCGCACCAACTTGCTGGGCGAAAATGCGCCTGAAACATTGGCGCAGAGCGTCTCTTGCCACGAACACGTCACGGTGCGGACGCCCCCCTGCTTTATTTGGCACACCTGGGAAGATGCCGCGGTGCCGGTTGAAAACAGCCTCCTCTTTGCATCGGCTTTGCGTAAAAATGGCGTGCCATTTGAACTGCACATCTATGAAAAAGGACGCCACGGCTTGGGGTTGGGCGCCGAATTTGCCTGGTCTACCGATTGTCTGCGCTGGTTAAACGGCAATTTTTAAGATTCTTGTGCAGCTTGCACAGTCGTCAAAGTATAATTTTGTATAAGTTACCTATGTTGTTTCATTTGTGCTTTGCTAAACTATATAGGGTCATAAACATGACCATTTGATAAAGCGAACTTCATGCAAAGTGTTCAATTCAACGTTTTAACCTAGACGGAGAGACTGAAATGAGTGGAAACCAAGCCCGGTTAGACGCCATCGCGATCGTTACACATGGCGCCGCGAAGGAGACCTTTAGCTATCAGAACGCACCCACCAGCGAACTGTTCAACGCCAACGTGTTTGACAAAGCGGAGATGAAAAAGCGGCTCCCCAAAGGAGTCTACAAATCTCTGGCCAAGACGATTGAACAGCGCACGCAAATTGATGAATCTGTGGCCGATGTGGTGGCTTCGGCCATGAAAGATTGGGCATTGGAAAAAGGCGCGACCCATTACGCCCATGTTTTCTATCCGCTTACCGGCCTTATGGCCGAGAAGCACGATAGCTTCTTCAATCCCACCGGTGAGGGCACGGCCATTGCCGAGTTTAGCGGCGAACAGCTTATCCAGGGCGAGCCAGACGGTTCCAGCTTCCCCACCGGCGGCATTCGCCAAACCTTTGAAGCTCGTGGCTACACCGCGTGGGATGTAACCAGCCCGGCCTACATTATTGAGAACGCCAACGGCGCCACGCTCTGTATTCCCACGGCGTTTGTTTCCTGGACCGGCGAGGCGCTGGACAAGAAAACGCCGCTCCTGCGCGCCATGCAGGCCCTGGACAAACAGGCGCGCCGCGTATTGAAACTCTTTGGCGACGATAGCAAAACGCCCGTTGTCTCCACGGCCGGTCCCGAGCAAGAGTATTTCCTGGTCGATCGTTCTTTCTATCTGGCGCGCCCGGACCTGCGCACATCTGGCCGCACGCTCTTTGGGTCGGCGCCCGCCAAAGGCCAACAGTTTGACGATCACTATTTTGGATCGATTGAACCACGCGTTTTGGCCTGTATGCTAGAAACCGAGCGCGAGCTGTTTAAGCTGGGCGTGCCGGTCAAGACCCGTCATAACGAAGTGGCGCCGGGGCAGTTTGAAATTGCGCCAATGTATGAAGACGGCAACGTGGCTGCGGACCACCAGCAGCTGATTATGCTCATGTTGCGCCGGGTGGCGGAAAAGCACGGTCTGGTCGCCATTTTGCACGAGAAGCCATTTGCCGGCATTAATGGCTCCGGTAAGCATCTTAACTTTTCGCTGGGTAACGCCAGCGTGGGCAACCTGCTGGAGCCGGGTGAAACCCCCCACGAAAACGCCCGCTTCCTGGCTTTCTGTGGCGCCGTGATCCGCGCCGTAGATGTACATGCCGAACTGCTGCGCGCCTCGGTGGCCTCAGCCGATAATGACCATCGCCTGGGCGCCAACGAAGCGCCACCGGCCATTATGTCTATCTTCCTGGGCGACCAGTTGACCGATGTGTTCGAACAGATTCAGAAGACGGGCGGCGCCACATCGTCCAAGGCTAAAGATGTGCTGCGGCTGGGTGTGGATACTCTGCCGGCTCTGCCCAAGCACTCCGGCGACCGCAACCGCACCAGCCCCATTGCTTTCACCGGCAACAAGTTTGAGTTTCGCGCCGTTGGTTCTAGCCAGACCATTGCCTGGCCGCTCACCGTTTGGAACCTGATCTTGGCCGAATCGCTCGATTACATTGCCACCTCTTTGGAACCGGCCGCATCCAATGGCTCGTTTGACGCCGCTCTGGGCAAGCTGCTCCAAGACATTATGGTCAAGCATGGCCGGGTGATCTTCAACGGCGATGGCTACACAGAGGCGTGGCACGCGGAGGCCGCAGAGCGCGGTTTGCCCAACATGCACAACTCTGCCGAAGCGCTGCCCGTGCTGGGCGCGCCCGAGGTTGTGGCGCTGTTTGGCAAGTATGAGGTGCTCAACGAACGTGAAGCCATTAGCCGCATGGAAGTGCGCCTCGAGCAGTATGTGATGCAGGTGATGGTAGAAGCCAATCTGGTACTGCGCATGGGACGCACGCAAATATTCCCCGCCGCCATCAGCACGATTCGCGATCTATCCAAAGCGGCTGACGACATGGAAGATCTGGGCATTAAGCTGGATAGCAGCACGCTGGAGCGGGTGGCCGCGCTAACCAATGATCTCCAGACCGGCCTGAACAAACTCGAAGAGATGCTGGGCGAAGAAGCAGAAGACGCCAAGGCCGAATCTGAACACTGCTGTAACGTGATTCTGCCACAAATGCTGGCCATTCGCAGCACGGTAGACGAGCTGGAAGGTCTGGTATCGGACGCCTACTGGCCGCTGCCCTCGTACCAGGAAATGCTGTCGATTCGCTAAGCATACACGTTACTGCGCTTGCTGCGATAGCAATGCATGCGTCAGTAGGTGTGACAAATAAAGTCAATAAGTGCAGAGGTAAAAAGCCCGGCATCATGGGATGCCGGGCTTTTTTGTGCGATTGGTTCTGGATGGTATTGGCGTTTTGGCTGTGAGTTCGGGCACAATAAAGCAAACAAATTCACCGGCAACAGAAAGCTTTGCATGGCTCGCACACCAATACCCGAAATTCATCGCCGTAACTTTCGCCACCTCTATTTTGAAATCGCCTGGTTTGGCATTATCAACGGCAGCTTGATCGCCTTTGCATCGGTCTACCTGACGCGCGTGGGGGCAACCACAACCCAACTGGGCTGGTTCTCTGCCATTCCGGCGCTTGTAGCGCTGATATTTTCGCTGCCGGCCGGATTCTGGCTGCAAAACAAGAAGATGGACCGATCCGTTTTTTGGTCTGCCCTGGTGTTTCGCTTTTATTACCTGCTTTGGCCATTGCTCTCTATATTCTTTGCCGAGCGCTTGCAGGTCGATATTGTGCTGCTCTCTACCGTGATCATGGGCGTGCCGGGAACGCTGTTGGCCATTAGCTTCAACGCGCTCTTTGCCGCCATTGTGCCGCCCGAATGGCGCAACCATGTGATCGGCATTCGCTATGCGCTGCTGGCCATTGCTTCGGTGCTCTCCTCTCTCTTATGCGGCGCCCTGCTAGATCGATTGCCGTTTCCGCTGGGGTATCAGCTGGTCTTTGGGCTGGCGGCATTTGCCGGCGCCATGAGTACATTGCACCTGTGGTTTCTCAACGATCAAACCAAACCGGCCGAGCCATACAATATGCCAAAATCGGTGAAAGATGTGGCGCGGCCCGGCATTTTCTCGGCCGGCGGATTGATCCGACCGCCCATGGCTTTCCGCTATCTGCGGCGTCGACCGCAAATGCGTTTGCCGCAGGTTGAAATTTTGCGCGGCGACTTTGGGCGCGCCATGCTGGTTATTGGTTTTATGTATGTAGCGCTCTATTTGCCTAATGCCCTTTACTACCCCTATTGGGTAGACGCATTGGGCTACAGCGACAAATTAATCAGCTATGGTTCTGCTCTTTTTTACGTGTGTCAATTTATCAGCGCTACGCAGCTCGCCAGAGTGGCGGGCTGGATAGGCAATCAAAAAGGGTTGGCGTGGGGCGCCGCCCTGCTCAGCGCGTACCCCGGCGTCACCGCCATGTCTACGCACCCCATTGCCTATTTGTTGGCGTCCGCCTTGGCCGGCATCGGCTGGGGCATTGCCGGGGGCGCCATTCTCAGCTATGTGCTGGAACGGGTGCCAGACGATCAGCGCCCCAATTACATGGCCTGGTACAGCTTGCTCACCAACGTAGCGATTTTGGCTGGTTCGCTACTGGGGCCACTCGTTGGCGCTTGGATTGGGCTGCGCACTGGGTTAGCCGCTGGGGGCGTCATTCGTTTGCTCAGCGGCTTGGTGATTTGGATATATGGTGCAGCCGCTGAACCAGCGCCACAAACAGACGGCGCCTATGCAAATCTCGAGTAAATTCTGATGATTGAAATTCCCACCCAATTTGCCCAACACATGCGTAATCTATATGCCGATGAGGGGCAAGCCTGGCTAAACGCGTTGCCCGCGCTGGTGGATGAATGTGCCGAGCGCTGGTCGTTGCGCGTGCAGTCACCCTTTGCGCTGCTCTCGTATAACTACGTGCTGCCTGCCACCCGCGTCGATGGGACCGCGGTCGTCCTCAAATTGGGCGTGCCCCATGACGAGCTGACTAGCGAAATTGAAGCGTTGCGCATCTTCGATGGCCGCGGCATTGCGCAACTGCTCTTTGGCGACGCCGAGCGCGGCATCCTGCTGCTGGAGCGCGTACAGCCCGGGGCCATGCTGACGACCGTCACAGATGACGCCCGCGCCACCGCCATTGCAGCCAGCGTTATGCAGCAGCTTTGGCAACCGGCGCCGGCGCAGCATCGCTTTGCCCGCTATGCAGAGCTAGTCGGTGAGATGCGCGCCACGTTGGCTATTTTGCCAAATGGCGTAGGGCCATTCCCCAAGAAGCTGGTGGAGACTGTGCACGCCTTGGCCCATGACCTGCTGGCCGCACCGCCGGAGCAGATGTTGCTACACGGCGACTTTCACCATTACAACGTACTTTCCACTGACCGCGACCCTGACGCTACCTGGCTGGCCATTGACCCCAAAGGCCGCGTGGGCGAACGGGCCTGTGAAGTGGGCGCACTGCTGCTCAACCCAGACCTAACGCCCTATTCAGCCCATGAACTTCAGCTGCTGCTGGCGCGGCGCATTGACATTCTGACCGAGCACCTGCAATTGCCGCGCCAACGCCTTGTGGCCTGGGGCATTGTCTATGCGATGATTTCGGCTTGCTGGAGTTACGGAGAAGACGCAAGCGGCGGCTGGGCACCGACCATTGCCTGCGCCGAGGCGTTGGCGACGTTAATTGATTAAAAGCAATCGTTGACGAAACTGCTGATAATCGGATTGGGCTTCAATTGACTCCCATATATCAGCGATAGCTGTTCTCTGTTGTTGCATGTATGCTTGCACGTCAGCTGGATGGTTCAGATATACTACAAACCGCATCTCAACTCTAACACGGGTCAATAAACCAATGACAAAACTGAACATCGACAACATTTTGGCGCTTTACACCCAAGACCAGCGCATTAACACGAGCTATCCCGACAGCCGCCGCGAGGTGCTGCCACACTTAATACGCGACATAGCCTCCAGTGCAGACGGCGAAGGCGCCATTATCTATTCGACCCTGGATGAAACCAACGCCGACGCTGAGATTCGCGCCCAAGTCGCCTTTTTCACGGAGATAGGCCAAAACTTTGAGTGGAAAGTCTATGATTACGATACACCCTCCAACTTGGAGCGCAGGCTGGCCAGCCACGGGTTTATAGTCGAAGATGCGGAGGCCATTATGGTGTTGGAGTTGGCCGCTGCCCCCCCCGCGCTCTTCCAACCGGGGGGCCACGATATTCGGCGCATTACGCGTCCGGCAGAGTTGGAAGATGTGCGGATGATCAAAGAGGCGGTCTGGCAGGACGACGCTACCAATCTCATAGCGTATCTGACCAGCGTCCTGACCGAACACCCCGAATTGATGAGTATTTACGTGGCCTATGTGGACAACGCCCCGGCCAGCGCTGCTTGGGTCTACTTTCCCGAGGGCAGCCAGTTTGCCAGCCTGTGGGGCGGTTCCACGCTGGCCGAACATCGCGGCAAGGGGCTCTACAGCAGCTTGTTGGCCGTGCGCGCCGGCGAAGCCCAAGAGCGTGGGCGGCGTTTCCTCACCGTAGACGCCAGCCCCATGAGCCGACCCATTTTGGAAAAGTTTGGCTTTGTACAAATCGCAGTATCATATCCGTGCATGTGGACGGTTGGGTAAGCTACAGGGGACGAAATTGAGTCTGAACTATGATTCAAATGATTGGGAGATGGACTATGATTATGGGACGGATGATTTCTGCAAATGGCAATCATAGCGCACATTTAATCACATAAATCACAGTCGCAGACGGGGAGTCTGAACTATGATCAAATGATTTAGAGATGGACTATGATTGGGGGATGGATGATTTCTGCAAATGGCAATCATAGCGCACATTTAATCGCATACGTCACAGTCGCAGACGGGGAGTCTGAACTATGATTCAAATGATTGGGAGATGGACTATGATTATGGGACGGATGATTTCTGCAAATGGCAATCATAGCGCACATTTAATCGCATACGTCACAGTCGCAGACGGGGAGTCTGAACTATGATTCAAATGATTGGGAGATGGACTATGATTGGGGGACGGATGATTTCTGCAAATGGCAATCATAGCGCACATTTAATCACATAAATCACAGTCGCAGACGGGGAGTCTGAACTATGATTCAAATGATTCAGAGATGGACTATGATTGGGGGATGGATGATTTCTGCAAATGGCAATCATAGCGCACATTTAATCACATAAATCACAGTCGCAGACAAGCATACAATCATGATCAAAGAACAATATCTTCACTCTGAACTCACCGGTAAGATCATCGGCTGTGCCATAGAGGTGCATAAAATATTAGGCAATGGCTTTCAAGAAGTTATTTATCAGCGCGCGTTGGCCATCGAAATGGCCAGGCAGAAATTAGACTTCAGCCGCGAGCACCAGATGGATATTTTTTACAAAGGGCAACAGATTGGGACCCGACGCGTCGATTTCTTTGTCGAACGAAAAGTCATGGTCGAACTCAAGGCAGTCATCCGTCTCGAAGATGTTCATCTCGCCCAGGCCATCAACTATCTGGAAGCCTACGGGCTAGAAGTCGGCTTGCTCATTAACTTTGGTAGCCGGAGCCTGCAATTCAAGCGCGTTATGAAGCCAGGCTCAAAATCATAATCCTCCCCTAATCACAAAAATCATAGTTTAAACCTGACCACGCAATCATCCCGTCAGTCTGCGACCAATTGTACAGATGGTTGAGCATCACTACTGCTAAGCCCCGCCAGCATGGTAATTGAATTTACGATTGGCCCTTGACATGCAATATTTTTTATGATAATATATCCATTGTTGATATATCTAAATTAAATATATCCAAATCGATAATAAATTTCTCCCTCCCATCAATTACAAAATCATCAATCACTAAAATGACAGACAAAAATCCTTTCACTCGCCTGCCGCTCAAGCGCGCCGAGTTTCATATTCTGCTGGCGCTGGCCGGGGGTGAACAGCACGGCTACAGCATTATGCAGGAAGTTGATGCCTTAACCGATGGTGCGGTGCAGCTTGGCCCAGGCACGCTCTACACTTCCATCAAGCGCATGGTGAGCGACGGCCTGATTGAGGAATCGGACAACCGCCCCGACCCGGCGCTGGACGATCAGCGGCGTCGCTACTATCGGCTCACCGATTTTGGACTGCGCGTGGCCGCGGCCGAATCACAGCGGCTGGCCAACCTGGTGGATGTGGCGCGAGCGCGGCGGCTGTTGGAACAAGGTGTTTGAGGAAGCCGTCGGATAAATTTGGTCATGAGCTTTCCGGTCATTGCGCTGCTGGTTTTGCTTGTTTTGCTGTTTCTGGGCGCAAGCTACTGGATTGCCGACTTGTTACTCTATGGGCGTCGTCAACCAGTCATCAATACGCCGGCAGACTATGACATGGCGTATGAAGAAATTTCTTTTGCGAGTCAAGATGGACTTTTGTTGAAAGGTTGGTGGATCCCAAGCTGCCAGAGTGAGAGCGCCTACCAACAGGGGCAGACGATCATCATGCTGCACCCGCACTTTGGCAACCGCCACGGCGTCTCAACACAGCATCAGCCCTGGCCGCGTTTATGGAAAAACGATCTTGACCTGCTCCCAACGGCATACACGTTTCTGCGCGCTGGATACAACGTTCTCATGTTTGATTTGCGCAGCCATGGCGAAAGTGAGCGCGGTCTTTGCGCAGGCGGGCTGACCGAAGATCAAGACGTGATGGGCGCGGTTGATTATGTATTTCAGCGTCACCAGGCCGATGGCATAGCGACGCCGCAAGTGGGCATCATCGGCTTTGGCTTGGGCGCGGCGGCTGCACTGGCCGCCGCGGGCCGCGAGAAAGGCGGCGCCAATGTTATCAGGGTATTTAGCGGCGATTCCGCAGGGGGTTCCGGTTTTCTCACCATTCAGCCGGCCAATGTCAAGCGTTTGCGCTTCATCATCGCGATCCAGCCGGCCGCGTTATCAGCATTATTGGCGGGATGCATTCGCCAAAAAGTTGGCCCGTTGGGGCTGGTGCTCATTCCACTGGTAGACAAGATTTGTCAGTGGCGCGGCGGCTATCCGCTGGCTGCTACCTCGCTGCATAAGTGCGTGCGTGAGGTACACGTACCGGTGATGTATGTGCAGCCACGCACGCATCCATACATCGCTGGCGATCAAGTAGAGTCTTTATACAACGCCACCCCGGAGCCAAAGCAGCTCTGCTGGATAGATCCCCCGGGCGGACGATTGGAAGCCTATCGATACGTTGCCACCAATATGGAAGACCTATTGGCATTTGCCAACCAGCAGATCAGCAAGAGTTGAGCGCTGAATTGCACCACAGAATTACGCGTCAACACCCAAATGGAGTGCAACACCGTGAGCCCAATGCCAAAATCGTTCCCTAAAACCGTTGCCGTCTATCGCTGGCTGCTCCGCCTCTATCCCCCCGCCTTTCGTCACGAGTATGAAGCCGAAATCGTGCAGGTCTTTGATACCTGTTGCCGCGCGCGTTACACCAAAGGCCAACGGTGGGGGCTGCTTGCATTCTACTGGCGCACGCTGCTGGATCTCTTTGTCAGCGCCGGCGCCGAATGGTGGCGCACCTGGACGCACCGCCATGAAAAGGAAAGGAGCCCCCTCATGTTGCAACCGGTTGACCAACATCGCCCCTTTATGGAAGAGGTGACCAGCGTCATGGATCGGCAGCCCGACTATTACCAGCTCTTTGTAACGCAGATCGAGTCGCTGCATTCGGTGGGGACGGTGGCCGACTGTCTGGTGCTCGACGCCAATATGTCTGACCCCAATGCGCTCTTTGCTTTCTTTCAAGAAGCGGGAGATAGTGCACTGCAAACAGGAACGCCGCGCTGGCTGGCCCGGCTCTGCGCAGCCGTGCGCCAATCCCTCCATGATGTGTCGCCCGGCCCGTCGTCCAGCGTAACCCACCAGCTGATCCAGCGCATCTACGCCAACCCAGCGCTTTTTGAGCTCATTGCCGCCGAGGAGGTCGGTCAACAACTGGTGGAGGTAGTAGAGAGCCTGGCGCTGGACGGCAACATGGAGGAGATCGACGAAATGTTGGCGTTGATGCAGCAATTGGCAGATTAAGTCATCGTCAAGAAATAAGTTGGCGGCCAAACCTGTCAGGTCTCGAAGACCTGACAGGTTTAAATCGACAAGTTATTTCTGAACAATGACTAAACAACAAATCTGTGCTTTCCATCACGCTTGCCGGTGAAACGCACTTTTGCGTGCCGCCGGCGGCTTTCACGCGCGGGTTGCGGAAATTGTACGCGGATAAACGCTGATTTGCGCAGATTTTCCAGCGCGCATCAGCGTTTATCCGTGTGTATCGCGTACCCTATCTTATTTCCAATGTGACTATCCAGGCACTCGAGGGTTGAGCTTGTCGAAGCCCGGTGTTGCCTTGCCGCTTTGCGGCCACTGCGTGAACTGACAAGCTCAGGCAACGGCTGAATAGTCACTTTCCAGTAATCTCTGTTGTAACGGGAAATAGGGGAGAAGGATGACAGCTTTAAGCCCACGACTCAAAAGGCTTGTAAAGGATATGCAGGTTAGTGAGCAGCCGGCTCTCGACGCTTTTTGGCGCGATGTTTTTCAGCACGGCACTCCCCTCATTGAACGTATTGCCGATGATGAACAACAGGTCCTCGTCACCTTTCTCTGGCAGGCCAGCGAACAAACCGAGAATGTGGTGGTCATTGGTCAACTGGGCGCGGGCCAGGATTTTGCCGAGAACTGTATGCAGCGTCTGCTGGATACAAACCTGTGGTATAAACGGAAATGGCCCCAGCATGGTCGTGGTGAATCGGCACATGCGCGACGTGCTCGAGGCCAAGGGCTATGCCGTTACCTATCGCGAGTACGCCGGCGGCCACGATTATCTCTATTGGCGGGGCTCGCTGGCAGACGGTCTGCTGGCGCTGGTGGGGTAGAAGAAACGCATCGTTCCCTACAGCACCACCGGCAATTCCTTTAACGCGTGCAAGATCATAATGTTCTTATATTCAAGCCGTTCTGGCGCCACGGCCAGTTGCAGATTGGGCGCCCGCTCTAGCAATACGTTGAACGCAATGCGCCCTTCCAGCCGCGCTAAGGGTGCACCCAGGCAATAGTGGATGCCGTGGCCAAAGGCCAGGTGGCGATTGGGCGTGCGCGCCAGGTCAAGCCGATCGGCGTTGGCAAAGACCGCTTCATCCCGATTGGCCGAAAGCAGCGTGGGCAGCACCGTGGCCCCCTGCGGAATGGTGACGCCGTGGAGCGTCATCTCTGTGCGGGCAAAGCTAAACTCGGTGGTCATGAGCGGGCCGTCGTAGCGCAGCAGCTCTTCGACGGCGCTTTCGGCGAGAGCAGGGCTCTCCCGCCACAGCGTCAATTGTTCCGGATTGGAGAGCAGCGCCAGCGTGCCATTGGCAATCAGGTTGACCGTGGTTTCGTGGCCGGCCACCAGCAGCAGAAAGACCATGCCCAGCAGCTCATCCTCGGTAAAGTGGTCGCCCTCATCCTCGGCCTGCACCAGCGCAGTCAGCAAATCGTCCTGCGGATCGCGGCGGCGCTGGTCGGCCAGCTGGCGAAAATAGCGCAGCAGCCGCCACAACGCCGGCAGGGCCAGGGCCATGTTGAACGGCGTGGGGTTCACCACAATTTTCTGCACCCAGCGCCGAAACTGGGCGCGGTCGGCGGCGGGAATGCCCACCAGCTCGGCAATCACCGTAATGGGCAGCGGCAGCGCATAGGCCTGAACAAGATCAACGCGGCTTTCGAGCAGCGCCCGATCGAGCAGTTCGTTGGCAATCTGTTCGATCCGCCCAGCCAGATCGGCAATGATCTTGGGCGTAAAGGCTTTGTGTACCAAGTTGCGCAGCCGCCTGTGATCGGGATCGTCTGTGTTAAGCATATTGTGCAGCAGCGGTTCAAACGCCTTGGGCATCCACGGCATGCCCTGGCCGCCGCTGGCTTGAGCCGTTTTGGGATTTTTGATCAGCTGGTCGCCTTTCAGCAGGTTCACACAGTCTTCATAGCGCAAAATGAGAAACGCCTTTTGCCGGCGCGAAATGTAAGCCGGCGCCACCGGCGCTATCTGGCGCAACCGCGCAAAATCTGCATGAATGTGATGATGTAATTCCTTGCTGTCCATATGCAGCGGTTGCCCTGTTGCACGCGATTGATTGGTTTGTACAAGTTGCATGCTCATTGTTCATTTCCCTTTTGAAAAGTAGGCCATTGCAAAAAGTAAAATATTCGGCATGGTCTGCAAGCGAATCCAGAAAATTGTTCTGAATAGGAGTTATTTTTCCGAATTCGCCTTATTCTCCAACATAGACAATAGACCATTTCCCACTGCCTCTGCATAAGCGGGCCAATTTTCGGCCACGTGGTCGTCGCCCATCATGCGCAACGTGAGCAGCCCCAATACGGGAGCGGCAAACAGACGGGCAAAGAGCGCTGGATCCCCATTGCGCAACTGGCCTTGGGCCATCAATTGTTGAAAAAAGTGTTCCGCCGCCCCAAAGGCCGGGCGATAGACTTCATCGTAAACCTGCTGCACCAATTGGGGATTGGCCAGCGTTTCGCCAATCAGCACTTTCATAATGGGGTAGCCTTCATCCACTTCAGCCATGCGGTGCGCCACATATTCATGCACAAAGTCACTCAGCTTCATCTGCTGCGCTTCGGCAAAGTGCAGATCGCGCACCTCCACTTCGGTCACCTGGCGAATGATGGCCAGCAGAATGTCATCCTTGTTTTTGAAATAGTTATAGATGGTGCCGTCCGCCACTTCGGCCCGGGCCGCAATCTGCTTAATCGTTGTGTTTTGAAAGCCCTGCTCGGCGATCACCTGGACGGCGGCATCTATAATCTGCTGGCGGCGGGCTTGAGTTAGTTGCTTTTGGAAGCGTTTATTCATGGTATTATTCATCCTGGCGCTTATTCGTCGCGCTTTGCCGTTGGCGCGCTACTGATGCTGATCGGCCCATTCCCACCAGGCAAAGGTGGCCAGGGCGCCCAAGAGACCAGTGAGCAGCACAATGATGTAGCTGATGACGCCCAGATGGGCGTATTCCGGCCCGGCCATCCCCGAGCGCAACGCCGGAATGGACCAGGGGAAATATTCGCCCCAGCCGGCGGCGGCGATAATCTGCGCCATAAACACAAAGAGCAAAGTGGCACCCATGGGCGGCATATAGCCGCGGCCAGCGCTGGCAAAAAACGCAATGGGCGTCACCAATGCCACAATCATGCTGGCGGTGACGGCAATGGTGATTGTGCCTTGCCAGTAGGTTTGCGCAGGCGCCGCCGGCAGCACAACGGCCACGCCCACGCCCAGTCCAATCAGATAGATGGCCACGGTCAGCAATATGGACCAAAACAGCACCAAGATAAATTTGGCCAGCACAATGGCCGAACGGGCCGTGGGTAGCGCCAGCAGATCTTTGATGGTGTGGTCGGCATATTCGCGGCCAAAGACCCAACTGGTTATAAAGCTAAAGATCACAATGCCACCAATCCCGGTGGCCTGTGCCAACAGTCCCAAATAGGTCGGCCAATCGGCAGAGCCGGCCAAGATTTGCGCCTTGGCGCTAATCATGCCCAGGCGGCGCGCCATATCCGGATCCTTGAGGACGATCATAAAGAAGCCGCCCACAAATGGCGCCAACGCAAAGCCCAAAAGCGTCATCAACGGCATTTTCGAACGCCGCGCCTTTAATAGTTCCACCCAGAGGGCTTGTCCTAAATTGCGCATGATTTATCCTCCTCTACGTCAGCGAGATGATTTCGAAAGCCAATCCAGAAAAATGGCGCAGGTGGGCGTCGGCAAGCTCGGCCCTCGGTCACCTGAAATACCAAAGCGCCATAAATATCCTTTGAGACAGATTCTGCGCGCTGGCATGGCTTTCATTTTCCCAATCAAGTTACAGTTTGCTGCTCCCGTTCCCCGACCGGGCTGACCAACCGCAAAAAGTAGTGCTCCAAATCTTCCTGTTCCACATTGAGCATGGTGGGCGCCTGACCGCCGTTGACCAAGTCAGTTGCCACTTTATCGGGATGCGCAATGGCCGATTCATCCAGCACCGCAATGACGCCATCTGCGCTGGGCCGGGGCGCCAGACCGGCTTGCGTCAAAATGGCGCAAGCGGCGCGGTCATTGCGCGTGTGGATTAACAGACGACGGCGGCGGTTGCGTTCCAACGCCTCCACATCCAGCTCTTGAATCAAGCGCCCCTGGTGAATAATGCCAATGCGGTGCGCCAGCCGCGATACTTCACCCAGAATGTGGCTGGACATAAAGACCGTCACGCCTTCATTGCGCACCAGCTCGAGCAGCAGGTGGCGGATTTCCACAATACCCGCTGGATCCAGCCCGTTGGCCGGCTCATCCAGAATGAGCAACTGCGGTCGATGGAGCATGGCCTTGGCCAGCCCCAGGCGCTGCGCGTTGCCCAGCGACAGCGTGCCGGCGCGCCGATCCGCATATGGCGCCAGCCCCAGTCGTTCAATTATGCGATCTACTGCTTTGCGTTCGACCCCGCGGTGCAGCCGCCGCGCGGCTTCCAAATTCTCGCGCACAGACAGTTCGGCATAGGCATAGGGCGTTTCCACCAAATAGCCCACCGATTGCCACGGCGGCGCGTGGCCATTGCCCATGAAGCCCGTGCGAATCGGGCTTTGCAGAATGCACACCTCACCAGCCGTGGGCTTGATCATCCCCAACAACATGCGGATGGTAGTGGTCTTGCCGGCGCCGTTGAGCCCCAAAAAGGCATAGATTTCACCTGAGGCCACGCGCAGCGAGACGCCATCTACGGCTGTAACAGGCCCATATCGCTTTGTGAGATTGCTTGTTTCGATAATTGCGTTCATAGACTTTTGAATTCCAAATCAATAAAATGAATATATATTCAACAAAATGAATTCAAATTCATTTTATGCCTAAAATGACGTTTTGTCAAGCCCCCATTCAAAACTGAGCACGTAATGAAGTATGTTTTAGTGTGCGGGCCGCCGCATTTCTGGAAGAAGCAACCGCCGCATTCGCGCGGCCCATGCCGTCTCGGCCTCTTGCCGAAAGACATACATTTTGTCCCCTAGGCGAAACGCCCGAGCAGATGGCCAAATGCGCACAACTGCGCATCATTGTGTACAATAGGAGGCAACGCACAGTTCGTTTGTGTATTGAACCAATAAAATAACGAAGCTAATTTCGGCGTTTGCGTAAAAAATCCGGTTTTGTTCGGGCAATTTTATTCCCCCTGAACTCAGGTGAACTAGAAAGAACGTTTTACATGTCTACACCCGTATCAACGGCGCCCCCGGCAGCGTTCGGCGGCTCAAGCATTTCATCCCCAACCCTATCCATGCGCAAGGTGATACAGACTTGGTGGCCGCTGGCGGCCGGCTGGCTGGTGATGACCATAGAAATTCCGCTGCTGGCCGCATTTGTGGCGCGGGCGGCAGACCCCAAAGTGCATTTGGCGGCCTGGGGAATGCTCTTTCCCATTGTGCTGATTCTGGCCTCGCCGGTTATGATGCTGCTGGCGGCTTCCACCACGTTGTGCAAAGATTGGCAGGCCTTTACAACTGTGCGCCGCTATATGTATATCATTGCGGCGGGGTTAACCGCGCTGCATGCACTGTTGGCCTTTACACCGCTCTTTGAGCTGGTCGTTGTGGACTTTATTGCGCCGCCTGCCGAGATTGTAGAACCGGTCCGCATGGGCTTGCGCGCCATGTTGCCCTGGAGCTTTTGCCTGGGATTTCGCCGCTTTAACTATGGCATTCTTATTCGCGCCGGACACACGCAAGTAGTTACCATGGGGGCCGTGACGCGCGTCTGTGGCACCTTGCTCATGGCGCTGCTGCTCTTTATGCTGGACGGCATTCCGGGCGCGCTGATCGCCGCGGGCGGCATTGTCTTTGGCGTCATTACCGAAGCGGTCTATGCGGGCATTCAAACGCGGCCCGTGCTGCGCAACGAATTGCGTCACGCACCGCGTCTGGCCGAACCACTGACGTTGCCCATATTTCGGGCATTCTACTTGCCGCTGGTCATGACGTCGCTGCTGCAAATTGCTGTGCAGCCGGTAGTGACCGCCGCGCTGAGCCGCATGCCGCAGCCGCTGGATTCGCTGGCTACTTGGCCGGTGCTGTATGGGCTCATCATCATCTTTATGAGCGTGAGCATGGCTTCGATTGAGGCCATTGTTGTACTGCTGGATGAACCGGGCGCGCCGGCCACGCTGCGCCGCTTTATGACGCGTCTGGCCATCACCATGTGCAGCCTGCTCATTGTGCTCAACGCTACGCCGCTGGCGGAACTTTGGTTTACCAATATTTCAGCGCTGCCGACCGCGCTGGTTCATCCCGCCCACATGGCGCTCTGGCTGGCGCTGCCCATTCCGGCGCTGGCGGCATTCGAGGCGCTCTTCCAGGGCACGCTCATGCATCGCCGCCGGACGCGCGGCATTACCGAGGCCGTCTTACTGGGGCTGACGCTGATTGGCTGTGTGTTGGTGGTTGGCGTGCTGTGGGGAGAAATTCCCGGCATTTATGTGGGGATGGTTGCGCTCAGCTTGGCATATGTGGGGCGGGCCAGCTGGCTGTGGCGCAGAGCATCTATACTCAACCGGATCGCACATGGTTGAGCCCCATTACCCACATCTTTCTTGCCCCCAGTGGAAGTCAGGTGCGGCGCGCACTATCCCCGAGAATCGTTCTCGTCTACCTATGTGCGACGCACGGCTCCATTCGTCCCACTTGTGGGTAAAGCTTAGGCGCTAGCGGAAGGGCAGAGGAAGCAGACCTACAGGGCCGTGGTGTACCATAGATGCTGAGGGGGATGCAGCACCCATGGCCCACACGACGCGACTTACGCAGTACCCATAGAATTACCCAGCGCCCATAGACCACTAGGGAAAGGCCAGAACGCTGACGAGCTGGCCTTTACGCCAGATCTGCATAAGTCCTCATATCTTAGTCGTCACCACATTACATTTTGTTTCAAAACATTTTGGTTCAAAACACCTTTACGACTGCCTGTCGTTATGTCGCATTAACTTGCCAAGCCAAACATTTTGATATATAACTAATTTTGGATAACTCCCGTGCAAGGGCGCTCCTTTTTGGATTTTCCTTGCTTATCTAAACGCGCATCAGAGCATGCAAAGCTGATTTACCGCACCCGTCAACCGAACATTGGAGACACCCATTGTGGCCTCGCCTTGCGATTCCCTCAGCCTTTACGCGACCTGTAACAGTGCAGATCCAGATGAACGACGCGCTGGTCTGCGCACGCTGGCCGCGTTCTTATATCCAGTCGCGCGCTACCGGCTCAACACTTCTCAATATGATGATTTTGCCGTGCAAGAGTGTACGCAAAGCGCGCTGATTGCCATCCACCAGCAATTGCAAAATCAAAAAGGGCCAGATGCTCCCCAATCGTTTTGCGCATGGGCGGCGCGGATTGCCATTAACAAATGTTTGGACCGAATCCGCCACGATCAGCGGCACCGCACGGAGCCATTGGAGCAAATCGCAGAAGCGCCAAGCAGCAACGAGATTTTGCCCCAGCACATTGTCGAGCTCAATGAGACGCGGGCCGAGCTTTTGCTCTCCATTCAACAACATGCCGCTTTAAGTGACGATTCCAAAACCACCCTGATCCAGGGTTACTTTTGGGAAAAGACCGATCAAGAGATTGCCGACATGTTGGCCAAGAAGGCCGCCAACGTCCGTCTGATTCGTCACCGAAACCTAGAAAAACTACGGAATGATGACGATTTCTGTACGCAGCTAGGAAAAATGACTTATTTGTAACACAAACTGAAATAAATACACGGGCCCCATCGACATATCCATGAACCGGCAATTATCACATAAGGGGGCCAGGTCCTCACAGGAAAATGCGTCGTTGACCGGAAACAATTTATCGATTGGCCCCGCCTACGTACGCTGTACTTGAATTACACAGTACTTAAATGATGATGTACATGAACGAAACGTATTCCTGAATGGGGATTTAGCAGCATCCATGCAGCGCGGCATGTGAAGGAAAAATCATATGAACTGCAATACCGCCTTACAAATTATGCTGGACGCCCAGCATACGCAACGACAAGAGGCACTCACCTATATTCTTCAAAACCCAGCCTGTTTAGCTCGTTTAGACCAGTTTGCGCGCGCCGTTTTGGCCGATACAGCGGATGAAATGCCCTGTGCCCAAGCGCGTACGCAGCTGGACAGTTATTATACAGAGCGCCAGGCTGGGCGTGCGGTAGAGCAGATAATGCCCGCCGTCCATGAACATCTGCAACGCTGCCCCTATTGCCAGTTGGAGCTGCAGCTACTGGCAGAGACCATGCAGGCGGCGGCCAATGGACAGCTTCCTGCGCTGGCGTCGCTAAAGCCGTTTGACCTAGCCTTTATTGACGAGCTGCTGCCGGCGGCGCCCACCTCTATCTGGATTTTGCAGGACAATGTGCGGCGCTTATTTCGCCAGCTGGACGTTAGCGTTCAGGCCACAAAGAGCGCCATTTCGGCTCTCTCTTTAGATCTGGTGCCGCAAACGTTTGCGCTCTCTATGCGCGGCGAAGACGACGCCCAATACGACGTACTGTTCCTGCCCGACCTGGAGGCCAACGTCCGCTTTCGCGTGGTGGCCAAGCCCACGCCGGATGGCGCCGCGCTCATCTCACTGCGTATTGTGGAAGCGCACACGGACACCCCCATCCCCGATGTGCGGGTCACGCTGCGCATGGCGGACGGCAACCTGGTGGCCGGCTCACTCACAAACAACAATGGTGAAATTGAATTCCCGCGCATTGCCCCCAATCAGTATGTGATTCAGGCCCGATACGCCAATAACACGTGGGAACTTCCCGTTGCCATTGTGCGCGCCTAAACAGATCGCCAACCGGTTGCGCTGTATCGAATCGCGGTCGTTCCGAAAGCAAATTTATGGAAGCCACCCTCACCATATTTCAGAATGGTGAAGCCTACTATACATCGTGGATTAGCCAGACGCGTGATGCAAATCTTCACCGCGCCGACCAAAGCTCACAAAGCGCCATCTGTCTAGCCGGCATTGTGCCCTACGATGCACAAAAGAACGCCATGCTGCATCAGCAGATTGACGCCGCCGTGCGGGTGCTTACATTAAATCAGGCCCACGGCACACAGCCCCCTTCTCAGAATGCCCATGTTGACCACAGCAACGCCTTTAGCGGCCTGGGTTGGCTGCTCTTTCAGCAGTTGATTCCAGAGCCAATCCAGCAGCAGATTGGCGCGTTGCAGCCCGGTTCTACGCTCCAAATTGTCACCAATGACCCCAATTTGCCCTGGGAGCTGCTGCACGATGGCGACAATTTTCTGGCGCTCAAACATGTGGTGGCCCGGCTGCCCATTCTGGAACGGGCGCAGGCTGCCCATACGTTGCCGCGCCCCACGGCCAGAGCAGCTTGTCTGCTGCTCTGCAACCCCACGGGCGATCTGTCTGGCGCCCAAGAAGAGATCGCCGCCATTGAAGATATGCTGTACGCGGCCCGCGACCGCGTGCGCTATTTAACGCTATATGGCGCCAATATTTCGGCGATTCAGCTGCAAAACATGCTGGCTACCCAGGAATATGATCTGGTGCACTATGCCGGCCACGCCACGCCCGAGGCACTGCATTTGGCCGATGGGCGCTTCCACATTGAAGAGATTCGCACGGCGCTGCCCAACCATCCCATGGTGGTGCTCAACGCCTGCGCCACCGGGCGCGCGCAAGCCCAAGCCAACATATCCGACATGACCCGCGGCGCCCAAACACTCGCTGCCGCGTTTATTGAAGCCGGCGCGCCGGCGGTGATTGGCATGTTGTGGCCCGTGCCCGATGAAACATCACGTCGCTTTGCCGAGGTGCTATACGGCCACTTGGTAAACGGCTATCCCGTGGGGCAAGCATTGTGGCAAAGCCGCCAAGAAATGCGTCGCCGCGACCCAAACGGCATTAGCTGGATGGCGCCGGTTTTGTATGGCAACCCCGCCTGGCAATTGGTCCCTTTGGCGCCCAAACGCGCCGCCGGTACGCTCCTTGCCATGCGCTTTCAGCCCTCAGCGGCGGCCCTCTCGACGGTCTCTTCCACCGTACTTGCGGATGCGTCCCCCCAAATTGACCACGCTCACCTGATTGGTCTGGTGTGTGCTGAAATCCGCAAGCACGGTGGCGTGATTCTTGCGGCCAATCAGGCGGAACTGCTGGCCGTTTTTGGCCTTTATACGGCCACCGATCTCAACACCGTACAGGCCATTGAAGCTGGGCAGAGCGTTATTGCGCTGGCGGCTGAACAGGAGACAGCACCACCAGCCATTGCTTTGAGCAGCGGTGAGCTCACAATTACCGCCCCATCCCCCAGCCGTGAAACTGCTCACCCCCCGGCGCCCATCTTAACGGGAGACGCCGTGGTGGAAGCACAACAGCTGCTCGACGTGGCTATACCTGGGCAACTGCTGCTCAACCATTTGAGCTATACGCGCCTAAAAAATCGTTTCTCCTTACGGCCCTGGTCCAATGCGCCCCGGGAATCGGCTGGGGGTACCGCGTATGAACTGACTGCCGCGCCGCTGCACGTAGCGCCCGAAACAGCCGGGCTGAATATGGCCGCCACCATCGGTCGCGACGCGGAGCTGCGGCGGCTGTTAGATGCTTGGGAACAAGTGCAAAACGGCCACGGTCGCGCCTTGGGCATTCGCGGCGAGGCCGGTATTGGCAAAACGCATCTGGTGCAAACGTTTAAGCAGCAACTATATTCAGCTTTGAATGAGAACCGGCGTTTCAATGCGCCTATTGAGCCAACCGAAAATTCCGGTTCCCATCTCAACCGCAGTATAGAGCATACGCCCGCCCAATGGATACAGGTTGCCTGCTCGCTCAATGTGCAAAATACGCCCTATGGGCTGCTTTTGCGAATCCTGCGGGTGCTATTGGCGCTGCCGGACCACGCCACGCCGGAGCGCATCAGCGCTGCGCTGGCCACCCATTTTGCCGATCAACCCGACACCCATACAAACGTGCTGGCCGAGCTATTGGGGTTGCAGCCCGCCTTGAGCGCACGCCAAGAGCAGTCGGTCTATCAACACCAGCTCTATCAACTGCTGGCGCATCTGCTGGTGGCGCGCATGGAAAAAGGGCCAATTGTGCTTGTGCTGGAAGACGCGCATTGGAGCGACCCAGCCAGCCTGGACGTACTAACCATCTTGGCCGGCCAATTGGAGGAGGCCGCCATTCTGCTGCTGCTAATCCACCGCGCCACGTGGCAATCGCCGTGGCATGGCCGCGACTATTTTCAATCCATTCACCTGCGCCCGCTGGAGGCTGCCGCCCGCCAGCAGCTGTATCAATCTTTGCTGCAAACGTCGGAACTCCCCGCCGAATTGGTCGCCATATTGGGGCGAACCAGCGGCAACCCATTTTTTCTGCGTGAAATTTTGCTGACGCTCACGCAGAAAGGGCTGCTGACGCCAGATGCCGATGCCGGCGGCGGCTGGCGACTCACCAGTGCGCTAGAGACGCGCGATCTGCCCGATTCGATCCAGCTCGTCCTGGATATGCGGCTGGAGCAACTTGCCCCAGCCACCCGCCAGGTATTGAACATGGCGGCAGTGCTGGGGACCAACATTTTGCCAGAACTGCTCCAGAGTGGTTTGGCGGTTGCAGATGAAGATTTGTTGACCCATTTACGCATCTTGGCCGAAAAGGATTTTCTGCGCCGTCCCCTGGGCAGCCGCGCCTATGAATTTCGCCACGACCTGTTCCGCGACGTCGCCTATATGCGCATTCCGGTGGCGCAGCGTCAAATTTGGCATCGCCAGGTGGCGCAGGCGCTGGAAGCCGTGGAAAATCAGCCGCGTGAATCGTTCCCTCTGGTAGCGCATCACTACTATCTGAGCCTGGTGGAAAATGACGCTGCGCCCGCCACCTTGAACGCGGCCAGCGACCCGGCGTTGATCCAAAAATGCCTTGGCTACCTAATGCAAAGCGGGCAAAATGCGCTGGACAGCTATGGCGGCCATGAGGCAATCGCGCATTATGGCCGCGCGCAGCAGGTCAATGCGCTGTGCATAGATGCACACGCGCGGCAGGCCGAGATTCTCTGCGGTCTGGGGGAAGCACACCAAATGTTGGGCCAGCTCGACGATGCCGAGCGCGCCTATCAGCAGGCCCACGCTGCCCTACACATGCAGCCGCTTACGCAGCAGAACCGTCCCCTGGCCGCCGACCTGGCGCGCCGCCTGGCGCGCTCGTTTATGCGCCAGGCCAAGTATGATGTGGCCGAGGCGTGGATTGAGACGGGCTTGACGCACCTGGCCGGACATGATGAAGCTGCATACCAAAATGTGGCGGCGCTCTTGCACATTCATGCTGGCGCTATTTCGTTTGACCAGGGACACCTGGAGAAAGCGCTGCATCGCTGCCAGACCGGTTTGGCAATAGCGCGCAAGGCCGGCGATCGTTTGGCCCAGGCCGAAGGGTTTGTGATTATGGGTGTGGTGCAGCGCGTGCAGGGCCACTATGACGAGGCGCTGCACCTGTATGAACAGAGTTTGCAGATCCGCACGGCGTTTAATGATGCGTTTCATATTGCACGCTTACAGCTAAACATGGGGCTGGCCTACGCCGGCAAGACGGAATGGGGCACAGCGCGTGAACTTTATGAAAAGGCCGGCGCCTTTGCGCAATCGATTCACGATCAAAATTTTCAGGCCTATTGTGCACTTAATCTAGGCTTGGTGGAACAGTATAGTGGAAACTGGTCACAGGCGGAGACGCTCTTTCGCCAGGCGCTACACCTTTGGGAACGCGTGGGCAGCCAGCGTGAAATTGCGCTCTGCTACAGCAATTTGGGCACCTTGCGCATGGAGCAGAATCGCTGGCCGGAAGCCAAAGAGCAGCTCGAGTTTTGCATGCAGCTTTTAACCGGCCACGCTATTGAAGATGTGCAGGCTGATGTTTTGAACGGTTTGGCGCAAGTGGCTCTGGCCGAGCGCCGCTACGGCGACGCCCGGGAGCTGGCCTGTTCGGCGCTGGCGCTGGCCGCAAAGCAGAACCTGCGCATGGATACGGCCATGGCCCACTGCACGCTGGCGCGCATTTACACGGCCGAGGCGCAAGTGGCCCAGGCCCGTGAGCACATGCAGCAGAGCCAAGCCATTATGGCTGAAATTGGCAATCGGTATGAAGCGGCTCGCCTGCAATACCATGCCGCCTGCCTGGAACAGAATGCACAGCAAGTAGAGCAGGCCATCCAACTATGGTCGATGGCCAACCACTCTTTTCACGCATTGGGCGCCATAAAAGATCTGGAACGCTGCGAGCGTCTTTGTAATCGCACAAAGTAATTACACAAAGTAATCGCCTAAATTCTGCGCACCAGTGAATGCCACAATCGGCCAAAGCGATATGTCGTGAAACAAAAAGTTATGTATCTTGAAACAATTAGCGCCACGACAACGACTTATGATCAGTACACGATTTATACGTAGAGTGCTATCAACATAATCCACACAGGAGAATCATTGTGACTACACAGATCAATAACCAATCTCCAAGTCAGGAAATGACGCCGGAAATCAAAGATTCGATTCCGCAGGGCGGCCCTACCGTACTTGAAAACGGACGTGTTGTAGAGGCTTCCTTTAGCGCCATTGGCGAAGTTCATTGGTATCGCTTCACCTATCCAAATCGTCCCGTCACCATTGAGTTGACCGGTCCGGTTGATGAATACAGCGTTCAATTTTTCTATGAGAATTTGGACAAAGGGGGCGGCGCCGATATGCACTCGCTCATTCCCGAATTTAGGGAAGAGGATGCGACCATCATCTATCAGTTTGACTTTGCGGGCATTTACAACGTCTATATTTCCATCACCGGCAGCGATGCGCAGACCGTGCCCGATGGCGAATATACAATTTCAATGGCGCTAGACGCCTAACCTGGATCAGCCAGACCCACTGAAAATTGCGGATAGAGACAGATCAACGCCGATTTTTAACTGCGCACATCTGTATCTATCCGCAGTTAATTTTTCACCCAAGCGAAATTCAAATATGAACCCCAAAACCGTCGCCCAAAACGTAATTGTCTATTTTATGCATGCCGATGAAGCCGCCGCCATTGCGCCCTATCTCACCCATGTGGAGCGCACCAGCAGCTATCTCATCGGCCAAATCGCAGCGGCGGATATTGCCGTGCTAGAGGCGCGCGAATTTGTGGTGCAGGTGCTGGGTGACGTTGAGCCAAGCCAATCCGCAGATGAGGCGCGCGAATCGACCGCGCGCGACCCGTTGCAGCCAGTGGCTAAGGGCGCCGATGATCTTTTTGCCCCCTCAAAGCGAGGCTACTTTCAACTCGACTTGCTGGGGCCATTGCTGGAAGAACGTCGTCAGCAATTGGCCGCGCTCGATGTAGAGCTACTCGAATATATTCCCCAGTATCAATATGTGGCGCATCTACCGCTGAATCAGACGGCGGCCGTGCGCGGTCTGCCCTTTGTGCGCACTGTGCAGCCCTATGCCGCTTCGACGCCGGCGCCGGAACCAGTGGCCAAATCGCTAGACATCTTTGAAGCCACGCGCGGCATGGACGACGCAGAACTCATTACATATGACGTGCGTTTACAAAAGCTGGCCGACCCCGCCCAACTAGTGGATTGGTGCAAAGCGCAAGGTGTGGATGTGCTGGGTACGGGCGGGCGCAAAGTGCGTATGCGACTGCCGGCGCAATCCCCATTGAGTACCGAAATCGCCAACCGCCCCGAAGTCTTTAGCCTGGAGAAATTTACCGCGCCCACGCTGCACAACGATGTGGCGCGTCAAATTCTGGGGCTGGAAAAGGCCAGCCCAGACGGTAGCACGCTGCCGTTGACGCATCTAAGTGGCCAAGGCGAAATTGTGGGCGTGGCCGACACCGGCCTAGATGCCGAACACGTTGATTTTCAGGGGCGCATTGTGGGCATCCGCGCGCTGGGGCGGCCCAACGATGCCAGCGACCCCAATGGGCACGGCACCCATGTGGCCGGCTCGGTATTGGGCAGCGGCAGCGCCTCTGGCGGACAGTTCCACGGCACCGCCCCCCAGGCCCAACTCTTTTTTCAATCGCTGCTGGATGCCCAGGGCAAGCTAGGCGGGCTGCCCATCCATTTGGGCGCACTTTTTGCCGAAGCATACGAGGCTGGCGCCCGCATTCACAACAACAGTTGGGGGGCAGGCGTCGAGTCTCATTATACCAATTATTCGCTGGAAGCCGACGAATTTGTGCGCGACCATCCAGACATGCTGCTGGTCATTTCAGCGGGCAATGATGGCAGCGCGGCCAGCCCGCACAATGCGCAACCCGGCTTTGTAGATTGGCTGTCCATGGCGGCGCCGGCATCATCCAAAAATGGGCTAACGGTGGGCGCCAGCCGCAGCAGCCGCACCAATGGCGGCCTGGCCACGCGCACGTGGGGCAAGCTCTGGGCCCAAGCGTTCCCTCAGGCGCCCATTGCCAACGAACGCACCTCTGGCGATCCAGAAGCGCTGGCCGCCTTTAGCAGTCGAGGCCCCTGTGACGACCGCCGCATAAAGCCCGATTTGGTAGCGCCGGGCACCAATATTATCTCGACCAAATCGGCCCAAGCAGCGGTCGAACATTTCTGGGGCGCCTATCCCCAAAACGATCAATATGCCTATTTGGGCGGCACCAGCATGGCCACACCGCTGGTGGCCGGTTGCGCCGCCGTGGTGCGCCAATATTACCGCAGCGAGCGCAATCACACGCCCAGCGCTGCGCTGCTCAAGGCCACGCTGATCAACGGCACGCGGCGGCTCAATGGGGCCGATGCGCTGGCCGATCATCACGAACTGCCCAACTACCACCAGGGCTTTGGCTGTCTCTATATGCCTTTTGTACTCCCCAACGCGCAGGAGCCATTTCGCTTGGAATTTGTGGATGCTTGGCAGGAACCCGCGCAGCAGCTGGCCGCCAGTGGCGACAAAATTGCCTTCCGCCTGCGCGTCCAGGCAGGACGCCCTTTGCGCATCTGCTTGACCTGGACCGATTTGCCGGCGCGCGCGTTGCAGAACAACTTGAATCTTTTTGTGCAGCATCTACCCACGGGCGAGAAGTGGCTGGGCAACGCCAGCGTACCCGGCAGTCTTAACATCCCCGACCCGGACAACAATGTGGAAATTGTGCGCCTGGAAGCGCCAACGGCCGGCGAATATGAAATACAGATTGTCGCCTCTAACTTGCTGCGCGGTCCGCAAGATTATGCGCTGGTCGCCACGGGCGACTTGGCATCGTCCTTTCTCACATAGGACTTAGGCAAGCGGTTCGCTGCTGGCGGTCCACTGGCGCGGCGTAAGTCGCGTCAAAGTCGACTGAAACCGCTGCGCGGTTTGAAAGATTTTGCCTTCTATGCTCGTCACAGTTTAATAGGATATATTTCAAATTGCACGGCTTTCCAACCCATGCTCGCCGTGCGCATAATAGGTTTCAGGAGATTCATCATGGCACAACTTTTCGAACACGGCTATGCGCTGATCATTGGCGTGGACGACAATCAGACCGCACGTCTCAAATTGCCCGATGTGGCCAAAGACCTCAATGCGCTGAGCCAAGTGTTGATGAACCCGGAACGGTGCGCCTATCCCGAACAGAATCTTAAACGCGTGCAGGGCGCAGCGGCAACGCGGGCCGGCATTCTGGCCGGCTTTGACTGGTTGCAGCAAAAGCTCGCCCAGGATGACAACGCCACGGCGGTGGTCTATTATTCGGGCCACGGCTATCAGGATGTAGCCAGTTATCCGCAAAAGTATTATTTGGTGCCCTATGACGCCGATCCGCAAAAGCTGGAAGAGACGCTGCTGCCCGCCACGCTGTTCGAAGCGCAAATTGCCGCGCTCCAGCCCAAACGGCTGCTGGTCTTGCTAGATTGCTGCCATTCGGGTGGGGTGCAGGCCAAAGCCGTTGATGAACCCGACCTGCCCAGCGCCTATATTTCACTGGCCTTTCCCGCGCCCACGCTCATGGGGGAAAAGAGCATGGATGTAAGCGACGCCGTTGCCAAAGATATAAGCGTTTTGGCTGAAAGCAGCGGGCGCGCCGTCCTCAACTCGTCTCAGGGCAACCAGAAATCGTATATGCGCATTGATGGCCAGATGAGCATTTTCACCTATCATCTCATCGAGGCGTTGACCGGCCACGCGCAGCCCGAAGATGGCGCCAGCGAGGTGCTGGTTTCCGATGTGCTGAGCTACGTTCATCGCAAAGTGCCGCAGACGGCCAGCGCCATTGGCGCCATCCAGCAACCCAACGCCCGGCTAGACGGCGTATTTCCGGTGGCCATGCTGTTGGGCGGCAAAGGGCTGGCCAAAGGGATGGATGCGCCTGACCCGCTGGATGACATCAAACCACTGCCGGCCTCTACACAGATCAACAACAGCGGCAGCGGCGCTGTCGCCACAGATGGTGGTGTGGCCGCCGGCGAACGGGGCGTGGCAATCAAGGGCAATGTAAGTGGCAGCAATATTGTAACTGGTGATGGTAACTCCGTTACAAATGTCGAAACGGGGGGCGGCGCCTATATTGGCGGTGGTGTTTCCGTCGGTTCTGGTGACTTTATTGGACGCGATAAGGTAGTACACGGCGATACCGTGCACGGCGACAAATTTGGTGGAGACAAAATCGGCGGAGATAAAGTAACAGGAGATAAAATAATGGGCAACAAAGTCGAAGGCGATGATATTAAGGTTGGCGATATCTCAGGCAGCAGCGGCGTTGCCATTGGCCGCGGAGCCTCTTCCACCGTAAACCAGCATCACGGTGACCAGGTCGCTGGCGACCAAATTACGGCCAACATTGGCGATAATGCGCGCAATGTTGCTGTGGGCAAAAATATCCAGCAGGCGGTGAGCACGCAGGGCGTTGACGCGGCGGCGCTTGGCGCCATTATGGCACAGCTCATGCGGGCCGTTGTGCAGTCCAGCGATGACGCCCATATGGTCGAAGCCATGAGCCAAGTCAACGCCATCCAAGCGGAAGCGCAAAAAGGCAGTGACGCCGATGATTCCATGTTGGCCAATTTAGTGCAGGACCTGGTCGATTTGGCGCCCGGCGCGGTCACAGCCGTAGTGACGGCATTTACCACCCCCATTCTGGCGGGCATTGCCGGCCCCACGACCCAGTTTGTGTTAAAGCGGTTGGGCTTGAAAAAATAGCCTACCTATTGCAGGCATGCGATTCCGGTCTTGGCCTGCCGCCGGAATCGCATGCGCTTGTGGTTAACTAAACAGCACCAACACTTCCGCCGTCACGCCGGCCCCGGCCAGATATTCGCGCAGCTTCATCTTGGCGCGATAGACCAGCACGTTGACGGCATTGGCGCTGATGCCAAGCATCTCGCCCACCTCTGCGGCGGAACGTCCCTCGGCAACTCTCTCCCAAAACGCGATTCGATAGCGCCCCGGTAGCTGCGTCAGTGCGGCGCACAGAATGTCACCAATGTGTCCGATCATGGCGGCGCGTTCGGGGTTGGGCAGCGCCGCCGGGAGATGAGCCAGCACGTCATCGCACGGTTGCGAATGGCGCGTTTTCCACGCGGAAAGACGCAGTTCGCTGGCAATCATATGACGGAGAACCTGCGTCATCCAAGAGAGGAATTTACCCCGCTGGTCATATTTAGCCAATAGGGCATGCTCGTCACGCGCCAGTTTTTCCATTGCCTCCTGCGCAAAATCCTGCGCAAACTGGCTCAGTTCCTCCCGGGTTAAGGCATTGAGCAGCGGTACACCGCTTTGCCGGACGTAAAGATAGGTCAACGCCTTCTTCTGCAAATGCAGCGCCAGGTCGAGATGCGCCTGGGCCTGCATGGTTGTTCCCCGTTGCCCAGTTAGTTCAACCAGCCATTGCTGATTGCTGCGCTCACCCCGAGCGCTTACAACGGCAGCGTCGTGGTGAGCCTTGCTTTTCTGCTGAGAATTTGCGTACATGTTGGGCCTTTGTCGATTTTTGGAGTACTACATTTTTCTAGAATGGCCTAAATTAAATGTCCGCTTATATGTCGCTAATTCTCAGCCAAATGTTTCATATCGTTAACTCAGAGTTTCTGAAACCCCGGATCCTCGCCCGGCGTGGGCGAGTTAACAAAGAAACCGCGGCGCAGAACTGCTTCTTCACCGCCAAAGGCTTCAATTTTGGCGCGCTGATCGGCTTTGGCGCGGGCGTCGCTGGCTTCCGGGTCGAGCAATTTGCGCAATTCGGCATCAAAGCGGGCGCGGATGTCCACATTCTCGGGAGAAGCGGCCAGGTCGTGCAGCTCGTGCGGATCGGCTTGTAGGTCGAACAGCTGGGGCGCGGCGTTTACGTAGTAGACATATTTGTGGCGGCCATCGGTCAGCATGTAGTAGCCGCTTTGGGCGGCCACGGCATGATATTCGCTGAACACAAAGCGCGCGCGATCCGGCGCATTGGCCAGCTGCCAAATCGATTCACCGGGCAGGTCGGCGTCTGCATCTGCCGCCTGGGCGCCCACGCATTCCAGCGCCGTAGGGAAAATGTCGAGCAGCGACACCGGTGTATTGACCACTTTGCCCTGCGGCACATCTGGCCCGGCGGCAATAAACGGAACACCCACCGACTCGTCATACATGGTAAACTTGCCATAAATGCCGCGACTGCCGCGGTGTTCGCCGTGGTCCGACGAATAGATAACGCGCGTGCTGTCGGTCAGGTTCAGCGCGTCCAGTTCAGACAGCACGCCGCCAATCTGCTGGTCCAGCCAGGTACAGGCGCCGTAATAGGCGGCATTCATGCGCCGAATTTCGCGCTCGGCAAATTGTGGGTCAAAGCCAAAGAAGCGACGGAAATAGGCCATCGCCGAATGGTCGGGCCAATCCGCGGTGCGCCATTGGGGCGGCATGGGGATCTGATCCAGCGGATAGCGGTCATATAATTCCGGCGGCGCAATATAGGGCGGATGCGGGCACACAAACGAGAGAAAAAGCGCCCACGGTCGCTCATCGGCGGCATGTTGGTGCAGCCAGCGCACGCCGTTGTGGGCATTGCGCTGGTCATATTGCAAATAGGTTGAATCACCGGGACCTGCATCCAAAATGCCGGAGCGCTTGGCGCGCAGCGGCGGATTTTCGCGAAGGCAGCTCAAAATATCGCCTACGCCGTCCACCACGTTCAGCGGCTCGATGCACTCGGTAAAGCCCAGGTCGTCGTCATCACGGCGGAAGTGGAGCTTGCCAATCGAGTCGACGCGGAAGCCCTGGTCGCGCAGCCGATGGTGCCAGCTCGGCCTGGCGCCTTCGTATGGATGTGCATTGTCCCAATAGCCAATCTGATGCACGTAGCGGCCCGTGGCCAATGCGGCCCGCGCCGGTACGCAAATGGGGCACGGTGTATAGGCATTGGTAAAACGCGTACCGCGCTGAGCCAGCCGATCCAAGTGCGGCGTCTGTACAATTGGGTGGCCATAGCAGCCCAGCGCGTCATAAGAGTGCTGATCGGAGAGGATAAAGAGAAAGTTTTGTGGTTTCATGCATGGCTCCTGTGGGTTGTGTCAAGGGGAGAGTTGCTGATAGTTAAGCTGGATATTTAGCGTGATCTGCGGCAGGCTAAGGTCACGCCGGGCTTCGACAAACGCAGCCGTCAGCCATCAATCCGTTGCATCACCAGAGTGAACATGCGCAATTATAACCTATGATGTGCTATACTGCATCTGCTTTAGGAACGTTAAAATCCTGCTGCCACAGATATTATTCACTCACGTTACGCAGCGACAGCCAGTCTGCTAGAGAGAAAATTGCCCGGTCAGCGAAGTTGTGCTGTCCTGGCGGTCCACTGGCGCTGCGCAAGTCGCGTTATTCATTCTTTGCTCACCTTATATTGCCTCAGTATAGTGCCTCAGTGAACCATCAGATTTTATGTTTATTGTAGTTATCGTATGATTTTCGCAGTAGAGCCAAAAGTTGGAAAGTAATCTATGTCAAATCTAAACCCCGCGGCGCTGGCCACCGATGTGGAACAACTGCGCAGCGGTCAACTTGAATTACATGCATACATCGAACAGATGTGCGACCGGCTGGAAGAGGTAGATGCCGTCATCCAGTCATTTTTGCCCGCAGAAAAGCGACGGCAACGCCTGCATGAGGAGGCCGATGCGCTGCTGGCCCGCTATCCGGAACCGGCGGCGCGACCGCCGCTCTTTGGCGCGCTGGTTGGCGTCAAGGATATTTTTCATGTGGACGGCTACATAACGCGCGCCGGTTCGGACGTGCCGCCAGCGCTGTTTGCCGGTGACGAGGCCGTTTGTGTCCGCCAATTGCGCGACGCCGGGGCGCTGATCATGGGCAAAACCGTAACCACCGAATTCGCCTTTTTTGAACCCGGCCCCACGCGCAACCCGCACAACACAGAGCACACGCCCGGTGGCTCCAGCAGCGGTTCGGCGGCGGCCATGGCGGCCGGGCTCTGCACGCTGTCATTGGGTACGCAGACCATCGGCTCGGTGATCCGACCGGCGGCCTATTGCGGTGTGGTCGGCTTTAAGCCCAGCTATGACCGCATCGCCACGCCCGGGCTGGTCTACTTTTCGCGCACGGTGGATCACGTGGGTCTCTTTACCCAGGATGTGGCCAGCATGTTGCTGGCGGCGTCCGTACTCTGCGCCAACTGGAGTGGCGACTTCTTTATGGCCAAGATGCCGGTGCTGGGCGTGCCCGACGGCCCCTATTTGCAGCAAGCGCAACCGGCGGCATTGGCGCTCTTTGCAGAAACAGTGCAGCAGCTGCAAGCTTCTGGCCTCATCGTCAAACGCGTGCCGACGCTGGCCAACATTGACGAGTTGAACGTGCTGCATCGGCGGCTGGCGGCTGCCGAGTTTGCCCAAGAACATGCGCAAATGTATGCACAATACGCCGACCACTATCGCCCACGCACAGCGGATATGATTCAGCTGGGCCAGACCGTCAGCGCCGAAGAGGTGGACAACGGGCGCGCCAATTGCGTGCGCTTGCGTCTGGAAATGCAGGCACAGATGCAGGAAAATGGCATTGACCTGTGGGTGTGCCCCCCAGCGCCTGGTCCAGCGCCTGTGGGTATTCACGCCACCGGCGACCCGGTGATGAACCTACCGTGGACGCACACCGGCATGCCGGCAGTGACCATTCCCACGGGCCAGACCATGGAGGGACTGCCGCTGGGTTTGCAGCTTGTGGGCCAATTTGGCGCTGATGAACAGGTGCTAAACTGGGCGCAGATGGTGGAGGGTGTGCTATGAGCGCGGATATGCGTCGTAAATTGATCTGGTCGCTGATGCTGGTGTTGCTGCTCTATGTTGGATTTGTGCTCTTTGGCGATTTGCAGCGGCTCATGGCCGAACTGAATCAGTGGCCGTGGGTATGGCTGCCCGCCGTGATTGGGCTAACGCTGGTAAACTATGTATCGCGCCTTCTGCGTTGGCACTGGTATTTGCGGCTGCTGGACACGCCCATTGCGCTGGCCGACAGCGCACGCATCTTTGGCGTGGGCATGCTGATGGTGATGACGCCAGGCAAAGCAGGCGAATTTCTCAAAAGCTATATGGTTAAAAATGTCGCCGGCGCGCCCATGATGACCACAGCGCCGGTCATATTGGCCGAGCGGTTGCTGGACGGCTTTGCCATGCTGCTGCTGGCCGGCGTAGGGTTGATCGTATTCCCCGACCCGGTGGCGCGCGGCGTGGCCGCGTTGACGCTGGCGGGCTTTGTGGCCTTTCTTATTGTAATGCAGATCCGGCCGCTGGCGCTCTGGTGTTTAGAAATCGGCGCGCGGCTGCCGGTGGTAAAAAAGTTCGCGGGCAAGCTGCACGAGTTTTACGAAAGCAGCTACACAATTTTTCGGCCGCGCAACTTGCTGATTTCGCTGGCCATTGGGTTGTTGGCGTGGGGCGCCGAAGGGGTGGCCTATTATGTGGTGCTGCTGGGTTTTGGCGTACCCCCCGGCATAAACACGCTGATCACCTGTGTGTTTATCTTCTGCATCAGCGTGGTGATTGGCGCGGTGGTGGCTACGCCCGGCGGCGCCGGCGGTGTGGAAGGTGGGCTGATTACGTTGAGCACACAGATTTTTGGGCTGACGGTAACAACCGCCACCGCGGGCGCGCTGCTGGTGCGCTTTTGCACGCTTTGGCTGGGCGTGGGGCTGGGCATTATCAGCTTCTTCCTCTGGTCCGAGCTACTGGCCGGTTCGGAGAACGCGCAGAGAGATGAACAGCCCGTCATGGGTGATTAATTTACAATTCACATTGCACCCACTATGCTATCCGCACTTATTATTAGCCTATTGGCCGCCATAATTCCGACCGCCATTTACGCGGCCCTCTTTTATTGGGCGGACCGGTACGAACGCGAACCCATGTGGTTGGTGATGTTGGCGTTTTGGTGGGGCGCGATTCCGGCGGTGGTGGTTAGTGTGTGGGGCGAAATGTTTTTGGGGACGCGCTTTATTCAGGCGCCGGGCAGCGTGGCGGCCACGCTCACCGAAGGCGCCCTGCTGGTACCGGCTGTTGAAGAATCGGTCAAAGCATTGGCGCTTTTTGCCATTTATCACTGGGCCTATGCCGAGTTTGATGACTCGCTGGATGGATTGATCTATGGCGCCATGGTGGGCTTGGGCTTTGCCATGACCGAGAACTTTCTCTATTTTCTCAGCAGCTATGGCAACCGTTCCCTTAGCGATTTCACCTGGCTATTTTTGCTGCGCACCATTCTCTTTGGCATTAACCACGCTCTGTACACCGGGCTCACCGGGCTGGGGCTGGGGCTGGCGCGCAACTCGCCGCGGTCCTACGCAAACTGGCTCTATCCGCTGCTGGGGTTGCTCGCGGCCACGTTGGTGCATGGACTGCACAACTTTGGCATTGCGCTCACCAGCGCACGTTGGACCAATCTTATCTTTAGCGGTGCGCTGGCCATTATTGGCCTGACGCTGCTGCCGGTGGTCATCTGGGTCATCTGGCAGAAGCAGCGCGCCATTCTTGCCGAGGAGCTGGCCGATGAGGTGGGTGACACGCTCTCTCAAGATGAGTATGAATTGCTGCTGCGCCACTGGCATCGCCCGTTGCTGCGCCGCCGCGACCCAACCAAGCGCACGCAGGTGCGGCGACTGCATTTGTATGCGGAACTGGCGCTCCACAAGCGGCGGCTGCACACCTTTGGCATTACGCGCGAACCCCAACTGCCGTTGCAGATCGGACGCATTCGCGCAAAATTAGAGGAACAGCAGCAGGGATAAAAACCCGCAGCTGACATGGCCAAGCAGTCGCCGCCACTTGGCGCCCAGCCACTGAGGTAAGATTGCGCGGGGCGCGGCCTCTCCCGGCTCTGCACTCTGCGAGTGCGCCGCGTCCCTCTCCACCTCGTGGAGAGGGACAGATGTTGCGCTTGAGCGCAACATTAGGGAGAGGCGGTGCGGCGTGCGACTTTGGAACAGCAACCACTGCCTGTTTATATTTGCCCTTCATGTAAGAGGATTGTCCCTGCATATAGATGCGCCCCAGAATGGGGCCTCTCCCGGCTCTGCACTCTGCGAGTGCGCCGCGTCCCTCTCCACGACGTGGAGAGGGACAGATGTTGCGTTGAAGCGCAACATTAGGGAGAGGTGGTGCGGCGTGCGACTTTGGAACAGTAACCACTGCCTGTTTATATTTGCCCTTCATGTAAGAGGAGTGTCCCTGCGTATAGGTGCGTCCCAGAATGGGGGCCTCTCCCGGCTCTGCACTCTGCGAGCGCGCCGCGTCCCTCTCCACGACGTGGAGAGGGGCAGATGTTGCGCTTGAGCGCAAAATCAGGGAGAGGCTAAGCCCCAGAATCTGGGGCGCGCCCATCGTTTATCTCTTGGTTGACGAAGCCCACGCTCCCTGATATACTATGCCCGTAAGCTGTTGATGGGGCTCCCCAAGTTGCCATCAGCAAACCACTCTCCCCTACCCACGTAAAAGCTGTTGCAAAAATAGATACGCCTGGTTCTACGTTTTTTTGCAATGAGGCTCGCGATTTCGTGGGCACATGTTTGCCTTTTGAACTCGCTTAAAAGAACAAGGTACAATTGCATAAGGAGAAATCTATGTCGCACCAACGTTTACCCAAAGGTTCGTTTGTTTCCGACAGGCAAGGGATCTCTCGCCGCGCCTTTTTACAATGGTCCGCCATTGCCGGTGGATTCATGGCAACTGGCGCGCTGGCGGCTTGTGCGCCACCGTCTGGCAGCGCGCCGGAGAGCAGTGGGGATAGCAGCGCGCCCGCCGGCGAAACGCCCGAGGTGGTCATGTGGGCGCGCAAGCAGTTCCTGCCGGAATCCAACGACTGGCTCATGGAATCTGCCCAAATGGCCGGTGAAGAGAACGGCTTCACCGCGCGCGTGGACTGGCTGACCAACGATGACGCCACGCAGAAACAGTTTGCGGCAGCAGAGGCGGGCACGCTGCCGGACTTGAACAGCACGTTGCTAGTGGCTTTCTTTAAACGCATTGGCATAGCCATGGAGGTTTCCGAACTTTACAATGAAGTGGCCGAATCTGGCGGCGGCTTCTATGATGCGCCCACCCAAAAAGTGACCATTGATGGCGAAATTTACGCGGTGCCGCTCAACGCCGAGCCTTGGTTTATTCACTATCGCAAGAGCATTTTTGAAGCGGCGGGCTTGACGCCCCCGTTTGATACGTTGGAAGATCTGCGGGCCGCGCTGGACGCGGTCAACGACCCGGGCAATGGCCTGTGGGCCTACGGTGGACAGATGGCTAACGCCGACTTTGAAGGCAATCTGCTCTGCGCTATCCACGCTTATGGCGGCCAGGTCTTTGACGAAAACAATAATGTGATTATCAATTCACCAGAAGCGTTGGCCGCCCTCACCTATTACACCAACCTATATAAAGATGGGCTGGTGCCGCCCGGCGCCACCGGTTGGGATGCCGCGGGCAACAATCAGGCCTATCTCTCAGGTCAGGTGGCCTGTATTTCCAATACGGGCAGCGTGGTGCTGGCTATGCGCAACGATAACCCAGAGATGCTGGATGACACGGTCATTGGTCCCTGGCCCAAAGGCGGCGAAAATGGGCGTCCCAGCACGGTGGTCGGCTCGTTTGGGCTATTGATTCACAATGAGACCGAATATGTGGATCAGTGTAAAGATATTGTACGCAAGATCCTTTCGCCCGAACGCTATCCGGGCAATCTGGAAGCCGCCGGCAGCTATTGGTTCTCGGCGCTAAAAGCGTACGACAGCATCCCCTTCTTTACCGATGATCCGTGGAATCGCATGATCCAGCAAGATGTGATTCCTCACGGCCGCGCCGCTGAATATGCCGGCGGGCCCAACCCAATCTACGATGAGCTGGCCAATGCCCAAGCCTTTGGCAAAATGATCGAGCGCGTGGTGGTAGACAACATGGAGCCACAGGCCGCGCTGGATGAATTAGATGCTACGGCGCAGGAGATCGCGGCCAAATATTCGAGCTGAAGATGATAAGGTGACAGGATGATAAGGTGAAGGGGTGAAATTGTGACGAGGTAAATTGCCCCTTTCACCTTATCACACTTCACCCTATCACACTTTCACCTTGTCACCCTTGCACCTTGTCATTCCACAAAGGGGATATTATGAGCAGAACGCTTTCGGCCAGAATGGAAACGACGGCGCCGCCACAGCGCATTCCGCTGGAGAAGCGGCTGGGGCTGCCGCGAGATGCGCTGCTGGGCTATGCCATGCTGGTGCCGGGTCTAGCGCTGATTCTCATTTTGGTGGGCTATCCATTTACCAATTCGATCTGGCTCAGCTTTCACCGCAAGCTGATTGGCGTGCCGGATGCTTCATTCATTGGGCTACAAAACTATCTCGACCTTTTTACCGATGAAGCGTACTGGACCGCCGTGCGCAATGTGTTTGTCTTTACGGGCGTATCGGTAGCCATCAAACTGGTGTTGGGCACGCTGGTTTCGGTGATTCTCAACGAGCGCTTGCCCATGCGCGGGCTGTTGCGCAGCTTTGTGCTGCTGCCCTGGGCCATGCCCACGCTGGTCACCGTATTGACCTGGCGCTGGATGTACAACGATCTCTTTGGCGTCTTTAACTATCTCATGCTCCAAGCGGGGTTGATCAATACGCCGCTGGCTTGGTTGGGGACGCGGGATCTGGCCATGCCGGCGGTGATCATCGTCAACATCTGGCGCGGTTTCCCCTTTTTCGCCATTAGCCTGCTGGCCGGGCTGCAATCGGTGCCCAGCGAGCTGTACGATGCCGGCAAAGTGGACGGCGCCGGCGTGCTCAATCGCTTTCGCCATATTACGTTGCCCAGCATTCTGCCCGTCATGGCCGTGGTGACGCTACTCTCCACCATCTGGACCTTTAACGATTTCGCCATTATTTGGCTGCTGACGCAAGGTGGACCCAGTGGGGCTACCGAGGTGCTGTCGACGCTGACCTATCGCATTGCCATTGGCGGGACAGAGTTGGGCAAAGGGGTGGCGGTTTCGGTAACGCTGATGCCGCTGCTGTTGCTGCTGATTATCTTGTTGACGCGCATGACTACCGCCCGGGAGGAACGGCTATGAGCTATCGACAGCAACGACAACTCTGGCACATTGGCGGCTATCTCTTCCTGGCCGTGGTGCTCATCATCATTGCCTTCCCCATCTATTGGATTATCCTAACGGCCATCAAACCAGCCTCGCTGACCTATACGCCCAAACCGGCGCTCTGGACCAACGAACCCACGCTGGAATCGATTACAAAGCTGTTTAGCAATAACCCATTCCACTTATGGATGTTCAATTCGCTGTGGGTGACCATTGTGAATTGCACAATTGCGGTGGCGGTAGGCACCATGGCGTCCTATAGCCTCTCACGGCTGCGCTATCCGGGCCGCCAATTCTTGTCTGGGCTCTTCTTCTTTGTCTATCTGGTGCCCGCCTCGCTGCTCTTTATTCCGCTCTACGTCATCCTCAGTAACTATCGGCTGCTGGACAATCTGTGGGGGCTGGCGTGGACCTATCTCACCTTTACCATTCCCTTCTGTACCTGGATTCTCAAGGCCTATTTTGCCGGCATCCCCATTGATCTGGAAGAAGCGGCCATGGTGGATGGCGCCACGCGCTTCCAGGCGCTGCTGCGCATCCTGCTGCCGCTGGCCGCGCCGGGCATTGCGGCGGCGGCAATCTTTGCCTTTACCCTCTCGTGGAACGAGTTTCTCTACGCCTTTATCTTCCTGCAAGATGAGCGCAAATTTACGCTATCACCCGGTCTCACCACGCTCGTATATGGCGATGTTTTCTTGTGGGGGCAGATTATGGCTGGCGCCGTTTTGATGAGCATTCCGGTGCTCTTCCTCTACTTTTTTGCCCAGCGTTTTGTAGTCACGGGGCTAACGGCGGGCGCGGTCAAAGGGTAGACTTCTCAGACATTTATACTATAATGCTTGGCAAAGAAACTGTTTCCTGATTCACAAGGAGTTGCCGATGCCAAGTCCATTTCCCGGCATGGATCCCTATCTGGAAGCTCGCGCCATCTGGCCCGACATGCGCATTCGTTTGATCAACAATATTTCAGAAGCGCTACAGCCACAGGTGCGTCCCAAATATATTGCGCGCATTGGCGAACGGATTGAGGTCGCTTACTTTGGCAAAAGTTACGCGCCAGATGTGATGGTGATTGAACCGCCGCGTGACCCCATTACGACTGTGCCGCACGGTAGCACATTACTAGCTGATGAACCGCTGACCATGTCGCTGATCGATGAGGAATATCACGTCCCGTATATTGAAATCATCTATGGGGAAACAGGGGATGTCGTCACGCTGATTGAAGTGTTAAGCCCGGCAAATAAAGCTGGGGATGGCCGCGAAAAATATATAAATAAGCAGAACGATCTATTGGACTCCTCCGTCAATTTGGTGGAAATTGACCTCCTGAGCGGGGGGTTGCCCACTACGCTGGCGCGCAAATTGGACGTGACAAGTCCGCCCGACTGGCGCTACATGGTTAGCGTTAGCCGAGCGCACGCGCGCAGCCGGCTGGAAATGTACCCCATTCCGCTCAATCAGCGCCTGCCGCGCTGTCGCATTCCCCTGCGCATGGCGGATGACGACGTGGTGCTCGATCTGCCCGCGGTGTTCAACCGCTGCTACGACGTAGGCGGCTACGATCTGCTGGTAGACTATACCCAAACGCCACCGGTGACCCTGAGCGATAGGGAAGCGGAATGGCTCGCCCGTTGGCTGCTGGA
>JACKBC010000005.1 GCA_020634755.1 Caldilineaceae bacterium | reverse complement strand
CCTTCTTCTTTCCAAACGGTCGGCGCCGCGAAGAAGTTTTCAAACATGCGATTCATGTCGTGGCGCATGTTCAGCAAATCACGATAGGGTTCTAATCGAACTAAGGTAGTCATATTGCCTCCCTTACGACTCAGAACAACATTCTACATCTCTTTATTACCTTATGTTACGCAAGCCTGGAGGAAAGTGGGCTCGCCGACATTCCTGTTTCTAGTTAGCAGGCTGACCGTCGCTGCGTAACGTGAGTAATTAACGTACAGTTTTATTGTACTCCGGCAAGCGTCTGAAAGGCATATGCACAGTGTCAGAATAACGTCTGAGTTTATCTAAGTTCAACTAAAGGGTATATCAAAGCGTTCTCGGTGGGCCACATCGCCCAGTGCTTTGCGCTCTTTTTGGCCTTTCCCCGTTGCCTGTGCCGGATAGCCAAAGGGGATAATCGCCAATACATCAAGGTCTTGAGGAATGCCCAGCAGCTCCTTCACTTGATCCATGCCTTGAAAGCCCACCCAGTTGGAGCCAATTCCTTCCCCCCACGCCGCCAACATCATCGATTGGATGGCGCGGCTGGCGTCGGAGACGGCAAAGCGCGTATCTTCTACGGCCACCACAATGGCCATGGCCGCCTGCGCCGTATAGCGTCCGCTTTGGGCCAATGCGCCGAGCTTGTGCAGCGTTTCCTTTTCCTGCACCACCACAAAGTGCCAAGGCTGGCGGTTCATGCTGCTGCCGGTTAAGCGACCAGCTTCCACAATGCGGTGAACAATATCCTGCGCAATGGGTCTATCCTCATAGGCGCGCACGGCCAAAACGGTTCGTATAGCGTCAAATACTTCCATGAGATCCTCCTTGTGTGTTGGCTTGCCAGCTCATAAAGCAAAATGGGGCGCACTCCCATGGGCCCCATTTACGCAACGTCATATGGGTTCAAATAAATATAGCATAATTTGTGTAATGCGCAATACGCTTTTTAACATGGGCAACAGGTTCGTTTGAGAAATTATTCACTAAGCATTTGGGCAATTTTTCAAAATAAATAATCTGTTGTATCTTTATACACACGCTCTTTCCAGAATCAGTACACTGCCACGTGGTTGGTGATATAGACGCCGGTTTCGTTTGGTGAATTCGGCCCTATCTTCTCCGGTTACAACACATACTGATAATCTGTTGAACAGCGCCTGAAGAGAACGCCACCATGTAGACCAATGATGGCCCGTGGTGCGCCTGCCCGGTGAGGCCAAGCAGTTCCCACAAAGCAAATGGCTTGCGCCTTCCAAAACAAACTGCGTTTTCTTTGTCACTTCCTCCAGATAGGCAGAGCTGACCAGCAGCTCATGGGTCGATGAACCGCCTTGACCCAATGTAAATATAGTTATAGCCTACAGTGCCGTAGTCCGTCTACACTGAAGTAGCCCACCCAACTTGAAAGTACAAGGTATTGGTTTGCCTGCTCTCCCATTTATTTAGGAGGGCTGTTTCCATATAATTCACCCATAGATGCAATGACCTTATCATCAATTGACGCGCGTTTCGTTTGCAAAAATATTTTTGCCCTGAATAAGGAGTCTGAAATGAAGAACCACCCCAATCATCTTACTCGTGGTTTGCCCCCAAAGCAGGGCTTGTATGACCCCCGCTTTGAGCGCGATGCGTGCGGTGTTGGTTTCATTGTGGATATTAAAGGCCGCAAGTCGCACGATATTATTCGCAATGGGCTGACCATTCTGCACAACCTGGATCATCGTGGCGCCTGCGGATGTGAGCCCAACACGGGTGATGGCGCCGGCATCCTTTTCCAGATACCGCACAAGTTTTTTGCCAAGGTGTGTGCAGAGCGGAATATCAAATTGCCCAAACCTGGCCAATACGGAGTGGGTATGGTCTATCTACCCCCCGATCCCACCCAGCGCCGCGCCTGTGAAATTCAGCTTGAAAAAATCATTAAAGAAGAAGGTCAGGAATTCTTGGGTTGGCGCACAGTGCCCACCAATGACGCGCCTTTGGGCAGCGTCGCCAAATCACGCGAGCCGGTGGTGCGCCAAATCTTTATTGGACGCAACCCGCACAAGCTGGTCGGCACAGATGATTTGGCCTTTGAGCGTAAACTGTATGTGATTCGCCGCCGCGCCGAGAATGTGATTCGCTTTGGCATAGGTGAGCGCGTCATGCCGGGCGGCGATTTCTTCTACTTTGCCAGCCTTTCCTGCCGCACCATTGTATACAAAGGCATGTTGCTCACCGCCCAGGTCGATCCCTTCTATCCCGAGTTAGAGGATGAGGATATGGAAAGCGCGCTGGCGCTGGTCCATTCGCGCTTTAGCACAAATACATTTCCCAGCTGGGAACGCGCCCATCCCTATCGCTACATTATTCACAATGGTGAAATCAACACCCTGCGCGGCAATGAAAACTGGATGACCGCGCGTCAATCCACGCTGGTTTCACCGCTGTGGGGCGATGACATCGATAAGGTCATGCCCATTATTGACCCCGAAGGCAGTGACTCGGCCAAGTTCGACAACTGCCTAGAGTTCTTACATTTGTCTGGGCGCTCACTGGCTCATGCCATCCTCATGATGATCCCCGAGCCGTGGAGCAACCACAAAACCATGGACGATGACCGCAAAGCGTTCTACGAATATCACGCCACGCAGATGGAGCCGTGGGATGGTCCGGCCTCCATTGCGTTTACCGACGGCACGATTGTGGGCGCCATTTTGGACCGCAATGGCTTGCGTCCCTCGCGCTACTATGTCACCAAAGACGACAAGGTGATCATGGCTTCGGAAGTGGGCGTACTCGACATCCCGCCCGAAAACGTACTTTACAAAAGCCGCTTAGAGCCCGGGCGCATGTTCTTGGTCGACACCAAAGAAGGCCGCATTATTGCGGATGAAGAATTCAAACAGGGCTTGGTGAATCAGCATCCCTACCGTGAGTGGCTGGACACCTATCTGGTCGATCTAAACGATCTGCCCGATGGTCAGGCCCCGGCTGAACCCGATCACGATACGGTCATGCAGCGCCAACAGGCCTTTGGCTATACGTTTGAAACGCTACGCTTCCTGGTGGCCCCCATGGCCCAGAACGGCATTGAGGCGCTGGGCGCCATGGGCGACGATACGCCGGTCGCCATACTCTCAGACAAATCGCAACTGCTCTACAACTATTTCCGGCAGCTTTTTGCCCAGGTCACCAATCCGCCGCTAGACGCCATTCGCGAGGAGCTGGTCACCGCCACCGAGGTCTATTTGGGCACAGAGCAGAATCTGCTGGCCGATGAACCCGAAGCATGCCATCAAATCAAGATCAAGTTGCCGCTGCTGACCAATGAACAGTTGGCCAAATTGCGCGACATCGGATGGCCGGGCTTTAAGGCCATGGAGCTGCCCATGCTCTTTAAAATTAAAGAGGGCGCGGCTGGCTTGGAAAAAGCCTTGGAAAATCTATTCGCCACCGCCAAACAGGCCATGTCAGATGGATACAACATCTTTATCCTAAGCGACCGCGGCATCGACAGCGAACATGCCCCGATTCCGGCGCTGCTGGCCACGGGCGGGCTGCATCACTACTTGATCCGCGAACAATTACGCACGCAGGCGGCGCTGATTGTAGAGACCGGCGAGGCCAGGGAGGTGCATCACTTCTCAGTGCTCATTGGCTACGGCGCTACTGCCATCAACCCCTATCTGGCGTACGAATCGATTGACGACATGATTCGCCAGGGCATGTTGAACGGCATGAGTTACGAAGAAGGCCAATATCATTACATCAAGGCGGCCAACAAAGGTGTGGTCAAGGTGCTCTCCAAAATGGGTATCTCCACCATGCAGAGCTACTGTGGCGCCCAGATTTTTGAGGCGCTCGGTCTGAGCCAGAAATTGGTGGATAAATATTTCACCTGGACGCCCACGCGCATTGAGGGTATTGACCTCCCCGAAATTTACGAGGAGGTGCACATGCGTCACCAACGCGCCTTCCCCGAACGCTCCATAAATGGTCACAATTTGGAAGCGGGCGGCGCCTACCAATGGCGCGCCGATGGTGAACGCCATCTCTTTAATCCGCAGACCATTCACAAGCTGCAACTGGCCTGCCGCACCAACAACTTTAAAGCATTCCAAGAATACACGGCGCTGGTCAACAACCAGACCGAAAAGTGGTGCACTTTGCGCGGTTTGCTGGAGCTAAAGCTGCTGGACGAGCCCATTCCGCTGGATGAAGTTGAGTCGGTGGAGTCCATTGTCAAGCGCTTTAAGACCGGCGCCATGTCCTATGGGTCCATTAGCAAAGAGGCGCACGAGAGCCTGGCCATTGCCATGAACCGCATTGGCGGCAAGAGCAACACTGGCGAAGGCGGTGAAGACCCGGATCGCTATACGCTGGACGCCAACGGAGACTCGCGCAACAGCGCCATTAAACAAGTGGCCTCGGGTCGCTTTGGCGTCACCAGCAAATATCTGGTCGAGGCGCAAGAGCTGCAAATTAAGATGGCGCAGGGCGCCAAGCCGGGCGAAGGCGGTCAGCTGCCGGGGCGCAAAGTCTACCCCTGGATTGCCAAAACGCGCCATTCAACACCCGGCGTGGGCCTGATTTCACCGCCCCCCCATCACGACATTTACTCTATTGAGGATCTGGCTGAGCTAATTCACGACTTGAAAAACGCCAATCACTACGCTCGCATCAACGTCAAGTTGGTGTCGGAAGTGGGCGTGGGCACCGTGGCCGCCGGCGTAGCCAAAGGTCATGCCGACGTGATTCTCATTAGCGGCCATGACGGCGGCACCGGCGCTTCGCCCCAAACCAGCATCAAGCACGCCGGTCTGCCTTGGGAACTAGGCGTGGCCGAAACGCACCAGACGCTGGTGCTCAACGACCTGCGCAGCCGCGTGGTGGTGGAAACCGATGGCCAGCTCAAGACCGGCCGCGACGTGGTGATTGCTACGCTGCTGGGCGCCGAAGAGTTTGGCTTTGCCACCAGTCCGCTGGTGGCGCTGGGCTGCATCATGATGCGCGTCTGCCACTTGGACACTTGTCCGGTTGGCGTGGCCACCCAGAACCCCGAGCTGCGCAAAAAGTTCACGGGTGATCCGCAACACGTAGTCAACTTTATGTACATGATGGCGCAAGACATGCGCGAGTGGATGGCCAAACTGGGCTTCCGCACCATCAACGAGATGATCGGCCGCACCGATAAACTGGAGCCCAAGCGCGCCATCCAGCACTGGAAGGCCAAGGGCATCGATCTGTCGGCGCTGCTCTATCAGCCCGATGTATCAAACAGCGTGGGCCGCTACTGCCAGATTCCGCAAGATCACGGGCTGGAAAAAGCGCTAGACAACACCACGCTGCTGGAATTGTGCAAGCCCGCCCTGGATGAAGGCAAACGCGTGGCCGCCACCGTGCCCATCCGCAATGTCAATCGTGTAGTTGGCACTATTTTGGGCAGTGAAGTAACGCGACGGTATGGCGCCGACGGGTTGCCCGAAGACACCATTGAGCTGCACTTCCAGGGTTCGGCCGGCCAAAGTTTTGGGGCCTTTGTTCCCAAGGGGCTGACGCTAGAACTGGAAGGTGACGGCAACGACTATTTTGGCAAGGGGCTCTCCGGCGGCAAGCTCATTGTGTATCCGCCCAAAGCGGCCTCTTTTGTCGCTGAAGACAATATCATTGTGGGCAACGTGGCGTTCTACGGGGCCACCGCAGGGGAAGCATATATTCGCGGGCTGGCCGGTGAGCGCTTCTGTGTACGCAACAGCGGCGTCCACACGGTGGTAGAAGGGGTTGGCGACCACGGCTGTGAATATATGACTGGCGGGCGCGTGGTCGTGCTCGGCCCCACCGGACGCAACTTTGCAGCCGGCATGTCGGGCGGCATTGCCTACGTGCTGGACCATCACGCCTATGGCGGCGGCGATTTCGATGTGCGCCTCAACACCGAAATGGTAGAGGCCGAACGGCTGACCGACGCCAACGAGATTGCTGAATTGCAGGCTATCATTCAGCGTCACCTGGAATACACCGGCAGCACCGTGGCCCAAGGCGTACTGGAAAACTGGGACGAACTGCTGCCCCACTTTGTCAAAGTGATGCCCACCGACTATAAGCGCATGTTGGAAGCCTTTGCCGAAGTCGAAGCGCAAGGTCTCAGCGGCGACGACGCAGCCATGGCGGCGTTTGAGCTGAATAAGAACGACCTGGCGCGCGTAACTGGAAACTAAGGTTGGGGAGTGGAGAGTAGAGGAGTAGAGGAGTAGAGGAGTCGTATGTGATTCCCTACCCCTTTACTCCTCCCTTCCTCTACTCCTCTACTGTTATAGAGAGGAAGAAAATGGGTAAACCAACCGGTTTTATGGAGTTTGAGCGAGAAGTGGCAGCGGATGTGGCTCCGCTGGAACGCGTCAAGCACTGGGGCGAATTTCACCTCCACTTCTCAGACGACAAATTGCAAACACAGGGCGCGCGCTGCATGGATTGCGGCATTCCCTTCTGCCATACCGGCACGCTGATCAGCGGCATGGCCTCGGGTTGCCCCATCAACAATTTGATTCCAGAGTGGAACGACCTGGTCTACCAAGGGCGCTGGCGCGATGCGTTGGACCGGCTGCACAAGACCAACAACTTCCCCGAGTTTACCGGGCGCGTCTGTCCGGCGCCGTGCGAAGGTTCATGCACACTGGGGCTGATCGACACGCCAGTCACCATCAAAAGCATTGAAGCGGCCATTATCGACAAAGGCTTTAAAGAAGGCTGGGTGCAGCCCGATCCGCCCGCCGTGCGTACTGGCAAAAAAGTGGCTGTGGTTGGTTCCGGGCCGTCGGGGCTGGCCTGCGCGGCGCAGCTCAACCACGCCGGACATTGGGTCACCGTCTACGAGCGCGCCGACCGGGTTGGCGGCCTGCTCATGTATGGCATCCCCAACATGAAGCTGGACAAAAACTATGTGCAGCGCCGCGTCGACCTCATGGCTGCCGAGGGCGTCAAGTTTGTCACCGGCTGCGAAGTGGGCAAAGATATTTCCGCCGCCCAGCTGAGCGAAGAATTCGACGCCATTGTGCTTTGCCTGGGCGCCACCAAGCCGCGCGACCTGCCCATTGAGGGCCGCGAGCTCAAGGGCGTGCATTTTGCCATGGAGTTTCTGGGCGCCAATACTAAGAACCTGCTGGACAATGCCAATGGCCAGGTGCAAAATGGCCCCATCGGCTCCTACATTTCCGCCGCGGGCAAAGATGTGATTGTTATCGGCGGCGGCGATACCGGCACCGACTGCGTAGGCACTTCCATGCGCCACGGCTGCAAAACGCTGGCCCAATTTGAGATTTTGCCCCAACCAGCCATGGAGCGCCAGCCCGACAACCCGTGGCCCGAATGGCCCAAAGTCTATAAGATGGACTATGGGCAGGAAGAGGCAGCGGCCCGCTTTGGCGATGACCCGCGTACCTATCTAATCAGCACCAAGAAATTTGTGGGCGACGAAAATGGCAACTTAAAAGAGCTGCACACGGTGGAGATTGAATGGGTCTTTGGTGACAACGGTGGCCGTCCACAGCTACACGAAATCCCCGGTTCAGAGAAAGTGTGGCCGGCGCAGCTTGTGCTGTTGGCCATGGGCTTTTTGGGGCCAGAGGATCAGCTAGTCGAGCAGCTGGGCGTGGTGCGCGATCCGCGCTCCAACGTGCAGGCGGACCACGGCAAATTCAGCACCAGCGTTGAGGGTGTCTTTGCCGCCGGTGACTGCCGCCGTGGTCAGAGCCTGGTGGTGTGGGCCATTAATGAAGGGCGCGGCGCCGCCCGTGAATGCGACCGCTGGCTCATGGGAGAGACAAACCTACCATGAGCGCCAATGCTTTAGCCGGAAAGCCGGCGCCGCTGGAACTGCTCATCAACACACCGCGGCTGGTCTCGGCTTATTACACCTATAAACCGGACTCGGCCAACCCAGCCCAGCGCGTCAGTTTTGGCACATCGGGCCACCGCGGCACATCGGCGGAGCACAGCTTCAACGAAGATCACATTCTGGCCATTTGTCAGGCCATTTGCGAATATCGCCAAGGCCAGGGCACAAGCGGTCCGCTCTATTTGGGTATGGACACGCACGCGCTTTCGGAGCCGGCGCTGTCGACGGCCATAGAGGTCTTTGCGGCCAACGGCGTGCAGATCATGGTGCAGGCTGGGCGCGGATACACGCCCACGCCAGTTATCTCGCGCGCCATTCTGGTGCACAACAAGGGCAAAAGCGGCGGACTGGCCGACGGCGTAGTCATCACCCCGTCGCACAATCCGCCCAGCGATGGCGGCTTTAAATACAATCCGCCGTCGGGCGGTCCCGCCGACACCGCGGCCACCAAAACCATTCAGGACCGAGCCAACCAGATCCTGGCCGATGGTCTGCGGGAGGTCAAACGCTGGCCGTTAACCCGCGCCATGCAGGCAGACACCGTGCAGGCGATCGATTACATCCAGCCCTATGTGGACGACCTGGCCAACGTGGTTAACCTGGCGGCCATTGCCGAAGCCGGGCTCAAAATCGGCGTTGACCCCATGGGCGGCGCCGGCATCCACTATTGGGCGCCCATTGCCGAGCGCTATGGGCTGAATATCGAAGTCGTGAATCCCAAAGTGGACCCCACCTTCTCTTTTATGACCGTCGATTGGGACGGCAAAATTCGCATGGATTGCTCGTCGCCCGACGCCATGGCCGGCTTGATCCAGCTCAAAGATCGCTTCGACATTGCGTGGGGCAACGACCCGGATTACGACCGCCACGGCATTGTAACGCCCAGCGCGGGGCTGCTCAACCCCAATCACTATCTGGCGGTGGCCATCAACTATCTATTTCAAAATCGCAGCGGCTGGCGTCCCGATGCGGCCGTGGGCAAAACGCTGGTCTCTTCTTCGATGATCGACCGCGTGGCCGCGCACCTGGGCCGCCGGTTGGCCGAAGTGCCGGTGGGCTTTAAGTGGTTTGTGGATGGACTGGTAGACGGTTCCTTTGGCTTTGGCGGTGAAGAGAGCGCCGGTGCATCCTTCTTGCGCATGGACGGCACGGTTTGGACCACCGACAAAGATGGCATTATCCTCGACCTGCTGGCCGCCGAAATCACCGCCACCACCGGTCGCGACCCGGGCCAACACTATGCCGATCTGGAAGCACAATTCGGCAGCCCGGTTTACGAACGCATGGATGCCCCGGCCAATGCCGAACAGAAGAAAATCCTCTCCAACCTTTCGCCAGAAGATGTTACAGCCGCCGAGCTTGCTGGCGACCCCATTACGGCCAAGTTGACCCGTGCGCCCGGCAACAATGCTCCCATCGGCGGCCTCAAAGTGGTCACCGAGCACGGCTGGTTTGCCGCTCGTCCTTCGGGAACCGAGGAAATTTATAAGATTTATGCCGAGAGTTTCAAGGGCGAAGCGCATTTAAAGCAGATTCAAGATGAAGCACAGGCCATTGTGAAGGCGGCGTTTGGGGCGGGATAGGCTGTAAGCAGCAGTAAACGACTCTCATCTTGCCCTCGGCAACTCCTGCATTGGCAGTGGCTTGCCGGGGGTTTTTGTATTGGGGCGGACACGGGATTTGTAATCGCCCGCTATAAGGTGATCAGGTCGCCGAGTGCGTCGCCATAAATACGCGCAAATGCATGAAATGCGTCTTTCCAGGCTGGATTGTAATCTGACAAAATCATCATCGCTTGCCCTCCGCACCGACGGCATCGGCTTTTGCATCTCCCAAAGCCATATAGCACGACAGCAATCCAACATCCCACCCCATCGGCTGGAGAACTGGCTGGTGACCGGGGCGGAGTTTCCACGCGCATCACAGCGTCTGCAAATAGCTGTTGCGCTCCCAGCCATGCACTTCCACATTGTAGGCGTCCAATTCGGTCCACTTCACTTTGAGAAACTCTGGCCCAATCACCGGCCCCAGCGCATCCATGATCACGGCATCTTTCTCCAGCGCATCCAGCGCTTCTGGCAGCGTGCGCGGCAAAAATTGAATGCCGGCGGCGGCAGCTTCCGCGGCGGACAGATGGCCCACGTCCACATTGGCCGGCGCGCCCGGGTCAAGCTGACGCGCAATGCCGTCTAGCCCCGCGGCCAGCAGCGCGGTGATGTAAAAATAGGGATTGGCCGAATTGTCGCCCGCCCGAAATTCCAGGTGACGGCGCGCGCCCAACCCCGGTATGCGCACCAGCGCGGCTCGGTTTCCCACGCCCCAGCAAATGTGGGCCGGCGCCCAAGAAGCAGGCAGCAGGCGTTTATACGAGTTGACTGTGCAGGCGCCCACGCCGGTCAGCGCGCGGGCATGGGCCAACAGACCGCCTACAAAATGCTGGCCAATGGCCGAGAGCGGCTCGTTGGCATTGGCCCCCACGGTCAAATCTTGCTGCCCGGCCGTGTCCCACAGGCTCAGATGCACATGCAGGCCGTTCCCGGGCAGGTGCGCATAGGGCTTGGGCATAAAAGTGGCGATCATACCCGCATCGCGCGCCAGAGCGCGCGCCACCTGCTTGTAGATCAGATATTGGTCCACGGCGCGGATGGGGTCGCCGTGGCGGGTGCTGCCTTCATATTGGCCCGGACCATATTCCTTGCCCAGCTGCTCCATCTGAATGCCCATGGCGTCCAGCGTTTCCACCAATTCCTGCAAGAAATCGTAATTGCGATCCAGCCCGTCCACCGTGAACATGCCGTCGTGGTCCACCGGCATATATTCGCCGCTGCCGTCCGCGTAAAAGAGGGTGAACTCAGGTTCCAGCGCCACCTGTGCGCTGTATCCCGCCGCCGCCAGCCGATCCACCATGAGTTGCAGCCGCGTGCGCGGGCAGCCATCCCACGGCGCGCCGTCTTCCTGGCGCATAAAGACGTGAGCCTGGGCCGTGCGCTGACGATAGGGCAAAATGGTATAGCTGCTGGGGTCTGGCACGGCCATAAAGTCGCCGGAATCGGCCAAAAAACGTGCGCCGTAAGCCTGCTGATCGTCTGTGGTAAAATTGAGATTGGCGCGGGCAAAGACAATGCCGTTTTCGACGACGCTGGCAAAACGCATCCGCGGCACCGTTTTGGCGCAGGCAAGTCCGTTATAGTCATGATAAACAGGCCACAGGTGATCAATACCATCTTCTTCCAGGCGTTGCAGCAGCTGTTCTGTGTTCATGACTTTTCTCCTCATGGGGTGAATTACGCTTGCCGCGAACATTTAATTTTTAGAAATCCCACTCGAGCAAAAGTCATACGGGATTTCTAAAAATTAAGCGGCCAGACAACTATGCCGGCTCAGCCTGATAACGTTTGATGTTCGATTCCGTTCGATATTTACCGATTTCGGCCCGGAATTCGGCCATGTGGGGGGTCTGACCGTGGGCAGCCAGCGTCTCTGCATTTTCCCACACTTCAAAGAGATGAAAAATGTCCTCTGCTTCTAGATCAGCTGTAAATACATAGGTGATGCAGCCTTCTTCGGCTTGCGATGCCTTGGCCATCTTGACAAACGCCTGCACGGCCTCTGCTCGAAATTCGGGATTTACCTTCATGTCTCCACCGATAATGATCATGGTATGCTCCTTTGATGCATAAAATTTGTATGATGGTGGTTGTGCACAGCACAGAGCTATCAGCAATTTAAAGACTTATATGATGGTGGTTGTGCACAGCACAGAGCCATCAGAAACTTAAAAACTTACGCAAGCCTGGCGCAAAATCGCTAGGACAGCAATATAGAGTGCACCGGCGCTGCGTACGTCGCGATTAATTTTCTTGATTCGGCTCAAACAAAAACCAGCGATCGGTCTCAAGCGGCTGCCAATATTCAGTGGTAACCGTGTCCGGCTCAAAGAGTTCATACGGATCCACCTTTTTGTAGGCCGCATATGGTCCCGACCAATCTTTCCGTCGTTCCTTATAAGCGTGATGCCCCGCCAGCGAATAAAACTCGAAGAGCATCATGTAGACGCCGGTGGGTTTGCCCTCGCGGTCGGTCTGCCGGAAGTAACGCGCCGACTTCCATTCGGCAAAGAGATCGGCGTGATGGGTGCGCACAAAGTCGAACCACTGGCGGATTATTTGGTGATGTGCTTCTTCGTTGCCCGCCGCAATGCGCCAAGTTTCGTATTCAATAAAAGTAGCCATAAACTTTTCTCAACCATCCGTTCTGTATACAGAATGGCCCGCTCCAGCGCCATGAACGCGCATGGATTGCACAGACTCAATACGCGAATCATAAACTGAATGCAGTCATTGTGTGACCAATCGCCACGTTTTTGCAGGGATACCCATACGCAGTAGATCACAACGGCATGAGATAAGGCTGGATTTCTGATTTGAGACTGAACCTATATCGCCAATACCGTCGCTGTGTACTCATACTATAGCGCAAGGAGCAGACAGCCACAAACCATTGGCCAAACAAATGGAGGTGATTTTCAGACATCCGCTACTCCCGGCTCTCTGCCCTGGCAAAATCCGCCTAAATTTGTGTCCGTCCGCGTACAATTGTCTTTGTTTTCTACCCCTTATTGGCCATCCGTAAATATAGCTTCTTAGTCCAGCCGTGATGCATGAGGTACAATAGAATGAGAACGAATTATTAGGAGAGCGCAATGGAAAAAGTTGCGGCGTCCTGATAATTGATTTGCAAATCAAGCTGCATCAAAATCAGCATAGCCGCCGGGAATTCAGGAGAGGCCGCGCAACGCCCAAAGTAGGTGCTTCTGAATTTTTATAGCGGATGATGACTTTTTTGTAGGACCAATAACTTTGTAGAACCACTAAGTTTGTAGGACCAATAACGATGAGGAGAGATTCATGATCAACTGGGGAATTATCGGCGCCGGCAGCATTGCCCGGGTTTTTGCCAATGGGCTGCGCTTTTCCAAAACCGGACGTTTGGAAGCCATTGCCAGCCGCACAGCCGGCAAAGCAGATGCGCTGGCCGATCTGTTTGATGTGGTCAAACGGTACAATAGCTACGAAGATATATTAGCCGACAGCGCCATCGACGCCGTCTACATTTCCACCATCCACCCCGCGCATCTGGAGCCAGTGGTAATGGCGGCCAAAGCGGGCAAGCACATTCTGGTCGAAAAGCCCATTGCCATGAATGCCGCCGAAGCGGCCAAGATGGTCGACGCCGCGCGCGCCAATGATGTCTTTCTGATGGAAGCCTTTATGTATCGCTGCCATCCGCAGATTGCCAAAATGGTGGAGCTGATTCAGGATGGCGCCATTGGTGATGTGCTGGTGGTGCGTTCGACCTTTGGCTATCACGCCGGGTTCAACCCCGATTCACGCGCCTACAATCGCGAATTGGGTGGCGGCGGCATTCTAGATGTGGGCTGCTACCCGGCTTCAATGGTGCGCCTGGTGGCGGGCGCGGCCGCGGGCAAACTGTTCCTGGACCCCGTCGAATTCAAAGCCACCGGCGTGGTTGGTCCCACCGGTGTGGACCATTACACCACGGCCACGCTGAAGTTTGAGAACGATGTGGTGGCGGAAATTGCCACGGCGGTAGCCTGCAATCTGCCTCCCGACACGGTAATTTACGGGTCGGAAGGCATTCTGTCCGTGCCCAATCCGTGGCTGCCTTCCAGCCCGTGCCGCAGCGCCCGCACGGCGTTGCCCTTGGATACGCCATTTCCAGCATCCACCCTGTTGCTGCATAAACGCGGCGCCGAGCCCGAAGAGATTACCGTCGCGGTTGACCGTGATCTCTTTAGCTACGAAGCCGACATGGTGGGCGCGCACATTGACGATCGCCAAGCCCCCGCGGCATCTTGGGATGACACGCTGGGCAACATGCGGACGCTTGACACCTGGCTGGCCGAGCTGGGCGTGAATTACGCCTAACATGGGCGCCGCGTAGGCTCTTTTCCTCAAGCAGGCCGACATTGGCCAGAGTCGGTCTGCTTGGGGCCGTTCAGCCAGCCACAGCGGACTCACGCCAGGCCAACCCAATATAGATGAGCGCCGGCAATGCTAACACCAAAAAGTAGGGGCCGGCCGGCAAGCTGCCACGAACGGCAAAATTCCACACGTAAAATGCTGCAATACTGCCGGCAGCAATCAGGCCGCCCCCGAGTTCATTACGCCAGCCAATAAGCAGGCCAATCGCCAGCCCCAAGGGAAAGAAAAGCAACCCCACCCATTCGGTGGCGGTTGGCCACACGCCATTTACCACAAGCCCTTCGCCAAACAGAAAGAGCAACACAAACGCAACGCTCAGCAAGCTCCCCAGTCGGGCAATCCAGCGCAGGATGTTCATATCAACCCCTTCTTCTAGGTTTATTTAGTACACCGCAACGGTGTTGGCGTTCCAGGCGCCGGTCTCGATTGGTAAATCCGACTCTACTGTTTGCCATTGCGATCTACTGATTTTCTATGCCCCTATTTTCTGTGTCCTCAGTGGGCATCAATACACACGTTGTTTCTCTTCCCGCTAACCAATGATACTGCTCACGGGCGAGTAACGTGGAAGACAGGAAAGTCCGCCGCCGCCGCAATCTGCTCGAACGTGATGATGGACGCATCTTTCTGCATCGGCATGTGACCTCATCTTTGATGATACCAGGGAAATGCGCGTAACGTCCTGGCCAGTTAGCCTGAACTTTACCTGGCGTACCATATAGTTTTTATAGTACATGGGGGGGCGAGAAGCAGCATTTTCCGAGGATGTTCACGGCCAAATGACGGCGGCCAAATGACAGAGGCCAAATGACGAAGCCCATGACCAGCGCGCTTGGGGTAGACCCATCAACGCTAGGCAACCAATCGCGGAATATAAAAGATCAGGGGCGCAGACTGCGCCCCTGTTCGCTATACGTATTGCGTTTTCCCTAAAAATATAGCACCTGTTTAGGACATGTCCAGGGCCACATTGAACGCGGTCTCAAAGCCGGAATCTACCTTGTTGACCGTCAGCAGGGTCTCACCGCCGCTTTGGCCATAGATGCCGTCGTCCGCGTTGCGCAGCTTGCGTTCACCGCGGGTGTTGTACGGCGCATTGGCAAAGACCTCGTCGGTCAATGTATCGTCGAAGAAGAGCTGCGAGGTGAAATCGTAGCCATCATCCGTGCGCATTTTGAAGTGAATATGCACGGCGCGGCCATCATACCAGCCGGGATAGATGGTCGTAAAATGGGCCATCCCATTGCCATCAGTAACCTGGTAGCCGCGCAGGAACTTCTGCCCCACCGTATGCATGCCCAATTCAGTGGTATCTGAATAGATGCCATACGCATTGCAGTGCCATATGTCTACCTGCACGCCAGCCAGCGGAACGCACGCGCCATCGGCCACCTTGGAAACATTGAAGGTCAGATCCAACTGAACGCCCTCACTCATCTGGTTGTCAGATGGATCCAAGCGAATGTCCGAGCGATCGAGTTCTTCATCCACAAACACCGGTCCTTCGGTCAGCGCAGGGCGCACCACGCACCCGTTTGCGAGCGAGGCATTGGTTGTGGCCAGCGCCGTTAAGTCGGTTGCCGTTTCGCCACCGGGACCGCCGGGACCGCCAGGGCCACCGGGTCCACCCTGACCAACGGGAGCGCAGGCGGCCAGCAGGGCAGCTGTGCCAGTCGTACCCAAGAGGGTCAATATCTCGCGTCGACTAAGGATGCGGCCAATTGGCAGATCGTCCTCATCTATTGTAAAACCCGGATTAGTATGCTTATTCATTATTTTTCCTTTGCAATATGCGACTCTGATTCAAAACGGATGTCGTATCCACTTAGGCCGCTGCAATCAATTGATTCCCTAAATGCGGACGTTTCCGCAGCGGCTTTAAGGCCGTCCATTAGGGATTTGATTTCTTGGTACGGCCTTATCCATTATAGCCGTTAATTCTCAAGATAATCTTAAGAGCTTGCATAACTATTGTTGAGAGTTGGATCGGTTGTGGATCTTGCGCTGTCTATGACAGACTGGTTTGGTACAGAAAATGTACAGATGATAGAGATGTAAGCTTCTGTGCGGTCAATGTCATTCAGTGAGCGAAAAGTGCGTCGCACGGTGTCCGCCATTTTGGTCCCAGCATTCGCGTGGCATACCGTGCGTCGCACTGGAAGCGACCTTACCTAAATGACATTGACTGTGCGGTTGTGATGAAACCGTGGTTTTCTAAAGCTCTACCAGAGAGCAAACTACGGTTTCCATACAGAGCAATATATAAGAGACGACGCCTATCTCTAGATGTTCTCGTGGATATCTTAACAATGCCTTGAGATTTCTATGATACAATAGCGACATCAGTGCGGCCTGACGCGCTGTCCGAGCATCATCGAAACTAGCTATGGCTAAGCAATCTTCAGGCTCCTATGTACACGGTTTTCATATATATATTCAGTAGATCGCAACGGCACGAGATAGCGTCGGATTCAACCATCGAGACCGGCGCCTAGAGCGCCAACACCGTTGCGGTGTACTAATGCTGGCTTAGCCTATTGCCCAATGTACCATTCAAGGAGAGAAAAATGCAAGAACAGCAAGACAAATATGACTTGGGGTTAAATGCCGATCTGGCTATGTGGATGCGTTCGCCCATGGCGCGCCGTCGCGTTTTGCAAATGGGGGCGGCAGGCTTAGGGTTGCTGCTGGCCGGTTGCCAGGCAATCACGTCAAGTGACCAAGCGCAGCCCGGCGGCGCCCCACCATCTGGCGGTTCAGAGAGCAGCAGCGTGGCTTATGACTGCATCTCCACCATTCCTGGCGAAACGGCAGGTCCCTATCCGGCAGATGGTTCGCAGGCGTCGCTCAACGCGCTCGAGCTCTCTGGCATTGTGCGTCAGGATATTCGCACCAGTCTTTCAACCAACAACACGGCGGGCGGGGTGCCTCTGACCGTTGAATTTACCCTTGTCAACGCCGCCGACAACTGTACGCCCTTAGAGGGATATGCCATTTATGCCTGGCACTGCACCGAAGATGGCAACTACTCCATGTATTCTGAAGGCTTTACGGATGAGGACTATCTGCGCGGCGTGCAGCCAACTGATGCAGATGGCAAGGCCTCCTTTCAATCGATCTTTCCGGGCTGCTATACTGGACGCTGGCCCCACATCCATTTTGAGATCTATCCCTCGCTAGCAGAAGCAACCGGCTCGGCAAACGCGGTCCAAACATCCCAACTGGCCATGCCAGAGAGCGACTGCACAACGGTCTATAGCGATGCCAGCTATGGGAACAGCGCCAACAATTTGTCCAATATTACGTTGGCCACCGACAACATCTTTAGCGATGGCTACGACTTGCAAATGCCCACGGTGACGGGCAATGCCACCGATGGCTACAGTGCCCAGTTGACCGTTGGCATTGCTGTGTAATACGTATTTCGGTAATTGATGCCACAGGCTGAAGCCTGCGTCTGCTAGCGGAAGCCTGCTCAAGCAGGCTGTTGCTAGAGTGCGCTTTAGCGTACTTCGGCTGCCAGGCGCTGGTTTCAACCAGTGCTATCGCTTCAAGTGCGACGCACGGTATGCCACGCGCATGCGAGGAGCAAAATGGCGGACACCGTGCGTCGCACTTTTCGCTCACTGAATACCATTGATGAGCCAGTGACAGATGTCGCTGGCTTATTTTATTTTCCATGGCCGGTTGTGGGCTCTGGCCATTTATTTTTATACGCGGCAAAACGTGAATCTTTGAAACTTCAGGGCAAATTCTTAACAATCCCTTGAGATTTACACAGTATACTGCGGTTATGTCAGCAACGGGCTGACAAATATATCAGTGCCAAATCTCGCCCTTGCATGTTCATGGAGCTTGTGCAACCTATTGCACAGCCAGAGTGACATACGTAAAACAGCTGCGGCTTACACAGCACCAGTAGAACGCTAAGACAGAAGCGCATGGCTGACCAGATATTTTTACGTCAGGTTTGCCGAAGGCTCAACATCACGACTTTAGAGGCGCTATAGACAGGGGAATATGATTTTGCACTTTTGCACGACTTACGCAGCGTCGGTGGATCGCCAGGAGAACATAACATAGCTGCCCCGGCAATTTTCCCTCTAGGCTGGCGTAAGTCCTATTTTATGAGGAGATGAACAATATGCAACTTCACGATCATCCAGAAGATCACGAGCATGACGATGATAAGCCCGTTGGCCGCGTCCTCAGCCGCCGCGAAATCTTTACGCTGCTGGGTTCAGTCGGTTCCGCGGCGCTCATTGCTGGCGGCTTCCGAGCCGTAATGGCCGACTCCATCTATGTGCCGCTGGTTGCAAACGATGGCGCGCCGGGCACCATTCCCAATACGGCGACACCTACGGCCACAGGCGCCGCCACAGCCACCAGCACAGCCACGGTTGCGCCCACCACCACATCTACCCCCGCGGCCACCGCCACATCTATCCCGCTTTGTGTGGTCAGCCCGGAAATGACCGAAGGCCCGTACTTTGTGGATGAGCAGCTCAACCGCTCGGACATTCGCGTGGACCCGTCGGACAATTCGGTGCGCGACGGCGCCCAGCTCAATTTGACCCTACGCGCCTATAAGGTCAGTGGCGGCAGCTGCACGGCTTTGTCTGGCGCCGTATTCGACATTTGGCATTGCGATGCCGCCGGTCTCTATTCTGACGTGCAGTCGGAGGGCACCGCCGGGCAGAAATTCCTGCGCGGCTATCAGGTTACGGACGCCAATGGCACGGTTAATTTCACCACCATCTACCCGGGCTGGTATCGGGGGCGAGCCGTACACATTCACTTCAAAGTACGCGGTGATCTGACGGGCGCACCCAGTTACGAATTCACGTCACAATTCTTTTTTGACGATACGCTTTCAGACACGGTTCAAAGCCAGCAACCCTACGCCGCCAAAGGCACGCGCGACACGCGCAATAGCCAGGACAATATCTATCAGGGCGGCGGCAGCCAGCTGCTGCTCAACGTGTCCGAAAGCGGCGGCATCTATTCAGCCACATTTGATATTGGGGTGGCGATGTAATATCATTTGGCATATGAACGGCTAGAAATGACAGGATGACAAGATGAGGCTGCTTTCTTTATCTTGTCAGCCTGTCATTGTGCGTATCTATATGGAGATGAATTGCCCCAGTGACCTCTGAACTGATGCTGCGGCGCAAGTGGACGTTGCGAGCGGGCGACCAGCAGGTTGTTTTTGTAAAAAAGAGCAACGAGCACGCCCATCACGTGCTGATGAAGGCCTTTTTGTGGGCGCTCTACATACCGGTCTATCCGCAGCTTGCCGTGGAAATTTCGATTGGGGACCGCTACAAACCAGACGTGGTGGCGCTGGACGCCCAGGAGCAGCCGCTCTTCTGGGGTGAAGCGGGACAGGTAAGCGAACGCAAGCTGCACGCTCTCTTCAAGCGCTATCCCCATACCCACTTTGCCATTGCCAAATGGCACACCAGCCTGCGCCCCCACGCTGATATTATCCGCTCCGCCCTGCACAACCTCAAGCGTTCAGCCGCCGTTGACCTGCTCAGTTTCCCAGTCAATAGCGCCGAACGCTTTATTGATCAACAGGATCAGATTCACGTGCGCCACCAGGATCTGGAGTGGCTGCGCCTCGAAGCCATGTCAAAAAGATAAATATCCACTAAAATACAGGATACAACTACGATAAGAGTTACGCACCCTGAGCTTGTCGGAGGGTAAATACGGCGGCTTCGACAGGCTCAGCCACCTTCAACCGTGTAATTCCTATGTAGTCAGGCTTGTTTATAGAACACATATTCACGCAGACTATTCTTGCGCTGAAGAGTCCCAAAGTGTTTGGCTTGGCACGTACCACGGGTCAGCCTCAGTGCCCAGCCAGCCAAATGGATCAACGGCCACCCAGCCTAGATCGGTGTGACGTTGCACTTCAAAATGCAGGTGTGGCGTCCAGGCAAGACCGGTGGCGCCGCCATAGCCAAGTGGGTCGCCCGCGGCCACAAGCTGTCCCTCATCAACGAGGATGCCGTTGTCGGCAAAATGTAAATAGTAGCTGCGCAGCCCATCATTGTAGTAATTGCCATCCCCATCCAGATCATGATAGAGGCGAATGTAGTTGCCATTGTAAGGATCGCCTTCGCCCACAAAGTCAACGACGCCAGCTGCTGGTGCATAGATAAGCGGCGAAATGTCCCCAAATTTATCTAAATCGCAGCTATCGCCCGTGCGCCAATCCGGGCTGTATTCAAAGTCAATCCCATGGTGGTCGTCATACCAAAGTTCGCTTGCGTCCGCGCAGGCGGCTTCGCTTGTGGCCGCATCCGTACAGCCTACCCAGGCGCCACCTACGGCTGAACACGCAAAGGTAAACCCGTTGACGGCTGTGCTGGCCCGCCCATCATAAAAAACAATGCTTTGGCTTGCCGGATCGTGATCGAAATAGCCCGATATTTCGGCATCCGCCACCACGGGGAAGCGAAAAATTGGCGTTGCGGCAGCGGCTTGGTCGCTGCTTTGTGCATGTAGCGGAAGAGCAATCTGGCGCCCTGTCAGCATCAACAAGGGCAAAGCGAGTAGAAGATATAATCGGTTCATTTGCTCTTCTCCACAGGTGCAAATGCAAGCTGAATCAGCGGCGCCCGGATCGTTGCACTGTCCATGCGCCATACCGTTCCCGGCTCATCCGTGGCGACCATGCCAATTTGTCCATCCGCCGTGACAAAGGCCAGATAGTTGCCGTCCGGCGACCAGACCGGCGGACTATCAAGGGCTTGGGTGGAGGTAAGCTGCACAGCTTCGCCACTATTGATTTCGCCACTGTTAATTTCGCCACTATTGATAGATAGTGTCCAAACATCACCAAGCGGCGGCGGCTGGTCCGGCGCCGCGCGTCGCGGCTCAGTCAAATTGCGGCGAATAAAGGCAATTTGTGTCCCGTCAGGCGACCAGACCGGTTGTGTAGGTCCCAGATTGCCCGCGAGCAGCAGGCGGCTGCTGGCTGAGTCCGATTGTGCAGTGGGCCAATCTAGCAGGTATAGCTCCTCGCTGCGCCCCATCTTGCGGCCACCGCGTATTAAAAGATAGGCAAGTTGCTCTCCGTTGGGCGCAATGGCCGTTGCACCCAATCGGCCTTGCGCTGCCGGAACAGTCAGTAACAATTGAGACTGCTCAGTCTCTAGATCATACCAATATAGATTCAAGGCCTGGTCGTTGTCATTAGTCGTATCTCGACTGTGGGAGACGAAGGTGAAGCCGCTGCCGTCTGCAGCTAGCTCAAATTGACGGGGGGGAGCCATCTGGCCGGTGTCAATGCCCAGGGCCAGCGATTGAAAGCTGCCGTCCGCTAGATCAAGCCAAATGAAAACCTCATCGTCTTCATTGACCAATAGTACCTGTTGACCATCCGGATGCCAACCGGCAACGCGCAGCGCAGATATGCTGGTATATGTAGGCAGCCCCATATAGTCGTTGAGATTGAGCAGTTGGGCAGTCTCTAAATCATACAAAAAAAGCGGACCACCAGCCGTATGTCCCTGAGGCGTCTGCACAACGAGTCGTGTAAAGTCCGGTGAAAAGCTGGTGAGCCCACTCGGTACATCGGCGAGAGAACGCGTTTCGCGCGTAATGCCTGTGTCAGACCAGATGAGTTCACGCAGCTCCGTATCGGCCCGATAGAGGAGACGGGCACAGGTAGTTTCTGGCCCTTCACAAGGGGGCGGTTCACTCCAGGCAACTTCCGGCACGGAAGGGGGTAGGGCATTTCTAAATTGCTCCGTCTGCCGTGCATCTTCGGGACGCGCATCCATGCGAGAAGGTGGAATTTCATCGTTCAAAATCGGCTGACAGCCCGCACTAAATAGGCCCACGCCCATCATACAGAGCGGGATGTATAGGTGAAAGGGAAGCTGCCATATGCTCCGCTTAGATTGATTTTTGCCCATCTTCATTTTGTTTCTATTCCCTATATGTAGATCTAATACCAACTGCGGTTGTAAAAGCCATGCATAATTAGTCACTCACGTTACGCAGCGACAGCCAGTCCACTAGAGAGAAACAGGAACGTCAGCGAGCCGACTTTTCGCCAGGCTTGCGTAACATAAGTTAGGAATGCAGCTAAGACGTAACGGGCAGCATAATGATAAAGGCACTGCCCTGCCCAGCGCCGGCACTTTTTGCCATAATCGTTCCACCGTGCGCTTCCACAATGGCTTTGACGATGGCCAACCCCAGCCCGCTGCCACCGGTCTCGCGGCTGCGCGATGGATCGGTGCGATAGAAGCGCTCAAAAACATGGTCTAGATGCTCCGGCGCAATGCCATCGCCGCTATCGGCAATCGAAACCTGCACCATACCGCGGTAGATATTCGCCGTAACGGTAATCGCGCCTCCCTGCGGCGTGTGCCGTAAGGCATTGGCTAATAAATTGTGCCACACCTGGCGCATGCGCACGCGGTCCACATCAACCAGGGGCAACTGTTTGGGCAGCTGCGTTTTGAACTCTACATTATGCTCTTCGGCCAAAGGTCCAAAAATAGCCACAGTCTCCTGCAAGAGCTGAATCAAATCGACCGGTTGAATGTCTAGCGGCAATTGAGCGGCTTCGGCCAAGGTTAATTCGCGTAGCTCATTGACCAGATGAATCAGATGATGGGTCTGCTGATACAGATTGGCCACCTGTTCTTCATCCAGCTCGACGACGTTGTCCAGCGCGGCTCGCAGATTCCCCTCCAGCACGGTTAGCGGTGTGCGCAGTTCGTGCGACACATCGGCCATGAGGTTGTTGCGCACTTCGGCGGCCCGCTGCAAATCGGCCGCCATGGTATTAAACGCCTGCGCCAGCTCGTCGATCTCCTGGCTGCTGTTGGGTATTTCGACCCGCACGCCCAAATCACCAGCGCCCACCGCATTGGCCGCATGCGCCAGCTTGGAAATGGGCGCCACCAAAAACCAGCTGGCCATAACGCCGCCCGCAATCCCAGCCACGCTGGCCAGCAAAAAAGCGCTCAGCAAATTTTCTGGCAAGTCGCGCCAGGGATCAAAAAAGTGGTGATCGCCCTCGGGTTTCGGCGGAGGCGGCGATGCCTGACTGCTGGCATCGGTTTCAGAGGAAGAGACACTTGTGGTGGCTGAATTTTCCGCTGGGAGGCTATCGCGCGCGGGTGGTTCGGGCAAAACCAAAAAGGCAAACAAAGGCAAAATGCTAAAAAACAAAATGAGCCCGCTGATGACCAGACTCAGACGCATCCACAACCGTTTCATGTTGCCTCCCGCATGAGCCGGTAGCCAATGCCATAAACCGTTTGAATGTAAATGGGCTTGCTGGGATCCGGCTCGATCTTTTTACGCAGGTTGCTCATGTGCGTATCCAATGTGCGGCCCATGCCTTCATAGGCATAGCCCATGCTCTTTTCCAACAGCTCATCACGCGTAAACGTGTGGCCGGGGTTGGCCATGAGCAGCTGCAATAATGTAAACTCGGTGCGCGTTAGATCAATGGGTGTTTCATCCATGGTGAGCAGATGCTGATCCACGTCCAGTGCCAAAGCGCCAATGCGCAGAATTTGGGCCGGCGCCTCTTGCGCAAACGAGGCGCGCCGCAACAATGCACGCACGCGCGCCACAATCTCACGGGCGTTAAACGGCTTGGTCATGTAGTCGTCGGCGCCCAGCTCCAGCCCAACGATTTTGTCCGTATCCTCTACACGCGCCGTCAGCATAATAATGGGGGTGGTGCGCAGAGCCGCGTCCGCACGCACAATGCGCGTAATTTCCCAGCCATCCCGATCCGGCAGCATGAGATCTAACACAACCAAATCAGGCTTATCGCTGCGCAAAGCATGTAGTGCGCCTTCCCCATCGTGGGCTACACGCACATCATAGCCCGCTTGCTCCAAATAGCTGCGCACCACCTTTACAATCGAGCGGTCATCATCGACAACTAATATACGCTGTTTGTTCATCATAATACTCTCCACTCAATAATCAGTACACCGCAACGGTGTTGGCGATTCAGGTGTCGGTCTCGATTATTGAATCCGACCCTATCTCTGGCAATTGCGATCTACTGATAATGATAAGATGATGCAATGAGTAAAACTTGTCATTGCATCATCTTATCATCTTATCAACCACGCATGCTTCGTAGTTGTCTGGCCGCTTAATTTTTAGAAGTCCCGTATGACTTTTGTTCAAGTTGTGATTTCTAAAAATTAAATGTTCGCGGCAGTAGATTGGCAACTGGTATATATCACAACCCTCACACCATCGAACCGACTGTCTTCTTTTTCCACGTCAATACCTTTTCAATTCCCACTATGATTAACACAATCATGAGAATAATAGCAGTATTTTGGGCCATGCCAAAGAGTACAGAACTCATGCTGGCGTTTCCATGATGCCCCCCTTCGGGCCGTCCATCTGTGGGCGGTGCAAATGTCTGCTCGCTGCTGCTTGTTGTGGTATCACTACTGCTGGCCACAGTATCAGCACTGCTGGCCGCGTCAGCGGAGGCTGCCGCCTGGCTCACCTGTGGAAGCTGGCCGCTGGGCGGTCCGCTCATTTCACTGCCAAATTGATTCCCCACAAACCACGTGCCACCTATTACAATGCCGGCGGCCAACAGCACGATTAGAATACGTCCGCCAAGTTGTCCCAATGTACGCATGATTAAGCCCCTTTCTGTACAACGCCGCGCGGCAGCACGACCGTTGATTTTTGTGTTTTTGGCCGTGCAAAAAAGCGCTTGGTCGTGTTGACAATCCAGCGCCAGTGCAAGGCCACGTGTAGACCCAACAGCCCCAACGCCACGTCAGAAGCCGTCGTATGCACCATCTTCCAAATGAAACTGTGCCCCAGCGTTATGCCCAGCGTCGGCAGCGCCTCTTCGGAGATCATAATGCCGGTAAAGATGACAACCACCATGTTTATAAAGAAGAGCATATTGACAACATAGTTCAGTCGTGCGTTTGTGGTGGCGCTCTTTAAAAAGCGCTGCGTAATCCCGACGATCCACTGCCAGTGCAGCAGCAGATGCGTCATAATACCGCCAGCAAACGCAATGCCCAGCCATTCGTGAATGGCCATGCCGGTGGCGTGTGGGTTAAACGTGATCAAAAAGGCCAAAAAGATGATTATGTCAATTAGATAATTTACCGTGTTGCGGCTGACAGATTTTTGTTGCGCTTGCATGTTAATTCCTCTTTCATCGGTAAGAGATTCAATATATTTGCGGTTGTTATAAATGTGATTTTGTATAAATTGACTTACATCTCAATTGTAGAGCGAGAATCTCAAAACAGGAACGTCGGCGATTGTCAAGGCTTGCGTAACATAATTCCTCAATTGCATTGTTGAGAGAGTGGAATTCCCCTTTCATTGATCTAAAAACACCTATTCAATATGCCGTCAGCGACGCCACGACTGCAACGTTCTGGCATCCATGCGCTGAGGGGAGGTTCCAAGCAAAACCAGCCGTAGATAGGCAGTTTGTAGGTTTGATAGAGTTTGTGCAACGGTCCGTTATGCAGTACACTTTAAAGTAGATGACGACACAGCGCCCGCGGAGTGTCACGAAAAGCGCATATGTCAAGCAAGTGATATTGACCCGGGTCTTGCATCGTCCAAACGTCTTGTAGAGAACCTGTTCCAAAAGCTTCCCTTGAAATTCTTTTCCCCTTGAATTTCATTATGACGCGCCATGTATATGGAGTGGTTCCAGAGAAAATGCTGGAGCCATAGCAACTATTGGCGCAGCCAGAATCACACATCTCTCGTCTTAGAAAGGAGTTCTCATGGCACTCGCAGTTGAGTCAACTCCCACAATTAATAAGCCCAAAGTAGCCCTGTGGGGTCGTTTACTCGGCATACGAACCCCCAGGAAAGCCAACGAAGCTATGTGGGGATATATTTTTTTGCTGCCTTGGGCCTTGGGCTTGCTCATCTTCATCTTGGGTCCGATCCTGGCTTCGGCCTATCTCAGTTTCACCGAATATGAGATCATCAGCGCGCCGCGCTTTCTTGGTCTAGAAAATTATGTGAATGCATTTACCAATGACGATCTCTTCTGGCCATCGCTCTGGCGCACCTTTGTCTATGCGCTGGCAGTGGTGCCGCTGGGTCTGCTCGGCTCGCTCCTTTTGGCCATCCTGCTCAACCAGGGCGTCAAGGGAACCAATATATTTCGCACGCTCTTCTTTCTGCCCAGCCTGACGCCGGCCGTGGCGCTGGCCCTGCTGTGGAGCTGGCTTTTCCACCCCAGCGTAGGGCCGATCAACGTGGTGCTGCGCTGGATGGGCATTGCTGGGCCGGGCTGGTTGACCAGCAAAGAGTGGGCGCTGCCCGCATTGATCATTATCAGCTTGTGGGCGGCCATCGGCGGCAACTCCATGTTGATCTTCTTGGCCGGTTTGCAAGGCGTCCCGCGCGAGCTCTACGAGGCCGCGGCCATTGATGGCGCAGGGTCTTGGGCGCGCTTCCGTGCGGTGACGTTACCGCTCATCACGCCGACGCTCTTTTTCAACTTGGTGTTGGGCATTATCGGTGCGCTCAAAGTATTCACGCTGGCCTTTGTGGCCACGCTGGGCGGTCCTTCCTATGCCACTTGGTTCTATGCGCTGCACATTTATCGTCAGGCGTTCGAGTATTTCCGTATGGGGTATGGTTCAGCACTAGCCTGGATTTTCGTGGTGATCCTGCTCATATTCACCTTCATTCAGCTTAGGTTGTCCAACCGCTGGGTGTATTACGCTGGAGACTAACGGCTATGGCTACACAAAACAACCTGTCCGGCTATCTCGGTTCAACCTCATCGACGCCAACACGTTCGGTCGTACGCAACACGCACTTCCGACCCAACATCATTCTGCTCTACGCCACGCTGATCGTGCTGGCAATTATCTTTATGTTTCCTTTTTTCTGGACGGTATCCAGCTCACTGAAGAGCGCCGTTTGAGCTGATGACCTTTCCGCCCACTTGGTTTCCCGCCACGCCCCAGTGGCACAACTATTCCCGCGTAATCGAAAAAGTGCCTTTTATACAGTGGGCCTGGAACAGCGTTTTCGTCGTCACCATTGCCACGCTGGGTTCGGTTATTTCGGCTTCGATTGTGGCCTACTCGTTTGCCCGCTTTGAATATCCGGGACGCGATGGCATCTTCATCATCACACTGGCCACCATGATGCTGCCGGCCCAGGTGACCTTAATCCCGCAGTTCATTCTGTTCAACAAGCTGGGCTGGATCAACACGCTCTTTCCGCTGTGGGTGCCCTATCTGTTTGGCGGCGGCGCTTTTAACATTTTTCTGCTGCGCCAATTCATCCGCACCTTGCCGCGCGAGCTGGATGAAGCAGCGCTCATCGACGGCGCCAGCTACTGGCGCATTTTCTGGTCGATCCTGACGCCGCTCTCCAAACCGGCCTTGGCCACGGTGGCTGTGATTTCGTTTATTGCCCACTGGAACGACTTTGTCAATCCGCTTATCTATCTCAATTCGCCAGAAAACTTTACGTTGGCGCTGGGGCTAAACTATTTTAAGAGCGTACCCGAATCGTCAGGACTCCCGTTGGAACATTTGCTCATGGCCGCTTCGGTCATGGTCATTGCACCCGTATTGGTTCTCTTCTTTGCCGCCCAACGCTACTTTGTTGAAGGCATTGTGCTTTCCGGCATGAAGGGCTAACATCATTATTCGTACTACTTACGCGGCGCCCGTAGAACGCCACGAGTGAAAAGCACGGCTGACCAGGCAACTTTTATGCTGGGCGCTCTGGCTTTGCCGAAGGCCGCGTATGTTCAATTCAATTGTCTTACAAGGAGGAAATAAATGTCTTACAAACATGCAATTTCGCGTCGCCACATGTTGAAAATAATGGGCGTCACTAGCGTGGGCGCCGCCCTGGCCGCCTGTGCTCCCGCCGCCGCTCCGTCCGGCGACAGCAGCAGCAGCGCCGCAGCTGATACGGAAAAGAAGGAGATGTCGATTGCCACCTATGCCGATCCGCGCAATGAGTGGCAGCGCACCATTGCCAAGACGTGGGCCGCAGACAATCCAGATGTTGACCTCAACATTGACGAGATTATCTATGGGGAGATGAACAAAAAGCAGCAGGCGGCCATGGCCACCAACACGCTGTGGGATGTCTCCTTTAGCGGCGTCAAATGGTTCCCGTTCCTGGTCGCCAAGGGCGCATTTGTGGCCATGGAAGATATGATTGCCGCCAATGACCCCGGCATGGATGACTTCTTTAGCGCTGGTTTGGCCGGTTGTACGTATGAAGGCAAGCTATATGGCCTGCCCTATTTGATGCACCCCGGCAACCCAGCGCTGATCATCTTTAACCTGGACCTGCTGGATCAGAATGGCTTGCAGCCGCCCGCCGACAACAATTGGACGACCACTGAATATGCAGAGATGGCCGCCGCCGCTTCGGATCCCGACAATCTGATCTTCGGCACCAACGTGCTGCCCGGCAACTACTATGACCACTGCTCATTTGCCCGCACCTACGGCGGCGATATCTTGGATGAAAGCCGCGACAACTTCACCTTCAATGTGGATCCAGCCTCGATTGAGGCAGCCAAATGGGTCACAAGCCTGCGCACAGAACTCAAAGCGGCCCCCAATCGCGCAGAGGCCGAAGGGCTGCAATTTGCGGCGGGCACCTTGGCCACCTCCACCCTGGGCACCTATGCCGTGCGCAGCTTGGATGAAACCATTGCCGACCGCTTCCAATATGACTTGCGCCTCTTCCCCAACAGCCCGGATCACGCACGTGGCTATCAGGCCTTTGTCGAGTGCTTCTCGGTGGCCGCACAGTCACAATATCCCACAGAGGCCTTTGACCTGTGTGTGCAGCTGACCAATACGGAAGCCGGCGTTGAGAGCGTGCTCAATAGCTCCAATCAGCCCACGGCCCGCAAATCGGTCTGGGAAGCGCCGGAGCTGAAAGATCTGCTGCACCCCATCTTCCAAGATGCCTTGCAGTGGATGAGCGATGAGCCCGGCCCCTTCCCGCATCCGTCAAATCTGCGCTTCCAAGAGCTGCAGGACACTTGGGCCAACACAAGCCTTGACCTCTTCTATGGCGATGTGAGCTTTGAAGAAGGCATGCAAGCGGTGCAGGACGCCTGCCAAGAAGTTATGCAGCTGCCGCGTCCGTAATCAGTATAAAATGTGGCTCTTGGGGTCCTCAAGCGCTACATAGTTATATAAAAAATAAAAGAGGGTGGCCGCTGGGCCACCCTCTTTTATTTCATCACCCCTGCGTGCCAAAACGCAACTCATGCCCATTGGGCTCGCGGATAGTAAATTCGCGCATTCCCCACGGCTGGCTAACTGGCTCCGCCACGATGTCGACGCCTGCGCTTTGATATTGGTCAAACAATTCGTCAATATTGGTTCCCACCATAACGTATATATAACCCGCCGGTGTAATCACCCGCTCTGGTGGAACCCGCGTAAGCTGAAAGGTGACCATACGCCCGGTCCAATCGCCGCGCGAAACGGCGGCATGACGCGGCGGCGCGCCATAGAGAAAGTCAATGCGAAACCCCAGCTTGTCGCGAAACCAATGGGCGCTGGTCGTCACGTTGTGCACCGGCAGCACCGGCTGCGCGCTGAAGAAGTCGACGCCCGTGCGTGGTGCTTCTACATTGCGCCAATCATGCCGCCACATGCCATGCACCTGCATGATCTTATGCATGGTCTCATGGCCGTAGCGCAACGGCAGCGTGCCTTTAACTCGAAACCCTAACTTTTGCGCCACCCGCTGCGAAGCCAAGTTGCTTTCATCAATCCACAATTCCACTCGATCCAGATTCATCTGGTCAAAACCGTAGTCCAGCGCGGCGCGGCACGCCTCGGTCACATAGCCTTGATTCCACTGATCGCGGCGCAAAATATAGCCCAGGCCCGGCAGCACGGTTTGGCCCAAATAGTTGAGATGCCCAATGGCATCACCATCATCATCCAAACAGATGGCCCAGTGGACGGCGCCCGATACATCCAATGCATGGGCCAGATGCTGGCGCGTCTCCTCCACGCTGGCATGCGGCAGGTTGGGCATAAAGCGCATGGTCGCAGCATCGCCATAAACCTGATGGAGCGCCGGCGCATCGTCCAGGGTTAGCGGTCGCAGCACCAGCCGTTCGGTTCGCAATTGTGGGCTCACTGGGCGCGTTCCACCATTGTCATGACCGCTCGCATCCAGCCCAACGCATGGGCCATGCCGGCGTGCCAGGGCGCGGCGCATTCCAAAATGGGCGTGTGGTCGGGAATGAGTACGCCGTCGAAACCGTTGCGGTGCAGAATGCGAATCACCTCGATCATATCGGTGTCACCATCATCCACAAACGTTTCGTGATAAGCGGGCGCTTTGCCGTGAACATTGCGCAGATGCACATAGGCCAGCTTACCCCCGCGGCTGTAGCGCGCCACCGTCTCATACACGTCGGTGCCCGGCATCTCCGAAATGGTGCCCACGCAAAACTCAACGGTATTGACCGGGCTGGGCTTTAGGTCCAACACCTGTTGAAAATGGTCGCCGCTGGTCACCAGACGCGCCGTGTTGCGCAGCACCGGCAGCGGCGGGTCATCCGGGTGAAAGGCCAGCTTGACGCCCGCCTCTTCGGCCACCGGAATCATCTCGTCCAAAAAGCCCTCCAGTCGCCGCCAGATTTCCGCGGAAGAGACCGGCGCCACTACATCGCCCGGTGCGGCGCGGTTAAAGCGCTCCACATCATACACCATGTTCCAGACCATGCCGCCGCGAATGGGCTTTTCCACCGGGCTGGTAAAGCCAACCGAGCGAGCGCCGCCGCGCGCAAATTCGCCTTCGGTGCGTCCATACACGCCGGCCAGCGTAAAGCAGTAGCCCATGGTGGGGATGCCTACGCGCCCCAGCGTGCGCACGATCTCTTTAATGTGGCTCATCTGGGCGTCGCGTTGCGGACCATCCAGCAGCACATCATACCAGTGTGCCGGGGCAAAATTTTCCAGTGCCTCTAGCTCCAGCCCCTCGCTGTTGACCAACGCTTTCAGGTCAGCCAGTCCCTCATACGACCAAATCGGATCATCAGCCTCAGAGACCCCAAAACCGGCCTCGGCATTGTCCGAGGTGATGATTTTATCGCCACGCGTAAAGTGGCCGGGCAGATGCGCCACAATATGGGTGCAGCCGGCCTGCTTGGCAAAACGCAAATTCTCCGGGGTCAGCAGATCCCGATAAAGGCCAAGGCCAAGTTTCATACATGCTCCTTTGCAGAAGTGATTGAATCATAATTATCAAAAATCAGATTAGACCGCAAATTCTCTTGCCACATCCACCGGTCGCCCCTGCGCAATGGACCGTTTGAGCGCGGCCTCAAATTGCAGCTCTTGCAGACCCGCCATGCCCGGCACGGGCGGCGGTCCGCCTTGGCGCAGGCTCTCCAAATAGGCGTTGATCGACTTGCCAAACGAGGCCCGATATTGGTCCCAACGCGATACGTTGCGGCTAAGGGCGTGCACTTCATGGCGGCCGCGGCCGTAGTCAATAAACTCCAGGTCGCCATCCAAATCACGCATGGAGATGCGGCCGCGTTCAAAGCAGAGCGTCAGCTCATAGAGTGGCAAATTGAAATCCATGGCGCAGGTGCCAATAATCGCGCCGCCAGCGCCATTGGCCATTTGCACGGCGGCGGTGACGTTGCGCACATTTTCGCTGCCCATGCACGGTCCCGCTTCTGCACTTTCCAGCGCCGTAATGGTTGCAGCCTCGCCCATAAACCAGAGCAGCAGGTCAATGCAGTGACTCCAGCAGGCGTAATGCACCAGCGCCGTAAAATGGACCGGACGCCCCAAATCATATTCGGCAATCAGCGCCCGCGCCTTTTGCGTTTGCGCAAAGAAGCGATAGTTAAAGACCATGGCCGTTTCAACCCCGGCCGCGTGGGCGCTATTCAACAATTCGCGCCCTTTGGCAAAATCATCCTCGGTCACGTCGGCCTGGCCCCGCTGCGCCACCAGCGGTTTTTCAAAAAAGAGGCGGCGCGGTCCCAGCGCCAATAGCTCTTGCGCAATCTGATAGCGCACGGTCTCGGCAGTCAACACCAACACGCCGTCAGGATCGTCGGCCAGCAAATCAGCCAGCGAATCGGCCACGCGCCCACCAAATTGGGCTGCCGTGGCCTCGGCCTTGGCGCGCGTGCGGTTGTAGTAGCTGAGCGCCACATCATCATTTTTGGCCATAGCAGTCAGATAATTGGCGGCCACTTTGCCCGTGCCCACCACGGCAATTTTAAGCGACATGTGTGATCTCCTGTGTTAGGTGTCAGCGTTTCAGCATTTCAGCTGGTCAGCATTTCAGCATTTCAGCTGGTCAGCATTTCAGCTGGTCAGCATTTCAGCCGGTCAGCTGGGTGACTGACGGTTGATTAGCTGAACGCTGACAAGTTGGCCGGCTAATCCACCACCGCGGGGCGGAAGCGAATGCCGGGGCGCGCCGGTCCGCCGGCAAGCGCAATGGGTGTGCCGTCGGCGCGCCAGCAGGCAGCGCCGGTCATAACGGCGGTCTCCACATCAAAAAGCACGCCGTTCATGCCGCCGGCCACCGTGTTGACCTCCACCACGCGATGGCCGCGTTCGGCCAGGGTCGTGCGCACCGCTTGGGGAATGCCGGCTTCGACTTCCAACTCCTGGCCCTGCGTCCAGACGCGCGGCGCTTCCACCGCCGCTTGCAGCGACATGCCGTGGTCGATGACATTGGTAATAGCTTGCAGCACGCTGGGGAAGATGCGCACGCCGCCCGGTGTGCCCAAAGCCAGAAAAGGCTGACCATGGCGCGTGATGATGGTGGGGCACATGCTGCTGGTCATACGGCGACCGCCCTGCACCGAATTGGGTTGGCCGGGGTGCGGGTCAAAGAGCGCCATGGTATTGTTGAGCAGAATGCCCGTGCCGGGAACCATGACTTTGCTGCCAAAGCCGCTGTTGATGGTTTGCGTCATGCAGGCAATGTTGCCGTCGCCATCGGCCACGGTAACGTGGGTGGTGTTGGAGGATTCGGTACTCGGCGGCGTACCCGAGCCGTGCGCTTGGCCATGCTGCATATCAATTTGGCGGCGACGCTCATCCGCATAATCGGCAGAGATAAGCCACTCAATCGGCGCCGTCACCTGGGCCGGATCGCCCAAATAGGCGGCGCGATCGGCAAAGGCGATCTTGAAACATTCGGCCAGCAGGTGAATCATATCGGCGGTACCGTAGCCCAGTTCGGCCACATTGTACCCTTCCAAAATGCGCAGGATTTGCAGCAGATGCACGCCGCCCGCACACGGCGGCGCCGGCACGGTCACATCGTAGCCGCGGTAAGACGCCGTCAGCGGGTCGCGGCGCAGCGTCGCGTAGGCGCGCAAATCGTCCATGCTTAGAATACCGCCGTTGCGCTGCATGTCGTCGATAATAGTCTGACCCAGCGCCCCGCCGTAAAGCAGCTCCGGTCCGGCTTGCGCAATGGCAGTGAGTGATTCGGCCAGGTCGGCCTGCACAATCAGATCGCCAGGCCGGGGCGGCTGGCCCTCGGGCAGAAAAACGCTGGCCGAAGCGGGAAAGCGCGCCAGATCCGCCTGCGCAGTGGCAATGAGTTCACACAGATAACCACTGGCCTGAAAGCCACGCTTGGCGTGACGAATGGCCGGTTGCAACACCGTTTCCAGATCCAACTTGCCCCACTGGGCCACCAGTTCACACCAGGCTTTGAGCGTGCCCGGCGCGCCCACGGCGCGATAGCCCACGGTATTTTCGCGACCATCGGTCTCCATGTAGTTGGGCCAGGTGTCCGCAATGGGCCGATATAAATCAGGGGTTGCCGCTTGCGGTGCGGTCGCATAGTTATCGAGAATAATGGCGCGGCCATCGGCCAAACGGATATTGGTCCAGCCGGCGCCAAAGAGGCCCACCATCATGGGTTCGACCACGTTCAGGGCAAAGAGCGCGGCCACAGCGGCGTCAATGGCATTGCCGCCCAGCGCCAGCATTTCGGCGCCGGCAGCACTGCCCAGCGGATGATTGGTGACTACAACGCCGCGCGTGCCGCTGGCCGACGTCTTTTCTGTGGTAAAATGGGTATGAGCGCGCGTGCGCCACGCGGATGAGCCGGGCATAAATTCTCCTCTAGGTTGTGCTTGGGCGAAATCGGGCCATCTTAGGCCATTGCAAATATTAAAATCCCCCGCATGATCGGATGGAATCCGTGGCTAATATTGAGAAGTGGCCTCAGCCACTGGCGGATTTATCTTCTAGCAATGGCCTGAATGAAATAACTACGCCATCAGGAAATATACTTGACCGGTAAACGCAATACGCAACAGAACTGACCGACGTAAGTTATTTTCCGCAGTGACCTCAATCATTTTATCTTACTTCCAAGGAGGAATCAACCAATGAAGGCGGCACTTTTTAGCGATGTGGGCAAGATTGCGTTGGCGGAGGTGAAGCGCACGTCGCCCCCGGCGGGCTATGTGGAGGTGCAGGTGCGGCAGGCGGGCATCTGCGGCAGCGATCTGCATTCTTATTATGGGCACTGGAACCAGTCGCATACCTTTGCCCACGGTCACGAAACGTGTGGCGTCGTCACCGCGGTGGGCACAGGCGTGACCAATGTGCAGCCAGGTGAGCGCGTGGTCATCGAATGCTTTTCACACTGTGGCGAATGTCTCTATTGCCGCACGGGCCACTACAACCAATGCTTGCAGCGCAAGGGCGTCTCCCATGAACAGCACGGCGGTTTTGCCGAATACACGACGGCCCACGCCTCGGGTCTCTTTAAAATTCCCGCCAGCATGAGCGACGAAGAAGGGGCGCTGGTGGAGCCGCTGGCCGTAGGCGTGCGTGCGCTGGCGCAAGCCCAGGCTACCTATGCCGACCGCGTATTGGTTATCGGCGGCGGCACCATTGGGCTGCTCTGCCTGGCCGTGGCCAAGGCCATCGGCGTGCGCGAGACGCTGATTACGGCCAAGTATCCGCAGCAGGTTGAAATGGCGCAAGCGCTGGGCGCCGACCACGTAGTGGACGTGACGCGGGCGGATGTGCGCGACGTGGTCAATGAATTAACCGACAATTTGGGCGTAGATGTGGTCATCGAGACCGTAGGCGGTGCGGCCAACTTTAATGAAGCGCTGGCCACGGTACGCAAGCGGGGACGCGTGGTGCTGGTGGCCGGCTATCACAAACCGCTGGAAGTGGATCTGGCGCGTCTCGTCTGGTCCGAAGCCACCGTGACCGGCTCCAATTGCTACGGCTTTAGCGGCATGGAGACCGACTTCCAGGCCGCCATTGATCTGATCGACAGCGGCAAAGTGGACATTACCAAAATCGTCACCCACCGCTTCCCGCTCGACGATGTGACCGAAGCGTTTCAAGTGGCGGCGGATAAGGAAATGGGTTCGGTAAAAGTACATTTGGTGGTGGGATAATACTGATTACCAGATTGATTATTAGACGGCGATATTCTAAAATGTAGGCCGTTGAGCCAAGTTTTATAGAAAGTTGGGGAGGTGCCCATGACTACTGTTTACATTGAGTCTACCGAGGAACAAAACGTAATACAGCAGTTGATTCGCTCAGCAATCGAGAGTGAAATCAACCGGTTAGAACTTGCTCTGGGAGTAGCGCACAAACGTATTGAGCCATTCGAAAAGAAATATGGGGTAACGTCGAAGTTCTTTATCGAGGAAATGAGCGCAGAAGAGCTGGATGGCCGCGACGATGAGTATGTTCACTGGGCAGGCGAATATAAGCTAACGCTACGTTTGCAGGATAAGCTAAGCCGATTGAAGGAGATCAATTACGGTGATCCCAATATACTTCGCCGAGATCAACGAAACGATTGAGCAGTTTGCGGCAGCTCATTTCATACTAGACGCAAGCGTCACTTTCGATATCAGGCCTGGCAACCAAGGATACCTTACCGGTTCAGTGATCTTTGAGGATTTTTCCAGCTTACATTTCAAAGAATTTGTAGATGCTGCACCAGGGATTGTTGAAAAACTTTCGTACAGTTACCATTATCAGGAAGCAGATGAAACTCTGGTTTTTCGATATGATAATGCACGCCACAAGCCGGCCCTCGCATTTCGAGAACATAAACATACAGTATTGGGAACAATATCAGAAGCACTTTCACCTGCGCTTGGCGATGTGCTTATCGAAATTATCCAGTTAAAGGGATGGGTGTAAACTACGTTTGTTCATTCTAAACACATTCCTGCCATTTAACAGCTCAAAATCAGAATGGATTACACATGAAATTTATAGCCGGCGATATTGGCGGCACCAAAACCGTACTCGCCATTTATGATCAAGATAGCGGCCCGGCCTCGCCGCTGGCGGAGGCCACATTTCCCAGCGCGGCGTACCCCAATCTGGAAGCCATAGTGCGCACCTTTCTGGTACAGCAACAGAGTATTGGGGTCGATCTGGTCGGTGGCACATTTGGCGTAGCCGGCCCGGTGGTAAACGGGCGCGCCACCATTACCAATTTGCCGTGGCGCATGGATGAACAGAAGTTGGCGCAAGAACTCTCTCTGCCGCGGGTGACCTTGATCAATGACCTGGTGGCCATTGCCAGCGCGGTTCCCGCGCTGCCCCCATCGGATCTGCACACGATCAATCAAGGCCAGGCCGTAGAAAATGGGCCCATTGCCGTGGTGGCGCCGGGCACCGGTCTGGGCGAAGCGTATCTGATTCACAACGGTGAGCGCTACCAGGCCTATCCATCCGAAGGCGGCCACGTGGATTTTGGCCCGAATAACGCCGATGAGACCGAACTGCTGCTCTTTTTGCAGAAGAAGCTTGGCGCCCATGGGTCCGCCCACGTCAGCTGGGAGCGCGTCTGTTCCGGTTCCGGCATTCCCAATATTTATGAATTTGTAAAGCAGCGGGGCGATGCAGTCGAAGACCCAGCCATTGCCGCCCAGATTGCCCAAAGTGGCGATGTGGCGCCCATTGTGATCAACAACGGGCTGCGCGACGACGCTTCATCGCTGTGCCGACAGACGCTGGAGCTGTTTCTGGGCATTCTCGGCTCCGAAGCAGGCAACATGGCGCTCAAGGTCCTGGCTACCGGCGGTGTCTACCTGGGCGGCGGCATCCCCCCACGCATTTTGGCGGCACTGGCGCAGCCGGCCTTTATGCAGGCATTTCTCAACAAAGGACGCCTATCTACCGTGCTGCGAGAAATGCCGGTGCACGTCATTCTCAACCCCAAAGCCGCGCTGTTGGGCGCGGCCTATCATGGCTTTGTTTCTGCATAATATAAACAGCGTATGATGTAAACAGCATTGTGTTTGCTTGCCAAAAAGCCGCCGTACCCTGAGGGCGCGGCGGCTTCTTCATTGGCGCTCTAGGTGATTCACCCGGCCCACGCGGCCCCGCCGCCAAGCACAATGAGGCATTTTGCGTCAATCAAGAGGCATTCGCCCCCTCAAATCGTGCTACGCTAACCCCATCTAAAATATACACCCATTCAAGCGTTTCTGCTCTGCTTCGCAGCCAACAGATTAAAACCATTCATTGCAAACACTCGGATCGTAACGCCTGAGCAGGTATAAGTCCTTACGTTCTTTGATGGCTCTGTGCTCCGCACAACCGCCATCATACAAGCCCTTACATTCTTTGATGACTCTGTGCTCCGCACAACCGCCAATACAAGTCATAAACCTATAGAAGGCTTTATATGAATCCGATTTCTCTCGCAATTGTCATCATTTTAACCCTGGCCGCTGGCTTTGCCGACGCCCAGGGCTTTCTCCACTCCACCCAAATCTGGACCAAAGCGGGGTTTGGCTGGAGCGCAGCCGTTCGCTCGGCCTTAGGCTTTAGCCTCAGCATTCCCTGTTATTGGATCGCCGTACGCTATCTGCAAGATGCCGGCATCATTACGCCGGAAGTGCAGACCATCTTCTGGTTTGCCGTCACCATTAGCGGGGTCGCCATTGCCAGCGGCAACTTCTTTAACTGGAACATGCTGGATAAAGGGGTCGGTCTCTTTATCCTCATGGGCGCCGTCTGGCTGATGATCCGCACGGGCGCATAGCCACAAACATAACTCAAGATAGATACCTGGAAGGAATCAAAAGAAACATGCATACAAATCTGAATCCTCCCCCCGCTCGTCATGCCTATCGTCGCCAAAATGCCTTCTGGCTAAGCCTCGCCGCGCTCCTCGTGCTGCCGCTCGTTGTGCTGGTTGCTTACCCCAAGGCAGCCACGCCAACCCTCCACGCGCGGGCGCTATTGGCGCTGGCCGGCGGCGCCGTACCCCAAGACAGCACGCCCGATGCGCCGCCCTTTACCACGGACAGATTGGCCATCGAACTCACCGATGTGTCGGCGCCGCCGGCAGACCGTCAGCTCAATGCCTATCTGCTCAAAGGCGCAACGGCCACCGGCCTGCTCTGTCGCAATCTGCCGGTGAGCAATGGCGGCATCAACACAAATTGCGATTTCCCTGGGCAAAATCTGATCCGCTACGACACGTTGACCTTTGTGCAAGAGAGCAGCGTCTTCAGCAGCACGCTGCCTACCGCCGCGCTGACCTATCTGCGCCAGGCGCTGGCTGAGGCAAGCGGCCCGCCCGCCAATCTTGGTTATGGCATCGGGCTGAAGACGGAAGCCAAGCTGCTGGCCGATCACGCCGGTTTTGCCCGCGATGCGGCCAATGCGGACAATTTAGCCGGCGCCAAACGCCACACCGAACATGTGCTCAACATTCTCTATGGCGAGGCCGATGCCCGCTACGGCGACCAGGACAACGATGGCGTCGCCACCAATCCGGGCGACGGCTATGGCCTGCTGGTTTATCGCCAAAAGCTCTATGATGCCATGCAGTCTGCCGCCGAGGCCGGCGACGCCACGCTCAACATCCAAACGCGGGCGGCCGAAGTGCAAACCGCGCTCAGCAACATTGGCAATGGCAACGGCGATGGCGCTTGGGCCGATCTATTCATTGAAAAAGCCCAGGCGCTGCTGGCTGAAAGCGATATGGCCACTGCGCAGACGCTGGCTGCCCAAATGGCCGGGCTGGCCATGCGCATCTATCAGGGCGAAGAGCTCAACGACAACGGCGAAATCGAGCCCATTGTGGGTGAAGGCGGCGCCCAAACCGCTTGGCGCTACGCCCAATACGCCGCTGATTATCTCACGGCGGATGGCGCCGGCTACGTGCGCTATATCGATTCCGGCAGCAGCGTCAGCAATGACGCCTTGCGCATAAAAATGAGCGGTTTGCCAGCCGCTAAGGCCGGTGAACAGTATTGGGTCTACCTGGCGGGCGACGATGGCAGCTATTTTCTCGCCGGGGCGGTAGATGGGGCCAACGGTGCGCTTGACGCTACGTTGAGCACCAGCGGACGAAACCTGGCCGGTGCGTTTAACGCTGCCCGCATTACCGTGGGCTATAAAATTGCCGAAGATATGCTGCCAACCACGGCGCTAGGCTATCTCTGCACGGCGCTGGACACCGCCCAAGGCACGCCGGGCGAAACCGGCTATGGCGTTGGGCTGGCCACGCAAGCCCAAATCTTGGCCGCCCACGCCGGCTTTGCGCGCGATTCGGCCCAGGCCGGCAACCTGACCAGTGCTCGCCAACATGCCGAACATGTGCTCAACATTCTCTATGGTGAAGCCGATGCCCGCTACGGTGACCATGACAATGACGGGCTGCCCACCAACCCAGGCGATGGCTACGGCCTGCTGGCCTATCGCCAACAGATGGATAGCTCGCTGACTCAAGCTGCCGAAAGCAGTGACGCCAGCGACAACATCCGCACGCGCGTGGCGCAAGTTCAGACCGCGTTGACCAACATTGGCGATGGCGCCAGCGGCGACCCCCATTGGGCGGCGCTGTTGATCGAAAGCAGCCAAGGGCTGCTGGCCGCTGCTAACGCCACAGAGGCGCAGACCTTTGGCGCGCAAATGGCCGGGCTGGCCGGCCGCATTTATCGCGGTGAAGATTTAAACGACAACGGCCAGATTGAACCCATCCAGGATGAAGGTGGGGCGCTGGTCGCTTTCCGCTATGCCCAGCGGGCGGCAGAATATTTCCCGCAGGCGGTAGATGCGCCCGTTGCCACGGCCACGCCTTCACCTTCCACCCCCGCCGCCTCGGTGACGCCGGAGACATCGCCCACATCCACAACATCTACGCCCACTGCACCTACCCCCACGACGACGGGGACGCCAAGTACAGCCACGCCACCACCGCTGGGCGGCGACGCGTATGAAAGCGATGATCAATGCAGCGACGCTCGCGCCATTGCCACCGATGGCATTGTGCAGCGCCGCAATTTCCACCAGACCGGCGACAGCGACTGGGTCAAGTTTGACGCCACGTCCGGCGAGCAATATTTGATCGAAGTGAACATTCCCGACAATTCGGTGGCCGATGTGGCGCTGGAACTGGTGGCGGCCTGTGGCGGCACGGTGCTGGAAGCACAGGACTTTCAGTTTAGCCCCGGCGTGCGGCTGGACTACACCGCGGCCAGCACCGGCTCGCTCTACATGAAATTTGCCAATCACGATCCAGAGCGGGCGGGCGACACGGTGGCCTATGAGCTTTCGGTGCGCCAGCTCAGCGCCAGCGCAGCGCCGGGCCTGCTCATTATTGTGGCAGGGCAGATCAAAAACAATGACCCGGTGCAGCCCAACATCTATCACGTAACCGATGCCGTCTATCAGCTCTTTAAAGACAAAGGCGCCACCGACGACCAGATTTACTATCTGGCGCCTGATTTGAGCCGCACCGGGGTGGACGCCTCGGCCACGGCGGCCAATCTGGAAGCGGCCATTACCCAATGGGCCGATGAGCAGGCGGCCAGCGCTCAATCGCTTACGCTCTATCTCATGGATCACGGCGGCCAGGACATTTTCTATCTGGACAAGCTGCGCGGCGAATGGATTACGCCCACCGATCTGCACGGCTGGCTCAACAAGCTGGAAGCGCTGCGCCCCACGCTCAACATCAACGTGATCTACGAAGCGTGCGAATCGGGCAGCTTTATTGCCGGCGACGGCAGCATTAGCAAGCCGGGCCGCGTGGTCATTGCGTCTACGGATGACGTGAATCTGGCCTGGGCGTCCGACGATGGCGCTATCTTTTCCGACCATTTCCTGGACAGCCTGCGCCGCGGGGAAAGCCTGTACACCAGCTTCCGCAGCGCGCAGATTGCGGCGCAGATTGCCCACCCACAGCAGCAGCCGTGGATCGATGGCGACGGCGACGGCGTGGGCACCGACGATGCATCCCAAACGGTGGCGGCGCAGCGCGGTTTTGCCTTTGCCGGCACCTTCCCCGATGAGATCTGGCCGCCCTTTATTGCCGAAGTGCAGCAGATTGAACCGGATGAGCAGGGACGCGGCGTGCTGCGAGCCCAGGTACGCGACGATGTGGATGTGGACAGCGTGTGGGCGGTCATCTATCCACCCTCCTATAGCGCCCCTGCCGAAAGCGAAGAGCTGGTGCAAGAGGCGCTGCCCACCGCCGTGCTGCTGGATCAGGGCAACGACTGGTATGGCGCCCGCTTTGACGGCTTTAATGAAAAGGGCGTCTATCGCGTCGTTTTTTACGCCGACGACAATCAGGGCGCCCATGCCCGGCCGGTGTCCATGACTGTGCAGCTAGGGTCGAATGATGTTTACTTGCCGCTGATTAGAAGGTAGTTGGTGATTGGCGGTTAGTGATTGGTTGTTGGTGATTGGTTGTTGGTGAGTAGGGAACAATCTACGGCCATTGAGATAGCAGAGAGTGCGTTGCATTTGAAGCGGCCTTCGAAATACGATTTGAGAAGAACGGCAATACTTTTCGGTTTTTCCACGAAATAAAGTATTCAGAAAACTTTCAAGCTATTCCAGAAAAATAAATGTCCTCAGTTCAATCGTTTTTCTGGAATAGCCTTACAGAGGAGATTCACCGTGAATGTACCCCATCCGAGCTTTATGCAAAAAGTACGGCTGATGTGTCCGGCGTGGCTGCTGGCGCTCATCTTAATACTTGTGGCCAGTGCCGGAATCGCCTACGCCCAGGTTACGCCGCCTCCCGCTCTGGGCGAGAGCGCCGATGTACCCTTTAACGGCGACCTATATCGCATTCGCTTTACAACCACCTGTGCGCCCAACGACCCCACGTGCGATTGCGACGACGCGATTAACACAGTGGATTATGATGGCAATCCCATTAGCTTTGACTTGACCAATACATGCATTGCCGAAGAGGATACAAATGGCGATGGTATTTTCGACCAGCCCCAGGACATGAACGGAAATGGGGTCGCCGACATTGTAGACCCGGATTGGGATGGCGGTGATGGGACGTCAGCCGAAAGTTTGGTCAATATGCTGACCGGCATATTGAGTACATACGACGCATGGGGCATGCTGGCGCCCCATTTTGAAGAGAACCCGGTGGACCAGTCGCGCGACATTTGGATCCACGGTGATACAAACGACGAGCCAAACAAAGGCGAATTTGTGGGCGTATACAAATATAGCCACGTCGAGCTTTTGGCCGAGTATATGCGGAATCCGCCCTTTGATTCGCGCCAGACCCTTACCCATGAAATGTGGCACGCCATTCAACATGCCTATGGCAGCATCACCGCCACTACGGGCAAGTGGTTTTTCGAAGGGCAGGCGCGCATGATTCCCGACCGCGTGTGGGAGGATATTGATTATTCGCCAGAAGGAGACTTTATTGCGGCGACGGGCCTCTACTTGACAATGCCCAATTGGCCCGTGCAAATTGATAGCGATGGCGACAATCAGCTTGATATTGCGCAGGCACAAGGGCTATTGGGTACATCGTACAATGCCGCTTTGTGGTGGACCTATCTAGTTGAGCAGGCGGGCGCGCTCTACACGGGCACCACCAGCGAGGGCGCCGATTTCCTAAAGGCGGTGCTGGAACAGAGCCTTCCCCCCACACAGTTGACTGGCTGGGATGCGGTTGACGCCACGCTGCGCCAACGCATCGGGCGCGGCTTTGATCTAACCTTTTGGGATTTCACCATTGCCAATTACGCTCGCGACTTTGACCTGTCGCTGCTCAATAGCGCCAGCCTGGATGGCCGTGACCCTCAGCGGGTTTTGCGTTATCGCGATGAAGGACCGGTTGGCACCGCCCTGCGCTATGAGCCAGTGATCAGAGAAACAATTGCCGCGACCGATCTGCTGGCCGGTCGCACTGGCCTGGTGGCCGGCGTGGCGCCGCTGGTGGATAATGCTGCGGCCATGCCGCCCTACGGCGTGAACTACTACGAGGGTCTTCTGCCTACACCGGCAGAGTGTCCCGTGGCCTATTGGCGGGTCGATAGCGCATCCGAAGCGCCCTTTATGCATTCCTTTCTGCTGCTGGAAGACCGCGATAGCAACGGTATCGTGGAACTAACCGGCCTTTCACGTCATCAAGGCGCCATTTTTGGCCGAGCTGTGGTCAATAGGCCCGAGTATCACGCCATAGCCGGTATTATCACCACAGGCGGTGAAACCGAGAGCTACGCCTGGCAGATGGGCTGCGAAGATGTGGCGGTGAGCATTGTGGAACCCACCGATGCCTTTCCGGCCGCGGTGGGCGATCCCACCCAGCCGGGCCGCTTCCTGGTCTGGGTGGAAGTAAAAGGAACGACTTCCGGCTCTTTGGTCGTGGAGCTGGATCCGCTGGAGAGTTTTGGCGTACAGGTGGGTGGCGTCAACGCCCAGGTGCTACAGGGCGATGTGGTGCAGAATCGCTATTGGCTGGTGGTGCAGGCGCCGACTATGGCCAGCACCGCCAATGGGCAACTTTTTGACCTGCGCGTGGAGCTACAGAACACGGCCGCCAATGACGTTTCCGCCCAGTCGGTGCTTTATGAGTCGCGACCGCGTGAGCAGGTGCTGCTGCTGGACCGCAGCGGCAGCATGGCCGACGAAGACAAGCTCATCGGCGCCCAAAGCGCGGCCCGCCTCTTTGTGGATACCACGCGGCAGGGCGATCAGCTGGGGATTGTGAGCTTTAATGATACGGTCTCTACCGACTTTAACATGCGGCTGATTCCCGACCAGGATGACGCGGCGGGCATACGCGCCGCTGCGAATCTGGCCCTCAATGGGTTGACGGCCGCTGGCGACACCGCCATTGGCGCGGCATTGAGCCGCGGCCAGAGTCTGTTAAACAGCGATCCAGAGACAATTGACAATTGGCTGGTGCTGCTTAGCGACGGCATCAATACAACCGGCATGGCGCCATTGACCGTACTCAACACCGTTGTAGCGCCGGCCGATACCAAGGTTCACACCATTGCGTTGGGCCATAGCGCCGATCACAACCTCATGCGCGCCATTGCGGCCATTACCTGCGGCGGGGCGTTTGTGGACCATTGCTTCCACGCCACCGATGAAGTAGACGGTGCGCCGGTGCAAGCCAGCGCCGTGCAGGGCGTCGCGCAGGGCGCCGCGCTGAATCTCGGTTTGGCCGATACCTATCTGCGCATTGCCGAAAGCATGGCCAACCACCAGCGCCTGTGGCAAGGCGCGGGCAATGGCCAGGATACGGCCTCGTTCCAACTGGAGGATGTGCGCGGCAGCGATGCCTTGCTCAGCGTCTATTGGGGATGTGACCAAAAGCCAGGCGCGGTCAAGCTAACTGTGCCCAATGGCCTCAAGGTGATTGAACGCAGCGATGTGGGGCACTCGGTCTACTATTTGCCCGAATTGACCAGCGGTGACTACCGAATCGAGCTGGGCGGTGATTGCGAGTGGCGCGGCGTACTGTCCGCATATGTGACAGCGGGCGTGGAGATGCACGCCTTTGTAGATACGCTGGAGGCCGAACGCAAGCTCTATCACCCGGCTCTGCTTCAGGTCAGCCTGGCCAATGCCAACGGCCCCGTGGCTGGCGCCAACGTAAGCGCCACGGTCTACCGCTTTGATGGCGCCCAGGAGCAGATTCTTCTGCGCGACGATGGCGTGGGTCCCCATGATGACGAGGCCGGTGATGGCGTTTATGGCTACAGCTACGACCGCGTCAATGGCGTAGAACAGCACAATATTACGTTTGACATTGCGGCCAGCGGCCAAGGTTTTACACGTTATCAGCGCCTGACCTATCGCCCGGCCCACATTAGCCGCATCGATTCAGATGGTGACGGTCTTCCCGATGTGTGGCAGGCGCGCTACAATGTAGCGGGCGCCACCAAAGATCCAGATGGTGACCAGCTAACCAATCAGCAGGAGATGGACCTGGGCACAAATCCCACGCTGGCCGATAGCGACCGCGGCGGCGAAAACGACGGCAGCGAAGTGACCAGCGGCCATAACCCGCTGGACGCCACCGATGATGTCGCGCTGGACATGGCCGACTTCTGGTGCGAGAGTGGCCAGGCTGAGGCCATTCTGCATTTCAACTCGCGGGCGGACTTTGAGCGGATTCGCGTGTGGCGAGTGGAGAACGCCAGCGGCGCCGCCAGCTTGGCCGATTTCAAGGCCATTGGCGACTTTTCGCCCACCGATGGACAGATTGTAGATACTGACGTGAAAAATGGCGAGAACTATCTCTACATGCTGCAAGCGCTGACTGCTGGCGGTAAAACCGCTGGCGGCTACACCAACCAACAGCTTTGCCAGCCCGCCGCCGATCCCTATCCGCCGCAGAGCTATCTCAGCATCAACGCCGGCGCCCGCACCACAGACAAGTACCTTGTGCAACTTTACATGGCGCAGACGTATGAGGATGGACGCCCGGAAATCAAAAGCGTCAAACTGAGCAACACGCCCAATATTCACGATGCCAAGTGGACGCCATTTAGCGAAGAGATGGCGTGGAAAATTGAGCCCGATCCAGACACAGGTGTGGCCACCGTTTATGCCCTCTTCCTGGACGATGCGGGCAATGTAAGCCCGGACGTCTATACCGACTCGATTCGCTTTGGCAAGAGCGGCGGCACCTTTGGCGATGAGTTTACGATCTACCTGCCCTTGCTCAAACGTTAGTCCAGAGATGTTGGACGAGCGTTCAGCTTAGCAAATTGCTCAGCTGAACGCTTGGCCTACATACTCAATGAACCTTTTGGAGTATTCGACTTAGGAGCTATGTATGAACTTGACCCGCTACACCGCCCCGCCCGTTGTTTCCTTGCCACGCCTGCTCAGAAACCGCCGGCATTACCGGCGGTTTGCGCTGTTGCTGATTCTGGCGCTCTTCTGCACGTCGGCGCCACCGGCCATCCACGCGCAGGAGGCAGCGCCGCTCTATTGCGCCGTGCTCACTGCCGACGATTGCGCGCTGCTGACGGCGGCCCATGAACAGATGCGTACGCTGCATTCGGTGACCGCTAAGAGCCACGTCGATTTTGCAGCCAGCAATATTCCCGACGCGCCGTTTGAATCCCTGACGTTGACCCTGGATCAGCAGACCGCACAATCGTTGAGTACGGAAGCCCTGGCGGCCTTGTTGGAGCTGCGCCAAATAGCGCAGACAGAACCGCAATTGCTCATGGCCGAACCGCAACGGCTGCTCGATTTTTACGCGGCCTTTCTCACCGGCGCCAACGTTGATTCCACTTTGCAATTGCGCGTCTCCGAGGACGTGGTTCGCTTAATCGAACAGGCGGCGGCAGAAGAGGGCGAGCCCATTCCGTTTCCGCTGCCCAATCAGGTTGAATTTGGCACGCGTCTGATAGACGGCACGCTCTATGTCAACTTGAGCAATGTAGCCGCGCTGCTGCCCGGCCTGACCGCCACCGGTGACATCTGGTTTGGCGTGGAATTGGCTCCGGTTTTTGATCTGGCGTTTAAAGCTGCCCTGGCCGACGCCGATTTTAATGACATGGGCGACGCTGAGGCCGAACTCTTTGCGCAGATTCTGGGCGCTTCGGCCTCCAACGCCGGTGGTCCGCTGGTGACAACCCTGGCCGCGCTGCCCTTTGGCGCCCAGGTGCTGCCCTTCTTGAACATTGAGCGCGTGCAAAATGGCCAGGTAAATGGCGGCGCCACGGCCCGCTTCCGCACCATGGTCAACTACGCCGCGCTGCTGGCGGATCCTACGGTGCAGGAACTCATTGCGCAGCTGATTCGCGACCCCGATTTTGGCGGCCAGGAGATGGATGAGATGAAGATGGCGCGCACGCTTGTGCTCATCCAGCAGTTTGGGCCTACGGTTTTGGAAACGCTCGGGCTGGAACTGGTCGAGCAGATTGATTTGGCGACCGGGCTCTTGGTGCAAGGTGAGCTAAAAGTGGATTGGGATGTGGCGCAGCTAGCGCCGCTGCTGGCCGTGGCGGGCCTTTCTAGCCAGAATGAGACGCAACAACTGCCCATCATCAAGCTCAATTCGACTTCTACCTACGGGGACCAGAATGCCGATCTCGTCATTGAGCCGCCCGCCGCGGCGCTGATCATCTCCACGTCGGAGCTGCTCGACCTGATCCCCCCTGCCGAGCTTGGCTTGCTGAACAGAAAACCTGCGCCCACAGAGCCGGTCGTTCCGGGTGACGATTCCTTTGCCGCAGCCGTCGCCCTTGCCGATGCCGGCGACCCGCTTAGCGCGCTGCCGCTCTTTGACCAGGCCCTGGCGCTGGAGCCCGATAACGCTGAATATTACACCGAGCGCGGGCGCGCCCACTATCTGCTGGGCCATTATGCCGAAGCGCTGGCCGATGCGGAAAGCGCGCTTGCGCTGGAACCCAACGCCCGCCGCTACAATTTGCACGGCGCTGTGCACAAAGAATTGGGCCATATTGACGAAGCCTTTGCCGACTACGCCCTGGCCATTGAGGCCGACCCCAGCTTCCAGTTTGCCTATTTTAACCGCGGGCTGCTCTATGCCAACCAGGGCGAATACACGCCGGCCATTGCCGATTTTGACGCCGCCATTGCCATTGATTCTGCCTACGCCGACGCCTACAACGAGCGCGGGCTGGCCTATTATTGGCTCGGCGAATACGCCACCGCCATTGAAAATTACGACACGGCTATTGAGCTCCGCCCCAACAACGTGCGCTTCTATACCAATCGCGGCGACGCCTATGGCCAGGCCGACGAATACAGTATGGCGCTGGCCGACTATGATGCCGCCATATCACTTGATCCGGCCTACGCCCCGGCCTACAACAACCGCGGCTACACCTACTATTTGCAGGAGGCGTATGACGACGCCGTGGCTGATTACAACATGGCGCTGGAACTTGAACCCAACTATCTGCTGGCCTACGGCAATCGCGGCGATGCCTATGCGGCACTAGGCAATTACGAGGCCGCCATTGCCGATTATGACGCCACATTGGAGCTCAACCCGCAGTATGGGTGGGTCTATGCACGACGGGCGGATGCGTACAACGAATTGGGGAACTATGCGCAAGCGCTGGCCGATTACAATGCGGCCATTGCCTTTGACGACCAGGATGCCGATGCCTATTTCCAGCGTGCGCTTGTCCATTACAACCTGGATGAGCTGGAGCCGGAGATTGCCGACTACACGGCGACGCTGGAGCTGGACCCAACCCACACCACCGCTTACTACTTCCGCGCGCTGAGCTATCTGGATTTGGGCAAACCGGAACTTGCGCTCGAAGATTTTGGCAGCGCCATTGTGCTGGAGCCGGACAACGCCAATTTCTACATTGACCGCGGCTATGCTCACAGCCTGTTGGGCAATCATGCCCAAGCGCTGGCCGATGCCGATGTGGGCGTGGAATTGGCGCCGGACAATCCGGTGGCGTGGGGCAATCGCGCCGATGCCAACGGCAAGCTCGGCAATTATGACCAGGCATTTAGCGACTTTGCCCGCGCCCTGGAGCTGGATCCCGAACATGCCGTAGCCTACCTGGACCGCGGCAAGCTCTACCACGAATTGGGCCAAACCGCACAGGCCATTGCCGATCTGGAGCGCTATCTAGAGCTGGCGCCGGATGCGGAAGATCGGGAAGAAGTGGAAACGTTACTCGAAGAACTATACGCCGCGGTCAATGATGCACACACGCCTAAGCCGGCCGCCGCTGTGGCCAAACTGACCCAAATACAGCCCAATAATCAGGATGCAGAGACATCTGTCCATCCGCTGCTGCGCCTGTTGCAGATGGTGCCGGATACACCCGAATATCGCAAATACCTAGCCTTTGGCGACGCCGCGGCCTGGCACACAGCGACCGGCACGCCGCGCGTGCAAGAAGTGGACGAGCTGAACGGGGTTCCCAAGGCCGAGCGAGATGCCCTGTTATTCACCATGCCCAGAGAGACCTTGCCGCCCGCCGCTTTTGGCGCCCAATATATGGCGTCGGAAGATCAGCGCGGCCACTTTGGCTTTAACCTCTTTACGCTGGAACGCTGGCTGGAAGCCGGCAATGTGCCGGGAACGCTTACCATTGCCGAAGTGGACACAGATAGTACCGCGCGCATTGCCGACGCGCTCACGGCCAGCGGCTACAGCAGCACACCGTTGGCAGCAGGGAGCACGCTCTACAGCATCCGTGACGATTTTGAAATTCAGATCGACGCGCCATTGCGCACGGGCATGATGGGTGAACTAAATCGCATTATTTTGGACAATGGTCAGATGATCATTGGGCGCGCCACAGAAGTGGTGGAAAGTGCGCAGACCGCGGCCACCGGCGGCCAATCCACGCTGGCCGATGTCAGCGCTTTTCACGCCGCGGCCCAAGCGCTGACCGATGACACATTGGCCGACATGGGTGCGCTGGTGGGCGTCCTAATCGTGGAAGATGTGGCCAGCGATCCGGCAGCCATGCTGGGGCTCAACCCCACGGCGGAAGAGATAGAGACCGTGCGCAAATATCTGGGAGAGGCATCGCTGCTACCCGTGCTGCTGCCGGCTTTCGGCACGCACCGCAATGGTGATGCCACGTACTTGACGCTGGCCGCGGTTTTTGCACCGGGCGCAGATGCGGCCGAAGTCACCGCAATTCTAGCCGAACGGATGCGCACGTACATCAGTCTGGTCACCAAACAGCCGCTGGCCGAACGCTGGACATTTGTGCAGGCCACGCCGTTAGAGATTGACGGGCTGCCCGTGGCGCTGGTCACCATGCAGGTCAATGACCCCGCAGCGCCACTGGCCTGGTCGCAAATGGTTTTTGCGCGCGACCTGGCCTTCTTGTGGAGTGATTAATATATCCGACTTACGCTGCACAAGCTGGCCGAGCCTGTTGAAGCCATCTATTGCACCCTTCGACAAGCTCAGGGGGCGCAAGTCACTATTCAGAAATAACTTGTCGATTTAAACCTGTCAGGTCTGCGAGACCTGACAGGTTTGGCCGCCACCTTATTTCTTGACGATGACTAAGTCCGAAATAATATAAAAAAGGTGGCGGTCACGTTGAACGTGGCCGCCACCTTTTTTATAGCCATATATGTTCAAAGCGGCAGAGGGACGGTGCAGCCTGTGGCCATGCTGCGGTTGACCGCCTCGGTGAACTCCATATACTTGACGCCGGTCTCAAACGAGGTGAGATGAATCTCTTCTTGCCCGCGAATGGCGCCCACAAATTCTTCCTCCACGCGCCAGCCGCCAATTTCCTGCGCGGGCAGCGGAATCTCGGTCAATGCGCTGTCGCCGCGCTGACCACCCAGCAGCTTGCCCTCGGTAAAACGCAGCGTGCCGCGGCTGCCATAGAGCGAAGCCGCCGGCGCACCGGCCAAGCCGCTAACGGCAGAGGTCTGCATGTGCAGCTGGGCGCCGCAGGCCATGTCGGCAATAACGTCCAGATGCTCGGGGATGCGCACGGCGCGCAGATTGCCGTCACTATCTTTGCGCATCTTCATGTAGGTTTTGCCCATGGCCACGACCGAAGTAGCTTCGCCCACCCAGCGCAAAATCGCCTCATACCAAATGCCCATAAACATAATGTTGAGCCCACTCAGGTCGAAATCATGTCGCCAGTGCAGTGGGCCATCCAGGTCCAAAAAGGTATCGCCCGCCCGCAGCTCAATGGCCAAAATATCACCCAGATAGCCCTCGTTGATCAGCCGCTTGACCGTTTTGTCCACGCGCAGCGTAAAGGGCGACGGCACAATCTGCGTTACCAGCTGTGGCTTGGCCAGCGATGCCGCCAACATCTCGTGGGCCTCGGTGGCGTTGCGCGCCATGCGCGCCTCGCACATAACGTGTTTGTTGGCAGCCAGTGCGGCCAGCGTCAACTGGCGGTGCATGTAGGGCCAGGTGCCGATCACAATGGCGTTGGTGTCGGGGGCGTCGATCAGCTCCTGCCAGCTTTCGTAAATGGTGGGGATGCCAAATTCCTGGGCTACGCGTTCGGATGATTCACGACTGCGGTTGCAGATGCTCACAACTTCGACGCCGTCGATCTGCTGCAGCTTGGGAATGTGGTGTAGACGGGTGTTGGCCCCAGCGCCAACTACGCCGACGCGAATGGGAGTTTGGGTAGACATGGTTTCCTCCTAGATAACTGAATAGAACACTGATTGGACGGATTGGACGGATTTTCGCTGATCTTTATAAAATTACAGATTACACAGAGGAGTCCACTCCAAAAAGGAGCGAATCGCCATAATGCCAACCAAAGTTGGACACAAAATTCACAAAAGGTTCAGAGGAGAATTGTCTGTTTTCTCTGTTTTTGTGGCTATTGATGATTTTCGCAGGAGAGTCACTGATTATTAGTGGAATGCGCTAAATCAATCTGTGTAATCTAAAAAATCTGCCAAATCTGTGTTCAATGTGCGGCTCATTGTGGCGGAATCGCCGCCTCGATAAAATCATCCAAATCCTGCTTTAACTGGACAATCGACGGTTTATGCATATACATCATGTGGCCCGCTTCGTAGTGACCCATGCTGATGTTCTGCTGCAACTCGGCGTCTAGGCCCAGGTGATTGAAGGTGTATTCGGTGGCAAAATAGGGCGTGGCCAGATCATAATACCCATTGCCCACAAAGACCTTGAGATAACGATTCTTGGTCATGGCGCCGCGCAGCGTCTCCGCCACGTTGACATACTGATTCTGATTCTTGCCATAATCCCAAGTCTGGTAGAGGCCGGTCAAAATCTCGTACACCAGATCGCTCTCAAAGCCCAATTCGGTACGCACATAGTTGTTGAACATGGCCGTATAAACGCCATGGATCACGGTAAAGCTGGGATCGTATTCATGGACTTCCCCCACGGCGTCGCGATCGACACCGGTTAAACGGCTGTCGAAACGGCCCACGGTGCGCTGCTGCGTGCGCAGAATCTCTTTGACAAAGCGGTGGATGGCAATGCGCAAATTGGTGCGTTCAATATAGTCTGCCGAAAGCCCGGTGTATTGGGCCAGCTTGTCCACAATTTGGGCGCGTTCTTCATCACCAAGCTTGGCGCCCTTCATCAGCGCCAGTGTATATTCGTTGGTGGCAAATGCTTCCACTTCGTCCAGCACGGCGCGCAATGTCTGCTTTTGCAGCTTCTTGCGCAACAGGCCGTGGTACCAAGCCGTGGCCGTATAGGTGGGCAAAAACAGAATATAGGGCAAGTCATTGCCCACGTTAAAGCGCGCGGTCTGGAAGTTTAGAATAGAAGAAACCAGCATAATGCCGTTGAGATACATGCCGTGGCGCTCTTGCAGATGGCCGGCCAGCCCGGCCGAACGAGTGGTGCCGTAGCTTTCGCCGATGAGAAACTTGGGCGAGGCCCAGCGCGTGTAGCGCGTGGTGTAGAGACGGATAAACGCGCCCACCGACTCAATATCTTTATCCAGCCCGTGAAACTGCTTGGCTTCTTCGCCCGGCGCTGGGCGACTATAGCCGGTGCTAACCGGATCGATAAAGACCAGGTCGGTCTTGTCGAGAATCGAATATTCATTGTCCACCTGTTGATAGGGGGGCGGCGGCGCGTTGCCCTCATCATCCATCAGCACGCGCTTGGGTCCCAGCACGCCCATGTGCAGCCACACCGACGACGAACCCGGTCCGCCATTAAAGGCAAACGTAATAGGGCGCTGCCCTACGTCCGCCACGCCGTTGCGCGTGTAGGCCGTAAAGAAGAGCGACGCCTTGGCCTTATCTTCTTCATCTTTGAGCACAATGGTGCCGGTGGTGGCGGTGTAGTCGATCTGCTGGCCGCCTATGGAAACAGCGTGGGTCGTCTCGACCAATTGATCGCTCAGCTCCTTTTTAGCTTCCTCTTTGGCCACGGCATCTTCTTTGGACGCGCCATTGGGGCTGGGTGTTTCAGTTATGGACATGAGAGTTCCTTTTTGATTGCAATTGTCTTCAATTTGTGACATTGATTGACGAAGGCGGAGCTTGTCATATTGTGACACACAACGGGTGAAGAATGCAATAATAGCGGCAAAGGCTGGATTGATTAACTTAAAAATGAAGATGCGCGACTTTTTCGGTTGTGCTAGAATACGGTTATTAACAGCGCTTCATACATAGGGCTGCCAGTGATGAACTCTAGGGAGAGGCTACTCTGATGGATATACACGCAACTGCAACTGACGATAGCACAGCTACCCTGCAGCGTCTACGCACGCTCGAATCGCTATATGAGCAGGGCTATCATAATGATGTAGTGGATCGCACTATTTACAAGCTGCTAGAACATCAGGTGCAGCAAGACGAAGCACAGCTCGCTGAACTGGCAGACAGTTTGAGCGAGTTTGAACAACGTTTCGGGATGATATCGGCGGCTTTCTATGAAAAATATCAAGCCGGGCAAGCTAGTGATGATGCCGACCACTTTGAGTGGCAAGTTCTGTACAAAATGCATCAGCGGTTGAGTCAGGCGGTTGACCTACTAAAATCTCAATTGTCACCTGCATTATGACGATTCAAGAGCAAATCGACTCTGAATATGCAGCTATTCTGGGCCATCCTATTGTACGCTCGTCAGTTTTGATCAGGCGGTCAGCCAATCGATTGGATGGATACCTGCGGGTTCGCTGTATCCTGACCAATGATGATTTCCTTGAAATTGCGTTACACATTGCCCTCCACAATGGCCATTTGGTTATCGATGACTATCGTTACCAGTGGATGAACAGCACGCAAACGGTGTTGCGGCACCGCTGGGACAACACGCCTCACTTTCCAGACCTCCCAGGTTTTCCTCACCATTGCCACGTGGGTCACGAAAATAATGTCGAACCGGCTGCGCCCATGGATGTTGGCGAGTTGCTTGATTACATTTCAGACAGTATTGGGTGATAGTTCTTCCAGTAACGCCCGCCTCTATCGCCCACTTCCAACGCAAAAGACGCAAGGGACGCAAACGTTTTTTACCCTATTGACAGCAGCCACATTGACATATAGACTTGTACAGAAAGTGAAGTAGTAAATTTATATTCGCAGTTGGCGTAGATGAAAAGGATTACGCCTAATTTTAGTCGAGTGGTCGATTTTCATCTATGACAGAGCCAGGTATATGTCGAAAGGAGTTCCCCCATTCGTTTCTTTTCTAACGCCGATGATGTGCGTCGCCATCCACACGATCTCTTTGTCAGTTATGCCCCCGCCGACGAGCTGTGGGTTGAGGAGCAGCTTTTGCCGCGGTTGCGCATGGCGAGCTTACGCGTTTTAACGCCGGCTGATTTTGAGGTGGGCGCGCCACAACTGGTCAACATTGAACGCGCCGTGGACCAGTGCCGCCACACCCTGGCTGTCATGACGCCGGCCTGGCTGGCCCATGCCTGGAACGATTTTGAGGCGCTGCTGGCTGCTTCCAGCGACCCGGCGGGGCGGCAGCGGCGGTTGATTCCGCTGCGGCTGCAACCATGTGACGTTCCGCCGCGCATCGCCATGTTGACCCCTGCGGACTTTACCAATGCCGAGCGTTTTGAAGAAAATATGCAGCGACTGCTAAAGGGGCTGGGTGTGCGGGCGCAGATCTTTATCAGCGCCAAGCGCGCAGCGACGCGCCAACGTCGCCTCAACACCCTCATCGAAGACTCGACCCACGGGCAGCGCACTGCTCAGTTGCGGCGCAGAGAAAATTCCGACGATAAAAATTGAACTGTTACCCACCGCTAGGGCCATTGCGAACTTCGTAATAGCAACGGATAAATCCGGCAGCTGACAATGAAAACCCTACTTTTTTTAGGTTCGCGCTGGCCCTAACCCACGGCCCACTGCAGCAAGCAGCGCCTTGGTTTTCTGCGCTTCGGCCTCAAGCTGCATTTGCTGAAAAAGCCCAACGGCGGTCTCCAGTTCTGCCATGGCGGCGGTCATCTCCTGCTGGTCAGCATAGACTTCGCCCAGCGTGCGGCGGCAGTAGGCCACCTGCCAGCGGTCTTCGTTCTCCTGCGAAATTTGGATGGCCTGCGTCAATAGCTGAATGGCTTCGGCATAGCCGGCTTGCGCCCGCCGCACCCGGCCCAGAATCCACAGCCCATAGGCAAAAGTGTCGGCCTCTTCTTGTTCAATCGTTTTGAGGGCATAGGTTTCGGCGTCGGCTAGGCTGCCCAGCTCCACGTGCGCTTCGGCCAGATTGCAAGCGTTCAGCGCAATCCAATAGGGCGAATGGGCGCGTTCATAAAAGGCCAGCGCTTGTTGTGCCTGCTCGATGGACGCTGTATATTCCTGGGCCAACAGGTGGCAGGCCGCCATATTGCTGCGCACGTACATCTCCTGCGTGCGGTTGCCAATGCGCACGTAATTTTCAATGGCTTCATCGAAATAGGTAAAGGCCGCGGTAAAATCCTGCTGGCGGCTGGATACAATGCCCAAATAGTACTGAGCGCGGGCCACGGCCTGCACATCGTCAAGATCTTGCGCCAAGGTCAGCGCCTGTTCATAGTGGGTTAGGGCCGCGCCATAGTTGCCCACCTGATCTTGAATGGTGCCCTGCAAATGCTCGGCGTGATAGCGGGCCAGGTTGGCTTCGCGCCAGGCGTCGCGCGCTTCTCGTTCATGCATGTAGATGGTGCCGCGGCGCACGTGAAGCTGCGTATATTTGTTAAAGAGATAGGTGATAATGTCAATACCGCTACTCAACTTCTGCTGGGCGGCGGCAGTTTCACCCTGATTTTGCAGCCCAACGCCCCAAAGATGCATGGCGTCAATGCTTTCCACGGCGTCCTTTGGCCAAGAGATGCCAGCCAGATTATCTACCATTTTCTCGGGCTCACCCACAAAATCGTATAGTTCGGCGCGCAGCAAAGCAAGCTGACGCTGCTGCGCAGGCTTGAGGCGCGTGGTCGATATGTTGGCAAAAATTTCCAGCGCCTGCGTGGCAAAACCGCGCTCAATCTCGCTGCGCCGCTGCGGATACCAAATCTGCACGGCCCGCCCCGGCTGCCCCCCCTGCCACAGATGATAAGCTGCTTCGGTGATCTCACCCCGCGTGGCGCAAATATAGGCCGCCTGCAAATGCAGCTGTTCGCGCTGCTCCACGCCCAAGTCGTCATAGAGTACGGTGCGCAGCGTGGGCAGCAGCGCCACACCGCCCGCGCCGTCCGCATGAACCAGGTGATGCTGAATGAGCGGCTGGATGGAATCGGGCTCCCCGTTGGCCGCCGCGGCGTGCGCACTGGCCCAGGCATCCTGCGGCGCCGCAGTGCGAAAGACGCTCAGCGCATACAAAAGCTGCCTTTGCGCGGGACGCAGCCGCTTGCGCATTCTGTCCCAAACAGGGCCCAGGGCCGGGGTATGGGGCAGGCGCACCAGCGTTTCCGCCAACTCGCGCTGCTCCAGCGTGCGGTGCAGCGCCAGACAGAGCGTCAGCAGGCGCGGATTGCCGCTGGTGTACTGTTCTAGCTGCGTCAATTCTGGCTGGCTAAACGCAATGTCTTCGTGCTGCAACCATTCCTCAATTTCGGCCAAGCTCAACCGATCCAATGTGAGGGTGGCATCCGTCTCCAACACGGCGCGCTGACCAATCAACAGCAGCGGCGCATGGTGGCGCAGGCCAGCAATAAATTCCAGAATCTGAGTATGGTGTGGATTTTCGCGCTCGGGGTCGGCAGCCCGCAGCAGATCAATCTCATCAAAACAGCAGAGCGGCGGCTGCGGCAACGATTCAATATCGGCCAGCGCCAGTCCCAGCGCCAAGTTGGCGTCTGTTACCTTGCCGCCATCGGCCACCAGCTGTAGCCAGAGCCCAGAAGCGCCTTGGCGATGCAAAAAGTAGCCCAGGGCAAAGAGCAAACTGGGCAGCTGATCGTTAAAATGGGGGCGCACGGTAAACCAGAAGGCGTTGGCATCTGGCCACTGGGCACAGAGCCAGCTGCCCAACGTGGTTTTCCCCACACCGCCCACACCCACCAGCGTCACACTTTGGCCTTGGGTCAGCGCATGGTGCAGCGCATAGCGCGCCTTCTTGCGCCCGATGAGCGCCGTGCGCAGGGCTGGTGTTTCCAGCCGCACAGTGGGGCGCAACCGCTGCAAAAAGAAATTGCCCAACCGCTCCACGGCCTCACGCAGATGACGGTCATGGGTGGCGCGCGAAATGTGCAGAATGTCGCTATAGATTGTGGCCTGGTTGCGCGGCCGTGGGCGCACTATGCGCTGAAAGTAGTTCAATTCCAGCACGAGAAAGGCATAGCGATTGTCGCGCCCCGCAGCTGGCGATGCGTCTTCAACCAGCTGCATAAGTTCGTCTATACTCTGGGCGGGTGCTTCGTCCCACAGCAGCTCGACCGTTCGTGCGATCTCTGCACAGAGCACGCTTCCCCACGCCACCGGTTCGTCTGCTCCATGTTTGTTTATGGCGCCGCTGAGAAAATAGGGCGTGGCCAGCGGTGAAAATTCAGCCAGGAGCCCCGGTTTGTTGTGAAACTCCAGAGCAAGTTTTAAATGATCTAAAAAGCTAGATGCATTTTGAAAACGCTGTCCTACAGAGCGATTCGTTTTGGCCATAACACTTAACTATTAACCTTTGGGGGGAGAAATACATATATCCTATCTATAGGAAGCACACTATTTGCAAAATCTGTCGGCTTGTCCGATACTTTTGAGGCATTTTGTAACAATTATGAGGCATTTTGCCGCCCGCGTTATGATATACTCAACACAGTGGTAAACGGATATATCTGAAGTGAACAAAACTTATCCGTATATTCGACAACTGCCCTTTATGACCACTGCGAGTAAACGTTATACGCAGCTTCGCCGCCAGGGTCTCCAAGATTACTCCACATTGCAATCTGGACGGCAACTGATAGTGCTCATTTACTGCAAGTGTGCACCCTAATATTTTCCCACAAGCGAAAAATATTTACACACGCTGTACGTATGAGCCAAAGATACAAACCACTTGCTGCCCCCCAAATGAATCCAGGACGATGCCTTCGCCTTTTGCCTTAGTACTGGCGAAGTTGTGCGTTCACAAAAATCAAGAGGAGATGAGACGTGCGAAATTTGTTTTCAATTATACATGGAGTCCTGATTATGTCACTTTTATTGGCAGTGACGTTGGCCAGCGCGCCGCGGGCAAAAGCCCAAGACCTCCCTACAGATTACCCCAACCCCAACGATCCACCCATTTTAGGGCATGAATGGAAGTTTACATATGATCATGCAAACCGTGCGGGCGAAATTTGGGTGGGGCTGGGACAATGGCGGCGGTATTACCGCACATTTTATATGAGTTCAGAATATACGTACAAAGTTTCGTGTCAAAAAGCGCCCACCAAAGAATCGCCAGAAGCCGTGGCCTGCGACCTGGATATTCAAGGCGCCATTGAGTCAGCCTATGCCGCCGCCGGCTGGAAGGGCGATGTGGCCGACCGCGAACTGTACGATGACATTACTGTACATGCAACCGGCAGATGGACCAACAACGCCACGACTAACGCAGTGCTGGCTTCGCATCGCTCGCTAAAATTTAGCATCGAACGGGGTGGAGATGAAATGAGGCTGACCAATGTTTGGACAAAACCGCAGACAAAAGGCGAGGCTAGCGAGGCATTTCAGGTGGGCGCTGGCGTGGAAGCGACCGTGACCAATACGGGCATCTGGCAGTTTGAGCAGTGGCCCAAGGATTACAGCTACAATCAGTATTCGTCCTCGCTGGTTGCCGACCTGGGCGCCGAAGTCATCGCAACGTCTCCCGGGCCGCGCTTCTTATTCCACATTGCGTCTGAAACGTTGACCATTGCCCCACCGGCCAACTATGAGTTAACAGAGTTTGTGGTCGACCCCAAATTTGGCCAAGGCGGCTAAATTATCCAAAAATCTACTTGCCAACAAGCGCCGAGTGTGAACACATTCGGCGCTTGTTTTTTTTGTAGAACACCTGTCAGTTGGTAGACAGACAAAATCTGCTGTTTCCCGATTTTTGTAGTACTATTTTGTCATAGACTCCCGGCATTTTGGCTCTGCCCGTACAATCCAATATTTTGCTGCTGGCGGAAGCGCCGGCGTCCAATTTCGATTTTCATAGCAATCCGATACCACGCAACGGTGTTGGCGATATAGGCGTCGGTCTCGCTTCAGAAAGCCAGCCTATGGCATGCCGCTGCGCTCTGTTTACAATCGTCACATCGATCCCCGATCCACAACCAAAGGAAGATTCTCATGTCACAATACCCGCCCCTTGGCAGCGTCGAACTACGCGAAACCAGACTGGTGACCGCAGGCAGCTTGGGCACGTGGACGCTGATCTACACGGTGGGCAGCCTGGGCATCGACTCGGGCGGTCAGCTTAAAGTGGCCCGCCGCATGGTGTCGGACTGGGCCGACCCGCAGTTCACCGATCCGCAAGCACCCGGTTACAGCACGGCGGTGACCAATGGCGCCGCCAAATTGCGGGCAAGCTGGCAGCCGCGCGGCTACATTCGCCCCAAAACGCCCAGCGTGGTCATCGACGTCTATGATGGCTCGCTGGCGCCGGGCGACACGGTGACAATTACGCTGGGCGACACAACGCATGGTGCGCCCGGGCTGCGCGCCCAAACCTATATTGAATCGCATTTTGAGTTTCTGGTGCTGGTAGACCCCACCAATGCGTGTGATCCACGTCCACTGGCTGAATCGCCCACGGTAGAGGTCGTAACGGCAGAAATGCAAACGCTGGTTTGCATATTGCCGTCCCAGGCGGTGGTGGGCCAGCCAATTGACATTTTTGTCAAAGGCGAAGATCAGTGGCGCAACCCAACGCCGGCCCCCATAGATGTGCAGTATGCATGGGTAGGCACGGGTGACGTTGACATTGTGGATGGCCAGCTCATTGGGCGCGGCGCAGGTCAGGGCTACGTGACCGCTTGTGTGGGCGCATTCAGCTGTCGCAGCAATCCGCTGGTCATTGGCGAGCGGCCGCCCGTGCGCAAGCGCTACTGGGGCGATCTGCACGCCCAGACCGGCGAAACAGTGGGTGTGGGCACGCCAGATGAATATTTTACCTTTGGCCGCGCATGGGGGCGGCTCGATTTTACCAGCCATCAGGGCAACGATTTTCAGATCACTAATGAATTTTGGCGCCAGCTGAATGAGACCACGGCGCGCTTTCACCAAGATGGCCAGTTCGTTGTTTTTCCCGGTTATGAATGGTCGGCCAGCTCGCCCACCGGTGGGGATCACAACGTCTTTTACCGCCAAGAGGGTCACCCGATTATGCGCTCATCGCACTGGTTGGTGCCGGAGATTCCCGCCGATGAACGCAGCCCTGCGCATCCCGCCGACATATTTTACAGCCGCATAAAGCAGCACGTGCCGCTGGATGAAGTGCTGGTCTGCATGCACGTGGGCGGGCGCTATGCCAACATGCGCGATTATTTTGACCAGGCGCTGATCACGCTGGTGGAGCTGGTCTCATGCTGGGGCGTCTTCGAGTGGATGCTGTGGGATGCCATCGACAAAGGCTATATTGTGGGCGTCATGTGCAACAGCGATGGCCACCACGGCCGCCCGGGCGCAGAGGGTGCGGGCATGGCCGAATTTGGCATTGAGAACGGCCTTACCTGTGTGCTGGCAGAAACGCTGACGCGCGATGCTGTTTTTGCAGCGCTCAAAGCCCGGCGCTGCTACGGCACAACGGGACCACGCATATTGCTCGATTTTGCCGCCGACGAAACCCCCATGGGCAGCGTGCTGAGAACGCAATCTGCCGTGACGTTGGCGGCCAGCGTCACCGGCGCGGTGGCGCTGGAATCGCTGCAACTTTATGCGGGACGGGCACTGATCCAGGAAGTGCGGCCACCGGCTTTCCACAATTTAAGCCACTCCAACCACATCCGCGTGAGCTGGCAAGGCAGCCGCGAGCGCGGTCGCCAGCGCCGGGTCACTTGGGACGGGGTGGTGCGCACCGAGGGGTGTCGCATTGAGGCGGCGGCGCTTTTCTCATTTGACGTGGTGGCCGATGGCATTACAGAACAGTCCGCTACGCATATTGCATTTGGCAGCAAGACCACCGGCGATCGCGATGGCTTAGATTTGGTTCTGGAGGATGCCAGCCGCGGGGTGTTGGTCTTTGAATCGGCGGCGGGCACAGTCACTGTCGATCTGGCCGAGCTGACAGATGATATGCCGCGCCGGGCGTTTGACTTTGGCGGCGTCGACATGCAGGTGGTGGTCGAGCGTTACCCCATCGAAGTGAACACGCAGACACTGGCATTGACGCAGACGGTGCATCCCCAGCCAGGAAAGTTGACGCCGTACTTTGTCAAGGCCACGCAAGTGGACGGGCACATGGCGTGGGCCAGCCCCATTTATGTGGACAACAGATCCCATGGCTGAACAACAAACAACAGGCGGCGATTTGCTGACGGCGCTGCAACAGTTGCCCTTTTTTGCCGGATTGGAAACACAGCTCATCCAGCGCTTTGCCCATGCGGCCATCCGGCGCGTCTATGAGCCGGGCGCCATTATCTTTTTAGAGGGCGATGATTCACCCGGTCTTTATTATGTGCAGAGCGGTTGGGTAAAGGCCGTGAGCATGTCCGCCGAAGGGCGCGAGCAGATTCTGCACTTCTTGAAGGCGGGGGAAGTCTTTGGCGGCATGACCGTTTTTGTGAGCCAGCCCATGCCGGCCACCGCCATTGCGCTGGAGCCCACCGAATTGTGGCAGCTGCCGCGCAATGTGGTGCGCCAAGCCTTGCTCACAGAGCCGCAATTTGCGCTGCGCGTCATTGAATATATGGGCGAACGCATCAACGATTTGGTGGCGCTGGTGGCCGATCTATCGCTGCGTTCGGTTACGGCCCGGCTAGCGCGCCAGCTGATGGAAAATGCGGTTGATGATGTGGTGCAGCGCCAGCGTTGGGCCACGCAGGCTGAAATGGCGGCTCGGTTGGGCGCCGCGCCGGATGTGGTTAACCGCGCCCTGCGCAGTTTGAGCGATGCCGGTCTCATCGAGCTGTCGCGTCAGCAAATTCGCATTTTAGACCGCGTTGGGCTGGCGGATAAAGCCCTGCCCGATCGCTAGATTGCGTATAAATTCGACAAAAGTCGAAGAATAAAAGCGGACCACGTGATACGATTGTCATGTATGACGTGGTCCGCTTTTGCTTTCAACCGAAAGGGACACAGATGGATACATTGGATGACGGCCACAGTCCCTCAACGCTCATGGAATCTGGCATATTGCCTATAGCTGACCCCATGGTTACTGGCGTAAGATTGCAGCGCGGCATGTTGGTTTTGGATCAAGATGAGCTGGTGGTGGGGCATGTGGCGGCACTGGTGGTGACGCATAATGCACATGTGACCACACACTTTTTGCTGCATGAAGAACACCAATCCCACTATCGGCGCTGTCCCGTCGAATTGATCAAAGCAGTGGTGGCGGGGAGAATCCAGTTACGGATTGTTAGAGAGAAGGTCCAAAATTTGCCGCTATGGCACAGCAACGAGTAAACACAATTTCAAGGAGATAATTTGATGAACAAAGAAACGATGATCAAAAATCTGAATGAGGATCTGGCCGGTGAATTGGGCGCGATTATTCAGTACCTGACGTATGCAGCCAAGGTGAATGGCCCCTATCGCCCCCAGCTTGCGCAGTTCTTCCTGGCCGAAGTAGCCGATGAACAGCTTCATGCGCAGTTTCTGGCCAATAAAATTGTGGCGCTGGGGGGTGAACCGGTCACCACGCCGCGGCCGGTAGCCGCTGCGCACACCAATCGGGAAATGGTCGAGGCTGTGCTGACTGCCGAACGGCAAGCCGTGCAGGATTATACCCAACGCGCCAAAGAAGCCGAAGAGTTAGGCGATAAAGGATTGGTTGTGCAACTGGAAGATATGGTGCGCGATGAGAGCGGTCATTCTGAGGAGACGGAGCGCCTTTTGCGCGACTGGCCGCTGTAAAATTCGCCATACAAAAACATAACAAAGGCAAAAATCCCGGAATTTTTAGAGATTCCGGGATTTTTGCCTTTTCGGGATGACTCAGATTTGATAGCTAGTTGACTGACACATTTAATCTTTCTACCGCCAAGGGCGCGAAGAGACGCAAGGGACAGTCGAGTAGATTCTTGGCGTTTCTTTGCGATCTGGCATGATGGATACGCAGTGCCGAACTCTGCGTATCTTGGCGGTAAAATAAGATTTGTCAGTCAACCAGGATTTGATCGATTAAATCAGTTTTCCTAATTTCGACTTTTGTCGAAGAACTGATGGCCGTTTTCTGTTATGCTTATCTATGTCAGATGAATTTCCAAAACATTCATCCTGCATACTGCGGTTCTCATCCAGAACTGCGTATAGATGCGCCTGAACTTATGGAAGGCCATGTCAAAGGATAGGACTTACGCAAGCCAAGCGGAAAAATTGTCGGGTTAGCCATGCTGTTTTCTTCTGGCGCTTCACAGGCACGGCGTAAGTCGTGAAGCATTTAACCAAGATTTACTGCACATAACAGGGAGCGAAGAATTATGTTAAAATATAGACTCACATTACGCAGCGACAGCCAGTCTGCTAGAGAGCAACAGGAACGGCGGCGAGCTGACTTTCCGCCAGGCTTGCGTAACATAAGATATAGACACATTGTTGTGGGGTTTGCCATTGTCGCCATATTGGCGTTGAGCATTGCTGCCTGCCAGCCGCTTGAGCCGGCGCGCTTTGGTCGCACCGCAATGGGCGCAACGCAGGATGTGGTAACCGTCAATGAGGACGGCGTTACCGATGTAGATGCCGAGAGCCTGGCCACGGCGCTGGCGCCCATTGCCACCGCCACGTTGAGCAGCGCTGAAGCAGATGGCCTGATCTTTATGCGCGAGGAAGAAAAGCTGGCGCACGATGTATACGTAGCGCTAGCCGCACAGTGGGATTTGCCGATCTTTAGCAACATTAGCGCCAGCGAAACGACGCACACCGATGCCGTCAAGACGCTGCTGGACCGCTATAATTTGGACGATCCGGCAGCCGGCAATGATGTCGGCGTTTTCGAAGATCCAACGCTCCAGCAACTATATGCGGACTTGGTGGCGCAGGGCAGTCAGTCTCTAACCGATGCGCTGATTGTCGGAGCTACGATTGAGGACTTGGATATTGTCGATTTGCAAACCCGCATTGACCAAACGGATCGGCCCGATATTCAGCTGGTGTATGAAAACTTGATGAAAGGCTCGCGCAACCATTTGCGGGCGTTTACAAGCACGCTGAGCCGACAAACCGGCGAGACGTATGTGCCCCAGTATCTGGATCAAGCTGCGTATGACGCCATCGTCAATGCCGAAGTGGAACGCGGCGGACGCGGGCGAGGTCGCTAGGGTAGATGGTGGATAGGGTGCGGCTATCCACCATACTCATGTTCGCGTACAGAGCAGAGCGCCGCGAACATTTAATTTTTAGAAATCACAATTTGAGCAAAAGTCATACGGGATTTCTAAAAATTAAGCCGCCAAATAACTGAGGAGTGTGCATAAGTATTTTAGTCGAGTAGAGGCGATTAGCGTGCGTCGCACTGGCCCGCAAAATAGCCGGAAAATAGTCCCCGTGGTGGCCGTGCGTCGCACCCGGGTCTACAATATATGTTGCACTCGAGTATCAAATTATGCACACCTCTCAAATAACTAGTTTAGTTGCAAGCGGCTGCGGTAGAGAAGAATCAGTAGATCGCAACGGTAAGAGATGAGCCTGGATTCTCCAAACGAGACCGATGCCTAAATCGCCAACACCGTTGCCGTGTACGGAGAATGAATGAGGAACGAAATATGAGTCAACAACGCGTATTTGATACACCGATTAACAGCAGCGATCTCAGCCTGGATCGCGTCGTGGCGACCGGATTACCGGTGGCCATTCTTTTTATGCCCAAACAGGCGGCCGCCGCCCTTGTGCAGAAGATGAATGAGCTGGCTGGCCGGCACGCCGGACACCTGCTGATTGCCCAAATTGAGGCCGAGAGCAATCCCGCCTCGACGCGCAAGTATAGCGTGAGCGCATTGCCGGCGCTGGTTGGCGTCCGCGATGGGCAGGTAGTTACGCAAAGCAGCGCCATTACGGCCAATGAGTTGGAGCCGCATGTGGCGTACCTATTGGGCCAAGGCCCCAAGCCAGCTGTACAAGCGGCCAGCCATTCTGGCTCTGCACAGACGGCCGGCAAACCAATTGCCGTCACGGAAGCCTCTTTTGCGCGTGATGTTATGCAGTCGGACCTGCCGGTGCTGGTCGATTTTTGGGCGGCCTGGTGTGGCCCGTGTCGCATGGTGGAACCGGCGCTGGAACATATGGCGGCCGACTTGGCGGGTAAACTGCGCGTGGCCAAAGTCAACGTGGATCAGAATCAGGGGCTGGCCATGCGCCACGGCGTGCAGGGCATTCCCACCATGCTGATTGTGAAGGATGGCAAAATTGTGGACCGCTGGTCCGGGGCGCTCATGGAGCCAGCGCTACGCCAAAAGGTGGGCCCTTGGCTCTAGGCTGGGCCGACGGCCACGCTGTGGCGTCACAGACCATTACCATTGGCAAGTCACATTGAAAAGTCACAAGTAAAAAGTCAGATCTCCAACTCTATAAAATGGAAAGACCTCCGACGTATCATTCACGTCGGAGGTCTTTCCATTTTATTGACTTATGTTACGCAAGCCTGGAGGAAAGTCGGCTCGCCGACGTTCCTGTTTTTCTCTAGCAGACTGGCTGTCGCTGCGTAACGTGCGTTATTTACATCCTATTGCGCCGAGATCAAGCAAGATCAAAGCGGTCAAGGTTCATCACTTTGTTCCACGCCGCCACAAAGTCATTTACAAAGGTCTCCTGTGCATCGTCACAGCCATACGCTTCGGCCAGGGCGCGCAATTGAGAGTTTGAACCGAAGACCAGGTCGGCCCGCGTGCCGGTCCACTTGACTTCACCCGTTGCGCGATCGCGCCCTTCAAAGAGCGCTTCGGCTTCGGAGGTGGCCTTCCACGCCGTGCCCATATCGAGCAGATTCACAAAGAAATCGTTGGTGAGCGCCTCTGGCCGATCGGTAAAGACACCATTCTGAGACTGATCGGCATTGGCATTCAAGGCGCGCATGCCGCCGACCAGAACGGTCATTTCCGGTGCGGTCAATGTTAGCAGCTGCGCTCGATCGACAAGCAGTTCCTCTGACGAGAGAGGCGATTCGGTTTTAAGATAGTTGCGGAACCCGTCGGCGGTCGGCTCGAGCGGGGCAAACGATTCCACGTCGGTTTGATCCTGCGATGCATCCATGCGCCCCGGCGTAAAGGGAACGGTTACATTGTAGCCGGCATTCTTTGCCGCTTGCTCAACGGCGGCACAACCGCCCAGGACAATCAGATCGGCCAGCGACACTTTCTTGTTGCCGGACTGGGCGCTGTTAAAGTTGCTCTGGATGCTTTCCAGAATCTCCAACACCCTGGCCAATTGCACCGGCTGGTTGACTTCCCAATCCTTTTGCGGCGCCAGGCGGATGCGTGCACCGTTGGCCCCACCCCGCTTGTCCGAGCCGCGGAAGGTGGCCGCCGAAGCCCAAGCCGTTGAGACCAGTTGCGCAATGGAAAGGCCCGAGGCCAAAATCTGGCCCTTGAGCGCAGCAATGTCCTGCGCATTAATCAGCTCGTGATCAACGGCGGGAATGGGATCCTGCCAGATGAGTTCCTCTTGGGCAACCTCAGGACCAAGATAGCGTGCCCGTGGCCCCATGTCGCGATGCGTCAGCTTGTACCACGCGCGGGCAAAGGCATCGGCAAATTGGTCGGGGTTCTCATAAAATCGTCTGGAAATCTTTTCGTACGCCGGATCAAAGCGCAAGGAAAGGTCCGTGGTGAGCATGGCCGGGGCGTGGCTCTTGGATGCGTCGTGCGCATCGGGCACGGTACCCGCTCCAGCGCCATTCTTGGGCGTCCACTGATGGGCGCCGGCAGGGCTCTTGGTCAGTTCCCATTCGTATTCAAACAGATTTTCGAAGAAATTATTACTCCACTTGGTGGGTGTCGTGGTCCAGGTAACTTCCAGGCCGCTGGTAATGGCGTCCCCGCCTTTGCCGCTGCCATAAGTGCTTGTCCAGCCCAGTCCCTGCTCGGCAATACCGGCGCCTTCCGGCTCAACGCCCACCAGCGCGGCATCACCGGCGCCATGCGTCTTGCCAAAACTATGACCACCCGCAATAAGCGCAACCGTTTCTTCATCGTTCATGGCCATGCGCGCAAAGGTCTCGCGAATGTCTACGGCGGCCGCCACCGGATCCGGCGTGCCGTTTGGCCCCTCTGGATTCACGTAGATCAATCCCATCTGTACGGCGGCCAGCGGATTCTCGAGATCGCGTTTACCCGTATAGCGCTTGTCGCCAAGCCAGGTGCTCTCCGAACCCCAGTAAACGTCCTCTTCGGGCTCCCACACATCTTCGCGGCCGCCCGCAAAGCCAAAGGTTTTGAAGCCCATGGACTCAAGGGCGCAGTTGCCAGCCAGGATCATGAGATCGGCCCAGGAGATTTTGCGGCCATACTTCTGCTTGATGGGCCAGAGCAGGCGACGGGCCTTGTCCAGATTGGCATTGTCCGGCCAGCTATTGAGCGGAGCAAAGCGCTGCATACCGGCGCCGGCGCCACCGCGTCCATCGCCAATGCGATAGGTGCCGGCACTGTGCCAGGCCATCCGAATAAAGAGCGGGCCATAGTTGCCAAAGTCGGCTGGCCACCAATCTTGTGATTCGGTCATCAACGCATACAGGTCATTTTTCACGGCGTCCAGGTCAAGGCTGTTGAATGCCTCGGCATAGTTGAACGACTTGCCCATTGGGTTTGACTCAGCCGGATTTTGGTTGAGAATCTTTAGATTTAGCTGATTCGGCCACCAATCCCGGTTGGACATGTGCCAAATGACGCCATTATTTTCGTGCCCACCGGTTACGGGGCACTTACCATTGCTATCCATATTTTCTCCAATCGTATTTTTGCATTGTTTGCCAAACTGATGCACAACCCTCACGCGCTTGTGGCGCAGAATCTGCATCAGAACGGTGTTGGTTTACATTCCGAACAGACCACATCGTATTCGACGCGCACGTCGAGCACGGCGAGGCCATCAGGTAGCTCCGACAGAGATGTCGGCGCCTTTTTGGGATTCGGTTCAATATCAAAGATCGCCCCACACATGCGGCAGATTGCGTGATCGTGGGGGGTCTTTGTGCCATCGACGCGCAAACGGCCATCAACCTCAGAAAGTTTCCGAACCAGGCCGGCCTTTACAAACGCGCTCAACGTGCCGTACACAGTTGAGAGCGAAAGCGATGGATGAGTGTCAACCAGCTCCTGATAGATATCCTCGGCGCTCGGATGGTTACTGTTCCGTTCGACTGCGTCGAGAATGGCGATGCGAGGTCCGGTGACCTTTAGGCCGACTGCCCGGAGTCGCTCGGCTAGCTCAGAAGCAGACATTCGATTGTACTCCTAAAATCATTACTTATGTTACGCAAGCCTAGAGGAAAGTCGGCTCGCCGCCGTTCCTGTTTCTCTCTAGCAGACTGGCTGTCGCTGCGTAACGCGAGATCATAATCATTCCGATTTAGTAAATAATAGCAATTTATAAATGATCCTAACACTGAATGGCCTTCAATGCAAATGTTGAATACCAATCTAACACGCGCAGGGCGTGCAATGTAATCCAACGGCTTGGCTCCCCTGGCCGCTCACCCAGATCGATTGGCATGTTGCCTGGATATTGAACTTCAAGCGGCCAGCGGCCAGTGGCATCACGCTTGGACTCGACCAGGCTGATGGCCTCGGCCACGCGGGCATCCGGCGCGGCGCCGGCGCGACGCAAATACTCGAGAGCGCGCAGCACATCGTAATGCCACCAAGTGGGGAAAGCAAAGTGCGTAAATGCGGCGCCCCCTTTGCGATCACACTCGATCACCTCACCGGTCGACTTGCGGCGAAAGAGTTGGCGCTCGAGAAGATATTCCTGCCCGCGCCGACGCGCCGCGGTGACTGCGGCGTTGTCGCCGCCAGCCAATTCGAATTCGAGCAGGGCTTCCAGCACGCAAATTGTGGTGTTGAACGATGAATGCGTTGAACCATTCTCTGCTTCACAGTTCCAGCCGCCATCCGGCAGCTGCTCAGTCAGCAGGCGGTCGATAATGCGCTGTACGTCTTGCCCAAAGTAGGCGCCGCTGGCCCCAACCTGCCCGTTAATGCACGGTTCCACCTCGCCGGCAAAGAAGGGATTGCCGGCAAAATCTTGGCCGCGCCAAACGCCATCCCAGTCCCATCCGCGCCACGTCACATGGTTGCGGACCAGGTTCATGGCGTGACGTGCGGCATGGCTCGCCGGGTCGAGCCCCATTGCCCGCAGCAGCATGAGGACGTGCATGGTGGAATCCCACCCGCGGTTCCACGCCGCGCCGGCCCACGCGCCATCGTCTCCTTGGAGGGCCAGCAGGTGGGCGCCCCACCCATGCGTGGCCACCCGCGCGCGCTCAGCGGCCACCTCTGCCGCCGGCGCCCCGATCAGGTCGCGCATGACCTGCCAACGGATGGCCGGATCCGAATCCAACAACCATTCGATAACTGCGCTATCTGGTTGCGCGCTTGGTGCGTTAGATGGATTGGTGAACATTACGGGGCCTCCGAATAGGGCAATCAACTAAGAGTTTGCCAATGGCAGGAGTATGGTTGGGGCGGGAAAGCTCAACGACAGGGGACAATTGGTCATTCGCCGCCCATCGTACCCGCCTGGTCACTGGACAACTATTTGAGGAGTGTGCATAATGCGCTGAGCGAATGGCAATGACTCGTGGCCCGCGTGCGATCCACCACCCGCCAAGGTGGCTGCATTACAGTTGTTCATCTGGGCAGTGCGACGCACACTTGCCTACCCCTACGCGACTAAAATATGTATGCACACCCCTCAACTATTGAGCGGCTGTTTCTAGAGACGCGTTCCGCCGGCGAATCCATTGTACTCATCCAGAAACCATTCGGCTTGTTTTGTCATAAAGATGCCGATCTCTTCCCCTTTGAAAGCAAAAGAGATGCGCAGACCGCCCAGGTGAATGTCCGTAATGTAGACTTCCAGATTGAACGTCTGCCCATCGACCCAGGCCGCCGAGGCCAAACAATCATATTCAATGCCGGGGATGACCCCAATCTGCGGACCGAAATAGTTGCGCTGCGGAAACTTGCCGCCCAGCACGCGCCCAATGCCAAAGTGCAACACGTTGTCACCTTGCGCATTGGTGTATTCCCAAACGCCCCGATCGCCATGAAACGAGAGCCGCATACGCGTGATGCCCATGGGATTCTCTGCCAATGTATACCACACGCCATCAACCGCCGCCGCCACCGGTGCCGCTGAATTCCCGGGCAGCGGCAAGACGGCAAGTCGCTCTATGGTTGCGGCGAGTTCTGCGTGAGCAGCATGGTCGGCCAACAGCGGAGCATCGGCCAGATGCGGGTAAAGCTCTTCCTGCATTACGGTAGGAATGGCGCTGCCCGCCGGCGCGCCTTGCGTATCGGCAATACAGGCGAAGAGAAAATCCTTGTCGGGAAAGCAGATGGCGTATTGACTGCCCATGCCGCGGAAGGAGAAGCCATCCTCCTGTTCGCGCCAGATTTGATAGCCGTAGCCATAGTTGCCACGCATGGCGTTATCGATCTGTTTGGCAGTCGCCGCGGCCACATATGCCGCCGGCAGCACTTGTTCATCGCCCCAGCGGCCGCCATTCATGCAGGCCAGCGCAACTTTTGCCAGATCGCGCAGCGTACACATGACGCCCGAGCCGCCCCACGAAACACCCTCGGGCGTACGAACGCACCAGGCATCGGCCGAAAAGCCAATGGGATCTAAGAAACCGGGGCGCATATAGTCCAAAAAGGGCATGCCGGCCAGCCGTTCGACCAGGGCGGTCAGCACAACCGTAGCGGCCGTATCGTAGGCAAAGATGGCCCCCGGGGGATGCGAGGGCGCTCGATTGAAAAACGTCCACACCCAATCCGGATCGTCGCGCGTGTAGGAAGTGCTTGAATGGGCGGTTGACATCATCAACAGGTCGCGGACGGTCGAGTCGGCCAGCCAAGGGTGCAGCTGGGCCGGCACTTTGTCTGGAAAGTAACTGGCCACTTGGTCATCCAGGGTGAGTCGACCTTCGTCGATCATCATGCCCACCGCCAGCGAGACAAAGCTTTTGCTGACTGAATACATGCGATGTTTGCGGTCAGCCGACCACGGCGCCCAATAGCCCTCTGCCGCAATTTGATTGTGGCGCACCAACAGGAACCCATGCATGCAGATGCGCTCAGCGTCGATTCGCTGCAGAAAATTGAGAATGGCGTGGGAGGGGATACCCACACTTTCCGGTGAGGTCGCCAGCGTAAACACAGTGTCACTTGCCTTCTGGGTATTTTTGTATTGGTTTTATTGTATTGGTCAGAGACATCATGGAACTATAAAAACGATGGAATTTGTAAAAACGATGGAACTGTAAAAACGTAGGCGCGGCATCCCTCGCGCACGAGCCCTCGGCAGAACGACGCATGTTCATCACGTTGACCGCTACAGGTTCACCTATTTTTTGCCAGTATATCAATTCCCAATTATGGTGTCAATCAAACTTTTACGAGCATTGAGATTCCTCGTTGACGTTCCGGCATGTTCGACAAGTTGGGCCATTGATGGCTATAATGGGGACACTTGTACATGACCAGTTTTAGAACGGGAGTAAATCCGTAGGTACCAATCAACACCACATTACCACGATTACGGCAGACAAATGGAGCTTCACGAGTACCCTCGACCAGCAAACGATACGGGAATCGGCATACACTGGTGCGCCGGGTATGCGGCGGCTGTGGGTATGGGGCAGATTCGTGATTTCTGGCTGCCGGAGCTGCGCTCTCTAGGCGTCAAATGGGTAAAGGTCTATAACCACGATGGCGCCTACGACTTTGTAGAAGCGCTGCTGGCAGAGGGCTTTTGCCCCATTCTGCGCATCTTCCGCCCTCACCCCAACCCCGGCCGCTTGAGCATCAAAGATTTAGTGGATGTGGATACGTATGTGCGTATCGGCGTGCGCTATTTCGAATTCAACAACGAGCCCGACCGCGATGCAGAATGGAAGGGCGGTTGGGTGCCGGCCAATGGGATCGATATTGTGGTGGAAGATGCCATTGCCGACATAGATGCCATTCTAACGCGCGGCGGCATGCCGAGCATTCCGGCCGTCTCTTGCGGCAGCAAGTGGGATCTAATCGGCAAAATCATTGAAAAAGGTCATCGCGACCTCTTGGAAGGACCGGTCTGGCAGGCCATCCACAACTATTCACGCAACCGCCCGTTGGACTATCCCTATGATCTGGGCAACCAAGAAGGTGCGGCCTATACCCAGCGCTTTTATCGCACGCTGCTGGAAGAGCAACCCAACTTTGACCCGTGGCACGGCCGCTCGCTGAGCGAGATCAATCAGATGCGCCGCGATTTTGCCAACCCCGGCGCCACCATTCAGGACGATACGGCTTGTTGGCTGGCCTATGAGTTTTTCAACGCCCGCAACCGCCGCCACTTGGGCCGCAGCATCCCCATTTTGTCCACCGAAAACGGCTATCGAGTGGGCGAAAACACAGACCCTCGTTATCCCGCCACAACGCCCGATTTACATATGGCGCAGACGCTGGAAGCATGCCGCGTGATGATGGGCGTGAGCCAGCGCTTTAATCCCGCGCCTGACTACTACTTTTGCACCGCCTTTACGCTCATGGTCAACCAGGCCGTGGGCAGCCAGAGCGATTGGTGGGAGAGTTATGCCTGGTACAGCAACCAGTGGCCAGACCGCGTGCTACCCATTAGCAAAGCGCTGCGCGCCGAGCCCAAACGGCTGCGGCGCTGGCAAAACAGCACCGCCATCGGCGCCCGCGTAACGTTGAGTGGGGCCGTGCTGCAACCCGGCTCAAACCGCACGGTGGTACTGGACCAAAAGGGCCAAGAGTTGGCGCGCGTTACGCTGGACAACAGCAACCGCTATCGCTTCCCCGACTTAACACCTGGCTCCTACATTGTGCGCATTGCCGACACAGATGTCATGGAGGCCGTGACGCTGACGCCCGAGCAGACCGAATTTGCGCTTGACCTGGATCTGTCCCAGCGGGGCGCCGCGGCGGGAGAAAGCGTGGTGGCTGGCGTGGTGCGCGGGGGGGCGGGCGCCATTGTCATGCTCGTGCGCAATCACGATGGCCAAGAGTGGGTCACCATGACTCAGCTCGACGGCGCCTTTCGCTTTGTGGATTTACCCGCTGGAACCTACAGCGCCCGCGTGCATCCGCACGGCAGCCGCGTCGATAATATTGCGCTAGACGGAGAGAATACGCAGCAAATTGAACTCCTGCTGGCGGGCTGGGGCTATATCATCCAAAGCGAAACAATAGACAGCAACACCCAAAGTGATGGAGCCGCCCAACGTGTTCAACACCAGCCGGGCAATGTGGCGGTACGTCCGCCTGATGACGATGAATGGGCGCAGCGCGCCGAGCGTACGGTCAAACAGAGCCGCGTGCGGTGCGCCGTGGCGGGATACAAAAGCCTCCTCGTCTACGCCTACAGCGGCGAATGGCGCAGCGCGACGGTCGAGACCGGTTCGGCGCTGGCGCTGGGTGAATTCGCCTGCGAGATTGATGTAGCCGGCTGCCCCGATGATGAGTGCACAGTGACGGTACAGGGCGTTGTCGACGAAGAGGGCGAACCAGTGGCGTTAACCGCCTATGTGCCGCTCAACCGGGCCGCAATTCCCTTTGTGCGCTTTACCCGGCAGAGCATTTCGGCGCACGGCCGCGCCGCCCAATCTGTGCTTGATGGGCAGGTGATCAGCGAGATGGAACCGGGTCAGATTGCCACCGTGGTATTGACGGACCAACAGGGCAATCGCCGGCAACAACCCACAACCAAAGGCGGCGCATTTGAGTTTGCCTATTTGGAAGCTGGACTCTATGCCGTAGCCGTGCTGGGTCACGAAACGGCCACGCAAATAGCCGATCTAGCGCTGGATGGGCAAAATCGGGTGACAGTTGAGTTGCGTATGCCGCGGCCCGTGGTGGAGCCACCAGCAGCGGCGGCCGATGGCAACGGCGTGATCGTCGGCATTATTCCCGGCGGCGAGGGCAAATTGGCCTGGCTGGTCGACTCGGTGGGCAATGAGCGCAGCGCCGAGCTGGATGCCGATGATCAGGTGTGCTTTGACCAATTACCGGCCGATGTTTACACGCTCAATGTGGAAGGTGGCTACAAAGAGGCCAATTTGCGCATTCAGGGCGACAAGGGCGTGGAGGTCTACTTTGCGCCGCTGGTTACCGAGTGGCGCGCCGAGGTGAGCACGGCGGGGTCCATGCCTGGCTTTAGCGCCATTCGCGTCGAAGTGGCCGAACAGTATGATCTGCCGGTCTATCTCTCCAAAGAAGAGTGGGACGGCATGGTGGCGCTCACCGGCTCCAAGCGCGAGTTGGGCCGTTTTGCGCTGGAATTCAGCCCGCTAGAGCCGGGCTATTATATTGTGGAGCCGGCCGGGTTAAATGTGTTGGCTGAAGTACAGTTGACCGGGCTAGAGGCGGTCTGGGTGAGCTTTCGGCAGCACACCGCACCCATTCGGCCCAATGGGGTGGTTCCGCTGGGTACGGCCAGACGCTGGGGTCGCCAGGAGGAGCGCGCTGAACCGCCCGCGCCTGAATCGCCGGATAACATCGGCAATGCGCTGGATGCAGGGCAAGTCGAGTCGCCATTACCGCGTTTGGCTGCCGCTGAACCAGCCCAGCGCGCATGGGATGGGGAAGAAAGCGTTCTTGAGCAGGCCACGTCTATTAGCGATGAAGCGCATATGGACTCAGTGGATCCGCTTGCCGACGAAAGCCAAGAGAGCGTAGCTCCATCAGATTCTCCGCCGCATGATTCAGCGCAACCGACTCAATTTATTGAAGCGGAATCAACACAGACAACCAACGAAAAGCTGGAAGAAATTGTGGAAGCATCGCACGTAAATCGTTTAGATGATACAAATTTAGATCATGTAAATAAGGCAGCGAGGTCTCAGCACGCCAAACAATATCTCTACATTGAAGTGGACCCCTCTGCCCCGAATGCCGAAGCCTTGCAAAGTTTAATTGCCGTGCTGCGCTACGTAGCGGCTACCCAACCCGAAATTGGCAGCAACGTAGCCGAAGCCGCCCAGGCCGATCAAGTGGTTGTGTTGGGTGAGTATGAAACGGCCACGCTCGAAGCACTGACCGCCGCCGGCGCCCAGGTGGAGCCTGTATCCGGCAACTTGATTGAATTATTTGAGCGCTTGCTCAAGCGCTGATTTACTTCCTCCACAACCAACGCAGCGAATCGGGCAGAATCGCCCCACCGTGTTCGCCATTGTGCGCGCCGTCGCCGCCCACAAAGCGATGATCGTACCCTCGATAGCGCAGCGCCGCCACCATTTGCAAATTGGCCAGCCACCAATTGCCGAAATCGTTGTCCAAATCGTTTTCCCCATCTTGCAAAAAGACGCGCAGCGGGCGCACCGCCTCTTGCCGTACGCGCGATGGATAGACGTGGCCGCCGCGAATGTTGGTGAACGAACCAATGTGCGAGAGCACTTTGCGAAACGCATCTGGGCGCTCCCACGCGGCCGTAAAGGCACAGATGCCGCCCGATGAAAGCCCGCAAATGGCGCGCTGATCGGGGTCATCGGTCAGCGCCCAGCGCGCGCCCACCTGGGGCAAAATCTCCTCGATTAGAAAACGGACATAGCGGTCGGAAAGCGTGTCGTATTCCGCCGAGCGATTGCTAAAGGGCCCCTGATCGGTGGGCGGCTCTTGGCTGATGTGACCAGGGTTGATAAAGATACCAATGGTCACCGGCATCTCTCCGGCGTGAATCAAGTTGTCGAACACAATGGGCGTGCGGAACCAACCCTCTTCCGCCACATAGCGCTGACCATCCTGAAAGACCATAACCGCGGCCGGCGTTTGCGGATCATATTGCTGGGGCGCGTAGACCCAATAGGCGCGCTGTGCGTTGGGGAAAATGGTACTGGTGTGGGTAAAACGCTCAACCTGGCCTTGCGGCACATTCGGCTGACGCTGCGATTCCGGGCCATAGGGGTAAGTGGATGCGTTTGTCATCAATGGATTCCTTTCTTTCAAACTCAGCTCTGAATGAGAATCAGCCGTGCATGACGCCCGTTAAGCCAATCGAAACGCCGGTTCTCCCCTCAACCGCAAAATATTTACGCAGCCCCTAAATAGGTAATACCAGAGGGTTGCTCATCTATTTGGCAACTTGTAGAAGAAGTCAGTATTTTTTTGGTGCAAAATAACAGACGGGCGTATGGTAGTATAGCATAGATTTGTTGGCTTCATGCTCAATCGCGCAATGGAATCAATCATATCTTGCCGCGGCGGCGGCTTTTCATTGTCAGCTGCTGGATTGTTCCGTTGCGATTACCACGTTCGTAATGGCCCTACACCCGACAAATAAAGCCATTAACAAATAAAGCCATTGACAAATAAAAGCTGAGTGATTAGACTTAATATATCTATCCATAAATTCTCTGTGCCAAACCGTTCTTGTAAAGACGGCACAGGATTCACAACCGAATTTACACTTTTCACATTCTGCTGTTTGCTTCTCTCTTGGACCTCAGGGCCCCGTAGTCTGATTCTTTAAGAATCTGCTTACCTCAAATCCCCCCACCGTGTATTACCCAAAGATTTTTTGGGTTATTGCTATAGATTTGATCTCACAAAATCCACACATATAGCACCAGGAGGCTTCTCATGGCGACTACTTTTAGTCGACGGTCGTTTCTCAAAGCAGGCAGTATGACGATTGCCAGTCTGGGTGTCTTGGGGCTGGCGGGTTGTGCAACCCCCGCCGCGCCATCCGGCAGCGATCAAGCCGCCGAGCAACCAAGCGCCGAAGGCGGGGCTCCCGTACCGGCGCTGTTGCGCGCCGGCAACGGCGAGGAAGATTACTTCAACCGCACGATTGACCTTTTTGAATCGCAGCACCCGGATGTTGAAATTAGCCGCATTTTTGTGCCAGGCGGCCAAGAGTACATCACCAAACTCGATCTGATGATTGCCTCTGGTGATCCGCCCGCCATCTATGCGCCGTTCTCCAACCGCGGCTATCGCTACTATGCGGCGCGCGGTCTCAGCCAGGATTTAGATGACTTTGTGACGCGCGACGGCGTCAATCTGGATGATTTCCATCCAGATGGCATTAAGGGGTGTCACTGGGAAGGCAAGTTGATGGCTCTACCGCTGGATCTATGGCCACACGTAATCTATTACAACAAAACGCTCTTTAATGAAGCCGGGGTCGATGCGCCGCCCACCGATTGGAACGACAAAAGCTGGACCACCGAAAAATATTTAGAAATCGCCAAAGAGCTCACCAAGAAAGAGGGTGACACCATCACCCAGTTTGGCACGTCGACCTACTTCAACTATTGGGCCGCTGGCTGGATCTACGGCAGCGACTGGTGGCCGTTGGATACATATGAAACTGGCATTATTACCGAATTCACCGGCGATACCGATGAAAAGACCCTGGGCGCAGTGCAGTGGGTGGCCGACAGCATGCTGACCGATCAGGTGGCGCCCACGCCCGCGCAATCGCAGCAATTGCAAACGGGCGTGCCGTCGCTCTTCATGAGTGGCAAAGTCGCCATGCTGATGGACAACATCGGCTCGCTCAGCCAATTCGCCACCATCGATGCTTTTGAGTGGGGCGTGGCCGCGGCGCCGTTCCCGCCCGATGGTTCCGATCGCCATCTGCACGTCTGGATTGACTTCTGGAGCATGATCAAGGGCGTCAAGAATTTGGAAGGCTCGTGGGAATTCCTCAAGTTTATGACCAGCGCCGAAGCGCAGAAAATCTATCCCATTGAATACGGCCCGCAAAGCAGCCTGCTTTCACTGGGCCAGGATTGGATCGATGTGCAGCGTAATGAGCAAAGTCACCTTTCTGATGACGAATTCAACGTGTTGGTGGAGGCGGCCAAATACGAGCAGATTGACCCCGAAAACTGGACGGTTAACATGAGCGTAGTCCACACCGAAACGCTCCAGCCCGCGCTCGATCGCATTTGGCTGGGCGAAGGCAGCGCCGCCGATATTATTGCCGAAGCCGCACCAGACATTCGCAAAGCAATTGACGAGAGCAAAGTCGTGAGTTAGAGAGGCGAGGAGTAGAGGAGTTAGGAGTGGCCGTCTGCATCTTTTCTACTCCTCTACTCCTCCCTTTCTTTACTCCTTCACTCCCACACAGGAGGTGGCTGTGACGACACAAACCGGGCGCGCGCGCCGTCGGATAAGCCCGCTTTTGCTGCGCGAATATATTGCCTTTTATCTCTTTGCCAGCCCGTGGCTGCTGGGTCTGTTGGTCTTTACATTGGGGCCGATGATTGCATCGCTGTTGCTTAGCTTTGCCGATTACCCAGTCATCGTGGCGCCCAAATGGATCGGTTTAAAGAACTATGTGGACCTTTTTACCGACGACAAGCTGGTCTGGCAATCGCTCAAGGTGACGCTGCTCTACAGCTTGGGCGCCATCCCCATGACGCTCTGCTTTTCGTTTTTTGTGGCCACATTGCTAAACCAGCAGATCAAGGGCGTCAAGATATTCCGCACCATCTACTACATGCCTGCCGTCATCTCTGGCGTGCCGGTGGCGCTGCTCTGGATGTGGATGCTGAACCCTGAATTTGGGCTGGTCAACAATGCGCTACGCTGGGTGGGCATCAAAGGGCCGCAATGGTTTTTCAGCACCACTTGGGTGATTCCGGCCTTTATTATCATGAATTTGTGGACCATTGGGGTGACTATGGTCATCTTTCTGGCCGGGTTAAAGGGAATTCCCGATCACTTGTACGAAGCTGCTGACATTGACGGCGCCGGGCCGTGGTCCAAGTTCCGCAATGTAACCTTGCCCATGATGTCGCCAATAATCCTTTTCAACGTGGTCATTGGCATTATCGACTCGTTCCAGATCTTTACCCCCGCCTTTATCATCACCAACGGCGGGCCGGCCAATGCCAGCCTCTTCTACGGCCTTTATCTCTACAATAACGCATTCAAATTTTTCAAAATGGGCTACGCGGCGGCCTTGGCCTGGCTCATGTTCTTGATCATCCTGGCGCTGACCGGGCTGGTCTTCCGTTCAACCGCACGCTGGGTCTATTATGAGGGTTCGCTGATTCGTTAACATGGCAAGCAGACAACTTTCCGCCCAATCGTCTTTATCACATTCTAAAGCGAGCGCCGCGCCCTGGTGGCGACGCAAAAGCGTTCGTCAGCAAACCACGCTCTGGCTCAGCACCTTGCTTCTGATTATAGGCGCATTCTTTATGTTGCTGCCCGTCTTCTGGATGCTTTCGGCTTCACTCAAAGATGAGGGCGATGTATTTCTCGTGCCCATCCAGTGGTTGCCCGATCCCTTCCGCTGGAGCAATTATCCCGAAGCCCTTACCTTTCAGCCCTTTTGGAGCTATTTCCGCAACAGCGTAATCGTGACGGGGCTGAGCGTGGTGGGCGCAGTGTTGAGCGCCTCGCTGGTGGCCTATGCTTTTGCCCGCTTGCGCGCCCCCGGCAAAAACGTACTCTTTGCCATCCTGCTCAGCACGCTCATGCTGCCAGGCGAAGTCACATTGGTGCCCATCTATCTGCTTTTCCGCAATTTGGGCTGGCTGGACACCTACCGCCCGCTGATCGTGCCAAGCTGGTTTGGCGGCAGCGCCTTTTACATTTTTCTGCTGCGACAGTTCTTTCTCACTTTGCCGACCGAGCTCGATGACGCCGCTAAAATTGACGGCGCCAATCTTTTTTCTATCTATTGGCGCATCCTGTTGCCGCTCACCAAACCGGCGCTGGCCAGCGTGGCCATCTTTTCATTCTTTAGCCAGTGGAATAACTTTCAGGCCGCGCTTATCTATCTCAACACCATGGAAAAGTACACTCTGCCCATTGGGCTGCGCCTTTATCTCAGCTCTTTTGGGCAAACGCATTGGAATTACCTCATGGCGGCCACGCTTGTCTCCGTTGTGCCACCGATTCTGATCTTCTTTACATCGCAACGCTATTTTGTGGAAGGCGCCGCGCTAACCGGCGTCAAAGGTTAACTTTGCCACATATAGCCCACGCTGCGCACGGTCACCAACCAACGTGGATCGGCCGGATCTTCTTCAATTTTCTGGCGCAAATGACGTACATGCACGTCAACCGTGCGGTCATTTTCAATATCGCTGCTGTAGCCCCACACCGCTTCGATCAGCGCGGCGCGGCTATAAGGGCGGTTGGGGGAAGAAGCCAAATGGCGCAGCAGCCGAAACTCGGTGGGCGTCAGATCGAGCGGCTGGCCAGCACGCGTGACCAATAGCCGCTCTAGGTCGATCAGCAGCTCGCCAAATTGCAGCGCCGTGCTGGCCGCCGGTTGCGCCAGTTCACCATAAGCCCGCCGCAGCAATGCTCGAATGCGCGAGAGCAGCTCGCGCAGGGCATACGGCTTGACCACATAGTCATCGGCGCCCAATTCCAGCCCCAACACCTTATCCATCTCTTCATCACGCGCCGTCAACATTAAAATGGGCTGGCGCTTACCGGCGCTGCGCAGCTGCCGGCACACATCAAACCCACTTACGTCGGGCAGCCGAATATCGAGCAGAATCAGCGCCGGCGCGCGTTCATCCACCAGCCGCAGCGCCGTACGCCCATCCGCCGCTCGCTCCACGGCAAACCCTTCGCTGGCCAGCGCATATGCCAACCCGCGCGCCACCGCCGGATCATCTTCCACAATGAGAATTCGTTCTGATAATGTCATACGGAACTCCATAAAAACATGGGGGACGACAAGCCGGGGCCCGGAGCTACTCTCACCTATGTCCAATGCCCAAGCCAGGCTCGGTTTTATCGCGCCTCTCGGCATGAATGCAAGCTTAGTTGCATAAAATACATTTTTCAAATACAATACCCGCACAAATGTTCGACATCCATCTATCCGGTATGCATCCTATTCGATATACAGTATAACACCCTTATTTCGCAACACGCAGGAGAGTTACCCGTGGCCAAAGCCAAGACGCGTTACGTCTGTTCCGAGTGCGGCAGCGTACAAATGAAGTGGATGGGCAAATGTCCCAATTGTAATGAATGGGACACGCTGGAAGAAGTGGTGGTGCAGGAGAGCGCCAAGAGCCGCAGCGCCATGCCCGTGGGCGGCGACGCGGCCATGCGTCCCGTGCCCTTGACCCAGATTCCCGCCGAAGGCGCGCCACGGTTGCCCCTGCGCATGAGCGAATTGAGCCGCGTGCTGGGCGGCGGCATTGTGCCCGGTTCCGGCGTGCTAGTGGGGGGTGATCCCGGCATTGGCAAAAGCACGCTGCTGTTGCAGATGGCATCAGAAATTGCCGAAACAGTGGGCGCCGTGCTCTACATTAGCGCCGAAGAGAGCGCTCACCAGATCCGTCGCCGCGCCGCGCGGCTCGACATTCATGCCGAAAAGCTCTTTATACTTTCGGAAATCATTGCCGAAAATATTCTGGAACAGATCGAGTTGCTCAAGCCCAACCTGATCATTGTGGACTCAATCCAGGCCATCTACACCGAAGCGGGAACCAGCGCCGCCGGCACGGTGAGCCAAGTGCGCGACTGCGCCGCCATGCTGCTGCGCACGGCCAAGCGCCTCAACATTGCCCTCTTTCTGGTGGGGCACGTGACCAAAGAGGGTTCGCTGGCCGGCCCGCGCGTGTTGGAGCACATGGTGGATGCCGTGTTGCAACTGGAAGGTGAACGCTTTCATGCCTATCGTTTGCTGCGTTCGGTAAAAAATCGCTTTGGCAGCACCAACGAAGTGGGCATCTTCGAGATGGACGAGCGCGGCATGATTGAAGTACAGAATCCGTCCGAAGTTTTTCTGGCCGAGCGGCTGCCCAATGCATCGGGCAGCGCCATTGCCGTTTCCATGGAAGGCAGCCGTCCGCTGCTGGTAGAGGTGCAGGCGCTGAGCAGCCACACGCCTTTTAGCCAGCCGCGACGCACGGGCAACGGCGTAGACCAAAACCGGCTGCTGCTGTTGGCCGCTGTGTTGAGCAAACGCGTGGGGCTCAAACTGGCCGAACAGGATATTTTTGTCAACGTAGTGGGTGGCATGCGCATTGGCGAACCCGCGGCGGACCTGGCCACGGCCACGGCAATTGCCAGCAGCTATTACAACCGCCCGGTCTGCGCCGATTTGGCCATTGTGGGTGAAGTGGGGCTCAGCGGAGAATTGCGCAGCGTGGGCCAGCTGCCGCGCCGCCTGCACGAAGCGGCCAAGCTGGGGTTTAAGCGGGCGCTGGCGCCGCACAGTGCGCTGCGCGGCAAAGGGGAAGATGCATTGCCTACCGGCATTCAGGTAGTTGGCGTGCGCACCCTACAGGAAGCGCTGGACGTGGCGCTGGTGGCGCAAACGAAATGAAGGATATAACGAGATGAAGGATATAACGAGATGAAGGGTATATAGAGCGCTGCTACCAGAGCGTAATGATGCGCTCTTTGCCCTCTTTCATGTTGGCCCGATTCACGCGCAGCGCCAGGTAAACAGACACAAGCGCAATGGCGCCATAAATGACATAGGGCCAGGGCGAAAGTTCATTTACATATAAAATCAGAAAGATCGCAAAGGCGCTAAGGCCCACCGAAAAGGTGGCCACCGACGCCATGCGCGTCCACCAGATGAGCACGCCGCCAATCAGCCAGACCATGCTGCCCACCATGGGATGGATGGCCATGGTGGTGGCGGCCGAGGTAATGCCGCCCGCCCCGCCTTTAAACCCCAGGAAAACAGACCAGTTGTGTCCAATAATGGCCAGGCCGCCCGCCAGCGCGCTGGCCAATTGGAGCGCCGTGACGCGTGCAGAGGCTTCGGCCACATCCATCACGCCGGGATCCGGAAACAGCGTTGTGATCAAAAAACGCACCAGCCAGACGGCCACTGCGCCCTTAATCGAATCTCCGATGAGCGTGGGAATGGCGGCTTTGAGCCCCGCCGCCCGCCAGGCGTTGGTGGTGCCGGTGCGCCCACTGCCCACGCCGCGAATGTCCACGCCAAAGAGCCGGCAGACCAGGACGCCCACCGGAATGGCCCCCAGCAAATATCCCAACAAAGCCGCAACTGGAACCATTCCCCAAATCATCATTACACCTGTGTTTCTCTGGAAGGTCGCACAATCGGAATCGAGGTCGACGTAATATTGGGACGCGGCAGTTCCAGCGTATCTTCGGTGGGCGAGCCATGAATGTTCAACTCAGCGCGCAGCAGCACCCCTTCATCCATGAAAAAGCTGTTGACGTGCAGCGCGCCGTATACCTGGCAACCCTCTAGCAGCTCTACGCGATCGGCGCGAATCACTCCCTGAAAAACGCCGCGGATGCTGACCGTTTTGGCCGTAATGTCACACTGGACACGCGCCGTTTCGGTCAGTATCACATTGGCAGGCGTCTCAATGTGTCCACTATCCACGGCCCCGTCAATACGGATGCTGGCATCACACTGCATCCGCCCCGAAAAAGTCGCACGCGGACCCACAATCACTTCAATAACATCGGGTTCCGGTCTTTGTATTCTTCCGAACATGGCAATCTCCATCGCTTACAGATGGTAGGTGGTTAGTAGCTGGTGATTCGTCGTCCGTATAAGACAGCCATCCACGAGCAACCAACGGCCAACCACTATGTTATATCAACCGCTATGTTATACCAACCACTATGTTAATAGCAACTGTTCTGAAATGCTGGCGCCGTGGTAAATGCGCTCAATAATGTCGGCTAACAAGGGGGCGATTGATAGCACCTTGACTTTGGCATATGCCGGGTCAGCGGGCACTGGGATTGTATTGGTCACCACCAGGCTTTCAATACGCTCGTCAGCGTTTAGGCGTTGCAGCGCGCTCGGCAAAAGCACTGGATGCGTAACGGCAAAACAGGCTTTGCCCGCCGCCCCATTGGCATAAAGGGCCTCCACTTGCTTCAGCACGCTGCCACCCGCCATCACGTCATCAACAATAATGGGCCGCCGCCCTTCAATATCACCCACCACATGCGTGGTCTCGGCATTACTAAAACTTGTGCGCCGCTTATGCATGACCACCAGCGGTAAATTGAGTAGCTGGGCATATTTGCCGGCCACGCTGGCGCGCCCCACATCGGGGCTGACAATGGCGGCGTTTTCAAAATCGGGCTTGCGGAAATAGTCCGCCAAAAGGCCCACCGCGCTCAGCGGATCCACGGGGATGTTGAAAAAGCCCTGAATGGCTGGGGCATGAATGTCTACAAAAATGACGCGGGTAGCGCCCTGGTTTTCCAGCATATTGGCCACAGTGCGCGCGCTAATTGCTTCCCGCCCATGCGCCATGCGTTCTTGCCGCGCATAGGGATAATAGGGAATGACCAGGCTGATGCTATGTGCGCTGGCCCGCCGAAATGCGTCCACATAGAGCATTAGCTCCATTAGATTGTCGTTGACGGGAGCACAACAGGGCTGCACCAAAAATATATCCTGATCGCGCACCACCTCATCAATCATGACGTGGATTTCGCTATCGGGCAGATGCGTTGTGGTCGTTTTGCCCAAATTGGCCTTCAACAAAGAAGCAATTTCTCGCGCCAAAGCCGGATGAGCAGAACCAGAAAATATACGTAAGGGATGGTAAGATTCGACCATTTTTTTACAAACTCAGAAAATAGATGCTTTCTTAATGCCCCGCATTATATGATAGCATACATACAGGGTCAAACGTCAGCAATTCTCAGTTCAAGCAAAATGGAATCTACATGGAATCTACAATGTCCTTCAACAACCAACAAAAACTCTTGATCGCCACCCACAATGCCGGCAAAATACGCGAATATCGCACGCTTCTGGCCGAATTGCCCTTTGAGGTCGTATCGCTAGCCGAGCTTGGTATTACGCTGGATGTGGACGAGACCGGCGTCACCTTTGCCGAAAACGCGCGCCTCAAAGCCCAAGCATATGCCGCCTTGGCCCATATGTGGACATGGGCCGATGACAGCGGGCTGGAAGTGGATGCATTGGACGGACGCCCCGGCGTCTATTCTGCCCGTTTTGCCGGCGCCAAAGCAAGCGACGCCGCCAACAACGCCAAGCTCATTGCCGAGTTGCATCAGCTTGCCCAACAGGGAAACGAAGCCCCGTCGCGCCGCGCCCGCTTTCGCTGTGTCGTTGCGCTGGCCGCACCCGATGGTCAAATCTACACCTGCGAAGACAGCGTGGAAGGCGAAATCGTCGATGAGCCGCGCGGCGACCACGGCTTTGGCTACGATCCCCATTTCTATCTACCCACCATGGGCTGCACCATGGCCCAATTGCCGGCGGAAACAAAAAATACCATCAGTCATCGCGGCAAGGCGGCCCGCCAGGCCGAAAAGCTCCTGCGCACGTTGGTGGCGGGGTAAACGCCACAGGGCAATCGCACACCGTAACAAAGCAGAATTAAAACTCGCGGCCAACACAGAAAAGCGGTCTCAACCGCTTGGCATCTAGTCGCTGCAGCGGCTTCTCGTTATCAGTGGCCGGATTTATCCGTTGCTATTGCAAGTTCGCGCTCGTCCAGGTAAACGCTATCCGCCAAGTTGATCAACCCATCAAAAAAGGCTACAATACTCAGCAGTTCGCGTATGTTGTCCAATTCGCTCAGACTGATATGCAAAAGCTGATCAATCTTCCCATAGATACGGTGGCCGAGAGCCTGCAAGGGCTCGAACTTGCGCACGAGAAGATCCTGCGAGTGTCGCATAAATCGCGCTTTGTTTACCGTGCGGATGCTCCTGTGCATGGCAAAGTGGCCATTGTCAGCGGCAGCGGCAGTGGCCACGAGCCGCTCAACGTGGGCTATGTGGGGCGCGGCATGTTGGATGCGGCCTGTCTGGGCGATGTCTTTACCAGCCCGACCCCTATGCAATATTTGGCGGCGACAGAGATGGTGGAAGGTGGCGCTGGCGTACTCTATGTGGTCAAGAACCACACGGGCGGTGTGCTTAATATGGAAATCGCCATGGAGATGGCCGCCGAACGAGAGATCATGGTCAAGACCGTATTGGTCAATGATGATGTGGCGGTGGATGATGCCGCCAATCGGCGTGGGCTGGGTGCGGCTATCTTTGTGGAGAAAATTGCCGGTGCAGCCGCCGAACGCGGCTACACGTTAAATCAGGTGCAGGCCGTGGCCAAACGCAGCAGCACCCAATGTCGCAGCATGGGCGTGGCGCTGACCAGCTGTATATTGCCAAACCTTGGGCGCCCCACCTTTGACCTGCCGGCCGACGAAATGGAAATCGGCGTGGGCATCCATGGGGAGCGCGGCCGCCAACGCATTCCAAGCACTTCTGCCGACCAAGTTGTGGAATTGCTGCTGGAACCGATTATGGCCGATTTAGAGGTGCGCGCGGGCGATCGCATGTTGGTGATGGTGAGCGGGCTGGGCGGCACGCCGCAACAGGAGCTCTATATTGTTTATCGCCATCTGCACAAACTGTTGACCATGCGCGGCGTAACCATTGAGCAGCAGCTCATCGGCAACTACATTACCAGCCTGGAAATGGCCGGTTGCGCCGTCACGCTGATGCGGGTGGACGCCGAACTGTTGGAACTTTGGAACGCGCCAGTGCATACGCCCACCTTATGGTGGTAATTTGTGGTGGTAATTTTTTAGGTTCTTCGGGATCTCACGATTGAGTAATAATTGTTGGTGATGGTACATATTATGAATTCAGAAATATCCGCATCATGTATAGAACGCTGGCTGCTGGTATTCGCCGAACGCATCTTAGAAAAGAAAGATTATCTGACGGACTTGGATGCCGCCATTGGCGACGGTGACCACGGCTTGAACATGGCGCGCGGGGTGGAACGTCTGCGCGAGCGCCTGGGGAGCAAACTGGTGGCCGCTGGACGCCCTTTGAACGCCGGATTGGCTGCGGCAACAGAACCCGCCGACGCCGAGACCAATATCGGCGTTCTGTTGCGCACAGTCGCCATGACGCTCATCAGCGGCGTGGGTGGCGCCGCCGGCGCGCTCTACGGCTCCTTTTTTCTAAATGCGGCCAAAGAGGCGGCCTCGCTGCTCAAAAATGGTGCTGACCCGCAACGCAACATTTCCATTGCGGAGTTTAGCCAGGTTTTGCGCAGCGGGCTGGAAGGGCTCAAACAGCGCGGCAAAGCCGGGCTGGACGAAAAGACGATGATTGACGCCTTTGAACCGGCAATCGACGCTTTGCAAGATTCAATTGAGCAAGGGGAAGACGCGACCGCGGCCTTTACAGCCGCTTGCCAGGCGGCTGAAAAAGGGATGCAGAAGACAATCGGCATGCAGGCGCTCAAAGGCCGCGCCAGCTATTTGGGGCCGCGCTCCATTGGGCATCAAGACCCGGGCGCAACCAGCACCTTTTATCTATTCGAAGCGGCGCGAAAAGCGTTTGCGTAAAGTCTCTTTGTGCCGTATCCGCGCCCTCTGTAAGCACTAAGCATCACCCACAAGTGGGGCGAATGGATCTGTGCATCGCACTGGTCGCAGAGCATAAGGGGAAACGATCCGTTTGTGACCGGTGCGTCGCACACTGTCCTCGGGAATCGTTCTCGTCTACCCGTGTGTGACGCACGGTCCAGCCGTTGTCTGTACAGTCACTGCGGCCGCGGACCGTACGACGCACTTGACCTTCACGCGGGGCAAGAAAGATGTGGGGTATGGTACGCTGTCAGCAACAGGGGGCGGGCTAGGATGTGGAGGCAGGGAAAAGCCGCCCTCCGCTTCTCAATTTACAAACTCACGTTACGCAGCAGCAGCCAGTCTGCTAGAGAGAAACAGGAACGGCGGCGAGCCGACTTTCCCCCAGGCTTGCGTAACATAAGTTACGAATAGTGGGACTATTCGGCAAGTTGCAACCATTTGGCAAGTTGCGCTGCATAATCCAACTGCCCCATGGACCGCCCATACCCCAGCGGTCCATGCAACACACAACATCGACAAATCGACACGTAACACGGACCAATTTTCAATGGCTCACTTAATCGGTGCACTCGACTCCGGCACCACCAGCACCCGCTTTATGCTCTTTGACCACAGCGGCAGCGTGGTGGCGTATGACCAACAAGAGCACGAGCAGATCTTCCCACAGAGCGGCTGGGTAGAACATAAACCGCTGGAAATATGGGCGCGCACGCAGCAAGTGATTCAAGCCACGCTGGCCAAGGCGCAAATCAGCGCAACCGACATTGGCGCCATTGGCATTACCAATCAGCGCGAGACGGCTATCGTCTGGGACAAGCAGAACGGGCAACCAGTTTATAATGCTATTGTGTGGCAAGATTTGCGGACAGACCGCATTTGCAAAGAGTTGGAAGCGGCGGGGCATGCCGACTTTATTTATCGTAAAACGGGTCTACCCGTGGCGACCTATTTTGCCGGCCCCAAAATCCGCTGGATGCTGGACAACATACCGGACATCAAAGAAAAAGCCCAGCGCGGCGATCTGCTTTTTGGCACGGTAGATACGTGGCTGATCTGGCAATTGACCGGTGGACCCAACGGCGGCCAACACATTACCGACCCCACGAATGCCAGCCGCACCATGCTCATGGACCTGGAAACGCTGGATTGGGATGAAGAGTTGATGGCCATCCTGGGTATCCCACGCGCCATGTTGCCCGCCATCCGGCCCAGCAGCGACCCCGCCTTTTATGGCCACACACAGCCAGATGGTCCGTTTGGCGCGGCGATTCCGATTTGCGGCAATCTGGGCGATCAACAAGCGGCCACCGTGGGGCAAACCTGCTTTAGCCCGGGCGAAGCCAAGAACACATATGGCACCGGCTGCTTTATGATTCTAAATACGGGTGAAGAGATTGTGCGTAGCCAGAATGGGCTGCTGACCACCGTCTGCTACAAAATGGGGGACCAGCCCACCGTTTATGCGCTGGAAGGGTCCATTGCCATGGCCGGCGCCACCGTGCAGTGGCTGCGCGACAATCTACAGCTGATTCAGCACGCCGCCGAGACCGAAGAGATCGCCGCCAGCGTGGCCGATACCGGTGGCGCCTATCTGGTGCCGGCCTTTAGCGGACTCTTTGCCCCCTATTGGCGCAGCGACGCTCGTGGCGTGCTGGTGGGGCTCACGCGCTACGTGAACCGCGCGCACATTGTGCGTGCGGCCTTGGAAGCGATCTGTTACCAGACGCGTGAGGTGCTAGACGCCATGAATGCCGATAGCGGCGTGCCGCTGAGCCGCCTAAAAGTAGATGGCGGCGCCACGGTCAACAACTTTCTCATGCAGCTTCAGGCCGACATCCTGGGCGCCGAAGTGATTCGGCCCCGCGTGGCCGAAACCACGAGCTTGGGGGCAGCCTATGCGGCTGGGCTAGCCGTTGGCTTTTGGCGCGATCTGGCCAGCCTGCGGGCAAACTGGCAGGTGGATCGCCAATGGCAGCCGCAAATGAGCGCCGAGGCGCGTGCGGCCGGTTTTGCCGGCTGGAAGAAGGCCGTAGAGCGCACGTACAATTGGGTAGATTCGTAAGGCCTATGGTAAACCTGGTGATCGTCTCGCATAGCCGCCGGCTGGCCGAAGGGGTTAAGGAGCTGGCCACGCAAATGATTTTTGGCGCGCCCGACATCACCACCGACGCCACAGACGCAAACACGGACAATACCGTTCAGATAGTTGTGGCAGCGGGCATTCCCGATGAGGAGTGCGACAACGCCACGCCCTATCGTCTGGGGAGCGATGCACTTTACATTGCCCAAACTATTGAACAGGTGTGGACCCAGGATGGTGTGCTGGTCCTGGTTGATCTGGGCAGCGCGGTGTTGAACACCGAAATGGCGCTGGACTTTCTGCCGCCCGAAATGGCGGGACGCTGTCAGATTAGCAATGCGCCGTTGGTCGAGGGCGCCATTACGGCGGCCCTGGAAGCCAGCCTGGGCCACGATCTGGATACGGTTAACCAGGCGGCGGAAAGCGCGGCGCACATTCAGAAAGTGTCTCTGTAAACTACGATTAACGTGTGTTTGAAACAGGGCGGAGTATAAGCGTCTGGAAAATAATTGAATGGATCAACCACAAACTATCACTTTGAAGATTAATCATCCGCTCGGTTTGCATTTGCGCAAGAGCCGAGATGTGGTGCAGGTTGCCAATCAATACCAGGCGCTCATTACCATCCAGAATCTCACCCGATCCACCTCTCCAGTCGATGCCAAAAGCATCATACAGCTTGTGCAGTTGCAGGCGCGCCAGGGCCATGAACTGCATTTACAGGCCACCGGCCCCGACGCGCTCGAGGCGCTACAAGCCCTGGCCAGCCAGTTTGACGACCTGACATCTGCCGCTGTGTAAACCGTGTACAATACGACCAGAAACCGCTTATGAGCGCAAACTTTCACGGCCTGCCGGGGTCGCCCGGCATAGGCATTGGCAATGCGTTTATCTACCTGCCCAAACCCGTCCTGTTAGAGACGGGTCACGTGCCCACGCGCCTACCCCCTAGCCAGGAGTGGCAGCGCTTTCTAGAAGCCCACGCGCGCGTAGACGTCAATCTTGAACGGCTGATTCACAATACAGATGCGCTGGTGTCCGACATCTTGGCCAGCCATCGCACCATCTTGCACGATGCCACCGTCATGAATGGTATTGAAGCGGCCATTATGCAAAACCAGGTCAGCGCCATTGATGCCACTCAGTTGGTGCTCAACGAAATTGCCGATACCTTTCGCAGCATGGATGATGACTATTTTGCCGGGCGCGCTGCCGATGTGCTCGATATTGGCAACCGGCTTTTGGGACAACTTGGCGCCCGAAAGCCTTTATCCTCCCTAATTAACTTACCGCCGCAATCCATTTTGGTGGCTGAAGATTTGACGCTGTCCGACATTATTGAACTGCCGGCGCGGCAGGTTTGCGGCATTGCGCTGGCCCATAGCGCCCCCACGGCCCACGCCGCCATTTTGGCCCGCTCGCGTGAAATTCCGCTGGTCTGCGCCGTGGGCAAATCGCTCTTTGAATTGAGAAACGGCCAACCCATTATTGTGGACGGCAACCTGGGCCAACTGCTGGCTTCGCCCAGCGAACAGCAACTGCGTCACTATTCCAATTCGCACACATATTTGTTGCAGCAGCGCAAGCTTGCCAATGCCCTGGCCTATCAACCCGCGGTCACGCTCGACGGTCAGCCGATTTCTGTGTGCGCCAACGTGAACAATCACGACAATGCGGTGCAAGCGGCCCAAGGCGGGGCCGATGGCATTGGCTTGCTGCGCACCGAGTTTTTTTTTATCAACCACGAAACCTTCCCCGATGTGGCGGCGCATGCCGAGCTGCTCATTGAAATTTACGACCTGATGCAGCCGGGGCATCCTGAAAATACCGCGCATGAAACCGGCTCTGACCCCGCCATTATCAAACCACTCACCTTCCGCGCGCTCGATCTGGGTGGGGATAAGCCGGTGCGCTTTATTCCTTCTCCCATCGAGATGAATCCGTCGCTGGGGCTGCGCGGCATTCGGCTGCTGCTCAAGCGGCCCGAACTGTTGCGCAATCACATTGCGGCGCTGCTGCAAATGGCGGCCACGTGGCGTCGCCCGCTGCGCTTTATGTTGCCCATGATCAGCACCATTGAAGAGCTGCTGGAAGTACAGACGCACATCAACGAATTAATCCCCATTGTGGCCACAGAACAGAGCATAGACGCCGAGGAGCTGGCTCAGCTGCTGCCGACGGGCGTGTTGGTGGAGACACCCGCCGCCGCGCTCATGATTGAACAGATGGCCACGCTGGTCGACTTTTTGAGCATTGGCGTCAATGATCTGGCCCAATACATTCTGGCCGTAGATCGCACCAACGCCTCGGTGGCCGCCATGGCCGATCCACTGCATCCAGCCATGATCAAAATTATGAGCCACATCGGTCGTGCGGGACGGCAGGCGGGAATTCCAGTGTCGATTTGTGGCGAAATTGCCAGCGATGCCACCGCCATTCCGCTGCTGTTGGGGCTGGGCATGAATGAATTGAGCGTAACGCCCGCTGCCGTGGCGCTGGTCAAGCAGGCCGTGCGGCAGTGCAACTTGCTTAGCTGCCGACAGCTGGCCGAGCAGGCTTTAAAATGTCAAAATAGCCGTCAGGTGCGTGAACTGCTCATGGCTTTATGAACTTATTAATCATTGGCGCTGGCGCTATCGGCTGTCTGGTAGGCGGCAAGGTGGCGCATCATCATGCTGCAAACGATGTACGCGTGACGCTGGTGGGCCGACCGGTGGTGGAAGAAGTGGTGCGCCGGCGCCCCGGTTTGATTTTGTCTTCACACAAAGGCGAGCAGCACGTCCGCAATGTGCAGCTCTTCAGCACAACTGAGCAAGCCTTTCAGCACGCTTCCCAGCCCTTTGATGCCGCCATTCTGACCGTCAAAAGTTACGACACCGAAGCGGCCATTAACCAGCTGAGGCTGGCGGCGCAAAAACATGGTCGACCGCTGCCGGTGGTGCTCAGCCTGCAAAATGGGGTGGGCAACGAGCAGATTATTGCCAAAATGCTCAGCCCCGCTCACGTGGTGGCAGGCATCATTGCCACACCGGTGGACGTGCAGGCGCCGGGTCATCTTTTTATTGAAAAAGAGCGTTATGATCTAGGGTTGAGCTGTTGGCATCCGGCAGTTCCGCAAAAGCAGTTTGAGGCGCTGCAAAGCGTGTTGCAGCGGGCCGGTTTTTCTGCCGTGCCATACGCCAATCCCCACGCGCTCAAATGGACCCGGCTGCTTATGACCATGTTGGGCAACGCCACTTGCGCCATTTTGCGGCTGCCCGCCCCACAGGTTTTTGCCAATGCAGCATTGGCCAATTTAGAAACCGAAGCGTGGCGAGAGGCGTGGTGCGTCATGCGCGCCGCCAAAATCAAGCCCATCAACATTGGCAGCCATGCGTCGGCCATGCTGGCGCCCGTGGTCTGCTATGGCCCCAAGGCGCTGGCCCGCCAATTGTTGAGCGACCAGGTGCGCAACATTCGCGGCAACAAGATGCCGGGGCTTTTTCAAGATTTATTGCAGGAGAAGCGACACAGCGAAGTGGCGTGGCTTAACGGCGCCGTGGTGAAATATGGCAAACAATTGGGGGTCCACACGCCCATCAACGCACTCTTTACAGACGTGCTGCTGGATCTTGTGCGCCGCCCAAGCAATTGGCCGCTGTGGCAGAGCGGAACCATGCGCCTGCTGGCCGCCGCCGAAGAATATCGCGATATGGTCCCGGCTTGATTTAGCAACAGAAGCATCTTATTTCTTTAGCCCAAGCCTGGTCCCACGGCAAAAATGAGGATAAGCGCAAGCAATGTAAAGAGAGCAAACTCCAATAGAATGCGACCGGTGAGCCGATCTTGAAGCCCTTGTTGGGCAATGCCTACCATGAGGTAAAAGACAACCAGCAGCAGCAGCCCCCCCGTCAGCGCAGGCACCGGCCAATAATTGAGCGCCCAGGTGGCCTGACCCAACACCAACCCAACTATTGCGCCATATGTAAAGACCATATCGGCGCGGCGCGTTGAGTTGCGCAGGATTTCAATGGCCAACAGCGTAGCCGTAATGGCAATGACCGTGGCCGAAAGCAGGCTGCGCGTGCGGCTCTGATAAATAAACACAAAGAGCAGCAGCGCCGAACCATACGCCATGACGTTGAGTACAAAGCGCGCGCGTCGAAAACCAGGCTGCCCCCATTCCACGGTGGCATAGAGGCAAAAAAGAGCCAGCGCAATTAACGCACCGCTGGCCAGCAGCCCAATGACCTGCATGGATGGCGTGGGCGCCAGCGGCAGCAAATAGGTGGCGATAATGGTCAACGCCATGGGCAGCGCCCAAAAGGCCCAAGTCCGCTGTCGCGATTCAGTGCGTCTGTGCAACGCTGGATGGACGCCAATGACGCTTTGGGTGCTGGCTGCGCTTAGGCAGGCCATAAACATGGCCACAATTACCCGGTCTGTAATCGAGAAGGAGACCGGCGAACCCAGCACAACCATGCTGACCGTCAAGAGGTTGGGCGAACTAAAGACCAGGCTGACGCCCAGACCAAAAACCACCAGCCAGGTCACCACGCTAATCCGGTCCCGATAATCGACGGGGCGCTCTTTTTCTACCTGTTGCTCGATTGTATGTACAATGCTATCGGTGGCAGGGCGCCTGGGTTGCGGCCGTTTGGGCGGCGCTCCGCGGTTGCCCCACCATCCGCGCACTAGCTCAGTCCAGCTTGCCAATGGGTTGCTCCCTAGGGAAATTAAACGCAAACAAAAAGTTATACAAAACGTGAAGTTACACAAAACGTGCGGCAAGGATACCGCAATTACATGAAATAAAATGGGCTCTTGCAGATGAACATAAACCATGTCCCATTTTTCTATTGTACGGCGCAAAGAAAGACATTGTCAAACTATGCCAGAACATCGCTTTATCCCTTTTGATGTGACAGTGCGCCCCCCGCATGCAGCTGGACCATCCCAGCCTTATCCCGTCACGGTGGCGTATCGCGCCCGCACGGCCGAGGGAATCGTTACACAAGATATTCACGCGCCCTTTTGGCAGGCCGCCGTAAATCAGCTTGCTGACCCGACCCAGCGCCCCGGCAGTCAGCGTTTAATGGAGATGGGGCAGACTCTCTTTGATGATCTCATGCAAGGAGCCGTGCGCGACCTTTGGATCAGCGCCCGCGGGGATCTGGATTCGGGCCTGGCGGCGGGCATCCGTTTGCGGCTGGCCCTACTGCCGCCTGCCGTGGCCTGTTTGCCGTGGGAAGCGCTCTACGACCGCGACCGCAACCAACCCTTTGCCGCCAGTGCGCAAACGCCGTTGGTGCGCGTGGAAAATCTGTTTCGCCACGTCGGGGCCGCGCGCCCGCTGCGCACCACACCGCCGGTCAAAATTCTAGTCGTGGCCCCCGCGGATCCTACCGGCCAAATCGACGCCACACGCGAACTAGAAGAGATTCAACGCATTGTGGCCGCGGTCGGTTCCCGGCACTTTCAGGTGATTAGCCAAACCGGACAGTTCGACATTGTAGAATTGCGCCGCACGATTGAGGCCGCACAGCCCGACATCCTGCACCTGATTGGTCATGGCCAGCCCGAAGGGATTCTGCTCTGGAAACAGGGCCAACCCACGTGGACGCCCGCCAGCTCGCTGCGCGTAATTTTGCAGCGCGCCACATCGGTCAAGCTGGTGGTGCTCAACGTCTGTCTGGCCGGCCGCGTCTCCGACCGCACGCCTTTTAGCACGGTGGGTCCACAGCTTTTGCAGACGGGGATTCCCGCCGTAGTGGCCATGCAGTTTGAAGTGCTGGCGCAGAACGGGGCCGATTTCACACGCTATCTATACGAAGAACTGATCGCCGGCTCCGTCCCCGGGGCGATTGATGCCGCCGTTGGCTATGCGCGCAGCAATCTCTACGCGCTGGAGCCGGATAGCTTTGGCTTTGGGGCGCCGGTGCTTTGGCTCAATGCTGAGGATGGCGTAATTTTTGAATTGGCAGCGCATAAAGAAGCGCCAGAAAACCAGGAAACAAGCACATGGAGCCCAGCCCACGTGAGCCAGGCCAGCGCTCAGGCGCCGCGCGTAAGCCCTACGCCAGAAAAGCCCATTGACTTGCGTCAGCTGCAACAGCAGGATGGGGAGATTGCCCAGTGGCTGGCTGCCCAAAGGGATATCCCGGATGCGGCGTTGGATGCGGCGCTGCGCCACATTATTTCTGTGCGCAATGATGAGCTACAAAATGTGCAGGATCAGTTTCGCCAGCTGCGCAGCTTTAAAAGTGAACAATTGCGCACCGCCAATGTGGAGCGGGCCGTTTTGGAGCAGTATCAAAGTCGCCTGACCCGCATTATGCAGAAAAAAGAGCGCGTTGAATCGATGAATCGCATGATTCAGCAACAGCTTTCCAAACAATGATGCAGTGGCGGCCTTACTTGGCGACGGTGCGCATGGGGCTTTACTATAGCCTCTTTTGCTTTAGCCTGTTGCATCTTGCGCTTCTATCCTCGGCCCTGAATGAGAATCAGGGCTTCGCTACGCCTGTTGAGCCCATAGAAAATGCCGGTTCCCCGCTCAACAGCAGGATGGCGCGTGACTTTCGTGAAAATAGCGCATCAGCGCCAACAGAGATTGCCCACGCCAGCCCCCCCCTCCGCTTGGGCGTAACCACCGAACTGGAACAATATTCATCTGCCGCGCAACAACAGGCATTGGCGCGCCTGCGCCACGGCGGGCTAACGTGGGTGCGCCAGCGTTTTGATTGGCGCGTCATCGAGCCGCAGCCGGGCCGCTTTGAATGGCAGGCCGCGGACGCCATGTTGGCCAATATAGTCCAGAGCGGGCTCGCTCCCGTAGTTGTGTTGGACGGCAGCCCAGCTTGGGCGCGCGATGCACGCGATCGCGCGCCGCACGATAATGCGCTGGCGCCGCCCGCCGAGCCGACCACGTTTGCGCGCTTTGCCGGCGCCTTTGCCGCCCGCTACCGTGGGCAAGTCCACTTGTATCAAATTTGGCACGAACCCAATATTGCCCCCCACTGGGGCAATCGCCACATTGAGCCGGTCGAATACGCGCGGCTGCTATATATGGCCGGGCAGGCCATCCGCGCCGCCGATGCAGACGCCCAGATCATGACGGCGGCGCTGGCGCCCACAGCCGACCGCGGTCACACCGCCATTGACGAAATCTACTTTTTGCAACGGCTCTACGCGTCCGCACGTGGGTTCGACAGCGTCTCGTCTGGTCGATTTTTACGCACGCTTGCCCCCGCCATTATCTCAATACCGGCAGAGCCGCGGCTTTTTGATGCGGTGGCCGTAGAACCGTTCGGGTTTGGCGCCAGCGTCTTGAATAACCGCCAGCGTCTTGAGCTGCTCAACTTTCAGCGCGTGCAACTGGTGCGGCGCGCCATGGTGGCGGCGGGCGATGCAGAGACACCGCTGTGGGCCGCCCGCTTTGGCTGGAACACGCGGCCGGATTCACCGTGGGGTGTGGTTTCGGCAGCGGATCAGGCGCGCTTTGCCCAACAGGCGGTGGCCCTGGCCCAGTCTCAGTGGCCCTGGCTGGATGCCATGGGGTGGGCCATTGATCAGCCCGACGCGCCGGCGACCGATCCCATCTGGGGCTTTGCGCTCAACGATCAACTGTTGGATGCCTTTACCCAATCGCCCCCAATCGCGTCGACGGTTGAGCCGCTTGCAGTTGACGCCCTTAGCCCGCACCGGTTTTGGCTGCACGTCGGCTTGCTGGTGTTCTTGTGGGCGCTGATTGCCTGGAGAATCCGCGCGGCTTGGCGCCATATCAACGTGTTCGCTTGGGTCTATGAATTCCCGGCCCATGTCATCATCTGGGCCATTTTGGTATGGCTCTACGTGGCCGCAGTTTGGCCGCCGCTAATTGGACTGTGTTGGCTCGGCTTTGTGTGGCTGGCTTGGCGAGCGCCGCTCAATACGCTGTACGTGGCGGCGGCGGCATTACCCTTTTACTTTCAGCACAAAGAGCTGGCCATTGTGGACTGGCGGTGGCAGATCCCACCGGCCTATATGCTGCTGACGGCGCTGCTCCCCGCGCTCATTGGGGATGGGGGGCGGCGTGCATTCATCAAAACGCGCAATGCCCACAGCAGTGATTCCCCTCAACGGCAGATAGCCCGCCGCTTCTGGTTGAGGCGGAGCGCCATTGCCCTATTTCGCCTACACCTGCTGGATTGGCTGGCGCTAGCCTGGCTGGGTATCAACTTGGCCAGCAGTAGCAATGTGTGGCATTGGCCCGCCTACTGGCAAGGCTTGACAGAACAGGCGCTGGCGCCGCTGCTCTTTTATGTGGCGGTGCGCATGTGGGCGGCCGATGCCGCTGCGCAACGGCGCGTGGCCATCTGGCTCTTTGGGGGTGGGCTACTGGCCGCGCTGTGGGGCTGGGCCGGCTGGCTAGATGGCGCGGGCACGCTGGCCGATGGCGTGCGCCGATTGGTGGGTCCGCATTTTTCGCCCAATCACACGGCGCTTTACCTGGAGCGCACCCTCTTTTTGGGCATTGGGCTGGCGTTGGGCACCCAGGAGGCGCGCCAAAATGGCTGGCGCCATTGGGCGTGGCGCATAAGCTGCGCGGTGGTGATGGGCGCGCTGCTGCTCACCTTTAGCCGCGGTGCACTGTTGATTGCGCTGCCAGCCGGCGCACTCCTCTTTTTCCTCTACGCACCCACCAGGGGAAGAATCACGTTTTGGGCGCCGCAATGGCAGCGCCGCCACTGGTACGCAGTTACTTTTGTGGGGGCATTATTGATCTTCTTCTTTTGGCTATTTGCCGATCGGCTGACCAATATCGATTCAGTCATGCAGCGCTTTGAATCGTGGCGGGTCGTGTGGCGGCTCTGGCGCGATTATCCGCTGCTGGGCGTGGGACCCGGGGGCTTCTTTTGGCGCTATCCAGCCTACACGCTGGAAAATGGGGCGCTGGACCCCAACTTGCGTCATCCACACAATGTATGGCTGGAGTTTGCGGCCAGTTGGGGCGTCATGGGCATTGGCTGGCTGCTAGCGCTTTGTTGGCTGCTGTGGCGCCAGCTGCACCGATTGGAACTACATGCTGATATAAACGCCAAATCTGCAACATCTTTGCGTACTTTAGCAATTTGTTGGCTAATTGTTGGCATGAGCGCCGGGCTGGTGGCAGGATTGATGCACGGCCAAGTGGATGCATTTATGGCGCTGGCCGATCTAGCCGGTTGGAACTGGCTGACTCTGGCTATATTGGCAACAAGCTCCCCGCGGACAAGCGACCTTCACCTTCGGAACGTAGATAATACAGCATGTAAATGACTGGTAATCACATAGCACATCCGCTACACTTTAGCTAAACTTTTAACCGCGCAAGTTTTCAGTAAGGATAGTACATACGCAAAGCTGGCGTACATGTTGTCAGGTCAGCAAGCAGTTCTCTCCTGGTGAGCCATGGGCGCTGCGGAAGTCGTATGTAATTTTTACTCCTGAAGTGCGCCCTGTTTTAGGGTGAGCCTGGGTTCGACCCAAGAGACAGCGATGCCACCAACATTTCACGCGCCCACAAATAGATCATCCAATATCGTCACGAAATGGGAAGAAGTCTATGAATGTCCGACGATGGCGTTTCGCTTTTGTTTTTGTGATTACGCTCTGTTTGTTCGATGTCTGTGTTTCATCACCCTTGCTGGCTTTATCTTGGCCAGGAGTTCTATCTTCGCTAGAGAGCCAGTCTGCATCAGCAGCCAATGCCACGCCGACCGCGGCGCAACGTATCATCGACCATCAGTCGGCCAGCGAACTCTATTTGCCGCTGGTGCGTAACGGCGGTGGCAGTGGGGGCACGCGCCCCACCGCCATTAATCAATCAACGCCCACCGCTATTGGCGCCACCGGTACACCCACAGCGCCATCCACGCCCCTTCCCACGGCTCAACCCACGCTGCACGAGTACATTATTGGCTACTTTGCATCCTGGAGTGTTTATGACCGCGATTTTCACGTGGCGGATATCCAGGCCGATCGGCTGACGCACATTAACTATGCCTTTGCCAATATTTCGGAGCAGGGCGAATGCACGCTGGGCGATCCTTATGCGGATACCGAAAAAATCTATCCCAAAACAGACAATGAAAATGATCCGCCCGGTACATTGCACGGCAGCTTTAACCAGCTGCGCATTTTAAAAGAAGCACATCCGCACCTGAAAACGTTAATTTCCGTGGGCGGCTGGAACTGGTCATCGCGCTTTTCCGATGTAGCGCTTACGCCCGAATCACGCGCGCGCTTTGCCAACTCTTGCGTCGCGTTTATGACGCGTTATGGCTTTGACGGCATCGACATTGACTGGGAATATCCGGTAAGTGGCGGTCTGGCGGGCAATGGCGCGCGCCCGGAAGACAAGCAGAATTTCACGCTGCTGCTGGCCGAGTTGCGCAGCGCAATCGATGCCCAGGGCGCCGCTGACGGTCGCGCCTATCTGCTTTCGATAGCAGCGCCGGCCAGCCCCGCGCAATATGTTAATTTGGAGCTGGACAAGATCCACGTCTATCTGGACTGGATCAACGTCATGACCTATGATTTTCACACCGGCGCTGAATCCACCACCAATTTGGCGGCGCCGCTTTTTGCCGCCAGCGACGACCCGACCGCCAACGCAACGCAGCTCAACGCAGCCGCCGCGCTGAGCGCCTATTTGAATGCAGGCGTGCCGGCCAACAAAGTGATTATGGGCATGCCATTTTATGGCCGCGGCTGGAGCGGTGTAGATAGCGCCAATAATGGGCTCTTCCAGACCAGCATGGGGCAACCTAATGGTACATGGGAACCCGGCATTTTTGATTATGCAGACCTGGCGACCAACTATATTGATGCCGGTTATAACCGCTATTGGCACGCCGAAGCCAAAGCCCCGTGGCTCTATAGTCCGGCCGCCAAAACTATGATCAGCTATGATGATGCTGAATCGATTGGGCAAAAGGCCGATTACATTCGGCAAAATGAATTGGGCGGCGCAATGATTTGGGAACTGAGCGCCGATTCATCTGGAGAAGTAGAGGGCGCCAATGGGCGCACAATTCCTTCGCTGCTGGATACAATTTATACCCAACTGAGCCAGCCCATTGCCACATCCACTCCGGCTGCATCTACTCCAGCTGCATCTACCCCAACCGCATCTGTATCCACGGCAACCGCGATCAACACAGCCACGCCGGCGGCTGCCACTCCAGTGGGCACGCCCCCCCCAACAACCAATCCCAGCGCCACTGTGACATCGACCACGGTTGCGCCACCACCTCCGGTCACGGCCACGGCCACATTGACCGCGCCGGCTCCCACGACGGCCACGGCAACCTTCACGCCCGCACCCACAGGGTCTCTTTTACCCACCGCCACGCCCCCGGCGCCAGCCACGAGCACGCCTACACCTCCCGCAGACAGCTCCCCCACCGCCACCTCTGTGGCCGCCGTCGATCTAACAATCAACGGCTTAGAGGTGACGCAGGCCATACAGGATGCGGCCAATAGCGTGCCGCTGGTGGCAGACCGCGCCACCTTTGTACGCGTCTTTGCCCAAACGAATGGTGGAGCGGGGAACGGCACGGTCGTGTCTGCTTCGGCCACGCAAAATGGCCAGCCGCTGGGCGCCATTACGATTGCCAATGCCGTCATTTCCGCTGCGCCCACCCGTGCGGATGCAGCTTCCACCATTAACTTAACGCTACCCATGACTTGGACCACAGGAACCATCAACCTAACCGTGCAGGTGGATGCGACCAACGCCATTGCAGAAAGCAATGAGGCCAACAACAGCTTTACCATGGCGCTCACGTTCAACGTCATGCCGCCTTTTCACGCTGTGCTGGTTCCCATTAACTACACTGACAACGACGGGGCATTCTATCCGGCGCCCACCGAAGATACGGTCAGCGGCGCCACCATGGATCTTTATCCATTGAGCAGCTTTGATGTGGTTATGCGCGCCCCACATGATTTTGCAGGCAATCTGCGGCAGGAGGCGGACTGGCAGCAACTGGCCGTCGAGATCAACGGGTTGAAGACCGCCGATGGGGCGCCGGACTCGACGTATTACTATGGCGTAGTGCCGGTGGAGAATGCCAATGGGCGCTGGTTTACGAGCGGTGTGGCCGGCATCAGCGCTGTGGGCAAGCGTTTTGGCGCCGGCTTGACCGGCAGTCCGCTAACCGCCACCCATGAATTTGGACACGGCTTTGGCTTGTCACACGCACCATGCGGCGTCAACGGCTCCCAGGACTATCCTTATCCCGGCGCCTCGATTGGCGAATATGGGTTTGACGCCAATGGCGAAGTCAAAGAGCCCAATAAGTATAAAGACATTATGAGCTATTGCTCACCCAAGTGGGTGTCGGACTATACGTACAAAATTATTTATGAAGACCAGCTGGCCAATGGCCAAGCCACGGTCGCTGCATCTCAACAAGTGCTGCTGGTGCGCGCCTTGCTGGCTAATGGCGTGGCCACCATGGCGCCAAGCTATTCGCTTTGGACCGCGCCCAAGGCGTTCAATGGTCCCAGCGCCTACGCCGTAGAAATTATCGGTACCGAAGGGCAAACCATTGGGCGCTACTGGGCGCACGCGGTAAACTTGGAGTCGTCGGGCTTAAACGCGCCCACGGCTCAATCCGATGCGGTCAGCACGCTCATTGAGGCGATTATACCGGCGCCGGCGCTGCCCATGGCGTCTATACGGCTGCTCCACAACAATGGCCTGCTGATCGCGCAGTCGTTGAGTGACCGCGCCAACTGGAGCAATCAAGTACAGCTCACCGTGTCCAAAGTTGGTGAAGAAATTCAAGTGGCTTGGACCATGAGCGGCATTCCCACCACCGTGCGCTTTAGCCCAAACAATGGCGTCAGCTGGATCACCCTGGCGGTGGACAACACAAGCGGCGCCCTCAATTTGGACCCCAAGCTGCTGCCTCAAGACGGCGCGGGGCGGTATCAAATCGTGCCCAGCAACAGCACCACGCCAGTCTTTTTTGAAGCGTCATATCCCTAGAAGCTGTTTGAACCATAAGAATTTGGGTACCCCATTCTGGAAGCGGCGTAACTATACCGCCCTTTCCGAAATCCTCCCCCACATGGGCTAAGCATTACCCACGCGCGTGTGGCATGGATCCGTGCGACGCACACTGTCCTCGGGAATCGTTCTCGTCTACCCGTGTGCGACGCATTTGGCCTTCACCCGCGGCAAGAAAGATGTGGGGATGGTAAGCTTGGGGGCGGAGGACTTCCAGTCTCGCCAACAAAGTCGGCTGATGTAAGCTAGAGCGTAATTGACAAGGCCACGCTTTGGGCGTAAAGTGTGCGGTATGCTTGCTCGGCAAGCGCAAATAAACCACCCAAGATACCATTACCCAAAACGAATCGCCCCATGACGCAACGACCCAATATTCTCTTCATGATTGCCGATGACCACCGCCACAGCGCGATTGGCGCGTTTGGCAACCCGACGGTACAGACGCCGGTGCTGGATCAGCTGGCGGCCGATGGCGTTTCCTTTAGCCACACACACATTTTGGGCGGCTGGAATGGCGCCGTCTGCGTGACCAGCCGCGCCGCGCTGATGACTGGCGTCAACCCGCTGGCGGCCACGGCAGCCAAAGATGGTCCGCTGGCGCAGACCATACCGTCTCATCTGGCGCTCATGCCAGAGACATTTCGCCAAAATGGCTATCGCACCTTTTTCAGCGGCAAGTGGCACAACGACAAAGCGGCCTTTGCCCGCTGCTGGGCGCAAGGTGACACCCTCTTCTTCGGCGGCATGAGCGACCATGACAAAGTGCCGCTGCGCCCGTTTGACCCCAGCGGCATCTATCCCGAAGACGCGGTGCACATTGGCAAAGGCTTCTCGACTGAAATGTTCAGCGATTCGGCCATTCGCTTCCTGCATCATTATGACGATGATGCACCATTCTTTGCCTATGTGGCTTTTACATCTCCCCACGACCCGCGTACGCCGCCACCGCCATATGACCACATGTACAGGGCGGACGCCATTCCCTTGACGCCCAACTTTTTGCCGGAACATCCATTTGATAACGGCGAACTGCACGTGCGCGATGAAATGCTGGCCGGTTTTCCGCGCCAGCCTGCTGAAGTGCAACAACATTTAGCCGACTATTACGGCATGATCAGCCACATGGATTTTCAGATTGGACGCATTCTGACGGCCCTGGCAGAGAGTGGCCATGCCGATAACACGATTGTGGTCTACGTGGCCGATCACGGGATTGCCATTGGCCAGCACGGACTCTTTGGCAAACAGAACGTTTACGATCACTCGATTCGCGTGCCGCTGATTTTGCGCGGCCCCGGGCTGCCCACCGGTCAACGGATGGATGCGCTCAACTATAGCTTTGACCTCTTCCCCACGCTCTGTGAACTCACCGACATTGCGCGTCCAGACACGGTCGAAAGCCAGAGCCTGCTGCCGCTCGTCCATGGCGAACCGGGACGGCCTTCGCTCTTTGCCTGCTACCGCGATATGCAGTGCACCGTCACTACCGGCGATTGGAAGCTGATCCGCAACGCCCGCGTTCCCAACCGCCAGGGTGAACTGGTGGGCACGGACCGCTGGCAGCTCTTCAATTTGCAGGACGATCCCTGGGAAACAAATGATCTGATAGATAATCCCGCTCATCAAACGCAAAAAGCGAATCTAGAAACGCAATTGGCCAGTTGGAGGGAACAGTTGAGGCATTAACTTTCAATTACAGCATACATTTCATCACGCGCCAACCAGGCTAGATCAAAATCGCCAATTGACGTTTGAACCGGCGCGATATCTAAATGAGGATCGTTGAGATAAACCATATCATCATCCATGCCAACTACGACAACAGCATGGTCAGTATCTTGATTCCAATATGGTAGCTCGGATGTATCGACAAAGGCAATGCAGGGCTGTTTCAGCAGCAGATGCTGACGCAAAATCTGCATGTTGCCTTGCTTATATAAAATATTTACGCCCAAAGAGGCAAGCTTGAGGACATTTGAGGACGGTGCGCCTATACCCAATTTGATTACAAGGAGGCGTAGGAGCTGCTGGTACCGAATGGAAATGCCAGCATAATCCAACACCATTAGCGCACATGCTGCCAAGCATTCACCGGAGTGCCGCTGCTGCATATGTCGAACTGGCAAAAAGATAGAGTCCATACATAAATGGCCGCTTATGCGTTGACAGTCTCGATATGGCCAGCTTGAGGTAGATGCTGCGGAACAAAATGTACAGGAATTTGATCGGCTGGAGTATAATTAGGAAGAGTGGCAGCTAATATTTCGGCTCTGTTCACCAAGGATTCGATCTGTGCTTTTTCATCCACAATTTGGCCTGTAGAAACGTGAACATCCACGTAACCCACAATGCCAACACGGCCCTTGTGTGTAGCAGTCAACACAACGGGCACGCGCCAAGCCACATAATCGCCAATGACCAAATCAGGCGCTTCGGCATGCATCATATAGCTCACTAGGTCTAGCAGCCAGCGGTTGGTTTTATGTTTGGCTTCCTCGGCGGTTGTCACAATCTCAAAGGAATGCTTGATTTCCAGATTTACCTTGCCCTTGGTTGGAATATCGTGCTGCGCCAATATGATTGTCATAATTTGCCCCAGTATAACATTGAAGATTTGTGTGAATATGCTAACACACCCCAATGAAAGGATCAAGCCGTGCCCCATCCTCTAGTCGATCAGCTCCGCTTTGCCCGCAGTGAATTTGTGCGCTGCTTGGATGGCGTAAACAATGACGATGCCCGCCGCCGCCTGGAGCCCATGAACTGCATTAGCTGGATCATCGGCCACTTGAGCGCACAAGAAGATGCGTATTGGAATGGCGCGGCGCAAACCGCACCGGTGGCGCCCCACCTGCGCGAATTGTTGAGTAGCGGCCAAGTAGATGTGCTGCCGCCGCTAGACGAAATGTGGAGCACCTGGGGCGCCATTACGGCGGCGGCTGACCGCTATCTGGACACGGTCACGGCGGAGATACTGTTGCAGCATCCGCTGCGCGAGGGCAAACCGCACGCCGAAAACTATGGCACCATGCTCTATCGCAACATTTACCATTACTGGTTTCACACCGGCGAGGCCCACGCCGTACGCCAGATGCTGGGCCACGGCGAGCTGCCACAGTTTGTCGGAGATATGCGTACGGCCGTTTTTCGGTAATTGGTTGTCAACATTTGGTTGTTAGTAATTGGGCATTGGTGACTTTTCTTGGATCTGTGGTTGTCTCAGCTCCGCCGATGATCAATTACCAGCCACCAATCACCAGCCACCAATTACTAACCGCTAGCCACCATTCACCAACCACCAGGAGCTAACCCCATGCAACCAACCATTATTGCCGACTACAATTGCGTGACCGGAGAAGGCCCGCTCTGGCACCCTCTGGAAAAGCGCGTCTATTGGAGCGACATTCCTACTGGGCGCATGTTTCGATACGATCCCGCCACGGGCCAACATGAGCAGTTTTACGCCGGTGATGTCGTCGGCGGCTTTACTATTCAGGCCGACGGTAGTCTGCTGCTCTTTATGGCGCGCGGGGCCATCAAGCGCTGGCATAACGGACAGTTAACTACGCTGGTCGAACAGATCGATGATGAAGTTGCGTCGCGCTTTAACGACGTTATCGCCGACCCGGCCGGGCGCGTCTTCTGCGGCACCATGTCTTCCCCGGCCCACAAGGGCCGCCTTTATCGGCTCGATACCAACGGGGCATTGACCGCCGTAGTCGAAAACGTGGGCACCTCCAACGGCATGGGCTTTACGCTAGATCGGCAGCAGATGTACTATACCGATACGCGCGCCCAAGAGATCTATCTGTATGATTATGCCCAAGAGAGCGGCGCCATTACCAACCGCCGCGTCTTTGTGCATGTGCCGGATGACGATGGTGGTCGCCCCGACGGCATGACGGTGGATGCCGAAGGCTTTGTCTGGTCAGCACGTTGGGATGGCGGCTGCCTGGTTCGCTACGATCCCGCCGGCCAAGAAGAGCGGCGCATCACCTTCCCCGCCCGCAAGATCACCAGCTTGATTTTTGGCGGACCGGATTACACAGACATCTATGTGACCAGCGCCGGTGGCGACAATAAAGCGGAAAATGGGGAGGGCGCCGGCGCTCTCTTCCACATGAATTTGGGCATTCGCGGCTTGCCGGAGTTTGCATCCAATGTCCAGGCGCCATAACAAAACGAGGAAGCATAAACCATGAACGTCACTCTGGCCTACGGTCATAGCGGCCTAACCGTTGAACTGCCCGACCAGACCGACATTGTCCAATCGCGTTTCGTCCCCGGGTTGACAGACGAAGCCGCCGCCATACGCGCCGCGCTGTGCGAGCCCATTGGTTCGCCGCCGCTGGCGCAGAAGGTGCGGCCCGGTGACAAAGTGGTCATCGTCCACAGCGATATTACGCGGCCCACGCCCAATGATCGCATGTTGCCGGTGCTGCTGGCCGCACTGGAAGCGGCCGGTATTGCCCGCGCCGATATTACGCTGCTCAACGCGCTGGGTACGCATCGGCCCCAGACCGACGCCGAACTGCGCACCATGTTGGGCGACCAGATTGTCGATAACTACCGCTGCCTCCAGCATAATGCTTTTGATGATAACGTGCTGGTTCCGCTGGGCACGACCTCACGCGGCAACCCGGTGCGCGTCAATCGGCTGCTGGTGGAGGCCGATGTACGCATCTTGACCGGCTTTATTGAGCCCCATTTTTTTGCCGGCTTCAGCGGCGGGCCCAAGGCGGTGCTGCCCGCGCTAGCCGGCGCCGAAAGCGTGCTGAGCAACCACGGCCGCGACATGATCGGGCACGCCCAGGCCACTTGGGGCGTTACGGAAGGCAATCCCATTTGGGAGGAGATGCGCGAAGTGGCGCTGATGACCAACCCCACCTTTTTGCTCAACGTGACGCTCAACGCCCACAAGCAGATCACCGGCGTCTTTGCCGGCGACATGCTAGCCGCGCACAAGGCCGGCTGTGAGTTTGTGCGCCAGAGCGCCATGGTGGCGGTCGATACGCCCTACGACATTGTGGTCACCACCAACAGCGGCTATCCCCTGGACCAGAATCTCTATCAAACGGTCAAGGGCATGAGTGCGGCCAGCCGGGTCGTGCGCAAAGGGGGCGCTATTATTTTGGCCGGCGCTTGTCAGGATGGCTTGCCCGATCACGGACGCTATGCCGCACTGCTCAAGGAGGGCGGCACGCCGCAAGGCGTGCTGGATCTGCTGGCGCGGCCGGGCTTTGGCGAGCAGGATCAGTGGCAGGTACAGATTCAAGCGCAGATTCAGCTTCACGCCGATGTATACGTTTATAGCCAAGGGCTAACTAGCCAGCAGATCCAAGCGGCGCTGCTCAAGCCAAGTGCTGATATTGGCGAAACCGTGGCGCGTCTGCTCCAAAACGGACATGGACACGCGCCGCGCATTTGCGCCATGCCGGAAGGACCGCAGACGATTGCGTATGTGAAAGAGCGTATTGCGTAGTGCGTAGTGCGTGAACTGGTTGAGCGACTGGCTGCGAAACATGAATTTGTTGCGTAGTGCGTGGTGCGTGAACTGGTTGAGCGACTGGTTGCGAAACATGAGTCTAGAGCGGTTCACGCACCACGAAATACTCCCAGAAATGAGATCAATCATGCCTAACTACATGACTGCCCAATCCCAAGTCACCTTTTTATATTATGACGATTTGGGGCCTGTGGTCGATTTTTACGAAAATATTCTTGAGTTTGAATTGGTGGAAGACCAGGAGTGGGCCAAAATTTATCGCACATCGAGCAGCAGCTTTATTGGGCTGGTGGATGGCACGCGCGGCTTCCGCAAACCGCTGGCCAACAGCGCGGTTCTCTGCACGCTAGTGGTGGATGATGTGCCGGGCTGGTATGAACGGCTCAAGGCGCGTGGCGTGAAGATTTTGCGCGAACCGCAGGCATATGAAGAAATTCAGGTCCACTGCTTTTTCTTCGAAGATCCCGGTGGCTATGCATACGAGGTGGAGCAGTTTTTGAAGCCGGAATTGGCCGATGTGTTTCACAAAGGGCTGCGTAAGTAGTATCAAGGGCCTATACTATATTACAGGCCCATCTCCTGACGCACCATTTGTACACCAGCCACCATGTTGATCAGCTTCTGTTTAGCGGCCCAACGCGCGGTCTGGCTCAGGCCGCAGTCGGGGGCAAAGGAGAGTTTTTCGGGCGGTGCGTATTGCAAACAGCGGCGCACGCGCTCGGCTATCACTTCTGGCGGCTCTACAAAATAACTCTTCACGTCCACAATGCCCACGGCCACATCGCGCTGCTCGGCAATAGCGCCGATTAGCTCCAGCTCGGCAAATTCGCGGCTGGCCATCTCCACGTGAATCTCGTCCAGCGTCATCTCCAAAAAGGCGGGAAACATGGGCGCATAGCGACGGTCGCTGACGGCATGACCTTTGTAATTGCCAAAGCAAAGATGGGTGGACAGCCGACATTGACCCACCACCGGCTTGACGGTACGGTTAAAAATGTCGACAAAATGCACGGGATCTTCGCGATATGCATAGCAACTCATGGAGGGTTCGTCCACCGTGATCTCAGTGCAGCCCGCCGCAACCAGATCTTCTAATTCTCTGCGCACAATGGGGACCAAGGCCTCCGTAATGGCGTAGCGGTCTGGGTATTGACGATTGGGGTTGAGCCGCCCGCTCAATGTATAGGGCCCAGGCACGCTGGCTTTGAGGATGGGACCAGCCGGCGCCAAGCGCTGTAGCCGCTGGAATTCTTCCACCACGCCCAGCCCATGCGGCGCGCTTAATGTGTCCTCAATTATATGCTTGCCGCGCTGGTCATGGGCGGGCGGACCAAATTGACGCCGCGCGGGGTCGGCTTCCCCCAACCCTTTGAGAAAACCATAAAACGAAAGATTAAAGTCGAGCCGCGTCTGTTCACCATCGGTAATCACATCCAGGCCGGCGGCCATTTGATCGTGGATGGCGCAGACAACGGCGTCTTCCTGCATTTCGGCAATTTCATCGACGCCAAAGCGCTCAAGATTTTGCGAGGCATATTCAAGCCAGGATGGAAAAGAGTAACTGCCAACAACGGTCGTAGCCAGAGGATGCTGGCGCATAAGGGCTCCAATCTACAGCTGTATTTATGATTGGGATGGTTATCCTAAATAATCGCGCAGTTTGCGGCTGCGCAGCGGATGGCGCAACTTGCGCAACGCTTTGGCTTCAATCTGGCGCACGCGTTCGCGCGTCACATTGAATTCGCGGCCCACATCTTCCAACGTACGGTTGATGCCATCCTCCAGCCCAAAGCGCATGATCAACACCTGGCGCTCGCGCTCGCTCAGCTGATCCAATATCTCTTCCATCTGCTCTTTCAGCAGGTGGCGGCTGGCCGAATCGACCGGCCCCGGATCGTTCTTGTCGGGAATAAAGTCGGCCAAGTAGCTGTTGTCTTCGTTCCCCACCGGCGCTTGTAGGCTCAATGGCTCCTGGCTCAGGCGCTGAATCTTGCCCACCTTGGCCGACGCCCGCTCCAACCGCCGCTCAACATCGGGCTCCAAAGGCAGGTCATCCTGCACGGCTTTGCGCACCACTTCAGCATCTTCCGGATCGAGAAAATCCATCTCGACGGCAATCTCTTCGTTGGTGGGATCGCGGCCCAGCTCTTGCTGCAAGCGACGTTGGGTGCGCACCTGTCGGTTAATGGTTTCTACCATATGCACGGGAATGCGAATGGTGCGGGCCTGGTCGGCAATGGCGCGGCTAATGGCCTGCCGAATCCACCAAGTGGCATAAGTGCTGAACTTAAAGCCCAGCGTGTGGTCAAATTTATCTACCGCACGCAGCAGCCCCAGATTGCCTTCCTGAATCAGATCCAGAAAATTGAGGCCGCGCCCGATATATCGTTTGGCCACGCTGACCACCAGACGCAAGTTGCTTTGGGCCAAGCGCTTGTGCGCCTGCTTGCCGCGGAAAACATCCAGATCCAGCAGATCGCGTGCATCCTCGTCTAGTTCGCCATCGGCGGCGGCTTCCAGCTTCTCTTCCGCTTCTTTGCCATCCAGGATGCGCTGGGCCAAATCCATCTCATCTTCGGCGGTCAACAGCGCGTGCTGGCCAATGTCGCGCAGATACATGCGCACCGGATCCAAGCTTTGTGAATGCTCGGGGGCGACATCATCCAGCAATCGCTCAACCGGAACGAGCTTTTCTTTTTCAATTTCTTCTTCAAGCTCCTCATCGCGCTCGATCTTGGGCAACGGTTGCGCATCGTCGTCTTCATCCACCTCTTCGATCAGCTCACCAAGTACGTCATCATCCTCCTCTTCTTCATTCTGCGCGCCGAGATTGATATATTCATCCAGCTCGCTGACGGAGGCGCCGCTGCGCGAAATCGGCCGAATCGAGTCTTCGGCTGCTTCAGTTCTGGTCCGGTAAGGCCTTGGCATTATTTTTCCTTGCTCCATATCGGGGAGAGTAACACATAATCAGTACACTACAACGGTAGTGGCTATCCAAACGTCGGTCTCAATTGATGAAGCCGACGCTATGGCTTGCCATTGCCATCTACTGATAATTCAGATAAATACGTATGTAAGACTTACACATCCGCTGGCTCCGCCAGAGCGCTTAGAGGGAATTAACCAGATCAGCCATGCTGGTCTGTCCTGGCACTCCATTGGCGCGGCGTAAGTCGTGGAATGGCTAAATTTGAATTTTCGGTTTAATGGCTTCCGTGCGCGCCACGGTCCGGCTTAACCCGACCAGTGCTCTTTCTAAATAAAAACGTTCGCGCAGGATATGATTATTAGATGCATTGAGGCTTTGAATGCTTTCAGCATCCTGGCTATTTACCACGTCTTGCATTAAATATTTGAGCTGTGTATTTTCATTTTTTAGTTGCTGAATACGCAGACGCAACATGACTTTCAAGGTTTCAGCGCGAAACTCCACTTCACGCTGAACTGCGTTATTGAGCTGCGGCAATTGGGCGCCATAAGCCATCAGCGCCCCCAGCCGGCCATGCAAGTAGCCGGTCAGCGTCTCTTGAAACAGCTCCAGCTCCCACGGCTCGTTACTGGTAATAAACTGTTTGAGCGCCCGAAAGATCTCCTGATTTTCCGTGCGCTCAAAATCATCCGTGCGCAGGGGCGGGATTTCCATAGTATCTGTCTCGCCAGCCATCCAAATCAGCAGATCTGGCTCCTGCAACAAAATAGCCAGCAGATAATCTTCCTGCTCCAGCGCGCCTTTGCCAATAATCACGCGTGACGCCGCTGGCCGAGTTGCCCCCCCCGACCCATTAGGCGCCGCCGGCGCTACGTGATCCCACGGCGCCGCCGTATCTTCGTCTTCATTCAGGCCATAAGGAATATCGGCATCTTGCGGACCCTCCGCGCGCCAACGCGATGGTGGCATGGCAGAAGATTGGCCTTGGTGGCTGGCATCGGCGCCGTCGCCAAGCGCACGATGCTGGGGCTGTTCGGCCTGCTTCCTTCGCGAGGCCGCCCGCAACGTTTTGCCTGCGGCCTGCACGCGTCCAGTAATGGTGGTCTCATCGATCTGAATCAACCGGCTCAACTGCTGGATGTAGTGCTGCTGTTCAATCTCATCGCCCAGTTCTGCAATGAGCGGGGCCAGCTCAGACACCGCGGCGCCTTTGCCCTGCGCCGTCTGCAAATCGTACTGGGTGGCAACCACTTGAAAATAGAAATCGACCAGCGGCTGTGCCTCCGCCACCAGCTTTTCCCACAAGGCGACATCTTGGCGCACCACATCGTCCGGATCGCGGCCGCTGGGCATAGACACAATAAACAAATTGGCGTTGAGCCGCTCTTCCAACCGCACGCGCCCGCCGGGCGTTAATGTGGGCTTAGAAACACGCGCAAGCGCCTGACGCGCCTGGTTGAGTCCACGCACGGTGGCCTGTTGACCAGCCGTATCTGCATCCAGCGCCAGCACAAACTGGTCTGTATAACGCTGCAGCTGGCGCAATTGGTCCGGCGTGAGCGCCGTGCCCATACAGGCCACCACGTTCTCAAAGCCGTGCTGGTGGGCGGCGATCACATCCATATAGCCTTCCACAATGACGACTTTATCGGCGGCGCGAATGGCTTGGTGCGCCTTGTCCAGCCCATAGACCACGCGCGATTTGTGGAAGAGTTCCGTTTCGGACGTATTCAAATATTTAGGATGGCCATCTCCCAACACGCGACCGCCAAAACCAATAATGCGCCCTTGGCGATCGCAAATGGGAATCATCACGCGGCCGCGGAACGCATCGTAGGTGCGCGTGCGCTCCTCATTCTGCTTGAGCAGCCCTGCCGTGAGCTGAGCTTCCAGCGAGTGACCGTGGCGCAACAGGTGCTCGCGCAGGCCGTCCCAAGAATCCAGGGCAAAGCCCAATTGGAAACGCTCCGCCGTGGCAACATCAATCTGGCGCTTTTCCAAATAGCTGCGGGCCGGCGCCGCGGCGTTGTGATGCAGCAAAATTTCACGGAAATAAGCCGCCGCGGCGGCATTGACTTCAAATATGGTGGTGCGCGTACGCTCTGTACGACCGTCTCCGGTCTCGTCCAGATTCACTCCTGCTTCGGCGGCCAGCATCTGTAGCGCTTCGCGAAAATCGAGATTTTCTTTGCGCATGAGGAAGGAGAAAATATCACCTCCGGTTCCGCAAGCGCCAAAGCAGTGCCAACTATCCGATTGTGGGAAGACAACAAAGCTCGGCGTACGTTCGTCGTGGAAGGGGCAGGGCGACTTGTATGTAACCCCGGTCTTTTTGAGGGGTACATAGCGGGAGATCAGATCAACAATATTAATACGCTGCTTTATTTCGTCAACAACGCTCACTCGGGGAATTGTTCCTTATTTGAGAAACATACACGCTGTTCAGCACATCACAACATCTTCACGAAGTTGCAACATTCTCACGAAGTTACAATGCTCTTACGAAGCTACAACTTTTTTACAAAGTAAGAACGTTATCCCATCAGCCACGATACGAGACTGTTGCTATTTACAATGACGCCAATTATAGGCCCAGCGAACCAGAACACAGAAGCGGCATCAATCGTCTGCTGTTGCGATCTACTGACTGTTCAATTAGAGAATTATACTGTGTGTTGAAAAGGGTGTCAAAGCAATACAAGGGTGCTAATAGAACGGCTGCGGGCTACGGCAGGGTGGGATGGCGGGCGCGTATAGGTGTCGTATGACGGTCATCGTTTTGGTTCAGTCAGTTCCGTCCGGCAGGTTAAAGGGAACGATGACATCCGCATAAACGCGTTCACATTCGCGAAAGAGATCGATGAGCTTGCTGGCCTTCATGACATTGCCTTTGGTCTTGATCTTGCCGCCAAAGAGAGCTTCGGTCATGCTTTGGCGGCTCAACCAAATGTTGTGCAACAAATCGGCTTCCAAAGAGACTTCTAAATTAGCGCGGCCGGGGCGCGCACCGTAAAACACTTCCAACGGCGGCTGGCGTCCATCCAATAAGATTTCGGCATCTGGGTTTTCCAACAAGATGCGGATGACCAGATTACTATGAGTAAAGCTCTCAATATTGGTCGGGTTTTCAGACAGCTTCTCAAATACGGCCTGCATAACGGCATAAATTTGCGCTTCTGATTCAAAAATCGCCATGATGCTTTATTATCTCATTTTCAAACGTGCAATACAAAAAGCCACAGACTGTGGTATACTCTGGAAAAAGTATTGCCAGCAGAACACCGCGCTCAAAGATAACGTGGCAAAATCAGGACTGGCCAGGCGCAGGTGTAGCGCCAGAAGAGCAGAGCCTGGCTGGCAAAACGCTTCTTACGCGCAGTGCTTTGCCTCTGCCAGAAGCAATGTACGCCCCGAAAATAAAAGGAACCGACAATATGGATCGCACAATGCCCATTGCGCACAATGAGGAAATTGAACTCTACTTGCGCACCTATTACTCATTGCTGCGCAGCAGCGAACCCATCCGTATTCGCAGCCTAGAAGAAACCCACGCTGCCATGAATTCAACCATTCATTATCAAGCCGATTCTGATGAACTCGATGTCTCTGCGCTGGTCTATTCGGCGCTGCGCGTGCCCGAATGTCTGGCCAGCACCTCGCTCATGGTTATGGGGCAGATGGAAGAGGTTTTTCAACGCGCGGGATATGATGTGGAATCGTGGCAGCCGGTGCGCGCCCGCGCCCGCCGCCGCAAGCTCTTTTTCGACAACCAGAATCATATTTTGGCGGCATTTGTTTCCAGCGTCACCGATATTGATGATCTCATTCCCTGCATTGTGGCCTTCCAGATTGAATGGAACAAGCTGCACGTTAAATTGATGCGCAGCAACATTTGCCAGCGCTTGGCCAAAAAAGCCAGCGCGGATGGCTACCTCCCCATGGATATGCTGGAGGAGCTGCGACTGGCGCTGGATGTAAATTCGGCCGACCTGACAAAATTGTGCCAATTGTGGCCAGGTTCGCTGCTGGTGGAAAATCTACGCAAAGCGGAAAATTCAGGGTTAGATATCAGAGTCACCGTGCTGGGCAGCGGCCTGAGCGACTACCGACGCAGCGTCCAATTCTGGTGGCAAAAAGTGGCGGAAGGCGCAGTCAGCCAGCAGATTACAGAGCGCCCACTCTATTTTGTCAGCAGCAACACCCATAGCCTGGTCAACCTGGTGGGTGGCTACGCATGGGACTATGCGGACGAGATTGCCAAATTTTTGCGCCGCGAAAACCCCGAAGGGTTGTGGGAAGAATATCAGCTGCTGTCCGATAATGACCGCTCACAGTATGGCAACTTCTACTATTACACATTGCGTTTGTTGCAAGCGCATCCGCTTTGTCCGCCCGATATAGCCAATCAAATTCAAGCGCGCGAACGCGAAGTCGGCATTGCGCGCATTAGCAATCCACACTGTCTGGACGTGGAGGCGCAGGTATTGGACGTGGCGCGCATCAATCCCGCCTATTTGGACCCGCGTTTGCAGATATTTGATGATGAAGATTGGGCGCTCTTGCGTCAGAGCGATGCGCTTATTTTCAACATCGATTACCCGCTGGGGATGGCGGCCTATCATCTTTTCAGTCAGGTCAGCACCGCCACTGAACGTACGCTGGGCGTCTATATTTTGGGCAAAGCGGCCACGCTCAATGGCCGCGTCGGCGACGTCATGATTCCCAACGTGGTCTATGACGAGCATTCGCGCAACTCATATCTATTCCGCAACTGCTTCACCGCACAGGATGTGGCGCCGTTTCTCAGCTTTGGCACCGTTTTCGACAATCAGAAAGCGGTGACCGTGCGCGGCACCTTTTTGCAAAACCGGGACTTTATGCACGTCTTTTATGAAGAGGGCTATACCGATATTGAAATGGAAGCCGGGCCCTACCTCAGCGGCATATATGAAGACATTTACCCGCGGCGCTACCCAACCAACGAGATTGTCAATCTCTTTATCAATGCACCGTACGACATTGGCCTGATCCACTACGCCAGCGATACGCCGATTAGCAAGCGTCAAACGTTGCTCAGCAAAAGCATGAGCTACTTTGGCGTGGACGCTACATATGCCACCTCGGTGGCCGTCCTGCGCCGTATTCTCAGCCAGGAAGTGACGCGGCTCAAAACCGAGAAAAAGGTATTGCCCATTCAGTCGGCCATGGCGGCCAAACAGAATGGCGCCCAAACCCCGAAAAAGCGCGCCAAGGCAAACGCTTAGCGGCGCGGGCAGAGGATGCATAGTCAGTAGATGGCAACGACAAGAGATAGGGCCGGATTCACCATTCGAGACCGACGCCTAGATCGCCAACACCGGTGCAGTGTACTGATATGGAAATCAAAGCTTGAGTGCGGAGGTGTGCAGTGGTTACGGGAACAACTGACTTTGTACAGGAATTTACGGCGGAGTTGAATAAACCAACGCCAACACCAGAACTATTGGCGCTTTATGTGGCCGGCATGGCCTATCCACAGCTCAATGTGCAGCAAAATATAGCGCTGCTGGACGAGATCAGCACGACGGTCTATGACGCGGTGGCTGAACAGCCGCCGGGCCGCGCCCGCGCCGAACGCTTCTTATCCGTTCTCAAGCAGCAGTGGCGCTTTAGCGGCAATCGCAGCCGCTACTACGATCCGCGCAATAGTTTTCTAAACGAAGTTTTGGAACGACGCACCGGGCTTCCCATTACGCTCAGCCTGCTCTGCATTGCCGTTGGACAGCGCCTGGCGCGGCGCGGACTGACCCTAAGGGTGCAAGGAGTTGGGTTACCCGGCCACTTTATGGCCATCTACGGTGATGAACAGGGCGAATGGTTGCTGGACCCCTTTAACGGCAAGGTGCTGGTAGCCGAAGAAGCTTCCGCCCATTTGAGCCGCATTTTCAAACAGCCGGTCCAATTGACCGCCGAAGCATTTGAGCCGGTAAGCACCAGCATGCTCATTTACCGCATGTTGAACAATTTGCGCCTGCTCTATTTGGATACCTCTGAATATAAAGCAGCGATTGCCGTGCTCAATTATATGATTGTTTTGACGCCAGATGATGATGCGCTGTGGAAAGAGCGCGGGCTGCTGCATTATTACATTGAGAACTGGCCGGATGCCGCGCGCGATTTGCGCCACTACTTTTTTCTGCAGGGGTTGCTGCTCTTTGCATTGGGCGCCATCGACGAAGATGGTCCCGTTGGGCTGGATGAGGATGATTTCGAATTCGGTATTTTGGAAGCAGATGACGCTGAGGAAGATATATCAAGCGCCGCCGATCAAGATGATGAAACAGATGATTTTGACGTCGATTACGATGAGGACTACAGCACGCTGACCTATAGCAGCGTTGAATATGACAGCATGTTAGACGAACTTACTTCGGAAGATCAACAGCTGCTGCAAATCCTAAGCGAAGTCGAGGATCTACGCACGCGGCTGAATTAGGAATTATTGGTGTCTAGTTGCCGGTTATTGGTAGCTGGTGTTCAACGCCCAGCCACCAATAACCGACAACTTTTTTTTCGGTAGGACTTACGCAAGCCTAGAGAGAAAACTGCCAAGTCAGCCAAGCTGTTCTCGTCTGGCGATCCACTGGCGCTGCGTAAGTCGTGATCGGCTCATTTCTACAGCGCCGCGATTACATCTGCCAACGCCTGGCGGCTGGGGCGCAGGCGCGTATCGGGCAAAGAGGAGAGCGGCTCATCCACCAGTTCAAGCCGTTCCAACATGTCGGGCTGCCCTTCATCCACATAGAACAGACCGGTCAGCATCTTCTGCTCCTGCCGCGCATTCTCCAGCGTGCGATAAGCCAGCATGCGGTCACGGGGATCGTAATCGCTATCCAGCTTCTTGAGGACAATCCACGAGCCATCGTGCAGCTGGACTTCGCGCTCATCATCATAATCGTCAATTTCAATCTCTTCGTAGCTTGGCACAAAATTCAGCTCGTGCAGAGGCGTCTCATGCTCTTTGCCCCACCCATAGCTTTTGGTGGACGTATCATGATTGTTAAAGGTGACACAGGGGCTGATGATGTCAATAACGGCCATGCCGCGATGGGCCAAGGCCGCTTTGATCAGGGCTTCCACCTGTTTGGCATCACCAGCAAAGCTACGCGCCACAAAGGTTGCGTTGGCCGCCAGCGCCTCTAGGCAGACATCCAGCGCCGGCAACTCGTTGACGCCCGCATATTTGAGCTGCTGGCCCTGATCCGCGGTGGCGCTAAATTGGCCCTTGGTGAGACCATATACACCATTGTTCTCCACAATATAGACCATGGGCACATTGCGACGCACGGCGTGCTTAAATTGGCCAATGCCAATCGATGCCGTGTCGCCATCCCCGCTGACGCCCACGGCTTTGAGCATGTGGTTGGCCACCAGCGCGCCAGTCGTCACAGAAGGCATGCGGCCATGCACAGAGTTAAAGCCGTGGCTGCCCCCCAGGAAATAGGCCGGCGTTTTGCTGCTGCACCCAATGCCGCTCATTTTGATCACCTGGGTCTGATCCAGATTCGATTCCCACACCGAGTTGATAATGCGGGCGCTAATGCTGTCGTGGCCGCAGCCTTTACACAGCGTAGACGGACGACCGCGATATTCGGTTTTGTCCAGTCCCAGTAGATTCACCTTGAGCGCCCGCGTCGGGGCGGCTTTCTTTACAGTTGCCATTGAAGTTCCTTTCGAAATCTATTGCTACCGCTCACCCGGCCCTCTGTCATAGAAAGGGCGGGGGCGGGAATTATGCCATTTCGGCCAAAATGCTTTCAGTGATCCAGCGCGCGGAGAGCGGCAAACCATCACATTTGGAAACAGACACCAGACGCGTCGCCAGCGCCGGCATTTCAGTGCGCAAAATGGTGCAGAGCTGACCATTAAAGTTGTTCTCCACCACGTACACCTGATCATGCGCCGCCACAAACTCTTTCACCTGCTGGCTAATCGGCAAAGCGCGCAGGCGCATATAGCTTGTTTCCACGCCGTCAGCCTGCAAACGGTCCATGGCCTCACGCACCGCCGGGTCATTGCTGCCCAGGGTCATAATGCCAATGCTGGCCTGCGCATTCTCCTCCACAATGGGCGCCGGAACCAGTTCGCGCGCGGTATTAAATTTGCGCTCCAGGCGGACCATATTATTCTCCCAGTCCTCTTTGCGCTCGCTGTAAACGGCATATTCATTGTGGCCAGTGCCGCGGGTAAAATAGGCCGCAGCGGGATGCTTTGTTCCCGGCACCGTGCGATACGGAATGCCATCGCCATCCACATCCACATAGCGCCCCCAGTTGCCTTTTAGCTCGCTCAAGTCTTCGGCGCTCAGCACTTTGCCGCGATCCATGGGCGCTTCGGGATATTCAAAGGGCTCGCTAATCCACAGATTCATGCCCAAGTCCAGGTCGCTCAACACAAAGACGAGCGTTTGCAGCCGCTCGGCCAAATCAAAAGCCGTGCCCGCCATTTCAAAGCACTCTTGCGGCGTAGAGGGGAAGAGCAGCGGGTGGCGCGAATCGCCGTGGCTCAAATAGTAGGCGCTTTCAATGTCGCTCTGACAGGTGCGCGTGGGCAGCCCCGTGCTGGGCCCCATGCGCTGAATATCCCAAATGACTGACGGAATCTCGGCAAATTGGGCCAGCCCGGCAAACTCGGCCATCAAGCTGATGCCCGGACCCGAGGTGGACGTCATGGAGCGGGCGCCGGCCCAGCCCGCACCGATGACCATACCGATGGCGGCCAGTTCATCCTCAGCCTGTACCACGGCGTATGTATTTTTACCCGTCTCCGGATCCTTGCGCAGCGTCGGTCCATACTTGTTAATGGCTTCGGCCAAGCTAGAGGAAGGCGTAATGGGATACCAGGCCACCATATTGACGCCATTAAAGAGCGCGCCCAGGGCCGCGCTGGTGTTGCCGTCTACCAACACTTTGCCCTCGTTAAAGCCGCTCATGCGCTCCACGCGATAGGGTTGCGTATTTTCCACATTTTCGCGCGCCCAATTATAGGCGGCCGCGGCCATATCATAGTTCATCTGTACCGGCTTGGCTTTGCCGTCAAAGTTCCACTCCAGCGCCTTGTGGATCTCTTCCATTTCAATGTCCAACAGATAGGCGACCACGCCTACATAGACAAAGTTAGCCACATAGTCGCGCAAGTTATTGGGCAGGTTGGCCTGTTTCACCAACTCTTTCACCGGCATTCCGATAAAGGTTACATCTTTGCGGTGATTGGCAATGGGCAACGCGTCGTCATACAAAATCAAGCCGTCAGACATAGCCGTTTCCATATCTTCGGCCACGGTGGCGCCATTCATACAGATGGTGATTTCAATGCCGTCGCGGCGGGCCAGATAGCCCTCCTTGCTCAGCCGGATTTGATACCAGGTGGGCAGCCCCTGAATATTGCTGGGGAAAAAGTTTTTGCCCGTCACCGGAATCCCCATCTTAAAGAGCGAACGAATCAACACATTGTTGCTCGTCTGGCTACCTGACCCATTAGCCGTAGCCACATTAATATTGAAATCATTAAAAATTAGATTGCCATCCCGCACAGCAGAAGGCATTTCCTGAACGAGTACGCTCATTTTTTACCTCATTTTCCTCATGAATCTATTATTTTTATGGTTCGGGAGACTAGACCACAGGACCATTATCATGGCCACCGTGGTCACCCCACAAATTTACCTTAAAACAGAAAAAGCCGCCCTACCCACATCCATGACGACCACAAGCGCAGGTGCATGGATGTAAACAGGCGACTATTTTAGAAACAAACGAAATATTCATGGTACGCGGCAAATACAATGAGAACGTGAGTGCACTCGCTCCTGTACAACTAGGAAGAGACTCATGTTCTCGTATAGAACTTGGTATAAACGAAAAATTATGACTTACGCAACGCCTGTGGTTCGCCAGGACAAGACAGTATCTCCGACTAGGCGATTCCTGCTCTAGGCTTACGTAAGTCCTAAAGTTAGACAACATTGTCTGCTGGTTGAACATCGATTTTATACGGCGGCTGTGAGAACCTCACGAGCCTCTAATGAAATACCGCGCTTACTCAACAGGCCCATATGCTCAATTAACAACTGCTTGCCTGCGGCAAACTCACCTGCGCAAATTGATTGCACGATCCGCTCGTGATACTGCCAGACTTCCAAGAGATATGCATAGTCGGCATATGTGTTCAGTTCAACCGCCTCGTACGCATCCCAATAGGCCTTGAGCAATCCGTTTACAAATGGGTTTTCCAAACGCGAAAAAATCGTCAAATGCAAGTCACGATGGTTAGCATGGGGAATCTGTATGCGTGGCTGATGGAGCTGCTGCATCGCATCGGCCACCAATTGTTGCAGATGTGCCTTCTCTCTGTCTGTCAACATCTGCACAGCTTCATCCCAATAGGCGGTCTCCAAGTGGACGCGCAGGCTGCTGAAGGCATCAAAGTGATGATGGTCCAAAGCCAACGCCGTCAGCAAGCTTAATCGCACCGGCGGCAAAAAGTCATAGCAGGTGCGCGTAATGCCGCGGCGCGGGCTGGCTTCCACCAGGCCCAACGTGCGCGCCACTTCAAACTGCTCGCGCAATTTGCCCACGCTCACGCCAATTTCGGTGCTCATCTCAGCCAGTGAAGGCAGACGTTCACCCGGTCGCGCCTCGTGGTCCAACAAATATTGTAAAAACTCAGAATCAATGTGCGCTTTGATCATCAAAAGCCTGATCAATCTTCATAACACGATTTACACAGCGCCCGTGGATTGCTGGCACAGAAAAGCATAACGAACCAGGCAATTCTTACGCCAGGCTTGCGTAAGTTGTTAAATTCAATAATAGCTCTGTGCTCCGCACAACCGCCATCATACCAGCCAACTAATCATTGGATTAATCCAAATAATTAAACGATTAACGTAATTTTAGCACGGGCCTATTTAACTTCCAAAAACCTTGCCGCGAAGGCGACCGCAGATTTCGTGATAGCAATAGCTATATTGGGCAATTGATCGCACAAATGCCGTATAGGCTGCGGGTTTTACCGAGTTTACCCTTCTTCACCCGCGCTTATGCGGGAAATGGGGCAATGACCGTCATAAAAGTCAACCGGTCATCACTCCGATTTTCTACGCCATGCATCACCCCTGCCGGCGCCAGAATCAGCTCACCAACGCCGCACGTTTGCGCCTCATCACCCACGGTGAAATAGCCACGGCCCTCCAGCACCAAATAGAATTTATCTTGGTCGGGGTGATCGTGAATCGACTGCGCTTGTCCCGGCTCCAAACAATTCAAACCGGTGAGCAGGCGTTCGCTCTGGAAGAAGGTATATTTATAGGGCTTGTCGACGCGGCTGCCCGCGTGCTGTAGTGGTTGAACAAAGTTGCTCATTAGCATATCACCATTCTTGGTTAACTTTCCACTAAATTAAGTTACGAACTCCTGACAATTAAGGCGTGGTGCGTAGTGCGTGATGCGTGAACCGATAGAGATTCTTGCTTCGATATATGAATTTCTGCCAGTATACGTAATACGCAACACGAAACATGCAATCTTATCCCCCCAAATAGGCCACAGCCGCCCCGGCCAGCAGCGCCACGCCCGTGGGCAACATGCGTTCATCAAAATCAAAGGTGGGGTTGTGGTGTGGGCTGTTCAGTTCGTCGGTGTCGCCATCGGACGCGCCCACCAGCACAAAGCAGCCCGGCGCGCGGTTGAGGAATTCGGCCATGTCTTCACCCACCATCATGGGGTCGATCTGCGCAATCTGCTCGGCAGGCACAACCTGGCTGGCCACGCCTTGCATCAGTTCTGCCCCCGCGGCCGCATTGATGGTGGCCGGACAGCCCAGGCGAATCTCTACCTGGCAGGTGGCGCCAAAGGTCTGGCAGACGCCATTGGCAATCTCTTCAATACGGCGGAAGACCAGCTCTTGCACGGCGGGAGAAAAGCTGCGCACGGTGCCGGTCAGCACCGCTTCGGCAGAGATCACGTTAGCCGCCACGCCGCTTTGCAGCGTGCCTACCGAGACCACTGCCGTATCTACTGGGCTCACGTTGCGCGCCACAATGCTTTGCAGCGCCACCACAATCTGGCTGGCAACGAGCGTGGCGTCGATGGTTTCGTGGGGCATGGCGCCGTGGCCACCCTTGCCCTGTACCGTAATGGTAAAACCATCTGCCGCTGCCCACAGCGGGCCAGATTGCACCACCACCTGGTTCAGCGGTAGGCGGCTCCACAAATGCAGCCCAAAGGCCGCCGCCGGTTTTGGACTATCCAGCACGCCATCGTTGATCATGGCCAGCGCGCCGCCCAATGCTTCTTCCGCCGGCTGGAAAACCAGCTTAACGCGGCCGTTGAGCTGGTTGCGGTGCTTGGCCAGCAGCTGGGCCACGCCCATGCCAATGGCCGTGTGGCCGTCGTGGCCGCAGGCGTGCATGACGCCCGGATTTTCGGATTGAAAGGACAGGCCGGTGGTTTCATGGATCGGCAGCGCGTCCATATCAAACCGCAGCATCACCACGGGCGCATCGGCGGGTGCGTCATCGCGCTCCACCATGGCCACCACGCCAGTTTTGCCAATGCCGGTGCTCACCTCCAGCCCCAGATTGGTCAAGTGCTCAGCCACAATGCCCGCCGTGCGCACTTCCTGAAAGCCCAACTCCGGGTGGGCATGAAAATCGCGCCGCCAGGCCACGAGCTGGGGAAAGAGCGCTTCGGCTTCTTGTTTTAGCGTTTCGATTAAGATCATTGTTTGCCTTCGCTTTCATTAATTCACTGTAACTATTCACTTATGTTACGCAAGCCTATGCGTAATGCGTGTAATTCATATATTGCAGCGCGCAGCGTGCGTTGCACTCCCCCAGCCGCTATTGATTCCATTAGCCGCCGTTGCCGGGAGTGCGTCGCACGCGGGTCAACATGTGCGACGCACCGGTCAAGAAGGCGGCCATCAATCCACAGTGTCGGCGACCGGTGCGACGCACGGCGCGTGCGTTGCACTCCCCCAGCCGCCACCGAACAAGCAGACACTGCCGCGGGGAGGGCGTCGCACGCGGGTCAACATGTGCGACGCACCGGTCAAGAAGGCGGCCATCAATCCACAGTATCGGCGACCGGTGCGACGCACGGCGCGTGCGTTGCACTCCCCCAGCCGCCACCGAACAAGCAGACACTGCCGCGGGGAGGGCGCCGCACGCGGGTCAACATGTGCGACGCACCGGTCAAGAAGGCGGCCATCAATCCACAGTGTCGGCGACCGGTGCGACGCACGGCGCGTGCGTTGCACTCCCCCAGCCACTACCGAACAAGCAGACACTGCCGCGGGGAGTGCGTCGCACGCGGGTCAACATGTGCGACGCACGCATTACTTCCGCTCCGCCAACACGCGGCGCACGCAATCCTCCCGGTCCAACGCTTCGGGGCGAATGGCCACGCCGATGCCGGGGCGCTGCGGGGCGTGCATCCGCCCGTTTTCCACCACAAATTCGTGATCGACCAGGTCGCGGTAAAAGCCCAGCGTAAACGAGCGCACGATTTCCTGCATCCAAGTGTTGGTGCAGTGGGTGGAGAGATGCAGCCCGGCGGCCAGCGTCACCGGGCCGGTGCAGTCGTGGAAGATGACACCTAGGTTGTTGGTGTCGGCCAGGTAGGCAATTTTGCGCGCTTCGGTAATGCCGCCAGACCAGGTCACGTCGGTCATGACCACATCGCAGGCGTTGGCGCGCATCATCTCCTCGACGGCGTAGCGATTCATGAGCAGTTCGCTGGCGCATATGGGCGTTCTTGTGGATTCGCGCAGCTTGGCCAGCGTGCGCGGGTTGTCCGGCTTCATCAGGTCTTCCAGCAACGCCGGTTTGTAAGGCTCCAGCGCTTCGGCAATGCGGCGCGCCGGCTGCAGCGCCCAGTAGCCGTGCCCCTCCAGAATCACGTCAATGTCCATGCCCACGGCATCGCGAATCTGCTTCCACGGGCGCAGCCCCTCATCCAGCTCTTTCCACGAAATGGTCTGCCCGCGGTTGCTGAGGGCGGCGGCATCAAAGGGCCAAATCTTCATGGCGCGGATGCCCATTTCCAGCAGCGATTGGGCCAGCTTGCCCGCGTCCTCGTGCCACGCTTCGTAATCGCGGTAGAGCGATTCGATCGGCGCGCCACTCTGTTTTGACCGAATGTGGCGACGGATGCCCGGCGTGCCCTGTGCATAGCCGGCCGTGGCGCAGGTGTTGTAAATCGGCACGCCGTCCGGGTGACTGCTGCCGCCCAGCAGTTGCCAAACTGGCTGACCCACATGCTGCCCCAGAATATCCCACAAGGCCACGTCCACGGCGGACAAACAGCGCATCTCCAACCCCTTGTTGCCATAGACATGCGAGCCGTCATAAGCCAGCCGCCAAAATGCTTCAATTTGCAGCGGGTCGGCATCCAGCAACATGGGAGCCAGCACTTCTTCAATATAGGCCGCCACCGAGCGCGGCGTGTAGTAGGTTTCACCCAAGCCCACAATGCCGGCGTCGGTTTCAATTTCCAGCATGGTGATGTTGGGGAAGTCGCTAAAGTTTATGGTGCGAACTTGAATAATCTTCATTTTACCAAGGCTCAAAACAATCATAGTTGCGTTGGGAGACGATCTTCCCATCTTGAAATTGCATAAACAGGGCAAAATGGGCCTTCATTTCGCCGCCCACCGGCAGCGTACCCACCTCAACGGCCATTGTACCGGTCCACAGCACCTCCATGATCACGGTGTCATCACAAGCGTACGCCTTTTGAATCGCATAGCGCTGTGCGGATAATATCATTTTGCCACGTTCACATCCATCCAGCATAGCCGATAGATCGCGCGTGGCCCCCGATGGTACAAGGCGGTTGGGCAGCTCAGCCTGCACAATGTGCGGCGCCAGGAATTCTTTCAGCGCTGCACAATCGCCCATCTGCTCAATAGCAGCCAAATAGCGTTTTGCTATCTCCAGATTGGTATCCATTCTATCTTGCCTCATTTCTGCATAATCAGTAAACCACAACGGCAGGAGAGGGGCCGGATTCACCAATCAAGACCGACGCCTAATCGCCTACACCATGCGGCCTACTGATAATAGGATGTACCTATCCAGCTGTAGCCAGAGCTTATCGAAGGCGCAGGTGAATTCGACACGCTCATCCCACGAGGACCTGGATAGGTACAATAGGATTTTTATATTACTGCGGCTGCGCAGATAGTGACAGCGTCAACAAGGTCTCCTCGGCTAAACTGGCCACGCGGATAATATGATTATTCGTATCAGCAATGAACAAAAGTCCATTTACCACGCTTACCCCTTCCGGTTCATACAGGCTGGCCTGGGCAAAGGGACCATCTTCTACGCCCGGTTCGCCCGTGCCAATCAGCGTACGTGTTGCGCCGCTGGTGGGGTCCAGCGTTTTAATTTTGTGGTTGTAGCTGTCGGCAATGTAGAGCAGCCCATTGTATGCAGTGAGACCGGTGGGATGCTGCAAGCGCGCGTGCGCGCCCACGCCGTCAATATCGCCAAACTCAAAAAGCCCTTGCCCCACCAGCGTCATGACCTGCGGATCGCTATCTAGCGAAATGGCGCGGATGGCGCTGGCTTCGGCGTCGGCCACAAAGAGATGCCCCATGTCCACGGCCAAATCACTAGGCTGGTTAAAGGCAGCTTCGGCGCGCGGGCCATCAATGAGCGCCTCGGCGCCGGTCCCGGCAAAGAGCGCCAGCGCTTTGGGTTGGTCCGCCTCAAAAGTGAGCAGCCAAATCTGGTGCGAACCGGCCATGGCGATTAGCAGAATATTGTCCACGGCGGCCACTGCCCAGGGTGAACGCAGGGCCACCTTGAGCGGTTCACCGCCCACGGCAGTGAGGCCGCGCCCTTTTTGCCCAGTACCCGCCACCGTGCGCACCAGACCTGCGGCCAGGTCTACGGCGCGGATGGCGTGATTTTCGGTGTCGGCCACAAAGAGCGTATCGCCCATCAGCGCCATGCCGTGGGGATCGTGAAATTGCGCTTCGTGCAGCGCGCCATCGCGCAGCCCTGCTTGGCCGCGGCCGATGATGCGCGTGATGGCGGCCGACTGCGCAGGGCGATTGAGCGTCACTTCCAAAATGCGATGGTGACCGGTGTCGGCCACAAAAAGGCGCCGGCTGTCTACGGCCAGCACTTTGGATGGATAGAGGAGCGTACGCGCCGGTTCATTGGCCACCTCTGGCGCAAATGCAATTTGCTCCGGCTTGAGCGCGTTTTGCCGGCGAAAATCTTGGATCATCGTGTCTATGGCGTGCGTCAATTCGGCGGCATCAATTTCCCCCGACTGATAGCCCACCACCTTGCCCAAGGGATCGACCAGCACAATGGTGGGCCAGGCGCGCACGCCATATTGGCTCCAAATTTCAAAGTCGGCATCGTTGACCACCGGGTGACGAATGTCGTGACGCATAACCGCTTCACGAATGTTTTCGGTTAGCTTTTCCGTCGGAAATTTAGCCGAATGGACGCCAATAATCACCAGCTCATTTGGATAAACATCTCGAAGTTGACGCAACTGCGCAACATTATGATGACAGTTAATTCAACAAAAGGTCCAAAATTCGAGCATGACAATTTTGCCGCGCAGCTCGGCCATGGTCAACGGCCGTTCGGTATTGAGCCAAGCCAGATGGCTCGGGAATTCGGGTGCGTTTACTTTGCCGCGATATTCATTCATGGGAACCTCTAAAGAGTATGTCGATCCGTAAATTCTCTGTGTCAAACCGTTCGGCCACAAACAGCACACGATTCACAACGAATTTATGGATAGGTTCTAAACATTGTGCAATCGACAAATTATTTTTATCTGCCAAGATATACAGTATACTGTTATCGGATTGTTTAAGCGAACTTTTTGGTAAATCTTGCCGCAAACTGGTAAGCAGTTTACAACATTGTATCCCGAAACGTTATCTATGGCTGAATCTAAATCTGATGAACTCATTGAGCTATCCGTGGTGGTTGATTCTGAAGCTGCCGAAGCAGTGAGCGAACTTTTTAACCGCTACAACGGCGGCTCCTATCATGAAGACAATGAAGCCGGTGAAGCAGGCGGTGGTGGCGCTGTGATTGAAGCCACCGGGTTTGACGACTTTAACCGCCCTATTGACGGCGAGTATCGGCTGAGCGTCAAAACGTACATCAAACCCGGCAAGCGCGGGCAACAAATTCAGCGCCAAATCGAAGAAGGGCTGTGGCGCTTGAGCCTGATTTATCCCATGCCCGAGCCCCAGATACGCGCCATCCGTCAAGAGGATTGGGCCACGGCTTGGAAGAAATTTTACAAGCCGCTGCGCGTGGGGCAACGCGTGCTGCTCAAGCCCAGCTGGGAAGAGGCGACTACAGAACCCGATGATATTGTGATCGAATTGGAGCCGGGCATGGCCTTTGGCACGGGCATGCACCCGACCACGCGCCTCTGTGTGGCGGCGCTGGAAGAAATTGTGCAGCCGAGTAATGCCGTGCTGGATGTGGGCACGGGCAGCGGTATTCTGGCGGTGCTGGCCGCCAAGCTAGGCGCCAGCCCCATTGTGGCCACCGATATTGACACCATTGCGGTGCAAGTGGGTCGCGAAAATATGGCGCTCAACGGCCTGGCCCATCGGCTGGACAACGATATTATCATTTTGCACGACAGCGTGCCGGCCCGCATGGCTGGGCAGTTCCCCGTGGTGGTGGCCAATATTCTGGCCGAAGTCATTGTCAAACTTTTCGACGGCGGCTATGACAATACGCCGCTGGCCGAGCCACTAGCGGCGGGTGGACATATGATTTTGTCCGGCATTTTGGATGAAAAGGCCGATATGGTGCTGGACGCGGCGCAACGCCACGGGCTGCGCTTTGTGGACCGCAAGGCCGAGGGCGATTGGGTAGCGCTCATTATGCGCAAGGTTGCGGAATAAGCGCGCCGTGCACCGCTTTTTCCTGTTGAACACGCCGCTGCAACCCGGCCGCACCGTAGATTTAGCGCCCATTGCGCACCAGTTGCGCAACGTGCTGCGACTCAATGTCGGCGTGCCCATTGTGCTGCTTGATGGCAATGGCGCGGCCTATGGGGCTGAAATCACCAGATTGGAGCGGGAAAGTGCAACCGGCCTCGTGCTCGATGTGCACGCCGCGCCTGGCGAACCGACGGTACATTTAACGCTCTATCAAAGCAGCCTAAAGGCGGACAAGTTTGAGTGGGTGCTGCAAAAGGGAACCGAATTAGGGGTTTCCTGTTTTGTGCCGGTCATCAGCGAGCGCAGCATTGTACGGCCGGCGGCGGCGCTGCTGAAAAAGTACGTGCGCTGGCGGCACATTGTGCAAGAAGCCGCCGAACAGAGCGGGCGAACCCGTTTGCCACAGCTGCATGCGCCGCTCACTTGGGGGGAAGCCGTGCATCATGCCCAAAACGCGCGTTACATGCCCTGGGAAGCATACGCCGCTGGGGATGAAGTTCCGGCGCTGGGGCAGGCCGTGGCCAGTACGCCGACCCAATCTGATGGGTCTCTGGCCGTCAACGTATTGCTTGGCCCAGAAGGCGGCATTGCCCCCGATGAAGCAGCAATGGCCACACGTCAGGGCTGGCAGCCGGTCTCTCTTGGTCCGCGCATATTGCGCGCCGAAACCGCGGCATTGGCCGCCACCACCATTGTAATGGAGCGATTGCAGCAGCTCGGTTAAAATTTGGGCAGAATGGCTCTATTGATTATCGTATCGTTTATGGCTTGCATATAGGCCTATTATCCAAGCGCAAGCCCTACCACAAGAAAGGAAAAAATATGTCTAACAGTGCAGTTAGTCTTTTACGTACGCAGTACAAGGAGGCGGCCGGATGGCTAGAGGGCACCATGGGCGGAGTGACCAGCGCAGTCGCCCAATATGCCCCCGGTGGTAAGGCAACTCCCATTGCCGGCCACATCGCGCATATTTTAAGCGGGCTGGATTTCTTCGTTGTGGGGCAGGTTGCTGGCCAAGCACCGCTCATTGCCAGCACATTTGCCGGCAAGACAGGCATCAGCGAGCCCCCGCCTCAAGGTGATTCCACCGAATGGATGAATACAGTCACAATTGACGCAGAGGCGATTCAGGCATATAGCAAAGCCGTATTTGCCGCCGTGGACGACTATTTGTCTACGCTGAACGACAGTGATTTGGCGCGTGAGATCGAGCTGCCGTTTGGTAAATTTTCGGTGGGCTGGGTCTTCAACATTATGCTGATGAACACCTATTGCCATACAGGCGAGATCTCCACCATTAAGGGATTACAGGGGTTAAAGGGCTACCCGATGTAAGACCGATTGCCAACGGGTGGAACCAAAATTGATGCCCGAATGACAGATGATGCGCCCAGCACAATTTCAGAAGCTGTCTGAAAAGTCACAATTGGTCCAAAAATATTCCGGGAAAGGGCCACGAAATCCTGGTCACATCATGCGCAATTGGCCCTTTCTCGGAATGTGACACACCTCAACCACCTTTTCAGACAGCTTCTCATCATCTTGCCATCCGGGCAGCTTTGCGTGCAAGGCCCTGCGCGGGCGGGCAGAATACGCTTATACGTTTTATCCGCGCAAATGGTTAGAAATAAAGAAGCCCGAATCTCTCGATTCGGGCTTCTGGGAAAATCGTATAAAAAAATTCGTGTGCTTTCAACGCTTCGCCAGCATACCAGGCACCCCCATGTCACCCAAGGCGGGCCGCTTACCGTTGCTGCCTTCCGGCCCTGGCGGGGTTCACGGTGCCCTGCTGCACAGGACCCAGCACCTGACGAAGCGATGAAAACACACGAATGAAGCTTGTCGGCACTTCAGCCGGTCAGCTTTTGGCTAATAGCTGAAAAGCTGACCGGCTGACTGCTCTCTGGCGGAGAGGGAGGGATTTGAACCCTCGAGGGCTATTAACCCTACGAGCTTTCCAGGCCCGCGCACTCGGCCAGACTATGCGACCTCTCCACAAGACTGCTAATTATAGCGGTGGAGCCGATTCAATGCAAGTTTTGTAGTTTAAAACAGAAGCAACTATCCAGCCGTGGCCTGAGAGGTCAAAGATCTAGAGGATTGCATATGTCACCACATATTGAATCTATTGACCAGTCCCAGCTAAATTCAGCAGTGCGCCAAGTATTGGCCGATGATTCTGCAATGGTGCGCAATTGGACGCATCAGCCATTGCACGGCGGTTTTAGTGGCGCCGCCGTCCATCGCATTGCCGGGCAAGCCCAAACCAGCGCGGGCAATCGACCGTGGTCGCTTATCCTCAAGATAATCAGTCCGGCGCACGGTGGGCAGGCAGCAACGGATTACGATTATTGGCAACGGGAATCGCTGCTCTATCAGTCTGGCCTGCTGGCAGATTTACCGGACGATTTGCTGACACCGCGCTGCTTTGCCATCACGCCGCAATCGGACCAATCCCAATGGCTCTGGCTGGAGGACATGGGGGCTGAGATGCAAGATGAATGGGCGCTGACTCAATATGGCGTGGCGGCGCGCCATTTGGGCCAGATGAATGGCGCCTATTTGGTGAATCGGCCACTGCCGCGGCAACCGTGGCTGCGGCAGCCGGACGTCCACGAGCGGCTCGCCCTGGCTGCCCCAGGCATCTCAGAATTGCCATCATTGACTCATTCACTCTTCGCCGAATTATTAACCGGCAACCGTATCCAGCGCATCCGCAGGCTGTGGGATAAGCGCGAGCATCTCTTGGCGGCGTTGGCGGAATTGCCGCTCACCTTTTGCCACCGCGATGCCTTTCGACGCAACCTCATGGCGCGGCGCAACGCAGAAGGACGCGCCCAAACGGTGGCGCTCGACTGGGGCGCAGCTGGGTTGGGGCAATTGGGCGAGGAGTTGATTCCGCTTTTTGCCGCCACGCTGAGCTTTGTCGCCATTGATGTGGCGCGCATTCCCCAGCTGGATCAGCTAATTTTTGATGGGTATATTGCCGGCTTGCGCGATGCGGGTTGGCGGGGTGACGCGCGGCTGGTGCGTTTTGGCTTTACAGCATTAGCCGCGCTCAAAGTGGGTGTAGCCGAACCGGCCACTAAGCTGCCCAATGTGGCGCGCCGTGTAGCCGCCCTGCCGCCCGATGCCGAACCGCCGCGCTTACTCAGCCCCGGCGGGCCTCAACAAGCAGCCGCACTTGGTCACTACCTGCTCAAGCTGGGCGATGAGGCGTGTAATTTAATCACCTAAAAATTGCCTGTAAATTCGTTTATGACGACGTTTTTCACTCGGCCAACTTACGCCAATCACAAGCGAATTTGCGGGCAGACAACAGGATGCTCACAAAGCGAAAAGCGGGTTTTGCCGCGAACGCTGATTGCGTGTGCTACCGCTTGACCAGCGGCATGTAGGTAAATTTGCGCAGCTCAGGATTACGGACCTCATTGGACGTGTCCTGGCTCACCTGGTCATTATATTGCCACGAAATGGTTGCGCCTTCGTTGATAATAATGACGCCGTCACCGGGACCTTCGGGGTCCGTATTGCCCACCTTTGTCACCACCATATTCCGCCCCAGCCCGACCGGCCCCGGCCCTGAGCCGGACGGCGCATCCGCCACCACGCGGAAGTTGCTATTGACAATGGTGTGAGGCGCCGTCACTTCATATTCAAAAGTAGCGGTGCTGGGAATGCGCGGTGGTCCAGGTGTATCCGCCGGCATGGAGGCCAATGTCCATTGCACAATATTGCCATCCACCAATTCGCCGCCGCTGTTGGCCACATACTGGGCGCCATATGGCAATTCGTTGGTCACCACAATATTTTTCAGCTCAATTGGCACCTCATTGGTCACCGTGAGCCGGTAGCGGATGGTTTCGCCTTTATCTACCGACGTGGGACCAGACAAACCGATGCTCAATGCCCGGGGTACCGAAGAGACTGGGGTGGGCAACATGCGCCGCACTGTAAACGAAACCTGGCCGCTATCGCCGGCATCTACCTCGTTGAGTGACCATGAAACAATGTTGGCGTTGCCAGCCGCAATCACCGTGCCAATGGGCCGCAAGCTGTCATTTACCAGTTCGCTATTCTCTGGAATCAGATTTTCAACGGTCACGTCGGTGACACTCTCGTTGGTGTTATTTTCATAGCGAATCGTGTATTTGATTTCTTCACCAGGCGCCACCCAATGCGCTGGTTCATTCTGCAATTGCACGTTCAGAAATACGGGCGGCAACGTGGGCGTAGGAGTGGGGGCAGGCGGCGCGTCTGAACGATAGACGGTATTGAGAATGGTGGCGCCATTGACGCCGCCCACCACATAAATTAATTCCGAATCATGGAGCTGAGCGGTAGCTGCCCCAAAACGATAGATAGATTGGGGCAAGGAAGGCTGCGTAGACCAACTGCCAATTGTACCGTCACTGTTGATAGTGGCCGCATAGACATTGGCATATTCCGCGCCGTCATCTTTGCCGCCCAGAACCACCAATTGGCCATCGTGCACCACCATGCGATGATAATAGAGCGCCCTTGGCATGGCTGTGGCGGTCTGCCATGCGCCTAGGCTGCCATCTGCATTTATTTTGGCATAATAGACGCTATTGCGGGCGGTTTGATTGTTGTCATATCCACCGCTCACATAGATTACATCTTTATATACTGTGACCGCCAGACGATAAAGTGGGACCGGCAACGGATTGGCGACCTGCCATTGACCAATGCCGCCAGCTGCCGTTTCCGCATAATAGACGTTGTTCAAAGGCTGGAGGCCATTCCAGCCACCCAGCACATACAAATGGCCGTTGGCAATCACAGAGCCATGCAGATCAATATTTACCGGATAAGAACCAACATTGGTCCAGGCGCCCAGGCCGCCATTGGCATCAAAAGGAGCGCGCCAAATGGTGCTTTCCGTCTGGCTGCCGCTCCAGCCGCCCACCACATAAACGTACGTGTCATCAACGCTAACAGAATGCAAATAGAGGGCAACTGGTAGTGGTTGTGTGCTGGTCCATGCACCCAATTCGCCATTACTCTGAATTTTGGCGTAATAGGTTGTTTTGGTGGGTTGGTCCGAACTGTTGCGCCCACCGATAGTATAGATGGCGCCGTTATGCACAAATGCGTTCCAGGCCGCCAAAGGCTGCGGCAACAGTGTCGTTGGCGACCAGTTGCCAATCGGTACAAATCGTGCGGCTTCTACATGAGCAGATTGCGCAACAGAAAGTGATAAACTAACAAGAACGCTTGCAGCAATGAGGGCGACAATGAATACACAAACAGCTAATCTGTTGGCAGGTATTCTCAGGTTATTCATATTTCCCTCTGGGTTTGGTAATCATCAACAATCGGTACCTCGCAACCGCGTGGCAATCCAGGCGCTATTCTTGTTTACTGAATCCTGGCCTATTGCAGTGGGTTGCGATCTACCGCTACACTATTCACCCGAGCTGACGCCACCGCCCGAGCTACCGCTAGATCCGCCACCGCCCGAACGTGCGTAGTGCACGGCAAATCCTTCGCCCAGGTATTGAAGCCGCTGATAAGGCTCAGCTTGTACCAACAGAATTCCCCATCGGTAGTCGCCCGGTTCCAACAGATCGCCCAAACGGCTGTCAAGATTTGGCAAATCGATGAGCACATCGGTGTTTGCGGTCGGAGCAGCCAGACCAAAACCATTGCGGATGGGATCCTGCCCATCTTTCCAGAAGACCAGCTCAAACCCTTGACCAGCTGCTGGCGCAAAGTTGGCATCCCATGTAAAGCGCATCGCGCTGTCAACGGTCGTACCGGCGGCGGGGCTCAACAGACGCACACTGTTGCTGGCCGGCGGCACATAAGTGGTTGCCGTCGGCGTGGCCACATCAGTCGCCGTGTTGGCCACGGTAGGCGTGGAAGTAGGCCGTGGCGTGCGTGTGGCCGTCAATGTAGGACGGGCCGTCAGGGTTGCGGCAATCGATGTAGCCAATTGGCGCACCTCTGCCGTACGCGTGGCGCCAACATTGGGCGTGGCGGTGGGCGGCGGTGTTGGCGTAGCGCTATTGGTCGGTGTGGCCGTAGGACGCGCCGTCAACGTAGCAGCGAGTGACAGGGAGAGACGTCTCGCCTCCGCTGTCGCCGTGGCATTGCCATCAGCAGTTGGTGTATACGTCGCCGTGGGTATGGGCGTATTGGTCGGCGGCGTTGTAGCAGTAGCCGTCGGTTGCGGTGTATTGGTCGGCACAGATGTGTATGTGGCCGTGGGTATGGGTGTATTGGTCTGGGTAGACGTGGCCGTGGGTTGAGCCGTCAGCGTCTGGGCAATGGAAGCAGACAAGCGCGCGGCTTCCGCCGTGGCGGTAGCCCCATTATCGGGTGTACTCGTTGCCGTAGCAGTCGCCGTGGACGTTGCGGCAGGCGTATCTGTGGGCGCAGGCGTATATGTACCGGTGGGCGTGGCCGTCGGTTGCGCGGCCAGCGTGGCCGCAATCGATGTGGCCAGGCGCACGGCATCTGCCGTCTCTGTAGCGGCCACATCTGTTGTCGCCGTGGCTGTCGCCGTTGGCATGGCGGTCATTGTGGCCGCCAATGAAGCAGCCAGTAATTGGCTTTCAGCCGTTTGGGTGGCCGCCACATCCGGCGTCGGCGTCGATGTGGGGCGCGGCGTAGATACATTGGTTGGTGTCGAAGTGGGAACGGGAGTGGAAGTTGCCGCGACAGTGGGCGTGCGCGTGGGCAAAGCCGTCAGCGTAGCGGCCACCGCACTGCGCACCGAATCCACATTGGCGGTGGCGGTTAAATCGGCAGCAGCACCTTCTGTCTGCGTTTGGCCGGCTTCAGCAACCGATGGTGGCGCCGGCGTTCCCTGTTGATTCGCCCCTTCCGCGCCAGGCGGCTCAATGGTAATAAAAAGGTTGCCATCGCTGGTTGGCTGGGCATTGGCCGTAGGCACAATCGCAATGGATTCCAAGGGTGTAACTGGAACCGTGCTGGTTACGACATTCGTCACGACAGACGAAACCGTTGGCAACGTTTCTGATGTTGGTGAGGAAACATCCACGGTTGGTGTTTCTGTGGCCAAGGGCGTATCAACGGCATCGGCCACTACGCCGGCAGCCGCTGTTCCCGTCACCGTAACGGCGGCCAGCACCGGCGCTTCTGGGGTATTTGCATCTGGTGCAATGGGCGTAACGTTGACGTTACTGGACAAAACCCACCAAACCACTACGGCCAAAAGCACCATGAGCGCGCCAATCGCAATACCAACGGGCCGCGGCAGGCGGAAACCAGCCCGCTCGCTTTTGTGCACTTCCCCATTCCAGCGCATGACGACAACGGTGGCGTTGTCGGCGCCTCCAGCCGCAAGCACACTGGTCATTAGCTGATTGGCGGCCTCTTGAGGAGGATATAACTCAAGAACGCCTCGGATCGACTCAGCCTCCAGCACATCGGTCAATCCTTTGGAGCAAAGCAAAATGGTATCTTGTGGTTGCAGCGGCAACCAGCTGCGGTTTACGCGCACGCCCACCTTCGCACTCTCATTGGTCAGCTCCGGGGGCGCCACAATAAGCTGATCGATGGAGACGGTGGCTTTTTCGCCCAATGCGCGGCCAATGCCCGCACCGACATTTTGGGTATCGGCCGGTGCGCTAGACGCGCTGGTATTCTTGGGATTGCGCGTGAGCCGCCACAACGTGCTCTCGCGCAGCACGTAGGCTTGACAATCACCCACATGGGCAAAATAAGCTTCAGAATCTACCACAGCGGCCACAACTACGGTTGACCGCATACTGCTTAAGGTTGGATCTTCCTGGGTGGCCTGATAGATATCGGCGTTGGCGCGATCGATAGCTTCCGAAATGCGTTCCTGCACCGGCGTGGTTTGGGACTCAGTTAAGACGCTATACATCTTTTCAACGGCAAGCTGACTGGCCACACCGCCAGTACCGTGTTCACCGTCGCCATCGGCCACAATAGACACGTGGACAGGCACAGGTTTTGATGCCTGTAAATCGGTCAAATAAAAGGCCGGAAAAATTAAATAGGCATCGTCATTTTTCTGATTAGCCACCCCCGCTTCTGTGGCGTGCCCAATCTCAAGCAATCTTTCGGTTAAAGTTGTCTGGAGCATTCAAACGATTCCGCTGGGTATATTAGCAGTAGATCGCAACGGCCAGAGAGAGGGCGGGAGTTTCCACTCGAGTCCGACGCCAGATCGCCACGCGGTTGCGGTGTACTGATTATGTAGTAAATGCCTATGCATTAGACATTATATATTTTGCACTAATAAATAATAGATCTATTAAATAATAGATAACGTAATATTAGAGACTCTGTTCCGATCAAAAAGTAATGATCATTTTTGTGGTGATGTCCTAATTTTGTCAGGACCTGAACCAATAGACACTCTATCAAAAAACAGCTTTATATTATCTTACAATCTGTTGACATTTTTCTGTCAGATCATGTCACCACTGCTTTTATTCTATCTCCGCAGAAAAGGGCAAGAAACAAAATAACTCTATAGAGAGCATATCAATACAGTGCGTGACAAAACGCTCATCGCTCAATATAATCACATTAAGTTTTCCCCTATAACCTGCGCTGTTTCGACCGCGTCTAGATGCTAATATTAACTCACAGAGGACCAAAATAAAAAGCGAGACGCTGGTTGGTAGCGTCCCGCCTGTGTTCAAGAGCGATGATGAATTTATCGCAAGAATTGCGACAGATTTGTGAAACTGTTGGTATGTAACTCACCTATTTGAGCGATTGTACATATTCATAAAGCGCCGTCATGCCACCGGGACTAATGGCAGAACGGCCAAAAATATGCTCATTGCCCAAACCACCGCCTGTGCGCAAAACCGTTTCAAAATCTTCTGCGGAAAGTGTAGTGCCGGCAATAGCGTTCCCTTTATCGGTCACGCCTTCGCCATTGGCGCCATGACAGTCTCCACATTTATTTTTCGTATAGGCCGCCGCGCCTCTGTCTAGATCGCCGGAACTTTCGCTGCTTTCGGTCTCCGACACCACCAACGTTTCTGTAATGACGCCGGCGGACTGTGAAACCGCGGCAAAACTGGCGGAAGGCATGGTCGGCGCTACGGTCGGTTCACTGGTCGCGCCCGCGTCGGTGCTCGAATTGCTGCCCCCGCAGGCGGCCAGCAGAATCAGTACAGAAAAGAGCAGAACAAGCTGTAAGATACTTTTGCGCATGAAGTAAACATCCTCCATTTGAACCGTGCGAACTTGCGGTTCTATAATGCGGTTTTCATTCAGAGCTGAGTATAAGTACTTTGGGCCGTATAAAAAGTTGTGCACTTGAAAAATGTAGCCAGCCTCTGGCCGACAGCCCGTTTATTCACTTATTAAGCGTTCAGAAATACGTTGGCTACCAAACCCGTCAGGTCTCGCAGACCTGACAGGTTTAAATCTACAACTTATTTCTGGACAGACCCTTATGTTACGCAAGCCTGGTGGAAAGTCGGCTCGCCGACGTTCCTGTTTCTCTCTAGGAGACTGGCTGGCGCGGCGTAACGTGCGTTATTCAATTAGCTTGGGATCCAGCGCATCACGCAAACCATCACCAACAAAGGAGAAGCCCAGCATAGAAAGCGCAATGGCCAGAGTTGGAAAGAGCGCCAAATGCCAATAGACCTTGACATAGGCGTTGCTAATGCCCACCATTTTCCCCCAGCTGGCAATGGGGTCGTTAATGCCAATGCCCAAAAAGCTGAGCCCAGCCTCCCCGAATATGGCGCCAGGAATGCCAAAGCTAACGGCGATCAGAATGGGTGACAGAATATTGGGAACAATATGTTTGAAAATAATATCCCGTTTGCGGGAGCCCAATGCACGCGCGGCTTCAATATACTCTTTTTCGCGTATAGAAAGCACCTGCCCGCGCACCAGGCGAGCCATGCCCACCCAACTCGTAATGCTCAAAGCCAGAATCACCATCCAAAAACCGCCACCGAAGGTTGAGACAATCAGAATGGCAAACAGCAAGCCGGGAAACGCAGTCATTACCTCGATGAGGCGCGTAATGGCAAAGTCGTACATGCCGCCCAAATAACCGGCAATGCCCCCCAACGGCAAGCCGATGGACAGCGCAATGAGCTGCACCACTATCCCTACCGTCATGGACGTACGAGCACCATAGATCAAGCGGCTCAGATAGTCGCGCCCCACGTCGTCGGTGCCCAGAATGTGGGCTGGATCTTCCATGGGGAAAAGGCGCACTTTGAGGAAGTTGGCTTCATCATAAGGGTAGGGCGCCAGCACATTGGCAAAAATGGCCAAGAGCAGAAAAAAGACCACAATCGCCAGCCCAAACACGGCCAGCCGGTTGCGAAAAAAGCGCCGCATACCGTCTTGCCAAAGCGTGCGATGCTTCCGGGTGGCATTATCTTTGCGTCCAGTTTGGGTTGGCGCAAGCTGAAGGGCGCCCTCTTTTGCCTTGGCCACTAGCTACTTCCTTCCGCACCAAGCCGCACGCGTGGATCCACCCAGGTATACACAAGATCGGTTAGCAAATAAATCAACCCCCAGATGCCGGAGATCAAAAATGCAATAGCCATAATCATGGGATAATCACGGTTAAAGGCGCTGGTTACAAAAAATTTGCCGATGCCGTTGATGGCAAAGGTTGATTCAATAAAGATGCTACCCGTTAGCAGATCTGGAATCATGGGACCGGCCACGGTAATAATAGGAATAAGTGCATTCTTCAAAACGTGGCGGGACAAAATGACGCGATTCCCCAATCCCTTGGCATAGGCCGTGCGCACAAAGTCCGAGCGGATGGCGTCTACGACGCTGGCCCGGGTAAAGCGGGCAATGATAGCCATTGGCCCCAGCGCGTATGCAAAGACCGGCATTACCCAATCGGCACACATAAACCCTTCCCGCTGGCCGGGGATGTTGATCAGGCAACCCGAGTCGCCCCAGCCGCGCATGGGCAACCAATCCAGCCGCACCGAAAAGAACAAAATAAGCAAAAAGGCCAATACAAAGTTCGGCAGCGTAATCCCCAACATAGCAAAAAAGGTGAGCGCATTATCGAGCCACGAGTTTTGATGATAGGCCGCCAACACCCCCAACGTTATGCCTATGCCAAAGGCAAAGAGAATCGTCAAGATACCAACCTGCATGGTCGTGGGCCAACGCTCTGCCAGCAACTTGGTCACCGTCGTGGTGGGCTGCTGGTAGGAAATCCCAAAATCGAGCCGCGCCGCATGCGTAATATAATTGACATACTGCTGCCACATGGGTTTATCCAACCCATATTTGCGCATCATATTGGCTTTGGCCGCCGGTGGCAGTGGTTGCTTCTCTTCATCAAATGGTCCACCCGGCACCGCGTGCATAATGGTGAACGTGATCATTGAGGCGGCAATCACCACAAAAACCAGTGAGGCCAAACGACCGACAATATAACGACCCATTGAGCTCCTCAGTTTTGGTGATTGGTTGATTGGGGTTATTGCATTGCAATTCCAATCAACCAATCACCTCCTTACCAAATCACGTGATTCACTTAAAACCTGTCCATAAATTCGGTTGTGAATCCTACACTGTCTCTGACAGTTCGGTTTAGCACAGAGAATTTACGGACAGACACTTAATGTTTCTCAATATACTTGTTGCTGACACAGGAGTCATTGCCCCAGTGCTCACCCATAATGCCAATGGCATCGGCTTCACGGATACAGTCACCCTGGACCCAAGGCTGGAAGAGCGTACCTTGCCAGCGATGGTCAATGAAAATACCGCCCACGTCATCAACCAGAATGCGTTCGGCGTCGCGGAAGAGCTGATCGCGCTTTTCGGGATCGCCCACCAGCGGGGTGGCTTCGTTGATCAGCTGGTCGAACTCGTCGTTCTTCCACGAGTGCCGGCCGCCAAAGACCCAAATGCCCAGCATGTTGGTCGGATCCAGATAGTCCATGCCGTAGGAGACAGCGCCAAATTGCAAACCGGTGGGTTTGGCATTCATGGCGTCGGTATAAACTTTGCGATCCTTATTCGACACTTCAATTTCCACATTGAGACACTGTGAAATGGAAGCCGCCACAGCCTGGAAGACGGCCTGCAGCGCCGGCGCTTCATCACGCAGCCACATTTCTAGCTTCGGAAAGCCCTCGCCATCGGGATAACCCGCCGTGGCCAGGTGCTCTTTAGCCAGATCACAATCGTACGCCTGATACTCATTCAATTCGCCCTTGGTAGAGGAAGATGGGAAGCCCGGCATCAACATGGCATAGGCCGGCATGGCCTTGACTTCACCATACACATTCGTCACAATGGCTTCGCGATCCACGGCGTGGGCAAAGGCTTTGCGCACATCCAAATTGTCAAAGGGTGGGTTAAAGGTATCGAAGAGCAAATAGTCGGTGCGGAAGTCGCCAAAGTGGCGTAGATAGTTTTCCTTCAACACGGGGTCGTTCAGCACCAATTCCAGGTCGGCCGGGCTGAGCGATTCATAACCAACGGCGTCGATTTCCCCTTTTTGGAAGGCGGAGAATTCGGTGCCGGGGTCCATGTAAATGGCTTCCATGCGCTGGATGCGGGGCGGGCGATAGCCTTTGTAGGAGGGATTGGCTACCACGGTGATCAGTTTGCCGGGTTCGAAGGTATCCAACATATAGGGACCAGAAGAAACGCTGGTGGCCGGGTCGCTGTTGTAATAAGGGCCGTGCTCTTCCAAGGCCTTCTTCTGCAATGTCCAACCAAACTTCATCATACCCGGCAGCGGCGGAAACGGCTGCTGCGTTACAATTTGGAAAGTTAGATCATCAGGAGCCGCTACACCCAATTCTTCCTTGGGCAGCTCACCGGCAATCACCTCTTCCCAGTTTTGGATTACGCCGTTATAGAACCAAGCAAAGTCCCAGGCGTGTTCCGGATCGGCCAGGTATTGGAAGGTGGCCACATAGTCATTGGCCGTCAGCGGCGTGCCGTCAGACCAAACCTGGTCAGGGCGCAGATGGAAGCTCCAAGTCAGCCCATCATCGCCGACTTCCCAACTCTCTGCGGCAGCAGGCACTACGTTGAAATCTTTGTCCAGCTCAATCAACGGATCATTGAAGACATCGCCCAGGCAATAGCGGCTATAGACCGAGACCTGGAAGTCAAAGGTGGTCTGGTTAGCCGTGGTGCTGCAAGCCGTGCGATAGACCTGCTCGTCATAGGGGGCGGCATCTTCGGGGAGCGTTTCACCAAAGATCGTGGTCATGGCGTCAGCTGGCGCGGCAGATTCATCGGCACTGCTATCGCTGCTATCGCTGCTTTCGGTGGATGCTGTGGTGTCGTCAGTAGCTGGGCCCACGGCGGCTGGCGCCGGACAAGCCGCCAGCAACAGCGAAAAGACCAGCAATAGCGCCACGAGGCTCCACTTTGTGTGTAAATTGGAACGATTCATAGGCTGCGGTTCTCTCCTTAACATTTGATATGTGATTCGTGCTAAGCTTATGCGCACTGACGCTTATCTCAACGCGCCGAGACAGGCCAAACACAAATCGTTAATTGGGAACGAACACTAGTTGGTAAAATAATAATTATATGGCGGTTGTGACGAAACCATGCGTTTTGCGATTCTGCTAGGGTGTTGGAAAATTCATCGTTTCGTACAGCGCTTACTATAGATGTGATTATGGATTTCGTAAAACCATAATTAGAAAAAGGGGATTCAATTGACAGGATATAACGACCTCAGTGTAATCAAAATCCAGGAATAACGCAAACACTCACAGCAGCCGTTTAACTAATTAACTTGACATTGAGCAAAACATACGATACAGTTTCTGCCGCTTTACAATATCGGCACATCGCAACACTATTATACTGTGCTTCATACGAAAATGGCGCTTTGCGTTCTCGAGTAATACGCGAAATTTATGGGAACATCCTATTCCGTCCCTGCCCGTTGCGATCTGCTGAAGCATGTTACTCATTTATGAAAAATGCATCCTCTTCTCAACTGGTCCCATGGATCGACTACGCCGTCACCTGGTTCTTGCATCACTGGCTGGCCGTCGTGCTTACCTTTATGCTGCTCTTTACTTTGGGACCATTTCTAGCACCCGCGGCCATGGCCGCCGGACATAAGGCGTTGGGCCAAGCCATCTACACCTTTTACATCCCCTTTTGCCATCAACTGCCCCAACGCAGTTGGTTTCTCTTTGGAGACAAGCTCACCTACACATTGGCCGAAATTAGCCGGGTGTATCCCGACATGGATCTGTGGCGACTGCGCTTTTTTTATGGCAACTCGCAAATGGGTTGGAAAGTGGCGTGGAGCGACCGCATGTTGAGCTTCTACACCATGACGCCCGTCTTTGGTCTGCTATACGCCTGGCGGCGCAACCGGCGCCCCCTCGCGTGGCAACTGCTGCTGCTCATGCTGCTGCCCCTGGCGGTGGATGGCTTTAGCCACTTGATCAACGACGCGCTTTACGGTCTCTCTGGCGTTGGCTTTCGCGACACCAATGGCTGGCTGGCGGCGCTGACCGGCAACCGCTGGCCCAGCTTTTATGCAGGCGACCAACTGGGCACATTCAACTGGTGGATGCGCCTACTCACTGGGCTGCTAGCGGCCTGGGGGCTGGCCTTCTTCGCCTTCCCCGGTGTGGATAAACTGATTGATGAAGAGATCAAATGAATACAAAAAGCGACGGGGCCGCGGCCCCGTCGCTTTTTGTATTCATTGCGCTCTTAACATTCGCTATACCCGCAAGCGTGACACTTGCGGCAGCCCTCAATGTTTAAGAAGGCCGCTTCGCCACAGTCGGGGCAGATGTCGCCAATGGGGCGCTGCTCCATGGGCAGTGAAAGCTGCTCGGCCACGGTGATGGCTTCAGACGAGCTAAGCTGACTGAGATGCTCGGACAACACTTGGGCCACGCCATCGGGCAGACTGCGCACGCGGTTGCTGCCAAAGCCCAGCGGACGCCCGCCGCCAATAATGGCCAGTTCGTCAATAATCCAGCGCAACCGTTCCGCCGGAGCCAGCGTTCCCGGCATGCGCAACACCAGGCTGATCAGCCGCCCAATCGACTCGCTGACCGCCGACACATCGCTGCCCGCCTTGCCTACGTTGAGGAAAACCTCAAACGGTTGCCCCTGCTCATCGTTGTTAACGGTCACATAGGCGTAGCCCAGCGGCGTCTGCTTGCGATAGGTGCTGCCGTGCAGCGTATGCGGACGCGGGCGCTTTGTGGCCATAGAGGTTGTATACTCAGGTGCATGGCCATTACTGCCGTTGTGGTAGCCATTGGCGCCGTTGCCGTTCAAATAGCCGTTGCCGCTGACTGGCCCATTTTGCGGCTCTGCACTTTGGGGCTGATCGTCACCTTCCTTTTTCTGCCTGGTGGCTTTGGTTTCCAACACCACCTGCTGACGACTGCCCGTTACATAAACGGTGAGTCCCTTACAGCCCAATTCCCACGCCTGCATATAGGCATCGGCCACATCCTGCTCGGTGGCGCCTTCGGGAAAGTTGCAGGTCTTGGAAATGCTATTATCCACAAACGACTGAATGGCCGCCTGCATGCGCACATGTTCGGCGGCGGTAATGTCGTTGCTCACCACAAAGGTATGGCGCAGATGCTCGGGCAAGCCCTCAATATCCTGGCAGTTGCCGTGCAGCGCCGTGTGCTGCTTAATCTGCTGCTTCTGAGCCTCGCTCAAACCGGCTTGATCCAGCGCTTGCTCAAAGAGCGGGCTGGTGTAGGGCAGCTCCACATCTTTGTCGCCATCTTTAAAGTGCCGAATGTAGCCCAGGGCAAAGACCGGCTCACAGCCATAGCCTTCACAGCCGCAGACGGTGGCAATGGTGCCGGTGGGCGCCACTGTGGTCTGGGCGGCGTTGCGGATGCCGTGCATCTTAATGCCGGTAACGATTTCGCTCCAGTCTAGCGCTGGCCGCTGCCAATCGTGTGTAAAGGGCGCCAGCGGTTGCGGCGGCTGCCACGTCATGCCGCCGGGCTGGGCGTCATCGTAGATGCTGCCCGCAAAAGCCCGAAATGCACCACGCGCCTCGGCCAGCTCAATGCTCTTTTGCATGCAATAGAAACGCACAAACTCCATAACCTGGCCGGCAAATTCCTGCCCTTCCTCGCTACCATAGCGAATGCCCAGCTTATACATCATGTCGCCCAGGCCCATAATGCCCAGCCCAATGCGTCGGGCGCGGAAGGCGGCCTCCGCCACTTCCGGCACCACCGGCACGTAGCGGTTGACCGTCACCACATTGTCCAAGAATTGCGTGCTCTCATAGACGCTGCGGCGCAGCAGATCCCAATCCACCTGTGCGTTGCCGTCAGCGTCGTGCGTCACGTGCATGGTCAAGTTGACCGACCCCAAACAGCAATTCTCATACGGACCAAGCCATTGTTCACCACATGGATTCGTGGCTTCTAAATCATACAAATGGGGCACTGGGTTGCTGCGGTTGGCGGCGTCAATAAAGAGTGCGCCCGGTTCGCCATTGTGGTGCGCATATTGGACGATCTTCTTGAATAGGTCGCGCGCCTGTACGGTTTTCCAGACTTTGCCATCGCGCGGGTTGCGCAGTTCAAACGACTCGTCATTCTGAACCGCCTGCATAAATTCATCGGTCAGCGCCACCGAAATGTTGAAGTTGGCCACCTTGCCCTCTTCGGCCTTGCAGGTGATAAAGTCTTCAATATCGGGGTGATCCACGCGCAGCACGGCCATGTTGGCGCCACGCCGCGTGCCGCCTTGGGCCACTTCGCCAAAGGCCTGATCGTAGACCCGCAGAAAGCCAACCGGCCCCGTAGCCTTGCCCGAGGAGGCGTGTACAATGTCGCCTCGGGGGCGCAGCCGACTAAACGAAAAGCCGTTGCCGCCGCCGGTCTGCTGGATAAGCGCGGCCACGCGCAGCGTGCTAAAGATGCCGTCGCTCTGCTTGCCCATGTCGTCGGCAATGGGCAGCACAAAGCAGGCGGCCAGCTGTCCCAGCGGTGTGCCTGCGCCGGTAAAAGTGGGGCTGTTGGGAAAAAAGCGCCGTTCGGTCAGCAGATCGTAAAATGTTTTGCTCAAAGCGGCTGCGTCGCCGCCGTATTCAGTTTCCGCCTGGGCAATGTGTTGAGCCACGCGATAGAACATGCCCGCTGGCGTCTCCAGCAGCGAGCCGTCCAGGTCCTTGCGCAGATAGCGACGCTCCAGCACTTTGTAGCTATTCTCCGTCACATTAATGGTGGCATCATCCACATAGGCTGGCGCGGTAATTTTCTCGCGCTGCCCTTTAATGTTTTCAATGACGGTGTAGACGGGCTCCGCTCCTGCAATTTTTTCAGGATTTGTAGAGCGTGTCTCTTCCTTTAACATTAGTAATTATCCCCTTTCCAAAATAGCTGATTAGATCGCTCTCCAGCAGCCGGTACGCAAACCCGCAATTCCCTTCTCAAAAATCAGAAATTTGCGCCCTGTGCATAGATGAGCCCATTATCAGTAGATCACAACGGCAAATATATAAAGGAGCCGAATTCACCTATTGGGACCGGCGCCTATATTGCCAACACTGTTGCGGTGTACTGATTATATAAAGCATCACAAAAAACAGCGGACATCATCATTGTATGCCCGCCGCAATGAAGGTTTGCAATGTAGTTTGGAAAAATTACCGCCCCATCAATCGGTCGATCTCGGCCCGTAGTTCGGCCAGATCGTTCATGTCCAGGTAGACGCTGGCAAAGCGGATGTAGGCCACCTGGTCCAAGTCGGCCAGGTGATCCAGCACCAGCGTGCCCACCATTTTGCTGCTAATTTCTGCACGCCCCAATTTGTGAACGGCTTCTTCAATGTGGGCCACAATATTTTCGATCGTCTGGCTGCTAATGGGCCGCTTGACCGCCGCAATCCGAATGCCGGAAAGCAGCTTTTGCCGGTCAAACGGTTCGCGCCGCCCGTCGCTTTTGACGACCAGCAGACTGGCCGCCACATGCTCATAGGTGGTAAAGCGCTGCCCGCACTCATTACACTGCCGCCGCCGCCGAATCTCATCTCCCGTATCGCGGGTGTCTATAACTTTGTGGCGCTCGTGGCCGCAGTGTGGACAGTTCATAACGTTTGCTCTACCTTTTTTCTGCGCTATATTTTATTTCTGCGCTATATCTTATTTTGGGAACTTTTGCTCATACCAAAGGCTTGATCAAATTCATCCCCCGTTGGATGCATGCAACGCAAAAGTGCTGTTTTTTAAGCGACTCAGTCTACAGAAGAACACGCGCAGATGCATTGGCTATTGCAAAAAATGGCCGCGAAAAACCGACAGAAACCAAGGCTCTGCATTCGTGTGGCAACGTTGCCGCGCCGCATATGAACATGTGAAGCTAGAAAACCAATCTGGGTGCGATGTAGTGGGTGTTTATATGAAATTGAGCGTGCTCAATTTCATAATATTATTTATAGGATATATTGTTTATAGAATGTAGCTAGCCAGCTACTATAGAATTTAATTTTACAAGACTTATACAAGCCTGGCATGAGATTTATTAGGTCGGCACGGCTGACTGCTTTTGACCATCCATTGGCCCAGCATAAGCCACATTTAATACAATTTCATGTCTCAAATAAAGACATTTTTGCAACGAATAAAGACAACCCACAAAGGTTGCATACGCCTACATCTTGTGCATAAACATTTTAAAAATACAACATATAGGCGTTATTGGACGTGGAGTATATCATACATTTAGAGGGGGTGCAAATCAAAACGTGTGTTCTACAGCCTGAAAAACAGGATAAAATACAATAACCACTTTTTTTTAATATTAAAGATTTGAGGCTCTTAAATGTCTGATTACTGAATGCCGGTATAGCGCAGAGCAGCCCGCCATCAATGCTGCTCAACAAACGACTTCAGTAACAAAATCGTCATGTCTTTGGGGAGCCATATAAATTTTGCGTAAGTCATAAAAAAGGTGCGAAATCTTTGCGGATTTCGCACCTTTTTGCATTCAGCTAAACTTTAAATGACTAATACTGCGGCATCAGCGGCTATTTACGATTGTTGCGGTTGCGACGCAAAAAGGCGGGAATGTCCAGATCGTCGCGGTCAAAAGAGCGTACCGAATCGCTGCGGCGGCGCACTTCTTCTTCACGACTGGGTGATTGCACGCTGGGCGTTTCCTCCCGCTCTGAATCGTAGCGCTCGGACTCATAGCGCGGTGCTTCTGGCTGCGCATACGTTTCGCGCTGATTGCGGCGCGGTGATTCGCGGCGTGATGATGATGATTCAAAGCTCCGGCTGCCAAACAGATTCTGCTCGCTATTGCTGGAGGTTTTGTCAAAGCCCGTGGCAATGACGGTCAGGTGCATCTCATCCTTAAGTTCGGGATCGATTACGGCGCCGAAAATAATGTTGGCCTCGGGGTGGGTATTGGCGCGCACGATTTCCGCTGCCTCGTTGACCTCGTGCAGGCTCATATCCGCGCCGCCCTTAATGTTGAACAGAATCGCGCGGGCGCCATCGATGGAAATATCGAGCAGCGCACTGTGAATGGCCTGTTCGGCGGCATCTTTGGCGCGGGTTTCGCCGTTGCCGCGGCCAATGGCCATGAGCGCCGCCCCGCCCTCCATCATCACCGAACGCACGTCGGCAAAGTCCAGATTGATCAACCCCGGCACCGTGATCAACTCGCTGATGCCCTGAATGCCCTGGCGCAACACATCGTCGGCCAGCCGAAACGCTTCATTAATGCCCGCCTTGCGGTCTACAATTTGCAGCAACCGGTCGTTGGGAATGGCGATCAACGTGTCCACATTATCAACCAGGTCTTCCATGGAAGTTTCAGCCACACGGCGACGCTGAGTGCCTTCAAACGTAAATGGCCGCGTCACCACGCCAATGGTCAACGCCCCCATGCTGCGCGCCACCGAAGCAATCACCGCAGAGGCACCCGAACCGGTGCCGCCGCCCATGCCGGCCGTCACAAAGACCATATCCGCCCCCTCCAAAAGCTGGGCAATCTCATCACGGCTCTCTTCGGCGGCGCGATGTCCAATTTCGGGGTTGCCGCCTGACCCAAGGCCGCGCGTCAACTTTTCGCCAATGCGCAACCGCTGTGGCGCATTGGACAACATAAGCGCCTGCGAATCGGTGTTGACCGAAATAAATTCAACACCTTGAATCCCTTCTTCAATCATGCGGTTGACCGCATTTTGCCCACCGCCGCCAACGCCGATCACTTTGATCTGGGCGAAGTTGTCGACGTACTGCGCCTGAGACGTGTTCCGTGCCATATTACGCTCCTTTTTACTGTGCTCTGATAACAGGATGTACGATATACGATTTTGAATTTACGAATCTACCCGTCAATGAGGTCACGCGTAAATCGTACATCTAAAATCGTAAATGGAGCTATGCAGGGCCGCTCCTCCCCGCACAATTACGCTCCGATTTTAATTCGCAAATCGAGTGCAGCTTTCAATACAGATAATGATGATGATGGTGCAAAGATAGCTAGAGAACGCTAGCCGGGCAGTAGGTTTTTAAACCAGCGCGTGGCCTGGCCCACCCACTCCCCGCTGTGAACCATAGCTGGTTCTACTTCAAACCGACGATGAATCGAAAATCCATCGTCATGCAAACCCCACAGCAGCAAGCCTACGCTGGTGGCGTACGTAGGCGATTGCAGTGCACGGCTCAACCCCGTAATGGGCAACCGGCTGGATGGGCTGCCCACCCGCACCGGTAAGGTAAACATATCGCGGCCCAGCTCGGAAATGCCAGGGAGCAAGCTGGAGCCGCCTGTAAGCACAATGCCGGCCGGCAGCTTGTTGCGATATCCACTTTTCTTCAAATTCTCATGAACCAGTTCACAAATTTCTTCCAACCGCGCCGCTAGAATCTGACAGATAAATTGGCGGCTAAAACTGCGCTCGGACTTTTCACCAAAAACGGTGGCCCAAACGGTCTCATCTTCCGCCACGCGTTCCGGCACGGCGTGGCCAAAGCGCCGCTTTAAATCTTCGGCGGTTTCAAAAGGCGCATGGAGCCCAATGGCCACATCATTGGTCAGGTGATGCCCGCCCACGTCCAAGATGGCCGTGTAGCAGAGCGCATCATCAATAAAGACCGCAATATCGGTGGTGCCGCCGCCAATATCGACCACGGCCACGCCCATTTTGCGCTCATCGGGCGTCAACACGGCTTTGTTGCTGGCCAACGGCTCCAGCACCAATTCATCTACATCAATGCCGTTGGTGGCGACACATTGCACCAAATTGCTCATGGCCGTGCGGCTGCCGGTGACAATGTGAGCATCCACTTCCAAGCGCAGCGCGGTCATGCCCAGCGGCTGAAAAATATGCGCTTGCCCGTCCACGGTCCACGAGCGGGCAATGGTGTGGATCACATCCTGATTTTGAGGCAACACAATGGCCTGGGCGGCTTCCAGCGCCCGGTGCATTTCCATATTGCCAATGGAACCGGAGCCAATGGGGCTCATGCCTTGGCTGGTCAGGGCGCTAATGTGGCTGCCGGCAATGCCCACATAGGCACTGGACATGGGCTGGCCGGCATCGTGCTCGCACGCTTCGACAGCGGCGGCAATGGCATCGGTCGCCTCGGTCACATTCATCACCACGCCGCGCCGGATGCCGCGGCTAGAGGCCTCTCCCGCGCCCAGCAATTGCAAAGCCATGCCGCCCAAACTATCATGCGTCACCGCCGCCATTAGCGCACACACTTTGGTGGTACCAACATCAATTGCTGAAACAATTTCCTGCATACAACACCTCGTTCGCCTTCCCGCTCATCATCCCCTTTGCCGTCGTGTTCAACCACATAATGCCCTGGCTCTGTAAGCGCTCTAAATAATGAACCCTTACTCAGCGTAGAATTGTCAATTATTCAGAGCGTTTACAACCGCAGCTGGTATAACAACGAGCGTCTCTCTGTTTTTCTGCGGGATCTGTTATGCAGTGATCCCGGCTATCATATCTCTAAATAGACCTTGCTCCAACTTTATACTGCCATACTTTGCGCCGTGCCAAAACAGGAGTTTGTATTCCCCAATTATACGAGGGGGATAACTACAACCACCCGTCAACAACCGCAACAGCTTGTGTGTTAGCGATAATAGGCTTGATCGGGAAACCGCAGATCAATAAGCTGAGCCGACGCGCCTTGGCGGGTGGTAATTTCCAGTGCGGCGGCCAGTTTGGACAGCTTCTTGTCCATCTGGTTTCCATCTCCCCAATAGATCCAAGTTTGGCCGTTGGGCAGGGCAAAATTGAGCCCCACGCCCTTGTTGTAGCGCATTTGATTCAGTGCAGGAAATTGTGTCAGCAATTTTTGTGCGCTGGCGAGAATGTTTGGATCCACGGCAAGCTTATGATCGTATCGAACTGCTTGAGCCTCCTTTGCCCCATCAAAAAGTTGAAAGAGATCGGTCCGGCTGGGGTCACGCACGTCGGTGGCTGTGCCATCGGGCAGCAGCCAATACGTAGCCCCATTGGTCATCCACAGCGCAATGGGTTCTTTCTCCTCCACCCAAATGCGCACCGTGGCCGGGAAAAAAACCTCCACGCGGACACTCCCTACAAACGGGTTGGCCAACAGCCGCTGCTGTACCTCGTCTGGACGCAACCAGAAACTGTTCCAGGTTTCCACTTGCGTCAATGGATACAGTTCATCGGCGGTCAGATAGTGCAGGTTGACAAAGTGCACATCTTCTGGGTAGACAAAAAAGCGGGCGTCCTGATGAATCCAGCCAATCGCGGCGCCAGACAACAGCAGCAACAGCAAGCTCACCAGCTTTTGCACGCGCCAACCGGAGCCCACCAACCATGCCGGCGCATTGGCCAGCGGATTGGGAATATGTATGGCGCGCCGTGTGCGCTGCCAGCGTGCGGCTACCGCGCTCAGAATGCGCTGGCGCTGCACCACCTTGCGCCGCTGCCGGCCCCGCGAAGCCACAGGCGTGGCAGTCGCCGCCGCATATTTGCGCTGCGCACGGCTGCCAGACGGTCTCTTTTTTGTGCTGCCAAATACCTTATCCCAGACTGCCACGGTTGTCGTTCTTACTCTCGTCTATAAAACAGAATTTTCGTAGCGCTAGCGTGTCTTGTATGCAATGCCCCAACTATTGCTTTTCTACGCTGTTGTGCTGCCGGTCTTCATGCAGCTCCAACGCCAGCTGCACCAGGCAATCGACCAGCTCTGGATACGAAATGCCGCTGGCCTCCCATAGTTTGGGGTACATGCTAATCTGCGTAAAGCCCGGCATGGTGTTGATCTCATTCAGATAGAGCGTCTGGCTCTCACCATCCAGCAGAAAATCGACGCGCGCCAGGCCGGCGCCATCCACGGCATAAAAGGCCCGCCGCGCCATCTCCTGCACCTCGGCGACTTGTGCTTCGTCCAGTCGGGCCGGGATGAGCAATTGGCTGCTCTCATCCTCATATTTGGCCGTGTAATCATAAAACTCACGGCTCGGCAAAATCTCGCCCGGAATGCTCACATTGGGTTCACGGTTGGCGGAATGACAGTTGCCCAGCACGCTGACCTCAATTTCGCGCGCCTTGGGAACTGCTTTTTCCACAATGATCTTGCGGTCATAGCGGCAGGCCAGCTCAATGGCAGCGGATAGCTCTTCCGGCGTGCGCGCTTTGGAGACACCCACGCTGCTGCCCAGATTAGCCGGCTTGACAAAGAGCGGAAAGGTCAGCTCCTGCACCAGCGCATCAACCAGGCTGGCTGGCTCGTTGCGCCACGCCGCCCGCGTAATCACTCGATACTCAACTTGTCGCAGACCTTCCATGGCAAACAGCTTTTTGGCCACGGCCTTATCCATGGCCACGGCGCTGGCCAGCACGCCACAACCCACATAGGGCAGATTGGCCATCTGCAACATGCCCTGCACCGTACCATCTTCCCCATACGGGCCATGCAGCACAGGGAAGATCACGTCAATCTTATCCACCCCGTTCTGCGCATCGGCCTGCGGCAGCAATCCCCAACTGCTGGCCGAGCTTGCCAACTCGGCGTCATGGCCGTACTGTCCATTAGAAGCAGATGCGTTGCTTTGTTCGGGCAGATGACCGGCCACGCGCGCCGTGAGCTGCTGCATGGGATCGCTGCTGGTAAGCCATTGACCGGCCCGCGTAATGCCAATGGGCGCCACGGCATAACCGGCCTTCTCCAGCGCCTCCATGACGTTGCGGGCGCTGGCCAGCGAGACCTCATGTTCACCGCTGCGTCCGCCAAAAAGCACGCCAACGCGGATGGGTTTAGAATTGGGCATATCTTTTCCTGTCAAAAATTAAATCGTCACTATTCAAGCAACGGCTGAATAGTTACATTAAATCTTATGTAAGAACTTGTAGGCCACGCTTGCCATTCTGCCACCAAGTGAGCGGAGCGTGCCTCGCACTCGAAGTGGCCTTCGCTTTATGGCCGTAACGCTTACCATTCCCCGACGAGCTGGACCTCTACGTCCAGAGAAACGCCAAAATCTGTTAAAACCGTCGTGCGAATCATCTGTATCAGGTCAATCACATCCTGGGCCGTGGCGTGGCCGACGCCGCCCGGATTGGTGATAAAGTTGGCGTGCAGTTCGCTGACCACGGCGCCGCCAACGCATGCGCCTTTCAGGCCTGCCGCTTCAATCAGGCGACCGGCATAATCGCCGGGCGGATTGACAAAGGTGCTGCCCAGGCTCGCTTCCACGGGCTGCGTGCGGCGGCGGTGGCCCAAAAAGCCATCGGCGCGTGCTGTCACCTCATCCACATTGGCAGGCAACAGCCGGAAATTGGCGCTGAGCAACACGGGGCCAAAACCGGCCCGCAGCGGCTGCGGCAGCCCATTTTCTTGATGCCGGTTCTGCTTCAAGCTGCTGGTGCGATAGGCATAGGCGAAATCCGCATTGGTGTATTCTTGCACCTCGCCGGCGGCATCCACCAGCAGCGCCGTATGTAGACAATCTTTTACCTCGCCACCGTGGGCGCCGGCATTGCCCACCACGGCGCCCCCCACCGTACCCGGCACGCTGACCGCCCATTCCAGCCCGGTCAGTCCGGCGCGCACGCTGGTACGCGCCGCCCCGGCCATGGCCGCACCGCTTTCGGCCATCAAATACATGCCGTCGTCATGCACCACGTTGCAGCAAGGCGGCGCATCAATGCGCACATGGCGGCAACGATTGTGGATCACCAGCCCGCGCACGCCGCGATCGCTGATCAGAATGTTGCTGCCGCCGCCCAAAATCAAATAGGGCAAATCAACCGCCCGCGCCCAGCGCACCAGCTTCAACAGGTGATGCGTCTGCGTGACGGTGGCAAAGTAGTCGGCCGCGCCGCCCACCCGCATGGTCGTCATGGCCGCCAGCGGAACGGCCCGCTCGATCTGCACGCCGAATTTGGCCGGGGCGTCCAGCGCTAGCGCACTTTCCTGTACGACCGGGTCCGCCGCTGCGATCATGCGCTCACCCGCAATTCTTGCATCAACATTTCGCCAATTTTGTAGCTGTCACCGGCGCCCAGCGTAATGACCACATCACCGGGTCGCACGTCATGCGCCAGCCGTTCGACTGCATCGCGCAATTGGGGCGTGTGCTGAATGGCCGGATGCGGACTGGCCGCCACCACCTGGGCCGAGTTGATTAAGCCGGTATCGCGTTCGCGGGCCGCAAAAATATCGGTCACCAGCACGTTGTCCGCATCGCCAAAACTCTGCACCAGCTGGGGCAATAGCTCTTTGGTGCGGCTAAAGGTGTGCGGCTGCACCACGGCCCAAATGCGTCTTTCGGCATAATAGGCGCGCGCCGCCGCCAAAGCGGCCCGGATCTTGGTGGGATTATGGGCGTAGTCATCGATGATCACCACTCCATTGACTTCTCCCTTGATCTCAAAACGCCGCGACACGCCGCCAAATTCAGCCAAAATGCGGCTCGATTCGGTCACCGGTACGCCACACCAGCAGCCAGCGGCCACTGCGGCCAGCGCGTTGCGCATATTGTGCAGCCCCGGCGCCCGCAGCTTTAGCTCGCCCATGGGGGCATTGTATAGTTGCAGCTCGGCGCCATAACCACTGCCCGCCTCGGCCTGCGGATCATCGGCGCGCAGGTGAGCCAACTCATCCAGGCCGTAGGTAAGCCACGTGGGGCGTTGCGCGGTCCAGCCTCGGCGCAATGCTTCGGCCCCGGCATCGTCGGCACAAGAGACCACCAATCCATCTGGCTGCACCAGCGCCACAAATTGGGCAAAAGCTTGGTGAAAACTCTCCGGCGTGGGGTAACAATCAGGGTGATCCCACTCCACGCTGGTGATGACGGCCAGCGCCGGCTTGAGCCCCAGAAACATATAGTCATATTCATCCGCTTCGATGACAAAATAGTCATCGCGGCCGGCGGCCGCGTTGCCATAGCCGGGCAGATTGGCGCCAATAATATAGCCGGCATCAATGCCCCCTTCGCGCAGGACTTTGACAATCATGGCCGTGGTGGTGCTTTTGCCGTGGGCGCCGGCAATGGCAATCACTTTGCGCCGGGCCAGCAGCGTACTTAGAAAATCGTTGCGCTTGACGACGGGCAGGCCCAATGCGGTGGCGGCCTGCCGCTCTGGATTGTCGGCAGCCACGGCGCTGCTGATCAGCACGACGTCGGGCCGCTGAGCAGGCGTCAGCTCGGTCAAATTGGCGGCAACCTGGCCAATGTACACCTGGGCGCCGGCCTGCGCCAGCCGATCCGTATTGGCGCTGCGCTGGCGGTCGCTGCCGCTGATGCGCACGCCCATTTCCAAAAGCATGTGCGCAATGGGACCAAGGCCAGCGCCGCCAATCCCCAATAGATGAACGTGCAAATCGGGGCCGGGATGTGCAAGCTTGGTGCGCCAGTTGGTTGTCATGGGTACTTATCCTATTACTTTGAGCAGCAGCATAATTGCCACCGGCACAATCCAGAAAAAGGGTGATGGAAAAAGATTGCCAGGCAAAAATGGAATGAGTGCCTGCGCCGTTGCCGTCAGCGGCAGTTGGATGGAAGGCAATGGGTATTGGAATTTGTCCAGATAGTACCAGACCATGCCCGAAATCAGATAGGCATTGGTAATGCCCAGCAGCAGATCGTAAAACGCGCCCTGCGTGCCGGCTACTTGATTAGCTTTTAGATCGAGCACGCGGCCGCTATAGCTGGCATAGACCATAGATAAATAAACGCCCGAAAACAACACAAAATAGAGCAAGTTATTAGGATCCAGCCGGTTGACGGTAGACATGGGGCCAAAGATAATGGTGAACACGCGCATAATGCGAGCTTCTAAAAAGAGCAGCAAAAAGATCAGCGTGAAGAGAATAATCATCACACCAATTTCTTTGACGTGCCCCCGCGTGACGCCAATAATGGCCAAGACCACCCCTATACCGATAAAAACTGTTTCAATAGGCCCCATGATGTATCTCGATTACCAAATCTTTATGCCGCCCGTTCCAAGATAGATCTGAATGGCCAGATAGACCATAAATATAATGGCCAAAAAGCGAGCAAAACTGCTGTAAGGAATATTGGTCTCTTTTTGCTCGCGGCTTTTGAAAATAGTGTATACAATATAGACAAAACCCGCCAGCAGGGTCGCCCGCCAGACTTGGCCAAAGTCGATGCCAAGATTGGCGTCGAGGGCCAGACGGTCGATATAGGCGCCCAATGCATTCCACGTGATCTTGCTTGCATTCCAGGCCGTCAGCAGCTGATCGCGCAGCACCGGGCGCGTAGGCGTCTCTGGCACAAAGAGCACGTTGGGTGCAATCACGTTGAGCATCATGGGCAAGAGACACCAGAGCAGCAAAATGCCGCCAGCCATGCCCCACATAATTGCGTAGGCGTCGGATGGTCCCTTTTCCACGCGCTTGGTAATAACATTAAAGGCAATAATCAGGCCGACCACCCAGATCAACCACAGAAAGATGTATGTTCCCTCTGCCGTAATAATCTGTGGAGCATTGCCGATTTGGGACATGGCCGCATCTGGATTGGCCCCCAAGCCCCCCGCCCGTACAAAAGTCAACGCCTTGCTGGCCAGATTGAGCATCCGAATAATCGTGGCGCTGCCGGCGAAAAAGACGAACAGATACGAAACGACCGTAACGGCAAACAGCCACTGCATCCGCCGCGCGCTCAACTGACTCCCAATCCAACCAAATATCGATATATAAATCAAAAAGGCTACAAAGAGTTGGATTTGTTCATTCATGGGTACACCTTTTATAGCAGTCAGCGGTCAGCAGTTCAGCTATTGGCTGACTGGCTGACAAGCTGACCGGCTGATTAGCCGACCAGCTTCTCCAATTCGTGTGCAATATTGGCGGCGGCCTCAGACTGCGCCATCTGCGCCAGAACCTCCTCCATGTGCAGCCGCTTGGGCTCATCGGTCAACAGCATCAACACAGTCTCGGTCAGTTTATCTTTTAATTGTTCATCGGCCAACACAACTGCCGCGCCACGGTCAACCAACTCGGCTGCATTGCGCATCTGGTTGACGCCGGCAAAGGGCAGCGGCGCCAAAATCGAGGGCAGCTTGGCCACTGGGAATTCACCCAGCGTGCTGGCGCCCGCCCGCGCCACGGTGAGGTCGGCGGCGGCCAGCGCCAGCGTCATCTCCTCATGCAGATAGGGCAAGGGACAATAGTTGGCTCGCAAAGCCGGCGGCAATTCGTCTACATGCGGCTTGAACTCATCTGCATATAGCGGCCAGTCGCGCTCCCCCACGGCATGCAATATCTGAGCATGCTGTGTTAAATCCGCCAGCGCGGCCCAGGTGGCCTGATTAATCGAGCGGGCGCCCTGGCTGCCGCCCCACACCAGCAATAACGGCAGATTGCCATCCAATGGACATTCCAGCGCCTGCGCCAGATGTCGCCGGGCCTGGTGACGATCTTGGGCCGCCGTCACCAATTCCGCCCGCACCGGATATCCGGTAACCACGGCTTTGCCCTGCGGATAGAGCCCGCCAAAGTGTTCCGCCGCGCCCGGTAGCGTAATGGCCACGCGCTGGGCCAAGTAGCTCAACGTGCGGATGGCCCACCCCGGCGCCATATCGGGCAGATAGATCATGACCGGTATGCCTCGCCAGCGGCAGGCCGCCACCACCGGTGTACACACATAGCCCCCCGTCACCAGACAAACATGTGGCCGAAAGGCATCAATCAGCTTGACCGCTTGCATCACGCCGCGCGCCATGCGACCAATGTTGCGCACGGCTTGCCAGGGACGCAGCCCGTTGATCTTGCCGGTGTCGATGCCGCGATAGGCAATGTGGGCCCGCTCCACCAGCGCTTGCTCCATGCCGCCTTTGCTGCCAATCCAGAGCAGATCATTGGCGCTCGCCACTTCAACTTCTACTGTCCCAACTTCTACCGCCTCAGCTGCGGGATGTACGACCGCGGCTGGCTGTGCGCGTTGAGCCAGAGCGGCTACGGCTGGTTGTACTCCGACTGGCTGGCGTTGAGCGGCGACTGCTGGTCGATTTGCGGCTCGTAGATGATCGGCTACGGCTAGTGCGGGATACACGTGACCGCCGGTTCCCCCACCCGAAATCAAAACGCGCATAGGCTAACTTTCCCAATTCAGATGTATTGCTCGCTACTTCGCTGCTGTAGCGGCTAATGCTCAGCAGCACGCCCACCGCCGCCAGCGCCGTCACCAGTGAGCTGCCGCCATAGGAGACAAAAGGCAGTGTGACCCCCGTAATGGGTGCGGCGCCTACGGCCACGGCCATGTTGAGCAGCGCCTGCAAAACAAGCATCGACGTAATGCCGGTGGCCAGCAACATGCCAAAGTTGTCGGGCGCACGCAGCGCGGTGCGCAATCCGCGATAGGCCAACAGGGCAAAGAGCATGATGACCAACAGCGCGCCCACCAGCCCCGTTTCGGCGCCAATAATGGCAAAGATGCTGTCGCTCCAAGCCAGCGGCACGTTCTGTTTGCTGGCGGCAATCCCCACGCCCAAAATGCCTCCATCTTGAATGGCTAGGGAAGATGTGCGCACCTGCCAGTCGGCGCTGGTCAGCGGATTGGCAATGGCGTCCCAATATTTCTGCACACGGTCACCGGCATACGTGCTGTTGGTAATAATAAGCCAGAAGGTAAGAGCCGTGCCAATGCCGATAAAAATTAGCTGCTTCAGGTCGGCGCCGGCAATAAAGAACATGATCAGCGCCGTGGCCACCACCAGCACCGCCGTGCTAATGTCCGGCTGAAACACAATCAGCACCGTAATAAAACCCAGCAGCACGCTAAATGGAATCAACCCCACGCGCACATCTTTGATGCGTGCGCCTTTGCTGGCCAACCACGAACTGATGTAGATGATCACAATGATCTTGGCTGGCTCGCTGGGCTGTACGCTGCCGCCAAAAAAGGTGCGCGAAGCCCCAAACTTTTCCACACCAAAGGGGATCAAAAGCAGCAACCCCAACAGCGCCACCGCCATCAGACCAATGCTCCAGCGTTCCCACACAGTATAACGGATGCGCGCCGCCACAAACAAAGCGCATAATCCCAAAAAGGCCCACATTCCCTGACGCGTAAAATAGTAAAATGGCGATTCAAAATTGCGGATGGAGGGGCCATAGCTGGAGCTAAAGACCATGACCAAGCCCATGGCCAGCAGGCTCACCACAATGGTCATCAACCCCCAATCGTAGCTGCCGGATGTACTATTTACTTTGCGCGTACTCGTTTGTGATGCCATAGCATTGATCATTGAACTGATTCCCGACACAATCGGCAACGAACGACGTGCTCAACTTGCAACAAATCAACCTGTCCCCGCAATTTACGGATAGGTTTTTATTTAACCGCCGCAATGGGAAAGGGGGTGGCCCTTTCCAACATCTGCTGTACCAATTGGCGAAAATGTTCGCCGCGCTCCTCAAAATCGCGATACGCATCGTAGCTGGTGCCGCCGGGTGAAAGCAGCACCACCGTCTCTTTGGCAGATTGTGCATCTTCCGCCAAGCTCAGGTCCACGCGCGGCGCAGCCTGAAACGCCAGGGCAACCGCCTGCTCCAACCGGGAAACTGTGGCACAATTGGGCGCCGGTTGAGTCGTAAAACGGGCCTGCTCCTGCACCAGCTCTACAAACATGGGCCCGGCTTCGCCAAAACCAATCAGAAAATCGACCCGTTTGATTACCTCATTGGCCAGCTGATGCCAGTCCAGCTTTTTGTCGCGCCCGCCCACTAGCAAAATCAACGTCTGCGCGCCGCGCTCAAAGCAGCGCAACCCAGCCAATGAACGCTCGGGAGAAGTGGCAATGCTGTCGTTGATCCAGGTGATGCCGTCCTGCTGCGCCGCCACTTCCAGCCGGTGCGCCACGCCGGTAAAGCGTCGAGCCACCGTAGCCATATCCTGCGCTTCGGCGCCGGCGGCCCCGCTAATGGCCGCCGCGGCCAGCATATTGCTCACGTTGTGCTCCCCGCGCAATTGCAGTTCCGACTTGGCGCACAGCGCATTTCCGTCATAGCGCAGCAAATCTTCTTCCACCCAGGCGCCTTGATTCAATAGACGCTCGCGGCTGAACAGGACTACATGGATCGCTTGGTCAGCCAACCGCTGCCCCATCTCACGCAGCGATTCATCTAACTTCCAATCGGCCTCTAGCCGCGGGAGTTCCGACGGCACAGTGTTGCCTGGAGCCAATCGCGCGGTCACTGCGTCATCGGCGCTCAGCACCACGGTGGCGTTAGTGGGCAAAAAGCGCAGCAGATTTAACTTGGCCTGGGCGTACGCGGCCATAGACGGATGCCGATCCAGATGATTGGGCGTAATGTTGAGCAACGCGGCCACGTCCGGCCCGATCTGCGTAAATGGCCCCCAGGCAATCTGCGGATCAAACAGCTCAAGTTGGAAGCTGCTCAGCTCCAGCACAATGGGCTCACCCGGGGCGATTTCGGGCAGCCGATCAATCAGCGGCTGGCCAATATTGCCGCCCACGTGAACTTTCTTTCCGCGCCGCCCCGCTGTTTCGGCCAGCATCTGCCCCACCAGCGTGGTGGTGGTCGTTTTGCCGCTGCTCCCGGTAATGGCAACCAGCGGCCCAAGCCCACGCGCCCGGGCCAACTGAAAGGTGAGCAAGGAATCGTTGCTCAGCGGGATGCCCTGCGCAATGGCTTTTTGCACAATGTCCAATTGGGGTGGCACTCCCCCGCTTAAGCAGAGCAGCGCACAATCTTGCAATAGCGAATCAGGATGGTCACCCAGCACATATTCAATGGCCAGCCCATCCAGCGCGTTCATTTCTGCCGCCAGCTTGTCAGCAGCCGCGCGATCGCTAACCACCACCCGGGCGCCGGCATGCGCAAAAAATCGCGCCAGCGCCACACCCTGACGCGCCAGGCCCAAAATAACAATTTTGCGATTGGCAAACTCAAAATTCGTAGTCATGCGTTGCCAGAAAATCCTTGGAGTAGGGAGTAAGAATTAGGCAGCAAGGCCAACATCCCTCCCTACTCCTTACTCCCTAATTCCTACGCCCCTCTACACCAGCGCCAGCGCCACACCGGCCATGCCGCACAGCACGCTAACAATCCAAAAACGCTCTTTGACTTGCGTTTCACTCCAGCCCAGCAGCTCAAAATGGTAATGAATGGGCGACATTTTGAAGATGCGTCGCCCTTCGCCGTAGAGCCGTTTGGTCAGCTTAAAATAGCTCACCTGCAACATGACGCTGCCCGCCTCGGCCACAAAGACAAAGCCAATGAGCGGCAGCAGCAACCACTGGGTAGACATCAGCGCCACCAGCGCCAGCGTAGCGCCCAGGGCCAGCGAGCCCGTGTCGCCCATAAACATCTGGGCCGGATGGGCGTTATACCAAAGAAAGGCAAAGAGCGCGCCCACCACCGTATAACAAAACGCCGCCAAATAGGTCTGTCCCTGCAAATAGGCAATCATGCCATAGCAGGCAAAGGCCACGCTACAACTGCTGCCGGCTAAACTGTCCAGGCCGTCGGTCAAATTGACGGCATTGCTGGTCCCCACAATCATAAAAATGGCAATGGGGATAAAGAGCGGCCCTACCGTCACATATTCGGCAATGCCCGGCACGCCCACAAAATCAAGCTGCGGCGGACCAAAATAGAGCACCAGCGCAATAACTGTGGCAAAGAAAAACTGAAAGCCGCTCTTCATGCGGGCGCTCATACCCTCGCCGCGGCCGCGAATGCCTTTGATGCCCTGCCAATCGTCCACTAGCCCCAAAATGGCGTGGGACGCTACGCAAAAGAAGAGCAGCAGCGTACTTTGGCCAATGGTGTTTAGCCCCCACAAATTGGCCACATTCAGCGCGCCGGTAATCAACAACACCGGCACCACAATCAGAATGCCGCCCATGGTGGGTGTACCAGTTTTGATCTGGCGCGTATCCGGCTCTTCAATGCGGATCTTTTTGCCCAGCTCCTGTTGCCGCAGCAACGCAATGAGCGGGCGTCCCCAGATGACAGCCAGAAAAAATGTGATGGCGCCCAGCGTCAGCGGATATGCCATTTATATATTGCTCTTCATATCTGTCCGAAAACCCGCCGCAATGAAATTCAGTTCCGACAAATCATTTACATCACTTCATTTACATCACTTCATTTACATCACAATCGGATTTTCGAATCGTATCTAGCGCAGCGCCAATGCCACGCCCGCCATGCTGCACAACACACCCACAATCCAAAATCGTTCTTTCACCTGCATGGGGCTCCAGCCGTTTAGCTCAAAATGATAGTGCAGCGGTGACATTTTGAAGACGCGGCGTCCCTCGCCATACAGCCGTTTGGTCAGCTTGAAGTAACTCACCTGCAACATGACGCTGCCCGCTTCGGCCACAAAGACCAAGCCGATCACCGGCAACAGCAGCCATTGCGTAGACATGAGCGCCACCAGCGCCAGCGTAGCGCCTAGAGCTAACGACCCCGTATCGCCCATGATCATCTCGGCTGGGTGCGCATTGTGCCACAAAAAGGCAAAGAGCGCGCCCACCATAATAAAGCAGAAAGCGGCCAGATAACTCTGATTTTGCAAATAGGCAATGAGCCCATAACAAGCAAAAGCAATGCTGCAACTGCTGCCGGCCAAGCTGTCCAAGCCATCGGTCAAATTAACGGCGTTGCTGGTCCCCACAATCATGAAGATGGCAATGGGAATAAAGAGCGGCCCCACCGTCATATAATCTTTGAGACCCGGCACACCGACAAAGTCGAGCTGGGGCGGGCCAAAATAGAGCACCAGCGCAATAATGGTGGCAAAGAGCAGCTGAAATAGGCTCTTGGCGCGGGCGCTCATGCCTTCACCACGGCCGCGCACGCCTTTAATGCCTTGCCAGTCGTCAACGGCGCCCAGGAGTGCAAATGAACCCAGGCAGAAAAATAAGAGCAGTGTACTTTGGCCAATAATGTTGCCAACCCATAAATCCGCAATGTTCAACGTCGCCGTAATCAACAGTACCGGCACCACAATCAAAATGCCGCCCATGGTGGGGGTTCCGGCCTTGATCTGTCTCGAATCTGGCTCCTCGACCCGAATCTGCTTGCCAATACCCAGCCGCTTGAGCAAAGTAATCAAGGGCTTTCCCCACACAACAGCTAACAAAAAACTAGCGGTACCCATAATCAATGCGTACGCCATAACACTCTCCCAGTTTGCATATTGCCTCATGGGACCGCTTCTGCGGCAAAGTCCACTCTCTACCTTTTAGAAAGCGGATTTAGGAGAAAGGTCATTTCCATGAGGCTACTGATAAAGTTCGGCAGCCACAGTATCCATCCCCACTGCTCGGCTGCCCTTGACAAGAATAAGATCTCCTGGCTGAATCTCTTGTTGTAATAAAGCGATGGCCTCTGTATGAGTGCTCAACTGGTAGACGGCAGCCGAGGGCAAGCCCACGGCCAGCGCTTCCTGCGCAATCTGACTGCCGCGCTGACCAATGGTCACCAACAGCTCGACCACATCAGCGGCGCGCCGCCCCACCAGCTTGTGTCCTTCTTCTTCATATGGACCCAATTCCAGCATATCGCCCAAAACAGCCACGCGCCGCCCGCCCCCGCTTGGCGCCAGATCGTCCAGCAAGTTGAGCGCCGCAATGGTGCTGGCCGGGCTGGCATTATAGGTGTCGTCAATGACGGTGCTGTCGTTGATGCCCGCCATGACTACCAGCCGCAGCTGATTGGCAGAGCTTTGCAGCGCAGCCACGATCTCTTCCCAGCTGAGCCCTTCCACCAGCCCCACAGCCGCCGCCCGCAGCGCCGTATGGACGCTGTGACGCCCCAATAGCGGCACCCGCACGTGCAGCGAATCGATCTTTTCGTGCTGGCTGCCCGGCTGCGCTGGGTGACGATAGTGAAAGCGAAAACGGATGCCCTCCATGCCGGCGCCTTCAATCTCATCTGCCCACAAATCGGCTGCCGGAGACAGCCCATAGCGGAAGAGCCGGGCTTGGGTCAGCGCGGCCATGTCGCGCACGCGCTCATCGTCCCAGTTGAGAATGGCCACCCCACCTTGCTCAGCGGTGGGCAGCGCCTCCAACAGTTCGCCTTTGGCGCGCACAATATTTTCAATGCTGCCCATGCGCTCCAGATGCACCGGTCCAATATTGGTCACCACGCCCACGTGCGGCCGCGCCCAGGTACATAAGTCGTGAATCTCACCCAGCCCATATGTACCCATTTCCAGCACGGCCCGCTCATGCTCCAGCCCCAGGCCCATGAGCGTAAAGGGCAACCCCTGCTCATTGTTCAAGCTGCCCTGGCTGTAGAGTGTTTGGAAGCGTTGGCGCAATACAGCTGCCGCCAATTCCTTGGTGGTCGACTTGCCCACGCTGCCGGTAACCCCAATGACGCGCAAGGCCGGTGCGCAACGGTGCAGCCGCTGAAACGCGCCTATCTTCTGCAAAGCGGCCAGACTGCTCGGCACAATGTAGGCCAGCGGCGGCAAAGGAACAGTCGTTTGCACCAAGAGCGCTCGCAGAGCGTCGACACCCAGGCCACAATCCAAAATCAGAGCATTTTGAGCCTGGGCAGCGGCGACGCCGTGCGCTTCGCAAATGATGACGCTGGCGCCGGCTTGCAAGGCTTGGTCAATGTAGCGGTGGCCATCTGTATTTTCACCCACCAGCGCCACAAACAGGTCGCCGGCGCCGACATCGCGATTATCCAGCACCGCCTTGGCAATCGGCGCCGCCGGCAAACTGAGCGGCGGCGTATCGCCCACCAGCGCTTGCCACACAGTATGATGGGTAATGTGAGTGTGAATTACAGGTCGCATCAGAATTTAGGGTGCCTGGGCCGCCAACCGCACATCATCCGGCGGTATATTCATATACGAAAAGAGCCGACGCGCCACCAGGCTAAAAACCGGCGCCGCCGATTGCGAAGCCCATTGGGCAATCTGGGCATTGGGACGATCCAGCTTGATCAGCATGACAAACTGCGGATCGTCAGCCGGGGCAAAGCCAATAAAGCTGGCAATGGTCTCGTCCTCAGAATACCCGCCCTCAACAGGAATTTGTGCGGTGCCGCTTTTGCCGGCCACGCGATAGCCCGGCACCTGCGCCGCCTTATTGCCAATTTCGACCACCTTTACCATCATGTCGGTCAGCGTTTCCGCCGTCTCTGGACGAATGACGCTGTGAACCACCGTGGGATTCGTCTCCAGCACGTTGTTGTCATAGATGCGATCCTGCACAATATAGGGCCGCAACAGGACGCCATGGTTGGCAATGGCCGCCACGCTATTGATCATCTGGATGGGCGTCACCGCCACACCTTGCCCAAAGCTATTGGTGCCCAAATCCGATTCGCTCCACTCGGCAACGCCGGGGGCCTTGAGCAACCCGGGCACCTCATTGGCCAGATCAATTTCGGTGGCGGCGCCGAACCCAAAGCGTCGTACATAGCGGTAGAATTGATCGGCTTCCACCATGGTGGCAATCTCCGCCGTTACCACATTGAGCGAATGGGCCAGCGCTTCGGTAGCCGAAACCTGCCCCCAGGCCGAAAGATCGCTATTGAGAATTTCGCGCCCGCCCACAATAATCGAGCCGGTGTCGTTAAAGGGCATGTCGGGCGTAATCAATTTGGCATCCAACGCGGTGGCAAACGTGATCACTTTAAAAATAGAGCCCGGTTCATACTGGGCGCTGACGGCTGGGTTGGCAAACGTTTCCTGATCGGCCTGGCCATAAAAATTAGGATCATAGGTTGGCCAGTTGGCCATACCAAGCACAGCGCCGCTGTGCGGATCCATCACAATGATGGTGCCGCTATGGGCTTGGTAAAAAGCGACGGCCTTGGCCAGCTCTTCCTCAATAATCCACTGAATGCCCCGGTCAATGGTGAGCACCAAATCTTTGCCCGCCGCTGACGGCACAAAGGTGCGCACCTCATTGGGCAGCACGTCCAGCGTCTCTTCGGTGTGGCTGGTCAACCCTACGCCATTGCCGCGCAAAAAGAGATCGTAATATTTTTCAATGCCATAATGCGCAGTGCGTTCCGAACCAATGCCCACAAAGCCAATCAGCTGGCTGGCCAACGCGCCCTGTGGATAATAGCGCTTGGGCAGCGGCTCTAGATAGACGTGGTTCAGGGCCACCGCCTGTTCAGGAAACTGGCGTTTCCAGTCCACAATTTTCTGGGCGATTTCATAGGTGGCCCCTTTGCCAATACGCGTATAGGGCTGGTCCGCGGTCTCTGTTAAGATGCGTTCCGTTTCGGCAGCCGAAATACCAACCAGCTGCTCTAAAATGCTGCCTACTTCAGCGCGTTCCTCTGGACCCGTAATCAAATTGGGCGTGGCCGCAATATCGTAAAAGAACCGGTCGCCGGCCAGTAGCTGGCCGTGCGCATCCACAATGACGCCGCGTGGTGCAGGCAGTTCGTAGACCACATTTTCCGCCGGAGCATCTCCCCAGCCAAATAGCTGATAATCCAATAAACGCCACACAATAACGCCGATGATCAAACAGAAGCCAAACACAATCACCCAGACGCGCCGCGGGTGTCGTTGAACGGGCTCAACGGCCGGCGCTTCTACAGCTGGCATCGGTTCATCGCGCAATGTGCGCAACGCGGGATACGGGGTCTGGCTCTGCATGATATGCTCTAGTAGACAAGGGCTTATAGGTGGCTTGGGATATACGACCTAGCCCATAGTAAATTCACAAAGCGTTAGGCGTTACGGCAGCGGCAGCCAGTCGTGAATCCATTGACGCCATCCGCGCTCTACATTTTCCAGACGCGTCTGCGCGGGGCTAGCCGTGGTAGACATGTTTAAGGATGTAGACGTGTTTAAAGATGCAGATGTATTTCCAAGCTCTGCGCTTGCATTGGTGCTGTTTTGGTTTGGTGCGGCTGTGTTCGATGCAGAGGATGCCAGAAGGGATGAAGGGCCATTGCCACTTATACTATCGTTCGAGGCCAAAGCTCCTGCTGCAGAAGTGCTCACCAAACCAAGACTAGCTGCTACCGAGCTACCAGGCAACAGGGCCTGGCTCACTTGGGTGGCGCCAATATATTGGTGATCCGGCATATCAACATACCCCAGTGCGGCAGCCCGCTGTTTCACCACATCCAACGAGGTTGCCTGGTTGATTTGCCATACAATTTCGCTGTTCTTTTGCTCAATGGCCTCAAAAATCGCCCGCTGGTCGCCTATGCTTATGCGGGTTTGCATAATGCGCGCGGACAAATGAATATGGAGAAACAGCCCTCCACACAGCACAGAAAGCACCGTGAGAAAAAGTAAAAAAGAAACCAGATCATTGGGCAAGTGCAAGAACTGCGATAACGCCTGCCAGAGACGCCCCAGCGCTGTGTCCGCCAGGATAGTTCGTAAATCTGTATTCTGTAAATCCAACGATGATCGGGAGAACTTGGATGGCTGTAACATGGTATTTTCTCGGGATGATATTCGGTTTGCAGCTACGTGGAGAGAAGCAGCTCCTCTCCAGATGAGCCTCTAATTTAGGGTCGCAGGGTGCATAGTGTTGTTCTTCTTTGTGCCTTATGGTTTCACTTCAGATTATTAGCTCACGTTACGCAGCGCCAGCCCTTTGCCAGAGAGAAACAGGAACGCCGGCGAGGCGACTTTCCTCCAAGCTTGCGTAACATAAGTTATTAAGACGTACGCAAGCCTCAAGGCAAAATCACCAGGTCAGATATGGTATGCTGACCTGACGTTCCACGGGCGCTGCGTAAGTCGTCATTCTACCAACTGCGGTTGTAAAAGCGACGAATAATTGGCAATTCTACGCTGAGAAAGAGATAATCATTCATCGCTTTTACAGAGCCAAATCGTATTAATCGTATTATGTCGGACTTGCATGATGACTGTCGTGAATTTATAAACGTTCTATAATACGCAGCTTAGCCGAACGGCTGCGCGGGTTTTGCGCCACTTCCTGCGCAGAAGCCTCAATGGGCTTGCGGGTGATAATGCGCCCCGTCGGCGTGCGCTCGGTTCCGCCCATGGGGTGCAGCGGATCGGGCGTAAATGTTTGCGCTTCCGCCTGCATCCATCGCTTGACAATGCGGTCTTCCAAGCTATGGAAGCTAATGACAGCCAGCCGCCCACCCACGGCCAGCAGCGCCAAACAGGCGGGCAACACTTGCGCAAGCTGCTCCAATTCGCGATTGACACCTATGCGCAGCGCCTGAAACGTCCGCGTGGCCGGATGAATGCGGCTGCCGCGTCGACCGCCCAGCGCTCGTTCCACCACGTTGGCTAGTTCGGCAGTGGTGGCAAAGGGTCGCTCACGCACAATGGCCCGCGCAATGCGGCGGCTCTGGCGCTCCTCGCCATACTCATAAATCAGGTCGGCCAACGCCTGCTCGTCCCAATGATTGACAATGTCGGCCGCCGTCGTCGCCGCCGTGAGATCAAAACGCATGTCCAGCGGCCCATCTTGCTGGAACGAAAATCCCCGTTCAGCGCTATCAATTTGAAAAGAGCTAACGCCCAAATCGAGCAAAATGGCGTCCACCGCCTCAAACCCATGCTGCTGCGCAATAGTGGGCATCTGCTCAAAATAAGCGTGGACAAGCTGCAAGCGCCCGTTGGCAATTTCTGGGGCCAGTCGCTTTTGCACTCGGTCAATCGCCGCCAAATCTGCATCCAAACCGAGCAACCGTCCATTGGGCGCCGACTGCACCAACATGGCCTCGGTGTGTCCACCCCCCCCCACGGTGCCGTCGATTATGCGGGCGCCGGGTCGAATTTGAAGCCCGGCGACAACCTCGGTGAGAAGCACCGGTATGTGCACCAAGCCGGAAGAACTATGGCCGCTATCCATGATCAGATATCAAAGGCTTCGATCATGTCATCTTCCTGATTTTGCGTGGCCTGTTCCCACTTTTCAGGATTCCAAATTTCAATGTGAGAGTTCACACCGGCCAGCACAACTTCGCTATCAATATCAGCAAATTCCCGCAGAAACTGGCTGAGCAAAATGCGCCCCTGCTTGTCCAGCTCCAAACTCTCGGCGTTGCTAAAAACTGAGCGGCGCAGCCGGTTGGCTCGCCGATCCATTTTTGGCAAAGCATCGATCTTGGCTGAAATTTGCTCCCATTCTGCCATGGGGAAGGCCGTCAAACAGGGCTCGTTTGGACTGCGCGTAATTACTACTCCGGTTGCCAAAAGGTTTCTATACCGTGATGGCACCGTCAGCCGAAACTTGCTATCGAGCGTATGTCTGAAAGAGCCTAAAAACATGTATAATTGCTTTTTGACTGTACCTAATGTCCAAACCTAATGTTCAAACCTACCGTCCAAAAAAGTGGGCAAAATTTTTTGGCATTGCTTTGCCAAAAACGTAGGGTGGAGCCGAAAATATATCTTGTCCTAAACTACAGGAGATAATATCCCAAAATAACCCAAATGCCGGATACTTCGTGAAACCATTGTAAAAAACGGGTGATTTTTGTAAATTTGCCCCACATTCCCCCACATTGTCCCACATTATAATCTACTTTGCGGCGCTTGTCCAGCCCCAACTTGGGTTTTTTTATTGATTTTTGGGATATTATGTAAATTTCCTGCTGATTGCGCCGCATGAAGGACCAATTCTCCCCAAAGGAGTGGGACGCTTGCACCTCATGATGACTATGTGAAATTAAGCCACATTGCAGGTAATTTAGGTTACTTGACCTATTGGAAAGGAAAGTGCATAATAGCTAGGCCACCTGGGCTCGCTAATTCACCCGTGCTGCGTAAGGCGCGCCCATAGAGCAGGTGTGTTTTCGGTCCGATCTCAACTATATATCGCATACTATACACGAGGAGGAGAGCTATGTCCCCTAAGGTTCCACCCACCGTCGCTGTATTCATCGCTGCCTTTTGTCTTTTGGCATTCACCGTTCTACCCGGCTATGCGCGCGCAGTAGCTTCCGGCATTGCCCCCACCATGTATTTGCCCGTTGTGCTCAAACAAGTTCCCCCTAAAATCGCCGTCCTTTCCGATCTCAACATCTACCGCATGAACCCAAACGGCTCGGACAAAGAGCAGCTGACCGACAACAACTGTGCGGGCGCGCCGTCTCTATCGAATGACACAGAATTTGTTGTATTTGCCAACGAGTGTGATAACGAGATTTATCTGATTGAGGTGGGTGCGACTGAGCCCATGCGTCTCACCAATAATCGGGTCGCAGATATACAGCCGGCCCTATCGCCCGATGGAGAGCGCATTGCGTTTGTCTCTGACCGCGATGCCGATGGAGATTACGAGATTTTCGTAATGAACTTGGATGGTTCGGCCGTGTCGCAACTCACCAGCAACACGGCGCGCGATGAGGAGCCGGCTTGGGCGCCGGACGGTGAGCGCATTGCCTTTATGTCGGATAGAGATGGCGCCAATCCCGAGATTTACGTCATGAATGTAGACGGCAGCAGCCAAACGCGGCTGACCGATAACATTGCCATCGACCAATCGCCCGACTGGTCGCCGTTTGGCAACCGCATTGTATATGCGTCTAATGCAGATGGGGATTTTGAGATTATCACCATGGAGCCCGATGGCAGCAACCAGGTGCAGCTCACCAAAAACAGCCAGCGCGATCTGGCGCCAAGCTGGTCGCCCCGCGGCTTTGAAATCGTTTACTATTCGTTTACATCTGCCGGTCGTTCGCTCATGCTCATTGAGCCCGACGGCGCCAACGATGACGTTGTGATCACCGGCAACTTCACCGACCCCGATTGGTAAACTCAATTGGCAGAAGTGACAAAACAAACGACAAACCAAAAGCAGAGCTTGTCTGGGCGCCAGGAGTTGGCCGCCCCAAGCTCTGCTTTTATTTAATGAAGGTAATACGACAGTACCGCAACAATCATAGTACAAACGTAGGGGCACGCATCATCTTATGTACTTATGTTACGCAAGCCTGGAGGAAAGTCAGCTCGCCGACGTTCCTGTTTCTCTCTGGCAGAGTGGCGGCCGCTGCGTAACGTGACTTATGTAGATGCGCCCTGGCGGCCATTGTAGACGACCGCGTCGCTGTCGCCAAAGGCGCGAAAGACCCGGCAAGCTTCGTCGTGGAGCACATTCTCGATTACCTCGACGCCTCGTTTATTCAACTCTGCTTTCCAATCAGGATGAATCGGTCCCTCATCAAAACCGGTCAGCTCCTCAAGCTCTGGCCCGCTGCCTGCGATCACTAGCGAGCGGATGCCGGACCAGTGTACCGCGCCATAGCACATGGCGCAGGGCCGCCAGTTGACCACGAGCTGATGCGCCGGCATGCCTGGTCCCCCCAGATCGTACACGCCCAATTTCTGCTGCGCCAACGACAGCGTCATCACCTCGGCGTGCGCCGATGAACAGGTGGTGGGCATTACGCGGTTTACCCCAATTACCACGAGCTTCCCCGTATCGCGTTCAAAAACGCCGGCAGCAAATGGGCCACCCGTGTTGCGCTCAAAGTTGAGTTGCGAAAAGCGGATCACGGCCGCCATTCGCTCTTCAAGCGTAGGCAGGTGGGTGGGAAGTTGAGCCATCTCGGCGCTAGCCCAGTCGGGCATGGTTAACGTAACTTGCATGGAGCAATCCTTATCGTCTAAAAAACCTGGTTATCTATGTTCAGGGTCTATGCGGTATAATACTGTGAATGGCGTCGATGTTGCAAGCACGCGCAATTTGACCTATTCAGGACTTACGCAAGCCTTGACGAAAATTGTGTCGAATGCAAGCGGGTTCACCCTTGGCAATCTCCAGGCCTGCGTAAGTCGTGCTATTTATGTCGTGCTATTTATGTCGTGCTATTTATGTCGTGCTATTTATACTGCGGTTGAGATGAAAACCGGCGTTTTCTATTGTCTCAATGGGAGTAGTGAAACGCCGGTTTTCATTCAGAGCTGCGTATAACATGAGGAGAAACCGCATGCCTTTTACAATTCAGACGCAAATTCGCGAACTGTTGGCCAATGAACGCGCCAAGGCCATTTTAGAAAAGCATATTCCCGGCGCCACCACGCATCCACAACTGCAGATGGCGCTCTACATGTCGCTGGGCGAAGTAGCCACCTATCCAGAATCCGGTCTCACCACCGATAAACTCCACGCCCTCCTGGCCGATCTGGCCGCAATTGAAACTGCGTAAATAAATATGAGCACCACTATCAGCCGCTCCCCTACATCCTATGTTCGTTTTGGCCACGCGCGTATCGACATGACGCCGCCGGTGGGCATCTATCACCCCATGTGGGGCGCGGCGCGCCACCATCGCGCCACCGGGGTCCATCGCCCGCTGCTGGGCGATGTAATGGCGCTCGGCCCCATATCGCCTGCGGATGCGCCATCTCCTATCATGCTGCGCATCCAGCTTGACCTGGTGGGCATGGGCAAACGTGAATATGAACTGCTGCTGGATGCGCTCTGCCGCGCCGCCGAGTTAGCTGAGGGCCAGATCGTTGTCTCCTTTTCACACACACATGCCGCCGGCCTCTTTACGGCAGACCGCGTGGCGCTCCCCGGCGGTGAACTGATCCCAGCCTATCTAGAATCGTTGCGCGAACAGATTGGCGTGGCCGCGGTTGAGGCCATGCGCAAAATGCAGCCCTGTAGCATCAGCTATGGCGTGGGTCGCAGCAACATGGCGGCCAACCGCGACTATTGGGACGCGGAGAACAATCTCTACGCCTGCGGCTATAACCCCGACGCGCCGGCCGATGATACCGTGGTTGTGGGCCGCGTCTGCTCGCAGGCGGGCGCCATTGTGGCCAGCCTGGTCAATTATGCCTGCCACCCCACGACATTGGCTTGGGAAAACACGCAAATCAGCCCCGACTATGTGGGCGCCATGCGCGCCGTGGTAGAAGCGCACCAAGGGGCGCCGTGCATTTTCATGTTGGGCGCATGCGGCGACTTGGGCCCGCGCCACTGCCACCAGGGCAGCACGGCCGTGGCCGACCAGAACGGGCGCCAATTAGGCTATGCGGCGCTGGCGGCGCTCACCGCTTTGGCGCCGCCCATGGCGGATTTTGCCTATGCCGGCCCGGTGATCTCTGGCGCCACATTGGGGACGTGGCAACATGCGCCGTTCGACGCCCCTCGCACTGCCCAGAGCAGTCGCTTTCATGGCCATGTCCACACGCTCGATTTGGCCATGAAGCCACGGCCAGATTCGGAAGCGCTGCGCCAAGAAATGGCGGATTGGTTGGCGCAGCAGACCGCGGCGGCAGAGCAGGGCAATGCCGTGGCGGCGCGCGATTTTGGCGCCCGCGCCGAACGCGCCCGCCGCTGGCTCATGCGCGTGGCAAGCTTGCCAGAGGGTGCTGATTTCCCGTTGCTCTGTGCCGTGCATCGTCTAGGCGATGCCATTTGGGTGGCCGTGGGCGGGGAACCATATAATATTCTGCAAACAGAATTGCGCCGCCGCTTTCCCGATCAGGTGCTGCTCATCTCGCCGCTGCTGGGGCCCATGCAGGTGGCCTATCTGCTGCCCAAAGAGCGCTATGGTCAGGGTCTCTACCAGGAAGAGCCGTCCATTTTAGCGCCCGGTTGCCTTGAAGCCCTGCTTGAACACGTGACAAGCCAAATTGATGAATTGCTCGCCTCATGAATCGACTGACCTGGATTGCCATTGGCGCGTTGATCATCGTCAGCGCCGTGCTGCGCCACCAGCTGCTCTTTTTAATGGGCATTATCTTGGCCTTGCTGGCCCTTGTATCCGCTGTGTGGGCCAGATATTGCCTGCACGGCGTGAGCTATCGGCGTCATTTTAGCGCACGGCGGCTCTTCTTTGGCGACGACATGGAGATGCGCATTGAGGTGGTCAACGCCAAACCGATTCCGTTGGCCTGGTTTCGCGCCGATGATGAAATTCCGGCGGCGCTGACGGCTGAAGCGGCCAGCGGAGCCACGGGGCGACGGCGGCTGGTCAACGTGCTCTCGTTGCGCTGGTACGAGCTGGTGACGCGACGCTATCAGATGCACGGTGGCCAGCGCGGCGTCTGGCGCTTTGGTCCGGCCCAGCTCCGTTCTGGTGATCTCTTTGGCTTTGATATTCGCCGCGCCGCCATGGAGCGCAACGATTATATATTGGTCTATCCCAAGGTAGTACCCATTGTGGAATTGGGCCTACCCGCCCGCCACCCCTTTGGCGAAGAGAAGAGCAATCTGCGCATTTTTGAAGACCCCATGCGGCTCATGGGTGCGCGCGAATATAGCAGCGGTGACAGTTTTCGCTTTGTCCATTGGAAGGCCACGGCGCGTCGGCAGGCGCTGCAAACCAAAGTTTTTGAGCCTTCCAGCACCCGGCCGGTGGCCATTTTCCTCAATGTGAGCACCCACGAATTCTATAATGAGGGGCAAGATTGGGAGCTAATGGAGTATGCGATTTGTGCCGCGGCTTCGGTGGGCAAGTATGTGTGGGAAAATGGCTACGCCGTGGGCCTGTACGCCAATGCGTGGCTGGCCCATGTGGATCAAGCCACCGATGATGAAGAGACGGAAGGCGACGCCAAAAAGCTGCGCAGCGGCCGCGTACGCATTATGCCGCGCCGTCACCCCAGTCAGCTTACCCACATGCTGGAAGCGCTGGCCCGCATCAATGAACGCGGTCGCTGGTCGCTAGAAGTATTGCTGGAATTAGAGAGCCGCGATCTGCCCTTTGGCGCCACGCTGGTGGTCATCAGTGCCGTGGTCAACCGGCGCTTGCAGCTGGCCTTGGCCGATCTGCGCCGCAAAGGCTTTGGCGTCACGCTGATTACACTGGGCGAAGAGGAGCCGCAACTGCTGCTGCCCGGCGTTACCACCTATCACATTGGCGGCAAAGAACGCTGGCAAGGATTAACACAACTTATGTAGACAAGCTGGGCAGCTTGTCTATCACTGGACAAGCTTTCTGGCTTGTCCCACCAAACGCAACAATGAACACACTTACCTTCAAACATTGGAACTGGCTGGACAACGGTGTGCTGCCGCTGCTATTGGCGGTTGTGCGCAGCTGTTGGTGGCTGCCCTGGCTCATGTTGATCCAGCGCTTGCTGGCGCCCACAGAGGCGGGCGTAGTGCTGCCGGTGTGGCTGCTGATGAGCATTCCGCTGGTGAGCCTGCTGCTGGCGCGCCTAGTGGCGCCGCCCACCGAGGAATTAAGCAGCACGGTGCGCCCGGAGCCGACGCCCAAGGCCAGCTTGCCCAGCCGCATTGGCATTGCGCTCTTGGGGTTAATCGTGATTCTGCTGGTGCTGTGGCTCCAGCTTTACCGCGGCCAATTCGGGCTGCTGAATGGGGCGTGGCTGGCGGCGCTGGGCGATGCGCTGATTCATTGGCACAGCGACGCTATACCCGGCGCCGTGCTCATCGCTATTTTTACGGCGTTTCTTTGGCTGCGCGGGCTGCTGGACGCTTCCATGCGCATGGCGCACGATGATGTGTGGACCGTTTTTCAGACCGGCATTGTGGCGCTGGTGCTCTATCTGGTTTTTAGCGCCATTGGCGGCCTGACGTTGACGGGTTGGGATGGGGCGCTGGCGCTGGTTTTGCTGGGCAGCGGCATGGCCGCGCTGGCCGCCTCTAGCCTGAAGGTGACCGCCGGCTTGGATCGAGCCTTGGGCGCTGGCCAGCGCACGGGGGCCAGCACGCCGGCTTTAAGCAGCAGCTGGCTGCTCAGCACCACCACGGTGATCCCGCTGTTGCTGATTGCTGGTGTGCTGCTGGGCGCGCTGTTGGCGCCAGAAATGGTGGCGGCGCTGCTCAACTGGCTGGGTGATATCGTCACCGCGGTGGGCCGCGTGGTTGGGCAAATTGCGCTGGCTATTGCTTATGTGCTGTTTCTGGTTGTCTATTATATTGGGCAGTTGCTGGCCCCATTGTTCCGCAAGCTTTTCCCCGAACAAGAGGGAGACCCAGAGCCCATGCTGCCGGTGCGCCCGCCCGAAGACAACATGGAGCAGCTCCAGCAACAAGTGACCACAATCCCCGACACCTATCGCTATATTGGACTGGCCGTCGCCATCATTATTATGTTGATCATTTTCGTGATCGTGATCCGGCGACTGCGCGCGGCGGCGCAAGAAGAAATCGACGAGTCGCGCGAGTCGATCCTGTCCGCCGATTTACTGGAGGCCCAGCTCAGCAATCTGTGGAAAAACTTGATGGGGCGTTTCCGGCAGGCGGCAGACGCGCTAAATCCATTTCTGCCGTTGGATCATGAAGTGGATGCCCGTCGCCAGATCCGGGCGGCCTATCAGCATTTGTTGCAAACGGCGGAGGGCCTGGGTGTGGCGCGCCAGCCCCATGCCACCCCGGTTGAATATAACCAGCCGTTGAGTCATTCGCTGGCCAACCGCCTCATCCATGCAAACGCAGGCCGCAGCAATGACAAGCGAGAGGGCAGCGGAGAACGCCCCAGCACCAACAACATAGACGAAAATCTAACTGTGATTACAGAGCGGTATTATTTAGCGCGCTACAGCCACGTACCACCATCCACCGAGGATGTACAGGCCGTGCAGCAAGCTTGGGCGCAGATTCAGCAGCAGCTTCACGCTGAGAATGATGCAGAAGATGGCAAAGAAACGTAAGAAACTCAAAAAGATTGGCGGCAAATCAAAAACGCAAGACGACAACGTCACCTTTATTGGGCTGGACTTGGCTTGGAGTCCACGCAACCCCAGCGGCTGTGCCGTGATCCGCAATGAGCGGCTAGTGGACTATTGTGGCCAGCTGGGTAGCGATGATGAAATCTACCAGTACGTGCGTGAGCATTTAGAAAAAGATGCGCCGGCGATTATTGGCGTGGACGCGCCCATTCGCGTGCCCAACCGCACCGGCTCGCGGCGCTGCGACCGCGAATTGAGCGCAGAATGGCGCAAGTTTGAAGCGGGCGCGCTGCCTGCCAACCGCCAGCTATTAAGCCGCGGCCTGCCCCCAATCGTAGAAGAGGCCAGCGACGGCTCGAAGGACGCGACCGCCCCAAAATTGCCCGTACGCGGCGAGCTGCTGACGCAAATGTTGGTACAGCGGCTTCATTTCGGCGAGATTGTGCCCATTCCACAGCGAGCACAGGACCGCATTATCTGCGAAATTTTTCCGCATCCAGCCCATGTGAGCCTTTTTGGGTTGGATAAGACGCTAAAATATAAAGCGCGCGGCAGACGCGATTATGAATCACGGTGGGCGGAATTTGAGCGTTACCAGCGCTATTTGCGCAGCCTGCGCAAAGCCACGCCGGCGCTCAAAGGCACCAAACAGCTTCTGGTCAACACGGATGTGCGCACGTTGCGCGGCAAGGCGCTCAAAGAGTATGAGGACGTGCTGGATGCACTCAGCTGTGCGTATATTGTGTCATATCTTTGGCATCACGGCCCCGGTAGCGCGCGGGTATATGGCACGCTCAGCCAGGGGCACATCATTGTACCGATTACCAAAGAGATGGAGAAGAGATTGGGGTAACTAGTAGGCCGCCATCGCCAAAGGTAGAATCGGATTCGCCAAACCAGACCGATGCCTATGGCGCCAACGCGGTTGCGGTGTATGGATAATTTTCGGTGATAGCAGGAAATTGAAATAACTCCGACGGAGCAATGGATATAAAGTTGAGCTATGATATATCTATTGCTCCGTTTTCTTTGCTCATGCCCGATAGGGGCCGCGGTGTTCAGGGGGAAAGAGTTCGGCCACGCGCTGCATGATCATGTCGGCGGTATTGTCTAGAAATTGACGACGGGCGCGGCCTTTGAGTGTGGGATCAATTTTGAGCGGGCCAAACGCTGGCCCAATGGTGAGCGTAATAGAGGTGCGGCGCCAGTGCAACAAGCGGCGCCAGTCGGTCACGTCGTTGATAATGCGCTCGGTACCAAGCAGGCCCACCGGCAGGATGCGGGCATCGTTTTCCACGGCCAACATAGCCGTGCCAGAGCGGGGGCGAGCCAGCTGGCCGCTTTGCCGAAACGTATTGGCATAGCCGTCATCCATAATCACTTGGCCCCGCGCCACCAGCTCGCGCAGATCGGGGTTGATACCGCCTTCCGGAAAGACGCCCAGCACACCGCCCTGTTGCAGCACCTGACGCGCGTGGCGAAAGGCGCTACGGTCCACCTGGCCCCGCCAGATCGGAATGCCGTTGAAGATGCTCATGAAAAGGCGCACGGAAAGTTTGCGCTGCGATTCAGTGGCGACCAGAAAAACCGGCTTGAAAGGCAAGAGCACAGTCAGGAGCGGAGCATCGAACCAGCTAAAGTGATTGGAAATGAGAATCAATGGTTCGTGCGTTTTGGGCAGGTTTTCCTTGCCGACAACCTGCACATCCAGTAAAAGCCAGCACAAAATGCGCCCCACCAGCAGCAAGGACTGGCGCGAGATCGAAGCCATAATTTCTTTTAACATTGTAGTTGCTCCCGCTTGACGAGTATCGACCGAACATGATTATAGCATAATTTCCAGTTGTAAAAATAATGCCAACCATTTCAGCACACCCAAATATTTTGCACAATTTGTCAGTACGTACGCAAGCCCCGGCTAAACTTGTGTCGGATGCCAACAGATTCGCTCTTGGCCATCCACGGGCCCTGCACAAGTCGTGTTTGTTAAGAATTCGTTCCCTTTTGCGTCTAGTTCGCCTTTACCATAATGCACACGAGTTGCGGTGCGGTTCCAACCCAATGCGGCGGGGGCTCCTCCTGCTGCTGACGGCCATCTTTGTGAGCAGCAATTTTCTCCTCGCTGCACCGGTAGCGCAAGGGAACGCCATGGCCGCCAGCTTTGCCAACGTGCAGGAAATGGCGTCGCCAGGCGATGCACATGCCGCCGTTCAAACGCTGGCCAAACGGGCGCCAAACGGCGCCAGCGATATCATAATCAACGAAATTCATTATGATCCGCCCATCAAAACGGACAAAGCGGAATTCATCGAACTGTACAACCGGGGCAGTGAAGTGGTGGATGTGTCGCTGTGGGCGCTGGATGGGGCGATAGAATATACAATTCCCAGCTCGGTCTCTATGCAGCCGGGGGAATTCTTGGTGATTGCCCAGAACCCAGCCGCCATTCAGCGCACGTGGGGCGTCAATGCCCTGGGGCCATACACGGGCAAGCTCTCCACGCTGGGCGAAGAGGTTATCTTGCGCAACCGCAATGCTCAAATCATTGATCAGGTGCTCTATCAGCTTGGGTTTCCGTGGCCCACCGTGGGCGATGCACCGGGCCCCAGCATGAGTCTGCTTAACTCCAAAGCCGATAACGCGTTGCCGGGCAGTTGGCGTTCGGAGCTGCCCACGCCAGGGCGGCCCAATCAGCTACTGATGGAAAATTTGCCACCCAATGTGGACCAGGTGGTTCATTCGCCGCAGCAGCCCACGTCGCAAGCCGCGGTACGCATTGCGGCCCAAGTGGCGGATCCCGATACAATCAAGTCGGTAGAGCTACTCTACCAGATCGTAGAACCGGGCGCGTACATTGCATTGAGCGACGAAGCGTACGCCACCAATTGGATCACGATCCCCATGAACACCGATGCGGCAAATGGCGCCACGTCGGCCATCTATGTGGCGCAGATTCCGGCCGAGGTGCAGCAACACCGGCGGCTGATTCGCTATCGCATCCGCGCCACCGATGCCGGTGGGGCCAGCGTCACCGCGCCATATGCCGACGACCCGCAGCCCAATTTTGCCTACTTTGTGTACGATGGTCTCCCGGTGTGGCGGGCAGCCATCAAACCCAACGGCAGCGTAGCCCAAAGCGAGGTGGTCGATTATGACTTTAGCAAAATCCGCACCTACCCGGTCTATCAGCTGATTTCGAAGGCGTACGATGTAGACAAGGCGCTCTTTAGCTCTGGCTACATGGGCAGCGACTATTTGTGGCAGGGCGCGCTTGTCTATAACGGCCAAGTGTATGATCACATCCGCTATCGCGCCCGCGGTGGTCAATGGCGCTATGGGCTGGGCAAAAACATGGCCAAGTTTGACTTTAATCGCGGCCACTTTTTTCAGGCATATGACGATTTTGGTCAGCCCTATGCCTATAAGTGGAGCAAGCTCAACTTGGGCGCCATTATTCAGCAATCCTCGCGTGGCTACCGCGGCGAGCAGGGCATGTTTGAATCCATTGGCTTTCGTCTCTTTAATCTGGCAGGTGTGGCCGCACCCAACACCCATTTTATCCACTTTCGGGTGATCGATGATGCGGAGGAGAGCGGCGCCAATCAATATGACACTGACTTTTGGGGACTCTATTTGGCCGTGGAACAGATGGACGGTCAATTTCTCAAAGAGCATGAACTGCCCGATGGCAACCTTTATAAAATGGAGTGGGGCACGGGTGAACGCAACAATTTAGGGGCGGACTCAGTGGCAGACCGCTCTGACATTGAAGGCATTATGTATGCGCTCAAAAATCTGGACCTGGACGAAAACTGGTGGCGCACCAACGTAGACCTGGCAGAATATTACAGCTTCCGCGCCATTCTGGAAGCCATTCACCATTATGATGTCAATAACGAAAAAAATTACTTTTTCTATGCCGACCCCACCACCAACCAGTGGTCGATTCTGCCGTGGGATATTGATCAGACCTGGGCGCTCAACATGTTTGGCAGCGGTACAGATCCCATGGTGCGCGCCGGCATCCTGAGCAATGAGGAGTTGCGACGCGCCTACGAAAATCGGCTACGCGAAATCCGCGATCTGCTCTTTAACACGGACCAGATGTTTCCCATGCTGGCCGAACATGCCGCCCGTATCGATAGCCCGGCAGACGGTCCTGCCATGGCCGATGCCGACCGCGCCATGTGGGACTTTCATCCAATTATGTCGTCAGCTGACGTGGAGCCAGACAAGACCGCGCCGGGCCAGTTTTATAAAGCCGCAGCCAATGGACAATTTTCTGGCATGGTGGCGGTGATGCAAAAGTGGGTGGAGGACCGCGGCGCCTGGATTGATGAAACACTGTTGCACAACTCTGCCATTCCGTACCAAACGACGCTGAGCTACACCGGGCCGGCAGGCTACCCCGCCGACAAATTGCGCTTTACCACCACCGGCTTTAACGACCCGCAAGGGGCAAATACGTTCGCCGCCATGGAGTGGCGCATGGCCGAAATCAACTATCCGGGGCTTGCCACGTATGATGGCTCGGCGCCGGGGCAGTATGAAATTGAAGCCACTTGGCAGAGCGGTGAGTCGACCACCTTTGTGGACAGCATCGAGGTGCCGGCAGGCGCTTGCCATCCCGGCCGCATTTGTCGCGTGCGCGTGCGCATGAAAGACGATAGCGGGCGTTGGGGACACTGGTCAGCACCGCTGCAGTTTACGGCTGGAGCGCCGCTAGAGCCGCGCGCAGACGGCTTGAAGATCAGCGAGATCATGTACAACCCGCTCAACATGGAAGCCGTTTCGGGCAATCATTTGGAATTTATCGAGCTGAGCAACGTGGGCAATCGCCCCATCGATCTGACCCACATGCGGCTGACCGGCGGCATTGCCTATCAGTTTCCCGCCGGCGCGCGGCTCAATGCCGGCGATGCGCTGGTGCTGACGAGCGATGCAGCGCGCTTTGCCCAGCGTTACGAATTTACGCCTTTCGACCAATACAAAGGCCAGCTTAAAAATTCAGGTGAGCGGGTGGTGCTGCTGGATGCTTTTGATGAAGAGATCTTCAGCGTCACATATGACGACAGCGAGCCGTGGCCGGAAATTGCCGATGGCCAGGGCTATTCACTGGTGCTGCGCGATCCGGCATCGACCCCAGCTGTGGCCGATGACCCCAGCCTGTGGCGGCGCAGCACCACGGTGCAAGGCTCGCCCGGCGGCGTCGATCCCTTTCCGGTGGTGATCAACGAAGTGCTCACGGCGGCCAGCGCGCCGTTGATCAACGCCATTGAGATTTGGAACCCGACAAGCGAATCGGTCGATATTAGCTCCTGGTTTTTGAGTGACGATCCGGCCAAACCGTATAAATACCAGATACCGGCGGGGGCCATTTTGGCGCCGGGTGGCTATCGCATATTTACGCAGGATGTTTTTGGCGTGGCGGCGGGCGCACACAGCGGTTTCCATTTAAACAGCCTGGGCGGGGAGATCCACCTCTATTCCGGCTCCCGCCGCGGCTACCGCACGGGCTATCACCACGGCTTTCGCTATGGCGCGGCCGAGGCGGATGTTTCATTTGGACGATACGTCAACAGCGAGGGCATAGAATACTTTCCGCCGCAAAATAGCGTAACGCTGGGCGGGCCCAATGCAGGGCCGCGCGTGGGACCGGTAGTTATCAGCAAGATTATGTATCATCCGGCCACGGGTGATGAATACATTGAATTGACCAACATTACCGGATATGAAATTCCGCTTTACGATGTGAACAAAGTGACCAATACGTGGCGCATTCAGGAATTGGCGTATCAATTCCCCACTGGGCTGACATTGGGGCCAGGCGAGCGGCTGGTGCTCACCGCTGGCAATCCGTCGACGGCTTGTCTTACCGAGCAGTTTGCTGGCGCCGAGAATCAGGCGAGCGGGAACGCCGCCGGTCTGCAAGTGATCGGGCCATACACGCGGGCGTTGCCCGACGAAGGCGGCGCCATTCGACTCGAAAAACCGGCGCCAACGGCGGCTGATGCGGCCAACATAGATGCCCAAACGGGATATATTCTGATTGATGAGGTACACTATGACAATGAAGCGCCCTGGCCCACGGCAGCCGCCGGCAATGGGGCTGTCCTAGAGCGTCAGGCGCTCACCCAATATGGCAACGAACTAACCAACTGGGCAGCATCGCGAACGCTGGTGCAAGCAGCTTCTGCCGAGATGGCCGTGACGCTCTGCACATTTGAGGCCGTTCCCCATGCCGATTCAAATGAAGTGACCGTGCGTTGGGTCACCCAATCGGTGGTGGGCGCTGCCGGCTTCAACCTGTGGCGCAGCACGGATGGTCAGCGCGAGACGGCGGAATTGCTCACCAAGGAACTGCTGCCGGTTGCAGCGGACGGTCAACAGGCGCAAACGGACGCCAGCAACCAGCCCGCAGCGTATAAATTTGCCTATACCGATTCGACGTTGCCCAAATCCGATAGTCCATCTGGCACGTATATCTATTGGCTGCAGGCCGTAGACGCCGATGGCAACACGCTGGATGTCGCTTTTACCGCGCTGCAACCAGTGATGCATCAGCAATTTATGCCCTTTATGGCGAAATAGCCGTGGCTGAGGCGCTTGGGGCCATGCGGCGCCGATAGAAACTTGTATAATGTCAATTGGCTGATTCATGCATTGCCAGATGGCTCTGTGTCGACAACACAACCTCCATCCGATAGATGCCGACATTTATACTCAGCTCTGAATGAGAACCAGCGTTTCGTTATGCCTGTGGAGCCTATGGAAAACGCCGGTCCTCATCTCAACCGCAGTATAGAATTGCAGACAGAACTGCGGAATGTTGGCTAGATTGCTTGACAGAGCGGAGGGTTTGAGATAGCATTGCAGGTGGGTGATACATGAATACCATAACAACAATGGCAACAACTATCTCAAATCAGCCACAAGCGACGACGGCTTTGCCGCAAAGCACATCTTTAAAGCCGACAGATGACGATCTTTTGCGCTGTCCGGTCGAAGTGGCTGCGCGCATTATTGGCCAAAAATGGACGCTCCAGATTGTGAAAACTTTGCTGGAAGAAGAGCGCGTGCGCTTTTGTGAGCTGCAAGACGCGCTGGGCGGCGTCAACCCCACCACGCTGAGCACGCGGCTCAAGCTGTTAGAAGAGAATGGGATAGTATGCCGCACGCAGGTTAGCGATCTGCCGCCGCATGTTGAATATAGCCTCACCGAAATGGGCCAGCAGCTGGATGAAGTGCTGAGAGCCGTAGTTGGATGGAGCCGGCGTTGGCTGTGCCCGGGATGAAGCAAATACAAACACGATTTATGCAGCGCCAATGGATTGCCAGAATAGAACAGCTCGGCGGACTTGACAATCCTCCGTCCAGGCTTGCGTAAGTTTTAGAGAAATCAACGCGTACTATGATTGCCAAAGGGATAACGGTTGGGCTGCTGCAAGAGAATTGCTACATTGTCGGTTGCGAAAAGCAGCGCGTCGGCGTCGTTATTGATCCCGGTGATAGTGCCCACGCCATTATGCGGCTGGTCAAAGAGATGGGGCTGACCATTGAGAAAATTATCAATACCCATGCCCATTTTGACCATGTGCTGGCGGTGAATGGCGTCAAAGCCGCTACGGGAGCTTCGTTTTGGCTGCACAAAAACGATCTGCCCATTTTGCACGACGTACCAGAACGCGTCCAGCTGTGGCTCGATTCCGAAGTAGATCCCGTTGATGAGCCCGACGGCTTTTTAGAGCATGGGCAGATCATCGAATTTGGGGAAGAGTCGTTAGAGGTGCGTTTTACCCCGGGTCATGCGCCCGGCCACGTTGTCTTTGTGGATCACAAAGGCAAGCAAGTTTTTGGCGGCGACACGCTGTTCCAGGGCAGCATAGGCCGCTTTGATTTGCCGGGCGCCGATGGGCCCACTTTGCTCAAAAGCATACGCGAGCAGTTGCTCTCCCTGACGGATGACTATGTGGTCTATCCTGGACATGGTCCGGCCACCGACATTGGGACCGAGCGCATTTTTAATCCCTATGTGGGTCAAGAAAATGCGCGATAAACAGCACAGGTTTACGGTTACATGATATACCACATGCTGCCAGAAGCGCTCTGGCGCCAGCAGTCACTTAACGAACTATACGAAGGCGACACGCTGTACAGCGAAGGCTTTATTCACTGCACGGGTGAACGGCAGCTTTTGGTGCGCGTGGCCAACAATTTTTATCGAGATAACGCCGAGCCATTTGTCATTTTGTGCATCGATGAAGATCTGGTTGTAGCAGATGTGCAGTGGGATACGGTCGGCTTTTTACAGTTCCCCCACATATATGGGCCGCTGAATCTGGACGCGGTGGTGGAAGTAATCCGTTTTCCACGCTTGCCCGATGGCCAGTTTGTCATGCCGCCCGAGTGGGAAAGTGAAGATATTGTCCAGTGACAACCAATGTAGATGCTCTTTGGGGGGCGCGACGCGAAGTCACGCCACGTGAGGATGCTGCCGCAGCCAGTACGACAACCGGTGGCGGCAAATTTAGCGAGCCAGTGGTGGTGTGGGAAGCAAACAACAAGCTCGAAGCCGAAATCGTAAAAGGTCGGCTGGAGAGCGAAGGCATTCCGGCGATTATTCGGGGAGAGGTGTTGGGCTCTATTGTGGGCTTAACCACGGGCAGTTTGGCCGCCACCGATGTGCTGGTGCCGGCGCCGCTGGCGGAAAAAGCATTAGAGCTGTTAAATTCAGAAGTAATCTGGGAAGAGGTGGATGATGGAACAGATCAGTAGTCCTGCAATTCCGGCCCATTTGGGCGCGAAACGACAAAGCACAATCAATCCAAAGTTTCTGGTGGGCGGCGTTTTGCTGATCGTGCTGGCCGGCTTGATCGTATGGGCCACAATGACCGCAGGCGCCTATTATCTCACCGTAAACGAGATTGTGGGCAAGGGTGATACCATTGTGGGCGAGCGCGTGCGCATGAACGGCCTGGTGGTGGCCGACAGCGATACGTGGGACGAGGACAACCACGTTTTGCGCTTTGCCGTATATGACGAAAATGATACAGCCGGTACGGGCGACCAGGTACCTGTGGTCTTCTATGGACCCAAGCCGGATAATTTTCATCGCGCCGCCTCGGCCATTATTGAAGGCGAAATGATGACAGAAAATTCGCAATTGGTCTTCAAAGCCGATACGCTGCTGCTCAAATGTCCCAGCCGCTATGAAGAAGAGCCATCCGAAATATTTGTAAAATCCGAACGATGATTGGCGGGATCAACTGAATATATTAGGACTTACGCCAGCCTGTAATAAAAATTGGCAGTTGCGCCAGCTTGTTTTCTCCTGGCGCGCCACGGGCGCTGCATAGGTCACGTATCTTCCGGTTGATCCCCAATTCCTCTATCATTCCTCACTGCACCAAAGGCAAATGACATTATGCTGTGGCAAAGAGGCTTTTGTGCTGTTCTGTTCTGTATTTTGCTCTTGGCAGGCAGCCCTTATAAATCCGCATCTGCACAAGAACAGCCAGTCTCTCCCGAATATGATCCCACACAAGTAACGCTGCCCGAACAGACGCCATCCGCCATTTTGGGGCGAGCGCTTTTCGCCGAGAATTGCGCTCCCTGTCATGGCGCGGAGGGCAACAGCGACGGCCCGGTGACGCCCAATCTACCAGCCGCCCCGCCCAAGCTGACCGATCCGCAAACCAGCTGGCAACGCAGCCCCGCCGAATATTTTCACATTATTAAATATGGCCGCATTGGCCAGATGATGCCGCCCTGGAGCAACCGGCTGGATGATGAACAGATCTGGCAGGCAGCCTATTATGCCTGGAGTCTGCACACGTCACCAGAAGCAGTCGAGGCGGGCCGCCAGCTTTATGAAGCCGCTTTGCCCAATGCCGATGAGTCCCAAAAAGCCGAACTGGACGGGTTGTTGACGGCCCACGCCCTGCCCTTTACTACCCAAGCTGAATTGGCCGACACATTGCAATCGACCTTGCCTGGCGCCGCCGACTGGAGTGACGCCGAACGCCAAAGCGTGCTCGACTATCTGCGCACGTTTAGCTACATTGCGCCGTGGGATTCCGCCTATCGTCCCGGCGCGGGACAGGTACAGGGGCGCGTCCAGCTGCATCCAGCAGATGGCTCTGCGCCGGGGCCAGTGGCCAATCTGCCGGTAACCATGACGGCCTATTTAGAAATCACCCCCATTGCCACTTTCACCACCACCACCGATGCCGATGGCCTCTTTCAATTTGATGATTTGTCCACATCCAGCGGCATTGTTTACATTGCGCGCGCGCCGTATATGGATGTGGCCTACGAAAGCGGCATTATCCAGCTGACCGATGCCCAACCAGAGGCCAACACGCCCATTTTGGTCTATGAAACCTCAGATGATCCATCGGGGCTGCGCATTTCGCGGGCCAACTGGGTAGTCGACTACAAGCCGGGCGAGCTGGTTGTGGGGCTGATTTTGGCCATGGGCAATGATAACGCGGCCACTTTTGTGGGCCAAGCGGTGGATGGTGTAGATCAGCCGGTGACCACCCAATTTTTGCTGCCCGCCGGCGCAGACGATGTACAGTTCCAAGGCGGTATGGAAGGTGGTCGCTTTCTGGTGGTAGATCGGCATGTATATGACCTGGCGCCCGTAGCGCCTGGCGCCGGTACGCAACAGCTTTTTCTCAGCTACCGCTTGCCCTATGAGGGCGAACAGATTGAGTTTGCCCAGGAATTTTTGTACCCCATCGACCAGCTGAATTTGCTTGTGGCCGATCTGCCCGCGCTGGAAGTGCAGGCGCCAGACCTTTCCTTTATTGGCGATGATGCGCTGCAAGGGCTTTCTTACCAGCTGTGGGGTGGGCAAAATCTAACCCCGCAAAGCTTTGATGTGACGTTGACGGGACTCATTCCCCCGGGCGGTATCGACCCGCGCCAAGCAGCCGCGCCTGCCGGCGCAGTTGCAGAAGGGGAACAAACTGCGACGGCAGATTCCAGAGTGGCGGTGGCCACCACAACCCCACCCCTGGAACCCATTGTGGCATTTTCCATTGGGGGTGTCCTGTTGCTGGCGCTCATTGGCGCATCCATTTGGCCATTGCGCCGCATGGGGAACCAAAGCCGGCGTGAGGCGCTGGTAGAGGAAAAAGCCGCCTTGCTCCAGCGCATTGCCGAGCTGGATGATGATGCGGCCGCCGCCAAGATTGAGCAAACGCTTTGGATGCGCGAACGAGCACAGCTCAAACGTCGCCTGTTAGATTTGGCCCAGCAATTGAGCGAGCTTGATGACAAAAATGTCCGATCAACCGCTAATTGATGTGCGCGGCTTGCGCAAACGCTATGGCCGCAAAACGGTGCTAAAAGGGCTGAATATGGGCGTGGACGCCGGACAGGTGGTGGCGCTACTGGGCGCCAACGGCGCCGGCAAATCCACGCTCATGCGCATTATTTCAGGGCTGAGCAAGGCGGACAGCGGCCAGGTATGGCTGGGCGGAGCCGAGCTGAAGCAGGCTGGCCACGAGCTGCGGCGCTACATTGGGCTGGTAAGCCATGCCCCGCTGCTCTATGATAACTTGACGGCGTGGGAAAATCTGGACTTTTTTGCCCACATGTACGATTTGCTGGCGCCGGAAGTACGCATGGAGGCGCTGCTGCGCTCTGTGGATCTGTGGCCGCGACGGCACGATTTGGTGCGCACCTACAGCCGCGGCATGACGCAACGCCTGGCCATTGCGCGGGCCATTTTGCACGATCCGCCCGTGCTGCTGCTGGATGAGCCCGACACCGGGCTCGACCAACCTAGTTCACAAATGCTGCACAACTTAATTCGCCAATTGGGTGCAGCCAATCGAGCCATTCTTTTTTCCACCCACAATTTAGAACAGGCGCTGCACTGGTCAGATTGGATTTGCATTCTGGCCAATGGCGAGATTGTACACCGGCAGCCAGCGGCTGAATTAAGTGTAGACGATTTGCGAGAGCTGTATGGCCAGTGGTAATGGGCTGATGCCCATGCAAATAGCGGACCATCCGGCGCAAATGCGCACCGAAGGCGGCGCAACGGCCTATTTCCGCAAGCTGTGGCGCATTACGCGCAAAGAGCTGCAAACCGAGTTGCGCGCGCGCGAAGCCATCGGCGCCATGGCGGCCTTTAGCGTGCTGGCCGTGGTTATCTTTGGGCTGGCGTTTGATCTGGCGCCGCGCATGGATCTGATTGTGCCGGGCATCCTGTGGGGCATTTTGCTCTTTGCCGGCGTGCTGGGGCTCAACCGCAGTTTTGGCGCCGAGGTGGATAAAGGCTCTCTGGCGGCGCTGCTGCTGGCGCCCATGGATCGCAGCGCCGTCTATTTTGGCAAGGTGCTGGCCAATTTTCTCTTTATCTTGGCCACGCAAATTATTGTCCTGCCCATTATGCTGGTCATTTTTGACATCAATCTGTTTCGGCTGTGGATTTTGGTGGGGCTCTTTCTGGGCATCTTGGGCTATGTCTTTGTGGGGACGCTTTTTGCGGCGCTGACGGTCAGCGTACGGGCGCGGGAATCCATGTTGCCCATTCTGCTGCTGCCCGTAATGATGCCGCTCTTTGTGGCCGGCGTGGGGTTAACGGCGCTGGTTTTAAATGGCCGCGAATTTGGCGACTTTGACCACTGGCTGCTAATGCTGGCCACATATGATCTAATTTTTTTGGTGATCGCCTATATGGTCTTTGACCTGATCTGGGAGGATGTGTAACATGAGCAGTGCAACTTTATCACAAAGCCGCGGCCGCCCCATGGCGTTTGGCAGCTACTTTTTGCTGACACTCAATATTTTGGCCATGGCCGGTATGGCCGTCTTTATTTGGGCGGCGCTGGTCTATGCCAAATCGGCCACCAATTTGGCCGGCACGGAACAGATGGCCCAGCGCATCTTTTACATTCACATGGGGTGCATTTTTGGCGCGATGGCCGGTTTTCTGGTGTCGCTAATCGGCAGCATTTTGTATCTAATCACGCGCAATCTGGAGTGGGACCGCATTACGCAAGCCAGCGTGGAAGTGGGGACGCTCTTTGGCATTGGGTTGACGATTTGTGGCGCCATTTGGGCGCGCCCCACCTGGAATACATATTGGACGTGGGACCCGCGCCTGACCACCGCCACCATTACGATTCTGATTTACGTGGCCTATCTGCTCTTCCGCAACGGGATTGATAATCGGCGCACGCGGGCGCTTTTTGGCAACATTTATGCGCTCTTTGCGTTTTTGACGGTTCCGCTCACCTATTACAGCGCCCGCTGGTTTCGCTCAATCCATCCGGTTGTGTGGAACGGCAGTAATGCAGAAGCCCAAGGTGATATTGGCAATGTGGGCGCCACCATGGGCCAAACCATTACCATAGCCCTCATCAGTTTCACCTTGCTCTTTTGTGCCTTGATGATTCAACGCTGGCGTCAACTGCGCTTGGAAGACAGACTGGAAGAACTACGAGAGGAGCTGGAATAATGGGCTATTTGGTAGCGGCTTTTATTACTGTTTGGCTCCTGGTTACAATTTATGCGCTCTTTGTCAGCCTGCGCCAGCGCAAACTAGAGCAGGATGTGCAGATGCTGGAAGAATTGGTGCAGGAAAAGCTAGCGCGCGGAGAGTAAGAAACTTTTGAACAAGAGAGCGCCTTGCGGAAAAGTTACCTTGTAGCGTACTTTCCGCGCTTGGCGCTCTTCTGCGCACTCTATAAGTACTTCTGTTCTTCAACTGCTACCCAATCACCAAATGCGAATCCCCAAACTCGTGCCACAAATACCCTTCCTCGACCGCCTCTGCGTACGCTGACCGGATCAACTCAGGATCTGCAATGGCATAGAGCATGGCCAAATGGCTGGCCATGGAGTCATGCAGGCCGCTGATAATGCCGCTGACCGTGTGAACGCTGCGCCCGGGATGGATGTAGAGCCGGGTAAAGCCGCGGCAGGCGCATACCTCGCGGCCATCCCAGGCGGACTCCAGGGCGCGCACCACGGTGGTGCCCACGGCAATGACGCGCCGACCGGCGCGCCGCGCGGCGTTGACGGCGTGGGCCGTGGCCGCCGGCACGTGGAACGGCTCGGCGTAGAGCGTCTGCTGCTCCACGTCGGCGGTCTCCACTTCGTGGCTGGAGACGCCGGTGTGCAGCGTGATTTCGGCCAGCCCCACGCCGCGGGCTTGCAACGCTTGCAGCAGGCGTGGCGTAAAGGGGCGGGCGGCGGAGGGCATTTCGGCACTGCCCGGCTCAGCGGCAAAGATGGTCTGATAGGCCGCTAGCCCATAGCGCTCGTTGACATAGCCGTAACGAATAGGCGAACCCAATCTATCCATAACCGGCGTTACGTCATTGGCAAACTGGGCAAACCAGAGCCGCGGCAATCCCGGATGCGGCGCCACCCAATGCCCCAAGAGATCATTGCCCACGGCAAATGCTTGTCCGGCAACCAGCGGCAGGGGACCGGGCTGGTTGCTATGCCAGCGCGGCTCGCCAAGCCACAGGTTATGGCCATAATGGGTGGAAAGATTGAGCATAAAATCCATGTCCATATTCTGCGCCGGCAGGCTGGCGGGCAGCGTGGCGCTGCGGTTCACCACCAGCAGATCGCCCGGGCGCAAAAAGCGCGGCAGATCTACAAAGCGAGCATGCGTATGGCCGCTGGGCGTGCTCACCAGCAGCCGCACTTCATCGCGTTGCAGCCCGCGCGCCTCGGCTGGCATGGTAGCGTTTAAAGTTTCTGGTCGTTCAAAATAGAGTTCGGTACTTTTCATGAATGGCTCCGATTGCTGGATGATGGGATTGTTGCATGGTGCGTGGTGCGTGTACCGAACTTGCAACTGAGTTCGATGCTACATCTTGAATTCAGATTCATGGCCCAATGAGCGAGTATCTCGAATCTTGCAAACTGTAGGCTCATAAAGCCTGTTGCAGCACCCCAAGCCTCTCAAACAGTTCACGCACCACGCACCACGCAAAACTTGCTGATCACTCAATCACCTTTTCCCACACCTCCCCTTGCGCCTGATACCGCTGTCCGCTCACCTCGGCCGGACATTGCGCCAGCAGCCAAGCCCAAAAGGGCAGCGTCACATCGGGCAAGGGACGATCGGAAATATCTTCACCCGGAAATGCGGCCTGATGCATGGCGGTGCGCATGTCGCCGGGGTCCACGCTGACAACGCCGACGCCCACATCGTGCAGCTCGTTGGCCAGCGTTTTAGAGATGAGATCCAGCGCGGCTTTGCTGGCGCCATAGCCGCCCCAGCCCGCGTAGCCGCCCAGCGCGGCATCGCTGGAGATGTTGACCACCAGGCCGCGACTCTCTTGCAGCAGCGGCAACGCCTCTTGAATTAGCCCCAATGGCGCCAATACATTGATCTCCAAAGCCTGTTCCAGCTGTTCCAACGGATAATGCGCCAATGTAGGCAGCGGCGTCACGCCCAGCGTAGATGCGTTATTGAAGAGGATATCTAGCCTTCCCAACTGGCGCGCGGCCTGCACCAACTGCGTACGATGACGCGCTTGGGCCACGTCGCCGGCTAGATACAGAACATGGGCGTCTAATTGCTTTAGTTCAGCCGCCGCAGCTGCCAATGCATCAACATGGCGCGCGCTCACAATCAAATCAAAGCCCTGGCCGGCCAGGAAAGTAGCAACGGTTTTGCCTAATCCGCGGCTGGCGCCTGTAATCAGCGCCACGCGGCGGCTGGAGTTTTTATGCTGTTTCACGGTAAATCTCCTATGAGAAATGGATAGTGCCAAATCACGTTAGGGAAAGATGTACGCTTCACGAAAGTGCGTACTGTGCATACAGCTTATCAAAAATACCGCCCAGGAAAACCGTTCGTTAGACCGGCAATGGCGTGGAAATTGGGCCAGGTCTCTGCCTGTACCAACGATCAGCCGCCAATAGTATGAAGATGGACCACAAATTGTAAGAAATTTGTTATAATATTTATCTGAAACCCCCTCTACAATGATAGTCTAGCCATAGTACCCATGACCTGCACCGCTCCCTCCACGTTGCATCATCCTTTGGCTGTGGTTAGCCTGTTGATTCCCAAATCTGTATCCACTTTGAAGGATGTTGTACCCGATGGTTAAGCATTTCCTGCCCACTTCTTGCCTCCTCTGTTTTCTCGCATTTTACTGGCTTGGCCCCAACGACTTGGCCCAAGCCGCCGGTTTGCCCCAACAAACGGTGGACGTGACTTTCAGCGCGTTGCCACAACCCATGCAGGTTGCGCCGCGCACCCTAACGACCAATTCGGCTGTCGTCCCGATTGCCGGCCAGGTGATGACGCCGGGCCAGGGTGAAGTGCTGCTGCGCGTCTATCGCGCCGACGCGCTGTGGGTCACATTGACGCAGGCGCTGGTCTATAGCAGCGGCAGCGCGCCCTTTAGCTTTGCACCGGAGATTCCGGCGGAGCGGCAAAATTACCGCTTTGAGGTGAGCGTACGCGCCGGTTCCACAGAAGTAGTGGCGGCCACGGTGGCCGATGTGGTGGTGGGCGATATTTACCTGATCAACGGTCAATCCAACGCGGTGGCGGGCAGCATAGACGGCTCAACACCGTCGGTGGTCAATGAAAGCCCCTTTATTCGTTCCTTTGGCCGCCACGATGATGATGGTGCGTTGGTGGCCGCCGACGTTGCATGGCACGCGGCGGGCGGGGATCTTTCTGAGGGGCCGGGCCAAGTGGGGCAGTGGGAGCTGCGCATGGCGCGCAAGCTGCTGGACCTTTATGGCATTCCCATTGGCTTGATCAACGGCGCCGAGGGCGGCCAAAAAATCGGCCATTTTCAGCGCAATGACGCCAACCCAGGCGACATGCAGACCAACTATGGGCGGCTCTATTTTCGAGCCCAAGCCAGCGGCGTGCGCAATGCGGCCCGCGCCATGCTCTGGTATCAGGGTGAGGCCGATGGCAAAGAGCCCGCCCTGCACGTTAGCGGTTTTCAAACGCTCTATGCCGATTGGATGGAGGATTATGGCGGACTGGAAAAAATTTATGTGCATCAAGTGCGCGCCGGCTGTGGTCTGCCCGATGTGACGCTGCGCGACAGCCAGCGCCGCTTTGCCGACCAATTTACCAACGTGGCCGTTATGTCCACCACCGGCATCAACACGCATGATGGCTGCCACTATCCTTATCTGGAAGGCTATGAGACCATTGGCAACCATATGGCCAACCTGCTGGCGCGCGATTTATATGGGTTGACCGCCGCGCAAAATGTAGATGCGCCCAACGTGAGCTACGCCTATTTTAGCAATGCCAACCACAGCGAAATCACGCTGGTGCTGCGGGACGCCGATGATGCAATTACCTGGCAGCCTGGCGTGGAAAGCTATCTGCGCTTAGAGGGTTCGCCGGCCACGGTGACGACGGGAACAGTCAATGGCAACAAGCTCATCTTCACACTTTCCGGCGATGGCTCTGCCGCCACCGGTATCACATACGATAGCCCCGCCGGCGCCGCGCCGTGGGTGCTCAACCAAAATGGGGTGGGCATGCTCGATTTTTACAATATTCCAATTCTGATTGTGCCGGCCACACCCACACCGGTGGTCACGGCCACGCCCAATCAGGAGGCAACCCCCACCAGCACGCCCTTTCCCACCGTCACGCCAACGCCTACATCTGCCGCTAGTGCGCCGGGATCGGTAGGCGATCGCGTCTGGCTGGACCAAAATGGCAACGGCGTGCAGGAGGCCAACGAGCCGGGCATTGCTGGGGTCAACGTGCTGTTGTACAGCAGCAGCGGCTCCCTGCTGGACAGTGAAGTCACCGATGGGGCGGGTCATTACCTCTTCTTGGGCGTGCCCGCGGGCAGTCACGTTGTGCGCATCAATACGGGAACATTATCGTCCGATCTGGCGCCAACCTATGACCCAGACGGCATTTTGAATCACAAAACGCCCATCAATCTGGGTGTGGATGAAATATTGCTCAATGTGGACTTTGGCTATCGCTCGACCAGCGCCGCCACATGGACGCCCACCAACACGCCAACATCCCCCGTCATTGTAACCAGCACCAATACGCCAACGCCGCCGCACACGGCTACTTCCACGGCCACTGTTGCGCCGTTAGATACAGCCACGGCAACCAGCACGTCACCGATTATTGTGCCGACGGCCACGTACACAGCTGCGTCGCTCAATACGCCGCTGCCCACGCACACACCCCTGCCCAGCAACACGCCTGCCGTCGCCCCTGGCTCTCTGGGCGACCGCGTCTGGATGGATGCCAATAGCAATGGCCTGCAGGATGCCAGCGAGCCGGGCATCAGCGGCATTGGGTTGTGGCTCTATGCATCAAATGGTGCGCTGCTGGGGCATGCAGTTACCGATGGCAGCGGCAGCTTTCTCTTTACCGGCGTACCCGAGGGCAGTCACGTCCTGCGCGTGGATACCGGTACGCTGCCGGGCGACCTAGTGGCCACTTTTGATCGCGATGGCATCTTGAACAACAAAACCCCCATCAACATGGGCACGGGGGACATTGTGCTGGATGCCGATTTTGGCTATCGTTCGCTGAGCGCACCCACGCCGACGGCGACCGCAATGCCCACGTTGGGGCCAACCAGTACGGCCACCAGCACGCCAGCACCCACCAACACACCCACTGTTGGTCCCACGGCCACGCCGACCAGCACGCCCACCTATACGCCCGTGCCAGCCGACACGCCGGTTCCCACGGCTACATCCACGGCCGGTGCGCAGTCGATTGGCGATCGCATCTGGCTGGATGAAAATGGTGATGGCGTGCAGGACGCCAATGAGCCCGGGCTGGCCAATGTGGTGGTCCGCCTTTATGCGAGCAGCGGCAGCGTGTTGGGCACAGCAACCAGCGACAGCAGTGGCGCCTATCTGTTCAACGATTTGCCTGCGGGCGACCACGTCGTGCGCATTGATAAGGCTTCGCTGCCCGCCAACGTGATTGTGACCTTCGAGCGCGACGGTATCCTCAACCACAAAACGCCGGTGCGTGTTCTGCCCGGTGAAAGCTGGCTGGATGTGGATTTTGGCTATCAGGTTGTCTCTGCGGCCGCGGCCCAGGCCTTTGACGATACCCTGCCTGATTGCCGCGTTGATCAGACTTGTTTGCCCGGCGAGATGATGGAGGTAAAAGAGCAGTTCTTTTTGCCGGTGATTGGGAAGTAGAGATGATGGTTTCGAGCATTTGATACGTGAAAGGGTGAAAATGTGTGGGGGTGAAAATGTGACGGGGTGACTTCGGCAGGCTCAGTCACTCTGTCACCCTCCGCCTCTTCACCCTTTCACACTGTCACCCTTTCAGTTGTACCTACGTTCGATAATCGGCGTTGATACTTACATACTCGTGGCTCAAGTCGCTGGTCCAGACGGTGGCGGAGCCATCCCCCAGGCCCAGTTCAATGCGCACATCAATCTCTTTTTGGGCAAACCGTTCGGCCGCGTCCGCCTCGGCGTAACCGGTTGGCATGCCGCCGGCGAGAAGTTGCAGTTCGGGTAAGCGTTGGCTGTTGTCGATTCCGCCCGTAATGTAGATGCTGCACTGGTCCGGCTTGACGTTGGCGCCCGAACGTCCCAGCGCCATCACAAAGCGGCCCCAGTTGGCATCGCTGCCATAAAAAGCGGTTTTGCAGAGCGGGCTAATGGCCAGCGTATTGGCGGCCAAATGGGCATCGGCCTTGCTCACCCCCCCATTGACCTGAATCTGAATAAACTTGGTTGCGCCTTCACCATCGCGCACCAGCGCCTGCGCCAGCTCGGTGCAGAGGTCGTTGAGCGCGGCCTGGAATGCGCCAAACTCGGCGCTGCCCGCATCTACAATTTCGGCGTGGCCGGCCATGCCGTTGGCCAACAGCAACACGGTGTCGTTGGTGCTGGTGTCACCATCAATGCTAATGCGGTTGTAGCTCAAGTCTGCCGCCGTGCTCAGCGCCTGTTGCAGCAGCGGCTGGGCAATATGGGCATCCGTCGCCACAACGCTAAGCATGGTGGCCATATTGGGGTGAATCATACCGGCGCCCTTGACAATGCCGGTCATGCGCACGGTCTGGCCGCCAATTGTGACAGAACGAGTGCGCACTTTGTGGACCGTGTCGGTCGTCATAATGGCCTTGGCCGCGTCCTCCCAGCCTTCGGGGCGCAGCGCATCCACCACTTTGGGCACACCGCCCAGCAGCTTGTCCATGGGGAGCTGGACGCCGATGACGCCGGTGCTCATCACGAGCACCGAGTTGTCGCTGGCGCCAATCAGCTGCTCGACCGCTTCGGCAGTACGTTTGGTATTGGCATCGCCCTCCACGCTGGTGCAAGCATTAGCGTTGCCGCTATTGACCACGACACCGTAGATACCGGACGGGTTAAATTCAATTAACCGCTTGTCATAATAGACGGGCGCGGCGGCAAAAGCATTCTGCGTAAAGACACCGGCGGCCCGACAGGGCGTCCTGCTGGCAATCAGGGCCAGATCCAGGTTGCCATTTTTCTTAATGCCGGCGGTCACACCAGCGGCGTCGAAGCCCGCCACTGTGAAATCATTGCTCATGTTGGTTTCTCCTTTGGGAAGAAAGTGGAGGGGTAGAGGAGTGGAGGATCTCGCATCCCCTCGGCTCCTCTCCTCCTCCACCCCCTTGCTTTCTTAGTCTCGCTTAAATTCCGAAAAATCGGGGCTGTCGTAATCACTGACGCCCACGCCGTCCACCTTGAGCATGGCCTGCACTTTGAGCGGCAGCCCGTAGAGGCGGATAAAGCCTTCGGCGTCGGCTTGATTGTAGACGTCATCCTCGTCAAAGGTGACATAATCTTCGCGATACAGGCTGTGGGGGCTCTTGCGACCGGCCAGAATCACGTTGCCTTTGTAGAGCTTGAGCCGTACCGTGCCGGTCAAGTTCTGCTCGGTGGATTGGACAAAAGCGTCCAGCGCCTGGCGCAACGGCGTGTACCAGCGACCGTTGTAGACCAGCTCGGCATAGCGCAAGCCCACCTGCTGCTTATAGTGCAGCGTCTCCGAATCCAGACAGAGCTGCTCCAGAGCGGCATGGGCCTTGTATAGAATGGTGCCGCCGGGCGTTTCGTAGACGCCGCGGCTCTTCATGCCCACCAGCCGATTCTCCACAATATCGACGCGACCAATGCCGTGCTGGACGCCCAGCTCGTTGAGGAACTTCATGAGCTCCACCGGGCCGTGCACTTTGCCATTGATGCGCTCGGGAATGCCTTTGCGGAAGTAGATCTCCACATATTCAGGCGTATTGGGCGCGTCCTGTGGATCCACGGTCCATTCGAACATATCCTTGGGCGGTTCGTTCCACGGATTTTCCAGCGGCCCGCCTTCATTGCTCAAATGCCACAAGTTGCGATCTTGGCTGTAGATGCGCTCGGCCGTCGCCTTGACCGGCACGTTGTACTCAGCGGCGTAATCCAGGGCATCACTACGGCCGCGGATGGTCCACTCGCGCCAGGGCGCGATAATGCGCAGCTTGGGGTTGAGCGCCATGACAGTCAGCTCAAAGCGCACCTGATCATTGCCCTTGCCGGTGGCGCCGTGGGCCACGGCATCGGCCCCTTCCAACTCGGCAATTTCGACCATGCGCTTGGCAATCAGCGGCCGGGCAAAGGAGGTGCCCAGCAGATAATCGCGTTCATAGATGGCGCCGGCCTGCATGGTGGGGAAGACATAATCGGTCAAAAATTGGGCGCGCAAATCTTCCACATAACATTTGCTGGCGCCAGAAGCCACCGCTTTTTCCTCCAGACCGGTCAGCTCATCTTCCTGCCCCAGGTTGGCGCAAAAACAGATGACCTCGCAGCCATAGTTGTTCTTGAGCCACGGCACAATAATACTGGTATCCAGCCCGCCCGAATAGGCAAGCACACACTTGTTTACTTTTGGTTTGTCGGACACGTTCTGCTCCTTGTGTTGATGATTATGGGGGAATAGAGATTAGGCGTCCGGCGACGCGCTCCCTATTCCCTACTTTCCTCTTTCCCCAAACAAAAAACGCCAGTCGATCACGGTTGATCAACATGGCGTTTGGATGCGGAAGAGGCGGTTATGATGGGATAGATTGCACGCTGCCCCCAAGTTTGTGGGCGCAACGATTCTAAACCTGACCGGGCTATATATCCCTTTGGCCTGCTTCCGCAGGCTTCCTCCTGAGTCGCATAATATTCATGGTAATTGGCTAGCTATCCATTTCTATAATGCAGTTGCGTGGAAAACGGCAGTTTTCACTGCTTTTCCAGAGAAACCAAACTGCCGTTTTCAAACAGAGCTTACTTTAATAGGCGAATTTGGTTCAAAATACGTGAAACAGCATAACGCAATATGGGCGTGAAGTCAATATTTTTGGATGGATTTATTACGGTTACCGATAGCGTGCAACAGCTGCGGCAACCAGATCCCAAATCCCTGGCAGATCAATACCGGTATGCACAGTGCAGTTGGCAGGATGTTTCAAACAGTTGATGGTGTTCAGCCGTCAATGCACGAGCATCCCTGCTTGCTCCTATGCCACCCAGGAAAATTTCCCGACCGATATAGGGGCGTGCCCCCAGGACAGAGGGCAGTAACGCATGATATTGTGTCTACGCTGGTTATCAATCCCACACACAGGAGACCGCGTCGGTGCTGATAATATAGGCGTTGAACTCGATTTGGGCCGCTGCAACATATGGATTCTCTAAATGCAGGCGCTTCCACAGCGGCTTTTAGGTTGTGTCACAAGAGTTTATTTTCTTGGAACGGCCTTGCGAACTCGTCCCTATTTCAAATCGTTGCGCTCTACGGATACAGGAGAAAAATATGAATATGAATCGCTTCTCTTCTTTGGCGGTCGGACGCCGGCTGCTGCAAGGAGCATTGTTGCTGTTGCTGCTGGCGCTGGTTGCTCCCGCCGCGCCGCTTTATGCCGCGCCCCCAGCGCAAATTCCGCCCACGCTCAACTATCAAGGCACGCTGCGCGATGCCCAGGGCAACCTGATCAACGGCAAGCGCGATATAACGTTCAAGATTTATGGAGCGGCCAGTGGTGGAAGCCCCCTCTTTACGGAAGAGATCAAAGAGGTGACCGTGCGCGACGGTCTCTTTAACGTGGTGTTGGGCGATGGCGCCGCCTTGAACAGCACCATCTTTGCCGGTGGCGCGCTCTATATAGGCGTCGCCGTGGGCACAGATGCGGAAATGACGCCACGCCAGCGCCTGCACCCGGTGCCGTGGGCCCATCAAGCCACGGCGGCAACAACGCTAAATCCCAATGCAACCATCAGCGGTGGGGTAACGCTCCAAAATGGCAAGTGGACGCTGAATACGGCTGATAAATATTGGGACATTCAACCCGACGCCAGTGGCATTTTGCGCTTCGTCTATCGCAACAGTGGCTTTCTCCGTTTGGGTATCAACCCCAATGGCAATGTGCAGGTTCCCGGTGACTTCTATACCCGCAGCGTCTTCTTCGATAATGGCGCAAAGATCACGAGCAACGGGAATTCTGTCCAAATTGACCGTCCCGTGAATGTGAACGGCGAAATCAATTCGGACGCCAGAATCGTGGCTGCCTTGGGCTTCAATGGCAAATGCGCTAATTCGCTCAACTCTGTGGGACAGCAGCAAACGTGCGACCAAGATATTGCCGAAACCTTTGGTACAGACCAGCGCACGGAAGCGGGTGACCTGGTCGTCTTTATCCCCGAAGATCGTACGTTCCCCGCCGTTCAGCGCGCCACGCAACCGTATGAAGCCACCATTGTGGGCGTTGTCTCGACCAAACCGGGCCTGGTCTTTGATCAGGGCGAAACCATACTGGCAGGAGAATCTGACAATCTCATCAGCGATGAGAAAACGGTTGTGGCCATGGTTGGCCGCGTGCCCACCAAATTTTCGCTAGAAAATGGCCCCATTGCCGTGGGCGATCCGCTGACCAGTTCCAGCACACCGGGCGCCGCCATGAAGGCAACCCAAGCCGGGCGCATTATCGGCTACGCCATGCAAAGTTCAGACGCCGCTGAAGACGGCAAGCTGCTGGTCTGGCTTCAGGCGAGCACCTATATTCCAGCCGAAACGTTGGCCGCCATAAATAGTGGCACGCTGGACACGCACAGCTCAGCCAGCGTCACATCCGCAACTGCTGACGCCAACCTGGAAGCCACCGTTGCCGCCCTGCGCGCCGAGCTCGACGCCCTCAAAGCCAACAACCGCCAATCGCCTTGGTCCTGGCCGCTTTCCCTCATGGGCCTAATGGCCATTGGCGTGGTCGTTGCAACGCGCAACCGCTTTTAAGGGAGGAACCATGCAATTTACAGTGACACGCGTGTGGCTGCTGGCGCTTTTGCTGGCCCTGGCCGGCGTGGGCCTGGCGGTGGTAAAAACCGTCCAGGCCCAGTGCCTGGTCGCCAGCCAGAGCGACATCTGCTCTGATAGCGCCAATTATCTCTTGAGCGGTTCTACAGGCTCAATCAGCGGACAGACCAGCAACCCCAATGTCGAAAATCCGTCCATTGGGCAACCCGTTTTGTCCACCGCCGGCGCCCTTATCTATGCTGACTATGTGGCGCTGGAAGTACACGCACGCACGCTGCTAGACAAAGCCGTGCGCATGCGCGAATCCATCTCGCCCTATCAAGATAACAATGATTTTGAGAACCACCTGCGCCAGCTAGACTTTAGAGCGGGCTGGGAGAATCAGCCCTTTGGCGGCAGTAAGCCAGGGTACGAAAGCGCCAGCACCTTTGCCCAACTGGTAGAGCAGATGGAAAAGGATTTAACCGAAGCGCGCGATCTTTACGCCTTTCTCACCGTTTTTGGGCCTATAGAGCGCTTTCGCCAAGATGGTCGCTACATTAACGCGGCCGATAGCACCACAGAGGCGCTTTGTGGCACAACCGATAAGGAAGACCCCAATCCGCAGGCTGCTCCTGGCGAGCCGACGGTTTTGCCGCCCGTCGTCGACTGGTGCAACTTTCGGGCGCGGCTGCAACAGAGCGTGCGCGAAGCGGCCAATGTCCGCATGATTGTAGGTCAAGAATTTATGGTGGACGCACTGGGCGTCAACTTTAGCGGCGGCTTTATCGGTGGCGACGACATTGTCAAGAACGAACTGGCGCAGCTGCGCGCGGCGCGCTACCAGTTTGAGCAAGCCGAACAGTGGTTGAGCAAGGGGCTGACCATTGCCGTGGGCAACGGCTGTCGCATCTCAGACTTTTATACCCAGAACGAGTGGTCGCTGCTGACGCGGGCGGTGACGCGCCAGGAAACCGCCCAATACCACATTGCCACACGTGAGGTATATCTGAATATTAATGGCCCACAGAGCAACGCGCAGGCCAAAGCCGATGCCGAGACTACCTTGCGCCAAAGCGCCAACGATGCCCACATCAAGCTGATTGGGCTGGCTGGGCTGGGTGCGCCCGTTGCCGAGCCCCAGTGCGCCATCGGCGAGCGCCCCGATCAGGATTTGGTCGCCCAAATTGCGCTGAATCAGATCGAAACCAAGCGCAAGGCGCAAGCCATAGCGGCCGGGCTGAACATCTTCGGTTTTGATGTCTCCATGACGCCCGCCCGCGCCTATATCTCCAGCAGCCCATACAACTGCGATACATCCGCTGAAGGCAACCGCGGCCTGTGGGACGAGGCGTGGTGCAGCGCCGAATTGGCCAAAGATTTGCAGGCGCGTGAAGAGCAAAAGAAACGCGCCTTCGACGTTTCACAAGAGAAGCTCAACGAGTCGCTCAACGCCATTCGCCAGGGACTAGATACGGACATCTACAATGCTTCTGGCTGTGACAGCAACGGCGTGAGCGATCAGGCGTTTTTTGCCTGTACACAACGGCAGATCGAGGTCATGGAGGAGTGTCTGCGCTTGGCGGGCGTCGATGCCGCCGTGGATGCGACGACGCTCACCCCGCCGTCCAACTATGCCAATTTTGAAGCGTGCATGGATCCCGTCCTCAACATCAACGAACGCAACGACCTCTATACGGCCCTGCGCGAATTGCGTGCGGACTTTTTAGCCTTTCAGGCCATTGAGCAGAGCGCCACAAACATCAACGAGCGCATCCAAAACTCCAATGATGCCAATGCCACGGTGACAAAGTGGTTGGGTCTTTCTGGCGCCGCCGAAACGGCCGCCCGAGTATCACAAGCCGTGTTGGATGGATATGCCTGTATTGGCGGCGCGTTTACGCAGGCGCTCTCTGGTGGCCAACAGGGCGCCGGCTGCGTAATATTGGGCGGTATAAACATTGCCGCCCAAGCCACAGCCGGGGCTCTCTCGACCCAGGCCGATATTGAAGTCGCCAATGCTGAAAATACAAAAGAGATCAAAGACCTGCTTCTGCAAATGAGCGAACTATTGATTGATGCCCAGAGCGCCCGGCAGGCGTTTCTGGCCAAGCGTAGCGACGTGGGCGGCAACATTGATCTGCTACAGCGCAACCTGGCGGAAACCCAGCGCCAGCGCGCCTACTTTGCCACCAGCCCAGCCAACGATCCCAGCTTCCGGATTGTGCACGATGCCGCGCTGCTCGATTTGGCGGCGGCGCTGGAGCGGGCCGCGCGCATCAGCTACTTGGCCGCGCGGCGCGCCGAATATGAATACGCGGCCCGCCTGGCCCAAAGCCATTTTGCCATCTCCGATATCTATCGCGCGCGTACGGCCCAGGATATTGAGGCGTTTCTCAAGGCTTTACAGCTCATCACCGATGATTTGTCCGGCAGCGCTTCACAGGCGACCAATACCCTGGATCTGAAGATTTCGGTGGCGCAAGACGTTCTGCTTTTGACCGATGATCTGCTGCGCAGCGAAGGCTTTGGCACGCCCGAAGCCATTGGCGCCGAACGCACCCGCCGCTTTCGGGCATGGGTGGCCGAAAAAACGGTCCCCAATGACTTTACGGCCCCCAAAGATGGCAAGCCAGTGCTGCGCTTTAGTTTTCCCACTTCCCTGCTGGACGGGGGGCTTTTTGCCAACGTCATCAGCCAGGGCTATGCCAATCATTGGCTCCTAAAGCTAAGCGGCATTGGCACGCCCAAAGAGAGCAGCAACGGCGTCAGCATCAATCTGGTCAGCGATGAGATCAATCTATCGCATCGCAAAGCCGTGATGACGCAGGGCGGCACGGTACACATGCGCGCATTTAACGGCTGTCTCTTTGATTATCGCCTGATTGCGCCGGCGCAGATGCTGGGGCGGGAATGGCCCAAAAACCAAAATGGCCAAGTGGTCAGCGCTGTGCTCAATGCCAACGTCAACGATAGTCACGCCTACACCGAAAATGGCTATCGCACCTCGGCCTTTGTGGGCCAGGCCGTTTCGGCCACCGAGTGGGAGATTACAATTTTTGCAGGCACACCGCAAACCAGCTTGGGGCTGCCCGACATGGATCTACAACAGTTGAGCGATATCGAATTGAATCTGAGCATCACCTATGCTTCGCGCACAGATTTTAACAACGATCCCGTAACGCCGGCTGACTGTGCACGGATCGACTATTAGGGGACTCACATGAACGCTATGAAAAAGTATCTATCAGGCTTCTTGCTCATTGTGTTGGTTGGCGCCGGCGTCGGGATGATGACGGGATGGGAGCGTACGCCTATCGCCCCGGTCATGCCCGGTAAAGCAAAGCTGGCCCAGGCGTCTATGGCGCAGGCGGCGCACGCGGCCAGAGCCGCGGACGCCCCGTTTCAGATCGATATGACGCTGCAAGGCGTGGTCGATTTGACGTGGGGCGCGCAGGGCGTCTTTACCGACACCTGGACAGCTGACGAGCTCAACACCTTAAACGACGAGACCGCCATGGACATTACGTTTTTGGTGCAACAGGGCGCAGGCAATGCCGTCACCAGCTATGTGGAGTTGGAAAATTCACTGGTCTTTACCACTGAGCATGTCATCTCCACAACGGTCCCGAGCGACGCCACGACTGCGAACCCGGACATTGTATCAAAAGCGGTTGGTCCCCAAAGCTCGGGCAACATTGGGGGCAATCAACTCAATCTCATTTCGGAACGAATTGCCTACACCACTGAAGCGGGCCAAACGGTGCAGCGCCAATTTCGCTTAACGGCCAGCCCCAATCAGGATGCTACCTTGTTTACGGGCGAATATCGCGAAACAGTGTGGGGATTAACCCACGCACCGCTGACCGTGGGTGGCGTCTTCCAGTTGCGCAAGCTGCAATCCACATCGGCCAATGCCAATCGTGCGCCCGTGGCCAACCCGCAAACCGTTGCCACGGCGGCCAACACGGCCAAGACCATTACGTTAACCGGCTCCGACGCCAATAGCGATGCGTTGACCTATGCCATTGTCACGGCGCCTACGCGCGGCGCGCTCAGCGGTACGCCGCCGAACATCACCTATACGCCCAGAGCTGGCTTCACGGGCAGCGACAGCTTCACCTTCCGCGTCAATGATGGGCAGGTCGATTCGGACGCCGCGGCGGTCAAGATTACGGTGGAAGGGCAAGGCAGCGGCAACCGCGCACCACAAGCCACCAATGATACGGCCACCACATCCGCCGGTCAGGCCGTCACCATTAGCGTGCTGGCCAACGACTCCGACCCCGATGGCGATGCCTTGACCGTGACCATTCTACAGCAGCCACAGCACGGCAACGCGGTGCTAAACGGCGCCACCATTGTTTATACGCCGGACAGCGGTTATGTGGGCGCCGACTCCTTCACCTATACGGTGACCGATAGCAAAGGCGCCACCGCCAACGCCACGGTTACCATTACCGTGCAGCCAGGTAGCGGCAACCGCGCACCGCAGGCGGCCAATGATACAGCCACCACATCCGCCGGTCAGGCCGTCACCATCAACGTGCTGGCCAACGACTCCGACCCCGATGGCGATGCCTTGACCGTGACGATTCTACAGCAGCCGCAGCACGGCAGCGCCGTGGTGAATGGCGTTGCCATTGTCTACACGCCGGAGAGCGGTTACCAGGGCGCCGATACCTTTACCTATGCGGTGACCGATGGCCAAGGCGCCACGGCCAGCGCCACGGTTACCATTACGGTGCAGCAAACGGCAGATGGTCCGGCTATCTATCTGCCGTTGATTCACAATCAGTAGTTGTATCTCGCCGCATGTGGTTGCGCCGGCTTGCGCAGCCACATGCGGCCATGATATCAGAAGTATCAGGGCGGCGGCGCGGCTGGTTATTATGCAGGGGCCATGATCACGATGCTGAGCTAATTTTTGGGCGAGCCAGCCCAAATGCATTTCAAGAGCCTGCGACAATCAAGCAGGTTTGCTTGATTGTCGCAGGAGGTGCTTATTAAAGTATACTTGTGCCATGTTCACGCCTGACAATTCGCAACTTTTGAGCCAATCTCCAAGCCCACCGCGCTGGTTGGCCGCCGGGCTATTCTTGCTGGCGGCATCCGGATCGCTGGCAATGGTCTGGCTCACGCTGCTTGGGTGTGATCCCTTTTCCGTCAGCGATGCCACGACGCGTACGCTCCTTGCCTTTGTTCTCGGTCCGGTCTTTGGCATTCTGGGCAGCCTGATTTTTGTCTACCGGCCCCAAAATCGCATTGGCTGGCTCTGCTTCCTCATCGGTTTCTCGCTTTCTGGCTCCGTGGCCGCCGATCTGTATGCCGTATGCGGTTTGCATGGCACAATAGCGGCGCCAGGAAAATCATTCGTGGCCTGGTTTCTATATAGCTACGGTAATTTCCCGGTTCTGCCTTTGGTGATGCTGTTGCCCCTGGTCTATCCCACTGGAGGCTTTCTTTCGCCGCGCTGGCGCTGGGCAGCCATAGCGAGCCTGATAGCCCTTTGCATCACGGGAACAGCCATGGGATTAAATCCAGACTTGAGCCAGAATGGCATTATGTATCTCTTTCCGCTGTCAAACCCATTGCGGTTTGTTGACGTTCCGCCGTGGTGGCCACCATTGGTGAACGGCGTGAATAATTTTAATTTTATCATTGCCCGCCTAATTGCCATTGCGGCAATCGTCGTTCGATTGCGGCATTCGGTTGGCGACGAACGGCAGCAGATGAAGTGGCTGGCCTATTGTATTGCCATGACGTTTGGTATTGGCGTTTTCTTTTTTAATATTCCCACCCATTACTTGGGTCTGCCCACAGCCAACACGATCTGGTTTGCCATTGGAACGGCGCTCTCCTTTCTGGGCATTCCCACCATCATCGGCATTGCCATCTTCAAGTATCGGCTCTATGCCATCGACGTCATCATCAATCGCACACTGGTCTATGGCGGGTTGACATTGGCGGTCGTTCTACTCTACAGCACCATTGTAGTGGGTTCGAGTCGATTATTTCGCAATGTAGACGGATTGCCCAGCTCACTCATCGCCACGGGCATGATTGCGGTCCTCTTTCAGCCAGCCCGTGAACGTCTGCAACGCGCGGTTAACCGGCTCATGTTTGGCCAGCGCGACGAACCCTACGCGGTGCTCTCCCACTTAAGCCAGCAGTTGCAGACAACAGCGGTGCCCAACGAAACGCTGACCGCCATTGTGCAAACAATCGCCACCACCCTCAAACTGCCTTATGTGGCCATCGAACTCATGGAGCAAGAAGCGCAGATTGGGCAGGCGTCTGTGGGCACACCGCTTGCTGAAGCCGTGGCATTGCCATTGCGCTACCAAAACGAGCGGGTCGGGCGCCTGCTGGTGTCGCCCCGCTCGCCGGGCGAACGCTTTACACCCCAGGAGCAACAGTTGCTGGCGGATATTGCCGCCCAAACCGGCCCCGTTGCTTCCGCCACCCGTTTGACGCTGGCCTTGCAACGCTCGCGCGAGCAGCTAGTCTTGGCCCGTGAAGAAGAACGCCGCCGCATTCGTCGCGACCTGCATGACGGCCTTGGCCCCACCCTGGCCAGCCAAACCCTAAAGTTGGATACGGTTTTGGAGACGCTAAACGGTGCGTCGCCCGCCGTCGTGGCCGATGTTCAGCAGCTCAAGCACCAAACCCAGCAGATGGTGGCCGATATCCGGCGGCTGGTCTATGAATTGCGTCCGCCGGCGCTGGATGAACTGGGCTTGCTGGAAGCATTGCGCGCCCACGTTGCCCAGTTGAATGGGACAAACGGCAGCTTGCGCATTACGATTGACGCCACCCCCGAGCCATTGCCCCCGCTGCCTGCCGCCGTGGAAGTGGCGGCCTATCGAATTGCGCTGGAGGCGGTGACCAACGTGATCCGTCACGCTCAGGCCCACGCCTGCCGCGTGCGCTTTGTGATCACCCAGGCGCAACAGCTATCTACGCTGGCCGTCAGCGTAATCGACAATGGCGTGGGCCTGCCTGCCGCCAGCTTCCAATCTGGGGTCGGTCTCAACTCCATGCGCGAACGCGCCGCGGAGTTGGGGGGCGCCTATACCGTAGAGACGAATCCAGACGGCGGTACGCGCGTCAGCGCCGTGCTGCCCTTTTCAGCCCGGCGCCCTTCCAAATGAGCACGCATAGGTGTGTCACATTTCGGGAAAGGGCCACGCAATCCTGGTCACATCATGCGCAATTGGCCCTTTCCCGGCATATTTTTGGACCCAATTGTGACTTTTCACACAGCTTCTAAAAACTTACGCAAGCCTGGATGGGTAATTGTTGGGTCCGCCACGCTGTTCTCTCCTGGGGGTCTACAGGCGCTGCGCAGTTGTGGATCAAACAGATCATCTATTATACCGCGGTTGAGATGAGCAACGGAGTTTCAATGCGCCTATTGAGCCAACAGAAAATGCCAGTTCTCATTCAGAGATGCGTATAGGAGACAAGGAACACCATGAACATCATTCGTATATTAATAGTAGATGACCATACCATCTTTCGCGACGGGCTGTACGCAATTCTGGCGAATGTGCCGGATATGGAAGTGGCAGGTGAAGCAGGCACCGGCGTAGAGGCCGTAGCCCAAGCAGCCACCTTAGCGCCAGACGTAATCTTAATGGACATTAGCATGCCCGAACTGAATGGCATTGAAGCCACCCAGCAGGTGCTGGCCGCGAAACCCGATACCGGCGTTATTATGCTGACGATGCTGGAAGATAATGACTCTCTCTTTGCGGCCATGTGCGCCGGGGCGCGCGGCTATATTCTCAAGGGGGCGGATAAAGCGGAGGTGCTCAAGACGATTCGCGCGGTCGCTCATGGCGAGGCGTTATTTGGCCCCGCCATTGCCGCGCGCTTGACTACTTTTTTCCAAAACGCAAGGGGTGTCTCACATCAAGAAATAGACGCTCTCCCTTTCCCCGACTTAACCGACCGTGAACGCGAGGTGCTTGAACTGATTGCGACGGGTGTAAGCAATCCCGAAATTGCCCAACAGCTCTCCATTAGTGCGAAAACGGTCAGCAATCACATTTCCAATATCTTTAACAAATTGCAAGTTGTGGACCGAGCACAGGCCATTGTAAAAGCACGGCAGGCGGGATTGGGCGGTTAGATCTCACCAACAATAATGCCGCCCACCGCAATTGCCAAAGGCGGCCAACCACCGCAACGAGGAGAATCCTCCATGACCACTTTTCAAACCACCCGCCTGCCCAACCAGCCCGACGTCGTGGCGCCGGACGGTTCAGACGTGCGCATTCTGTTGCGGCTGCCGGAACAGGGCAGCATGGCCCATTTTGAGCTGAGGCCAGGCCAAACTTCGGTGGCGGTGACCCACCGCACGGTGGCGGAGATCTGGTACTTTCTGTCCGGCCGCGGCGAAATGTGGCGCAAGCAGGGCGAACATGAGGAAACCGTGCCGGTAGAAGCCGGCGTCTGCCTCACCATTCCGTTGGGCGCCCATTTTCAGTTCCGCGCCTTTGGCGACGAGCCGCTGGCCGCCATCGGCGTCACTATGCCGCCGTGGCCCGCTAGTGATGATGAAGCCATCTCTGTGCCGGGCAAGTGGGAGTCTACCGGATGACAAGATGAGCAAACGGGCGGCTTTTGCGCAAATAGATACCCAATGAGCCGCCCTTTCTTTGCCACCTGCAGGAATCCTGCCCTGCGCAAAACCGGCTCAATATCGGACAGGGCGCGCACAACATCATAGATCACCACATAGCCGCCGGGCTTGAGCACGCGCGCCATTTCCTCCGCGGCCTGCGTTCGATCCGCCTTGCCGCCAAAATGGTGCGCGGCAAAACTGGAGACGATTACATCCATAGAGTCGTTTGCAAAAGTCATGGCGCGCGCGTCCATGTTTTGCAGCTCTGCCCGCGCCAAAACCCCCTCAAGATAAACATTTTTCCAGAAAATATCGCTTGTGCCACCGCCGGCGTTGGGATCCCACACCTCAATGCCCGTTGCTTTGCCACTGGTTAGGCGATGGGCGCAAGCAATGAGCGTAATGCCGCTACCGGTGCCCACGTCCAGCACCTGCTCATCGCCGCGCCAGGGAATCATGTTGATCATGTTGTCTCGAATGCGCAGGCGCAGCCGTCGCGTTCCCCACACAATGGCAATCCCAAGCAGCAGCGGCAATGCGTGAAGCAAGCTAACCACCAAAACCGTCATGGATATACGCGGCACATTCATCCACCACAGCCCAATGGCACCCCCTATTCCCGCCGCAGCCCATAGGGCGGCCATCCAGAATTTCTTGGGCAATTTGAAATCATAATCGTGTCCGATGCTGTGTATCACATCTTGCGCACTTTTGCTGGCTGTATTGCGGTTGAGATGCGAACCGGCGTTCTCGATTGGCTCGACCGGAGTCCTGAAACGTCGGCTCATATTCAGAGCTGCATGTAAATGATTGTGTAATTGCTGCATGGCAAATTGCATCCTTGGTTGTATGAAACAGTGATTGTGTTAAACAGTGTGTATTAAGATATACTATTAGAATCGAACACTGTGTTCGAAAACAGCATATAGAATGGCGTATTGCAAGTCAACAGACAATCGGAACGAACTGTTTGATAACGCACAAAATCGCCAAAGTGTATGGAAATAAATGCAGTGGGCCAGAGCCAGCCACCAAACCCAAAGCCCGATCGGCGGATTCAGAAAACGCGCCGCGCCCTGCAAGATGCGCTGCTGACGCTGATCGTCGAACGCAGATACGATAAGATTACCGTGCAGGATATATTGGATCGCGCCAACGTAGGTCGCTCCACTTTTTATGCACACTATCGGGATAAAGACGATCTGCTGCTAGGCGATTTTGCAGGCGCCATGCAGCACATGTTGGCGGGGGTACACAACGGCCCACCAGGAGAAGTAGGCACAGGTGCGTTCTCCATTTTACCCTTTTTACAACATGCGCAGGAACACCTGCATCTGTATCGAGCGCTGCTGGGCACTGAGGGCATTGAGATTGTTAAGCAAGGTTTGCAAGAAGCGCTGTATGCAAAATTTCAGCAGGATATTGCCCATCACTTCCCGGCAGTGTCTCTTGATGTCACTGCGCAAGAGATGACGCTGCACTATTTAACGGGCGCCGCGCTGGCCTGCATCACCTGGTGGCTGGATGCCGATGTACCTTGCCCACCGGCAGTGTTGGATGCAAGGCTGCAAAAACTAAACCGCGGTTGTTTGGCAGACAGTTGGCCAGGATGATCGCACACAGCATACACATGTACAAAGGATAACTCGCCATGAGCACGGATCTCGCCCAAACATTGGCGCAAATTGTAGGCGCAGAACATGTTTCCACTGCGGAAGCGTATCGCGCCCAACACGCCAAAGATCAATCCTCCCACACCGCGCATCTACCCGACGTGGTGGTCTGGCCCGCATCCACCGCCGAAGTGAGCCAGATTGCGCGCTATGCCAATACAGAGAGGATTGCCATTACGGGCTGGGGCGCCGGCAGCAGTTTGGAAGGCAATTCCATTCCGCTGCGCGCTGGCATTGTAATCGACTTTGGGCGCATGAATCAGATTCTGGCCATCCATCAACAGGACTTTCAGGCCACGGTGCAGCCGGGCATTTTTTATAAAGACATGAACAAGCTGTTGGCGCGCAACGGCCTCTTCTTTGCGCCCGACCCCGGCGCCAATGCCAGCATCGGCGGCATGATCGCCAACAACGCCGCGGGGACGCGCACCGTCAAATATGGCGCCACGCGTGACAACGTCCTGGCGCTAGAGGTGGTGCTGGCCAATGGCCAAGTGATCCGCACCGGTTCACGCAGCGTCAAGCAGTCGGCGGGCTATGATTTGACTCATCTCTTTACGGGCTCCGAAGGCACACTGGGCTTGATCACCGAGGCTACGCTTAAGCTGCACCCGCTGCCCGAGCACTTTAGCGCCGTGGTGGCCAGCTTTGAAAACACGCTAAACGCCGCCGACGCGGTCTATGCCGTCATTGGTTCTGGGCTCAACCCGGCCGCGTTGGAATTGCTGGACGCGGCCTCAGTGCGCTTTATGAACACGCGCGTCACCAGCCTGCCGGAAAAGCCCACGCTGCTCATGGAATTTCACGGCGCCAGCCAGGCCGCCATAGAGTCTGAACTGGTGCTGGTGCGCGAAGTATGCAATGAATGCGGGTGCAGCCGCTTTGAGGCGGGCGTGGGCCGCGCCGAACGCGACCGGCTGTGGGAAGGTCGTCACGCGCTGGGCGAAATCCTGTTTAGCATCTACCCGGACAGCATCTATCTGATCACCGATGTGGCGGTGCCGATTTCAGCCTATCCGGCGCTGGCCGCATATGCCAATGGGCTCTATGCCGAGTTGGGGCTACACGGTGCGCTCTTTGGCCACGCCGGTGACGGCAATCTGCATACGGTCAATTTTGCCCCCAAGCATGACGCAGCCCAGCAGGCGCGCCTGCAAGAATTCAACGATCGGGTGGTGCAAAAGGCCATTGCGCTGGACGGCACCTGTACCGGTGAACATGGCGTCGGCATAGGCAAGCAGCAATATCTGGTGCACGAACATGGAGCGGCTGCCGTCGAGGTCATGCGGCAGGTAAAGCACCTGTTTGACCCACACGGCATTTTGAATCCGGGGAAAGTGGTGGGATGAAAAGGGTGAGCGGGTGAAGGGGTGAGGGGATGAAAGGGTGCGAGGGTGAAGGGGTAACTTTGACAGGCTCAGCCACCCCTTCACCTTCTTACCTTATCATGGATTCTACTTGCGCGGCGCGGCCATGGGCGAACCCTTACCGCCGGCGCCCACGGGCGTCCAGCCTTCGGGCATGGCGGCCTGGTCACCAAAAAAGAACTCTTCCATCTGCTGCTTCAAAAAATCCTGTGCTTGCGGATCGGCCAGACTGAGTCCATAATGATTGATCAAAATGACCGACTGCTGCATCCACATTTCCCACGCCTCTTGAGATACATTCTCATAGACACGCTTGCCCAACTCGCCGGGATAAGGCTGATAGTCGAGCCCGGGCAGTTCATAGCCAAGCTTAACGCATTTTACCATGTGAGCCATTTGATTACTCCTAACTTGAAATTATCACTTGCGGTTAACGGGAGCGCCATTTTCGGCGCCTTGTGTTTGCAACACCCCAAACAAGCGCTAGAATTTACTTGAGGGGTGTGCATACATATTTTAGCCGGTAGGGACGACTGGTGTGCGTCGCATGCGGGTCCATATACCAATATCACGCAAGCAGTGAATTATGCACACTTCTCATTTGCTTGTCCGTTTGCTTCCTTTAGCAGGAGTCGATCGCAATGGCAAGAGGTAGAGCCGGATTCGCCAAACAAGACCAATGCCTATTGCGCCAACACCGTTGCGGTGTACTGAGTATAAAGCCCAGCATCATTCGACGCAAGCGCACGACAAAACTTAATGCAATTGGGTAGCTGTTTGCACCCCTTGCGACATTGCATCTCTTGCGGTAAGATTTTTCCATCATGGCTCATTCCACTCCACTCCGCGTCCTTTTTTGGGGAACGCGCAGCACCTTTTCCGGCGCCATATTTCACGCACTGCAAAGCGCCGGCGTGGACATTTGCGCTCTCTTCATGCATGCGCCCTCCGCGCCCTGGCAATCGGACCTGCACCCACGCCGTGTGGCGCCATTCGCATTTCCCCCATATGGGCAAGCCAATGCGGACAACGGGAATGCTCATTTGGCGATTTCGCTCGATTTGGCCACCGCTCCCGAATCCACATTGATTGCTGGGTCACGCCAATCGGACGCGCCCGTTTATGACATCTTCTCTCTGCAAACGCCGGAGCTACCAGCGTTGATCCGCCGCTTGCAGCCCCATGTGGCCTGCGTGGCCTGCTTTCCGCAGCGCATTCCCTCCGACCTGCTTCACTTGCCCAGACATGGCTTTCTAAATGTCCACCCCTCGCTCTTACCCGCCCACCGTGGACCGGCCCCGCTCTTCTGGATCTTTCGCAACGGTACGCAAGCCACGGCGGGCGGCGTCACCATTCACCACATGGATGCTCGATTTGACACCGGTCCTATGGCGGCCCAGGTTGCGGTTGCATTGGCAGACGGCATTTCTGGGCCCGAAGCAGAGCAGCGCTGCACCCAAAAAGGAGGGGAATTGCTGGTGCAGGTGCTACAGGCGCTGGCCGCTGGCAACCTGGTCAGCCAGCCACAACCGGCTGGCGGCAGCTACCAAAGTTGGCCCCAAACCACAGATTTCCGGCTAGACACCAACTGGTCAGCACGGCGGGCATTCAACTTTATGTGCGGCGTGGCCGAATGGGGGACACCCTTTGCCGTGGAGGCGGCAGGCGAGACGATCCATTTGCGGCGCGCCATTGCGTACGATGCTGGCCAGAAACTGTCTACACCTGTTCGGTATATCGACACGTCGCTTGTAGAGCTTCAGTTTTCCCCAGGCGTCCTCGTGGCCCAACAATGATGTCAATCTTCACACAGCGAGCAAACTCCACACGACCCATGCAGCGCCTGCGGAAAAGTTCTTGAACTTTCTTGGTTAGCGGAAGGTGAGCGGCAGCCTAATTATCGATTTAATGACGCCAGCGCCTGCGGCTTGATCAAAGAAGTTTTGATTGATCACTTGGGCCTGCGAGTTGACCGTAAGCGTAATTTGATTATCGTTGGCGCCCTGAATGTCACCCGTGGACTGATAGCCACTGGGATCGGTAACGGTAATGGTATAGTCGCCGGGTAACACGGTAAAGAAATAGCTGCCGTCCTGCATGGTAGTGGTCGCTTGGCCATCGGAGAGACTGACATGCACATCGGCCAATCCCGGCTCGTTGGCCTCCTGTTGCCCATTGCCATTTAAATCCTCAATGATTCTACCGTGGATGGTAGCCGGGCGCGCGTCATAAAAATTCAGGTCAGCCATGGGCAAGCCGATGACGGAAACGGCTATCTGATTATCGTTCACGCCATCGGCATCACCGGTGGAGGCGTAGCCAGCTAGATCGGTCTGCGTAATCGTATACTCGCCGGGCAGCACGGTCAGCGCATAGGCGCCATTGCCATCGGTTGCCGTCCCTTGCCCGCTGGAGAGCATAATAATGACCCCGGCCAGGCCTTCTTCGCCACTATCTTTCGCCCCATTGCCGTTGACATCGTGATAAACACCGCCAGAAATGGTCACGGGGCCGTTTGACAGAGTGGCAGTAGCTGTGGGCACAGGCAATGGCGTGCCCGATGCCGCGGGAGTATTTGTGGGCGACGCAATTGTCGTAGAAGATGCTACCGGCGAAGGTGTGGCCATCGGGGTCTGACCGGCCGGCGTCGCCGTGGGCGGCACGGCTGTGCCCACAGGCGTAGCCGTGCTGGATGCGGCGGTCGGTGTGGCGGTCGATGTGGCGGTGGACGCAACGGGTGTAAAAGTAGACGTGCTGATGGGTGACACAAGCGTTGCGGTCGGCGTGGCCGTCGGCGGCTCGCTCAGCACAAAGCCCGCGCTCACATTGGTCGTGGTTGCCAGCGAATGCACCACAAACGTGGGCGAGAAGCCGGTAGCTGGATCAGCATCGGAATCGATGGCATCATCCCCGGCATTGGGCGTCACAAATATACCATTGGCCGGCGCCTCAAAGTAAATATAGGACTCAATGGGAAAGACGGCGGGAAACGCATATGTGCCGTCGGCCAACGTAGTAGTTTGAAACCAGGCGCGGTCATCCCCCGTATTGGGCGTGTTGTCTGCACCCACCGAAATCAGCTTGACCACAACGCCAGCCACGCCGGGCTCACCATCATCGCGCAGATTGTTGCCATTTAGATCTTCCCAAACGCGGTCGCTAACCGTACCCGGCAAAATGCCGCCATCCCGGTTTTTGTTGAGTTCACCAGATAACAGGGGCTGGGCCGGTGTGCGTCCCGTGCCTGGGTCCACATCAGAATCGACCGCGCCGTTGACACCCGGTGCGCTGCCGGCGGTAAACTGCATGTGGTCAGGCAGATCAATACCAATGCTGTAGCGACCGGGCAGCAGATCGGCAAAAAGGAAGCCGCCCAAATCGCTGGTCAATTGCACATATGGATTGCCTTCGAGATCGAAAACCTGGCCGCCATTGTTAAAGAGCAGACGCACCGTCACGCCTGGGAAGCCCGGCTCGCCCTCATCCTGGCGGCCATCCTGATCCTGATCCAGCCATACAAAATCACCCATGCCGCGGGCAGACAAAACGCCGGCATCCATGTCGATGGTGTCGCCGTCACTCAGCGTCAAGGCGGGGGTGCGCCCATTGGCCGGATCAACATCCGAGTCGGCAGTGTCGGCGCCAATATCGGCCAAAGCAAAATCCATATAGGCGGTGTCAATCACAAACTCAACTATATAGGTACCGGGGGCCAGCTCCCCAAAGGTGTAAACGCCGTTAGCGCCAGTCGTTGCAGAAAGTCCCAGCGCCGTACCATTCTGGTCCAATAGGTTGACGGTATAGCCCATCATACCGGGCTCGCTGCTATCCTGCTTGCTGTCGCGGTCCTTGTCTAGCCAGAGCCGGCCCCCGATTTGCGCAGCGGCGATTTCGCCCATGGGCGCCAAATCGCCGGCTGGTGTACGCGCCGCGGCCAGCACACCAGATGCCAGCGTCGGCGGCATCAGCATAATGCCCATCAATATAAATAGAAGCAGTGGTCTTGCCCATCGCCCAATGGGATGCAGCTTTTGTATGTGGCCAGGGGAGGATATGTGCGTTGGTGTGTGGTACATGTGCATTTCTCTTCTTTCTCAATTGGCAGAGCAGCATCAGGAGTAAAATAATGTTGGACATTTTGTTTATCGGCGTCACAGGCTGGATTCCTTCACTCTATCCTCCGGTGCAGGGGCAATTATGCGCCACTAAAACGAAAGGCTTTCGGTACTTGTCACACCTTTGACGCTCATGCCGCGGCTGTGCTAGACTCGCGCTAAACGCGGGGAATCGATTCAGAGTGGATGCACAATGCAAATTGCGGTGATTCTTTTAAATTGGAATGCGGCGGCAGATACATTGCGCTGCCTACGGCAGCTTGACCAGTGGCGCCAAATTCAGCCGCGGCTTTATGTGGTGGACAACGCCTCCACCGATGACAGCCTGGCCCAGCTCCAGGCCGGTCTGGCCCAGATGCAGACGCGCGTTTGTCTTCTTGAAAGCCCCGAGAATCGCGGCTTTGGCGGCGGCGTCAATTGGGGCATGCAGGCGGCGCTTAGCGACGGCGCGCAAGCCATCTTTCTGCTCAACAATGATGCGCAGATCGGCGAGGCAGATATGCGGCAACTGGTGGAAACGCTGGCCAATGATGCGCGGATCGGCGTCATTGGCCCGCTGCTCTATGATAGTGCACAGGGCGCGCTGCAAGCGGCCGGTGGCCTAAACCCGGTTTTGCATCACCGCAGCCGCCGCCTCACCTATCCGGCTGCGCCAGTTTTTGACGTCGATTATGTAATTGGGGCGGCGGCGC
>JACKBC010000049.1 GCA_020634755.1 Caldilineaceae bacterium | reverse complement strand
GATTACGGGCCGATTGAGTTCCAGGCGACTTACGTGGCGTGAACCTTTGCAGGTAAGACACTTTGTCATAACCCCGCCTCATGCTTTCACTCCAACCAAAGCAAAGCCCTTCATCCAGTACTTCTTCAAATGTAACCGATGGAATGCCGGCATTCTTCTTGAAGATGCGAATCCAAAGGCCGCTTGAGTTGGTGTGGTGCTTTTCTAACCACATACGGAGTTCACGTGCGTTTGTAAATTCTACCGTGGGTAGTGTATCACTTGCCATCGTAATTTCTCCATCGACGAACGCCTATTATCCGCAACAAGCGCGCTGACCACCACGTAATACCCATCGGGATCACGCGGGACAAAATTCACTGACACGACTTACGCAGCGCCTGTGGATTGCCAGGCGTGAATCCGTTCGCATTCCATGTGATTTTATGCAAGCCTTGCGTAAGTCCTAACTGATAGAAAACTCAAATAGAAGTGGCACATTCGTAGGGGCGCCGCCTGCTGCGCCCACCTGGTTGGCGTCTACCCTTTGTGCCATGTTGATTTGCGTTGTCTATTAGAGATCGAGGGTTTTCAAGCCATTCATCCCCAGGATCAACGAGACTTCGCCGCCGTGATGCAGATCGTGCTCCAGCACGTGATAGATCACCCAGCTGCGCGATACTTCATACACCTGGCCATCCCATTCATCGGGAAAAGTCTTGGCGCAGTCGTCGGGCGTCCAGCGCTGCAAGCGAGATTCGATAAAGGCCCACGTTTCATCGAGACCGCGTGCCAATTCTGCTGCGCTGCGCGCCGGTGATTCACGCTGGCCCCATTCCATATACGCGTCCATCGATTCGTCATCATCCTGTAGCGTTCCGCTGAACCACCCCGCCCTGACCGAAATAATATGCTGTACGATCTGCCCTAACGGCCACATATGGGCGGCAGGTTGAATTAAGAGTTGCTCGTCCGTCAGCGGGGCTATAGCGTCGCGCAGCTTTTCATTGTAACCGCGCCAATTGGCATAGATTGTCTCTAGCGTCGATTGCGTTTGTTGGGGCATTTGTTGCTCTCCTGGATTTAACTTTATGGTTCGCTCAGCAGCTAAGAACGTTCGGCACAGCAAAATCGAATTCATCAACAGTTGCCGTGCTGGTGGTCCGTCCTGGATAGTCTGTCCACGTCATGGCAATGTTCAGCTCGCGAATAATGTGTGCCGCCTCAACCACAACGCCATCATCAAATTCCATGGATTCGGTGCTATGCGCATCTTTGATCAGGGTCAGATCGTAGCCACGGTCGAGCGCGCCATAGGCGGTGGAGCGGATACACCAGTTGGATGCAGCGCCAGCCAAAACAACGTGGGTAATGCCGAGGTCCGCGAGAATTTCCTCGAGATTGGTCTCTTCAAATGATGAGTTGAATTGTTTATAGACACGCGCTTCACCTTCTGCGGGTGATAGTTCGGCAACCCACTGCCATGCAGAACTGCCGTATGGGATCTCTTCCTCATGTGCATGTTGCACCCAAATCACGGGGACGCCTTGTTGGCGCGCTTTCTCGACTGCTTTGGCCACATTGCCGATGACGCGCTCAGCATCCCAAACATTTTGCATCACGCCAACTTGTACATCCACAATCAGTAAAGCCTGCTTGCTTCCTTCGCGAACGGTTGCCATTGTAGGTTTTCCCTTTCTCGCTTATTTGTCCGACAGATCCTTATCTTCCATTTCCCAGGCGTGATCGAGCGTGTGAAAGGCGGTGTGTCGAATCAGATACCGCAGCGGCCACTTGCCGGCCATTTTACCCTGAGAATGATAGTCGCGGATGGCTTGGCAATAGGCATCGCGATGCACTTTTAGCCCCTCACTCGTCAGCAGCGCATCGTCTGGGGTGTGCACGCCAAGCCCCTTGGCCCAGTCCTGCTCGTTGGCCAAGACATGATGAACAATGCGGTCTCGATCGCGTCCGCCGCCGCGCGGCCCTTTCTGCAGCTCCGCCGATACGCGGGCACGCACATCGTCGAAAAATGCCCAGCACGCTTGCAACAGCGTCAGCTCACGCTCCAGCGCTTCATCCGACATGGCTTCCTGGTCGATGCTCGAAAACGCAAAGGAGATACCCCAGAAGTCAGTTGATCCCGTGCCTGGATATCGCTCCATCACGTCGACGGTGGGGCTGCTCGCAAACGCAGCTTCCATCCCGGCCAACTTTGCGATCGTTGCATAGCGCGGGACGTAGGAGAGTAAACGTTCCACGGCTGCCTCTTCGGTCTTTGCCCCACGCGCCAGACCGGGCCACGCTGGAGCTACCGCAACGACCTTCTTCCCTTTGGGGCCGATTTCGATCACCACGCGAAGTTTGTCAGCCATAGTTTCTCCTATTTTATGTCTACTACATAACTCATTGAAAGTCTTGTTCCATAGCTCTAAGCCATTAGTTTTATATGGCGTTCTATATGGCGGTCGATTAACCAACTTCGAGCCTGATCGTGACGCAGTCGCCCTCATCCAACTTTTCGGCCTTGCGTATGCTGGCTTTGAGGGGCACAATGTACTGTCCATCTTTAGGCCACAAAGCAGTTTCCCATTGGCTTTTACCCAGCCGCACGGTGGCCGGGATCATGCCCCAGCCATAGGTTACTAAACCGGAAATGGCGCGCAGCTCCTCACATTGCTCTGGCGGAACGGTCACAAAGTACCAAGGCGCGGGACCGCGCCAAAACCAAATTGTGCCTTCAAAATGGATAGTCATTTCAGCTTAATTGCTAATTCCTGCATCCACTTCTTGTTGTCTGGCTCACTTTCAATGTCTGAAACATAGACCTCGTATCGACAGGTGAATGTGTCGCCAAGCTCTGTATCCCAGCGATCCATCGCATAGCCAGAAACGCGAATCCAATCGATTAAGGCTGATGCTTTAGCCACGTACTCTACCTTTAACCCACTGGTGGCTGGACAATCTTAAAGATGGCGCCAAATGGGTCCATCAACGCGGCAATGCGGCCAAAGGGCGAATCATCGATGCCGCCCATTTGCTGGCCACCATGCTTGATGACAGTTGCCACGGTTTCATCGGCGTTGGCCACGGCGAAGTAGTTGACCCACTGTGCGGGCATAGGCCCCCACGCCGGATCGATCTGCATAATGCCGCAAAGCTGGTCATCGCCCTGTTTGAGCACGTAGTACTCCATGCCGCCGGGCATTGGATCGGCGGTGGTGTTGAGCATCGCTGCATAAAAATCGCGCGCCGCTTTGGCATTGGGCGAATAGAGCTCCAGCCAGGCAATGGCACCCGGCTCGTTGCTCACCTGCCAACCCACATGCGATGCGGCCTGCCACAAAGCAAATTGCGCACCTGTGGGGTCTTCAAGGTGAACCATGCTGCCAAAAGGCCCTACTTCCATAACGGGGAAAATTATTTTGGCGCCCAGCGCTTCGGCGCGTGCAACGTCGGCATTTATATCGTTGCTGGCAAAGTATAATCCCCAGTTAGGTTTCAGATCGGGCATGCTCTCTGGAATGGCGCTCATCCCCGCTACTGGATACGCGCCAAGACGCGCCGTGGTATAGCCGCCAAACTCGGGTCCGCCGATATCGTACTGCCAGCCAAAGACGGCATGGTAAAAGTTGCGCGCCGCCTCAGCATCGGGCGAAGCGTGATCGGTCCAGGTGGGTCTGCCGGCAGCTTTTGCTTCTAGATATGTAGTCATAGTTCTCCTATTTTAGAGTAAAGTACATTGAAAACGATAGTACTGAATCTGCCCGGAAGCGGCGCAAAGCATGTGGGTTATCAAAGCCACAGGTGGCCGCTTCCGGGTAGATGGCACTGCCAAAACCACACTTCTCTGTTTGATTTCACGTTAGCAGTAAAACTAAAAATCCCCGTAAATCCCTAACAAGCCATTTACCCCAAGGATGAGAGAAATCTCTCCACCATGATGTATCTCGTGTTCCAGCACGTGCCAGATGATCCAATCTCGGGTGGAGGGTCTGAAGATTGCCTGTTCTTCTGCGCTCAACGTGGTGGGCACCGGACACTCTCCTGCTAGATCGGCGGCTGTCCAGCGATTCAATGCCGTATCAATCATGGACCAAGAAGAAGCCAGAGCCGCCACCAATTCGTCGGCAGACGACTTCAACGGTTGTGTCTGCACGGTGGGGTCCCACCCAAGCAGCGGTGCCAATGAGGCATCGCCCTGGTTCATCCACAATTGAAACCACCACACGCGATTGAATGCAATATGTTGCACAAGCTGGCCAACCGTCCATTTTCCCGGCGCTATGGTCAAATCCAAATGGTCCATTGAAAGCGGGGCCACCACTTCGGTTAACATGCGTTGGTAGGTGGCCCACCCTTTGTAAAACCTAATCAAGGGGTATTCCGTTTGTTGCATCTCGTAATCCTTTGGTAAGCGTTAGGAACTAAGTTGGCGAGTAAACGTGTCAGGTCTCGAAGAGCTGACACGTTTAAATCTACAAGTTGTTTTGAACGATTGCCTACTTTAAAGTCTGCACTTCTACCGATAAAATTTTGGGCAGGTTGGGCGCAATCGTCATCCAGCTGTCACCTGCATCTGCGGAAGCGTAAAGCTGCCCGCCCGTGGTGCCAAAGTAGATGCCGCACTCGTCTAGTGCATCCACCGCCATGGCGTCGCGCAGGACATTCATGTAGCAATTTTCCTGCGGCAGACCGTTGGTCAGCGCTTCCCATTCATTGCCGCCGCTGCGGCTACGATAGACGCGCAGCTTGCCGTCGGGCGGGTAATGTTCGGAATCGCTCTTAATGGGGACCACGTAGACCGTCTCCGGTTCGTGCGCGTGCACGGCAATGGGGAAGCCAAAATCGCTGGGCAGATTGCCGCTAATCTCATGCCACATGTCGCCAGCATCGTCGGTGCGCATGACGTCCCAATGCTTTTGCATAAAAACCACATTGGGCTGCGATGGATGCATGGCCAGATTATGGACGCAGTGACCCACGTCAGCGGCAGAATCGGGCAGTTCCCAGGGTGAAATCAGCCCTTTGTTGATGGGCAGCCACGTTTCGCCGCCATCGTCAGTGCGGAAGGCGCCAGCGGCCGAAATGGCCACAAAGATGCGGTTGGGGTTGTTGGGGTCCAGCAAAATGGTGTGTAGACACATGCCGCCCGCACCGGGCTGCCAAAGGCCCCCTTTTACCTCGCGCAACCCCGGCAGCTCTTGCCAACTTTGGCCGCCGTCGGTCGATTTAAAGAGCGCCGCATCTTCCACGCCAGCGTAAACCGTGTCGGCTTCGCTCAGCGATGGTTCCAAATGCCAGACGCGCTTGAATTCCCACGGGTGCTGCGTGCCGTCATACCACTGATGGGTGCCGGGCGTGCCCTCATAGGCGAAATCTTTGCCCACCGGCTCCCACGTCTCGCCGCCGTCATCCGAGCGCTGGATCAGCTGGCCAAACCAGCCGGTCGATTGCGAGGCATAGAGCCGGTTCGGATTGACCGCCGAACCATTGATGTGATAAATCTCCCAGCCGGCAAAGTGTGGGCCGCTAATTTCCCAATCTTTGCGCGCCTCATCCGATGTCAAAATGAAAGCGCCTTTTTGTGTGCCAACCAATACACGTACGCCACTCATAGTTATCTCCTTTATAAGAGACTCAAGATGCTAGTCATCTGTTCTTAATCAAATTTATGGTTCGATTGCAAAAACTATCAATAGCCACAAAAACACAAAAATCTTCTTTGAGCCTTTTGCGTTTTCTGTGGCTATTTTGCCTTTTGCAGAGGATTTAATTTATGCCGCTGGTGGTTGCACAATGGAAAACGTAGCACCAAATGGATCGCTCAGCACAGCCATACGGCCATACGGCATATCAAAGGCGGGCACGCGCACCTGTCCACCCGCTGCCACCGCGCGTTCGACAGTGGCGTCTGTGTCATCGACGGTAAAATAGCCCATCCAGTGAGGTGGAATCCCCTCCCACTGCGCATCCATTTGCAAGATGCCATAGAGCATATCATCGCCCCGCTGCATGACGTAATAGTCCATCTCCTCCATCTTGTTCGGCGTGGTGTTGGTGAGTGCTTCATAAAAGGCGCGTGCTGCCTCAGAATCACGCGTGTTGACTTCAAACCAGGACATGCCGCCATGCTCATTCTCAACGCCGGAACCAATATGGTTATTTGCTTCCCACAGCCCAAAGACCGCCCCCGTTGGATCAACGCAAATCGCCATTGAGCCGGAATCCCCAATCACCATTGGCTCCACCATCACCTGTCCACCCAACTCTTGAACGCGCTTCATATCGGCGTTGATATCATCGCTGGCTAAATAGATGGTCCACGCCGACGGTTGGGGCGAATCGGGCGGGAAAATTGGACCGATGCCGGCCGCATTGCGCCCCTGCGACATGGCCATATTGTAGTGGCCAAAGTCAGCGCCCGTATCAAAGTAGTCCCAGCCAAAAATCTGTTTGTAGAACGCTTTGGCTCCATCCAAATCTGGCGTGGACAGATCGAGCCAGGTTGGCGTGCCAGCTGCTCGCTTGGTTGTGCGAGTTGTCATTTTAGATTCTCCTTTATGGAAATAGTTGCGAAATATGCATATCCAGTCATTAGACGTAATGCAACCTGATTTTGTCGCGTGGAATCAATTTGCTTTGTAAATTCATCAAGCAATGTACAGCAGCACTCCGACCTCACGACTCTGGATCAAGCGCAAATACGCGAAGCTCCTGGTCACAGCGACAGGCTTGCGCAATACGTGCGGCCCATGCGATGGCTTCATTTCGTGAAGGCAGCTCAAGCACGGTGAATCCGCCATTGAGCGGAGGCGCCCACGAGTAGCCTCCGTCAGCGACTGAGCCATTGGCCGAAACTAGAACGGGCGGTACTGTTTCATCAATCCCACCGGCGAAAACGTAGACGCCCGCTTCCTTTGCCTGGCGTATCACGGCATGCGCGTCGCGGCCCACCGCCTCCAACTCACTGCCGGGTACATTCATTGCCGCACTGGGGAATGAAATTAGATACTTGGCCATGATTTTCTTTCTCTACTACCTACGCCACTTAGATGATAGATGCGTCACTTAAAGTTCGCACAATTGTCTGGAGATTGATATATGTGGATTACGCCCCAAGTGAATAGGTAAAGATATATTGATGCTGACCATCCACAATATTGATGGTAAAGGAGCCAGAAATACCCGCAAGTTCACCCGCACCAGAATCAGGAACAACGGTAATGGTTAGCTGCTGTTCACCGCGGTTCAAAATGCCCACATGTTGAAAGACAAAGCTGCCGGTGCGCCCGTGCAGGCAGCCGCTAACGCGTTCAATGGCTACATAGCCCGCCGAGCCTTCAACCGCCGTCATGGCCGAGAGCATTTCGCCCTTGCCGGTGCCGGTGAGATCGCCATGAAACTGTTTGTTAATGGACATGCGCCCCAGCGTGGCGCCGTCAACCGAATTGGGTTCGGACAGGGGTTTAAGATCGACCTCAAATGTGCCTTTGGCTTGTTGCGTCACGAAAACATCCTCCTGTTTGGCCATTCTTGGAAAAGCCTGCATAACTTGTGCTTACTCTCCAACAGCCATGCTGAGCGTAATGAATTTTAGTGAATGGATCTTGATGTGAGAATTCAAAAGCAGCGGTCAGATTGACCAAGCTTATTGATTATAGAACTTTTGTTCTTGTCTGTCAAATATCAAACGTGTATATACCCGTATTAGAAACAAAGCGCTGTAGAGCGTTTCTGCTACGCCAAAAAAGTGGGGGAGCAGAGGCGATCCCATAGATCATCTCTGCTCCCCTGGTCTATGATTCTTCTGTAGATCTACAACCCCTTGGCCAGCTCATGCAGCAACATGCAATAGGCCGATTTGGCGCGGGCAAAGCTGCTCAAGCGCCAGAATTCGTTGGGCGCGTGCATCTGTTCGTCGTTCATGCCAAAGGCAAAGTTGACGGTGTACACATCCAGATATTCTTTGAAGAGGCTGCAAAAGGGGATGCTGCCGCCGCTGCGCACGTAGTATGGCACTTTGCCATATAGCTCTTCATGCACCGCTTTGGCGGCCTCGTTGCCCGGGTGGTCGGCGGGCATGAGGTAGGGTTTGGCGCCGCTGGCTTCGGGGGTAACGGTGGCGGTGACGCCGGGCGGCGTATGTTTGGCCACGTGCAGCGCCAGCGCCTGGGCAATGCGCTTGGGGTCCTGGTCGGCCACCAGCCGGCAGGTGATTTTGGCGTGGGCTTCGTTGGGCAGCACGGTTTTGACGCCTTTGCCTTGAAAGCCGCCCCACATGCCGTTGATCTCCAGCGTGGGCCGCGCCCAGCGCCGCTCCAGCGACGTATAGCCCGGTTCGCCCATAAGGCCGTTGACGCCCAGTTCCTTTTCTAACGCCACATCGTCAGCGGGCACGCGCGCCAATTGCGCCCGCTCCTCTGCGGTGAGATCGCGCACATCATCAAAGAAACCTTCCACCATAATCTTGCCGTCGGCGCTGCGCATGGTGGCCAAAATCTGCACCAGGGCGTGGAGCGGGTTGGTCACGGCGCCACCGTAAATGCCCGAGTGCAGATCGGTGGTCGCGCCCTTCACGTCGATCTGCACGGCGGCCAGACCGCGCAGCCCCACCAGCAGCTCGGGCTGATCCTCGCCAAACTGGCCGCCGTCAGAGCTGACCACCATATCGCAGGCAAACTTTTCGCGGTGGGCGGCAATAAACCCGGGCAGCGTGGGACTGCCAATCTCCTCCTGGCCCTCAAAGAAGAACTTGAGGTTGAGCGGCAGTTCACCTTCGCTTTGCAGCAGCGCTTCCACGGCCAGAATGGGCACCAGCATGTTGCCTTTGTCATCGGTGGCGCCGCGGGCATAGATGCGCCCGTCCTTGACCACCGGCTCAAAGGGCGGGCTGTCCCACAGCTCCAGCGGGTCCACCGGCTGCGTGTCAAAGTGGCCGTAGATCATGACCGTGGGTTTGCCCGGCGCATGCAGCCAATCGCCGTAAACAACAGGATGGCCACGGGTCTCCATCATTTCAATATGCTCAATGCCCGCCTTGGTCATGCGCGCCATCACCCACTGTCCGGCCTGCCGCACGTCATCGGCGTGTTCGGGCAGGCTGGAGATGCTGGGGATGCGCAGAAAGTCGAGCAGTTCATTCAGGTGTTCTTCTTCCCGCTCGGCCAGATAGCTACTCCAACTCATATATTTCCTCGTTTCTAGTTGATTTACTTGCCAAAGACCTGTGAAATGTTTACCTCGAGTTTGGGCAGCAGGTCGGCTTTGATATTTTCGCCCAGTAGAAAGCGTTCACGCAGCCGATAGCCACCGCTAAAGGGGCCGCGATAGCTGTCGACCTGTTCATCTTGCAGGTTAATAATCCATCCCTCGGGGACGCCGCCGCGCCCGTAAATGCCCAGCTTGATCTCTTTGTCGTAATCGAGAGACGAATCCGAAACTTCGATAAGCAGAAGGACATCTGTGGATTCAGGAAGTGCATCCGCGTAAAAATCGTGGCGTGGGCGCAATATAGCGATGTCAGGTTCCGGTTGTGAATTTGGTCTAATCCGAATCGGGTTTTGGACGCTGACGATGGCTTCTTTACCGACAATACGAGATAGGCTCTGATTTAGACGATTAACACAAGCAGCATGTCGGCTTCCCACGGGGCTCGTTGTCACTAACTCTCCATTAAGTAATTCGACGTTGTCATCTTCGGTCAACACACCACTTTCCAGCATCTGATCCAGATCGTCAACCGTAAACAGTTTGTGTTGCAATTGAATCGCCATAAATACTCCTCGATATCCGGTGCTTCTTGGCCCGTATAAATCTGCGTAATCTGCGTTTCAAAATAACAATAACTATTTACCCCTCCCTGGCCCTCCCCTGGCCGCTGCGCTAGGAGAGGGAATCTCGCCGCCGTAGGCGGCGCCTGCAGCTCCTTCTCCTCAGGGGGAGGCTGGGTGGGGGGCCAAGGGCTTGAATAGTTGCAAAGATAAGTAACAATGTTACCTCAATCTGCCGCCTCTTGTAAAGCCAACTCTCTATTTTCCAAATCGTCCCTGGCCGCCGTCTCAATGGCAAATTGTGTTTCATAGAGATGTGCATACAGGCCACCGTGCGCCAGCAGTTCGCCGTGCGTACCCTGCTCCACCAGCCGTCCTTGGTCCAGCACCAGGATTTTGTCGGCGGCCAGAATGGTGGAAAGCCGGTGCGCAATGACCAGGCTGGTGCGCCCCTGCATGAGCGGCTCCAGCGCGGCCTGGATCAGTGCCTCACTCTGCGAATCCAGATGCGAAGTGGCTTCATCCAAAATCAGGATCTGCGGATCTTTGAGGATGACGCGCGCAATGGCCAGCCGCTGCTTTTCGCCGCCGCTCAAGCGGTAGCCGCGCTCGCCCACCACCGTGTCGTACCCTTCGGGCATGCGGGCAATCATGTCGGCAATGTTGGCGGCGCGGCAGGCCGCATCCAGCTCATCCTCGGTGGCGGCGGGGCGAGCGTAGAGCAGGTTGGCGCGAATTGTATCGTGGAATAGATAGGTCTCCTGCGTCACCATGCCAATCTGCTGGGCCAACGACTCCTGGGTCACGTCGCGCAGATCATATCCATCCAGCAAAATGCGCCCTTCCGTTGGGTCATATAGCCGAGGCAACAAGTAGGTAATCGTGGTCTTGCCGGCGCCGCTGGGCCCTACCAGCGCCACCAGTTCGCCCGGCGCCATCTCAAAATTGACGTTCTCCAATGCCCACAATCGTTCTCGCACTGGTTCCGCGTCATCGTCTATTTCATCTTGTTCTGCTGGCCCATTTGCACCTGCGTCTTTTTTCGCCGGTTCCCCTTGCGCCTCGTTTCCGCCATAGCGAAACGAAACCGCATCAAACCGGACGCGCCCCTGCACTTTGTCCAGTGCGATTGCTTCTGACTTGTCAATAATTTCTATGGGCAGGTCCAGCCATTCAAAGACGCGCTCAAAGCTGACCATAGAGGTGGCAAACTCAACCTGCACATTGGTCAGCGCGGTGATGGGGCCGTAGAGCCGCGACAAATAAGCCACGAAGGCCACAATGGTGCCCACGCTGATCGTCTCTTGCAGCACCAAATAGCCGCCCGCCCAGTAGATCAGCGCCGTACCAATGGCGCTGGCGCTGCCCAACCCCAAAAAGAACCATTGACCCACCTGCGCCCGCCGCACGCCAATATCGCGCACCGCCGCATTGGCTTTGCCAAAACGCGCTAATTCCTGCTGCTGCCGGCCAAAAGTCTTCACCAACAGCGCGCCATTGATGGTCAGCGTTTCGCTAATGCTGTTGCTCATGTCCGACTGATGCTCCATGGCCGCGCGGCGGATGCTGCGCAAGATCAGCGCCACGCGGCGCGCCGGCAGCAAAAAGAGCGGCAGCACAATCACCGCCAAGACCGCCAGCCGCCATTCGATGGAGATCATGACCGCCAAGGTCGAGATGAGCGTGACGGAATTGGTGAGGATATTGGGAATGGTGCCGGTAATGGCGTTTTGGGCGCCCACCACGTCATTGTTGAGCCGCGAATAGATCTCGCCGGATTTGGTTTCGGTAAAAAAGCGCAACGACATGGCTTGCAAATGGCCATACATTTGCTGACGCAGATCGTGAATAATGCCTTCACCGGCGCGCGAGCTGTAATAGCGATTGACCACGCTGATCAGCCCCGTGGCCAACGGGATGGCCAGCAGCCCCAGCGCCAGCCAGTTGAGCCGCGTCATGTTGCGTTCGGGCAGCACGTGGTCGATTAGCTCGCGATAGAGCAGCGGCGGCAACAGCTCCAGCAGCGAATTAGTCACAATCGTCACCAACACAATGGCTACGGCAAAGAGATGGGGCCGTGCATAGCCAAAGACGCGCCACAATAGCTCGCGATCGATTTGCGCTTTGCCTTTGGATTCATCGTAGGAAATATAGCGCCACCAACCAGAAGAATGCATGTGAATTCCTTTCTGTGAACAAAGATGTTTGCCACAGGATACCACACGCGCGCCGCAAGCGCATCGGAAGAATGGGCAGGAGGGAGAAGAAGGGGTGGAGGGGTGAAGGGGTAAAAGGGTGAAGGGGAGATTTGCTTCCTTCGCCCTTTCATTTATACATTCGATCAAACATCACCAGCGCACCGGCTTGGGCCACATTATAGCTGGCGGCGCGGATAGAGGGGATGGTGATGTGAAAATGGCACTGTTGGAGCACCGCATTAGGCAGGCCATTGTCTTCCGCACCCAGCAAATAGATGGCGCGGTGTGGATGCTGAAAATCCAAAAGCGACTGGCCCTTTTCTTCAACGGCCACGATGGGGCAGTCGTATGCCGGTGCGGCCAGAAAGTCGGCCAGCGTGGCGTAGCTAAAGAGCGGGATGTGCTGCCAGGTGTTGAACACATCGCTCGGTTGTGGTTTGTAGCGAGCGCCAATCGTAAAGACAAAACTGGCGCCCAGCTGATAGGCACTGCGCCACAAAAGCCCCAAATTTTCGGCGCGCTTAACCTGATAGATGCCAATCCCAAAATAGCCGCCAATGAGCGTGTTTGTTCTGCGCGTCATGAGAATTTAGGGGAGGCGTAGCGGAGTGAAGCATGAGCGCGTTTTATTTCGTCCACTCCTCCACTCCTCTACTCCTCTACTCCTCCACTCTTCCACTCCTCCACTCCTCCACTCCTCCACTATCGTTTAATCACCGGTAAAAAGAATTGATTTGGCTGCGCCAGCGCTAAATTGACATTGGTCAATGTGGCGTCGGTGGCGGCCGCGGTATCCGGATCGTCCGAAATTACCACCAGCGCACCGCCTGCACCCCCCACAATATCGTGAAAAGTGGTGGCTGCCTGGTTGCGCAGCAAGACGTTCCCAATATCGGCATTCACCACTACCGCAAAGCTGACCGTCATGGCAGTGCCTCCGCCGGCCAGCGCATCCAAATCGATCACAACGCGGCGGTCTGCCGCGCCGTTGCCGGCCGTGACCCGCGCTGCGCCGGCCTGCACTAAGCCGGGAATGAGCGTCGTGTGGGCGTCGGGCGTATCCTCCATGTGAATGTCCAAAGCCGGTGCGTTGCCGTCATTATAGATTTGCAGCACATAGAGTAGCGTGTCGCCACTGGAGACTTGACCATCCACATCGGCATCCACCAGCAGCAGATCGGTCTTGGTAATGCGCAGCCGCGCTTGGGCCTTGATGGGGGTCAGCGTGGGGTTGGCATCTCCCTGCGCCTCGGGGTCATCGGTGACCGTGCCCGAGGCGTTGGCGCTGGAAACGCTGCCCTGGCTGCCAATTTCATTGGTGGCGCTGCCCAGCGGATTGTTGATGCGCACGGCGTATTCAATAATCACTTGCCCCCCGTTGCCCGCAAGTTGTGGAATGTTTATGACGATCTGCGAGCCGCCGCCAGCCTTCTCATTGCTAATGACCGTTCCCTGGCTCGTTGTGATTGAATCTTCAATCAGCGTCGTGTTGGGGTCGGTCGCCACCGCAAACTGGACATCGCGCGCCCGTTGGTTGCCCATATTTTCAATGGTCACCACATAACCGATGACATCGCCCGGGCTGGATACGCCATCTTGATCGGCATCTTCCACAAGTTGGTCGTTCATTTGCGCCACCAACAGCGGAGATGAGCCATTGTAGGTGGGCGATGGTGACGGTGACGGTGATGGTGATGGTGACGGCGATGGCGTACTGGTGGGCGCCGTCGTATTGGTAGCCGTTGGCATTGCCGTGGCAGTTGCGTCCGGCGGCGCTGTGGCCGTGGCGGCTTCGGTCACGGTTGGCTGTACGGTGGCTGTGGCCACAGCCGTGCCCGTGGCCGTGGCTGTCCCTATCGCCGTCGCCGTGGCCGTATTAGTGGGGGGGCTGGTCGGCGTACCGGTTGGTGTTGATGGCGCCGGTGTGCTGGTGGCCGTTGGCTCCGGTCCATTGGACGTAAAGATGGCTCTGAGCGCAAGCGCTTTGTCCATTGTCACAACCAAAGGATTTTCCGTGCTGTTAATGTCACCTTCCCAGCGCGCAAACGTCCAGCCCGCGGCTTGTGATGCAACCAGCACCACGGTTGAACCGGCCAGATATTTGTCCTGGTCGGGGATGCGCAGCACCTCCCCATTGCCTTCAATTGTAATGGTGAGGGTATATTGCTTGACCGGCGTACTGCACGAGAGCGCCCAATCCACGGCGGCATCGAAGAGCTGCGCGCCATTTTGGCTCATGTAATCATCGGCCAAATTGAAGCCCACGCGTCGGGCCGGGGCAATTTGCCCCACCATTTGGACGCCCGCATCATAGGCAAAAATGGCATAGCGATTATCAAAGCCGCTCATGGTGGCAATTTTAATGGCGTTCCCATTGGGCACGCCCCAGTGAAACAGCGACGGGCGCGTGTGCGTGGTGACGATTCCGCTGAGCCCTGCCGCCAAGTCGTGGGATGGGTTGACCACGCTGATCTGCTGCTGATCGTAGGTTTCGCCAAAATCACTATTTTCGGCCTTGGCCGTCATGCCCATCATGGGGTAGAGCCAGCCCTCCCACGTGACAATGGGTACCGCCGTATCTTTGTAGATGTCGCCCAGCACGTTTGAATAGACCGATTCCGAAATGACGATCAGATCTTTGCCCTTGGCGTCATCCACTGTAGCGACATCATGCGCCCGCTGCACAACGGTCATGCCGCGAGCGCTTAACCGGTCGGCAATGGCTTTATCCCGGCCGCTGAAGGGCGTTGTGCGACCAACCATCAACACGGTGGCGTTTTTGCATGCCAAGTTTGCATCCGGTAGCTGCATGTGTGGGCCGGCCGCCGCAGAAAGCGCCAAAACGGCTGGATTGAACCCGGAAAGCGACAAGCATCCACAGAACAGCAAAGTGCTGAGAAGTACGAGCCGCCACCGGGCTTTTAATGGGGATTGGGGGAACATGGTGAAATTCTCCTTTACCAACGCTGCGCTTCAAACTTCCAGCCAGGCACCACTTTCTGCATCTCAATTTCATCGTTGCGCTCGGTCAAGCCACAGGAAATATATTGATCGTGCAGTTCTTCTAGCTTGGCCCGATCCAGCTCAACGCCCAGCCCAGGCTCATTCGAAATAACCAGCGCGCCTTCATCAAACTGGAAGCGGCCATTTACCAACACCTCTTCCGATTGCCACGGATAATGGGTGTCACACGCATAGGTCAAATTGGGCGTGGCTGCGGCCAGATGCGCCATGGCGGCCAGCGAAATGCCCACATGGCTGTTTGAATGCATGGAAAGGCCGCGGCCAAAAGCACTGCAAAAGGCAGCCAGTTCCAGCGAGGCGCGCAAGCCGCCCCAGAAGTGATGGTCGCTCAAGATAATATCTTCAGAGTGATGCTGGACGCTGCCGGGCAGATGTTCAAAGCCGGTTGTGCACATATTGGTGGCCAAAGGAATGTTGAGCGCGCGCCTTACTTTGCCCATGTTCTCCTGACCGCGCACGGGGTCTTCATAATATTCGAGAATGCCTTCCAGTTTGCGCCCCTGTTCAATGGCCGTTTCCACCGACCAAATGGCGTTGGGATCCAGCCGCAGCGGGACGTTGGGGCCAAAGGCTTCGCGTAGGGCAAGCATGGCCGCCGTCTCCTCGGCGGGCGGCATGGCGCCTCCCTTGAGCTTGATCGACTTAAAGCCAAACTCATCACACATGGCTTTGGCCTGCGCCACCACGCCGTCCGGATCAAGCGCTGCCTGCTGGCGGGCCGCGGCCCAGCCCGTGGCATTGGGGTCGGCGCCAAAGCCTAATTCACCACCGGCGCCCTCATACTTATAGAAGAGATAGGCGGAAAAATCGACCCGATCGCGGGCGCGCCCTCCCAGTAGATCAACAACGGGGCGACCGGTGGCCTTGCCCATCAGGTCAAAACAGGCAACCTCCAGCGCGCTAAACACGTGAACCTGCCGCCGCTGATCCCACGGCGCTTCTCCGCGGAATTCAACGCCCTCCTCTCCAAAGCGGGTATATATTTCTTGTTTGATGGCATTGAGCTGGAATGGGTCTTTGCCGATGACGGCATCTTTGGCTGCTTCCAGGGCTTGCAAAGTTTTGGCGCTGCCGGGCACCTCGCCCAGCCCATAGATATTGTCCGCCGTGACCAGTTCAATGATAATGCGCAGGGCATATGGCGCGTGCAGCCCGGCGGCATTGAGCAGCGGCGGATCAACAATGGCAATGGGCGTAATGTGCATATCGGTGATCTTCACGAGTTTCTCCAATCATTTAAGACTTGTGTGATGGCGGTTGTGCAGCGCACGGAGCCATTATGAAATGAAAAACTTGATGATGGCGGTTGTGCGGCGCACAGAGCCATCATGGAATGAAAAACTTGATGATGGCGGTTGTGCGGCGCACAGAGCCATCATGGAAATGAAAAACTTGATGATGGCAGTTGTGCAGCGCACAGAGCCATCATGGAAATGAAAAACTTGATGATGGTGGTTGTGCAGCGCACAGAGCCATCATGGAAATGAAAAACTTGTCATTGTAATGAAGCGCAAACATATAGACGTTTTAAACAAGTAAAGGTTACAGTTTTGCAGCAAGCGAATACCCTCAATATCAATTGCCCCGCGAGAATACAATCGGCGCGTGCAAATTGCAATAGCGTAGTGGAATATCAAACACGTTGGCCACAAGAAAGCCCTCGGATTGCACCGAGGGCTTTCTTCGTCATGTTGGCTATCACATACACTGTAAATCAGGATTTATATGACGGCAATTGTGCGTAGTGCCGCGAATATATAATTTTTAGAAATCACAACTCCAGCAAAAGTTATGCAGGATTGCTAAAAATTAAGCGGCCAGACAAGTAGCACAGAGCCATCATATAACGAATCGTGCATTTGCCCTTACGGTGCTTCTTCCACCTCAGCGCAAATGGCCCAGGCAACAACCGACCAGCCATCTGCGCAGTTGCAATCTTCCGTGCGTGATACGCGTACGTACCAAGCATCCACGCGTACGTGCCAGGCATCATCACCATCTGGATTGCTGGCTCGTACCGCCGTGATCCAATCATCCGAAGCCGGTCCATTGGATTCGACACCGCCGCCAAACACCTTCATGCCGGCTGGACACTGCACGGTAATCTCTTTGGAGGCATCGGTTGTGGTTTCGCTTTCGACCCGCACAATGGTGTGGTTGATCACGCCAGAAGCGCCATCTGCGCCCTTTGGCCCCATGGGGCCTTGCAATCCCATGGCGCCTGTAGCGCCCGGTTCGCCTTGTGGACCGGCGGGACCCATCGCGCCAGTTTCGCCTTGTGGTCCTTGCTCACCGGCAGGACCGACGGGACCAGCAGGACCCATCGCGCCAGTTTCGCCCTGCGGACCTTGTTCACCGGCTGGACCGGCGGGACCAGCAGCACCCGTAGCGCCAGTTTCGCCTTGTGGTCCTTGCTCACCGGCCGGACCAGCGGGACCCATGGCGCCAGTTTCACCTTGTGGCCCTTGGGCGCCCTTTGGTCCCATTGGCCCTTGTAAACCCATAGCGCCAGTTTCGCCCTGCGGCCCTTGCTCACCAGCAGGCCCAGCAGGGCCCATCGCGCCGACTTCACCTTGCGGACCTTGCTCACCCGCCGGGCCAGCAGGGCCCATCGCGCCCATTTCGCCCTGCGGACCTTGTTCGCCGGCCGGACCGGCGGGACCCATGGCACCCATTTCACCTTGCGGCCCTTGTTCACCGGCGGGACCAGCGGGACCCATCGCGCCGGTTTCACCTTGCGGACCAGCGGGACCGGCAGGACCCATGGCGCCAGTTTCACCTTGCGGCCCTTGCTCACCAGCGGGCCCAGCAGGACCCATCGCGCCAGTTTCGCCTTGCGGCCCTTGCTCACCAGCGGGACCGGCAGGGCCCATGGCGCCAGTTTCGCCTTGCGGCCCTTGTTCACCGGCGGGACCAGCGGGGCCCATGGCACCCATTTCACCTTGCGGCCCTTGCTCGCCAGCGGGACCAGCGGGACCCATGGCGCCAGTTTCGCCTTGAGGCCCTTGCTCACCAGCAGGACCGGCAGGGCCCATCGCACCGGTTTCGCCTTGCGGGCCTTGCTCGCCAGCGGGACCGGCAGGACCCATGGCGCCAGTTTCACCTTGTGGACCTTGCTCACCAGCGGGCCCAGCGGGACCCATGGCGCCAGTTTCGCCCTGCGGCCCTTGCTCACCAGCAGGCCCAGCGGAGCCCATCGCGCCGGTTTCACCTTGCGGACCAGCGGGACCGGCAGGTCCCATAGCACCGGTTTCACCTTGTGGACCTTGCTCACCAGCAGGACCCATAGCACCTACTTCGCCCTGTGGGCCGGCAGGGCCCATCGCGCCGGTTTCGCCCTGCGGACCTTGCTCACCGGCAGGTCCCATAGCACCGGTTTCGCCTTGCGGACCAGCGGGACCAATGCAGTCGAGGGCATCATAATTGCCGTCACCGTTGGTATCTTCATCGGCTGTGCCAGTCCCATCTCCATTCAGATCCCAGCAGCTTAAGCCGGTGGGACCAGCTTCGCCCTGTGGACCTTGCGGGCCAGCGGGGCCAGCTTCACCTTGTGGGCCTTGCTCGCCAGCAGGACCGGCAGCGCCGGTTTCGCCCTGCGGACCCTGTTCACCAGCGGGACCCATTGGACCAGTTTCACCCTGGGGGCCTTGTTCGCCCGCCGGACCAGCCGGACCAACAGGACCAACAGGACCAATGCAGTCGAGGGCATCATAATTGCCATCACCATTGGTATCTTCATCGGCTGTGCCAACCCCATCTGCATTGAGGTCCCAACAGCTTAAGCCGGCGGGACCAGCTTCGCCCTGTGCACCGGCGGGACCAACGTCGCCTTGCGGGCCTTGTGCACCGGCGGGGCCTATCGCGCCGGCTTCACCTTGTGGGCCTTGTTCGCCTTGTGAGCCCTGCGGACCAGCGGGGCCTGCTTCGCCCTGCGGGCCTTGCTCACCGGCAGGACCCATCGGACCAGTTTCACCTTGTGGACCAGCAGGACCAGCTTCACCTTGTGGACCAGCAGGACCAGCTTCACCTTGCGGACCCTGTTCACCGGCGGGACCAGCTTCACCTTGTGGGCCTTGCTCACCCGGAGGGCCGGGAACTGTAACCACGCGGCTCTGGCCAGAAGGGAAGATGGCCATGTCCTGATTGCCAGTTTGGTGCGAGTCTGTAAAGCGCACGCCATAGGGCAGATGAATCATCAGGTCGTTGCCGGTTAGGTTGGAAATGACCAGTGTACCTTGGCCATAATAGTCAGGATCGGAAATGTTATGGAAATCTTTGACGTTGGCAGTTACCAACTCATCGTTGATGGCATCAATGAGCGACGGCGTGGTAAGGCTGGCATCGAGCGGAGTGGGATTGGCTTCTACTGTGGCAATAATATCATTGGCCACGCCAAAACCACTGTCATATGACTTGCCTTGCCCCAACAAATTCCAGATGGCTAATTGCACCGAGAAGAGGTCGTTGGTCAGCAGGCCATTTTCGACACTGTGGCCAATGGCGACGCGCACTTCATCTGGCGCAAGTTCAACGGGGGACATGTCAGTATGGGGAAACGGTAAATCACGATTCATGCACAGACCGTTAACGGGGACCTCCACAGTGGCATATGGAGGCAGCATAATAGCGGGAGCCTGTTCTTCCAGTGCGGGCCCGGCCATACTGACCGATGGCGCTAACGCCAGCACAATTCCGAGCAACAGAGTACAGAGGAGAATCTGAACTCCGATGCGCGAACAGGAACCCGTGGAAAACTCAGCGTTTTTAAACATTGAGATGCCACCTTTCTTGTGCGAAATAGATGAGGACTTACGCAAGCCAGCAGAGATTTGCATGAGAAATAGTTGTACCCTCTGGTACAATTTATTAATTTTGTACAATCTGTGCAACGTAAGTCGTGTAGATAAAAAAGGTTTTGCTGAGGTACACGGGAAACTTGGTTTTACGCAACTCAGCTGAGTAATGTAAATAAATTGATGATGATGATATGGGTGTTTGTCAGGTTGTACCTTAACCATAATAATAATGTATATTCTGTTTATATGGCAAATGGGGGATAATTTGGGGATAAATGTGGGGATAGAGGCCATAAAATTTGCAAGTAGGTATGGAAATAAGCGTTGGATAATGGCGGTTGTGCGCACCCAGCACGCTACCTCAAATTTTACCTTTTCAAACAGTTTCTAAGCGCCAAATTTTACCTTTCTTAATAGCGCATGAGCGTCACGCACGCTGTATGTGTTATACTATCTGCTAAAATGGGGCTCCAAGTTTTCCCGTTGGAAATTTGTCCTGAGTACAACCAAGCAAAACTCCGTTTTCATCCAGGGCAGCGCCACAGCGTGCCGCTCCGGCTATATTCAGTACACCGCAACAGTATTGACAAAATAGGCGTTGATCTGGTTTATTGAACCCGGCACTATCTCTTGCAATTGCGATCTACTGATATTCCTTTCACGATTACGCAACTTGGCGTAAGAATTGCTAAGTTAGCCATGCCTTCCCCTGGCGATCCACGAGTACTGCGTAAATCGTGTACTAAAAGCTTGTTATAAACCACAAAAGGAGTGATATCTATGCAATCCAGACAGTTCATTGCAACATTGCTGTTGCTCTGTAGTTTGCTGTTTGCCGCCTGTACAACACCTGCCGCACCTAGCAGCAGTTCTACGGAAGACACGGGCGCGGGCAGCAGCAGTTCTACAGAAGATACGGGCGCGGCGGCCGAATCCAGCCCCCCCGCGGCGCCTACCGGCACGCTGACCGCTGCGCTGCCTTTGGAGCCAAACTCGGTCAATCCGCCCAATGGGGCTGATCGCATGGCCGAACTGGTCATTATCCAAGTCTTCGATGCCCTGCTGGGCGTTGACTTTACAACCGGTGAAATTATGCCAGCATTGGCCACCGAGTGGAGCATTAGTGACGACGGAACGACCTATGAATTTACCCTGCGCGAAGGCGTTACCTTCCACGATGGCTCTGCGTTTAATGCCGATGATGTTGTCGCTACCTTTGAGGCGGGACGCGACCCCGCGAATGCGTACGCCGCCGACTATGAAGGGATCACAGTCGAGGTCATCGACCCGCTGCACGTGCGGCTGGTGCGCGAAACGCCCGATGTTACCTACTTGCGTCGACTGGCTGAGACGTACATCATCTCCGATGAGCAATTTGCCGCGGGCGGCAACCAGGCCATTGAGGAATCTCCGATCGGCACGGGCGCCTTTAAATTTGTAGAATGGACCAAAGGGGATCGCATTGCGCTGGCGGCCAACGAAAACTATTGGGATGAAGGGAAACCTCATTTGGCCGAATTGATCTTCCGGCCGATTCCCGAGTCTTCCACGCGGCTGGCGGCCATTCAGACTGGTGAAGTGGATATTGTTAATCGCCTGAGCGCCGATGAAGCACAGAGTTTGCTCAGCGCCGAGAATGTAGAGGTCGTGCGCTATCCGGCTGACCGCGTCTATTACATCGCTTTTAACAACCTTTCCACCGGCATTGGGTTGCCCACTGAAGATGCCCGTGTGCGCCAGGCCATGAATTACGCCGTGAATCGGCAAGCCATTGTGGATGGACTTTTTAACGGCTTTGCAAGGTTGTCCACAGGGTTTGTCACCCCTTCCAACCTGGGGTATGATGAGGCCCTGGAGCCCTTCCCGTACGACCCCGACAAGGCAAAAGAGCTGCTGGCCGAAGCTGGCTACGCCGACGGTTTTGAAATTGGCATGGCTTGCCCCATTGGCGCCTATACCAACTTTGAAGAAGTCTGTCAGGCCATTGCCGCGGACTTGAGCAATGTGGGTATTACCATTACCGGCGGCGAAGTCGAGTTAATGGAATCTGGCGTCTATTGGGACAAGGAAGCGGCCAAGGAACTGCCGCCTCTCTTTGGTGATAGCTGGTCAGCCTCCGTTGGGGAAGCGCTGCCCCGTTTGCAGGGCGCCTTGGGCGGTCCAGAACAGAGCTATTGCGCCTGGTATGATGAAGAGATTGGCAGCATGCTCGACCAAATCGCTCAAGAATTTGATAGTGATGCGCGCGCTGAACTCTATAAGCAACTCCAGGTCTATATGGTGGATAACCCGCCCTTTATCTACCTGTATGAACCCAACTCCTTCGAGGCTACCGGCGCACGCGTCGAGGGATATGTCCCCAACAGCAGCGAACTGTATCTGGCCAAAGACATCTGGTTGACGGAATAGCTGCGGACCAGCGGTCGTTCTTTCGTCTGCTTTGAATGAAAACTGGAGTTTTTCTTCTGACTGAGACTCTGCTGGAAAACTCCGGTTTTCACCACAACCGTAGTACAGCTACTATAAATGCGCACCTGAAGCTGAAGCACTCAGGCTGATAAAGGAAGCCCGCTCAAGCGGGCCATAACCTTGGCAGCTGTCTGAAAAGTGACAATTGGGTCCAAAAACATTCCGGGAAAGGGCCGATTGCGGATGATTTGACCAGAATTTCGTGGCCCTTTCCCGGAATGTGACACGCCTCAACCACCTTTTCAGACAGCGGCTAAGTGCGCTTCAGCGCCCCTTTTTCGTGTCAGACACAGGGTTTATGGAAGCTAATCAATTAATCGGTAAACGACGGTCCTGGTTGAAACCGGCGCCTGTCAACCAAAGTGCGCTATTGCAGATTGATAAATTAACACCGGCATAGAAGTTCGACTTCGCCGAGAAGTCGAACTTCTGGGATATCAGTACCATTTTGTTAATTCACAATAGCAGGCTTTCTCTGACAGACGCAGTGGCATCTATTACCGAAGCCTGTGCTGACTAACTCTAATGGTCCTGCCGGGAATGTGGGGGGAATTCAAATTGTTGCAACAATGTAAGTTGTAAATAAATCTATGCAACGTTATTTTCTATCGAGCATTGTCAATGCCATTGCCCTGCTTTTTGGCGTCATTCTCGTGGTCTTCTTTCTGGTGCGTTTGACCGGCGATCCCACGGCCTTGTTGATTGCCCGCGACACAGCCACTCAGGAACAGATTGCCGAAATGCGTGCGGCGCTCGGGTTGGATCAACCGCTGCCTGTACAGTTTGTCACCTATGTGGGCGATCTGCTGCACGGCGATTTGGGGTATTCATTGCGTTTTCGGCAGGAAGCCAGTCGCGTCATCTTTAACGCCATCCCCATTACGTTTGGGCTCTCGTTGCTGGCGCTGCTGATTGCCGTAACCATAGCCATTCCGCTGGGGGTTCTGGGCGGCTATTCGCCGAATACCTGGCTTGATCTATTGGCGCGTCTGCTGGGCCTGGTGGGGCAGACGGTGCCTTCATTTTGGCTGGCGCTGATTCTCATTCTGGTCTTTGCCATCAATTTACAGTGGTTGCCCTCTTTTGGGGCCGATAGCGCCCGCCATTTTGTGCTGCCCGCGGTGGCGCTTTCCGTGGGCGGCATGGGACAGCTTGTGCGTTTGACCCGTTCCGCGGTGCTGGACATCCGCGGGACGGATTACATCCGCACGGCCCGTAGTAAAGGGCTATCGCAATTCAGGATTGCCAGCCGTCACGTTTTTTCCAATGCCGCGCTGGCGCTCATTAGCGTGATTGGCATTCAGTTTACCTATGCTATGGCGGGCTCCATTTATATTGAATCAATTTTTGCGATTCCCGGTCTGGGCTGGCTGCTCAACGAAGCCATTGTCAATCGCGATTTTGTGCTTGTGCAATCGGTGACGCTGGTGATTGGTGTGTTTGTAGTGTTAATTAACTTTTTGACCGATATTTTGTATGGTGTCGTAGACCCCAGAATCAAATAGCTTTATGACGATTACAACCGCAGGCCAAGAGATATATCAAGCTGACCGCAGTCAACGCGGTGCACAATTTGCACACTACGTGCAGCTGTTGTGGCGCGACAAAGCTGCTGTCGTGGGCTTGTGTATTATCTTGCTCGTTGTAATCGCGGCCATCTTTGCGCCTTGGTTGGCGCCAGATGACCCCACGGCACAAAACATGACCGCCACCAAACTGCCGCCAGCCTGGCGTACGCTGGAAGAGCGCACGCTTGGCTTTGGTGAAAAAGGCGGCGTGGTGGAAGAGGTTACCACCATCAAGGGGGATCCGGCGCATCTGCTGGGCACGGACAAGCTGGGACGCGATCAGTGGAGTCGCATTATTTACGGCGCGCGCGTTTCGGTCACGGTGGCCTTTTTCGGCGCCATTTTGGCGCTGCTCATTGGCATGATGGTTGGGTTGATTGCCGGCTATGCCGGTGGCCATCTGGATAATGCGCTCATGGCCGTTATCAATCTGCTCTTGTCGATTCCCTATCTGGTACTGGTGATTGTGGTGGCAGCCGTGCTGGGACGCGGCTTGCTCAACGTTGTGTTGCTTTTTGGCATTACCGATGCACCGATTTTCGCCCGTTTAACCCGCGGGGAAGTGCTGCGCATTCGGCGGTTGGGCTACATTGAAGCCGCCAATGCGACTGGGTCCAAAGCGACCTCCATCTTGCGCAGACATATTGTGCCCAATCTCATCGGGCCGCTGGTAACGCTAGCCACGTTTGAGATGTCAAGCATGATCTTCTATGAAGCGGGTCTTAGCTTTTTGGGATTGAGCGTGCCGGAGAGCGTGCCGAGTTGGGGCAACATGCTCTCAAATGGGCGCGAGTTTCTGCTCACCGGTATGCCCTGGCTCATGATCTATCCCGGGTTGGCTATTGCGCTTACGTCGTTGGGCCTTAACCTCTTTGGCGACTGGCTGCGCGACGTGTTAGACCCAACATCGCGACATGTTTGATAGATCTATTATCTATCTGATTATCTAGTGCCGGCGCGCCTCCCCAGCGCCTCTTCCTCGCGTATGATTGGCGGTCGTTTGCAGAGTGAGCAAAATGATGCCCACCCGTGCACGCCCAATTGTACCCACGTGTGTCCCCAATATGACTGTTGGACCGTTTGGAATGTTAGTACCGACGCGCCAGATTTTCTATACCCCCAAACATCTTTAGACAAAATCAGTAGACCGCAACGGTCTGGTTTGTCGAATCCGACGCTATCTCTTGCCGTTACGATCTACCGAAAATGGCATTATCAAACCGAATTGGGCCAAAAATGCATGGGGCACATATATGATAACTCACGTTACGCAGCGACAGCCAGTCTGCTAGAGAGAAACAGGAATGTCGGCAAGCCGACTTTCCTCCAGGCTTGCGTAACATAAGATGATAACTTACAAAGATGTGTGTTGTAGGCACGGAGAGGAATAGTGATTTATGTGGTGGTTCGTGGCCCTATGTTTGCTCGGACTGATTGGATTGGCACTTTATGACGTAATTCAGCGCCAACACGCCATTTTGCGTAATTTCCCCATTGTGGGCCACTTTCGCTATTGGCTGGAAGCGATTGGCCCCGAACTGCGTCAATATATTGTGACCGATAATGATGAAGAGCGCCCCTTTAGCCGTGACCAGCGGCGCTGGGTCTATGCTTCGGCCAAGCTGCAAAACAACTATTTCGGCTTTGGCACCGATAACGATCTGGACCTAACGCCCAATTACTTAATCATCAAACACAGTGTATTTCCGCTGCCCGAGCCGCATCCCGGTCTGCCCAATTACGATCCCAATTACGAGATTCCCTGCCTCAAAGTCGTGGGCGGACCGCGCAAACGCTCCCGCGCGTTTCAGCCCGCTTCCGTAATCAACATTTCGGCCATGAGCTACGGCTCGCTGAGCGGCGCTGCGGTAGAAGCCATCAATCGCGGCGTCCAAATTGCCGGCTGTTTGCAAAACACGGGGGAGGGAGGCGTTTCGCAATATCATTTAAAAGGTGGCGACCTCACCTGGCAAATTGGCACCGGCTACTTTGGCTGCCGCGAATTGGACGGCAGCTTCAGCTTGCCCCAACTGGTGGACCGGGTGGCGCAGACGCCGCAGATCCGCATGATTGAGATCAAGCTGAGCCAGGGAGCCAAGCCGGGCCTGGGCGGCATCTTGCCGGCGGCCAAAGTAACGCCCGAAATTTCAGCCATTCGCGGCGTGCCGCTTGGGCAAGATGTGCATAGCCCCAATGGCCACAGCGCGTTCCGCGACGTAGACAGCATGTTGGACTTTGTGGAGCAGATTGCCGAAGCCACCGGGCTGCCCGTAGGCATAAAGTCTGCCGTGGGCCAGGACGCGTTTTGGCGCGACTTGGCGGCGCACATGGCCAGCGGCCACCGCGGCGTCGATTTTATTACCATTGATGGCGGCGAAGGCGGCACGGGCGCGGCGCCACTGGTCTTTGCCGACCACGTGGCGCTGCCGTTCAAGGTAGGCTTTAGCCGGGTCCATCGCATCTTTGCCGAGCAGGGGCTGCACGAGCGCGTAACCTTTATTGGCTCGGGCAAGTTGGGGTTTCCGGAAACCGCGCTCTTTGCCTTTGCCTTGGGGTGCGACATGGTCAACATTGCCCGGGAAGCCATGCTGGCCGTGGGCTGCATCCAGGCGCAACGCTGCCACACGGGGCACTGCCCTACCGGCGTGGCCACCCAGAACAAATGGCTCGTGCGCGGGCTGGACCCAACGCTTAAAGCCGCGCGTCTAGCCAACTATGTGATCACCCTGCGCAAAGAACTGCTGCGCTTGAGCTGCGCCTGCGGCCTAGAACATCCAGCGCTGATTACAACCGACCACTTTGAAATTTTGAGCGAGGCGTTTGGCGCCGTTCCCGTAAGCAAACTCTTTGGCTATGAAACTGCATAATACCATATAAAGCGGTCGAGAACGGACCAACATTCCAACGGCAGCGAAATGCCCAAATCTGGCGCCGCCAATGGCAGCATGGCGTAGAGCAGTGAATCGCCCCAAATGCAAAAAGCCACCGCTGCGCCGGCCATAATGACCAGACGCAGTGGGTTGGTTGTGGTTTAACATAAGCTCCCCATAGCCTAACAGACAACAGGCCCAGCGGCAAAGCACGTCAGGAGAGAGCAGTATGTCATTTATTGCAATTGATATCGGCACTTCTTTTATGAAAGGGGCGGTGCTGGATCTGGCGCAGATGCAGTTACAGCATATACATCGCGAACCGGTTCCCGCTGGGATAAATGGGCTGGAACCACTGATGTATGAGATTGACCCGGCGGCGCTGGTGGAGGCCGTGCGCAAGCTGATCACCAAGCTGGTGCGGCAAGCGGGGCAATGTCAAGGGTTGGTCATGTGCAGCCAGATGCACGGCGTGGTGCTCATGGATGAGTCTAATCGCGCCGTCTCCAACGTAATTCCCTGGCTGGATCAGCGCGCCGCCACCCCATGCCCCGCACAGGAGGGCACGGTCTTCGACGCCATGATGGCGCGGCTCAACCAAAGCGATGTAACTGAGTTGGGGAACGGTCTGCGCGCCGGGCTGCCGGTGGGGACGCTCTATTGGCATAAGCTGCACGAGCGCTTTCCGGCCAACGCGCATACGGCGGCGGCGCTACCAGAATTTGTGTTGAGTCAACTGTGCCAAGCGCGCGCCCCGCTGGGCATGGAGCCGACCTATGCCCACGGCCAGGGCGTCTTCAGCATGGCCACGCGGACGTGGCATCAGCCGGTTATAAAGCAGCTGGAGCTCGACTTTTTAGCGTGGCCCGTCATACGATCGCTGGCCGAACCGGTGGGCATGCTGCAAATTGAGGGGCAAGAATTCCCCTGCTACCCACCCGTGGGAGATCACCAGTGCGCGCTGGCGGGCGCATTTTTGCGTGCGGGTGAACTATCGCTGAACGTCTCTACTGGCTCACAGGTCAGTCTAGTCACGCCTACGTTTCAGCCGGGCGTTTATGAAACGCGTCCCTATTTCGACGACCAGTTTTTGAACACATTTGTCAAAATTCCAGCCGGTCGGGCGCTCGACGTGCTGGTGAATCTACTGGGCGAGCTGGCGCGGCTAAATGGCGCGGCGGTGGCTGAACCGTGGCCTTTGATCGAGGCAGCCGCTTCCGCAGTTGCCGACACCGATCTGCAAATCAATCTCGCGTTTTTTGATAGCTTAAGCGGCCATGAGGGCAGCATTCACCACATTCGCGAAGATAATTTTTCGGTGGGACATCTGTTTCGGGCGGCGTTTCAAAATATGGCGGCCAACTATAATCTATATGCCCAGCGCCTCTCGCCTGACAGACAGTGGCGCAATTTGGTCTTTTCCGGTGGACTGGCGCAGAAGTTGCCGCTATTGCGCCAGATTATTTTGGCGCAGCTTCCGGGCGATTATCGCCTGTGCGCCTCCACCGAAGACACGCTGCTGGGGCTGCTGAGCCTGGCGCTCTTTTGCAGCGGAAAGGCCAACAGCGTGTCTGAGGCAACCGGAGTCGTGCAGCGGTCAGTCGAATCTAGGCTTGGGCCAGGGACACCACCCGCCGATTAATGCGATACACATTATTTTTGTCCAACACCTGACCGACAAATTGTTCGGGCACGTCAACCAGCGTCTGCGCATCCTGCACGCGGATTTTGCCAATGGCGCTGCCGGGAATGTTGGCCTGGGCTGCAATGGCGCCCACCACTTCCCCAATGCGCACGCCGTGAATCTTGCCCGCATCCAGCACCAGCCGCACCATGCCCGGCTCGTGCGATTTGGCGCCCCCACGGTCGCGCTGCCATGAGCGCGCACCATTATTGTTTTGGGATTTGCCGGATCGCTGTTTGCTCTGTTTCGGTTTGCGGGGGCGCTCTTCCAACACCTCGCGCACGGTCATAATCGGGCGGTGGCGCTCTTCTCCGCGCGCCAGTTTGAGCGCGGCCGCGGCAATTTCCAGCGGTTCATGGCCTTCGTCCACCATATCGGCCACCAGCTCCCACTCGCGACGATATCGCCCGCGGCGCATCCACACTTTGATCTGCTCGATCAGGCGCGTTTCGCGACGGGCCTGAATCTCCTCGGCCGTGGGCAGCACGCCGCGCCCAATGGCTTGACGCGTGTAGCTTTCAATCTGCTGCAAGCGCCAACGTTCGCTGGGCGTCCACAGCGAAATGGCAATGCCCGCTTTGCCGGCGCGCCCGGTGCGGCCAATGCGATGCACATACACCTCCGGGTCTTGGGGAAGATCATAGTTGAACACGTGGGAGATGTCTTCAATATCCAGGCCGCGGGCGGCTACATCGGTGGCCACCAACACCTGACACTGATTCTGACGAAAGCGTTCCAAAATGCGCTCGCGGGCCTGCTGACCCAATTCGCCATGCAGCGCATCGGCCGGAAAACCGCGCGCCGTCAGCGCGTCGGCCAGGTCGCTGGCGGCCACGCGCGTGCGCGTAAAGATGAGCGCGCGGCTGATCTCTTCCGCTTCAAACAGCAGCGTCATGGCGGCCAGCTTGTCACTGGCGTGGACTAGATAATAGCGCTGCTCAATGCTCTCCACCGTGAGCTGTTTGCGTTCGATGGTAATCGATTGCGGATCGCGCATATATTTTTGCGCCAGCTGCCGAATTTCCGCTGGCAGCGTGGCCGAAAAGAGCGCGGTCTGGCGCGCCGTGGGCGTCTGCTGCAAAATGGACTCAATATCCTCAATAAAGCCCAGGCTGAGCATTTCATCAGCTTCATCCAGCACCACCGTGTCCAAATGGCTCAAATCGAGCGCCTTCTGGCGCATGAGATCGAGCAGGCGGCCGGGCGTGCCTACGACAATATCCACCCCTTTTTGCAGCCGCCGAATCTGGCGCTCGTAGGGCTGGCCGCCATAAATGGGCAAGACCGATGCGCCGTGAAAGCGCCCATATTCATAGATGGCGCGCGCCACCTGCATGGCCAGCTCGCGCGTGGGCGCCAGCACCAGCGCCTGAATCTGGCCTTGGCCTGGCGTCAGCTTTTGCAAAATCGGCAGGGCAAAGGCGGCTGTTTTGCCGGTGCCTGTTTGGGCCTGGCCCAAAATATCATGTCCAGCCAGCATGGCGGGAATAACGGCGCTTTGAATCGGCGTGGGCTCCGTATAGCCGCGGGCGGTCACGGCCTGGATCAGCTCGGGGCGTAAATGGAGTTGCGTAAAATCGTTGTTCACTATATCTTCCTAAAAATGCGGTCTGTCTTCCAATGCGGCAGAATTTTGCCAACCATTTATTATACCACCGAACACGTTGGTTTAAAACCAAAAGCAGGCGCAATGTGAATTTCACATTGCGCCTGCCCAACCGCCAGCATAAAATTCTAAAGCAAACCGATTGATTTCAATCTTATTGTGCTGAAAAGCTCTCTTCGCTAAATGCGGCCAAGGCGTCAATTTCCACCCGATCATCGATGATGCGGTTAACGTGACCATCCATCATGCTGATGACGCGGTCCACGTAGCGGCACATGCGCAGGTCGTGGGTCACAATGATGCCGGCGCGCTGCTGCTCGTGGATCAGCTCCGCAAAGGTGCGCACCACTTGGTAGGCGCGCTCGGTGTCTAGGCTGGCGGTTGGTTCATCGGCCAATACCAAATTGGGCTCGTGGATCAGCGCCCGCGCAATGGCCACGCGCTGCTGCTGGCCCCCCGAAAGCTGGCTGGGATAGCTGCCCATGCGGTCATCCAGACCCAAACGCGCCAGCAAATCGGCGGCCCGCTCTTTGCTCTGGCGGTTTAGCCGATTGTTGAGCCGCAGCATGAGCTCCACATTTTCGCGCGCGGTCAGATAGGGCACTAGGTTGTTGGATTGGAAAGCAAAGCCAATGGAACGGCGGCGGAAGCGCGTGCGGCGCGATTCGCTCATCTGGCTGAGCCGTTCGCCCCCAATCAGGATGGAGCCTTCGGTGGGCGTTAACAGGCCGGCCAGCATGGCCAGCATGGTGGTCTTGCCCGAACCGCTTGGTCCCACCAGCGCCACAAATTCCCCGGGCCGAATTTCAAATGATACATCATCCACGGCGCGCACGCTGGCTTGGCCACTGCCGTACACTTTGGCCACAGATTCGGCTTGAAGCACTGGCGTCATTGGGCCAACCCCAATGCGGTCAATGGCTCCACCTTTAGCAAGGAGCGCAAGGAGACCAACCCGCTAATCGGCCCAATGAGCAGCAGCGAAATAATGGCCGTGCCTACCGAGCGCCCGGTAAAGATAACCGGTATCTCCACCGGAAAGCTGAGTTGAAGCAGATAGGAGCCAAGCCCACCAATCAACACGCCAAGGCAGTTAACGAGAATGATCTGGGCAATAGCCGAGATGACCACGACTGTATTGGAAGCGCCAATGGCCTTCAGCATGCCGATCTGCGCCACCTTCTGTAGCGTCTGAATCTGGAAAAAGCCGCCGATTACCAGAATGCCGATAAAGAGCGTAAAGTAGCGCTGGGTGTCCAGGGTGCTCTGTTGGGCGGCGTAGCCTGGCGATGCTTTGTAGGCGGTGACGCGGTCGACCACCTCTATTTTGCCCACCTGCTCTTCCAGCCGGAGCGCCATTTGCCGCCACTGACTGGGATCGGCCAATTTGACCACCGCCACGTTGGAGACCAATTCATCGGTTTCAACGCTGTTGTTGGCTTTGGGGCGTACCTTTTCCCACGTGGTGTAGGGAATAAAAATCGAAGGCAAAAACTGAAACTGGAGCTTGTCCGCCATGCCCACGACCATCAATTCGTAAAACTCTTCACTGGTGCCTTGCGTGGTCTTGATGGTAATCATATCGCCCAGCTGAATGCCGCGCCGCAAAGCCACGTTGGCATCAATAATGACGCCATCGCTGCGGCTGCGCCCCAAGCTCGCGCCAGACAGCACCGCTGGTTCACCGGGGCGTCCCGGCTCAACACCGACCAGCGTTACATCTAGCGGCGGCTGTGGCGTTGCAGTCGTGGGGATAATGACCCCCTCCGGGCTCACTTGTTCAAACACCAGGGCGCCGCTGGCAAAGGAAACTTGCCCTACATCGGCCACACCCTTTACGCGGCGGATTTCGTTTACGGTAGAGCGCCCAATGCGGCTGGATGGAAATGACAGCTCCACATTTTCCTGAAAAACAATCAGTTCACCAGTCAGGTTTTCAATATATTCTTTATTGGCCGCGGCCAATCCTTCCGCGAGCGCGGCAATAAAGAGCACCAAGGTGGTGATCAGCGCTACGATCAAGCAGATCAAGAAGAAGCGCCCTTTATTTTGGAGCACTTCCTTAATGGCAAGATAAAGTGGCATAGATATCATTGTGACAACTTGTGCGGAGCACGTTACGGATGTCGCTACTCGGCTGTAAAGGTGGCCACCGCGGTCATATTCCAGCGCAGGCGCGGGTCAAGGTTATCCGGTTCGAGTACAACCGTATAGACAATGTCGCCCCGATTATCCTGGCCAAGCGGCCGGATGCGCAATACGGTGCCCTCAATTTGCAGGTCGGGAATGGCGTCAAACTCGAGCGTGGCTTTGTCGCCAATGTTAACATCCACAATTTGCAGCTCGGTCAGATCTTCGGTTTCGATCTGGAGATGCTCCAGATTGGCAAGCTGGACGACCGGGGCGCCGCTTACCTGTTCGCCCGGATTGACGTTGACCAGCGCGACAGTGCCGGCAAAGGGGGCGCGCAGCTCGGTATCGGCCAGGCTCACCAAGGCGTTTTGCAGCGCGGCTGTGGCCGCAGCCACCCCGGCCTCCGCCGCCTTAATTTCTTCCGCGCGGGCGCCGGCCTTGGTTAATTCCAGTTGCGCTTCCAGGTTCTGCACATCGGCCAAAGCCGCCGCCACATCGGTGGGCAACGTGGCTTGCAGGGCGTCTAAATTGGCCTGGGCCTGCCGAATCTGCGCATTGGCGCTGGAAAGATCGGCCTGCGTGGGCCCGCTCTCTAGATCGGCCAGGCGCGCCTTGGCGGCTTCCAGATTGTTGGTGGCCCGTTCCAGGTCCGCAGCTTGGGGCAAGGCGCCGACGTCGTTGCGCCACTTGACATCGTTGTAGGCGTGCTGGGCGCGGCGCACTTCCGCCTCGGCATTAAATTGATCGGCGCGGGCGGCAATGAGCTGTTGTTCGCTGGCCCCTTCCAACAGCTTGGCCAGCCCGGCCTGTGCGCCAGAAACTTGGGCGCGCGCGGCGTCAATGTTGCCCGCTTCGGCGCCGGCGGTGATCCGCTCCAATCGGGCCAGGGCGGCATCCAACGCGGCTTGGGCCGAGGCCACTTGTTCCGGCCGCGGACCAGCCTTGAGCTGCTCCAGTTGAGCTTGGGTCCGGCTCAATTCAGCCTGGGCTTGCGCCACGGCCACGCGCTGGCGCGAGGCATCCAGCCGGAGCAGCACCTGGTCGGGCTCTACGGCATCGCCCTCTTGCACCAGAACCGCTTCTACAATGCCGCTGGCAGACATGCTCAAATCGGCCTTTTGTACGGGCACGACGCGCGCATCCACAATAATAGAGCTGACCGCGGCCACCGGCTCATTGACCTGCGGCGTAGCTTCGGTCGCCTGGGTTCCGACGTTGGCCGTGGGTGGCTGTAAACTTTCTGGGGAAATAAGTCCGGCTGCATATGCACCCCCGAGGGCAATTGCCGCGCCGATAATTAGTAAAAGGATCGTGCTCAGCACCCTTCTCATGACGTTGCCTCATTTCATACAATTGCGATTAATAGGATAATTGGTTTGCTCATTAGACCATATTCAGTGCTTTGTCATGTAAATATCATGAAATTTTCGCACAGAAACAACTTTAGATTATTTATGTTACAAAGCATTCAATACACCGCAACGGTGTTGGCGGTTTAGGCATCCTTCTGAATGGTGAATCCGCCCTCATCTCTTGCCGTTGCGATCTACTGGTATTGACATTGCTGCCTAATATAGTACGAAATAGTTGCATTTGCGTTGCGCTCTACGGCGGTGGAGATCAAATGTGGCCTTACCAAGGTTTACGTGGCGGGATGCAGACCATCCAACAGCACGCTGATCATCTCTTGGGCCATGACTTCGGGTGAAATTTCGTCGGAATGCGCTTGCCGATAGCTGATGCCATCCATAATGGCCAAAAACGCGCCGGTGATCATATCTGGATCCACCGTGCGAATGGTCCCAATTTGTTGGGCCGCAGCAAATGTGTTGCGGATGGGCGCAAACAAGGCCACAAATACACTGTCTAACAGTTCGGCCTGACTGGCTTGGCTGAGCGCCGGAATATCCGCATGCATCAGCCCCAGCAGGTTCATCGGTGGCTGCTGGGCAAACCAGAGCGCAATGGCCATGAGCTGTTGGCGCAGATCCAGCCTATGGGTTGCCAGGGCTTGGTGAATGCCCGCTTTGTATCGCTCCAGCACGCGCTGGACCACGGTGACGAAAAGCTGCTCCTTGCCGCCGGGGAAATGATAGTAGAGCGAAGCCTGCTTCATATCGAGCGCTTGCGCAATATCGCGCAGCGTAATGGCGGCATAGCCGCGCTGCATAAAGAGCCGCTCCGCTACATCCAGCACGCGCTGCGTGGCATCGCTTACGGTCTGTTCGGGACCTTCACTTCCTGCCACATTATCCATTGCTACATTATTCACTGCACTGTCCTGCTGGAAATTAAACGCCATGCTCACACTGAGTAGACCGCACTGCATAAAAATCGACACTGCGCTTGGTTGTACTTTACCACAACGGATATAGCTTACTGAAATTCAACCTAATATTCGGTAGGCTCTTCTCCAATTATATAAAGAGTGAATAATCGAACCAAATTTTGACCTTTGGGCGTCGTATGAAGTATACTCTATGGTCGCGGCCAGAGTTGGTTGCGCCCTGAAATATTCATCAAGATTTGGGTGGTGGCGGTTGTGTTATGCACAGGGCCATCCTGAAACTAAGAATCTTGCACAATGACCTATGTAGCAGAAGGCTTGTGTTAGTCCTAACGTGTTGAATTGGAAATCGCTCTGCCAGGCAATGCACAACGTATAGCTGATTTTGCTGAAGACAGAGCCAAGATGTCGCTTTTACAAAGATTCAGCGGGTACCCGACTGAACGCGACGGAAAGGAAAATGTGCATGTACGCAGTAGTAAAAACCGGCGGCAAGCAATACCGCGTGACGGCTGGTCAAATTTTGGAAGTGGAAAAGCTGGACGGCGCCATTGGTGATTCGGTCACCCTGGATGACGTGCTTTTAGTGGCCGATGGGGATGATGTCACCATTGGTCAGCCCGCGGTAGATGGCGCTAGCGTCGTGGCCAAGATTACCGGCCAATACCGTGGCAAGAAGATTCTCTCTTTCCGCTATCGGCCCAAGAAGCGCATTCGCGTGCGTCGTGGTCACCGCCAGTACTTGACTCGGCTGCAAATTGAGTCGGTGAGCTTTGGCGGCAAAACCTATGATGAGGCGGCGGCGCAAGCCGATGCGCCCCAGAGCGAGCCACCGGCCACAGCGAGTGAGGATGTAGAAGCAAGTGCGGATACGGATGCTGGCGTCGTCGAGTCGGCTGGCGATGCCGTGGAAAGTGCCGCCGCCGCTGTGGCAGAAACGGCCAGCACGGCTGCGGAGGCCGTTGTGGAGGCTGGCGAGACAGTGGCCGATGCGGCAGAATCTACAGTTGACGATGCGGTTGATGCCGCAACGGATACAGACGATGAAGAGAAAGCGTAAGTCAGCAGCGGTCTAATTATAAAGGAGCAGATATTATGGCGCATAAAAAAGGTGGCGGTTCCAGCCGCAATAATCGCGATTCAAATGCCCAGCGACTGGGCATTAAACGCTTTGGTGGCGAACGGGTGACCGCCGGCAGTATTCTGGTTCGCCAGCGCGGCACCAAGTTCATGCCCGGTCTCAACGTGGGCATTGGTAAAGATGACACGCTTTACACCAAGGTTGATGGTGTGGTCCAGTTTGAGTGGGCCAAGAAGAACAAGAAGCAGATTAGCGTCTATCCCGAAGATGCGGCGTAAATATGTATACTGCGGTTGTGACAAGCACATGTGTTTTCTGCAATTCTTCAGCGAAGTAAACGCATGTTTTGTACAGAGCTTAGTTTAAGAGAGAAGTGAATTAACCATGAAAGCAGAAATCCATCCCACCTACTATCCGGCAGCTCGCGTCATTTGCTCGTGCGGCAACAGCTGGCTGACTGGCAGTACGGTTGAAGAGATTCGTACCGATGTGTGCAGCAACTGTCACCCCTTTTATACAGGTGAGCAGCGCATTGTGGACACGGCCGGCCAGGTCGAGCGCTTTATGAAGCGGCTGGAACGTCGCCAAACCGGCGCCGCCCGCCGCGAGATTGAAGCCAAGGCCCGCAAAGAGGCCGATGAGGCCGCCCGCCGCGCGCGGTCGCGTGGCGACGACCCCGAAGCCGCCGCCGCCGAGGTGATGGCCAAATATGAGGAAGAGCTGCAATAAGCAGTTTCGTGTTCAGGGCAGAGGCGCAAGTCTCTGCCCTTTTCATTTCAGCAGATTTAGGACTTACGCAGTTGGTCGGTTTGTCGAAGACCTGTCAGGTTTGCAAAACCTGATAGGTCTGGTCAAGTGCGTAAGTCTTATGATTATTTGTGCTAGGGAGAAGAGGGACAAACCCTGTTCACCTTGCCACCCTGGCACGCTGTCATCTTTTCACCCTATCAGGCTGGGATTGATTCAAAATGTACGAACAGCACTTTCACTGGCCGCCGTTTGGGTCCATTGAGTTGATCTGCGGCTCTATGTTTAGCGGCAAAACCGAAGAACTGCTGCGTCGCATCCGGCGGGCTGAAATTGCGCGGCGCAAGCTGCAAATTTTTAAGCCGCAAATTGATAATCGCTATGGGCTGGAGCGGGTGGCTTCGCATAATGGCATTGCGCGCGAAGATGTGGTCGTTGCGGCCAGCGCCCAGGAGATATTGGAAAAGCTGCGGCCAGAAACAGATGTAGTGGCCATTGATGAAGTCCAATTCTTCGATTGGACCATTGCCGATGTGTGCAGCCAAATGGCCGACGAGAACAAGCGCGTAATTGTGGCCGGGCTCGATTTGGATTTCCGCGGTGAGCCCTTTGGCCCTATGCCGCTGCTGCTGGCCCTGGCCGAGCGCGTGGACAAACTCAACGCCATCTGTGTCGTCTGCGGCGCGCCAGCCAGCCGCACCCAGCGCCTGGTTAACGGCGAACCAACCCGCTACGACGACCCGATTATTATGGTAGGTGGCAGCGAAAGCTATGAAGCGCGTTGTCGCGCTTGCCATGATGTGCCTGGAAAGCCGGCTGCGCATTTTGGCACCGCCCAGGCGTCGTTGGCCACACCAGCCCCATAGCTCCCCAGTATGTCCCTGCCCCTGGTTTTCCACCCGGACTATGTGACGCCACTGCCCCCCGGCCATCGTTTTCCCATGCCCAAATTTGGCAAAGTATATGAATATCTGATCAAAGATGGGCTGGCCGCGCTGGAGCAATTCCACGTGCCGCAAGTGGCGCCGGTGGAGTGGCTGACGCTGGCGCACACGCCCGCTTATGTACAGGCGTACACGAACGGCGATCTAGATGCCCGCGCCATGCGGCGCATCGGCCTGCCGTGGAGCCCGGAATTGGTCAATCGCACGTGCACCGCCGTGGGCGGCACGGTGCTGACGGCGCAACTGGCGCTGCAGCACGGTATGGCCTGCAACACGGCCGGCGGCACCCATCACGCCCACGCCGATTTTGGCTCCGGCTTCTGCATCTTTAACGATTTGGCCGTGGCCGCGCTCTATATGCTAGCGCAGAGTGTCGTGCAGCGCGTGCTCATCGTGGATTTGGACGTGCATCAGGGCGACGGCACGGCCAGCATTCTGCGCGACCACGCCAACGCCTTTACCTTTTCCATGCACTGCGGCAAAAATTTCCCCTATCGCAAATCGGCCAGCGATCTGGACGTAGAATTGCCGGTGGATATGGCCGACCACGCTTATTTGCACACGCTGCAACGCCACTTGCCGTCGCTGCTTGACGAGTGGCGGCCCGATCTGGTGCTCTATGATGGCGGCGTGGATCCGCACCACGCTGATCGGTTGGGGCTGTTGGCGCTGACAGACGAGGGTCTCTATGCGCGTGACAGGTGGACGCTTTCCCAATGCGCGCAACGAGGCATCCCCGTGGCCTGCGTCATTGGCGGTGGCTATGATGTGGATGTGGACAGGCTGGCGCGGCGGCATTGTTTGATGCACCGGGCCGCGCAAGAGGTGCTTGTAGGTGTAAATGATTCAAGGGGATAGCCATTCTCTCCACTGCTCTCCCACAAGTTTTGTAACATATAGAGAAATCAATTTGCTTAAACTTCGCCCTTACCAATTGCGCAAAACTTTATGCGTACTTATTGCGTTGCTGCTCACTGCTTGCCAACCCAGCGCTGAGGCCAACGTCATTGGCTATTTAGCGTCGCAAAAGGTATGCCAATGGACGCAAGCGGCCATGCCGGACGAAGTAGTGGAATGCCCACCAGCGCGGCCCATGCCAGAGGGGGTTGGTTCATTGACTGGCTTGGTGCTGTACAATGGGGAGCCGGTGGCCAATGCCAGCGTGGTGGTGGCCGAACCGGCGGGTACACCACACGTGGCGCGCACAGATGCCGCAGGCCGCTATCAAATCGACAACATTCCGCCCGGCTTGTATGTCCCCGCAGCCGTGGCCGCGGGCTATGAGGAGGCCGCGCTCCACGACGATTTGGGGGTGCCCGCGCTGGTGCATATTATGGCCAAACAGGTGGCGGCGGCGCCGCCCCTGGCATTAATCCTGAGTCAGCCGGCCGTATTGCCCGCCGATCCGGCGGTTGCGTTTGCATTGACGCAAACCGACGTTCACACAACCACCGCGCCATTCCCCGTTGGCGCCGCCGCCCAGGTGCAGGCATTCCAATTTACCTACAACGACGCGGTGGTGGATACGCTGCGCCTCTATTTGCCGCGCGATTTGGCGCCAGACGCCAAGTTGCCGCTGCTCTTTATGATTTATCCCACGCATGTCGATCTGTGGGAAACGGTGAGTACGGCCTTTGCCTCGCACAATGTGGCCTTTGTGGCCATTTCGCCCACAGCCGCGCGCGGCGTTGATATTGAGGGCCATGCGCTAGATGCCAACGCAGCATTGCAAATGGCCGTGCGCGGCGATCTGAGTCCGCACATTCAAAGCGAAAAAGCGCTGGTGTTGGGCGGCAGCTTTAGCAGCGCCATCCTCAATCGGCTGCTGCGGCTGGCGCCCGCGCAGATCGCCGGCTGGGTCACCGTGGGGGGCATTGCCGATGCCTTTAGCGGAACGGCCGATTATTACGCCGGCGTCATCTCCCTGCCCCCTGCTTATACATATGCCATTCCAGCGCTGGGGCCGCCCCATATTCAGCCGCTCGCCTTTCTGCGCTACTCGCCTGTCTATAACGTGGATGGCCTGCCGCCCGCCATGATTATTCACACCAAGGCAGATCTGGTGCTGCGGATTGAGCAGGCCTATGCATTAGAAAAGGTGCTACAAGATGCAGGTGTGCCGGTCACCGTTTTTTACTATGAGGACGTGAGCCACTATTTGCAAATTGATGAAAACTTGTCCGACGCCGGCAAGGAGATGTTCTATCGCATTCTGGAATTTGCGCAGCAGGTTGGTGTATACTAGAGAGGAAAAAGACGAGCCCCGGTGATGCTTTGTTAGGGTAGATATGTTTGACCAAATGAGGAGAGATCATGGAGATAGCCACAATGGACGCTCAATATGCAGCGTTGACCACAGGTGCGGCCTTTCAGTTGCGCCCGACCGGCGGTGTGTTGCGCATGACCGATGATGACCGCATCGACTTTTTACAGCGCATGACCACCAACAACATGGCCGCGCTGACGCCCGGCACTTCAGCCGTAACGATTTTGACCAGCCCGGTGGCGCGTTCACTCTTTGTGTTTACGGTGGTCTGCGAGCATGATGCGCTGCTGCTTTTGCCGGCGCTGGGCGAAACCGAAGTGCTGTTGAAGCATTTGCGCGGGCAAATCTTCTTTATGGATAAGGTGAAAATTGAAGACGTGAGCGCGCACTATGCCCGGCTGCGGATTATGGGGCCAGAAGCCAGGTCGACACTGATGGATCTGGGCTACGAGGCGTCTTCAGCCGATGGCGCCGTGGAAGCCGTCAATGACGTCATTCTCGTGCATCAACGTGAGTATGATCTGCCTGGTTACGAAATTCTGGTTCCGACAGATGCGCGCGCTGAGTTCCTAAACGCGCTGATGGAACATGGCGCCCAGCGGCTGGATGACGGGCTGGCCTATACCGCCCGCCGCATCGAATTGGGGCGTCCGCTGCCCGACGCCGAAATCAGCAGCGAATCCAACCCGCTGGAGTCTGGCATGGGCTGGGCCTGCGCCGACAACAAAGGCTGCTATACCGGTCAGGAGATCATTGCCCGCCAGATCACCTATGACAAAGTGACCAAAACGCTGGTGGGCCTGCGCAGTGCGCACCTGTTGGAAGCGGGCGCCGACGTAACGGTGGAAGGACGCAGCGTTGGCGAAGTCACCAGCGCGGGACACAGTCCAGCGCTGGGGGCGCCCGTGGCGCTGGCCATCATCAAGCGGCCGCACAATGAGCCGGGCAGTGTGGTGAAGGCGGGCGGCGTCAAGGCCGAGGTGGTGGAACTGCCGTTTGTGGCTGTGTAATAATTTAGACACCTATGGAGTTCCAGAATCAACATCGATCATATCGTTTGTCCAGACTACATTGAGGACAAACTGGAGTCAAAACATGGGGTTACCGTCCGTGAAACACGACAAGTTTTGCTGGGTAATCCGCGTGTTCGTTTGCTGAAAAGGGCAACTAGCCTGGTGATAATGTCTATGCCGCCTTTGGGCAAACCTATGGTGGACGCCACTTGGCGATATTTTTTGTACAAACCCACAGCGGTAACGGCTATCATCATTAGCGCGTGATATGACGCAGGCAAGAAAGAAGAACCTATGGCCGAAAATAATCTGAGCAGTATTTCAAAGGCAAAAGTACGCTCAAGAGATGGGCGAATTCTGGGATGAACACGATTTCCAGAGTTTGATACAGATGGACCGGATGGAATTTGACATTTCCTGCACCGCATCTATTGAGCCGGATTTATTGTCTGCATTGAAAAGCAAGCGGTTACGCCATATCAATGTTGAAACACTTGTCAACCCATGGTTGTACGAAAAATTGGCGGAGCAGGGACAAGCAATCACTGCATAGTCAGTATTATGTGACATATACCAATAAATCCAACCCCATTCCTCATATTCGAACCCGCCACGTGGCGGCTCATCATCGAAGACGCGCCGCGCTGGCCCGGCCAACATGGCGGTGGACCACGCCATTGCCGAGGCGTGCGCGGCGGGCGAAAGCCTGCCCACGCTGCGCTTTTATCGCTGGCAGCCGCCGGCCATTAGCCTGGGCCGTCACCAGCCGCTGGCGGAGATTGATCTGGAGGCCGCCGCCGCATGGCTATGATATTGTGCGACGCACCACCGGCAGCCGCGCCATTTTGCATGTGGACGAGCTGACCTACCGGTGGCTGCTCCCAAGGGCGAGCCGCGCGTTGAAGGCGGCGTGATGGATGCCTATCTGCGGCTAAGCAACGCTGGTTACCGGGCTGCATTTGCTGGGCGTGCCGGCGGACAAGGCGGAGCTGAAACCAAAGTGAGCAAAGACGTTTCGCCGCCTGCTTTGAAGTGCCCAGCGCCTGTGAAATCACCGTGGGCGGGCGCAAGCTTATGGGTAGCGCCCAAAGCCGCCGCTGGGTATGTGTTGCAGCACGGCAGCCTGCCCTCTTTGGCGACATGCGCGCTTGATTCCGGTGCTCAATTTGCCCGCGGATCAGCAATCTTTATTGACGATGCAGCTTGCCCAACGCGCCTGCACACCAATGAGGCAACCAGTGGAATGGGGCCGATCCAATTGGCTTTGAACAAGCCGCACAGGCATTGCAGCAAGGCTTTGAACGAGTGCTCAATCTGCGATTCAAGCCGGGCCAGCTCACCCCGCAGGAAGCCCGCCGCACCGCCGAACTTTTGCGCGAACAGTATGCTAATTCTGAGTGGACGCAGGTGCGCTGAGATGCTTGTGGAGCACGCATGTTCTGTGGTAAGATTGTCATATGATTCGCCGTATTATATGGTCACAAGAACGATTCGAACATATAGCAGCTCATAACATTACCCCTGAAGAGTTTGAAGAGGTTTGTTTCGGCAAATCATTAACACTCAGAACAAAATCTATGGGCAAAAATCCCGTTTATCATGTACTTGGCTAAACATCCGGCGGCGACTACATAGCGTGCATTGTGATTCTGTTCCCCGACGGCAACGGTTTTCCTGTAACAGCAAGACCTATGACGCTAAAAGAGGAAAGAAGATTCAAACTATGGAAAAGATAAAGCCTCCAAAAGTAAAAATTCCTCAGACTGATTCAATCGAGGAATTGGCTGAATTTTGGGATACACATGATTTGACTGATTTTGAAGACGAACTGGAAGAAGTGACTGAGCCAGTTTTGTGCGCGTAACAAGGTGCCACTATTCAAATAAGTTTGCCAACAAAAGAACTTGATGCCATTGTTCGTATTGCAAATGAACAGCACAAAAGCTATGAATCCCTGCTTCGCGAATGGATATTAGAAAAGCTATAATACTCGGAAGCGGTGCGACGTATGAGTACAGAGTTTCAAGCTGGATAATCTGCCCACTGAAGGAAGTGCCGCGAGGCTGTCTACGTTACTAAATCCAATACCCACTATAATACGAAATCATAAACTCACCACTACACAACATTGCTTGGATTGCGGTGCAATCAACGGCGAAACAGTGCCGGTCGTCGGCAACGCTTGATGGATGCGATGTGGGTGTGATTCACGCACATGGCATCAAAACAAAGGCATCAACTCATTGGGTCTATTTGCCCAACTCTGAGATGTTTGTGGGCGTTGAACTGGCCGCCGCGCAGTCCAATCAGGTTGCTGGATTGGCGCCGTTGGAGGTGTCGCTCGCACGCTATCTGCGCCATGTCCACCAAGGGGCATACTCTGAACTCCCGCAGATTTGGCCTCAATTGATGGCCGAAATCAAGCAGCAGAGCGAAACACCCGTATTTCCAAATCTGGAAATCTATGGCCACTGGCATAGCGACGAAACCAAGTGCGAGACGACGATTATCATCGGCCTGAAACAATAGAGAGTATCGGAATTAAGCATGGGTACGCAGATGAACACGGATAAACGCTGATTCGCTCTGAAAAATCTGCGTTCATCTGCGTAAATCCGCGTACAAATTTTTTTTGAATGACCTTATTATCTATACGCCAACATGGCCATCGCAAAACTAACGCTGGAGCTTTATCTCCCCTTGAACGACAGCCTCAAAGGCAAGCGCGGCATCCTCAAACCGCTGATCGCGCGCATCCGCCACGACTATAATGTTTCGGTCTGCGAGGCCGATGCGCAGGACGTATTGAGCCGGGCCGTGCTGGAGATTGTCTGCGTCAACAGCAGCAGCGGCCTGGCCCAACGTGAGCTGGAAAAAGTGGCTCACCGCGCCGAAAATTGGCGGTTGGATGCACAGCTATATGATTATTATATTGAGCTGGTGGATTAATCTGTTGCTTATTGCTGTGGATTCTCCAGTCACTCAATACATCAATAAGCAACATAGCAACATAGCAATAAAAGGACAACACGGACCCCAATGACCACCCCAATGCGGCAGCAGTATCTGACGCTGAAGAGCCAACATCCTGGGTGCATCCTCTTTTTCCGCCTGGGCGATTTTTATGAGACCTTTGATGATGACGCCAAGACGGTGGCGCGCGTCTGTGACGTGGTGCTGACCAGCAAGCCCGTGGGCGGCGATCTGCGCGTGCCGCTGGCGGGTGTGCCCTATCACAGCGTGGATGGCTATGTGGCGCGGCTGATTGAAGCGGGTTACAAAGTGGCTATTGCTGAGCAGTTGGGCGAGCCGGGCAAGGGCCTCATGGAGCGCGAGGTGCGCCGCGTGGTGACGCGCGGCACCGTGGTGGAGCCCAATCTGCTAGATGAAAAGCGCAACAACTATCTGTTGGCCGTTACCTTTGGCGCCTTTGGCAAATGCGCGGGCGTGGCCTATTGCGACATTACCACCGGCGAATTTGCCGCCACCCAGATCGACGGGCGCGATGCCGGCGAAGTGGAGCGCCGCGTGGGCGAAGAGCTGAGCCGGTTGCAGCCCAGCGAGCTGATCCTGGCCGAGTGGCAAGTGGATGAGACCGAATTAGGCGGCCTGATCCAAAGCTTGGGCGCGGTCATTTCCGCGGTGGAGGCGTGGCAGGTGGAGATTGGCACGGCCACCGATGCGCTCAAACGTCACTTTCAAGTGACCAGCTTGGACGGCTTTGGCATGCAGGGGCGACCGGAGGCCATTCGCGCCGCCGCGGCCGCCATTGCCTATCTGCGCGAAATGCAGCCGGCCGCGCTGACCCAGTTGACGCGCCTTTCGGCCTACACCATTGGCGAATTTATGACGCTGGACGAATCGACCCGACGCAACCTGGAATTGACATCGACCATTCGCAGCGGTGAGGCCAAGGGCAGCTTGCTGGACGTGCTGGACGATACGCTGACGCCCATGGGCGGACGGCTGCTGCGGCGACGGCTCAACCAGCCGCTGCTGGACGTGGCGGCCATCAACGAGCGGCTGTGCGCTGTGCAGCTTTTCTACGATTCAACCTCGCTGCGGTTGGAACTGCGCGAATTGCTCAAAGGGCTGGGCGATCTGGAACGTTGGATCAATCGGGTGGCGCAGGGCATTGCGTTGCCGCGCGATCTGGTGGGCATCCGCGAGGCGCTGCGCAAAGTGCCAGAGATCCGCAATGTCCACGCACATGCGTTTGGGGTCAACGACGGTGAACAGCTTGCGCGGCTTTTCAACCTGCCCCCTTGCCATGAGATTCTGCAACTTTTGGAAGCCGCATTGGCCGACGAGCCGCCCGCCACCCTTTCCACGCCGGGCATGATCCGCGTGGGCTACAGCGAGGAGCTGGACGGACTGGTTCACAAGAGTCGCCACGCTAAGGAGTGGATTGCCAATCTGGAAAAGAGCGAACGCGAACGGCTGGACATCAAAAGTCTGAAGGTGGGCTACAACAAGGTCTTTGGCTACTATATTGAGGTGACCCACGTCCACGCCGACAAAGTGCCCGATGAATATATCCGCAAGCAGACGCTGACCAATGCCGAGCGCTATATTACGCCCGATTTGAAGGAGTATGAATCGCTGGTGCTCAACGCCGACGAGCGGCGGCTGGATATTGAGCAGCAGATCTTTAAAAACCTGTGTGACCGCACGGCAGCCGGACGCGGCGATCTACTGCTGCTGGCCATGAAGCTGGCTGAACTGGACGTCTATGCGGCCCTGGCTGAAGTGGGGCTGCATCGGCGCTATATGCGCCCGCAGGTAGACGAAGGGCCGGCCATTGAGATCATGGGCGGTCGCCATCCCGTGGTGGAGCTGACGCTGTCCGACGAGCCCTTTGTGCCCAACGATACGCACCTGACGCCCGCCGCCGCCATCCACGTGCTGACTGGGCCCAACATGGCGGGCAAGAGCACCTTCCTGCGTCAGACCGCGCTGATCACGCTCATGGCGCAGATCGGCAGCTTTGTGCCGGCAGAAGCCGCGCAGATTGGCGTGGTGGACCGCATATTTACGCGCATTGGGGCCAGCGATGAGATTCATCGCGGCCAGTCCACTTTTATGGTAGAGATGGTGGAGACGGCCAACATTTTGAACCATGCCACCAACCGCAGCCTGTTGGTGCTGGATGAGATTGGCCGCGGCACCAGCACCTATGACGGCCTTTCTATTGCCTGGTCGGTCATTGAGTACATCCACAACCACCCGGGCCTGCGCGCCAAAACGCTCTTTGCCACCCACTATCACGAATTGACCGAACTGGCCGAGCGGCTGCCCCACGTGGTCAATTACAATGTGGCCGTGGACGACAGCGGCAATGCTGACGGCGTAGAGGGGCACGACGTGGTCTTTTTGCGCCGCATTATTCCGGGCAAGGCGGACCGTTCCTATGGCGTCCACGTGGCGCGCATGGCTGGGCTGCCCGGCGCCGTGATCAACCGCGCCGAGGAGATCCTCATTGACTTGGAGCGTAGCGGCGCCGCCGGCCCCAAACGGCTGATTGACGCCGACAAGAAGCCCGAGCAAAAGCCGGCCGCCCGCCAGATCACGCTCTTTGCGGACGTACACCCCACGGTGGAGGCGTTGCGCAAGCTGGATGTGAATGGGTTGACGCCGCTGGATGCGCTGAACAGGCTGTATGAGTTGCAGCAGATGGCGACGAAGTAGCCGTAGTACAAGTTGGAAAACTTGTCCCACATTGGTGGCGGCGTTGCGTATCGCAACATCATGCAACCGCAAACTCCGTGATCGCCCGTTTTTAGGCCGATAAAATACCAACGTGGTAGCATCCATGCTGTCTTGATGGGTTGCCATGCCTATGTACAATCATGGACCGCTGATACCTCACTCCACAACATCGCATAACTGCCATAACGCTTCAACTTGTGATAAACTCCACAAAGTAAACTGTTTGGCATTGCGCATAATCGTCGGATGCGCAATCCATGCACATAACACGTCATACGAAACACGGAATCGACCAAACCAGCATGACAGTTAAAACTCTGCTCGATCCCAATGAGGTCCGCTTTTTCAGCGGCAATTCCAACCGCCCACTGGCGCAGAAAATTGCCGACTATGCCGGCGTGCCGCTGGATGAGACGCACTTTTCGCGCTTTAGCAACGACAATCTCTTTGTGCAGCTGGGCGCGAGCGTGCGCGGGCGCATCGTCTACATTGTGCAGTCGCTGACGCCGCCGGTGAGCGACAACCTGATGGAGCTGCTCATGATGTTGGATATTGCCAAAGGGGCCGCGGCGCGCGAAGTGCATGCGGTGATCCCCTATTTTTCCTATGCGCGTTCGGACAAGAAAGATGCGCCGCGCATTTCGATTACGGCACGGCTGGCGGCCGATCTGCTCAAGACGGCTGGCGCCTCCCACGTCATGACGATGACGCTGCACTCGCCGCAAGTGCACGGCTTTTTCAGCGTGCCCACCGATCCGCTGACGGCGCGTACCGTTTTTGCCACCCACATGCGCGAGCGAGACTATGACCCCCAAACCACAATAGTGGTGGCGCCGGATGCTGGACAGGCCAAACCGGCGGCCCGCTTTGCCCGAGATTTGGGGCTGCCCGTAGCCGTGGGCAACAAGACGCGCCTGTCGGATACGCAAGTGGAAATCGAAGATACGTTGAGCCGACAGCTGCGCGGCTTTGAGACGGCCATTGTGTATGAGGATGAAATTGCAACTGGCGGCACCATTACAGAAGTGAGCCAGATGTTGATACGCTCTGGCATTCATCAGATTTCGCTGGTCTGCACGCACGGCCTCTTTTTGGGCAAGGCGCTGGCGCGCATCCAGGCTATCTCTGAAATTACCGAAGTGATTACCACGGACACCGTGGCGCTGCCGCCGGAAAAATATCTGCCCAATATGACGGTGTTATCGGTGGGAGAGGTCTTTGGAGAGGCGATTCGATGCAACTATTTCCGCCAGTCAATTGGGGCGCTCTTTAGCTTTGGCGATGGGGATGAGTAGGGTTGGCGCGCCAAGTTTGGCGACTGCTAATTTAAGTCGGACAGCGCCGACATGCAGGCATCTACCTGGTTTTGCAGATTGGCCAGTGTGGACTGCACTTGACGCAAGTACCGAAAGGCCTCTTGTGGCGTACGATGTTTGGGCATGTTGGATTTGTCGACATTTGCCTCACGGTGCAAAGGCTGGGCGTTGGTGGCCTGCTGGGCAACCAGTTCTGCCTGGTCATTGCAAATCTGTTCGTAAAGTCGCTGCGTGCTCTGGGCCGGGCCAACGCCTAATTCCTCATCTAGCGCCTCTATGCAAGATTGATATTGGCGCAGGGCGGCAGTACGATTGCCCGTTAAATAATAGAGCCGCATGAGTCGGCGGTGCGTGCGTTCCTGCGCCCGGTCGTGACGCAAAATCTCCAGCCCGCAGATCATGCCAAGTTCGCAATTTTGTTGCACCTCGTAATAGCTCAGCAATTTTTCTAACATAGCCAGATAGATGCTCTGATAGCGTTCGCGTTCATAGATGCACCAATCCTGATACCAGCCCTCCAAAAAATCACCGTGATAGTAGCCAATGGCCTGCTGCAGCGTGGCAACCCGCTGGATGTCCAGCGCGTCTGCCGGCAGCGCCTGTATGTTGGTAAACGCGCGCTCAAAATCGAGCACATCGACACAGAGATCGGCCACGGGGTTAATATGAACCCATTCGGCGTCTACTAACAAAAAGGGCGGCTCTTCCTCTGGCGTCTCCAGCGCCGCTTGAAGCTGCCAGAGCGCCTGGCGCAGATACTTCTTGGATTGGCTGCTCGAGGCATCTTCCCAAAGCAAGGTGGCCAGCTCTTCGCGATAGTGGGCCCGATCGCGATGCACCAGCAAATAGCAAAATAGTTCTTGTACTTTGCGTGCATCCAAGCCGGCCACTGCTTTTCCATCAAGTCGAACATTTAGTTTGCCCAATAGGGATACAGTTAGGGTACACATGGGGGTTTACTCTCATGGAACTTGAACATGCAATAGACCACAAGCAAAGCGATGAGGCTGGATTGCGCAACAAGACCGTTGCCCCCATCGCCAACACTGGTGCGGTATATTGACGCTGAAACGAACTATCTTACGTTCAATCATTCTACATAGACGGAATAGACAATAGATTCCTTTCGCCACGTTATAGGTGCGACTCATGCCGCGCCAGTGGTCGTTGAGATGGGAAAGTCTTGCAGGCCCCGGTGGTTCGTACCTATGGCTTGCACGGGTGCCGATGGCCTGCACGGGTGCCGATGTGTATAGTGTAAGGCCATGAACTGGAAAATTCTATGCGATGATTCACGCCCCCAATGTGCATTACTTCACCCAAGCCATTAACAGGTAGACCGCAACGACAAGAGATAAGGCCGGATTCACCAAGCGAGACCGACGCCTGTATCGTCAACACCGTTGCGGTCTACTGATTAAGGTAATTTGCAAATAGGCTCTCATGAACGACACATGACGAAGGAGGCAAAATGATGTAAAGCATATAGTAAAGTCATGCATAATAGGAGGCGTGCGCTATAATGATAGACCGCAATGGCGGAAGAGGACTGGATTCAACAAGCAAAACCAACGCCGCTATCGCCATTCCCGCTGCAGCAGGATTATCTCAAAAATCAAAACGTGTTATTTTGCCTAATTTGCCCTGGAGCGCCAATCATGTTTTCGTACGAAACCATCTTGTTTACCCAAGAAGGACACACAGCCGTTCTCACTCTAAATCGCCCAGAGCGCCGCAATGCCTTCACGCACCAGATGTTGCGCGAATTGGCTGATGCCGTCCAGCGCTGCGCCACCGATGAGACGATCCGCGCCGTGTTGATTGGTGGGGCCGGCAAAGGCTTTTGTGCGGGGCAGGACCTGAGTACATTTGATGGCGTTCCTGCGCCCGACGATGTGTATGATGCGGTGATGAACTACTACAAACCGTTGATCATGGCGTTGACCGGGCTGGAAAAGCCGGTGATCGCGGCCATTCAAGGCGCGGCGGCCGGGGCGGGCGTCTCGCTGGCGCTAGCGTGCGATCTGCGCATTATGGCCGCGGATGCCTATTTGATGCTGGCCTTTAGCAATATTGGGCTGGTGCCCGATGCCGGGGCAAGCTGGTTTATGACGCGCCATTTGGGCTAC
>JACKBC010000048.1 GCA_020634755.1 Caldilineaceae bacterium | reverse complement strand
CCGAGTTGGCGCGCATCCGCTTTTTGCCCACTCAGTTTCAGGCGTATGTGCCGGGGACCAATATCCGCGTGCATGTGGTGGGTGATGAACTTTTTGCCACGCGCATTGATACCGAGGCCGTGGACTATCGCTATGCGGGGCAGGATGGGCTGGATGTTGCCATGATGCCCATTGTGCTACCCGATGCCATTGCCGATCGCTGTCGGCGTCTTGCGCATCTGCTCAATCTGCCTCTTTGCGGCATTGATCTAAAACAGACGCCCGATGACCAATACGTCTGTTTTGAGGTCAACCCGTCCCCAGGGTATAGTTATTATCAGGAACGCACCGGCCAAAATATTGCCGGCGCCATTGTGCGATATTTGATGCAGCAAGAGCAGAATACGGTGTAGATGCATTTCGAAAGGACTTATGCAAGCCTTGGGAAAATGGTAGTTCTACGGGGAACGCATACTTCGGCTGCGCTCAGCAGAACTGTGGTTGACAGTCCCTGTCCCCGGCGCTTTTGACGCGAGTCTCGGTATACAAAAAACCATCGGCTCTGCGTAAGTCGTGTTCTATTTTTGCCCCGAGAGGAGAGCGCTATGGGAGCACGCGTAATTGAGAACTGGGCGGATGTGACTGGCCTTATATTGGAGACGCGCCCGGGCCAAAGTGAAGAATTTCTAGAGCTGGATTTGCAGATTGAAGCGGCGGCTGATGTGGACGACATGGCTAATCTGGTAGCGCCGCTGGTCGGTAAAACGCTGTGGGTAAATATGCTGTGCGAGATGGTGCAATCGCTCGATGTCGTGGTGGGAGATGTGTTGCAAGCGCGCGTGCGGCGGGTGACGGCGGAGTTAGCCTTTGTCCACAGCGAGTATGTGACGGTGCACCGGTTGCGCACAACGGCGCCTTCTGCAGATGCCGATCTGTTGCCCGCGCTCGATGAGCCTGCGCCCGATGAGCCTGCGCCGGATACAGAGAGGGATGCAGAGAGTCGGGACATTATCCCTGTGTCTGCGCAAGATGATTCGGCCGCCAAAGGCAAGCAAGCTGATGCTGCGGAAGCGCCGGATGAACATGCCGAAAGTCGTCGGAAGCCAACCCCCTCTCACCGTAAATCTCATCGCAAACCTGAATAAATTACGAAAATAGTGTTATGTCAAATTCACTTCCACTTGCCAACAAAGTTGCCGTTATCACCGGGGCCGGACGGGGCATTGGCAAAGCCATTGCGCTGGCTTATGCCGGTGCAGGCGCGGCCATTTGCTGTGCCGCGCGCACGCAGGCTGAAATTGCGCAGACCGCGGCCGAGATTGTCGCCGCGGGCGGGCGCGCCGTGGCTGTACAGAGCGACGTGCGCGACGCGCAAGCGGTGGACCGGCTCATGGCGCAGGCCGCCGCACAGCTTGGCGGCATTGATATTGTGGTGATCAATGCCGGTGTCAATTTGGATCGACGCCCTGTGGCGGATAGCGTGCTGGATGATTGGCGCGCGACGGTGGAGATCAACCTCTTTGGCGCTTACTATTGCGCCAAAGCCGCCATCCCCTATTTGCGCATGCGCGGGGCAGGCAAGATTATTCTTGTGGGTTCGGGCATGGGGCATCGCGGCAGCGCTGATTATTCGGCCTACTGTGTGTCCAAAGCGGGAGTGTGGATGTTGACGCAGGTATTGGCCCAGGAAGTATGGCAGGATTCGATCAGCGTCAACGAGCTCATTCCGGGTCCAGTCCAAACCGCCATAGATCAAAATGTGCCGGCGCGGGCAGATGCACCGTTTGCCACAAGTAGTGAATGGAGCAAACAGCCGGAGGATGTGGCGCCGCTGGCGCTGTTCTTGGCCACACAGCCGGATGTGGGACCCACCGCGCAGAGCTTTAGCTTGATGCGACGGGCATAAGGGGAGCGCGTCGGTGGGTTGCCGTTATCGAGGGAGAAAACGGCAACCCACGTGCACCGGCGAGCTGACGGGGCTCAGTTGGCATATGGGAGGGACGCGGCTAGTGATTCTACAAAGTGATTAATCTCGTCATCATTGGGACAAAATGCAATGTTGTCGCCAAAGTCCTGCAGCAACTCCAGTGAGTAATACTTGGTACAATCGTCGCCCAGCACAAGCTGGACGCCCTGCTTGGCTATGCTGGCTAGAAATGCCCGGAGCCGTGGATCGTATTCCAATCGCTTGAGTTCGTCCGTATTGCACGGAAAGACAATATGCGTGACATCGCCAATGAGACCGCCCATTACGTCTTGGGCTTGTCCCAACGGCAAGTCGGCCTCAATGGTCAATCCATTTACGCCCCTGGCTGTGCGCCCTTGCAGCCCAATGATTTTGACGCGTACCCCTTTGCGGCGTAGTTGAATGACAACGTTTGTGGCAATCCATTCTTGAAATTTGTCACCCCACATAACCAGAATGGATGGATGAACCTTCTTTGCAGCTTTGGATGTGGCTTGTTCTAGAATCATGGATTGTTCCCCTCGATTATCGATACGCCGCAACGGCATGGAGCAATAGGGACGCCGGTTCTGTTTGACAAACCTGCCTGTCTCCGCCGCTGCGGTCTACGAACTACTTCCAACTCGGCCGTGATGGGCGCATGATACCAGAAAGAAACTCCAGCTAACCTCCATAGTTTCTCTCTAGTTCGACCCTGGCCGTTTGTTATCGACACGCTGACAAACCTCTAGTAAACCTCTATCCTACCTCCAACCCCCATTGTGTCTGCAACAAGAATATGTTATTCTGTTTTTTATCTCACCGGTAATTGGCAACAAACATTGCCGGTATCGCCAGCCTTAGAGCCGGATTCACAAAAGGCAATAAACAGCCAGAATCACCACAAAGTTGGTGATGACGGCAAAAACCCACAAAGGCAAGCCTCAATGAGTGCGCAATCCTCTGATCAATCTCAGTCATTGGACCAAGCGATTCAACAAGCGCTGCGCGAGTGGCACCGCCGCAACGTGACCGCAAGTCCACTTTGCCGGCTTCTGCTCTATCGCAAAGCGCTGCGCGCTTCTGGGCAGCACGTCCATAAGGCGACGAATCAGATTTTGTATGATGCACTCACCCGCTTGAGCAAAAACAATGCCGAAGCGGCCAATTTGCTCCAGGCGCGTTTTCAAGACAAAGAGCAAGTCTACGCGCTTTCCAATCGCCTCAACCTGGCCGAAAGCACCATATACGCTTTGCAGAAAGATGCTATCTTGGAACTGGCAGACGTGCTGGAACAGATGGAACAGGAGGCGCAGCAGCGCCAACGACTCATGCTGGGTGAGCGCTTAATGGGGCAGAATTACAGTGAGTTGGTGGGCATTGAGGAACCGTTGGGGCTGCTGTTGGAGCTGCTCACCGACGCCGATGCGCCCACAATTATTTCGATTGAAGGATTGGGCGGCATTGGAAAGACCACGCTGGCGGATGCGCTATTGCGCCGCGTCATTGCGCAGGGGCTTTTTGATGAGATTGGCTGGGTCACCGCGCGGCAGGCCGATTTGACCCTGAGTGGTGAGATTGAAACGATTGAAGCGCCGGTGCTGACGGCTGAAGCGCTGGTGGAGAAGCTGGCCAAACAGCTGATGCCCGAGGTGATGGCGGCGGCCAATTTGACCACAGAGAAGGTGCTTTCGCTTTTGGAAGCGCGGCTGCAAGAGACGCCGCATCTGATCGTAATCGACAATCTGGAGACGGTCGTGGATGTACGGGCGTTGCTGCCTACGCTGCGTCGTCTGGCCAATCCGACCCGCTTTGTACTGACGTCGCGCAAAAAGCTCTATGCTGAACCGGGCATTTATCACTTTGACGCACCGGGGCTGGATCAAGAAGCGGCGCTGACCTTGATCCGCCAGGAAGCGCGCGTAAGCAATTTGCCCGTGCTGGCGGAAAGCCCAGTCGAGACGCTGCGGCCCATCTTTGAAGTGGTGGGGGGAAATCCGTTGGCCATTCGGCTGGTGGTGGGGCTCAGCCACATTCATCCGCTAAATGTGATTTTGGATGATCTGCTGGCGGCGCGTGGCGAAACCAGCGATAGTCTATACTCCTTTATTTATCGCAAAGCGTGGGAAAATCTGGATGAATTAAGCCGCCAAGCGCTCATTGCCATGCCGATGGTGCATGAGCGCGGGGACACGCTGGAATTTCTAGCTGACGTGAGCAACATTGCCCTAGAGGAGCTACGCGCCGGGCTCAACAAGCTGGTGATCTTCAACTTGATTAACGTCCACGGCGAACTGCACGACCGCCGCTACAGCATTCACAATTTGACGCGCTCGTTTTTGTATCAGCAAGTGGTGTTGTGGTCGTAGGAGCGGCCAAGCGTGGCGCCGCAAGGCCCATGTTGGGAGAACAAAGTCGTGCAGCCCGTTGATGATGCGGCGCGTTACGCCAGACAATTCAACCAGAATATTGTGCGCAGCGTGCAGGCGACGTTACGCCGCATGCCGCAGGGAGATGCGCTGCTTTCCGAAGACCAGAAGACGCGGGCGCTGCATGTGCTGGATATGAGCATAAAGCGGGCCGACGCCTGGCCCACCGTGCGCGAGCTGTTCCTGATCATGGCGCCGAAAATGGAACGCGCCGGCCACCGTGCAGATTGGCTCGGGTATCTGGAAAAGGGGGCAAAACAAGCGGATGCCATGGCCGATCGGGCGGCCCAGGCGAATCTTCTATTGCAAATTGGTTTTTTGCACCAATTGCAGAACAATTACGATTCAGCATCCATACATTACCAAACAAGCGCCGCTATTTTTCGCACGATTGAGGATACCGGCAACTATGCGCGGGCACTCAATCAGCAAGCATTTGTGGCCTTTCTGCAAAGGGATTTGCCGGAAGCGCGCAGATTGGCTGATAAGGTTATTGCCTTGTTGCCACCGGGCGATGCCAAATGTGCGACGAGCTATAGCGTGCGTGGCTGGCTTGCGTTTGATAACGGCGCCTGGGAGGTTGCCGAAGAAAATTTTAGGGCTGCGCTGGCCTTATGGGAGCAACAAGAAGAGGGGCGGCAGATTGCGCGTCGCTTGCGCGATTTGGGCAATGCGCTATATCCGCAGCATCGCTTTGACGAAGCAATTGTCGTAAATGAACGTGCGCTGGCCCTATTTGCGGAGCTAGAGGACCGCTTTGAGGGGGCTGTGACGCAGATGAATTTGGCCGTCATTTATCTGGTCATGAAGCAGCCCTTGCCGGCTTTACATCTGCTTGAAGCGGTGGAGCCCATCTTTGTGCAAGTGCAAGATACCCATCATCTGGCCCTGCTGTATCATAATTGGGGCATTGCCCACCGCGATTTGCATGATTTCCCCGCGGCCGAGCACAGGCTCACCGCGGCCATGCAGGCGTACAAAGCCCTCAGGCGTGCTGCTTCACACGTGGATGCATTGGATGACTTGGGCGTGACTTATATGCTGGCAAAGCGGCGAGCGGATGCCATTAAAACCTTTGCGCAGGCGTTAGCCGAGCTAGCGCACATGCAGAACGATCCAAGCTACCAAAGAACATATAATTCTGTTACTTCACATTTGAGCGAGGCGCGCCAAATTCCTTCTGCCGCTGATGAGTAGCATTCCGTGCAAAGCCGTGCGCACCCCAGTGCGTAAAACCAACAAGGTTTTGTAAATCAGCGATGACGCAAATGTATACGTAATCTGCGTCATCGCTGATTATCTTATCTGTCAATGCTTTCTTGAATATCAGTAGAACGCAACGGTGTTGATGATATAGGTGCCGGTCTCGATTGTTGAATCCGACGCTATCTCGCGCCGTTGCGATCTACTGGATATACCTACCTATGTGGCTCAGCCGCCGCCGCCACCGCCGCCATGCCCCGGTACCGGACCGGCGTACGCAGGGACATCAACACCTGAATCTACATTTGCGCTGTTGGTGGCGCCAATAAGCAGCGGATAGGCAATGGCGCCGGCAAGTAGCGCAAGCGCTACCACAAACCCAACCAGGCGTTTACGAACATGGTACTGAGCAAATCGGTTGTTCATGTCAATGTCCTCCATCAAGTGCTAGAGGCCCATTGAGTTTGGGGATCCCGCCTGTCCGTTTTCCGCGAATGCAAACCTGAAATAAGCAGCACTTTGCATTGGTGGCGATAGGGTTGGACTCATCAAACGCTGACGACGCCTATACCTAATCTCTAGTGAGCTTACGCAAGACTGGCGTAAATAATCAGTAGAATAATCAGCAGATCGCAGCACAGCTGCTGCGTGAGTCGTGATCTATATCGCCAACACTGTTGCCGCGTGCCGATAATGGACTGGCCGTGCACGTTTCCCCAATGAGCAACGTTAGATTTTTACGTTTACATCTGTCGACACCTCGATCATAGCGCCCCAGTTTTGCATCTGAGGCGTTGCATTGTTGCATTCAGCGCATGATTTTATGCACATTTTGCCGTGCATATGGGGCAGTTCGCGCCCACCGCTGGATAGGCCCAGCCCAGAACTGGGAGATCATTGCGCGCTTGGCAAAGTGCCTGGGTGGCACAAAACACCAACACATCCAAGGCGGGAGTGGATATGAGTTTCTATCCAGAGTTTGGCGAGTTATTTGATGCGTATCTTTCAGGAGTGGATATGTCTGGGGCACAGCTGGCGCGCAGATTAAACGTAAATCCGGCTACAATTACGCGCTGGCGCAATGGCCAATCGCGCCCCCGTACGCCAGAGTTGGTGGTGAGGCTTGCCGATCTGTTGGGGATATATGGCGCCGAGCGGGAAGAGTTGGTCCGCTCTGCCGGGTATAGCGTCAAAGTTGACGAGCCGCCGGCGGACGCACCTGCGTATGGCGGCGGCAGAGACGCTGCTGAACATCGCGTGCCGGAGTCGCTGGAATCGCCGCACGCCTGGCACAATTTCCCCATCAGCTATCGCGCGCAGGAGTTATCCCAAATGGCGAACTGGCTACAGATAGGGGCCAGCGGCATCATAATGGGAACCAGCGGCGTGGGGATCTCAAAACTGCTGCATTTTCTCATTCATCGCCCCGAAGTGTTGGCGCACTATTTGAATCAAGAGGGTAAGTTAAATCCAGAGCGCAAGTTGAAACAAGAGCACAAGCGTCAGCGCAAGTATGTGGCCATCATGCTCGACTTCTCGGCCATGTTTGACCCCTCGTTGCCCATGCTTTATCGCATGCTGCTGCATGCGTTTTTTCAGGCCCGCGATCGATTGGGAGAGCCAGCGCGTCACCTGATCCTGACCGATTATGCCGACGTGTGGAGGCGGGACGATCTATTTGAGCTTCAACATGCGCTGTATGAACTGATTGCCCGCTTGGGCCTGGCTGGAACGTATGTGGTGTTGATCTGTGACCGGCTGGACCTCTTGGGGCAGTGGCAGCGGCCAGACTTGTGTCAAGCCTTGCGCAATCTGCGTGATGTGGGGCGCCATACGCTCTCCTTTGTGGCCGGCATGCGGTTGGCGCCCGATGAGCTGGCCATGTTGGATCGGCTCGGCCCGCTGCGTCGCGTGTTGACAACCCATATCATCTATTTAACCGCGCTGAATTCAGTCGATACCGACTTCATTATTGATACGCATCTTGGCCATGCACGCTCGTTATTAAGCGATGCGGCCAGGGCGCAAATCCACCAATTGACTGGCGGCTATTCCAGCCTGATCAAGGCCGTCTGCTATTGGTGGTTGAGTGAGGAAGAACCGCCGGAGGAAGCACAGTGGGGCGCCGCGCTGCTGGGGCAGCCGGGCTTGCGGTTTCGGTTGGAGGAGATTTTAAGCTGTTTGAATGCAGATGAGCGCGCGGCCATGCGGCTCCTGGCCGTGGACGACCGGCCGCAAAGCCAAAGCGCCGTGGAGCCATCAGTTTTGCAAAGCCTCATCCAAAAAGGCTTGTGCATGAGAACCCAGCGGCACATTCGTCTCTTCTGCACGCTGATGGCCGGCTATTTGGCCTTGCTTTAGGGTCTGTTGACTTAGGCTGATGAAAGCAAGAAAATAATCCGATATTCAGAAGCCGGGTTTTTGCCACAAACCCGGCTTCTCATGCTACCACAACAATTTGTTAACTTTGTTCAGCCTGTGGGTGCCCTCTATTAAGCTTAATGGGCGACGGATCCATCGGCATGATAGCTGCCCAGAATGCGTTTGGGCTTGTAGGGGAACTTGGCCAATTTACTTTCGTCAATTTCCAAACCAATGCCCGGTCGGTCCGGCACGCGGATGTAGCCTCCATCGCGCTGGGGTGGATGGCTGACGATTTCGTTGAAGTTATCGGCATAGGGCAGCGCTTCATGCAGCACAAAGTTGGGAATGGAGGCGTCGAACTGGACAAAAGCGGCAATATTGACCGGGCTGCCCATTAAGTGCGGGAAGATACCCACAAAGGCCGCTTCGGCCATGCCGGCAATCTTTTTGCACTGGGTATAGCCACCGGCCAGCGACGGATCCGGGCGGATCAAGCTGACGATCTGGCGGTCGACCAGATCTTTGAATTGGTAGATGTTATAGAAACGTTCACCAGTGGCAATCGGCAAATTGATGTTGCGCGCCACAATCTCCAACGCTTCGTTGCTCTCTGGCGCCAGCGGGTCTTCGTAATAGAGAATGCGGAATGGCGCCAGCTCGTGGGCCAGCGTAATGGCCTCTTCGGGCCGCAGGTTGCGATGAATCTCCAGACCCAAATCAATCCCATAGCCCACGGCGTCGCGGATAGCCGCCACAATATCTACGGCATCGCCAATGACCTGGGTGGGCGTCTTCTGCTCAAAGTCTGGCAAGAAAGGTTGCGTGCGCAGCGAAAGATAGCCTGCGGCCACCTCGGCCTGCGCGCTTTCGGCGCGTGCCTGCGGCGTATCGCCCGATACATTGGCAAAGACCTTCACCTTGTCGCGCGTCTTGCCGCCCAGCAGCTGATAGACCGGCAGCCCCACCGACTGCCCCAGAATGTCCCACAGCGCCACGTCAATGGCGCTCATGGCGGCGCTGAGCACGGCGCCCATAAAGTGTGTATCGCGCGCCACAGTTTGGAAGTGATGCTCGATCCGCCGTGGGTCTTTGCCCACATAGTAGTCGCTCAATTCCTCAATGGCCGCGTAGACGGTGGGATGGTGCGCCCACAGCCCGGCCTCGCCATTGCCGACGATCCCTTCGTCAGTGTAAACGCGCACCAGCAGGAAACGATCGACCAGAAACGGGGTGATTTTGGTGATTTTCATCAGCGATTCTCCCCCATCTGCCAGGTACCGTTGTTGACCATTTCCAACTGGCCACTATCGGCAGCCCGTACGCCCGCATCTAAAATGGCCATTACTTCCAGATTGAGCCCCAGCTGGAGCGTGGGGTGCAGATCATCACCGGTGTCCAGGTGGTGGATCAGCTCTTCGGCAATGGTGGCGCGTCCGCTGGGCAGCGCGTCCAGCGCAAATTCTTTGCCCGCTTCTTTACCCGTTTCCAGGCGCACAACTTGCTGCTCTTTACGCTCGATGATCAACGTGCCTTGCGTCCCGTACACAATGGGGCCGGGTGAAACACCATGGGCGCGCGTGGTCCACGAAGCTTCCAGCAGGGCCAAGGCATGGGGAAAGCGCACGATCATGGCGGCGTTGTCGTCGGCATCGCCCCAGGAACTGTTGAGGTTGGCGCGCATGCCCACGGCCGCCTGGGCCTGTTCGCCAATGTACCAGCGCGAGAGCATAGAGCCATAGCAGCAATAGTCGAGCATGGCGCCGCCGCCCGTGGCGTTGTGGTGCCACCAGGTGGCGCCCAGCTCTGTGGGGTTCATCGCTTCGGCGCCCTGGGTAATGCCCGGATGCGTTTCGCCCATGCCCAGCGGGCCCGTGTGCCCGCCGCGCCATTTCACTTCCAGCACGCGCCCAATGGCGCCGTCGTCAATCAGCGCTTTGGCTTTGCGGATGGCCGGTGACCAGGTGGTGGGCCAATTGATGATCACCTCTGTGCCCGCGGCCTGGGCTGCACGCGCCATGCGGAGCCCATGGGCCAGCGAATTGGCCATGGGTTTTTCGGCCACGACGTGAATACCGGCCGCGGCGCACGCTTCAGTTACTTCGGCGTGGCGGGCATTTTCGGCGCAGCACAGAATAATGTCGAACGATTCGCTGGTCAGCATCTCTTGGTAGCTGTCAAAGGCATTGGGCACACCCAGAACATCTAGTGCGTGGCGCTGATTCCAGCCACGGGTATAGGTGGCATCGCGCAGCTCGGGGCGAGCCGGTTGGGTATCGGCGCAGGCTACTAACTCGACTTGGGGATGCGCGCCAAAGTCTTTGATGAGGCTGTTGATGTGCATGTGGGCAAAGCCGATGATGCCGACTCGATAGGTTTTGCTCATGGAAAACTCCTTTGGTTTTTATTGTGGCTGTAGCTTGACTAACTGAGGTCTTACGCAAGCCTAGAGGAAAATGGCCCGGTCAGCTATGTTATGTTCTTCTGGCGTTCCACCGGCGCTGCGTAAGTCGTGTAACTTTTAGTGACTCACGTTACGCAGCGACAGCCAGTTTGCTAGAGAGAAACAAGACCGTCGGCGAGCCGACTTTCCGCCAGGCTTGCGTAACATAAGTTAGTGATTGTGTGGGAGCTTTTATACGATAGTTCAGTATACTGTTACGTTACTATTTTGTCAGGCCATTGTAGCGTGCATATACTTGTCATGATGGTACAATGAACTTGATGATTTCGTGAAAAACCGAGAACGTTGATTCTCTCCTGTCGTAGAATGTAAGTCATGCATAATTTATTGCGCTATATTTTGAGTCCACCACCTGTTTCTGATCCCAGCCAGGCCCGAAACGTGCGGCAGCTCTATTATTTGTTGCTGTTGGGGGTGCCAATTGCGTTCACTTTTCTCCTTATGGATGACGAAGTGCGCGCCGGTGTGCCGCGCTGGAACGACCTGATTGCGGGTGGCGTAGGCATAATCCTGATCATATCGCTCGTGCTCTTGCTGCGCGGTTATGTGCGATTGGCCAGCTTGCTGGTGGTCGTTTCCTGTTTAGGCTCCATCGGCCTGGCGAGTCTTTATCATATTGGCATCCGCAATCCATCGATGATTGCCGTGCCGGTCATGCTGATGGTATGCAGTATTTTGCTGGGCAGCCGCATCACTGTGCTATTTACAGTCATCATGGCCTCCATGGCCACCTTTCTCTATTTCTATGAGCGCAGCGGTGTCTATTATCCGCAACCGGACGTGGCGGATAGTAATTACTGGCTGGTCAACTTGCTCTTGATGGGGATGACCGCCGCCATGCTGCACCTTACCATTAATCAGACAATCAAAAGCGAAGAGCGCAATCGCCGCCAAGCCGAGACGCTGCAAACACAGAACAATCAGTTGGCGCGCACGCAAATGGTGCTGGAGAAGCGCACGCATCAACTTTCCCAATTGAATTCCGAGCTGCAATTGGAGATGAGTGAACGGGCGCGCACAGAAGCCGCATTGCGCCAAAAGCAGAAATTGGAGAGCGTGGGCCTATTGGCAGGAGGGATTGCCCATGATTTCAATAATTTGCTGACCAGCATTTTAAATCAGTCTGACATGGCGTTGCGCTACATAGAAGGAAATGAAAAGGCGCGGGAACATGTGCAAAAGGCGATTCAATCGAGCGCACGTGCGGCCGATCTGACGCGCCAGCTTTTGGCCTATGCGGGTAAGGCGCGCTTTCAGGTGGAAGCGCTCGATTTGAATGACCTGATCCAAACAAACAGCGCCCTATTGGAGACCGTGCTCCAACACAATTCACATTTACAGCTTGTGTTGGAGCCCAACCTGCCCGCTGTCATGTCGGATCGGGGGCAGCTTCAGCAAATTCTAATGAATCTTGTGATCAATGCCGCCGAGTCAATTATCCATGAGCAGGGCGCTATTACGATCCGAACAACGGCGATTACCTTGGCTGACCAGCTCGACCCAACCACCTTTATTGGTGCGCCACCGGCGGCTGGGGACTACGTCTGTTTGGAAATATGCGATAACGGCATTGGGATTGAGGCGAGCGTGCTGGAAAAGATTTTCGATCCCTTCTTTAGCACCAAAGAACAGGGGAATGGCTTGGGGCTCTCGGCCGTGCTGGGCGTGGTACGGTCGCTACAGGGCAGCATGCAAGTCCAAAGCACTCCCCAACTGGGGAGTGTTTTTCGCGTCTTTTTGCCCGCCGACCGCGCTGAATCTGTACGAACCCCAGCGGCGGATAATTTTGAGTTTGCCGCCGCAACAAAACAGCAAGACTGGTCACAGCTGGTGCTGATTATTGATGATGAAGATATGGTGCGCGAAACTGTCAAAGACATGCTGTCCAGCTTGGGCTACCGCACGCTTTCTGCCGCCAATGGCCTTGATGGGTTGGCGATTTTTAAAGAGTATGGCGAGCAAATTGATGCCATCTTGCTGGACGTTGTCATGCCCGGACTCAGCGGGTTGGAAACGCTACAGCAGCTGCGGGCCATAAGTGACCATACACCCATCATCCTCTGTTCTGGCTATAGTGATTCAGCCATGCCGGATGCTGTCTTGCAGCATCCGGCTACCCACTTCTTGGCCAAGCCATATACCATGGATCAACTGGCCAATCGGATCGCTAGCCTAGAGGTGCACAATCCCAATCTGAAGTAATGGATGCCACAGGCTGAAGCCTGCATCTACTGAGAAAGCCCGCTAAAGCAGGCTGTAAAAGGAGCGCGCTTTAGAAGCAGTCTGAAAAGTCACAATTGGGTCCAAAAACATTCCGGGAAAGGGCCAAATGCGCATGATGTGACCAGGATTTCGTGGCCCTTTCCCGGAATATGACACACCTTAACCACCTTTTCAGACAGCTTCTTAGCAAACTTTGGCTGACAGGCGCCGGCTTTTGCAGAAATACAAATTAACACCGGCATAGAAGTTCGACTTCTCCGCGAAGTCGAACTTCTGGGATACCAGTACTATTTTGTTAATACACAATAACCAGCGTCGTCGCATTCCTGATTTGAATTGTTAACTTTCATCAACGCTAGGCAACACAAAATGTCAACGGACCCTAGAAAACAGTGGTGTGCGCAGATTCAACACTATCATTTCCCAAGGGCTTTCGCCTTTAGTACCTAACCCGTTGAAATCTTGTTGTTTGTGCAAGAATTTTGACTACGAAGATGCCACGAAGAAACACAAAGGGCGAAGCCTTTCTTGGTGAAACTTCGTGTGCTCTTCATGTCTCTTCGTGGATCCTTTTTGGTTCTGGCTTGTCCAGGTTATGTGTAGAGGATGACATCGCTGCCTTCGACTTGCACCATATAGCTGGAAACCCCCACCGCGGCATCGTGTAACGCGCGCCCCGTCTTAATATCAAACTCCCACAGATGCCACGGGCATTTGATAATTTCATTCTCGCGTTGATAGGCCACCTGGCTGACGCCGCTGGACGTGATCAGCGGGCGCTGGAGGCCCTTGCAAAGCGGCGCACCTTTGTGGGGGCAGACGTTGCGCAAGGCAAAATAGGCGCCATCAATGTTGAAGATGCCTATTTCGCGCCGGCCTATGGTCACAATTTTGCGCTGGCCAGGGCCAATCTCATCGGCTGTGGCAACGACGTGCCGTTGCTGTTTTGGCGTTTTAGTCGAGGCCATAAAATGCCCTTGCATTTTCATACATGATTTTGCGGCGCAGCTTCTCATCGAACCCGGCCATAAAGCTGCTGGGTTCGTCCCAATCCCAGTGGGGATAGTCGCTGGCAAAGAGCATGACTTCATCGGCCCACATCCACTGAAGAAATATTTCCAAGTCCTGGCGGGTGGGCGTGTTGGGCATGGGCTGTGAACCAAAACGAATATTGCTGCGTAGATATTCGCTGGGCAGCTTTTTCACCCACGGCGTGTAGTCCCGCAGCCCCTTCCAATCATTATCCATGTGCCACATGAGCCCCGGCACCCAAAACACATCGTGCTCAATAAACAAAAATTGAAAATCGGGAAACTTCTCGAACACCCCTTCGCAGATGAGGCTGACTGTGTGGGCCATGGCGATTTGGGGGCGCGCCATGCGCATTTCCAGATAGTAGGAGGGGTAGCCCGCGGCCGTGGGCGGGGCGGCAATGCCGGCGCCTTCGCCGCCAAAGTGTATACACATGGGCAGGCCGTGGCGGGCGCACGCTTCATAAATGGGATGATAGAAACGGTTGCCAAAAGGCCATTGCGCACCAGCCGACATCATGACCTGAATGCACTTAGGATTTTCGGCCAGCCGGTCAATTTCGGCCGCGGCTTGCAGCGGATCGACCGGCGATACAAAAATTGATGTGTACAGTCGTTCATCTTTAGATGCCCACTCGGCCAGCGTCCAGTCATTAAATGCTCGGCAGTAAGCGGCGGCGTAATCTGCATTGGGGTGGACGGTGGCGCCATAGGTAGCGCCGCCGGTGAGCACGCCGATTTCCACATTGTATGGATCCAGATGCGCTTCGATGGCCACCTGTGGTAACGTAGCTGGGTTTGCGTCCGGATAGTCGTGCCACAGATCGGGGCGGGCGCCGCTCCCCGGCACATTCGTGTAGCCAATGCCGGGCATCATAGCGCCAAAGTCTTTGATCTGCTCTACATAGTGGCGGGGCAGATAGGGAAAAAGTGCTTCCTGACTGGGCAAATTATGGTGCAGGTCACAGTCGATAATGGCAAAAGGCACTTTGCTTTTCTTGGTGCGTGAAGGCTGTGCCGAGACATTGAAGCCGTTGCCATTGCTTTCGTGATGCTGGTTTTCCTGGGTGGCGGTTGCCGTTAAGGTCATAGTTACCTCCAAAACGTGTTGAGGGGAGAATATGGCGGGACAGAACTGATTATATGCCAAATGGGTGAATATGAAAAGCGCCCTATGTGCTATATAATTGAGGGGTGAGCATAAATGTTCGTTCGAGAAGAGGCCGCTCGCGTGCGGCGCACTGCCCAGCATAACAGCCGCATAATGGGCGTTGGTGGGAGTGCTTCGCACGCAGCATTACGCACAAACTGTCGCTCGGGTAGGGAATATTGAACACCCTTTTTTACGTCAGGCTGGCATCATTCCTTTAGTTCGATGATGGCGGTTGTGCGCAGCACAGAGCCATCGTACAAGTCCTAATACACGACGGCCTAAGTTCGCCTACGGTGAAGAAGTTCGACTTCTCCGAGAAGTCGAACTTCTGACGCCACGGCCAACCATCGGTTTATTTACGCCGTTGTGTGCTAGTCTATGCAAATGGAGATGCGTATGACAAAAAATAAGGTCCTCATTTTATTGGATGGGTCTGAATTCCGGCAGCGAATTTTGCCCCATATCCGCCGTTTTATTAAGCCGGATGAGAACAGCTTGGTGCTCTTTCGTGTGGGCGAACCGCCGCAAACGGTCTATCCCATTGACGGTATGTTTTATATTGATCTGCAAACGCTGCACGAACTCTATGATGATGAGACCAAAGCCACCATTACGTCACAGCTGCGCGATGAACTCTTGGCCACCAAAGGCGCTTTGGAAGCAGCCGGTTATCAGGTGTCCAGAGAAGTGCGGCTGGGCAATATTGCGCAGGAAGCCCTCGACTATATTCATACCAATCATATTGATCTGGTGGCAATGTGCACCCGTGGCCGCACTGGCCTCAGCAAAGCGCTCTATGGCAGCGTGGCCGAGTATATTCTGCGCAATGTGACCATCCCTGTCTTGTTGGTGCGTTCACCGGACTGATGGGGTTGGACTCAAATCGATTGGACTCAATGTACAATGAAGATCGAATCTATTTCTCTTTCCATCCTGGAGGCGCAGAGCAACACCAACCGCTTTGACTTGCGCCAGGCCGGGACTGGACTGCGCCGCCGCTGGTTGCGCCAATATGCCACTTCTGCTGTGGGGGAGATTCACCTGCTGCACGTCTTGACAGACGAGGGCATTGAAGGGGTCTGCACGGTGGGGGATGCCCGCTACACCACCATGCGCCCCGATGAGCTGGAGCAGCTGCGCATGATGGCCGTTGGCCATGATCCGCTGGACCGTGAGTACCTATTTGCCAAGTTGCACAAAGCCACGCGCAGCATGTTTAGCAAACCGGGCTGGTTTGGCGCGTTCGACAACTGCCTGTGGGATATTGCCGGCAAAGCCGCCAACATGCCGGTGTACGCGCTCATGGGGCGGGCCCGGCCCAGCTGTCCCGCCTATTACAACATCGGCGGCATTATGGATGAACAAGCGTGGATCGTGGCCGAGCGCGATATTGAAAAGGCGCTGGAGGCCGGCTTTGTAGCGCTGAAAGATCACTTTCAAGATACGGCAGCCCGCAACATCCAGCTTTTTGAAAAAGTGCGGGCGCGCGTGGGGCCATCCATTGAATTGCTGCATGACAGCGCCATGGCGGGCTACAGCTATGCGGATGCGCTTAAAGTGGGGCGCGCGCTGGAAGCGTTGGACTTTGGCTGGTTTGAGGAGCCGCTGCCGGATGCTGAACAACAGCAGCTGCAAAATCTTTGCCGCGCGCTGGATATTCCCATTGTGGCGCCCGAATCGCTCATGCACGACATGCAGCTGAGCGCCCAGTGGCTCATCTCCGGCGCCACAGATCTGCTGCGCGCCAATGGCCGGCACGGCGCCACCGCCATGCTCAAGCTGGCGCACTTGGCGGAACTCCACGGCAGCACCATTGAGTTTAACGGCCCTGGCGGCCTCTTTGGCCTGGTTCACGCCCATTTGGTCTGCGCCATCAGCAACACCAGCTATTACGAATATTTCCCGGGCGGTTCGCGCGACGAGGCGGGCAAAGAGATCGGCTTGCTCAATCCGCCGCTGCCGCACAATGGTGAGGTAACGCCGCCCGCCGCGCCCGGTTGGGGCGCCGAGTGGGATTGGGGCTATGTGGACAAAAAACGGGTCGCCAAGTTGTAAAACATCACTTTCGGCTTACCCAATATTTTTGTGAATGAATAACTCACGTTACGCAGCGGCAACCAGTCTGCCAGAAGAAACAGGAACGGCGGCGAGCCGACTTTCCGCCAGGCTCGCGTAACATAAGTGAATAAAATAGTACTGGTATCACAGAAGTTCGACTTCGCCGCGAAATCGAACTTCTATGCTGGTGTTGATTTGTAAATCTGCAACAATATTGCGTAAGTCCCAGCCATAAAGGACGAGTATCTATGCCAACCTCTCCATCAGCTTCCCCCTCAGCATCTGTGTCAATTTCTTCGTCAGCTGCTTCATCAAACTCTCGGTCCCATTTGGGCTCCAATTTGCCGTCTACTTCGGCAGTTGCGAAGCCGGACTTTGCCGCCGTGCGCGCGGATTTTCCCCGGGCTGAAGAGAAATTGTGGCTGGCCGCTGCGGAAACCCATCCGTTTAGCGTTCACACGCAGCGCGCATTGGAGCAGTATACCCAATTTCGTACGTGGGGAAGCGGTGAAAATCGCCATAGCTTTACGCCATCCATGCAGCAGGAGACCAAAGCGTTATTTGCGGCGCTGATTCACGCCGAACCCTCGGAAATTGCCTTTGTCCAAAGCACGACCGATGGCGAGAATGTGGTTTTGGCCGGTTTGGGGCTGAGCCAGCCCGGTGTCAAAGCCGTCGGTAATGTCGTGATTGACGACCTGCACTTTGAGGCTTCTAAATATATGTACAAAGCCTTGGCGCAGTCCGGCGCCATTGAGCTGCGCATTGTGAATCATCGCGACTGGCAGATCGATCTAAGCCACATTGAAGCCGCCATAGACGAGCACACGGTGCTGGTTTCTGTGGCCCTGGTTTCACAGGTCAATGGCTATATGGCCAATGCGCAAGCCATCAGTCAAATCGCTCACGCCCACGGCGCTTATCTCTATGCCGATATTATTCAGGGCGCCGGCTGCACACCCATTGACGTGCGCGCGCTGGGCATTGACTTTGCCGCCTGTACCGCATACAAATGGCTCATGGGTGATTTTGGCATTGGCTTTCTTTTTGTGCGCCAGGAGCTGCAAGAGCAATTGCGACAAAGTCGATACTCACTGGCGCAAGTGCAATCGGTAGACGATTTTGATTACCAGCCCCTGCCGGGCGCAGTGCGCTATGAAGGGAGTCGCCCCTCCTATCTCTCGGCCATTTGTGTCTATGAGGGGCTGAAATATATTCACAAGCTGGGCGTTGAAAATATCCGCGCCCACGTCAAGCCATTGACCGATCGGCTGCAAGCGGAGCTGCCCGCACTTGGCTATCGCCCCTTGACGCCGCTTGACGCCCCCACGCCCATTGTGAGCTTTCTGCCGCCCAATATTGAGGAAGCCCAAGCCAAACTCGATCGCGCCTTTGGGCATCAGGTGGTCTCCTTCCGACAGTGGTATCAGACGAACCCCCAGGGGCAGCGCGAGATGGTCCAGGGCATTCGCCTGGGCGTCTCGGTTTACAACAACCAGCAAGACATTAATAGATTTCTAAACGCCCTGCACTAAAGCATGCTGATAAGGAGAAACCATGACTGCCAAACTAAAATTGGCCCTGGTGGGCTGTGGCGCCATTGCGCGCTATCATCTGGATGGCATCAACAAATATGCTCCCCGCATTGAGATAACAGCTGCGATCGATCCGGACATGAGTCGCGCTGAAGGTTACGCCGCCGAGACGGGGGCAATTGCCTTCCCTACGTTGGCCCAGGCGCTGCAGCACGCTGACTTTGATGCCGTGGACATTATGGTGCCGCACCACTTGCATGAAGAATTGGTCATCATGGCCTTTGCTGCCGGCAAGCACGTGCTGCTGGAAAAGCCCATGGCCCCCACCATTGACGCCTGCCAGCGCATTTTGGATGCCGCGGCCCAAGCCCGCACCCAATTTCCCGGGCTGGTCTTTATGGTGGCTGAAAACGCCCAATATTGGCCTGAAATCGTGCTGGCCAAAGAGCTGATTGACGAAGGCGCGATTGGGGACATCATAACGGCGCGCGCCTCTTTTGCCATGGAGCTGCCTCCCTATTTCTTTGAGGATGAAACGGCTTGGCGCTTTAGCAAAGCCAAAGCTGGCGGTGGAATTGCCATTGACGGCGGCTCGCACTGGATACGCCCGCTGCGTATGTGGATGGGCGAAATTAAAGAGGTGATGGGCGTGTTGGGCAATCCCCTGCCGCAGATGGAGGGCGAATCTATGGTGCGCTCGCTGGTCCGCTTTGAGTCGGGCAAGGTGGCCACTTTTGAAGCGCTTATGGCCGAGGCCGTTATGGCGCCGCAGCCCTGGTGGCGCATTAATGGCACCAAGGGCGAAATTGTTATTGAAGAGGGGCTGGAAAACGGCGCCCTGCTGCTCTACAATGCTGAAAACCGTAACGGCTTGCGCGTGGCCGAGCCATTGGGATATGCGAACTCATTTGGCCCCGAGCTGCGTGATTTTGCCCACGTCGTGCTAGACGGCGCCGAGCCGGCGGCGGATGCCGCATATGCGCTGGGTGAATTGCGCACGGCGCTGGCGCTCTATCGCTCTGCCGAGAGTGGCCAGTGGGAATCCGTGTGGGACTAGCGCTTCCGAAGCTTATGGACCGTGGCCCGCGGTTGTGGCCAAGGTAAACCAGGGCGGATCCACAATTTGCTGCGCCATGGTGGTGGCCGTTGCGCGGCCGTCAAACAGCGGCGCCAGATTTTGCCATTCCAGATACTCTGCTTCCGCCAATGGCACTGGCCGCGCTCGTGCAAATTGATCATGCATAATGACGCGCAAGGGTGTGGGCAGGTTGCCCCAATAGCCAATCGTCGCGGCCACAGAGCGGCGGGCTGGAATATCGCGCGGCTGGATCAGCGGCCGCTCAAAGGTCAAGTAATTGATCCATTGCCACACGGCTTGGGGATTGGCCGCCTGTTGGCTGATCACGCTGCCGTGCAGGCGCAGCGGCGTGACGCGCGTCTCTGCATCGCCAGGCAGAGACGCAATGCCCAAAGTGTGCAGCTGCCGATAGTGCTCATAATTGGTGGGGTGTTCGGTCCAAACGACCGTGCGTAGCGGGAGAGATTTGACCTGGAGCGCCAGGCTTTCGCGCGCGCTGGCGGAGCTGGTGGATAGGTCCATCATGGTTTGCGTATCCACCACCGCCGCTCTATACCAGTCTAGACCCGCGGCCCAGTTGGCCTGTCCGATTTCGCCCAGACAGTGGGTCTGCGCCTGTTGCTGGTCTGGTGGAAAAGAGCAGTGCAGCTGACTGGCGTATGCAGCCAACAGATCGGCATCCACATCGAACAAAACGTTTGAATTTGCGTCGAACCTTTTGTGTGCTCGCGCTTGCTCGAGGAACTGCGTAAAGCCCGCCCAATCATCTGTGGGCAGCGTCGGCAATCCCATTTCTTCAATGAGCGCACGATCATAAAAGAGGACGTGCATGGTGGCGGATTGCGGCAACATCCACAATCGGCTTTGCCATTGAGACGCTTGCCATATGCGAGGCTCAAAATCACCCGCTTCTACCTGCGGGTCGGAATCGGCAAAATCGGTCAGATCCTGAATCAGCCCCGAGGTGATCATGCTCACGGTAGGCAACATATAGGCGCCGTCGACGTCGGCAAAGAGCTGTTCGGGGGCTGGCGATAAAGATTCCAAGTCTACAATTTCAATTTGTATGGTTGGATGTTCGGCGCTGAACTGCTCGGCCAGCCGCTGCAATCTATCCACCAGCAGCACGGGCGCCGCAAATCGAACCCGGGCTGGTGCAAACTGATTGTGCAGCATTTGCGCCAATGCTTGCCAGAATTGGGGCGCCGGGTTGCCTACGGCGTCCATGGCCCACAGACGTGGCGAAGCGATGGCCAGCTGGCGCGGGGCGGCGGTGGTGGCAAAGCTGCTGCGAATGGTCAGCGCAAAGGGTAAGCGCTGCGCACGGCAGCGCTCATTGCATTCCTGCAAAATGGTGATTGACAAATTGGGTAATTTCATCAACCCAAGGACGATCCACTTCGCGCATGGTCAATCGCCCCCACGGCTGCTGAACGGTAACAATGTCCCCCCAATAATCGACTGGTATTGGCGCCTGGACCAACGTGTTTTTCCGCCACGCATAGAAGATATCCCGCTGCTGCAGCGCGGCTTGATGGCGCCATTGGATTGTGGCAATAAGGCCATGAATGTGCGGTTCAACATGCAGAATTTGGGGGTTTAACAGGGCGGATTGCCAGCTTCTGGGTTGAAGCTGGGCGGAGAGCCAGGCTGGGGCGGCGGCGTTGACCGATTGAAAGAGCGCGCCGTTGTGTGAAGTGATGGCCTGCTGCTGAAGCTGCTGATAAGCCTGGGCTGCTTGCTCCAGCGCAGCCTGATTTCTTTGCTCTACAATGCGATAGCCAATCCACGCCCCCAATGCCAGGATGACAACAGTGGTGATGCCAATGAGCCAGGGGCGCCAACTGTGCTTGTGCCTGCTACCGGTGCTGAGGAGGACAGCCTCTCGCTGCTCATCATCGTTTGTGGTCCAATCAAAATCGAGCCCCATTGGCGCGTTGCCTCCCTGTTGTACGCACTACCTCATTGGCTACCACCTAGGCTTTCCAAATGAGGATGGTTGGGCAGCGTCACAATAAAGCGGCTGCCTTGGCCTATCATACTTTCTACGCGGATACTCCCACCTAACAGTGCTAGCAGCTGTTTGACCAAAGATAACCCCAGCCCGGCGCCGGCATGGCTGCGCGTCAGGCTGGTATCCAGCTGCACAAATGGTTCAAAAATACGCCCATAATCCTCTTGGGCAATGCCAATCCCTTGATCCCAAATGGTAAAAATGAGATGTTGGCGGTTGGCATCCTGTGTGACTATAAGACCGCTTTCACTATCGGCGGGCGAAAACTTGATGGCATTATGCACCAGATGCACCAAGACTTGGCGCAGACGTTGTCCATCCGTATTGATGGACAACGATTCGTCCAGGGCATCATCTATGTTTAATGATATGAGGGGCTTTGGTTCCTCTACGAACGCCAGCGTCTCGGCAATGCTTGCCTGACAGAGCGATTTGAGAGGGACAAGCGTGTACGCCAATTCCAGCTCGCCGGCCTCAATCTTTGACATATCAAACAGGTCATTGATCATGGCGAGCAGCGTGCGTCCGTTGGATCTGATGATCTGCAACGCTTGGGCTTGTCTTTCCGTAACCGGGCCATAAATGCCGCGGCGAAATACATCCGATTTGCTTTGGATAACGGCCAGCGGCGTACGCAGCTCATGGCCCATATTGGATAAAAAGGCGCTCTTGGCCTTATTGGCCTGTTCCGCCTCGTTTTTGGCCCTTTCTAATTCGAAATTGGCAGACTTGAGCCCTTCATAAAGCAGTCCCAATTCGCGTTTGTTGGCTTCAATGGTCGTGACGTGATTGTAGGTGCGCAGGGCTGCCACCACCGTGGTAAAGAGCCGGGTGCGCGTCAGTTCGGTTTTGGTCTTATAGTCATTAATGTCGTAGTCAACAATGACCGATTCTTCAGGCGCTAGCCCCGGCTGCCCCGTGCGTAAAATAATGCGCACTCGTTTGTTGCCAATCACCTCCCGTACATGCTTGACAAAATCTAAGCCGGCGTGGTTGGTTTCCATAACCACATCCAGCAAGATGACCGCCGTATCGGGATGTTCCTGCATAAGCTGCATAGCTTCGGCGGCTGAATAGGCCGAAATAAAGCTCAGGCGTCGATTCTGAAAGCGCACACGGCGCAGCGCAAGCTGGGTTACTTGATGCACCTCATCTTCGTCATCAACCAGCATGATCTTCCATGGCTCACGCTGCTCGGATGGGCTGTGCGCATCCGGCGAATCTTCGCTTAGAAAGAGTTCGTCATCAGTAGTTGTTGGCTTGGCAACCATTGGTCTGGCTACATCTTCATGCTGTAAAACCAAATCGTCTACGCCGGACCCGCGCAATGGCGCGGGCAAAGTAGGGGCCGTGCGCGTTGACTGTGTATTGAGCAATTCGTGCTGCGTAGAATTAATCATTTTCTTGCTTCCATTGAGACCATTGCAGAAAAAATGCGTTAACTTAAGTTATTCTTCACAACGGCGTGCGCGATTTAACCTAGAGCATAACGTGAGAATACAGGTTTGTGGACTCTGAGCAAGCCCTTATGCAGCCATACATACAAGCGGCGTGGCGCCATTTGGGTAATAAGCGACAATGGGAGAAGCAGGAAAAGGAATTTCGACTTTATCTTACTATAATTTGGCCCTGGCTACAATCTTGCAAAATTTAGGACCTATCTGCCGAGCGGATGTGCTGTTATTGCAGCCGTGTCTCATACAGCGTGCAAGTGAAAACACGGCATATGTACGGATAGAAATTTACTCGCCACTTTTGATCATTGCTTCAAATTCGGTTGTGTCTAACAGTACGTCTGAGTTCCCCAAAGTTAACGGCAGCTGAAGCACAAATTGGGCGCCTTGGCCCGGTTGACTATGGCAGCGGACCGTGCCATGCATCTTCTGGGTGACCAAGTTATAGATAATGTACAGTCCCAGCCCGGTACCGCCACGGTTGCGGGCCGTGGTAAAGAATGGATCGAAGATACGAGACAGGTTATCTGGGGAAATTCCACAACCGTCATCTATATATTCCAGGCGCAAGTACTTTGCATCGGCCGTAAACTGAAGCTGCAAATGCCCCTTTTCCCCTTCGGCATAGCCATGTATTGTAGAATTTACAACCAGGTTCGTAATAATCTGGGCCAAATCGCCCGGATAGCTATTGATGCGGATAGAGTCATCACCTCTAATTTCAATCGTCAAATTGTGTCGTTTGAGCATTGGTTCCAGGCTGCGCACCACTTCCGTCAAATATTTTTTCACTGAAAAGAGGCGCTGCTCCATGGATGTCTGGTCCACTGCCACCTGCTTAAAGCTTTGCACCAGTTCGGCCGCGCGCTGTAAATTGCTGGTGATCATCTGGCTGCTTTGGGTGGCTGTATCTAAATAGTCTTCCAATATGGAGCGCTTGAGATTGCCATTGGCGTACTCTTTGCACATCTGCTCGGTTTCGGCAGCCAAAGTGGTGGCGGCGGTCACGCCCACGCCGATGGGCGTATTGATCTCGTGCGCCACGCCGGCCACCAAACTGCCCAAGGCGGCCATTTTTTCCGATTCTACCAATTGGCGCTGTGTGACCTGCAAATGTTGGTTGAGCGTTGACAATTCATGGGTGCGCTCTTCTAAGGACGAGCGAATTTTAAGCGACAGAGCGTTTGTGATTTCCAAGTTGTGCAGCTGTGCTTCAGCCTGTCGAACGCTGTCAACAACCTGGCGCAGCGTGATTCGCATATAAAGCGTGATCAAAACCGTCGTGACCGTGATGATCAACAGCGTGTTGAGCGAAGTAGGGATCACGGGCCTCTGGGGCATGAGACTCATATGCTCGGCTATAAAGAGCCCGCCAAAGCCCGCCAGAAAGAGAATGCAGAGCGCGGTTGTTTCATTGCTGCCCAAAAAGATGCTGGACAGGATCAACAGCAGCGGCGTGACAAAAATGGCGCTGTTTTGTAGTCCTTCTGTAAAAAAGAGCAGAATGAGCACCCCGATGCTAGCCGTCAGCAACAGCAGCGTGGCCACCAATCGCCCCTTCCCCAATCGCAATATCCCAAAGAGCAGCAAGTCGAATAGACCGGCGATACTTGTGAGGCCAAATGCGACGCTACTGAGTCCGTTTGTAAAGCCTAGAAGCGTTGCATATACCAGCGTCCCGCCAAGGCCAAAGAGCAGAATATAGTGCAATTGCCTAAATTTTAGGTTGCCTGCTGAATCATAGACCGGGGGCGGTTGCAGCAGTTGCTTAAGCCAAGATGAATTCATGGGCTCAGTATATCACGATAGTAGCTTACAAAATATCAGGGATTTGTAGTAGAATTGAGGGATAATGAGATCCCGTTGAGCCGTCCTAATTATCAGTAGATCGCAAAAGCAAGAGACGGAGCTGGATGCATCAATCGAGACCGACGCCTAACTTGTCAACACCGTTGTGATCTGCTGATTATAGAAATCGAGAGTGAGTGTATGAAACTTGGGCTAATGCTGGGATATGCCGGCGCCAATATCAAGCTGCCGTTGGAACTGGTGCAGGAAGCCGATCGGCTTGGCTATTATGCCGTGTGGACGGCGGAAGCATACGGCTCCGATGCCGTGACGCCGCTGGCCTGGGTGGGCGCGCGGACAGAGCGCATTCACCTGGGCACCGCCATTATGCAAATGCCGGCGCGCACTCCCGCCATGACGGCCATGACGGCCATCACGCTGGATCAGCTTTCGGGCGGGCGCATGTTGCTGGGATTGGGGTTGTCTGGGCCACAGGTGGTGGAAGGTTGGCATGGGCAGCCATATGGCAAGCCACTGGCCAAAACGCGCGAATATGTGCAGATCGTGCGCACTATTTTTGCGCGCCAGACGCCGTTGACTCACCAGGGTGCGCACTATCAGATTCCATATGAAGGCGCCGATGCCACTGGGCTGGGCAAGCCACTCAAGAGCATTCTGCACGGCCGCGCCGATCTGCCCATCTATTTGGCCGCCATTGGGCCTAAAAATGTGGAGCTGGCTGCCGAAATTGCCGATGGGTGGCTGCCCATTTTCTTTGCGCCAGAACATTACGCCAGCACATTCCAACCCGCTGTGGATGCCGGACTGGCCAAAGCGCACAAAAGCCTGGCCAACTTCGACATTGCGCCGTCGGTTTCGGTGGTTATGGGCGACGATGTGGATGCCTGCCGCAACCAGATTAAGCCATTTTTGGCGCTCTATGTGGGCGGCATGGGCGCCCGCGGCAAGAACTTCTACTATGATCTGGTTGAACGCTATGGCTTTGGCGACGCCGCCGAACAGATCCAGCGCCATTATCTGGCGGGTGATAAAGCCGCCGCCATGCGCGCCGTGCCAGACGCCCTGGTCGACGCCGTGGCCCTGTGCGGCCCAGAGGCGCGCATCCGCGAGCGGCTGGCGCTTTGGCGCAACAGCCCCATTACCACACTCAATTTGACGGTTTTTGACCTGCCCACCGTGCAAGCTATGGCACGGTTGGTATTGACCTAAAAACTGGTGTCGCGGTACACTAAACAAATGGATCTTTTGCGCGCGCACGCGGCCACTGTCAAGCCGTATGTTAAGCCATATAGAAGTAGGTTGCCTATAACGGTGTGGCCCCATTGTATGGGGCTGCCTGCAATCACGCGCGGCGTACTGCTCTCCTTTGCATTTTTGTACGCCTTTGTTTTGCCATTTATCTGTTGGGGCGCGTTGGCTGCTCCTGGCCACCCGCACGCGTTGCCCCATCTGGTTTTTGTAGATCCACCGCATTCCCCCGCCTCGCTGCACCTGGCGGCGGATTGTAACGACGCTGCTGCGCATCGCGACGGAACCGATTCGCACGCTCCTGCGGGACGGGCGACGCCCGATACCTCTGCCGTCTCTCTGCTGCTGCTTGTGGCTTTGGGCGAGCTCTTTGCATTGCCAATGGGGCAGCAGTTTGATGCCGAGAGCCCGCGCGACCATTCTGGCGAATCGACCGATGACCGCGTTCAGACTCCACCACCGCGCCCTCGCACTGAGGCCCGCTGGAACCACCGCTTTGTCAATTGGCTCCATGTGGTGTAATTTGTAGGCGGATTTCTGAGCCGCTTGCGAGATGAACAAGCAACTTTGCGGCAAAGGGCGCGTCCCCCATTGGGAGTAATATCGCCCACCGTGCCGCCTCTCTTTGATTTTGCGTTTCAGCAAAATCTGCCCCTCTCCACATGTGGAGAGGGACGCGACGCACTCGCAGAGTGCAGAGCCGGGAGAGGCCCACATTCTAGGACGCACCCGCTGCAAATGGCAAGCTAAATAGCGAAACCAGCGCACTTTGATGAAGGTTACTAATTAAATTCGGTAAACCACGCCCCCAGGCTGAAGCCCTGGGGCTGATAAGAGAAGCCCCGCTCAAGCGGGCTAAACCAGAGTGCGCTTTAGCGCAGCTTCCTCTATCAGCCTGGGCGCTTTAGCCCCAGGCGTTTACCGGATTATTTCGTTAATATCCATGAAAGCGCGCTGGTCATGCTTTTCTACTTTGGAGTAACTGCAACATGAAGTCTATAAAATGTAAAACCGCGCGCGCTTCCCGCATGGCGCTCTTCTTTGTTTCAATCCTGCTGATTACCGCCTGTGGCGCGCAAAACAATGGCGCCGCCACCAATAAAACTCAGGTGAAGTTGAGCGCGCCGCCCGCCGGCGGTCAACTGGCTGTGGCGGTGACCGACGCCGGCGGTGCGCCTATTACCGACGCCACCGTGAGCCTGGAAGGCAACATGAACCACGCCGGCATGGCGCCCGTTATGACCGATGGCGTGGCCGATGATGCCGATGGCGCGGCCGACGGTGTGTATCATCTCCCCTTTGAATTTACCATGAACGGCGATTGGATCATAACGGTTTCGGTCAAGCTGGCCGATGGCGCCACGGAGACTCACGATATCGATCTGACCGTTACCGGCGATGATGTCCAAATTCATCAGGCAGCAGGCGCCGATTCTGCGGCGGCAGGCGATATGGCTTCGGGTGACATGACCTCTGACGAAATGGCCACTGACGATATGGCCACTGAGGAAATGTCCTCTGACGATATGGACATGGACCACGACATGGATATGGCCGACCAAGGGCCCATTCACGTAACAGATGCCTGGGTGCGCGCTTCGCTACCCATGACCGACAATACCGCGCTCTATTTCACGCTGCACAATACAACTGATGAAACCGTGCGGCTGACTAGCGTTTCTGTGGATGGCCTGACGGCTGAAATGCATGAATCGATTATAGAAAATGGGGTGGCGCGCATGGAGGCGCGCCCCGATGGTTTTGAAATTCCCCCAGGCGAACACTTGATGCTGGCCGAAGGTGGCAAACACGTCATGCTCATGGGGATCAAAGAGCCGCTGGCAGCCGGTACCGAAATTGAAGTCACGCTTGAATTCGAGGGCGCCGACCCGGTTACGTTTATGGCGCCTGTTTCCGAAGAGGCTGGTCCGGCAATGGATCACAGCCAACACGGGGGCTGAGGATAGAGCCAGCGCTCTTGGTTTAATGCGTCGCCCGCTGCTTAGCGCATTAAGAAAATAATCGGGTAAACGGACGTTGAGCTTGTCGAAGCCGGTGTGCCGCCACTGTGTGAACCGCCAGGCCCAGGGTCCGCTCTTTTGCCTGTTTATTTCTTTAATCCTCTATACAGCGGGCGACATTTTTTTCGTCTCCCGCTCAAGTTGCTGGTATACTGCAACCAAACTTTGCGAGCGTCGTATTGTTGAAAAAACGTCGTCCTGCACCTAATTGTGACTTACATCATTCTGGCCGCGAGTGAAGGCAAGGCGCGTCGCACACGGGTTGACCAGAACAGTTCGCGAAGAGTGTGTGCGACGTACAGACCTATTCCACCCACTTGTGGGTAAAGCTTAGCCATGAAGGAAGAGAAAAAGATGGCGGATACCGCCATGATTGTTGCAACCCAATTGTACAAAAATTATTACACCGGCAATGTGGAAGTGCAGGCCCTGCGCGGCATCGATCTGGCCATTGAGCAAGGCGAAATGGTGGCCATTATGGGGCCGTCCGGCTGTGGTAAAACTACGCTGCTCAACTGTCTGTCCGGCCTGGATGAACTCGACGCCGGTGAGGTGTTGATTGAGGGGGAATCGCTGCACAAAATGGGCGACCGCGCCCGCACGCGTTATCGAGCGCGGCGCATGGGCTTTATCTTCCAGACGTATAACCTGTTACCTGTACTTTCGGCGCTGGAAAATGTAGAGCTACCGCTGCTGGTGAGCGGCGTGGCGCCCAAAGCTGCCCGCACACAGGCCACCGCCGCCTTGGAACAAGTGGGGCTGGCCGAGCGCATTCACCACAAACCGGCCGAGCTATCCGGCGGACAGCGCCAGCGCGTGACCATCGCGCGCGCCTTGGCCAATGCACCGGCCATTATCTGGGCCGATGAACCAACGGGCAACCTGGATTCCAAAACCGCTACCGATATTCTCACCATTATGCAGGATTTGAACCGGCAGCAGCGACAGACCTTTGTCATTGTGACCCACGACCCCGAAGTCGGCGAACTGTGCGACCGCGTCATTCATATGTATGATGGTCAAATTGTCAACGGCAGGCTGTAACATATGAATGTCATCACCAATTTTACCAGCTCCATCATGCTCTATTTGCTGGCCGCGTTGGCGGTGGTGTTGCTGATTTTGGCGGCCATCTCGCTGCGCCAGCCCCTTTTGGCCAAGCTGGGCGCACGCAATATTCCCCGCCGCCCCACCCAATCGGTGCTGATTGTGCTGGGGTTGACGCTGAGCACCATTATTATCATGACCTCTCTAAGCACCGGCGACACCCTCAATTACTCGGTGCAGGCTCAGGCGGTGGAAGCCTATGGCGATATTGATGAAGTGCTCTCGCCGCCCATTCTGGCCACCTTGACGCAGCTTGGCGTCAACCCCGATGCGTCTAGCGAAGATGCCACGCAGAGCGATCTGCTGGAAGGTGGCGCCACGAGCATCCTGTCGCTGCTGGAAAAAGGACTGCCGGGCATCGATATGGCGCGCTATGACGAGCTGCGCACGCGGGTCGAAAGTGAACCGCTCATTGACGGCGTGGCTCCATCCATTATTTTCCCCACCATTATTCGCGACAATAGCAGCGGCCAGGGTGAGCCCTTTGGCTTTATATTTGCCGTAGATGAACAGTATCCCGCCCAATTCGGCCTTTTGACCGTAGAGGGCGAAGCGGTGGATGTGGCTGGGTTGCGTCCCGGCGCCGGCAACTTCTTTGAGACCGCCACGCAGCTCTTTGGGATGGTGACCAACACCTCTAAAGATATTGCCGCACGTCTGGGCTATGATGATCTGACCGTCTCCGACGTGGCCATGGGCATTGCCGCCGTGGGCGCGGCCATTACCAATGTGCAGAGTCAAAGCGGCGATGCGTTGAGCGCCGAAAACTTCGATTTAAGCCAGTTGACCGGTATTGACTTGCAAAGTTTGGGCATTGACCCCGAGACGGTGAATCTCAACCAGCTGGGCGATAATCTGCTGAGCGCGGTCAATCTTAACGTGCTGGGTACGGAGATTGACCGCGTGCTTGGCCAGATTGGGCTGGAAATTCGCCACGGTGATGTCTATTTGAACCGGTTGGGCGCCGAAAAACTGAACGCGCGCGTGGGCGATATTGTGGAAATTTACATTGGGCCAATTCCGCTGCCCTATCGCGTGCGCGGCATTGTGGATGGCGCCGGGCCCATGGCGGCGCTGGCGCCCGTGGTGGTTATGCCGCTGGGCGAGGCGCAGCGCCTGCTCTTTATGGAAAACCGCATTAACAGCGTGCTGGTTTCCAATCGCGGTGATGCCTATGCCGGGATGCAATATACGGCCCAGGTCAACCAGCGGCTGCGTGTGCTGGCGCTCAGCGACAACGCCACCCAGCAAATCGTTGATCTGCTGCGCCAGCCAGAGGTGCGCCAGGCGCTAGATCAACATGTTGCGCGCGCGGTGGAGGAGGACGTTTTTGGCGGTGAAGAACCGCCCCCCTTTATTGCCGATCTGGTCAATAGCGTCATTCCGGTGGGTACCTTGGCGCCCAATCTCAAGACGCTGCAACGAGAGCTGGACCAGCCGGGCATTAGCGATGCGTTGCGTCAAGCGCTGGCCGACCGCAACGTGCAGCTGTGGCTGTCCGACTTGTCTGGGCTTTCCAAAGAGAAAAATGATGAACTAGAGAGAGCCGTGCGCGGCCTCACCGAGATCGACCTGCTGGAGCCGCTGAGTAAACAGACGGTGGCTACGGCGGCTTCGGTAGGCGGCTTGGCCTTTTCTTCGGTCTTTTCGCTCTTTGGCATCTTTTCCATTTTGGCCGGCGTGCTGCTCATCTTTCTCATCTTTATAATGTTGGCCACCGAGCGCAAAAGCGAAATGGGGATGGCGCGCGCCATTGGCGTGCAGCGCGGCCAACTGGTGCAGATGTTTATCACCGAGGGCATGCTCTACGATCTGGTGGCGGCTGCCGGCGGCGTGCTGCTGGGGCTGCTGGTCTCGTGGGCCATGGTCGGCTTTATCAACAACCTGGTCAACGACGTGACCGGGCAGGTGGGCGGCGCGCTGGGCGCGCAGAGCGGCTTTTTCCGCTTTCGCTTCAACGTGGCGCCCATCTCTATTGTCATTGCCTATTGCCTGGGCGTATTGCTAACCTTTCTCATTGTCACCATTGCCTCTTGGCGCGTGAGCCGCTTGAACATTGTGGCCGCCATTCGCGACCTGCCCGAAAGCAGCGTGACCAAACGCCGTTCATGGCTGCACCGTATTTTTACGGTGGCAATGGGCCCAATCCTGATTGCGGCTGCTATTTGGCTGCTCTTTATCAGCGGGCTAAGGCTGGGACCGGCCCTGGCCCAACTGGGAACATCTTTGCTGCTCTTTGGCGCCGCCTTGACGCTGGGCTGGCTGCTCAGTTTGAGCGGCATGCGCGCCGATACGCGCAACCGCATTGCGTATTCGCTGCTGGGGTTTGGCCTGTTGATTGTGTGGACTATGTCGTGGGAGCGCTGGTCAGCGCTGTTGGACGTAAACCTGCTGGAGCGAGATCCAACCGTAGCCGTGCTATCGATTGGGTTGAGCGGCCCGCTGATCATCCTGGGCGCTATTCTGGTGGTAATGTATAATGCCGATTCACTTTTTTGGGCCATTAGCCGCTTGCTGGGCGGCATTGGCTATTTAACGCCCGTGCTCAAAACGGCCATTGCCTATCCGCTGAGCGCTCGCTTTCGCACCGGCATGGCCATGCTGCTCTTTGCCATGATTATTAGCACGGTGGTGATTATGAGCATTGTGATTCAGGTGACGCAAACGCTGGTATCGCCCGACGATGAACGCTATGCCGGCTTTGAAATTGCCGTCAATTTTTCGCTGCTGAGCTTTTTTAACCCGATTGCCGATCTGCGCGCCGAAATTGACCGGCATCCCGATTTTGCCAAAGAAGAAGTGGCCGCAGTGGCGCGCATTAGCCATAGCAACGTGCTGGTGGATCGCGTGCGCGTGGACCATGTGGCGCGTGAAGAAAGCACGGTGGCGCGCACGCTGGAGTTGACCAGCATCAACAGCGAATATATTGAACAGGCGCAAAAATATTACACGTTCCAGTTGCGCGCGCCTGAATATGCCAGCGACGCCGACGTGTGGCAGGCGCTGGCCACGCGCAAAGATGTGGCCATTGTGTCGCCCGCCATGTTGGAAGACGCGTCTCAATTTGGGGATAATTTTGATGAAGGGGGCGAGCAGAACCGCTATCGCAATTCGTTTGATCTGCGGCTGCGTCGTTTGCCTGGCGTTACTTCCGATTTGAGTACGCTGCCGTCGATTGAACTTTCTTTGCGCGATGAATCGCCCGATCGGCAGGCCAAGATGACCGTGCATGTGATCGGTGTGTTGGCGCAGAATGAAACGTTGGCTGGCGGCAATTTTCAGGTGAATGAATCATTGGCCGAGCAACTGACCGGCGCGCCGCCCGCCAACCCCACATTTTACGTCAAGGCCGCCGATGGTTTTGATCCACACAATGTGGCCCAGGATTTAGAGAGCGCCTTTATTAGCGGTGGGCTCAATGCAACGCTCTCGGCTGAATCATTTGCCACGGGGCAAAAGGTGACGCGAGGCGTGCTGCGGCTATTCCAAGGCTTTATGGCGCTGGGGCTGCTGGTGGGCATTGCCGCGTTGGGCGTAATCAGCAGCCGCATGGTGGTGGAGCGCCGCCAGCAGATCGGCATGCTGCGCGCTATTGGTTATCAATCCAATATGGTGGCATTTTCGTTTCTGTTGGAAGCCAGCTTTATTGCCCTGTGTGGAATTGTGATCGGCACCGCGGCCGGCGTGATTATTGGGCAAAACGTCATTGGTACACTCTATGCGGTTGTGTCTGGCCAGACGTTTGCCACGCCGTGGGGGCAAATTGGGCTCATTGTGCTGCTGGCCTACATTAGCTCGTTGATCACCACCGTGCTGCCGGCATTCCAAGCCTCGCGCATTTATCCCGCCGAGGCGTTGCGCTATGAGTAGCGCTGGTTGGCGCGGCGCACGTTGCGCCACCCATTTTGCGTTACGTTCAACCGGCCTGGTCGCGACTCCACAGATAGTGGCTGACCGGCACAAAACCACAGGCCCACGCCGTCAGCGCCATCAGCTTGACCGGCAACCCCGCGGGCGAAGCCAAAATATATGATGCACAAGCCAAAAAGCCCACGCTGACCAAAAAGATAAGCGCCATCTTTAGCAGATAGCGATAGACGCGTTGCAGATAGGGTGTGAATGCCTGCAACAGCGTTGGCATGGTAGCCGATTGCGGCGTGGTCGGCTGTCTGTATCCGGTGCTCAATCGATAGGGATGGGTGTGCAACATTTGCGCCATAATGGTTTCTCCTAATTCGGCAAGGAACATTTGTTCTGGTGGCGCAATTGTAGCACAAGTGTTCTGGTTTGGCAAGCGTCAGAATGGAATGTAGTATAGAGGGGCGCCTACCAATCGGGTCAATACTATTGGTATGCGATTGGTGGTTTTATATCCCTAGCACTGTGGATAACGTGCGGCCAAAACGCGCCTAGAATGTTTCCAGTCCACGCAACTGTAACCCCGCCTTTTCATACACGGCATCGATAACTCGCATGTTGGCTACTGCATCCTGGGCATCGGTCAGGATGTGGGCGCCGTCGCGCACGGCGTTGGCAAAGGCGCGCAATTGATAAACATATGTAGTCTCGCCGGATATAGATTCGGTGTGAGTGCGCCCGCCCGCGCGCAGGTGGAGCCGGTTGAACAAGTGGGGCAAGATGGGGTTGAGCAGCCGGATTTCACCCCGTTCGCCACGCGCCGTGGCCGCGATGTACAGCAATTTGCGCGAGAAAAACGAGCAGGTCATGCGCCCGGTGATTTCCGCACTTGTTGCGCTAGGAAAGGTGAACGAGGCCTCCATGTAGCGGTCCACCTGTGGGGATGAAAGATAGGCGCGGGCGCTGGTCACCTGCGGCTCGGCGTTGGTTAAGTAGCGCAGCAGCCGAATGGTATAGCAGCCCAGGTCCATGGTGGCGCCGCCGGCCAGATTGTAATCATAGCGAATGTCGTTAAAGCGGAGCAGCGGAATGCAAAAGTGTGCTTCCACATGGCGCAGCGAACCAATGACGCCGCTTTGGATCAGCTCTTGGGCGCGCATGGCCAGCGGATGGTAGAGGTTATGAAACGCTTCCATCAGCACCAGCCCGGTTTCGCTGGCCACATTGGCCATTTGTTGCGCCTGGTCGGCATTGGCCGCCAGAGGCTTTTCGCATAGCACATGTTTACCTGCGCGCAGTGAGTTGATGGTCCAGGCGCAGTGCAAGCTGTTTGGCAGCGGATTATAGATGGCGACGAGCTTGGGATCGGCCAGCATGGCCTCATAGCTTTCGTAGGTTCTGGCCAGGCCGTACCGCGCGGCAAATTGCCGGGCGCGGTCTGGATCGCGCGCCGCCACCCCGTATGCCTGCACGCCTTCTACCTGGCGCGCCGGCCGGATCAACGCATTGGGGGCAATACGAGCCGCACCCAAAATGCCCATGGTGATTGGTATACTCATCGTTTTCATCCTCGTCGCTTGTATTGCCTTGGGAAATGATTCAGTTTTATCCGGGCGTGTGCATAAATGTTCAGCCGAGAGAAAATGGCTTGTGTGCATCGCACTGACCCGAAAAATAGCTAAATTACAGCCACGGTAATGGTCAGTGCGTTGCACACGGGTTCACCAGCATAGTTCAAGCGAGTAAAGAATTATGCACACCATTCATTTATCTGAGAGGTGTGCATAATTCACTGCTCGCATGGCAATGGCTCGTAGATCTACGTGCGACGCACTACCCGCCAAGGTGGCTGCATTCCGGCTGTTCCTCTATGCAGTGCGACGCACACTTGCCCACCTCTACTTGACTGAAATATCTATGCACACCATTCATTTATCGTGTACTGATATTATAGGTAATGCTGATCCTAGCATGAACCCAGGGCGCGTCCAATTATAGAATGAATAAGAGCTGAGTGAGCGTCATGATGGCAGCGAATAAACCCTAACCATCGAGCACAAAAAGTCGCTGTGGGTTTGCGGGTTTTATTGCTGCCTTTTTGCATGCGCCATAATTGGGGAGCGACGTCGAAATTACATGACCAAAGCCCAGAGTGTGGTATAATTAAATGTTAACAAACAGTTAAGGATGTTTCAGGCATAGAAGTTGTTGACATTTATATATCACGACTTACGCAGCGCCTGTGGATTGCCAAGAGCAAATTCATCTATATTTGACACTACTTCACTCGAGGCTTGCGTAAGTCCTATATATATATAGTATCAATAGATCGCAATCGCAAGAGATAGCGTCGGATTCAACAAAGTAGACCAACGTCTATTTTGCCAATACCGTTGCGGTGTATTGCGTATATGCGGTGTATTGAGTATATGTAGAGAGTCTACATACAAGGAGTCTGCAATAGTGGCGCAAAAGGAATATCATTTCGATCTGTCTACCAATGGGGCGGCCAGTGCGGAGGCTAAATCACCCCCGCAGGGGGTCTACCCCGAATTTGTCTGGCCCCAGCAGCTTGAGCGATATGAAACGCATCCCGCACATATTTTGCAGCGCTTGGATGCCCACGACCGCTATCAGCTGGAGTTGAAGCTTGACTACGAACTGATCGAGGGTCGGCAGACGCGCTATGAAGTGCAGACGTATTTTTTTGTGCCGCGTTCGCTGGGGATTTCTGCAGATACCTATTCGCGCTCAGAGTTTTTTCGTGATTTGCAAAACCACATCCGGTTAAAAACGCCGGAATTTGCCCTGCCCGATCTGTTAAATAGCCCTGAATCGCCGCTGCATCGGCTAGAGCAGATTGTGCAAGCGGCCGACTGGCCCAACGCCCGTTATGCGGATGCGTTGATTACCAGCTTTAAGTTTTTGCGCGCCATTTTAAAAAGTACGCTACGGGAACATTGGCGCCCCTTTGCCAAATTTGACCGCGCCGCCGAGCCGCGCGCTGCTTCAAGTAAGACTGAAATACGGCTGTCTCTCGCCACAGAGCAATTCCTCTATGTCATCGCGGAGCTATCGCGACGGTTTCGTCAGCTATATCCCATTATTGCCGCCGCGAATCTGCCCGACGACGTATTGCGCGCCTACGAGTTGACCGATGAATCTATTAGCTTGCTCATTGAAGAGAATATGCTGGGGGCTTATGAATTGGTCGCAGAGAAGATGGTTAGCCAAAGCCAACGCGAAGGGCTGCGCAAGGCGCTACGTATAGCCATTCTGCGCGAGACAAATCATCGCCGCAAACATGGCGCTGGCTCTATAATGAGTCGTTCCGGCCACAATGAAGAGTTTCTCTATCGTTCGTCCGTGCTCAAAAAGTTTACCTCTAGCGTGCTCTATCTTTCCACGGCGGTAGAGCGCGAAGGCGTTACGCAGGAGCAGCTGCTGTACGCGCTGGCTGCCGGCATCTCGATGATCTTCGCCACCGTGATTGCCTTTTATGCCCAACGCGTCTACGGCAATTTTACCACGCCTCTTTTTGTGGCTTTGGTGGTGGGCTATATGTTTAAAGACCGCATCAAGGAGTTCGGACGCGCCTTCTTTGCGCGTTCCCTGCACAACCGGCTGTACGACCGGCGCATTGTGGTGAAGACCCTGGATGGTGAACATGAGATTGGTCACATCCGGGAGAAAGTGCGCTTTATGTCCGAACGAGATACACCGCCGGCTGTGCTGGACGCACGTAATCGGCAATTGCTGTCGGACATTGCCAATGATGGCCAGGGCGAGCAGGTAATCTGCTATGCCAAAGAGGTTGTGCTGTACAAAGACATTTTTCACAAAATTTATGGCAAAGGCTTGCAAATTCGGGGGCTAAATGACATTATGCGTTATGATGTGCATCAACTTCTACGCAAAATGGCCAACCCGCGTCAAAATAAATATATGCTGGATGGTGAAAAGCTCAAGACGATTCGCTGCCACAAGGTCTACCACGTGAACATTGTGTCCGTCTACCGCGTGCGCACGCCCATTCGCGATGAAGTGATTACCAAAACCCGTCTGGTGCTCGACCGCAAAGGCATTAAACGCGTGGAGCAACTATCGGTCTAGCGCTTTGCCCATTCTAGGCTCTTCCTCTACAATGGCGCGTGTATGAGAGATTGTCGGAATGAAGATTGAGTACGCGGATGAACACGGATAAACGCTGATACTGTCTGAACAATCTGTGTTCATCCGCGTAAATCAGCGTACGATTTTTAAATGCTCTTATTACCGATAATGTCCATTGAACATGCAATTATTTTCTCACAATTTAAGCCGCGCCCGTGGATCTTCTGGAGCGCATAACCTCATCATACAAGTAAACCGTACTTGCAAAAGGCTTTCACCATGAACTCACTTCTCAGTAAACTTCAACTTTCCGAAATTAATCCTGGGGCCTGTGCCGGCGTCGATGGCTGGATCAGCGACCCTGCCGGGGAAAAACTGGTCTCCTATAATCCCACCACTGGCGAACCCATTGCGTCTGTCGTAATGGCCACGCCTGCTACATATGACGCCGTGGTGGATAAAGCCGCCGCGGCCTTTGCCGGCTGGTCCACGTTGCCGGCGCCCAAGCGCGGCCTGCTGGTGCGCGACTTGGGGAACGCCCTGCGCGACCATCTGGAGCCGCTGGGCGAATTAGTCACGTTGGAGATGGGCAAGATTCGCATTGAGGGGATTGGCGAAGTGCAGGAGATGATCGATATTTGCGATTTTGCCGTGGGGCTGTCGCGTCAGCTCTATGGGCTGACCATGCATTCGGAGCGGCCCGGCCACCGCATGTATGAACAGTGGCACCCATTGGGCCCCGTCGGCATTATTACGGCCTTTAACTTTCCGGTGGCCGTTTGGTCGTGGAATGCCGCCCTGGCCGCCGTTTGTGGCGATACCATGATCTGGAAGCCATCACTCAGCACGCCGCTGTGCGCCATTGCCGTGCAGCATATTTGTAACCGCGTCATGGCCGACCACGGCGTGGATGGCATCTTCACCAGCATTATTGGCGGCAACCAAGCCATTGGTGAACGCATGGCCAGCGATGCCCGCCTGCCCCTAATTAGCTTTACCGGCTCGATTCCGGTGGGGCGTCATGTGGCGCAGGTTGTGGCCGGCCGTCTGGGCAAAAGCATTTTGGAACTGGGCGGCAACAATGCCATTATTGTCAGCGAGGATGCCGATTTGGATCTGGCGGTGCGCGCCATTGTCTTTGGCTCGGTTGGTACGGCGGGGCAGCGCTGCACCACCACCCGGCGCATTATTGTGCATCAATCCATTGCCGACGAGCTGACCAGCCGCTTGGTGCGCGCCTATGAAAGCGTGCCGATTGGCGACCCCATGCAGACCGAGACCCTGATGGGGCCGCTGGTCAACAGCGTGGCCGTTGAGCGTATGATGAAAGCGCTGGCTCAGGCGCAGGCCGATGGGGGGCGCATTTTGACCGGCGGCCACGCGCTGCCGGAAAAAGGCCCCGGTTTTGTGCAGCCCACCATTGTGCAGATGCCGCAACAGACGCCGCTGGTCTGTGATGAAACTTTTGCGCCGATTCTTTACGTGATGACGTATGAATCACTTGATGAGGCCCTTGCCATCCACAATGCCGTGCCGCAAGGGCTCTCTAGCGCCATCTTCACCACCAATCTGCTGACGGCGGAGCAATTTCTGGCGGTGGGCGGCTCGGACTGCGGCATTGCCAATGTCAACATTGGCACCAGCGGGGCCGAGATCGGTGGCGCTTTTGGGGGAGAAAAAGAGACGGGGGGTGGCCGTGAGTCTGGCTCTGATGCCTGGAAGGGCTATATGCGGCGGCAGACCAACACGATCAATTGGTCGCGTAGCTTGCCCTTGGCGCAAGGCATCGAATTTCAGTAGCGCGCACGCTCGATCAATCGCCAAAGCAGATGCCCACCTCACGCGCCGTGAGCATGGTGTCACAATCCAGCGGCACGTTTTTCATGCGGCTGGTGGCCTCTTCCAATGGCACATAGTTGACCGTGGGCGGGTCCAGCGCCACCATAATGCCAGATTGTCCTTCCGCCAGCGCCCGCACGGCCGCGGCCCCAAAGCGTAATGAGAGCAGCCGGTCGTGGGGCGTGGGCGAACCGCCGCGCAACAGATGGCCCAGCACGACCACGCGCGTATCTTTGTTGGTCATCTGCGCCAACTCTACGGCCACCTTGGCGCCAATACCTCCCAGCCGTTCGGCGTGGCCAATTTCGGTACCCAATAGCGAGATGTCGCCATCGATCGGTTTGGCGCCCTCGGCCACAACGACAATGGTAAACTTGCGTTCGTTTGCTTCCCGTTCGTTTATCTTTTCGACCACTTTGTTGAGATCAAATGGGATTTCCGGTATGAGAATGACATCCGCCGTGCCGGCCACGCCCGCATGCAGCGCAATCCAGCCGGCATAGCGCCCCATAACCTCTACCACCATAATGCGGTTGTGCGATTCGGCGGTGGTGTGCAGCCGGTCCAGGGCCTCGGTGGCAAAGGAGACCGCCGTGTCAAAGCCAAAAGTGGCCACCGTGCGGTCCAGGTCGTTGTCAATGGTTTTGGGAACGCCAATGACGCGCAGCCCCTTTTGCGCCAGCACATTGGCAATGGCCAGCGAACCATCACCCCCCACCGAAATCAGCGCATCGAGCTGATGCAGCTGAAAGGCGTGCACCAGTTCGTCGCTGCGGTCCACTTCTGATACGTTGCCGTCTTTATCCGTAATCGGAAAATGCAATGGGTTATTGCGATTGGTCGTACCCAAGATTGTACCACCCAGGTGGGTGATGCCGCGCACGGCCTCATTATCCAAGCGGATGAGGCCATTGCCGCGATAGCGTTCGGGCAGCAACAATCCGTTAAACCCATCGCGAATTCCATAACATTCCCATTTGCGCCGTTGCGCCGCCAACACTACTGCCCGAATCACCGCGTTGAGACCGGGCGCGTCGCCACCGCCGGTGCAGATGGCAATGCGTTCTATTTTGTTAGATAACCTTGCGGACATCTATTTAATCCTTTGTGCGTTGTGATACCGCTTGGGTTAGGGTATCAGGGTGTTTTACTTGCACGCTCATACGTTGAAGCGCACTCCTTTGATAGCCTGCTTATGCATCTTCCGCCGCTGCCCGGCTAGGAATCAAGAGCAGCGGATGCGTCAAGCCGCGCAGGACTTTGTTGGCGACGCTGCCGTACATCCAGCGCCGCACGCCTGTGCGCCCGTGGGTACTCATGACCACCAAGTCGATGGCGCGGTCGGCCACAATTTGGCTGATTTGCGCGGCGGGTTCGCCGGCTTTGACCAACGTTTCCACAGCAATGTCTTGCCCAAGCAGCTGATGCTTTATCGATTGCAAATAGGTGTCAGCATCTTGCAGCCATTGAGACATGGCCTCCTCGGCCTCTTCTTCGTTGGCAAAGAGAATGCGCTTATTCCCTGCGTCCAGTTCGTGCGTAGCCTGCATCAACAGAATAGACGCGCCGTTCATCTTGGCCAATGCAACGGCATGGTGCAGCGCGTCTTCCGCCAATTGTGAACCATCCAGCGGAACTAGCAAGCGCCGCAGCTGTGTAATGGACGTTACATCTGGCCGCACCAGCAGCAGCGGCGCCGTCGCCGTGTGAATCACTCTTTCCGTAATGCTGCCCAGCGCCAAGCGGGCCAAACCAGAGCGGCCGTGGGTGGTCATGGCAATTAAATTGGCGCCTTCTGTCTTGGCCAAATTGACAATGCTCAACGCGGCATCGTCTTCCATGACATGTGTAGAAACGGTATATCCTTGCGTTTGTAATTTTTCCTGCACTTGGCTCAGATATTCATTGGCCCCAGCTACCATATAGGCAATGATATTGGGAATGCCAAGCTGCGGAGTCGTTACCGCGTAGTGGGAAGGCACAACTGCGTTTACAAGCACGATGCTCTTTGTTTGCGCGGGACCTAAGAAGGCCAGCTGATCCAAAATTTGCTCAGCCTGTGGCGACCCATCTAGTGGAACAACAATCTTGTTATATTCGTAAATCATACAATTTCTCCTTCGCTTCAACCGGCGTGCTCATCACGCGATCCAGCCCTTTGTCATCCATAGAGCGCGGATCTTCCACCGGCTCTAGATGAGTGAGAATTGTAATGTTGGGCAACGCCGTGCGGATTTCCGCTTCGATGCGCTCGAGCCAATTGTGGCCTTCTTGGACGGTCCAAATACCTGGCGTCAGGACATGGACCGACATAAAACGGCGCAATCCCGCCCGCCGCGTGCGCAAGGAATGATAGGTCACTTGGTGGCGGCGGTAGCGTTCTAGGATTTCTACAATTTGTGCGCGCTCCTCGGCGGGCAGCGCTGTATCCATCAAGCCTAAGGCGGACTCACGCAGCAGCTGAACGCCAATCCAAAGTATGTGAATGGCCACTAACAGAGCAATAACCGAATCTAGCCACAGCCAACCCGTCAAGCTTGCGGCAGCTACCCCCAGCACCACGCCAACCGAGGTCCACACATCGGTCATGAGATGTTTGGCATCAGCCACGAGCGTGATTGAGCCGTAATTTTCGCCCGCCTTGCGCAGCAGCCGCGAAGCGAACAAATTGACCAGCGACGCCGCCGTTGCCACAATGAGCCCCCAGCTGACCTGCTCCAATGGCGCCGGATGCAACAAGCGTCCCAGGGCGGCGTAGCCAATGCTGGCCGCGGCCATAATAATTAATGCGCCCTCTACGCCGCTTGAAAAGTATTCGGCCTTGGTGTGGCCATATAGATGCTCTTCATCTGGCGGGCGCGCGGCCACGGTCAACATGGTCAGCGCCATGAGCGCCGCCGCCAAATTGACTACGGATTCTAGCGCATCCGAGAATAGGCCAATTGAACCAGTAAGTAGATAGGCCCCCGTCTTGAGTCCAATGGTGAGCACTGCCGCGGCTACAGAAAGCCAGGCGTAGCGCCGCAATGTGGTGAATGTGGTGTCGTGTTGCGAAACGGTCATTGTGGCTTGGTCTTTCCACGTTGGTGCCAGAAGGCTAGTGTTCTGTCAACCCTGAAATGATAGATATGAATCAGCGTCAGAACACCAATGTCTCGTCACATAACGGTTGGTGCATTTCTATCAAAGCATACGTGACGAGACACTAGCAAAGTGACATGGTAAAATCAGTGAACCTTGGTCCTTTTGCCAATGCTGCATTGGCAATCAACCATATTATGCCACATCACCATATTATGCTACATCACCATATTATGCTACATCACGGCATTATGCCACATCAGCGTGGGCAAGGTATGTAATGACATACGTTTGGCGCCTCCGCCCATTCTTCAAGTGCCAATGCAATGTCCAACCCAGAGAACCGACAAGCCATCTCAAGCATCCAATGACCAGTAGCCAACCCCAATGACTCACGCCTCATCGGGACGCAATAGCAGCACCGGAATGGCCGAGGTGCGCACTACTTCTTCGGCCACGCTGCCCATGAGCAGCCGGGTTAATCCGCTGCGCCCGTGGGTGGCCATGGCGATTACATCCACCTTTTTGCTTTGAGCATATTTTGTAATCGCTTCCGCCACTGCACCGGCCCGCGAATCGATAATGACCGAATAGCCCGCGTGCTCCAGCGCGCGGCCAACTTCCTGTAGATCGCGCGTCCGCTGTGCGGCCAGCGCCTGTTCAATTTCGTAATATTTCTCAGCCTGCACTTCGATATCGTGCTGATAATCATGTTCACTGTGCAGCATGACTGTCGATAATGTATCACCGGCTGAGGGTATGCTGTGGTGTCCCGGCAGCTCTGTGGTCAGCGGTACTGTCACCACGCTAAAAAGAAGCAGATCTGTTTCTGGCGCCGAAAACAGTTTTTCCACGGCCGGAATGATCTGCTGACTCAAATTTGAACCGTCTAATGTGATCAATACTTTGCGCTTTGACATACTTCTCTCCTATTCTCAGTACACCGCAACGGTGTTGGCGATACAGGCATTGGTCTCGATTGGTGAATCTGGCCTTATCGCTTGTCGTTGCGGTCTACTGATTCTTGCTTTTGCGGCGTACTCACATGAATCATCGCCTGTATCTACATTAGAATAAAAGTTCCCAATCAGCACTCGTCATACAGAGGGCTTCAATCCTAGCCAGATGGATAGGATTGCGAAACATTTATAAAACGTACGCAAACTCGGAGTAGAAACCGTTTTATCAAAGGTGAATTTCCTGCCTGGCGTACCGCAAGCGCTGCGTATTGTGATGTAGATACATTGATCATTCACAAATGTGGATAAGCCACATTAGACATATAGGAGCAAGATATATAGGAGCAAGACATATAGCAGCAAGATATATAGGACCAAGATATATGGAGGGGCAAATGGTTTGACCCAGCACTTACGGCATTGGACCCTCAATTTGGTCCACCAGCCGCACGGTATGGATGGCGTCGCGCAGATCGCTGCTGGGCACTTTGCCGTTGCGCACGCAGTCGATAAAGTGCTGGTGCATGGTATAGGTGCCTTCATATTGATACAGATCTTCTGCCGCCACGCCATCGACCTGCCAGCCCTCCATAAGCGATTGTTGATTGTCTTCGAAAATTTCCAGCGTGCCGGGAATGTCCATATAGCAGCCGATGCCCACACCGTGCAGCTCGGCGCGCAGCACGCGGCTACCCGAAGCGCGATTGCCAAAGATGGCGCCCGTTACGCCATTGTCAAAGCGGATCAGCGCAGTATAGCAGTTGCGGTGATTCGAGCCGAAGCTGTCACGATAGGCCGTGACTTCGATGGCTTCGCCGCCGGCCATAAAGCGCACCAGATCCACCATGTGCGTTACATCGTCCCATAGTGTGGTTGTAAACACTTTAGCTGCGTCGCCCAGAAGCTGTTTGTTAAAGGCGCCCACCACCGTGGATACCGGCCCCTTGGCGTGGACCCGCCGCATGGCCTCCCGCGTGGTGGCGGCATAGCGCCGCTGATAGCCGACCATGGCATAGACGTTGTTGGCAATGGCGGCATCCAGCAACATCTGCGTTTCTTGGCTATTGGCGCCCGGCGGCTTTTCAATAAAAATGTGCTTGCCGGCATTGAGACAGTCCAGCGCCGGTTGCAGCAGCCAGCGCTCGTGCATGACGCAGTAGACAATATCTAGCTCTACCTTTGCCAGCATTTCCTGATGGTTGGTGTACACATGGGAAAATCCATATTTCTCCACAACCTGGTCCAACCTGGCTTCATCCAGTTCGCAGACTGCCGTCATTTCCACATCGGCCAGGCGCTGTACATTGGGATAATGGGCGCTTTGGCTGCGGTTGCCCGCGCCAATAAAGCCTGCACGTAGCGTCATGTTGATTCCTCCTCATTCCTCCAGGATTTGGATGATGGCGGTTGTGCAGCGCACAGAGCCATCAATGAACTAATTAAAATCTCACGTTACGCAGCGACAGCCAGTCTGCGAGAGAGAAACAGGAACGTCGGCGAGCCGACTTTCCTCTAGGCTTGCGTAACATAAGTTTAAATATTTAAATCCCCCCATCAATCAGCGAGCGGATAAAGCGGGTATCGGCGCGGGCCAAATCAATCACTGTTTCCGGCGGCTCGCCGGCATATTCCGAATGCATGCTAATGGGACCGGTAAATTGCATAGATTTGAGCGTGGCAATCGTGGTCTGCCAATCGACAAAACCCCAACCCAACTTGCGCACCGGCGTGGCCCAAGTCGTCACCCCTTCTTTCACCACGCGCTCGCGGATCAGGTCTTTAAAGGCGAGCACCGAAAGGTAATCGCGCACAATGTCCAGCGCCATGTCGATGGGCTCGCCGCAGACCGAAAGGTGGCCCGGGTCGCTAAAAACGCCAATGTGCTGTGGGTCAAAGCCCTGCACCAAATTCATGGCGGCACACGAATGCAACCCCATGGAGCGCCCTGAATGGTTGTGGACCACAGTCTGTACGCCATACCGAGCCGACAGCGTTTGAAACTGGTCCAGGTACCCGCGGATTTTGTCCACCTCCGCCCAGTAGCGCATGCCCGGCTGCCAGTGCCAATAGCCCAGCTTGATATGCTTGACTCCCGCCGTACCGCAAGCCGCATAATAGCGCTCGGCATAATCAATGTCGGGCCGGTTAAAATCGCCCGGCGCCGTAACCAGCGGAATAGACAGCCCCGCCGCGGCAAATTGTTGGGCGGCGGCGGGTAATGCGGTGGCAATATTTTCCGGGTTAACCGGATAGCCGTTGCGCACGCAGAGGTCCGCGCCATCAACACCCACCGCGTGCAGCGCTTCAATAATGGCTGCTACATCCAGCCCTTCCAAATGTTTGGTAAACATGATCAATTGCATGGTTAGGTTCCTTTGCATACGACAGCAGATTGGGAAAAACCCGCTGGTGAATTCCAGCGGGGTATATAGACAAAAATCTATCATGCAGAGCCCGTGCGATCCAAAAAACATGATGATCGTCACGGCTTCTGCTCAGGTTATTCATCTGTATAAATGGGGGAAGCCGTAAACTGTGCTGGGTCAACCAGCCGGGGGCGGCAATGTCCGCTCAATTTCGGCGAGTCGATAGCCAAAGCCAGGACCATTTATGGATGTAACATCGACCATGCCTTGACGACGGCCATAAAGGCCGGGGTGAATACGGGCTTCGGCCAGCGATGCCTCTGGATAAAATTGCATGGCGTTGGTTTCCACGCCCATAATGGTGCCGGCGTGGGCAGCCAACAACACGTGCGGAATCTGCGCCAACATGGGATTGGTCAAATCTTGGACCATGAGCGTCATGCCGTGGGCTTTGGCCCAGCACAAGCTGAGCACGGCGCCCGTCTGCGTTTTGCACGTTTTAAGCGCCACGCCCGACCAGCCCAACTCTCGCCCCAGCCGAATCATTTTCCAATCGTGGGCGCTTTCGTCCATAAAGAGCGGCTTGCGAGCCGACACGCTATGCGCATCTATGCGGTGCGCTTCTAGATCGTAGGGGAAAGGCTGTTCCACATAGAGGATCATGCCATAGATGCGCGGCTGTTCGGCCACAAGCCGATCCAGAATCTGGTTGACGTAAGCCGGCTCGGTCACTGTGCAATTAAAGTCACTGGTTAGCCAATCCACGTTGTGCGCAATGGCAATTTGCCCCACCGCGACCAGACGCTGATAGTCCCATTCGGCGTCGTTGCCGCGCAGCTTTACCTTGAGGCAGTTGAGTCCATCGCGCTCGATCCAGTCGGACAGCAGGACGGGGTAACCGTCGTCGGGCTCAGCGCCAGTCAATTCATCGGCGCTGAGGGGATCGAGCCCACCTACCAAGTGCCAAGCCGGAAGCTGCTGCGGCGCCGAAGAAACCAAAAAATCGCGCGGGTAAAGGCCGGCAAAGGAAACATCGGCGTCGGTGGCCGGCGCCAGATAGGCCGCCAGATCGCGGTTCATATAGGGAGGCGCATAGGTTTGATAGACCGGCGCTCCATGCAGCATGCCATACGCATCGTGCAGCGCCACATCAAACGGCGCACAGCAGACCAGCGCCGCTAGCCACGGCATGGGCTCGGCCTGCGGGCCGCGCTGGCGGTTGAGGTTGGCCAGTTGCGCGGGCAGCACCAGCTCCTGAAACGCATGACCCACCTCCAACGGGTGTCCGCTGTGATCAAATTCGCGCCACGCGCGGGCCAGCATGATACAGAACTCTTTGAGCGTTTCGTGTCGCTCGGCATATTTGAGCGCGCTGGGCCAAACCCATTGCACATTGAGCGGTGTTTCCCCCCAGCCTTGGGCCGTCCGTCCATCTGCGCCTTGAACCGTCATGCAGACGCGGGCACAGGTAACGGTGGTCATTGTTTCGGGGCCAAATTTAAGCGGAACGCGCGTCTCTACCGGCAGAAAGTAGAGAGCCGTTGAGATTGGGTGGAGATCAAGTTGATTGGGCATTAGTTTTTGAATCCGACCTTATCTCTTGCGCTTGCCAACTATTGATTAAATGGCATTAAGTTAGCAAAAAGTGCGTCGCACGGTGTTAGCCATTTTGGCCCTCGCATTCGAGTGGCATACCGTGCGTCGCACTTAAAGCGGCCTTACCTAAACGACATGGTCTATTGATTAAATGCAATTGCTTCAGCACGCAGTTTTTGCATGGCCGGATGATCACTGGCCAGGGTGGGGCGTATGAATAGTCCTTGCGGGCTTGTATGCAGCAGCCCTTCCGCCAGCATATGGGTGTGCAACTGACGCACATCCTGCCCTGGTTCTTTGCTATTTGCCTGAATCATCTCATCAATTTCAGCTGCCGTCAAAGGCTGGTTGGGCTGAATGCGGATGGCCAGGCGCACCAGGGCCATAAGCGGGCTGATCACAAACGGAACGTGTAGATTGGCTGTATCGGCCTCTGGCAGCACGTTGGGGTCAAAGGCGCCACCTTCGCTTTTGACGGCCTGCACCAAGGGAGAATCTGTTCGCCAGCCCCAGCGTCCGTCACGCGTGCGCGCCAGAAGCTTTGCCTCAATCAGCACCCGTTCCACCGCGGTGATATCGATGGCGCGCGGGTCGCGCCAACTGCACCAGCGATTCAGCACATCATCACGCTGCCGTGGCCCATAACGTAGATCCGGTTCAAACTTGGCGGCCAGCCATTCAAGCACCACCTGGCGCTGCTTGATCTGCGTGGGCAACCCATGCAGCCGGTCATTTTCAAGCCAGCGCGCCAGCACTTGCTGCCGATACGCATCGGCATTAACAATACCGCTTTCCTGCGCCCGTTCCGCCAGATGCGTCGTGGTGAGCTGCGCGCTAATCGCGCGCAGCGCCTGTGGTTCTACTGCGTAGGTGTGATAATATTGCTCGGCTGTGGCGCTGACCAGCCCCGCCTTTTGCATGCGAGTCAAATGGTGCGAGACAGTCGAAGGTTTAATGTCCAGCAGCGCCGCCAGTTCGTCACCCGTGCGCGGCGTCTGCGCCAATAGACCCAGCATGTTGAGACGCGTATTATCGGCCAATAACTTGAGGGTTGATAAGAGATTGTCCATAATGTGATACTTTCCTCATACTTCAGGAACGTTATTTTGATTCTGTACTTAATGAAATGATTAGATAAACATCTAATTAAATTTATCACATTATATGTTGCTTGTCAACCGTCAAAGTGGCAGAAAGATAACCCCACTAGTTATGTGAGCGGTGTGCATAATTCTCTACTTGCGTGAAGTATGTTGGTGGACCCGTGTGCGACGCTTTGGCCGCTACTGTGGCTGGTAGGCAGCTATGTTTCTGGCCAGGGCGACGCACGCTAACCGCCCCCCTGACTGGATACTTATGCACTGTTCAGAAATAACTTGTCAATTTAAACCTGTCAGGTCTCGTAGACCTGACAGGTTTGGCCGCCACCTTATTTCTTGTCGATGACTTATGCACACTCCTCAGTTATTTACTCACGTTACGCAGCGACAGCCAGTCTGCTAGAGAAAAACAGGAACGTCGGCGAGCCGACTTTCCTCTAGGCTTGCGTAACATAAGTTATTTATTAGACTGCTCTCGCAATGCCGGATAGACAGGCAACGGTTCAAGCGCAGGCCAGCGATTTTGCAGCACAGCCAAAACGCTGACCGCCAAATCGCACAAACCGGGCAAGTGATCGAATTCTTGACTGGCGGCAATGAACACCTCAAGTCGAGCCAACAGGCGCGGACGCACCTGCGCAATGCCCCATGTGCGGTCTTCTTCCAGCACCGGTTCCAGCAACCAGTTCAGCGAGCTGATCAACCAATATGCGCAAGCCACCGTCATGGCGCGGCCAAATATAGCGTCATCCAAAACTGCGGGCAAATGAGCGCCCACAATCTGCCGGTAGCGCGCTTCCATCTGACCCACGAGCCAATCCGGCACGCGGTTGCAGCACCAACAAGTGGGAAAGTATGTGCGCCCATAGGCCAGATCGCACAAGGCGTGGCCCATATAGCCCAGTTCAAAGTCGATGAGGCGCAAGGTGGCGCCCTGCCAGAAAAAATTGTCCGGACAGGGATCGCCGTGCAGATAGGCGCGGAACGGCCCCGGATCGGCCAGCGCGGCCGCTACCACATCCAGATCACTTGTGACTGCGGCCGAAATATTTATGCCCAAGGCCGCCAGCTTTGCTATGGCATTGGCTCGCTGCTGGTCAAAGGCAGCGCCCGACTGCATCTGGTCGGCCAGCTGCGGATGGAGCGGCTCGACCAGCGCATAAAATTCATCTGCGCGCCCGGCCGTATCAAGATGCATGTGGGCCAGCCGTTCGGTAAAGCGCAGCAATGCTTGCTCAGCGGCAGCGGCGTCACTACCCAACAGCGGCTCTACCAGGCTGCTGTGATCATCGCCCAAATCTTCCAGCAGAATAAAGCCATTGCTGCGATCGCCACCATAAAAGTGTGGGCTATGCCCAACGCCCGGCGCGCACTGGCTCAAGAAGGCCGCCCCAGCCCAATCTTGGAAAAAGCGCCGCGTATCCCAGGCCGTTGCGTCATCGGGATCGTAGCCCTTTTCCGCCACGACCTTTTTCACAATGAGGCTGCTGGGCAAACCCGGAGGTGGATTGTGCAACGTAGCGCGCAGCAGTAAATTGCGCCGCTTGGGTTCGCTAATCTGCACCAGATCGGCAATCTGTATGGGGCCGGCATTTTGGTTGCCCAGCAGCGTTTCCACTGCACGGGCGATAGTATTCAGCTCCTCAGCCGATAGGGGTTGTTTGGTGGGTTCGTTGTTCTCGCTGCTCACGATAGATTTTCGCTTTCTCGACGAGCGCGTCGAATAGGCGCTGTTGTGTCTCATCTTCATGGGCCGAGCATTCGGGGTGCCACTGCACGCCCACCAACCAGGGATGAGCGGTGTGTTCTAGCGCCTCGACGATACCATCGGGCGCAGTGGCGGTTACGCGCAGGTCGGCTGCCACCTTTTTGACAGCCTGGTGATGACCTGAAAAGGTGGCAACCTGTTGCGCCTGCATGGCCGTCGCCACTTTAGAATCGGCCAATGCCGTCAGCGGCTGCACGGTCCAGCCATCGTCATCGCCGCGGTGAATGTCGACGGGCTGCACGTCGGGGATGTGCTCGTGCATGGAGCCGCCCAGCGCCACGTTGAGCACCTGCATACCGCGGCAGATGCAGAGCGTGGGAGCATCGACGCTATCCAACAGCGTTTGCAACAACGTAAAATCAGAGGCGTCGCGGTCTGGGGCAAGCCGCGTGAGATTGGGGTGTTCATTGTCGCCCCCGTAGCGCGCCGGCTCAATATCGGCGCCGCCCGTGATGACCAAGCCGTCCAGCGCGGCCAGCGCCTGGGTCCAATCGACTTCGCCCGGCGGCAGCAGCACGGCTACGCCACCGGCGCGGCGCACCGCGTCCACATAGGCCGCGGGCACGGAAAAATAGGCGTCGTAGTAGCGTGAATCGATGGGCACTTCGTTGCGGCCATAGGTCGTAATGCCGATGATTGGTTTCATAAGCTTCTACTCAAAACATACACATACGCAGCATTAACAACTGAACTCACGCCGAAGTTTTATGCGGCGATGATAGTATTTCTATTTTCTGACAACATCTTTCAAATTCGGCCAGCGGTACGGGAACGCCCCAGGTGAAATAGCCGTCATTGGGAATTGCCTTTTCGGGACCGAAGCGTTCGATCCACTCTTCAACGTGGGCGCGCACCATCTCCACGCGCACAATGAAGAGCTGTTGGCGCGCCGGCACGAAATAGATGAGCCATTGGGCCAGCGAAGTGTATACCCAGCCCAATACATTCATGCTGTCGACGGAGACGGTTTCAATAAAGGCGTTGCCGGTGCGGCCGGCGGTCCAGTCAGTTTTGTATTCGATTGTATAGTTGCGACCGGTGTCGCGCTTGGTGAAGATGCGGTCGATGCCCTGGCGCTGCTCTTGACGGGTAGCTGGCGCAATCAAGAAGCGGTCGGCAAAATGGTGGTCAAGCTGCCGTTCCGCTTCTTCTCCCTTCGAGAGCTGCACCTGCATCTGGTAGGTCATGATGTTCGCGTAGAGGATCGTGAACGCTTGCGTCGCCGCAGGCGGATGGGTGCTTTGTCTACGCCATTTTTCTTGGCCGACTGGCCGCGCGGCTTGTGGTTTTCCTCTTGGGCGCCACCGCGCCCCGCTTGCTCTGGACGGCCGCTCTGTACACGGCTACCGGAACGACGACGTCGCGCGCTTTGTCCATTTGCGCGCCGGTTTGAGCCGGAACGAGAATCTGAGGCTGACGCCGCTGAGCGATTGTGCCCATTAGGTTCGGCAGTGGATGATTGGGGCTCAGCCTCCTCGCGGCTCACCCCGGCGATCTGACGGCGCTCAATTTTTTTGCCCAACACCTTTTCAATTTCGCGCACCATGCTTTCATCGCCGTGCTCCATAAAGGTAAAGGCTTCGCCGGTGGCGTGGGCGCGCCCAGTGCGCCCAATGCGATGGGTGTATGCATCCACCGTGTCCGGCATGTCAAAGTTGATCACGTGCGAAATCTCGGCCACGTCGATGCCGCGGGCCGCAATATCGGTGGCCACCAGAATTTTATATTTGCCATTGCGGAAACCATCAATGGCTTCCTGGCGTCGATTTTGGGCCATATTGCCCTGCAGGGCCGCGGTGCGATAGCCGCGTTGTTCCAGATCGCTGGCCAGAAAACGGGCGCGTCGTTTGGTGCGTGTAAAAATCAGCACTTGGTCGGTCTCCATGCGTTTGAGCATGGTAAAGAGCATACTTTTTTTGCTGGCCGAGGCCACCGGATAGAGCGCGTGGCTCACGGTTTTGGCCGGGGCAATCATGCCGATTTGCACGGTGGCGGGGTTATGCAAAATTTCGCTGGCCAATGTGCGAATATCGTTTGGCATGGTGGCAGAGAAAAAGAGCGTCTGACGCTGCTTGGGCAGGTGCTTGAGAATGCGGCGAATGTCGGGCAAGAAGCCCATGTCGCACATGCGATCGGCTTCATCCAGCACCAGCACCTCGACCGTAGACAGATCGATGTTGCCCTCGCCGATGTGGTCCAGCAGCCGTCCAGGGCAGGCCACAATGATTTCCACACCGCTGCGCAGCGCTTGCAGTTGCGGACCTTTGCCCACGCCGCCGTAGATAGCCGCGCTGCGGATTTTGGTCTTTTGGCCCAGTTCCACATTGGTCTGGTTGATCTGCTCGGCCAGTTCGCGGGTGGGCGCCACAATCAGCGCCCGTACTTTGCGCAGCGGCCCCTGAGTAAGTCGGTTGAGAATGGGCAGGGCAAAGGCGGCCGTCTTGCCGGTGCCGGTTTGGGCCAGGCCCAATACATCGCGTCCGGCCAACACCAGCGGAATCGCCTGCTGCTGAATGGGCGTGGGTGTTTCAAAACCAACGGCGCGCACGGCCGCCAAAATACGAGGATCGAGGGCGAG
>JACKBC010000047.1 GCA_020634755.1 Caldilineaceae bacterium | reverse complement strand
CCGTCTCTCTGCAAGTAAAGAGGCAGGGAAAAGAGGCACGGCGTATCTAGGGCGGAGTGGCGTCCACTGGTTCATTTTATCTTTGCCTATTAATTTGACGGGCCAACGAGCACAACCAACAAGGTTCGCAAATCATAAACAAAGGAATCTCGCACAATCCAACGCTCATTACAAACGAGGCTCGTCAATCATAAACTTGTGCTGAGTTGAATCGAAGCATCTAAAATTGCATATCAGATTTCGGCAACGAAGGAAACTCGCACAATCCAACGCTCATTACAAACGAGACTCGTCAATCGTAAATCTAAGATCGTACATCCAATCACCATTCCGGCTGCACGCCGCTAAAGCCCTGCACGATTGGCTTTTTGGGGCGGCGGATTAGGTCATCCACGGCTGCGCCAGGGGGCACCATGGGATACACATTGACCTCTTCTTTGACGCGGAAGTCGATCAAAAACGGGCCAGGTGTGCTATTGGCCTGCTCAATGGCCGGAATCACTTCTTCGGGTTTCTTAACCGCTAGCGCAGGAATACCATAGGCGTCGGCTAATTTCACATAATTAGGAGAGATAATGGGCGTACCCGTGTAGCGCTTATCATAAAAGATCTGCTGCCATTGGCGCACCATGCCCAAAAAGCCATTGTTGATAATGGCGATCTTCACCGGCAAGTTGGGTTCTTGTACCAGCACGGCCAGCTCTTGCAGCGTCATTTGAAAGCCGCCGTCTCCGGCCACGGCCCACACCAACCGGTGGGGGTGCGCCATCTGTGCACCGATAGCCGCCGGCAACGCATAGCCCATGGTGCCCAAGCCACCGCTGGTGAGCAACTGTCCAGCATAATTATGAGTATAATATTGGCTTTCCCACATCTGATGTTGGCCCACATCGGTCACCACAATGGCCGGCTCAGGCGTGTTTTTGGTGCCTTCCCACAGCTGATGAATCACAAAAGGCGGAATCAGCTCATCCACCTCATAATTGAGGATATCGCTCTCTTTCGAATCGGTGCGCCATTCGTCAATCGTCTCAATCCAGGATACGTGGCGACGCGACTGGATCAGCGGCAGCAACGCCGGCAACGACTGGGCCAAGTCGCCAATGACGGCCACATCCGGCACCACGTTTTTGCCTACTTCCGCTTTATCCAGCTCAAAGTGGATGATCTTAGACTGTTTGGCAAAGCGATCCAAGCGGCCAGTAATGCGGTCATCAAAACGCATCCCCATGGCAATTAGAACATCACAACTTTGGATGGCTTTGTTGGCATAGGCCTCGCCGTGCATACCGCCCATACCGAGGCTCAGCGAATGACTTTCGGGGATGTTGCCGGCGCCCAGCAACGTGGTCACCACGGGGATGCCGGCCTTCTCAACTAATTCCAGCAGCTTTTCATTCATGCCGGATAGATGAATGCCATGTCCGGCCAAAATCAGCGGCCGGTCGGCCTGGTTAATCAGTTCGGCAGCGTCGGCAATGGCTTCCCGATCGATGCCGGGCCACGGTTCAAAGCCGGGCAGATCGATTTCCATATCGTAACGGAACTCACCAACCGCATTCTGCACATCTTTACAAACGTCCACCAAGACCACGCCGGGACGTCCTTCGCGGGCAATATAAAACGCCTCTTTCATGATCAGCGGCAACTCGTTGACGTCGGTGACCAGATAGTTGTGCTTACAAACTGGCTGCGTCACGCCCACCACGTCCGATTCCTGAAAGGCGTCTGTCCCCAGCAGATTGGTTGGCACTTGGCCGGTAACGGCCACAATGGGCACGCTATCCATTTGGGCCGTGGCCAGCCCAGTAACCAAGTTGGTGGCGCCAGGGCCGCTGGTGGCCACACAGACGCCCACGCGACCGGTAACACGCGCATATCCATCCGCCATGTGGCCGGCACATTGCTCATGCCGCACCAACACATGATGAATTTTGCCGTCCAATTCATACTGAGTCAGCGCATCATAGGCCGGCAAAATGGCGCCGCCGGGATGACCAAAAACTGTACGCACCCCCTCGCGCACCATGGCTTCCCAAATCATTTGTGCGCCAGTCATCTGGATCGGCGTCTCTGGTGCGGCGCCGTTCTGATTAGGATGATTCATGTCGAGCACTCCTTGTGTGAATAATAAGGCGATTTCAAATTAACACCATCCACCGAAATCGCTTTAGCCGCTGCAAAAACCTTGGCATCCAGATAATTTATTTTTGCAATGACCAAAATGGGCCAATCATTTTTACCACAAAATTCCATATCAGAGTAGTTTTTAACCCCAGTTTGCACAGATTTTCGATAGCTTTGCCCTCATCTATACTATCCGCGTTATCCAGAGTTAATGATAAAAAAAAGACCCTTCCCAGTTGGGAAGGGTCTGTTGTGACCTTGTGCAAGTGCCTAGCGCTTCGCCTCTTCTCCAACGGGTATTAGCCTCTGGTTCTCTACTACGACCAGAAGCTCGATAATGCTAATAAGTACCAGGCTAGCTATACTACTAGCTATATTAATGGAGAAGATCGGTTCCACTGTAAAATCCTTGGGTGAATTTGCGAAACTTTCGTAGAGTATACCGGACGAATGGCGTATTGTCAACCACCCAAATGGCCGAAAACCGTATTTGTCAGCACTTTACGCAAGCTTATGGACAAACCATTTAAACATGGCACAAATGCAGATTATTTTTATTCGAGGCCATTTGTGCCATGTTTAAGGGTGATCTCTATTAGAGGGCAAATTGCCGGGTCAGCCATGCAGCTGTCGCATGGCGAGCAACGAGCGCTACGTAAGTCGTATTAGCCCAACTTCTCCAGCGGCTCTTTCACATTGATCGCCCGCCCGCCGGCGTAGGCAAAGGGCGCGCCCGGCGTGGGGGCAGCCCAGCGAGCAGCGTTGGCAATCACCTGCCGCACTTCGGCTTGATAGTAGATGGGGTGCGTCTCGTGACCGGGGCGAAAGTAGAAGATTTTGCCCTTGCCGCGGAAGAAGCAGCAGCCGCTGCGGAAGACCTCACCGCCCTTGAACCAGCTCACAAAAACCAGCTCGTCCGGCGTGGGGATGTCAAAATGCTCGCCGTACATCTCCACTTGCGGAATGTCAATATATTCGGGCAGCCCCTCGGCAATGGGATGGCCGGGCTGGATCACCCAAATGCGTTCGTTTTCGCCCGCTTCGCGCCAGCGCAAACTGCACGATGTCCCCATGAGCTTCTTGAAAATTTTGGAGTGGTGCCCCGAATGCAGCACGATCAGCCCCATGCCGGCCAGCACCCGCTCCTGTACCCGCTCTACAATCTCATCCTGCACCTCGCGGTGCGCCATGTGGCCCCACCAAACCAGCACATCGGTGGCGTCCAGCACCGCTTGCGTCAGCCCGTGTTCCGGCTCATCCAGCGTGGCCGTTCCCACGTCGAAGCCGCGCTCTTTCAGCGCATTGCCGATGACAACGTGCATGCCGTCGGGATAAATCTTTTTTACTTCTTCATGTGATTTTTCATGCCGAAATTCATTCCATATAGTAACACGAATTGGGTTACTCATTGTTTTTCCTCCAGAAATATTTTTTGTTTATTCATCAATTCCCGCTCTGCACCATCTGGCCATTCTGCGCCGCCGACGCCTGAATGGCATCCCAAAAGCGCGCCATGCGCAGCCCCACTTCCGGCGGGCAGGGATTGGCGATCTCACCGTTGCGCACGCGCAAAAACTGCTCCCATTGGCCCTGTGAAGCCGGGGTAGGCAAGGGCGCAAAGCCATCTGCGCCATCGCGCCAGATTTCCAGCGTCTCTCCCCAAACGCCAGTGCGCAGAATGGCCTTTTCGCAAAAGACGCGTACGTCAGAATGACACGATTTGATGGCATCGCCACAGCCGCTCAGCGTCACCAAAACACCGGAAGCCGTGCGCGCCATGACCGTACCCAAAATATCCACCGGCGCGCCGCGATTATCGAGCCACGCCGCCACTTCGACAAAGTCCTCACCCACTAGGTCCGCTACCGTATTGAGCAAATGCGCACCCGTATCGAACATAAAGCCGCCGCCGGAAATTTCGGGCACCTGGCGCCATTTGCCCGCGGTGCCCAGCTTCCAATTTTGCCACACCGTGGCGTGGACGTTGAGGATGTTGCCCAGCTCGCCGGAACGCAGCATGTTGACCGCCGTGCGCACCTGTGGCGACAGGCTGCCGTTAAACGAGACCACCAGCAGCCGGCCCGTGCGGTCGCGCGTCTCAATCAAGCTTTCCGCCTCGGCGCCATTCATCACCATGGGCTTTTCTAGCAGCACATCTACCCCCGCTTCCAAACAGGCCTTGGCATGATCGTGATGATAGACGTGTGGCGTAATAATAAAAGCCGCATCCAGCTCATCGCCATAGCGGTCTAGCAACTTGGCCAGCTCCGGCTCATTGGGCGGCGGCTCCACGCCTGCTTCCTCAAACAGCTCGCAAAATGTCTCGTACGCTTCACCCGATGGCTCGCACACCACATGCATCTTGGTTGTATCCTGCTGCTGCAAAATGCGCCGCGTGTGGTGTCGCGCCATGCCGCCCGTGCCAATCATGGCCATTTTGACAACTGAATCGCTCTGATTCCCACTCATTTTGTTGCACCTCTATTCATGGCATTCTTACTTAGTCACTGTTCAGGAAACACTTGTCGATTTAAACCTTCAGGTCTGCGAGACCTGAAAGGTTTGGCCGCCAACTAATTTCTTGACGATGACTTAGGGTCTATCCGGAAATGCTCTGTGCCAGCGATCTGTCAGAGACAGCGCATGATTCACAACCGAATTTACGGATAGGTTCTTAATGGATATTGGTCTGCTGCTCTATTACTGTGGCCCTTGGTCTCAACAAAGGAACCAAGAACGCATTTAGGGAGTTCAACTTACTGACGGTTAGACAACGCGCCACAGGCGCGACGCCAGTCGCAACCATAAAACTGCATATTGCCACAAACGGCGCGCATTGTCTATTTGATATGTGCGCATAATACCAGCTATGGGCGCTGGGCAGTCGGCGCCACCCGAGAAGTTCTCCACGCGGCCTCTTCTGCTGGAAATCGTAGACTTGCAGAAATGTAAACATAGTTTTTGAGGGCTTGACAGACCAGAATCCATAGGGTACTGTAACTGTTTGAAATACCCTCACAAAGAACACACAGCTACAACATGTAGGAGATCGTCACATGCCACGACCCCTCTTCGACTCAGAATATATCTTCGGCCTCCATGAGCCGGGCGGCGAGCAACATATGCTGGATGCCGGTAAACCGGGCTGGCTCGTCTTTACCGAAGCCATTGGCAGCGACCCCAATGATACCAGTGGCAAAAATTTTACGCCCTGGAGCAACCAAAATCTAGGCATCTTGTGTCGCATCAACAACGGCTACGAGCCGGGCGGCACCATTCCCAACAGCGCCCAATATGCCGATTTCGCCAAGCGCTGCGCCAACTACGTACGCGCCAGCCAGGGCTGCAAGCTCTGGATTATCGGCAACGAGATGAATTACGAAGTGGAGCGTCCACCGGCCAGTTCTACGCGCGCCGCGGCCCGCGCCACGGCGCAATCCGCCGTCGAAGAGGCGGTTCAGTCCCCCACTACTTCACCGCAGCCTGCGCCCACGCCAGAGCCCGCAGAGAACAGCGCTTGGGATCGCTTTCTCCAATGGCTAAAGCAGCTCTTTGGCGGTGGTCAGCCGGCCGCGCCGACCAAACCTACACCACCCGTCAATCCGCCGATTCCGGTAGAAAGCCCGCTGGTGGAACCATCCAACGAAACTGATGATCCGCTTCACCGCAGCGATCCCCGCCGCTTTGATGCGCTAAATCAGCCGGCGGCCAGCCCGCCGCAAGCTGCGGGGGCCACTGTGCGCTCGGCGGCAGCCGCCGCGTTGGAAGTGATCAACGGGCGCGAAGTGATTACGCCCGAACTTTATGTGCAATGTTACAAGCTCTGCCGCGATGCCATTCATGCGCTGCCCGGTCATGCCGACGACCAGGTATTGATCGGGGCGGTGGCGCCTTGGAATGTAAATAGCGGCGACTGGATCGGCTATTTCAAGCGCATAGTGGAATTATTGGGGCCGACCGGCTGCGACGGCATTACGCTGCATACATATACCCACGGCGCCGACCCCAATTTGGTGACCTCCACAGCCAAGATGAATGCGCCCTATCAGGATCGCCACTACCATTTCCGCGCCTATCGCGACTTTATGAACGCCATCCCCACCAACATGCGCAGCCTGCCCGTCTACATTACGGAAACCGATGAAGATGTGGCTTGGGACAATCGCAATATCCAGTGGGTGCAGCGTGCATATGGCGAAATTGATGCTTGGAACAAACAGTCCGGCGCGCAGCAAATTCGCGCGTTGGTGCTCTACCGCTGGCCACCGTTTGACAAATGGGTGATCCAAGGCAAGCAGGGCGTAATCGATGATTTCAAAGCTGCCCTACAAAACGACTATCGCTGGCGCTCATCCGGCGCCACGCCGCCGCCCAGCACCGGCGCCATCAAAGTAGGAGGCCAGGCGCGCACGGCCGATATTGTTTACATGCGACGCACACCTGGCTATCGTGACAAGCCCGTGGGCGACATTATTGCCAACATACCAACCGGCCGCGTTGTGGACGTCATTGGCGGCCCCCAAAGCCAAGACGAGTTGACCTGGTGGCAAGTGCGCGGCGTAGATGAAAGCGGCGCCAACGTCACCGGCTGGATGGCCGAAGTGGCGCCCAATGGGACGCGTCTGCTGGAGGCCGTAACCGGCACGGCGCCGCCGGTCGCTCCCGGCAAATTTGCCATTGGCGACACGGTGCGCACGCTGGATGTCGTCAACCTGCGGCGCACCACCGGCTATAAAAACAAGCCCGCCAGCGATGTGATCACCAGCCTGGCCGCTGGAACCGAAGGCCGCGTGGTTGCCGGTCCTGAAAGCAAGGACGATCTAACTTGGTGGCAGGTGCAAACCGCCAGCGGCAGCAGCACCGTCAGCGGCTGGATGGCCGAATCCGTAAGCGGCAAGGAGCTGCTTGCCAAGGTAAGTAGCGATGATTCCCGCGATACGGGCGGCGCCTTTGCCATTGGTGATGCGGCGCGCACCACCACGGTCGTCCGCCTGCGGCGCACCCCCGGCTATCTGAATAAGCCAGCCAGCGACACGATTACCAACGTACCAGCCAATACCAATGTGGTGGTGCAAGCCGGTCCCCAAAGCGCCGACGCATTGACCTGGTGGCTGGTAAAGGCCACCGTCAATGGACAGCAGCAAACGGGCTGGATGGCCGAAACTGCCAATGGGCAAACGCTCATGGTGAAAGTGGCAACGGCCCAGAGCGCTTCCATTGCGCCCGAAGCCGCAAGCGACCAGATCACCAAGAGCGCCGCCATGAGCACTGCCATCCGTGACGCGGCCAGCGACGTTGCAGAAAGTGTAAGCATCCAAGCCGTCACCGATGGCTGGCAGGCGGGCGATACGGTCAAAACGCTTACCGTGGTGCGCATGCGCCGCACGCCGGGCTACATCGGCAAAAGCGCCAGCGACGTTATGGCGGACATTCCCACGGGCGCCGAGGGAAAGATTGTCAGTGGCCCTTCCAGCAAAGACGGTCTCATCTGGTGGCAAGTTGCCTCCCGCAACAGTGCCGGCGCCGCGGTAACGGGCTGGATGGCGCAAGCCGTGAACAATACCCAGCTGTTGCAAAAAACAGCCAGCGCCGCGCCGCCCGTGGAGGATGGCGCCGGCGATGCGCGTGGCGAGACGGGCGGTCGCTTTCAGATTGGTGAATCGGTGCGCACCACCACCGTGGTGCGCATGCGCCGCACCACTGGGTTCCTCAACAAGCCGGATAGCGACGTGGTCATCGACGTGCCGGCGGGTACAACCGGCCGCGTACAGGCTGGGCCGCAAAGCGCCGACGGGCTCACCTGGTGGCAGGTGCAGGTCACAGTGAACGGGCAATCGTACACAGGCTGGATGGCTGAAGCCACCTCGGTGGGCGCACAGCTTCTGGAATCGGCGGGCGGCGTGACGCCACCGCCTACCGGCGGCACGCCCATTTCGACCAAATTCAAAGCGGGCGACAGCTTTAAGACGGTTGAATTTGTACGCCTGCGACGCACCGTTGGCTATAAAAACAAGCCCGACAGCGATGTGGTGGCGGACATCTGGCAAAACACACCCGGCGCCATTCTGGGTGGCCCGCAGGCCGCCGATCAGCTGGTCTGGTGGCAAGTGCAGACGCGCAATGTGGATGGCGTCAACGTGAGCGGCTGGATGGCCGACACCGCGCCCACAGGCGCCACGCTGATGGAGCCCACCACGGCGCCCCCGCCAACAACCGGCGGCGGCACGGGCGGCTCTACCAGCGGCGCCTTTGCCAAAGACGATCTGGTGGTGGCCGCCACGGCCGTGCGCGTGCGCCAAACCGCCGGCATCAATAACAAGCCGGCGGGCGATATTCTGGGCGAATTTGCCCAGCGCACTACGCTCAATATTATTGACGGTCCCAAACAGGCCGACAATTTAACCTGGTGGAACGTGGGCGGCATTGCGGCAACTGGCGAAATTATTGGCTGGGTGGCGGAGGCGGTTGACGGCGTCAAGCTCTTGACGCGTGCGGCAAAGCTGCCCGGCACCGATATTCCCAACCAGGCCTCCAATATCTATTTGGGGGCGCCGACCGAACGCCCCTTTGGCATTGCCCAGCTCTGGGGCGAGCGCCCCGATTTTTACAGTCAGTTTCGCCCCGGCGGTGTACCGCTGCGCGGCCATAACGGCATCGATTTTCTGACGCCGGTGGGCACCAATGTTGTCGCCACCGATAATGGGCAAGTGCTCTTTGTGGCCAACGACCCCAACGGCTTTGGCATTCACGTCATGTTGATCCACTCTTGGGGGCGCTCGATCTATGCACATCTAAATAGCGCAGCCGTGAGCAAAGGCCAAAGCGTGCGCCGCGGCGACTCGCTTGGCGCATCGGGCAATACGGGAGCCAGCAGCGGTCCGCATTTGCATTTTGCCATTGCGGATAACCCCTTTGCAGAAAATGATGGTTGGGGCGGCTTTATTGATCCACTCCCCTATCTCCCGCCCAGTTTTGTAATCCTGCCGCCGTGGGTGCTGCCATCTGCCGCGCGCAGCGTATCGATTGCGGGTGCGTCGCGGCCAGACTTGGTCAACACGCGGGCAGTTGAGGCGCGCATGGAGCCATCCGGCATGACGGTAAATTTGGGGAGTGAAGAAGCGACAAAATAATTCTCGAGTCAAATAGACTCGTTTACAACCATAGGAGAAATTCATGACCAATCTCAAAATTGGATTGCTGCACCCTGGCGCCATGGGTGTCACGATTGGCGCGGCGGCCTTAGTGGATGGTTCGCCGGTGGGCTGGGCATCCAATGGGCGCAGCGAAGCCACGCGGGAACGGGCGGCGGCACACCCTTTTGAAGATCTCAAGTCAGTCGATGCATTGGTGCAGTGGAGCGACGTGATTCTTTCGGTTTGCCCACCCCATGCCGCGCTCGAACTGGCGCAATCGGTTGCCGATGCCGGTTTTAGCGGCATTTATGTAGATGCCAATGCCGTTTCACCGGCCACGGCGCACGCCGTGCAAGAAGTGGTGGAGGCCGCTGGGGCTTCCTTTGTAGACGGCGGTATTATTGGCCCGCCGGCGCGCCAAGCCGGCACGACGCGCCTCTATTTATCGGGCGAACGGGCAGATCAAATTGCCCAATGCTTTGACCGCAGCCCGCTGCATGCCATTGCCATTGGCGAGCAGCCCGGCGCGGCATCTGCTTTGAAAATGTGCTACGCCGCCTATACCAAAGGCTCATCGGCGCTGCTGCTGGCCATCTGTGCGCTGGCCAAGGCCCAAGGCGTGAATGAAGCACTGCGCGAAGAGTGGGAGATTTCGCAACCGGGGCTGGCCGACCGCGCCAAGGGCGCGGCGCGCGGTAGCGCACCCAAAGCATGGCGGTTTGAAGGCGAAATGCGCGAAATTGCCGCCACCTTCCAGGCAGCCGGTTTGCCCGGTGGCTTCCACGAGGGCGCGGCAGAACTCTATCACATGTTGGCTGGCTTTAAGGATAGCGAAGCACCAACCCTAGAGGAAGTGGTGGCGACATTGTTGGCCTAAAAAACGACCGGCGTCAATCTGGCGCCGGTCGTTTGTATTTATACTTTCCCCTGTAATCAAACAAGAATTACATTCACACTCAACGACAAAAATCTGAATGGAGAATTCATGATCCGAGGAACCCACGACGCGCTGCCCGATGTGCGCAATGAACAGGTGTTGATCTACATCAACGGGGAGATGGTCCCCCGCGCCGACGCCAAAATCTCCGTGTTCGACAGCGGCTATCTGGTCGGCGATGGCGTTTGGGAAGGCGTACGGCTGCATCACGGCGTCTTTGTCTTTTTAGACCAGCACATGGATCGACTTTTTCAAGGCGCCAAAGCCATTGGCATGGATATTGGCCTGACGCGCCAAGAGCTGATCAATGCGCTGCACCAAACTGTAGAGGCCAACCAGATGGATGACAACGTGCACGTGCGGCTGATGATCACGCGCGGCATCAAAAAGACGCCGTCGCAAGATCCACGTCTGACCATTAGCAAACCCACCATTGTCATTATTGCCGAACACAAAGCGGCCAACCCAGAAGTGACGGCGACCGGCGTGCGCCTCTTTACATCCACCGTGCGCCGCGGCTCGCCGGACTATTTGGACCCGCGGCTCAACTGCCATTCCAAGCTGCATGAGGTTATCGCGCTGATTCAGGCGCTGGAGGCAGGGGCGGATGAAGCGCTCATGCTGGACATTCACGGTTTTGTGAGCACCTGCAACGCCACCAACTTTTTTATTGTGCGCGGCCAGGAAGTATGGACCTCTACCGGCCAATATTGCATGAACGGCATCACGCGCGGCATGGTGATTACGCTGGGTCGCCGGGCCGGCATCCCAGTCTATGAAAAAAACTTTTCGCTGACCGACGTGTATGATGCCGATGAGGCCTTTGTGACCGGCACCTTTGGCGGGTTAACGCCGGTGATTAGCGTAGATGGGCGCACCATTGGCAACGGTCAATTGGGCGCCATGACGCAACGGCTCACGGCGCTCTATCGGGCCGGGATTGAGGCTGAAGTAGGAGCATCATCATGAACCTCAAAGATATCATGAACCTCAAAGACAAAGTAGCTCTGATCACCGGGGCCGGCACCGGCATTGGCGCGGCCACGGCGCGGCTAATGGCCGCCGAGGGCGCGCGCGTCGCCATCGCCGGCATTCCCGCAGAGGCAGTACAGGCGGTTGCGGCAGAGCTGACCAGTGCGGGCCATGCAGCCTTGGCCATTCCTACCGATGTATCCGCAGCCGCTCAAATAGAGAGTGCGGTCGCGCAGACCGTTGCGCGCTTTGGCCGGTTGGATATTCTGGTGCCCAATGCGGGCATTCAACTGCACACGCAAGATGTGAATCTACATGAGCTGCCCGAAGAAGTGTGGGACAAAACCCATAACGTAAACTATCGCGGCGTCTATTTAACCTGTAGAGCCGGGCTGGCCCAGTTTATGCAGCAGGGCGATGGCGGCGTTATCGTCATTGTGGCTTCGGTGACGGCGCTGAGCGGGCGCTCGCACAACCCAGCATACATGGCGGGCAAACATGGGCTGCTCGGGCTGACGCGCTACATTGCGGTCCACTATGGCAAATATGGCATCCGCTGCAATGCGGTCAGCCCCGGCGCGCTGGAACGCACACCCAACCACGACATTCACCCCGATGCAGCCGGGCGCGCTGAACGTTTCTCAACGCTGATTCCCCTGGGGCGGCTAGGCAAACCCGAAGACATTGCCCCCTTTATTACGTTTCTATCTACGGCGGCGGCCAGCTACGCCAATGGCGCTAATTTTGTGGTGGATGGCGGTTTCAGCGTGACCTAAACGCGCCGTAAAAGAAAAAGGGCAGGGCAAACGAAATACTGACATTGTGCCAACGTGTTTCATACAGTCTCGAGGTAAAATAGTAAATAATAATACATAAAACCTTAAAGATCAGAAGATACAGATTTTTAGAGAAGCGTTATGGCTTATTAAAATCTATAATGGAGACGATGAAATATGCGTGTAGATAAATTGACTCGCAAGGCACAGGAGGCGCTGCTGGAAGCCCAAAGCCTTGCCGAAGAACAGAACCACGCCTCTTTAGAGCCGGAACATTTGCTAGCCGCCCTGTTGCAGCAAGAGGGTGGTGTGGCGCCGGCGGTCATAAACAAAATAGGTGTGGATCCCAACCTGCTGCTCAACAGCGTGCAACAGGCGCTAAATGGCAAACCGCGCGCGACCGGCGCCGGTACCCAGGTGCGCACCAGCAACGAACTGGGCGCCATTCTGCGCGAGGCGGACGACATTGCCAAAGCCATGCGTGATGAATACACGTCCACAGAGCACTTGCTCATGGCCATGGCCTCTAAGGGAGGCGCCATTCAGAAGCTGCTGGAGCGCCATGGCGTCAGCTACAATGGCATTATGCAGGCGTTGGCCAGCGTGCGCGGCAATCAGCGCGTCACCACAGACAACCCGGAAAGCCAATACGAGGCGCTTTCCAAATATGGCCGCGACCTGACCGAGGAAGCGCGCAAAGGCAAGCTGGATCCAGTCATTGGCCGCGATGAAGAGATTCGGCGCGTCATCCAAATTTTGAGCCGGCGCACCAAAAACAACCCGGTGCTCATTGGTGAGCCGGGCGTGGGTAAAACCGCCATTGCCGAAGGGCTGGCCCAGCGCATTGTCAACGGCGACGTACCAACCGGCCTGCGTGACAAGCGCGTCGTATCGCTCGATCTGGGCGCGCTGGTGGCCGGGGCCAAATATCGCGGCGAATTTGAAGAGCGGCTCAAAGCCGTGCTGCAAGAGATCAAAGCGGCCGAGGGTGAAATTCTGCTCTTTATTGACGAGATGCATACGTTGGTGGGCGCGGGAAAAGCCGAAGGCGCCATGGATGCCGGCAACATGCTCAAGCCCATGCTGGCGCGTGGCGAACTGCACACCATTGGCGCCACCACGCTGGATGAATATCGCCAGCACATTGAAAAAGACGCCGCGTTGGAGCGCCGCTTCCAGCCCGTCTATGTGGACGAGCCAAGCGTTGAGGACACCATCAGCATTCTGCGCGGGTTGAAGGAGCGCTATGAAGTTCACCACGGCGTACGCATTACGGACGGGGCGGTGATTGCGGCGGCCACCTTAAGCAACCGCTATATTACCGACCGCTTCCTGCCCGATAAAGCCATTGACTTGATCGACGAGGCGGCCAGCCGCTTGCGCATGCAAATTGATTCCAAGCCGCAAGAGCTGGACGAGATCGATCGCCAGGTTATGCAGTTGGAAATTGAACGCGAGGCGCTCAAAAAGGAAAAGGACGACGCCAGCAAAGAGCGCCTGGCCGCGTTAGAGCAAGAGCTGGCCGATCTCAAGGAAGAGAGCGCGGAGCTGGCTTCCCGTTGGCAGGCTGAAAAAGATGCCATTGTGCAGGTGCAACATCTAAAAGAAGAGATGGATGGTGCACGTATTGAGATCGAGCGCGCCGAGCGCGCCTATGATTTACAGAAGGCCGCCGAATTGCGCTATGGCAAAATGAATGAGCTGGAAGGCGAGCTAAAGCAGGCCGAAAGCCGTGTGCGCCAGCTGCAGCAAGATGGCGCGCTGCTCAAAGAAGAAGTGGATGCCGAGGAAATTAGCAATGTGGTGAGCAAGTGGACGGGCGTGCCGGTTTCCCGCTTAATGGAAGGCGAACGCGAAAAGCTGCTGCGGCTGGAAGACGAGCTGCACAAGCGCGTGGTGGGCCAAGATGAAGCGGTGCGCGCCGTGGCTTCCGCCATTCGGCGCAGCCGGGCCGGCTTGCAGGATCCCAATCGACCGCTGGGCAGCTTTATTTTCTTGGGGCCAACCGGCGTCGGCAAAACCGAACTGGCGCGTTCGCTGGCCAGCTTTCTGTTTGATGATGAAAGCAATATGGTGCGCATCGACATGAGTGAGTATCAGGAGCGGCACACGGTTGCCCGCCTGATCGGTGCGCCTCCAGGCTACGTAGGTTATGACCAAGGCGGTCAGCTCACCGAAGCGGTGCGGCGCCGGCCCTATAGCGTTGTGCTTTTCGATGAGATTGAGAAGGCGCATCCCGAAGTTTTCAATGTGCTGCTGCAAGTGTTGGACGATGGGCGCCTGACCGATTCGCAAGGGCGCACAGTTGACTTCCGCAACACGGTCATTATTATGACCAGCAACTTGGGCAGCCAATACATTTTGGATGTGGCGGGCATTGATGAGGCGGTGGAGGAGCGGGTGCAGCAGGTGCTGCGCGAACACTTCCGCCCTGAATTCCTAAATCGCATTGATGATACAATTGTGTTCCATGGTCTGCGCAAAGAGCAGCTGCGTGAGATTATTGAGATTCAGATCGACCATCTGCGGCAGCGGCTCAGCGAGCGCCATTTGACGCTGGAGCTGACCGATGCGGCCAAGAATCTAATCATCGAAGAGGGGTACGATGCGGCATTTGGGGCGCGCCCACTCAAGCGCGTATTGCAGCAAAAAATTGCCGATCCGCTGGCCGTACAAATCTTGGAAGGCAAGATTTTCGACGGCGAGCGCATTGTAGTAGATGCTGTGAACGGCGAGATTTATATTTCGGCCATGGAAGTGCTAGAAGCGTAGAGAAACTTTGCGTTTGTGGGGTTCCAACAGGGGGCATGTTGATTTAACATGCCCCCTGTTTTTTAATGGGGAAAAGATGGCGCTTTATCCAGCCGTTGCAGACTCATGCAGCGGTTTTCAGGCGCGCTGTCTTTTCAAACCGGCGCGCCTGCCAAGAGTCAATGAGCTGACCAAGTTGCTCCAGCGGGAATGGTTTTTTCAACCACTCACAAGGTTGCAGCTGATTAATATCATCCCACATATCGGCCTCTAAACGTCCGCTGACAAAAATAATCGGCGTTTGGAGCCGCACAGCACGGATGCGATAGGCCAGTTCAATACCATCGATAATGGGCATATTGATATCAGTTACAACTATATCAAAACCATCTGGGTCTTCCAGATAAAAATCGAGCGCCTGACGTCCATTTTGTGCAGTTACAGATACGTGGCCGCATATTTCAAGATATTCTTCAAAAATGTCAAGGATTAATTTTTCGTCATCGACGATTAAAATTTTCATCTTTGTATCCTATGGCCGGCGGTGGCGAAGTGGTTCTATAGAAGATATTCGACATCTACATTAGGATACCATAAAGCTGTATATATTATCCTTAATAATGCTTAAAAATTTCTAAAAAAAAGAAGGTTGAGCTTACGATAACCGTAGCTTAACCTTCTTTAGGGCTTGTATAATGGCGACACAGCCAAATCACGACTTACGCAGCGCCTGCGGATCGCCAGGCAAAAGACGATCTTTTACACGGCGATTCTTACTCTAGTGCCGCGAACAGTGAATTCTTAGAAGCTGTCTGAAAAGGTGATTAAGGCGTGTCACATTCGGAACCAATTCTCAATTATCGCACGCCTTGGTACACGACTTTCGACGCTTAATCGCAAAAATCATACGGGATTTCTAAAAATTAAGCGGCCAGACAATTAGGCTTGCGGAAGTCCTACAAATTTACCGATGCGCTATTAAATCCATTGAAAACGGTAGCCTACGCTGTGTTCTGTTAACAGATACTGGGGATTACGCGGCTCTTTTTCAATTTTACGGCGCAGATGCGAAAGATAAACATGCACATACTCAACGCTATCTTTGTATTCGGCGCCCCACACATTTTTCAAAATTGCATCATAAGTCAACACCTGATTGGCATTGCGCAACAGATAAGAAAGCAACCGATATTCGGTAGCCGTTAGCCGTACAGGTTCACCTTCAACATAGATTTGACGTTTGTCCAGATCAATTAATAGGTGGTCATCTTGAAACTGAAGGGGCGATTGTTCCTCTTCGGCCAAATCACCACGGCGCAATACGGCACGAGCGCGAGCAATCAATACCTCTTGGCTAAATGGTTTGGTGACAAAATCATCGGCGCCGTGGTCCAGAGCGCGCACCACCTCTTCATCGCGATTCACGTTGGTCAGCATGATAATCGGTACGCTGGAGACAAGGCGAATCTGTCGACATGTTTCCCAGCCGTCCATATCGGGCATGCGAATATCAAAATGACCAGATCCGGCCGATGCTGGTAAAGTTTTGTAATCCTTCACGCCCATCACGCCACTACGACATCGGCGCCGTGCCGACCAAATGCAAACTTTACAATTTGACATAAATTTACATCGTCATCAATCACAAGAATCTTTTGCCATTCATCACCAAGTCATCTCCCCAACGAGATCGTACCCGAATATCTGGAGAATGAGCAAGTTTGAAATCCTTTCTTCAAAATTAACATTCATGCTCCACAACTACCCGTGCAGAGGAAGATGTACAGAAAACTTGGTGCCAACGCCGACGGTGCTTTCCACATCGATTGTCCCGCCGTGCTCCTCAATTAATGCTTTCACAATTGCTAGCCCCAGTCCAGTTCCTACCGCTTTATCTTTGAGTTTATCCACTCTGCGGAATCTGTCAAATATATGGGCAATTCTTCTGCGGCAATACCATATCCATTATCTTGAATAATGACCTCAGCACGATCATCGATGGTTTCTGTAACAATATCCACCTTACCATTTGCTGGTGTATACTTGACGGCGTTGGAGGTCAAATTGAGAAATACGCGCTGCAATTGCTGATAATCGGCCTCGACCATAATTGACTCAGGATTGGGGTAATAAATCAGCTCGATTTCTTTATCTCTGGCTTCAGCCCCCACAATTTCAGCAGCCTCGCATACAATCTGCGTCAAATCGCAGCTCGTTTTCTTATAGGACAACGAGTCACCCGAATTGAGCTTTTCCAGATCCACAATATTTCGCACCAGATTATAAACGGTCTGTTGACTGCGCAGCATGATGTGGGCCAGATGCGGATTCTCCATTGCGGCTTCTGGCTCTTCAATCAAAAACTCGGCATACATCTGAATGCTGGTGAGAGGGTAATCATATCATGGCTCAAAACGGCCAGAAAAGCATCCTTTTGGCGGTTCAGACTCGGCCACTTCCTCCGCGTTCGGCCAGCTCTTTTGTGCGTTCAGCACAATCTGTTCCAAATTGTCCAGGTGAGACTGCATCTGGCGCACATATAGCCGGAAGGCGTAGGCCGAGAGCACAATAGGCAGAAAGAAAATAACAATGCCAACCCAGTCATAATTCCATGAGGCAAAGCCAGCATTGCGCTCCCCACACCGGTAACCAATACACCAATCTGGGTTGCCCAATAATCTTCCTTCCACATCTGAACCGGATTAAATTCTGTGCCGTGTTGTAAGCGCAAGATGATAGCCAGCAGCCAGAAATTTAATTCTTCAAAATATAGGCTGCAATAAACCAGGGCACAATATAGCCCAGAATCCATTCAGCTCCCCACCATGTCTGGAGCAACAGCAGAACTTCTCCGGCGACAAGTGTGGATATGCCATGCATACCAACATTAAAAGCAAGTTGCGACCAACTTTTCTTCCACGTCTGCTTATTTGTAGGTTTTATCAGCCATAGAACCAGATCGGAAATCGACGTTATTAAAATGCCCGCTTCAACCCCGAAAAGGAATGGCCGCTATGCTGACGGCGGCCCGATTAGGTAAGTCACGCCCGCTTGTTCCGACACCGCCATTGAAGTCGTCGCCGATGCCGATACGCCGGCCAAGATAATGAATAAGAAGAAATGCAAAAGGGGCTGGTATGTAGATAAATCTACCAGCCCCCACATTGTCAATATAATGCCAGTACAGCTTACGGCAACTAGATAATATCGATAAAGGGTTTTGCGATTAACTATCATCACTTTCCATCACTAAAACAGATGTGCTTATAATTGGTGATATCCTTTATCCTAACTTACGGAATCCTAGTAGACAAATTTCTTATCTACAAAATGAGTTTAATTCTTCTGCCCACTCAATTGCGCTTTCAGCCCATATGCTACCGGCAGATATGGGTAGCAATATCGGTAAATAGATACTCAATGTCAGTAAGTGAGCGAAAAGTGCGCCGCACGGTGTCCGCCATTATGGTCCTCGCATTCGAGTGGTATACCGTGCGTCGCACTGGAAGCGGCCTTACCTAAATGACATTGCGTAGATAATAGTAGGGCATAGTACGCTGACAAATTGCATCATCAACGTACTATTTGCAGATTGATAAATTAACACGGATAGAAGTTCGACTTCTGGAGAAGTCGAACTTCTGGGATATCAGTACTCAAATTGCATCATCAACGTACTAGCAGTAGAGCGCTATCGCAAAGATAGTGTCGGATTCAACCATTGAGACCGATGCTTATTTCGCCAACACCGTTGCGGTGTACTGACTATACATTCTTCCTGGTAGGCCCTATCAATTTCGCTTTACAAGTGGCAAGAATATGGCTTTATCAAGACCCTCGAGTTTCGGGGCTTCCACCTGTTCAGCTGGTTCATTGATAATGTCGTCTATATCGGCATACAGCGGGAAATAGTAGACTGAGTTTGCCTCACCATCAGTGGTGAGCGCGGCATCGTTGGGCGACCCATTATCAAAGCCGTCATTGGTGCGCATGGATGCCATCGCTTGCGCCTCTGCGTCCGCCATCCCAAAACGGATGCCACAGAGGTCTGAATGTTGACGGTATTTATCTGGGCTATAGTCCCAGACCAAGCCTGCCAATCCACCAGACCAGCCAAGCGCGTCCACCAGACCAAGCCCGTGCACCAGACCACGCCCGTCCGACCGACCAAGCCCGTGCACCAGACCACGCCCGTCCACCCGACCAAATCACCTCATTAGAGAGGGACAATTCCAGCGTATCAAACGATACGCTGAGTATGTTCAGCGTTTCGAGATTTAGCCACGTATGTCCCTTGACCAGTTCGGCGCCCAAGACAATCACACCGCTATCAGCCGGGTCATTAATAAAATAGAGCAGAACCGTGCCATCGTCGCTATACACAGCTTGCACAGGGCCCTCAAAGTGGAAATTGTTGGCATGCAGATCCAGGAGGCCATCGCCATCACTGTCAATCAGTTTATAGTTTAGCTTCCCACTATCAGCCGCAGTTTCCAATACATCGGCCAAGCCATTGGCTCCTACATTATTACCAGGATCAATCTGTCCATTGCCGTCCGTATCCAGGCTGGCGATGAGAGCCGCGGATAGACCACTCTCGGCAATATCAAAAATGCCATCATTATCACTGTCTAGATCCAGCCGATTGGGGATCGAATCACCATCTGTGTCGCGATCCTCCAGACCGGCATTTTCAATGGCATCGGGCACGCCGTCGTTGTCATCATCCAGATCGCCACCACTATACGGCGCTTCCAGCGTCAAGGCGGCATACGGGAAAACCAAACAATCGGTGCCGTCAGCATCCATACGCATAACAGCGCTGCTGTCTCCGCCTTCAATCAAAGCAGTCACATTGACTGTCTTGTCATTCCAACCTGGTCCGTCATATTCATTAAACGCGTCTGCTCGCACCACTCCTCTATCATTAAAGAAAAGCGGGCCCTCCGTTCGATTGCCCTGCGCATCACCGGCGGCTACATGCAGATACGCAGCCAGCGGACCCTGGCTAAGAGCAAAACCGTCAAATGTGGTCACTACCGCGTTGGAAGCGCCAAATTGACCACTCATCTTCAGATCAGCCCCATCGTTGATCACAATGGTTGTCGCCGTCTTGGCCGAAGGGAGCCTATAGACGACAACCAAACTGGCGCCTTGGGGTTCAAGCGAGCTGGAAGTCTGCAAATCCTTGATCCAGTAAGTGCCGTTACCCGTAACGTAGTTAGTTACATCGGCGCGCACTGTATAGTTTGCGCTATACCCCCAACAGGAATCTCCAACTTGGCCAATGACCTGTCCCGTTACATTCACATTGTTAAAGGTAAAGGTGGTATCGACCGCCTCGCCTTTACTAATTTGAACGATATACAAGAATGCACGTTCAACTTTGCCATTGCTGGGGATAGAGTTGATGACAATCGAACCGGGCTGATTGCCGCCCAGTGCCGGGCGCAGACCCACACCTTCACTGGCTATGCCTCCACCCACGATAGTCGCCTTGTAACTCTGGGTCAGCGTGTCCTTCTTAACCGTGACCGCCGTTGATGTGGCCGTGGGCGTTGCCGCCGCTGATGTAGGCTGCGGCGTGGCGGTTGGGGGTATGGTGGCGGTTGGAGAAGGGGTAGGCGTAGTCGCCGCCACATAATTCTCAATTCGCCACTGCTGATTGGCGCCCGTATGACAATCCCACTGAATGGCCCAAATCCAATCGTCGGTGGAACCACCTTTGATATCAATACATTTGTTGCTATTTACGTTAGCCAAAGTAAAAACGTTGTTACTGTCCGAAACAGGCGCCAAGCGGAATTGCTGATTCAACCCACCATGACAGACCCATTGGATCAAAGATGTCGCATTTTCTTTTGAACCGCCGGATATATCCAAACAGAGGCCGCTGCGCTTATTGACAATCGAGTAGGTATTGGCCAAACCACTCACTGGTTTAAATTCAAACTGCTGATTGGTCGAACCATTGCAGGTAAACTGGATCATCTGCAAGCCATACTCTGAGTAACGGTATTCGTCTGTATACAGACACTTTTGGCTATGCTCCACAACCAGCGATGATGTAAAACCAGAGGCGCCGCTGTTCGACGATGTCGCCGTGGCTGTGGCTGCGGCTGTAGCGGTGGCCGCAGACGTAGGTGTATAAGTTGGCGTCGCGGTGGGCGTGGGCTGTGCAATGTCGCTGTTGCTAATCACCACTTGCTGCGTGATGCAACTCTTTAATTCGTATTCTTTGACAAGCGCGCCATCACTGGTGCGCATTCGCCAATCGTTGCCATAATAGGATTGCTGCCAATAAGCCCCCCCAGATTTCAACGTGTAATATTTTACCTCCTGGCCAGAATTACTCTTCCAGTACACCACAATCGTCTGGCTGCTTTTATTATTAAAGTAAATATAGGTGCTGCACGCATCCACATTGGCCGCTTGTACCACATTAGCGGCCAGCGCTGGCGCAGCGGGCATTTCATCGCTGCTGGGCAACTCAGCCGCCATGTCGGTAAAGTTGGGGCTCACAGTATCAACGCTGTTGGAATTGTTGTGCGCCACGGGCAAAAAGATCTCGTTTGCACCGTTCACGCTGGGGGCTTGCGCCGCGGCGAGGGCGGTAAACTGAGGATCATTGGGAATCCCGTCGCCATCGCTATCAATCTTATCACTTGGCGCCTGGTCGCTGCTGCTTTGCCACTTATGCGCCAATTCCTTTTCAATATTCAGCCCAGTATTGGCTTTTTCCTTGGGCGCCGATTGACCGTCCACAGTTCCATTCACGGCATCAAGCGCCGAAATACGACCGCTGCCCTGCTGGAATACACTGTAGGCCAGTTCACCTTCGGCAGTCACCGAAGCATGCGCCGTATACATTAAGCGGTACTTCACCTCATCTGGGGTTAAGCTGCCATCCTGCTGCAACATCAGCGCGACCACCCCAGAAGCCACGCCGGTCGCCATGCTGGTGCCGCTCAGGCGATAAAATTCCTTATTGGGGTTCGACAAATGGTCAGGATGATTTTTAACCAATTTTGCCGGCGATTTCCCCTTGGTAATATCATCATGATAGTACATATAGGCGACAATATTGGCGCCGGGCGCTACCACATCGGGCTTGGCAAAACCATCAAAGGTTGGACCAGCCGAAGACCATTCGGGGATAAAGTCGTCACTCCAGTCGCTGGTGCCATTTGTGTCCAGCGCCCCCACGGTGATGATGTATGGGTCGTTCCCGGGAACCGATATAGACTGAGGGGAAGGGCCAACATTACCGGCGGCAGCCAACACCACAATGCCTGACGCCCAAACCCCTTCCACGGCCTGATTTACCGGATCCACAAAATAGGGCACGCCCGGTTCCGCCACCAAGCTCAGATTGACAATGCGGATGCCAAGGGCATCTTTATTTTCTATAACATATTGCAGCCCTTCAATGACGTCCACATAGCTGCCGCTGCCGTTTTCATTGAGTACACGTACGCTCAAAATCTTTGAATCGGGCGCTACGCCTATCCAGCTCAGATTTCCATTATCCATATAGTGATAACGGTTCATGATGATGCTGGCAATATGAGTGCCGTGCCCAAAATCATCCTTACTGCTCTTCTCATTGCTGCGGCAATAGCCATTTTTCTGCTCAGAGTTGACGTCTACCTGCTTACAAATGCCGTTATCCACAAAGTCCACCTGGCCGGCAAAATGTTCAGCTGACGACACCCCTAAGTCGTTGATCACGTCCTCATTGAAGGTGACGCCGCTATCAATCAGGGCAATTGTGATGCCGCGCCCGGTTATGGCTTTTTCATCTTTCACTTGTTGATGCACTTTATCGGCGCGCACGGAAGCCGCAACCGGATTCTGCACACTCCACACCTCGGGGTCAGTCGTTGGTGTAATGTCATTTACAGGAGCCACCGCCGCCGTAACGCGGCGATTATGAATGATGGAAACCAAAGTAGGATCGGTTGCTAGTTTGTCCAGTGCGTTCGCCGGAATCTTGGCGGCAACGGCATCAATCAGCCACAGATCGCTTTGGACCTGGCCCTCTACCATGCGCACTGCCTGGCTGGCCGACCCTGCATCGCGCCCAGTCACAATGACAGACAGCCATTGATCTTGTGCGTCATACAGCACTGCATCCACATAGACATGGAACCGCGGCTGTTGAGACTTGCCCAATAGCACAATACAGCTCAACATCAATATGCTGATACCGATCAATTTCCGTAACGACATGAACTTCCTCCGGCTTTAACAAAACTTAACATACAATTCCCATTGTGATTGTATCATGTTATGCAATACTTTGATGGGCGTAAGTGTACTGTAATTATTACAATAAACTGTCAAAGCTATCTTTAAAGGAAAACAACTTTACAATTTAGACCAAATAGGATTTTGAGCGGGATATAAACGAAGAATCGTAGCGCTCTATATGTAAATGAACATACCAGGTATATAGAAACGATTATCCAAAACGGGTGGGTGCAGTGGGGCTGCGATGGGGTAAAGGTATCAAATGATCTAGGCAAAACACATAAATCGGTAAAGTTACCCTTGCGTCCCTAGTGTAAAGCATAATAGGCTTTTATGGAAAAATTAAGGTTTAGCGGTGCAAGTGGATTGTGCTGAATCTGCCGCTTACGTCTAAGTCTATACAACAGGACATAATCCCTACAACAGGTCATAATCTCTACAACAGGTCATAATCCCTACAACAGGTCATAATCCCTACAACAGGACGTACGCAAGCTTGACATAAAAGTTGCCAGGTCGGCGTGCTATTCTTGCTTGGTGGTCCGCGAGCGCGGCCCCAATCGTGACAAGATGCTATCCATTGTTGCGAGATCTTAACCAAAGCGCAAAGATAAGGCAATAAGCCTCTGATATATTAGAATCTATCCGTAAAATCGGCTTACTGCGGTTGAGCTAATGTTTAACCTGTCGACTTTCATTCAACCACAGTCTTCACACTATTTCTTTAGGAGAGAAGTATGCATAAACACATGATACACAATTGGGATCCGCATCATCTATTTTGGCGCGCATGGCAACACAGAAAAAGCGGTGCGTCCATAAATCGTGTCGCGCTCACGCTTATGGTAAGTGCCTTATGCTTTGCCGTGCTGCGACCAGGCATTGCTCACGCCCAAGCTGAAACGCCCAATCGCGATCGCGGCATATTGGTGGCCGCTGTGCATGCAGGCAGCCCGGCCGCCGCGGCGGGCGTGGTGCGCGGCGACATTCTCATGGCTGTCAATGATGAGCCGGTGGATCTGACCGCTGAATTAGTGCAGATGCTTGACAAGCTGGCGCCGGAAAGCGATGTAACATTATCGGTGCTCCACGGTGATGATCTGCGCACGCTGACCGCTACGCTGGGGGCGCGCGGCGCCGTTGGCTATTTGGGGATTGTGGCCTGTTGTGATGCGTCGCCAATGGGCAATGCCGCTTGGATCGGCGCCCTTCCGGATCTGCCCCCATTCACCCCACCCAACATGGCGGACGACTTCATGTTCCACATGGCGCAGCCCGGTGCGCTCATCACCAAAGTGGCGCCCGACAGCCCGGCCGCAATGGCTGGCCTCCAAGCCGGTGATCAGATTATTGCCGTGGATAGTCAGGCCATCGATGGCGACCACGCACTGGCCGACATCATTGCCACCCACAAGCCCGGGGATGAAGTAACGCTGGTGGTGCAGCGCGGCCCCGCTACGCTTCTATCGCAAAAAGAGATTGAGTCCACAGAATCAACTAGCGATGAAGCCGATACGGAGAGCGAGGAGGGCGAAGAGGCAAGTTCCGCGGCGGCTGACGATCAAGATGCACAGACAGATCCGACCCACACTGCACCTGCGGTTGGCATGCATCAGCGCCAGACTGAAACCGTTGTTGTTACATTGGGCGAAAATCCTGATAAAGCGGGCGGGGCCTATCTGGGTATCTATTACACCGACGGAGTCAATGCCCGTCCGTTTGCCAATGGTCCCATGGCTGAAAACCGCTTCTTTGTTCGTCCCTTTGATGGTCAACCCTTTGGGCAATATCGCTTTTTCCATGGCGCCCCCCACGCATACGGAATGCCCGGCGACATGCCCAATGCGGGCATGGAGACCCAAGCCGTCATCATGCAGGTGCTGCCCGATAGCCCCGCCGCCGCCGCTGGATTGCAGAAAGGCGAAGTGATTGTGGCGCTCAACGGCGAACCACTGACCGACCCAGCTCAACTCAAAGAGCAGATTGCGCAGCTGGCCCCAGGTGATGAAATCGTGCTGACCGTGCGCCAGCCGGCTCAAGCCATAAAAGAAACTGACTCAGATAAGACTGACTCAGAAGAAGCCGTCCCAGCTGAAAGCAACGCAGAAGACACTGGCGCCGAGCGCGAGGTTACGGTTACCCTTGGTGAAAATGAACAGGGAGAGACCTGGCTAGGAGTCGAAATTGGTCTCTTAATCCAGATGAATCAGACGGACACCCAGTAGTCAATTGCGGGTGCAATGATGCCGAGGCGCCAAGTTTGTGCCTTGGCATCATTGGATTGGTAGGCAAATATTCTTGGCTCAACGGGATCTCGTGTGGTCCTCTGCCTGGCAGGGGATGCAGCCACTTTGTCAACCCGCTGAGACCCCGAAGATCCAATATGCTTTTGTGAACTACGGAGTTAGGAGAAGACGAGATGGTGATGCGCTCCATTCGCTGGCGGCTGGCGGCTAGCTACGTACTGCTGACGCTGCTCATTGTGACGTTGGTGGGGACGGCCACGCTGTGGTTGGTGCGCGCCAGTATGGAACGACAGGAAATTGCCTTTCTGACCGCCAATGCCAACTCGGTGGCGCGCCAAGTGCTGCCGCTGTGGCAGGCGTCTACGGTGAACGATGACGTGACTTATCCCACGCTGTTGCAACTGGCGCGCACGGCTGCCTTTCTGGGCAACGTACGGGTCAAAATCCTCGACGCCGATCGCAATGTGCTGGTCGATTCCGGTGACCCAACCAGCCTAAACGAGTTCGCCTGGCCGCTGCTGCCGGCTCCCCAGAACGTCGCCTTTTCCACCATGGCGGCTCAGCTCAGCACCTCAGCCCAGCTCAGCACATCAGCCCAGCTCAGCGCAATGGAACAAATGCAGCCATTTATTCTCACCAGCCCTGTTCAGGCGTGGTTCCAGCGGCACATGGCTACGGCTCCGCCCCCATCCCCCGCTGGCGGCAGCGCCATGTGGCATGAGGCTTTCCCCCTACCCGATATGACCGAGAATGCACAGGAAAGCACCCATAAAGTGGTCATCATCCGTACCTTTCCCAGCCAGTGGGGCAGTCGCATTGAGTTTGAGTCACCAGATATTGGCGAGGGAATGCCCCCGGCGGCGGACCCCCTGCCCATCAGCAGCGCTGCGAACATCTTTGTTCCCATCACCCGCTCCACAGAGTTATGGTCGGTGCAGGCAAAAGCAGAACAAACGGCACAACCAGCGGCCCATGCCAGCGAAGCCTTTGCCGAAATTCCCCGCTCCACGCGCAAAGTAGAAACGCCCATTGGCGGGCAGGAAACACCGCTAGGCTATGTTGAATTAAGCAGCGGGCCAGACTATGGTTCACCGCTCCTCAATACGATTTGGAAAGCCTTTGCCATTGCGGCGGGAAGCGTATCGCTCCTGGCCGTGCTCATTGGGCTGGTTGTGGGGCGCGGGCTCACGGCGCCGCTGTTGCGCCTAACCACCGCTGCCGCCCGCATGAGCCGCGGCGATCTATCCAGCCGCGCCGCCGTGCAGAGCCGCGACGAAATTGGCGCGCTGGCCCAACAATTTAACCAGATGGCCATGCAGCTCGAAAACAGCTTTGCCGAATTGGCTGCCGAGCGCGATACGCTGCGCCGCTTTATGGCCGATGCATCCCATGAGCTGCGCACGCCCATTACGGCGCTACAGACTTTTTTGGAACTGCTGGGTGGTTCAGCTGCCGAGGATCCGCAGGCACAGCGCGAGTTTTTACAAGAAAGCCAACAGCAAGTGGGCAAGTTGGGCCGGATCACCAGCAGCTTGCTCGACCTGTCGCGTTTGGAAGGTGGGCTGGGCGATTTACAGAGACAGCCGGAAGATATGCGCGCCTTGGTGCAGCGCGCGGCCGCCCTGTTTCGTCTGGCCGCTCAGGAAAAACAGATAGCTTTACATGTCACTCTGCCCGCTTCACCGCTGATCACGACCTGCGATGGGGAACGCATAGAATCGGTATTAACCAATCTGCTGGACAATGCATTGCGGTTTACACCGATGGGTGGCTATGTAGAGATTGGCGCCGCGGCTGCGGCTGACCGGCGATCTATACGGCTTTGGGTTCAGGACAACGGCCCCGGGGTGGCGCCCGCCGACGCGCCCTTTATTTTTGAACGCTTTTATCAAGCTTCGGCAGCGCCGGCTTCCGCAAAGGGGGCCGGATTGGGGTTAGCCATTGTACAGAGCATTGTCCGCTCACATGGAGGTTTGGTATGGTTGGAGACGCCACAGACGGGCGGAAGCCGGTTTGTGGCAGAATTCACTATTTAAATTTTAGCTCGATACGCTTTTGGTGGTAAGATTACTTCCATATTGATTAGGGCTTATGCAGGCCTCGAGAAAATTGCCAGGTTATACCAACGGCGGTTGCCAAAGCCATGAATGATTTCTGTATTCTCAAAGAAACAGAGAGAACCATTCATGATCTTTGCAGAGCCAAATGGTCTTAATTATGCTCTCATGGCGATCCGCGGCGCTGCGTAAGTCGTCTTGATGTTTGCGCACTGCTGCGCCCTTTGTACTCTCTGGACGGACGTTGCTTGCGTAAGATTTTCAAAAACAAGAGAGAAGCAAAGGTAACATGTCTAACCAAGAACGTATTGAGATGGGGTCCGAGGATTCACGCAACCCCGATGTAGCACTGCCCTTTTCTCTGGCGAACCTGCTGGTGCGCTGGCAAACGCCTGAAGAACTTATTATTGTAACAACTGCACTCTTTGTCGGTTTGGGGACCGGCTTGGGTGCAGTTGTTTTTATTTGGATGTTGGGAGGTATCGGCGATTTCACCAGCCAGGTTAAAAGCTATTTAGGTGAAATTCCCGGCTTGTTGCTCATCATGGGCGTTGCTGGTCTAATCGTCGGCGCCATGATTGCGCGCTGGGCCAGCGAGGCGAAAGGTCACGGCGTGCCAGAAGTAATGGAAGCAATAGCCATGCGTGGCGGGCGCATTCGGCCGCGCGTTGCGCTGGTCAAGGTGCTCGCTTCCTCCATCACCATTGGTACAGGCGGTTCGGCTGGGCGTGAAGGACCCATTGTCCAGGTGGGCTCTACGTTAGGGTCCACCGTGGGTCAAATTTTGCGCTTTTCCGATGAGCGCGTGCAGATGCTGGTGGCCTGTGGCGCGGCCGCGGGTATTGCCGCCACGTTTAATGCGCCCATTGCCGGCACCATCTTTGCCATGGAAGTCATCCTGGCCAATTTTACGGTGCGCTACTTTGGCGCCGTGGTCATCAGCTCGGTGGCGGCCAGCATTGTGACTCGAGTATTGCTCGGCAGTCAACCGGCCTTTAGCGTCCCCTCTTACCCGCTGCACCATTTGGCGGAACTGCCGATTTATGTGGTCTTGGGCATTCTGGCCGCGTTCGTGGCCATCCTTTTTATCCGCGTGCTCTATTATGCCGAGCATGTGTTCGATAACTGGAAGATACCGTTGGCCATCAAAACCGCGGTGGGCATGATTTTGACTGCCTTGGTGGCGCTGTTGTTGCCGGGTCGGGATGTGCTCGGGCCCGGTTTGCATGCCATTGGCGAAGTCATTGCCACCAATTTTGACGTGTCGCTGGGAATGCTTTTGGCGCTGTTGGCCCTCAAACTGCTGGCCACGACCTTTACCTTAGGCTCTGGCAATTCGGGCGGTGTTTTTGCACCTAGCCTCTTTATGGGCGCTATTTTGGGCGGCATTGTAGGCACGGTGGCGCACGGGCTCTGGCCCAATATTGCGCTGAATCCAGGCGCCTATGCCATTGTGGGCATGGCCGCGGTCTTTGCCGGCGCCGCGCGGGCGCCCATCACCGCGGTGATTATCGTCTTTGAAATGTCTGGCGATTACCAGCTAATTTTGCCGCTTATGCTGGCCACCGTTTTGGCCACGCTGCTGGCTGAACTTCTCTTCAAAGAATCGATCTATACGCTTAAACTAAAGCTCAAAGGCATTACGCTGGAGCGCGGGCGGGACGTGGATCTCTTGCAGAGCGTCAATGTGAGCGAAGTGATGCAGCGCGACGTGGCCACTGTATCTACCCACGCCACGCTGGTTGATCTTTCCGATCGTTTTGCCCAAACGCATAGCCACGGCTTTATGGTTGTGGATGATGATGCCAAACTTTGGGGCATTGTCACCATTACCGATATGGACCTGGCTGTATCCGAGGGGCTACCCCGCCGCACCACCGTTGACCAAATTGGCACGCCGCGCTCTGAGCTTTTGGTGGCCTATCCAGATGAACCCATTGGCAACGCGCTGACGCGCATGGGCGTGCGCGGCATTGGTCGGCTGCCCGTTGTGCATCGCAACGATGCCGAACATGTCATCGGCATGATCCGCCGCCAGGATATTATCCGCGCCTATAATATGGCGCGCTCACGGCGGGCGGAACTGGAACATCGCGCCAAACGCGCCAAATTACAAAACCTGGACGATACCGAGTTTATTGAAGTGGCGCTGACCGCCAATGACCAGGCCGTCGGCAAAACCATCCAGGATATGGGGCCACAGCTGCCCCATGATTGCATTTTGGTGCGCATTCGCCGTCAAGGCAAAATGATGATCCCGCATGGCAACACGGTCTTTCAGTCGGGTGATGACGTTACGGCTTTCATTCGCAGCGGAGATTTTGAAGAAGTCTATAAGACGTTGAAGGGACAGAATGTGGAGAGCAAGCGCTCCACATGATCCAAGTCTACTGTTCGGGCAACCTGGTCGCCGATGTACAAACGAAAACGTTCACTCAGTTTTTGCCGGTTGACCAGGTGGCCATTGTTGACGAAATCGAACTGATTTTGGGTGGCAATGCGGCCAATGCGGCAGTCTGTTTGGCGCGCATGGGCGTGCAGACTGGTGTAATTGGCCGTATTGGCAACGATTTCTTTGGCCAATTTGTGCGCGCGGCGCTGGCCGAAGCGGGCGTGGATACGCAACTGCTCATGGCGCAAACCGGCGCCAAAACAGCGGCAACCGTAGCCGCCATTGATGAAGAAGGGCGGCGCCGCTGTGCCCATACGCCCGGCGCCACCAGCCAGTTCACGGCGCAGGATTTTGATTGGTCCGCCATTGGGCGCAATAGCCGCCATGTCCCCGCTGGCCAATCGCTCTTTTTGCATTTCTCCAGCTTTTTTCTACTTCCTGGGTTTGATGGCCCAGCCGCAGCGGCTGTGCTCGAGCGTGCTCGCGCCCAAGGGATGCGCACCAGCTTAGACGTATGCTGGGATCCCAACGGCCAGTGGGCCGCTGCGCTTTTGCCCTGCCTGCCTCACTGCGAGATTGTTTTTCCCAACCGGGCCGAAGCCCACGCCATTACGCAACTAGAAGCGCCAGAAGAGATGGCGGATTGGTTTATCCAGAATGGCGTACAGACCGCCGTCATCAAACTGGGCCAGGAAGGCTGCCTCGTTAAGACACGGGGCGGTCAGGCAGTGCGGGTCAGCGGCTATACCGTGCGCGCTGTGGACGCCACCGGCGCCGGCGATGCCTTTGCCGCTGGTTTTCTGGCCGCCCAAGTGTGGGGCTGGGATGTGCAACGCAGCGCCCGCTTTGCTTGCGCCCTAGCCGCCCTGTCTGTTACCGACTTTGGCGCGGCGCGCGCCATTCACTCCCAGAAACAGGTGCTAAATTTTATGCAGTATGGAGAGTAGAAAATAAGGATTCGAGAAAAGACGTGCGCCGCCCACCCTACTCCTTACTCAATGTCATGAAGTTAGCGAAAAGTGCGTCGCACGGGGTCAGCCATTTTAGTCCTATCATTCGCGTGGCATACCGTGCGTCACACTGGAAGCGGCCTTAACTAAACGACATTGACTCCTTACTTCCTACTCCTTATTTCCTACGACCTTCTCAACAGAAAGTTATGCTCATGCCGAATGCCAAGACCAAACTATTCCTCATCCGCCACGGTGAAACGTATTGGAATGCCGAGCAACGCATGCAGGGCCAAAAAGACAGTCTCCTGACCGAGCGCGGGCAAGCGCAGGCCCAAGCCGTAGCGGAGCGCCTGCGCCATGCCTCCATCCAACACATCTACGCCAGCGATTTACAACGTGTGCTCGACACCGCACAGCCATTGGCCCATTACACCGGCCACGCCATACAGGTTGAAACGCATCTGCGCGAACGCGCGTATGGCATTTTTGAAGGGCTCACCTTTGCCGATGCCGAGCGTAAACACCCCGACGTTTTCGCCGAATACAGCGTTGACCGCTACGCGCCTGACTTCAAGATTCCCGGCGCCGAAACGGTGCGCCAACTTTCAGAACGTGGCCAGGCCATTTTGCAGGTGCTGGCCAAACGGCACCCCGGTAAGCGCGTGGCCGTCTTCTCCCACGGCGGGCTGCTGGGCGCCATCTTGCGCTACACATTGGGTGTACCGCTGGGCGTGCGCCACAGCTTCAGCCTGGCCAATGGCAGCCTGAGTATTCTCGAACAGGCGCCAGCCGGTTGGCGCGTGGTGACGTTGGGCGACGTGTGCCATCTGCACAACCATGAACAGAGCCATTAGAGCCAGCGCGTACCTTAAAAAAGCAGGGTTAAAACCCGCGACTGCCCCGGAAAAGCGCTCTCAACCGCTTGCCACTTAGCCGCGGCGGCGGCTTTTCATTGTCAGCTGCCGGATTGATCCGTTGCGATTACCAAGTTCGCCATGGCCTTAACACAGTCATAAAATGAGGTAGTCTATTAGCCTGTTCTGTTGTAGAATGAGCTACTACATAGTCAATGTCATTAAGTTAAGCGAGCAAAAGGGCAGACGAAGCGCAACTAAGGGCTGCGAAACAGGTTTTCATCAGTAAATCCCCAAAAAGGAGGCACTGAATGAATCCTGAAATTGAAAGTTTGTATGTGGGTCTGGTGAGTCATCTGCGTAATCGCCTGGAAAGTGAAGCATTTCTAAAACGCCATCGGCAAAGAGAAAAAGACTTCACGCGCCAGCGTTGTTTGCCCTTTGTATTTGTGGTGCTGCTGTTAATCAATATGATGAAGCGTTCCTTACAAGATGAACTCGACGAATTCTATAAGGCGCTGAGCCAGGAAAAAGTGGCTAGTCGCCAAGTGAGCAAGAGTGCCTTCAGTCAGGCCCGCCAGAAACTAAAAGCGAGTGCTTTTGTGGAACTGAATGAAGAGCAAGTGAAGTATTTCTATGAACACTTTGCGCCCAAGCGTTGGCATGGATTTCGGCTGACCGCTATCGATGGCACGCTCCTGGATGTGCCCGACAACGAAGCCACCCGGCGTGAATTCGGCGTCTGGGGTTCGCGTCACGACGGGAAAGGCAGTCCGAAGGCGCGCGTTTCGCAGTTGTTCGATGTGCTAAATGAAGTCACGATCAACGCCCAGATTGCGCCTAAAAAGTGCGGGGAGCGCCGACTTGCCTGCCGTCATCTAGCGTTTTGCGGCATCAATGATTTCGTCTTACTCGACCGCGGCTACCCCGCTTTCTGGCTGTTTGCAGCCATTCGCCACCGCCAGGCCCATTTTTGTGCCCGTCTGGATGGCACGCAATGGGATGTGGCCCAAGCGTTCATCCAATCCGGCGAACTCGAAAGAGAGATTGTGCTCACGCCATCGGCGGCGGCCTTGAAAACCTGTAAAAGCTACAATCTGCCGACGCAAGCGCTGACGCTGCGCCTGGTGCGCGTCGAGTTACCCAGTGGCGAGATTGAAGTTCTTATCACTTCCTTACTCGACACGGCGGCTTTTCCGGCCGCCCTTTTTCAAGCCTTGTATCATCAGCGCTGGCCGGTGGAAGAGGACTATAAACGGCTGCAGTCTCGCTTTGAAATTGAAAACTGGTCTGGCACTTCGGTCACCGCTGTCTATCAAGATTTTCATGCCACCATCTTCACCAAGAACTTCGCCGCCATCCTGGTGCAGCCCGCTCAACCCGTCGTCTCGCACCTACATCGTTCGGCCAAGCATGCTTACAAAGTCAACATGACCAACTTGATTTCCAAACTCAAAGATACCCTCCTCTTTTTGTTTTGGGACCACACCATTTCACCTTTATTGCACGCCCTTTGGCAGCAGATGATTCGCACCACTGAGCCCATTCGGCCTCACCGTAACTCTGTTCGTCACAAAAAAGTCAAACGTCGACGCTTTCCTTTGAACTACAAACCGACTCGTTGACCTTTTTTGCCCTTAACTTAATGACATTGACTACATAGTTGCGCCTGGTATGATGAAAAGTATGAGATAATATCGGGGAAACCGATTTATCAAACAGGCAAGGAGCGGTGAAGTTCGTTTGCGCCAGTAGTGCAGAACTCGAAGCGAAGAGTAACTCCCGCCCCTCGCCGTCTGTCCGAGTCAGGACACAATCATGGGCCTCCGCAGAGATGAGCCAAAATACCAGGATAGATGGCAACAGACGGCAGCCGAATCACAAAGGAACCGAACATGAAACAGATACTGGGCATAGATATCTCCAAAGCGACCCTAGATGTAGCCCTAAGCACCGACAATAAACAGTTCGCCCAAGCCGAGTTTGCGAATGATGGCAAGGGGCACAAGGCGTTACAGAAATGGCTCAAGTGGCACCATGTACAAGAGCTGCATGTGTGCCTGGAAGCCACGGGGCGCTACGGAGACGAAGTGGCCCGCTATCTCCATGCCCAGGGCTATGATGTGAGCATGGTCAACCCTGCGCGGATTCATGCGTATGGTCAAAGCAAGTTGCGCCGCAACAAGAACGACCGCCTTGATGCACGCTTGATCGCCGATTTCTGCTATACCCAACAGCCCGAGCACTGGACACCGCCCTCCGTTGCCCAGTGTGAATTGCAGGAACTCAGTCGGGAGATTAGCACGCTCAAAAATGACCGGCAGCGCAAGCGTAACAAGCTCAAATCAGGCCTCTCATCGGTTACGACACGCCGTTCACTCGAGCGCCATATTCGCTTTATTGAGCAGGAAATCGCCAAGCTTGAGCAGGAAATCGAGCAACTCATTGACGATGACCCTGTCCTCAGAGAAGATGTTGCGCTCTTGACCTCCATTCCCGCCATTGGTATCACTACGGCGGTGCGCTTTCTGGCTGAGGTTGATGTCTCGCGTTTCCAGCAGGCCGCACAAGTGGCGGCCTATGCCGGTCTCATTCCTAGAGAACATAGTTCGGGCACTTCGGTTCACAAGAAAGCTCGCCTTTCCAACGTGGGTAATCGCCATCTGCGCACCGCTTTTTATATGCCCTCACTGGCCGCCCATCGCTCCAATCCGATCATTCGAGCGCTCGTCGACCGGCTCTCTGAACGGGGCAAGTCCAAAATGACCATTATTGGCGCCGTTATGCGCAAATTACTACATCTAGCTTTCGGTGTCCTCAAAACTCGTAAACCTTTCGATGCCAATCACCTCCACATCATACCAGTTGGGGGTTGACAAACAACACACAATCTTCGCTGGCGGCTCAGGTCGGCGGCGCAAATAGTTGCGCCTTTGCTGGGGGCTCAGGACGGCGGCGCCAATAGTTGCGCCTTTGCTGGGGACTCAGGTCGGCGGCGCCAATAAAGCCTTCGGCATCATCAACAAACTTTTCTGTGCGTATCGACAACTTTTTGTCGATGTCAACGAGTTAGCGCCTATTGGCCAGCGTAACGTTTGTATGAGGCGGCTCCATAAAATACGCTTATAGGGGAGAATAGCTATGCGGAAAAAATATGTTTTGGCTTTGTGCATGATGTTAATTTTTAGCCTGTTCGTTGCCGCCTGTGGCGGTTCAGCCGCGCCGGAAGCCAGCGCAGAACCGACTGCCACCACCGCACCGGAACCGGCTGCCGCTGCGCAATCTGATGCCGCCGCCGAGCCGGTGAGCGGCACGCACACATATGTCATTGTGCCAGATGAATCGACGGCTTCCTACATTGTGGAAGAAGAGTTTTTTGCCGGCGCGCTGGCCAAATATGGCATTGATGCCGGTTTCAACACGGTCACCGGCGTGACCAACGAAATTGAAGGCCAGCTCCAGCTCAATCTGGACGACCTGTCGGCTGCGCTGGGCGACAATCACTTTACCGTCAACCTGCCCTCGCTGGCCACCGACCGCGAAATCCGCGACGACTGGATTCGCGACAACGGCCCCAATCTCAACGCCTATCCCGTGGCTGAGTTTACCGGCGCCGCCATTCAGGGCGCACCGGCCAGCTACGGCGCCGGCCAGGAAGTCACCTTTCAGCTTGTCGGCGACCTGACCATCCATGAAGTCACCCAAAATGTGACCTTTGACGTGACTGCGGCCCTCTCCGGCAACACCATCACCGGCGTGGCCGAAACCAATCTCAAGCTGACCGACTTTAACATTGATCCGCCCAGCTTTGCCAATACGCTGACCGTGGCCGATGATTTCAAGATTCACGTAGAGTTTACGGCGCGGGAGGAGTGAGGTTGATAAGAGCCCGTTAATTTTCGTTGCAATTTGCAGGCGTTTGACGTATAATGCAGCCAAACGGATGTTGACCTGTAATCCATGGAGTAAAAATAGACTATGTCAAACGTAACGGTACAAGCTCGCGTCACGCCTGAACTCAAGGAAGAAGCTGAAGTGATTCTGACTTCTATCGGGTTAACAACCGCAGATGCTATTCGCGTCTTTCTACAACAGATTGTGAACTCCGGCGGCCTGCCTTTCCAGCCAATGGCCAAACGCCCCAATCCAGAAACGCTGGAGGCTATGCTGGAATTGGAAAAAGGTGGTGGCCAGGTCTTTGATTCAGCATCTGAACTGTTTGGAAGATAGGTGGCCACGCTCATTGGTGAACTGCAAAATATCGACGCCCTTGCCGCTCTGTATTTCATGTAAATCCTGCATCCACCATGAATACGCTCTCGCTGCGCCTGTTCGGTACTCCCGACATACGACTTGGCGATCGCCCCATCAAAGGCTTTGTCTCCAGCAAGGCTCAAGCACTGCTCATCTACCTGGCGGTGACGCGGCGACGCGGCAATCGCGCCACGCTGGCCGCGCTATTTTGGGGCGACCTAAGTGAGACTGCGGCCCGCCGTAACCTGACCAAAGTCTTGACCAATCTACGTCAATTGGTGGGCGACTATCTCGACATTGAACGACACACAATAGCTCTCTCGACAGAGAGGGAGCCTTCTGTCGACGTCACCGCCTTTGAGCAACACCTGGCCGCTGCGGCATGGGCCGAGGCTGTAGCGCTCTATGGTAGCGAATTTTTGCAAGGCTTCCACGTAACCAATGCACCCGACTTTGAAGAGTGGCTGCTGGTTGAGCGCCAGCGCCTGCACCGCCTATGTTGCCAGGCGTTGGCGCGCCTGGCCGGCCAGGCCGCGTATGCCAAAGAGCTGAGCCAAGCCATTGCGTGGAGCCAGCATTTGCTGCAACTGGAGCCCAGCGATGAAAAGACGCACCGCCAGCTGATGACCCTCTTTGTGCGCAACGGCCAGCGCAATCGCGCGCTGGCCCAATACGCGGCCTGCCGCGCTTTTGTCGAGCGTGAATTGGATGTGGCGCCAGCGCCGGAAACTGAGGCGCTTTATCAGCAAATTCTCAATGGCCAAGCAGGGCCACTCTCCTCCAGTGCTGTTCGCTTCGGCCCACCGCCCATCGCCTTGCCAGCACCGGTGCAGATGACGCCCCTGATCGGTCGCGCCAAGGAGTGGCGCCACTTGCTCGCCGTGGGCCAACAGACGCTCACCGGTCGACCCCATTTTTGCCTCATTCATGGCGAGGCCGGCATGGGCAAGACGCGGCTGGCCGAGGAGATACTGGCCTGGGCCAGCCAAAATGACGTGGCTGCCGCCCGCACGCGCGCCTATGCCGCTGCCGGTGAACTGGCCTACGCGCCCATTGTCGATTGGCTGCGCAGCCCGCCTTTGCAGCCGGCGTTGGCTGCACTGGATGAAGTCTGGCTCAAAGAGATTGCGCGGCTACTCCCCGAACTGATGCAGGAACATCCCCAGTGGCAAAACGCCCCGACAGCGGGTGATGGGCCGTGGCAGCGCCAGCGTCTTTTTGATGCATTAACGCGCGCCTTCCAGGCTGGCCCACGGCCCAAAGTACTGCTGCTGGATGACTTGCAGTGGTGCGATGGCGAAACCGTGGCCTGGCTGCACTATTTCCTGCAAGCCAGCCATCAATCTCGCACCAACGGACAACCCGCTGCCCCCACCTTCATCATCGGCACGGCGCGCCCGGAAATTGCGGATGCGGCGCATCCACTCTATACGGTGCTTTTGCATCTGCGCAGCGATGGCTGCATGACCGAACTGGACCTGCCCCCGCTGGATAACGCGGCCACGGCCTCTTTGGCCAGCCAGACCATCGACTCCGCGTTGACCTCCACACAGGCTGAGAATTTATTCCGCTATACCGAAGGCAACCCGCTCTTCGTCATTGAATCCATCCGCGCCGACGGCTGGCAAGCACGCCTTGCCGACCCGGAAAACTCACCCATCACCCCTTGGCCGTCACCGCCACTGTTCGGCGGCGTCCTAAATGAAGGGACAACTTCTCCTCACCCTGTGGCGGAACGAAGTGGCAAGCTCCCGCCCAAAATGCAGGCCGTCATTCAAGAGCGCTTGGCCCAATTGTCGCCCCATGCCCGCACGCTGGCCGGACTGGCCGCGGTGATCGGCCGCTCGTTTAGCTTTGCGCTGCTGCAAAAGGCCAGTGCAGAGATTTCAATTGATACTGTAGTTGGGCTGGACGAGCTTTGGCAAAAAGGCATTGTGCGCGCCCAAGGTTATCAGCAGTACGATTTCAGCCACGACCGCATCCGCGAAGTAGCTTATTTGAGCGTAAGCCCGGTCCAGCGTCCGCTCTGGCACGGGCAGGCGGCGCGGGCGCTGGAAAGCGTAAATGCGGCGGATTTGGCGCCGGTTAGCGCGCAATTGGCTTTTCATTATGAGCAGGCGGGGGACTTGGAGCGGGCGGTTGCATACTATCAACGCGCGGCGGAGTGGTCGCACGCCATTTTTGCCGATGCCGATGCTGTATCGCTGGGTTGGCATACGCTTGACTTGATTGCGCAACTGCCAGATTCACCGCGTCGCCAAGAGTTGGAATTAGCAACTCTCATTCATATGCGAGACCCCATTATTGCCAGTCAAGGGTATCCAGAAGCGCTGTATGAAATTAGTATGCGCGCCAAAGTACTGTGCGAGACGGTTGGCGATGTGCACCATTTGTTTGCGGCAGTGGCCGGATTGCGAATCTTTTACCAAATGCGCGCTCAATATAATGAAGCGCGTAGTATGGCAGAGAAGTTGGTAAAGCTAACTGCGGGTGGATCTGAAGTTACCGGAGTAATAAGTCACGAGGTACGAAGACGCAAAACTAGCGCGTATCAGCTTCTCGGCACCACATTGTATTATCAAGGGAACCTGATGGCGTCAAAGGCAACCCATGATCGTGCGTTCTTGCTGCATGGTTCCGATGTAGGATTGTTTATCTTTGCCTCACTAAACCTGTGGTTACTGGGCTACCCAGACCAGTCGCGGCAGCGTATGCTACAAGCTTGGTTGGCAGCGCATCAAGAACAGATCCCTAGCAGGCTCGGCTTTGCCATGGCAAATTTGGCGCGCCTCAATCATTTGCTGAGAAAATCGCCGCAAAGCCAAATGTGGGTGCAGAGAGCCATTGCGCTCTGCTCAGTTGCTTATGAGATTCCTTTTTGGCCCATGCTTGGACGACTCTTATTGGGCAATGCTTTGGCCGCTCAAGGCCAGTTTGCGGAAGGCATCCGCTTAATCCAACAAGCATTGCGGCAAGCTGATGCCGATCAACATTATTCCTACCGCACCTATTTTACTTGCCTGCTGGCCGAGGCCCATGCCTACGCTGGTCAATATGACGAAGCGCTCGCCAATCTAGATATTTCCATGGACTACTACAAACGCAACGGCGAACGCTTCTGGCACGCCGAATTGGTGCGGCTGCGCGGCGAGTACCGGCTGGCCCTGGGCGCGCCCCCTGCAGAAGTGACGGCTTGCTATCAGGAAGCGATGATGATTGCCCAGGGCCAGCAGGCCAAGTCGCTGGAACTACGCGCCGCCATGAGCCTGGCCCGTCTCTATCAGCAGCAGGGCGATAGAGACGCCGCCTACACGACCCTCTCTAACGTCTACAGCTGGTTTACCGAGGGATTCAAAACAGCCGATCTGCGGGAAGCCAAGGCGCTTTTGGCGGAATTGGCCATCTAGGTAACTATTCAGCCGTTCCCCAAGCTTGTCGAAGGGAGCACAGCTTCGACAACTCAGCCCTCGAGAGCCTGAATAGTTACCCAAATCCTACTAACCACCACTGTCACAGTCAACTTCTCGGGGCGTCATCGGTATATCGCCGCCGTGCATGAATTCAAGACCGTGGCGTCCTACTTCGGTGGCTACACCAGACGCTGGGTCAATGCTGTAAAATCCATCGGCAAACGGTGTTGTGCCATACAGCTCACCCTCGCTGGTAAAGCCAATTCCCATGATCTCAAGTTCGTCTTCCGTGCCGGTAATCTTGGCCATCTCGGTGGGCGCGCCTGTTTCCATGTCTAGCGTATAGAGAACATTGCCCACGGTGGCCCACAATTTTCCATCGGGGTCAAAGCTCATATCCATAATACGCTCGAGACCCGTGTCGCCGACGAGAGTGAGCGACGCATCCTGGCGGTCGACGCGGTACAGATTGGTGTCGCCAAACAGTTCACCGATTTGGTTGGACAGCGTAAAGCCCGCCGTATACATCTGCCCGCAGGCGTCAATTTCCACGGCGTTAACATGGAGCGGGATCACTGAACCCAGGAACTCCACCGCGCCCGATTGCATATCGACTTTGGCCAGGCGCGCTTGGGCGTCTTCCGGAGTATCATTTGCGGTCAACCGTTTATTGGCAATCACATAAAAGGCGTCCTCATAGATGGCGCCATCGGGAATAAACCACCCCGTACGCAAGATCTCGACTTCCGGATTCTCATATTTGGCAATATCCGCACCAGCGCCAGAAGCAAGGTCGATCTGGCCAAAGCGCTCGTGGGCGGCATGTGACGTATAGAAATTGACATCTACCATTGGAGCTGCAACAGCGCTCTCTGCGGGTGCGGTGTCTTCTCCTGACGGCATCCCCTCCGGCGCTACCAGCGGCTGGCACGCGCTCACGAGCAAGATTAACAGCAATAATATGGGAAATGTTTTGTGCCATTGCTTCATCTCTCTTCTCCTCCATGTTTTTGGCTTGATTGTTCAGATGGATAAACTCGAAATACCGAGGGATATTAGCCAGTGTAGCAGGCGACTGCGCCCAAAACGCGAAGAGATCGCGAAGAGAGTGACCTATTCCGTGAATTCTGTCCAGGTTGGGGAATGTGACGCATAAATTTCGGGGGTTTACGACAGGTAATATAGAGGGTATGTGAGGTTCAAGAGTATTAATGGGATGACTGTACTTTATAGACAGACATCTTACTGGTTGAGCAGTTGCTCAACTTCATGGAGTAACTTATCCAAACTTTCACCACAAATTTCCCAGACAATCTCATCTGAGATGGCATCATATCCATGAGCCAGAATATTCCGAAAACCGATGATTTTGCGATGCTCAGAGATATTCTCTAATATTTCGTCATCAAACTGACGAATACGGTTGAGGGCTTCACCGATGATTTCAAATTTTCGTTACACCGCTGAACGTAACAGGTCGCTGGCCTCATAATCCGTTAATTTCTTCCCTTGGATAAATTGCTGGATTGCCTTACCGGCCTCTTGAATATCAAAGAGCAGCTTTTTGAGATCGCGCTTCATAGAGGACTTTTTTTTCTTGTTCAATAGCCTCTCGCAAATAGGGATTACGAATGGCGTCCTGTTCCAATAGATCCACGGGCATGACCAAATGATCTTCTAAATAAAAGAGCAACCCAAAAAAGCGATCAGAAAGCCTACCCGCTTTGGCGCGGTCAAAAATCACCACAAAATCAAAATCACTTGCTTTACGCGTATCGCCGCGCGCCTGCGAACCAAAAAGGCTCAACTCCTGTACACCAAATTGCTCACAGGCGGGTATAACAAGTTCGGTAAGACGTTGATAATCCATCATGATTTGACATTATACATGGCTTACATACGCTTTTCAAGCCTAGAAAAAAGTCGCCTTGCAGAAAGAGCGTCCAAGATGTGCTATAATTTTGTTCGATCCCCTCAGGATTCTTACCAGCCAAACCTTACACGCAACACCCGCCGGCAAGCTGATAGCTCGCCCCACCACAAAGGACCACCCATTATGGACTTCACCATTGACCCCGCTATTGAAGCACTGCGCGCCAAAATTCTCGACTTTCTGGAAAACAAGATCTATCCCCACGAGAACCGCTGGTTTCGAGAGGAGGAAGAGATCTTTCCGGCTTGCGTGGAAGATGGTCATGAAATACGGGCATTACAGGCCGAGGCCAAAGAGTTGGGCATTTGGGCCGGCCATTTGCCGGCTGAAGCAGGCGGCATGGGGCTCACCGTCACCGAGTACGGGCTGCTCAATGAGATCATGGGCCGCTCCTATTTTGCGCCGCGCGTCTTTGGCTCCAACGCGCCAGACAGCGGCAACGCCGAAATCCTTTGGCACTATGGCACAGATGCACAAAAAGAGCGCTTCTTTTGGCCGCTGCAGCGGGCCGAAGTGCGCTCCTTTTTTGCCATGACCGAGCCGGACGTAAGCGGCTCGGATCCCACGGGTCTGCAAACGCGCGCCATTCAACAGGGCGATGAGTGGCTGATCAACGGGCGCAAATGGTACAGCACCAATGCCAATGGCGCGGCCTTCTGCATCCTCATGGCGCTAACCGACCCCGACGCCGGACGCCACCGCCGCTTTAGCCAAATTATCATTCCCGCCGCTACGCCCGGCCTCAAGCTGATACGTCCCATCCCCGTTATGGGCCACACCGCCGGCACGGGCCATTGGGAAGTAGCCTTTGAAAACGTGCGCGTGCCGGTCAGCAACACGCTGGGCCAGCGCGGCGACGGTTTTGCCATTGCCCAAACGCGGCTGGGTCCCGGGCGCATCCACCACTGCATGCGCTGGCTGGGGCAGGCGCAGCGGGGGTTTGACCTAATGTGCAGCTACAGCAAGCAGCGCCACCTCTTTGGCAGCGCCCTGGCCGACAAGCAGACCGTGCAAAACTGGATTGCCGAAAGCGCGGCCGAAATCCAGGCCGCCCGTTTGATGACGCTGCACGCCGCCTGGAAGATCGACAATCTAGGCGCCAAAGAAGCCCGCGTCGACATTTCGCTGATCAAGTTTTTCGTGGCCAAAGTCATGATGGACGTGCTGGATCGCGCCATCCAGGTGCACGGCGGGCTAGGCATGTCCGACGATACACCGCTGGCCTTTATGTGGCGCCAGGGTCGCGCCTCCCGCATTTACGATGGGCCAGACGAGGTGCACAAAATGGTGGTTGCGCGCCAGGTTTTGAAGCAGTATGCGTAAAAGAGGGTGAAAGGGTGAAATGGTGACAAGGTGAAAGGGTGAAGGTGTGAAAGGGTGAGGGGATAAAAAGGTGAAGGTGTGAAGAGGTGACGATAACGGCTTTCTTTCACACCTTCACCACTCTACCTTTGCACACACTAAGCCGACCGCCGCCATTCCTCTACATATTCCCCAATAATCTCCACGTCGTGACGCTGAGGCGGCAGGGCAGATGTGTGCCAAATTGTTTTGTACGCCAAAGCGATCATAGCGCGAATTTCTGCATTGCTAAACGGATAGTTGCTGCCATCGAATTGCGTGCAGTCAATTTCTGGGCTGTTGAGCAGATACTCAAACGCTAGCTTCAGATAATCCAATTCGCCGTTGAGCACCGCGTGTTGGCGCATGATCTCAACAAGCGGCAAATAATCGATGCCATTCTCTGGCGGCCGCGCGCGCCCGCGGTCAAACCAGAGCACGGTAATGTAATCTAAATATTCGCCAATGGTGATGGCGCTGATTTTTGTGGTCATGTGGTTACCGTAATGCCTAATTTCTTGTTGGCGTCAGGATAGTGCTGGTCTATCTCCCATTGACGCGTTTCGGGATTCCAACGGATGGTGGTGGTGGTTTGGGCAATACCGGCCAGACGCCCGTGCTGGCCATACACCGTAACCGGCTGACCGCCCACCATGCGGGTCGCCGTTTTGCCTTGCCCCACAAAGCCATCCCCAATATAGCGCCCGTGGGCCAGCGTGATTTTGCGCCGATCGGGTTGGCCCGCCGGCGGCGGCTGGCTCAGATCCATGCCATCCATTTGGGCCTGCCGCTGTAGTTCATGCAAAGCCGCCTGCCGCGTCGAAAGCCAGCCTTCATACGAGGCAAAGCGCGTGGCCGCCCGCACCGGACGGATCGACCCGTCGGGCGCCACGCCGGTCTGCAACTGGTGGAGCAACGCTTGGTCTGGGATCTCTGGGCCGTGCTGCGCCAGCGTACCGCTCGTGTCAAGCTGGTGAAAAGGATGCAGCTTTTGTGCTGGAGGCGGCTGTGGCTTTTTTGTTGCCATTGGCAAATCCGACGCCGCTGGTTGCGCGGAGGAAACATGCGCGGGACCGACCGCGGCATTACGTGTGGTCATCCCCGGCGCCAGATTGCGCAAACTAAAGATCAATATGCTGCCCAGGAGCAGCGCGGCCGCCACGCTGAGCCACCCGATTGGAATGCCCAATAGGGTCGAACCACTTGCATCCAAAATACCAGCCATGCGCCCCCAAACGGCCAATTCGCCACCATCGGATGCCGCTCGAGTTTGCTTACCTGCGCCATTGTCATTTTGCCCGATGGCGGCATAGGTGTTCTGATTTGCTGAAAAGACCGCCGCAATCAGGTCAGTTTCGGCCAGCGCCAAGAGCAGCTGTTTCTCCCCGCTCACAATATCGATCACATAAATTCCCTCAGCCAGGGCCCGGTAGAGCACATAGCGACCATCGGGCGACCAGAGCAGGGGCGTGACTGGCGAAGTATGTGCGGCGCCGGTCAAGTTGATCGAGCCCAACCCGTCCGCGCGCGCCACATGCAGGCTATTGTCCAGCGAGCCAAAAGCAATTTGATTGCCGGTTGGCGACCAAAGCGGCGCGCCTTGCATGTTGGCTGTCACCAATTTACGTTCGGTGGCGTCGGCCATGGCGCGCACAAAGAGATGAGACGTCCGCTCAAACGCAATTTGCCGTCCATCTGGCGACCATTCAGCCAAGAGGGGTTCGGCATTCACCTGGGTGCTTTCCATAGAGAATAGATCACCCATGTAGGCGCCGCCATTGGGGCTTCCGGCCGGCACGTTATAGAGAATCTTGCGGCCATCTGAAGAGAGGCGCAACCGATATCCGCCAGGCCAAAGCGGCTCTAGCTCCGTCCCATCGCTTTGGATGGCCGTCGCCGTTTGCACGCCCGCCACCTGCTGATCAAAAAAGATGCGCGCGTCCAATGGCGACCACCAGGGATTGGCGGCCCGATTGGCGCCCAGTTCCATATTATCCGTCAGGCGCCGTGGTTCTGTACCGTCAAGATTGGTAACGTACAGGTCCGCATACGTTCCGCTATCCAGGCTAAAGACAACCTGCTTGCCATCGGGCGAAATCGCCACCCCATCTTGCAGAACCACGCCATCCACGCCCGCCCACAGCCCCCCCAACTCGGCGGACTTAATGAGCCCCGCAAGCGCTTCACCGTACTCACGATTGGCCAGCAGCGTATGCAGATCGCCATTGGCGGGCGGTTGTATGCGCTGCGAAACAAATGCCCGTCCGTCGGTGGACTTGACAAATGTAAGGCCCAACAAAAATTGCGCAAAAGAGCGATTCAATGGTTGCGAGCGCACGGGGTGACGCGCCAAAACAAGTGGAATGAGGAGAACACACAAGTAGAAAGCAAATCTGAGGGCAAAAAGCCGCAGCCTCTTTATATTGAACATTGACTCCCTTTCAATTCAAAAACCGCATATCTGTAGTTTTTGTAGGGAGTGCAGGTGGGGTATCGTTTAATTCTACCTGATCAACTTGCGCCCGCAAAAACAGGGAGGCGCTTCCTGTTTTTCCTCACACAGAACTCTTATGCTACGACAACGCCATACCGCCAGTGCGGTTACGTTCCACAGCCATAGCGGACGGATTCAATATTTCGTTTTTGGATAGACTGCCTCGTAGCCATGCCGCAAGCTGATCGGCTGCAATGTCCACAAATTCATGCAGCACAGCGCGTACCTTCCAGCCCACGTGGGGTGTCAGCAGCACATTGGGCAGCGTCCGCAATGGGCTGGACGCCGGCAGCGGTTCAACGGCAAAAACATCCAAACCGGCGCCCGCCAATTTGCCATTTTGCAGCGCATCAATGAGTGCGGTTTCGTCTACAATCGCCCCGCGGGAGGTATTGATCAGAAAGGCACTCTCCTTCATTTTGCCCAGCCGCTCACGATTGATTAGCCCCCGCGATTCATTCGATAGCCGTAGATGAATCGACACGATGTCGGCCCGCGCCAGCAGAACGTCCAGCGGCAGATGCTCGACGCCAAACTCGTCTGTGCCCACCGGTGTGCTGCGCGCCCACGCAATTACCTTCATGCCAAAGGCCTCGGCCAGCCTGGCCACAGGGCGGCCATGGCGGCCATACCCCAATATGCCCAATGTGCGACCGGTCAGCGCGCCGCCCACAGTCTCCGGCCAGCCACCGCGCATCATCTCAGCGTGCAGCGGATAAATCTGTCTCACTAGGCCCAACATCAACCCAAAGACTAACTCGGGCACTACCACCGGCGGCATAGTAACCCGACGCCCCAACGCCACCACCACGCCGCGCTGGGTGGCCGTTGTTTGATCCAAATGGTACGCATGGCCACCCGTCTGCAAAATCAGCTCCAAATTGGGACAGCGGGTAATAAGTTGGCTATCGATAATGGTTCTCTCGCGCAAAGCCAGCAGAAGCTGCGCATTGTTCAGCGTCTGTTCATCTTGCGCGCCGATAGCACGATTGAGAATGGTCACATCAGCCATCTCACGCAACCGCGTCATGGCCGGAGCCCGGGCTAACTCGCCCTCGTAGTCATCCAAAACAACAAGATTGAGACGATTCACCATCACCCCCGCAACTCATTGGCATGCTGCATCAGAAAGGCAGTCACTTCCTGGCCGGTGGGAACACCCACGCGGCCGCCCACCTTGGTGCAGCAGAGCGCGCCCACGGCGCTTGCATAGCGTAGCAATTCATCCCACGCCATGCCCTGGGCCAAACCAGCCGCAAACGCGCCATGAAACGCATCGCCAGCGCCCGTAGTGTCGACTGCGTTGATCGGAAAAGCCGCCAGGCTGCCGCGCCCATCACCACGCTGCCAAATCAGGCCGCGGTCGCCCAATGTCACCACCACGTTGGGGGCCACCTGGGCCAGCTTGGCGAGCCCGGCTGCGGCGTCACCTTCGCCGCCATACTCCTGGGCAAAGCGCTCGGACGCCACCACATAATCGACCAGTTGCACCAATTCGGCGGTTTGCGGACGCAGCGCATCGGCGTCAATCACAATGGGCACGCGGTTGGTTTTGGCGTATTGGGTCAGCTCTTTGGCCAGTTCAAACTGATGGCCATCGATCAGAATGCTTTGGGTGTGCAGCTTGGCCAGATCAAAGTGGCCAGCGCAGGCGCCTTCGCTGTGGCCGCGATAATTTACAATAGTGCGCAGCCCATTCGGCTTGACAATGATGGCCGAAAGCGGTGTCGGTTCCCCCCCGCGCACCACCCAATCCGTAATCACGCCGTCGGCCTGAAATTCGGCCAGGTGCAGATCGCCATACACATCCGCCCCCACATAGCCGGCAAAGGCGGTGCGGCAGCCCAGCCGCGCCGCCGTCACCGCAGCGTTGGAAGCCAAGCCACCGCCGCAATTGAGCAGCGCCGTGGCCCGCGTCTTTTCATCGGGGCCTGGGTGCTGCGGCACGTCAAAAACCAGGTCGTGGCAGGCAAAACCGGCGCAGAGAACGTCCACGTTGAGGGAAGGATACGGAGTAGTTTGGGATGAATCCGGTGTTGGTGAGGGCGTCATCGGGCTACACTTTCATTTACAGGACTTGAAGATGGCAGTTGTGCAGCGCACAGAGTCGTCATGCAGCTTAATGACTTTTATCATACCGCACCGCATCAGAATGGAAAAGCGCCCTCAAAGCCACAAAACCAATTTGACGTTTTACGTAAAATGTAATAGCCTATCAGTAATGATTCAAACGTTTGTCGACAAAACAACTGCTGCCATTTTTGCCGGTTTGGAAGTACGCCGTATTCCGCGCGAATTGCAACAGCGTACGGCCGAGAAACTTGCCTTGCTGGATGCGGCGCATTCAGTGGAAGACTTGCGTGTTCCCCCGGGCAACCGACTGGAGAAGCTGAGTGGTGATCGGGCGGGACAATGGAGCATTCGGGTCAACCGCCAATGGCGTATTTGCTTTACCTTTGTCAATGGCGATGCGTTTGATGTCGAGCTTGTTGACTATCATTGAAGTGGCGCTCTGTTTGAGACCGGCGCCTTTTGAATGACGAAACGTATCGGTCTTAAAGCAACCGCACAATAGGAGAAACATGTCTATTTCAATCCGCGATCTGGCAACCACAGATTTTTCCGATATTACTACGGATAACTCGTTGGACCCAGTCACGCCGGGCGTCATTTTGCTCCATGATTTTATGGAGCCATTGGGCTTGAGCGCCAACGCGCTAGCCAACGCGCTCCACGTGCCTGCCAACCGCATTACGGGTATCCTCAATGCAACACGGGGTATCACGGCAGACACGGCCTTGCGCTTGGCGCGCTACTTTGGCACGACGCCACAGTTTTGGCTGAATCTACAGCTCAATTACGATCTGAGGCGAGTCGAAGCAAAGATCGGTGTACGGATTCAGCAAGAGATTGAGGTGCGGGCCAACGCTCTATGCTGACCGAAGTCAATCCCCACATGTTCGATCGACGCCTTCTCCCACCAATGCAAGATAATACCTATACCTGGCACGGGTTGACAACTGTCTGTGTTAACTTGGCCAGTCGCTGCGCCTCATGGGCGACCAGCCGCGCCTGTTCAGCCGGGGCGCAAAGCGGCAGATAGGGCGCACCGGCAACGTCCAGATCATATTCGGGGAAAACGGTGCGAAAGTGGAAGCGTGCGCGGGCGACGTGAAAGTCCGAGGTTACCACAAGCAGTTGGCGCGCCTGGGCTTCTTCAACAAGGGGCCGCGCCAGCGAAGCATCTTCGCCGGTGTGGCGGCTGAGGACAAAGGGCAGAATAGCGTCAGAGGGAACGCCGTGGGCAAGCAGCCATTGGCGCAGATAGCGGGCATGGGGCCAGGCGGTACGGTTGAAATGGTTGCCAAAGCCACCGGTCAGAAGCAGCGGCCACGTCCGTTCACGGTGCAGCCTATAGCCTAGCGTCACCCGCCCCTGCGCCATTAACGAGAGTTGGCCAGCATCATCATTGGGCGCTCCCAAAATCACGATCAGGCCGTCATTTTTGTTCATTTGCTTTGCTGCATTTAGAAATACGCGCCGATTACAGAAGTCCGACTTTTTGCAAAAGTCGGACTTCTTAGCGTTACTACCGTAACTTCCCCCGCCCCAGGATCGGCCAAACTGCATCGACTACACCATTGCGGATGCCGTACAAATTGTCGTGCAAAAAGACGGTGGCGTCGCCATAGCCCACCAGAAAATCGAGCAGGTCGCCCACTTGGACTTGTGTGTCGGGCGCTTCCAGCGTAATGACGCCGTGCTCGGCCGACCCGCGGTGACTTTGCACGGCGGGCAGCGTGGCGCACTCGGGCGTACGATTGGTGACGGGCAGCGATTTGTAGCCGGCGTCAATGATGATGCGCTCGGACGTGGGGCGGCTGGTGACCATGCTGCGCACGTAGAGAGCCGGCTCCAGCGCATCCCACCAGCTGCGATAGGTCACGTCGCCAAAGACCGCGCCCCCCGCCTGAATTTCCGTAATAACGCCCAAGCCGGGCGTAATGGTCGCCGTACCGCTGCCGCCGCCGCTGACAATCTCAATGGGCAGGTCGGCGGCGCGGCACGCTTCCACGGTGGTGCGCAGCAGCGTCATGGACGTTTCAATAGCGACCTGCTTTTCGGCTGGCGTGGGCGCAGAGAGCGTATGGCCCTCCCACGTCATTAGGCCGGCCAGACGCACGCCGGGCGTGTCGTGCACCACGCCGGCCAATTCCACCGTCGGTTGGCCCGGCGCGGCGCCGGCTCGGTTCATGCCGGTATTCACTTCGACCAGCAGCCCCACTTCCACGCCGCTTTCGGCGGCGGCCGCGCCAATTTGGGCCACAACGGCCGCGTTATCCACCGCGGCTTTGACGTCGGCCTGCCGTTGCAAATGCACCAGCCGCGTAATCTTGTGCGGCCCCACAATTTGGTTGGCAATGAGGATGTCGCCAATACCGGCCGCGGCCATCACCTCGGCCTCGCCCAGCTTGGCGCAAGTGACGCCAATGGCGCCGGCCGCCAGCGCCTTATGCGCAATAGCCGGCACTTTCATGCCCTTGGTGTGTGGACGCCAGTTGATGCCGGCGGCGTTAAAGTGCGCCGCAATCATGCGGATGTTGCGCTCCAAACGGTCCAGGTCTGTCCACAGAATGGGGGTGTCAAGCTGGTCAAGCGGTAGGCCAATTTCAGTCATGAGATGTTTCCTTAAGAGAGATCAACAGATTCATACAGATTCGCAGAATTTTTTCAAAAATGCTGTACGCTGCCTTTAGGTGGAGATAGATGCAAAGAGATGCTATATCAAACTCTTTATAAAACTGCTGAACCGGCTTCGGCGGCTTTAACTTGGCCGTAGGGACCGGTGTGTACATCGAGAATATATTTGGCGGCGTCGTTTAGGCGCGCCAGCGTTTCGGGCAGCACCCAGTGGCGCTGGTCCGTTTGCTGGGGATGCTGACGGCGACAGTAATACGAATGGATGGCGCGGCGATAGTCGTTGGTGCGGTTGAGCGTGCCGCCGTGCCAGGTGTGCGAATTAAAGATAACCACCGTGCCGGCCGGCGCGGTCAGCAATATTTCATCAGGATGCGGGGCGCGCGGGTCGCTCATGGCATCAGCCGGCGTTTGACCGCTGCGCTGTGAACCGGGCACCACGCGCGTGGCGCCATTCTCGGTTGTAAAATCATCCAGCAGCCAAATTGAGTTGCAGACCTGATAATCACCCGCCGCCACGGCGCCGCGCCAATCGGCGTGCAGCGCCTGCAGACCGTGGCCCGGCTCGGCAAAGCGCCCGTTGAGCGATGAGAGCTTCATGTCATTATCGAGCACGTGCGCAATAGCAGCCAGGACGCGCGGATGCGTATAGCAAATTTCAAATTGCGGCCCCTTATTGACCAGATTGGCAAAGCGAATGGTGCCAGGTTCTTGGTGAAACTCCGAACCGGTCTTGTCTTTTTCGCCCGCCAGCACCTGCTCCATGCGCGCGCGGATGGTCTGGATCTGTGCCGCAGATAGAATATTGGGCAGCGGCAGATAGCCATTTTCATCGAGAAACTGCTTTTCGTTGGCGCTCAACGTGTCGTCGCGCACGCCCAATGCGTAGAGAGCTTCTTGTACATTCATGTAGTATTCCTTCCTTGCAGCTATGAATGACAAGGTGAAGGGGAAGCGCCACTTTGTCACCACTGCACCGTGTCACTCCCTCACCCTGTCACCTTATCATTTCTACGCCGCTAGCTTAACGGCGCCATGCACGTCCATGCGGTTGACCACTTCCAGCATGGCCGCCATATAGCCAATGGCATAGGCGCGGCCACGATGTCCCCACGGGCTATCTTCCACCATAGCGGGCACATGGTCGGTGATCATGAAGCCATCAAAACCCACTTCTTTGAGCGTTTTCATAACCACCAGCGGATCTACGTTGCCCTCGTTGATAAAACATTCATTGAAGCAAGGTACAGTGCCCTGCACATCGCGAAAATGCACATAAATGATTTTACCGCGCGGGCCAAAGTGGCGCACGGCGTCGATCACATAGTCCATGCCGGCCATTTCAGACCAGCAGCCCATGCAGAAGTCGAGCCCGTGGTTGGGGCTGTCAAAGGTATCCATGGCGCGCTTGAAGCCTTCAAAGTTGCGGAAAAGGCGCGCCACGCCGCCCAGCGATTCCACTGGCGGATCGTCGGGATGCAGCGCCAGCTTGACGCCCGCTTCTTCGGCCACGGGCAAAATGCGCTCCAGATAGTATTCATAATTGGCCCACATTTCATCTTCGCCAAAAATGCGGCCGTGCGTCAGCTGCGCAGGATCATGCTCGGCCAGGTTGAAGCGGGTGCCGCGGGCGCCGCCGCGCAAAACGGCTGGCTCCTGCGTGCGCCAGACGCTGTTGGGCATCCAATGATAGCCCAGAATGGGGATGCCCGCTTTGCCCATGTTGCGGATGGTGGTCTGCATGTGGGCGATCTGTTCATCGCGCCCAGGCAACCCCAGCATGGCTTTGTCGTAAAACGAAACCGGCACATTTTCCAGCGCCATCAAGCGCAGTTCGGCGGCATCGGCGCGCTGGCGCAGCGTCAGCAGGTCCTCATATTCCCACTGTTTGTCACCCGGCAACCGCGGTGTGTTCATCAAAAAATCGTCGGCGCCAAGCTGTTTGATAAAGGCTAACTTTTCATCGGTCAGTTCGTTGAATTGACCGAGACCAATGCGCATGGGGAGCGTCATGGTAATTCCTCCTGTTGGATGGTGTGTTGAATATTGCGTATTGCGTGAACTGGTTTGTGGAGAATGTTGTACGGTTGGTGTTGTATTGCTTGACAATTAATTACTTATGTTACGCAAGCCTTGAGGAACGTCGGCGAGCCGACGTTCCTGTTTCTCTTTAGCAGACTGGCTGTCGCTGCGTAACGTGAGTTAATTATACTCCGCTATCCACGACGACTGCAATGTGCTGCTGACACCTCGACGGCAAATGAATGTTTTCTGAAGCGGTGTATCACAATCTCTGCTCTTTGAATGGTCGTGACATTTGGTTATCTTAAAGAAATAACGATACCAAAAGCGGACAAACCCCTCAACCGGTACACGCAATACGCAACACGTAACAACAGCCTTATCGACTAACAAGCAGCCGGACCAGCCAGGGAACGATGATAAAGAGCAACACCACACGCGTAAAATGGATGAGGGTGACGCGGGCGGCGTCGGCGCCTTCTTCGCCGGCAATGATGCTCATGTTTGTAAAACCGCCCGGCGAAAAGCCAAAGAGTCCGGTGGCAAAGGGGATGTGGCCCAGGCGATTGGAAACAATGGCCAGAAGCAGCCCCAGCAGCAGATAGCAGATCGCGCCAATCAGCGCCCAGGCAAAGATGGCAAATCCGTTTTGGAAGAGTTCGCGGTTGGCGGTAGAGCCGACGGTCACGCCCACGGCGATTTGGGCGGCCAGGCTAAACCAGGTGGGCACCTGTGCCGGTTGCGTCTGCACAATGTTGTAGAGCATACAGGCGGCCATGGCGCCCACGGCAGCGCCGCCTGGCACGCGCAGTCGCCAGGCCAATAGCCCACCGACGATTCCCCAGAAAATGCTGATAAGCAGTGAAAGCATGCTAAACCCCTATTCATTGACATTGGGTGGAAATATAAAAAAGAGCAATATATTCCATCACAATGAACAGAATAGATTGCTCCTTCACTATACTCAATACACCGCAACGGTGTTGGC
>JACKBC010000046.1 GCA_020634755.1 Caldilineaceae bacterium | reverse complement strand
ACACCGTGCGTCGCACTTGAAGCGGGCTTAACTTAATGACATTGACTATAGACTTACATGATGGCGGTTGTGTGGAACACAGAGCCAGCATAAAACTAAAAAATTACTGTGTAAGTCGTGCGTTAGCAAGATGACCGGATGACGTTTTTGCTTCATCCGGTCATCTTGTCATTTGTAGTTGTTAGCTCGACAAATGGGGTGGCATATAAAGTTAATCAAACACAATAACCGAGCGCAGCGTCTCGCCCCGCTCCATGGCGGCGAAGGCATCCTCGGTCTCTTCCAGGCTCACCTTGCGCGAGACCACGCCATCCAGATTAAGCTGCCCTTGCTCATACCATTGCGCCAGCATGGGAAAATCACGCGTGGGCAGGCAGTTGCCATACCAGGAGACGCACAGGTTGCCGCCCAGGTCAAAGAACTTTTGCAGAGGCAGCTCCAGCGTGGGGCCAGGGCCGGGCACACCAATAAAGACGCAGGTGCCCGCCAGATCGCGGCAGAAGAGAGCTTGCTCCAGCGTTTTGGCCGAGCCCACCGCCTCAAACGAGTAGTTGACGCCATTGCCGCCCGTGATCTCCTTAATGGCCGCCACGGCATCTTGCTCAGCGGCATTCACCAAGTGGGTTGCGCCAAAATCCTTGGCCCACTCCAGCTTCTGCGGGTCAATGTCTACGGCGATAATCGTGGTGGCGCCGGCCAGCCGCGCCCCTTGGATCACGCTGTCGCCCACGCCGCCGCAGCCAAAGACGGCGGCGCTGCTGCCGGGCTCTACGCCGGCGGCATAAAGCGCCGCGCCCACACCGGTCATGACGCCGCAGCCAATGAGCGACATTTGGGCTGCCGGTAGCGAGGCGGGATAGGGAATGGCCTGGGTGGCGTGGACCACCGTATGCGTGCAAAAGGTGCCAATGCCCAGCACTGGATTGAGCTGTTCCCCCTGCATGGTCTTCATGCGCGGCTGCGCGTTGAGGCTGGCAGAGCAAAAGTTGGGTTTGCCGGCCCGGCAGAAGCGGCACGAGCCGCACGGCGCGCGCCAGGCTAAAATAACGTGGTCGCCTTCGCTCACGTTGGTCACGCCCGGCCCGGTTTTTTCGACAATGCCGGCGCCTTCATGGCCCAGCAAAAAGGGGAAACCGTCGCTGCCGTACACACCCATTTTTACGCCATAGTCGGTGTGGCACACGCCAGACGCCAGGATGCGCACCAGAATCTCATTGGCACCCGGATCATCAATCATAAACTCTTCTATATGCACCGGCTGGCCGGGTGAGCGCGCGATTGCGCCGCGAGCTTTGGTTGGCATGGTAGATTGTCCTTTCTGTGTATGTAACTTATGTTACGCAAGTCTAGCGGAAATTCGGCTCGCCGACGTTCCTGTTTCCCTCTAGCAGACTGGCTGTCGCTGCGTAACGTGAGTATGTAAAATACGTGGAGTAGGGAGTAAGAAGTGGGGAGTAGGTTTACGGACTATGCTGGTTGCCACAGCCTATTCCTTACTCAACGTCCTTTAGTTAAGGCCGCTTCAAGTGCGACGCACGCTATGCCACGCGAATGCTAGCATCAAAATGGCTGACCCCGTGCGACGCACTTTTCGCTCACTTAATGACGTTAAAGCCTTACTCCCCTGCTTACATTGAAACACCCAGCAGCCCCCGCGTGATCTGAAAATCAATATTACCTTGCTGCATGAGTTTCGGGGCATGGTGGCCGCCGATGAGTTCGGAGATCAGCTGCAAAATCTGGGTGGGCCATTCTTGGGCCGCGCCGGTCAGCACCAGATCAATGTCATCGCCAAAGCGCGTTTCCACACTTTCGTCAGCCGTGATTTGCAGAACGGGCGTCAGCGGATGCGTCTGGATCGGATGTTCGCCCACGTACGCCACCACCAGATCCACACCCGTGGCGCCAATGCCAGAAAGTGTTTCCACCCAGTGCGAAGTGGGCGTTTCCATCATGTGAAAGCCGGGCTGGCGCATGTGTTCGCCATAGGCGAGAGATGGCATAAAGGTCTGGTCGCCAAAAAGCGTGTCTCGATACGTAGGCGCCGACAGGAATGGGGCGTTGTCTGGCGTCACAACGGCGCCCCCGGCGGCGACCACGGTTTGCGTCAGGAGCGCCAGCGCCTGGGCCGCGCTGGGGGATACCGGTCCAGCGCTCATGAGCCCCATACGCAGCGCGCCCACGCCGGCCATGCGTCTGGTCGGCGGTCCGCTTTGGGCGATCTGTTGCGCAAACCACGCTTCAATTTTCTGCATGACCGCCTCAATGCCGCCATCGAGCTGCACGCTGGCCCAGCCCATTTTCTGCGGATCCAGTCCTATTTCTTGCAACGCATGGCGCATGTAGTCGTTGTGCGTCTTTTCGCAGCCGTGTTCCAGCAGCAGGCAGTGCTTCACCAGCGGATGAGCCAAATAGCCCAACATGGTGCGCGTAAAAAGCGCCTCCGACGCACCGCTAGATGCACCGCAACCCTCGGTGTGCGTTAACGTCACAAAGCGCGATACCCCATGATCTTGGCCCAGCTTTTTCTGGTTGAGCATGTGGGTCGTCATGGCCGCAATCTGACCGGAGCAGAGGCTGGTGGGCAGAATTAGCCCCACCTGATCGGCAGCCAAGCCCCGCTCTGTTTCAATCATGGCAAACTGGATGGTTGTGGTGGGAGCATGGTCCAGGTTGATGGGCAGAGGAGCCCCGGTGGGGGCAGGAGCGTGCAGCAGTTCGTCTAAGTGTTCGGTGCTGGTTTGCCGCCAGTCGCGCCAGATTTGGGTCTGGGCGTGGCCGGCCTTTTCGCCCACGCTGCGCTCGCCAGCGGCGCAATTGAGCGTTTGTTCAAAGGTTTGCGCCCCAAGGTCATCCATAGAGACGCCATCCAAATAGGCGCCGGCGTTTACATCCATTTCGCGGGAAAGCAGACGGTAGCGCCGTGAAGTGGTTACAAATTTGAGCGTGGGCACAAAGGGGAAATTGGTGATGGAGCCGTTGCCGGTCACAAAGAAGATCACGTTGCAGCCGGACGCCACCTGGCCGGCCACGCTCTCCAAGTCGTTGCCCGGGCTGTCCATAAAATAGTAGCCCGGCTCCTGCATTTGTTCGCCGTAGTCAATTACGTAATCGAGCCGCACATCAGGGTTCTTTTTCATACCGGCGCCAATGGATTTGAGGGCAATGTTGTAGAGGCCGCGGAACTTATTGCCGCCGGATGGGTTACCTTCGGCCGTGTGACCGTGCCAGGCCACGCGCTCCTTAAAACGTTCAATCGTGGCCAGGAATTTGCGCGCCGTTTCCACATTGCGCACCTTATCCAAAATGTAGGGTTCGGCGCCAATCAGCTCATCGGTTTCGGCCAGGTTGGCGGCGCCGCCGTAGCGAATTACCTCGCGCGCCACCCAGGCCGCCAGCGGGTTGCCCGATACGCCGGAGAAGGCGTCCGAGCCGCCACATTGGAGCGCGATCTTCAGGTTGGCTACCGATTCGGCTGTGCGTGGCGTGCTGTTTACCTGGTCGAGCCAGCCACGCACAATGGCTTCGCCTTGGGCTAGATTGGCTTCAAAGCCGCCGGTTAGGGAGAGAAAGTGGTGCGGCACGGCGTCCAGCGGATAGTTGTGCTCTTGCATGTAAGTGCGCACCATGTCGTTGGTCACCGGTTCCATGCCATAATCCACCAGCAGCACGGCGCCCACATTGGGGTGAATAACAAAACCGGCCAGCGTGCGCAGCAACAGCTCGAGATTATTGGGAGATTGACTGCCGCCTTCCGTGTGCGCGACGGCCACAATGTCATCAATATTTGCGTAGCGGCTGGGCAACTCTTTGAGCCGCGCTTCCAGCTGTTTGACAAAACCACCCGTGCGCGAGGTCGTGCCCAGCAGCACAATCGTGTTGCGCGTACCCACGCCCCGCCCCTTGGGCCGCCGGTAGCCCATAAAGGTGCGCTCCTCACTAAACCGATCCACTTGGGCAGCTGGCTTAAACGAAGCTTCATTGAGCGCATAGGTGTCAATCTTGTCTTTAAAATTGGGTTGGGGCGGCAAGGCAAAATCGATTGAGCGGCCAGAGAGCGCGTCCAACATGCCGGCGTTGCAAACATAGGCGCCGGGCGCAATCTCCTGAATGGCTTCTCCAAATGGTAAATTCCAAGAAAGCAGCGATTCGCCAACGTGAATGGGTTGGATGGCGAAGCGGTGGCCTTCCATGACGGTGAAATCAAGCGTAAACTCGTGGGCGCCATGGCTAATGAGCGTTCCGGCGTCCAAGCGTCTGGTGGCAATGGCCACATTATCGCCGGGCAGGGGGATTCTGCTAACTTCGGCAAGCATCACTTTTGCGGGCATAGGTTCCTCTTTGCTGTATCTCGACAAGTGGGCATAGAACACAACGATATGATTTCTATGATGGCTCTGTGCTAAGCACAACCGCCAACATCGAAGCACAACCGCCAACATCGAAATCCTTAACGTTGAGCAACCTACATCATACATCGAATTGGAAATTTTATGAAAGCGACGGCCCAGCGATAAACAAAGACGCCCGCATTCAAAATGATTGCGGGCGTCTTTATGCAATTTATTGTGCTGGTCAAGATGATGGTAAACAGTGCGCTTTAGCGTACTTTTCTCTAGCAGACGCGGTTTATGGAAGTTAACAATTTAAATCGGTAAACGACCGCACTGGTTGAAACCAGCGCCTGTCAGCCAAAGTACGCTAAAGCGCACTCTAGAAATAGCCTGCTTGAGCAGGCTTCCGCTAGCAGACGCAGGCTTCAGCCTGTGGCATCTATTACCGAAACAATTTATGAATGTTCATCAACCGCTTCCCTATCAGTTGCGTCGCAAAAGCGGCATATAGAGCGTTTTGCCTGTTTGCGCGGTGATGTCTTCATGGGCAACGGGTGGGGGCAGCGTGGTGGTGCCAGATTTTTGTTCAATGTCATAAGTGACGGCGGCCCACACGTTGATGCGACCGTGGCCGTAAAAGTCATCCCACCCTGGGTCACCCAGATCATCGGCGCTTTGGGTGATGATATTCACTACGTCTGCGGCCGTGCGCGTTGGATCTTGGCTAAAGAGCAGGCCGGCCAGTCCAGTGACAAAAGGCGCGGCCATGCTGGTGCCGCTTTTGTAAACATAACCGCCATATTCATCGTCCAGCGTCTTATTGGGGCCATAGATGAGGTGGCCCGGCGCGGCTACGTCAATATACGCCCCGCGATTGCTCAGTCCCCATAATTCATCGCTGCTGTTGGTGGCGCTAATGCCCATAATACCTTCGTATGCCGCCGGATAGAAATTGGTGCTGCTGGCCGAATTACCGGCAGCGGCCACAATGAGCACATCGTGTTCTTGTGCATAGTCAATGGCTGATTTAATGGTGTTGGACGGTACGTTGGCGCCCAAGCTCAGATTGATCACGCGGGCGCCGTTGTCCACGGCATAGAGAATGCCCTGGGCTGCCGACCACCAAGTACCGGCGTTGTTTTCGTTAAGCACCTTGACGGCCAAAATTGAACAGTTGGGGCAGATGCCGGCGGCGCCTTGGCCATTGTTGAGCGCAGCCGCGGCAATCCCAGAAACGTGTGACCCATGCCCGTGATCGTCAGTGGGGTCGTCATCGTCGTTGATGTAGTCATACCCCATAATGACGCGGTCCGCAAACTCAGGATGCTCAGCGTTAATGCCTGAATCCAGCACGGCAATAATCACCTCTGGGGTTCCGGTGATTATGTCCCACGCTTCCAGCGCATGTACTTGGGTTAGCCCATAAGATTCATCGGCGACTTTCAAAGAGGGGTCATTATAGCCGACCTCTTCGTCGTCCGTTTCATCATTGGGCTCATCGTTCGTTTCATCATAAGGGTCGTTGTTGAGGCCGTCATTGTTCAACGGGTTGCCCATAACTGTGGCGCCGGGTTCCACAAACTGAATGGATGGTTCGTTTGCAGCCAATGCCCAGAGGGTTTGAAAAGATGCTTTCCCGCTCGCTGCACCCATCTGCACTTTGGCAATGTGCAGTGGCGCCAGCCAGTCTATCAGCACAGCATTCATCTGGGCCACGGTTCCTTCGGCAGCTGCGCGCGAAACATCTGGCTGAAACTGGATATAGACAAAACCGGATTCCGCTTGGCTCCCGTCGCTCCCTTGTGTAAAGGCAGGGGCCGCCCCAGCCAGTTGATGATGGAAGAGCATGAGAAGGAGGGTGAATGTGAGCGTTAAGGGTAGGAACGGGAGCGAGCGAGGTGTACTAATGAGCTTCATATACATTTCGTCCAATTGAGAAGAATGAATTTCTGGCCCGAAATGCAATGGGTTGAATAATGGAGTTTGTAAGGATAATCAAAGCAAAACGGGTAGTTCAATCATATACTGAATCGCCCCCATTTTGAACAGGCAAATGACCTAATTGCATACAGGTGGCTACACCAATTGACGTAGTACTACGTCACATGTTTTAGAGACAATTTAACGGATTTGTTGGGTAAACAAACAGAGGGGTGAAAAAGGACGCTTAGCTGGCTTCGGATTGAAAAACAGCCCAGTCAACGCCCATGCCGAAGCCGGGTTCTTTGGCTTCTGGGTTGCGGAACTCGAGCAGCATATCAAATTCCTGGCGGTCCAGCAGTTCCGGCGCCTGACTGAGACCCAGGGTTAACTCGGCGACGACGTGGTAAGTAGCCCCCGGTTGCGGATCGCGCATGTGCAGCGTCTTTTCCAGCCGCTGATCGGTCTGAGCCAACATGCTTATGCTATTGTTTTCCGAACCATCGGGGTTGAGGACGCGAATCTCCAAATTGGGGTGCTGGTCCTGCTGCGCGGTTAACCAGAGGCGCGCCCAAATGCGTTTGAGATCCGGATAGGGGTAGAAGATGATGCGCTCAAATCGCAGCGGTTCGTCATCTTGAAAGAGGGAAATTTCCATGAGATGTTAAGTCGGTTACGGAATTGCTGATAAAAATGGATCGCGTGTTGGTAGTGGTTGTTGCGTGTTGCGTGTACTAGTTGACGATCTGGTTGCGAGACCAGAAACTAACCGGTTCACACAATACGAACACGAAAATTATGTTACGGGAAGGCATGGGAGTCGAACCCACCGACGCCGGCTCTGCGCCGCCGCCCATTGATTTTGAAGACCAAGGCATCCACCGGGACACATGCCCCCCCGCTGGATAGTATACATGTTCTCCTGTCAGTGATGCAAACCTTGCGTTGGTGGGGGCAACGCATGCGCCTTTTGGGCGCGAGGCTGATGCACGCTTTCTATTCAGACGGCAAATGTGCCGCCGCCCATCAGCAGAAAAATGGCCTCGTGGAGTTTGGCAAAAATGCGGCGAGCAGTGCATTTGCCCAGCCCCTTAGTTTGAAGTTGGTTTTTATACCCATTGTGGAAAAAGCAGATGCCGCCGCTGCGGCGCAGCAGCCCATAGAGGCGCCCACATTGCCGCCATATACACCGCCACCAAAGCGCTACAATGAGAAGGGTGAACTGTTGTCGCCATTTAACGACGGCAGCATTCAGGCTGAAGGCGCGCCAACCATCGGCCCACTGCCCGCGTGTTCTATGGAATTCGTTCAAGCCATGAATGACATTATGCGAACGAACGCGCCGACGCCAACCGTTGATCCCAGAAATATCTATGGATGTGCAATACCGCAACAGACGCCAGCGCCCTAGCTATCTGCCAAGTCGACTTAGTACGGGCGTACCGTGCTCGGTTCGTACACCGATTCTGGCGTCGTCTGTTTTGCAGACAGCAGCAAGGCTACGCCGGCGCCGGCCCAGATGAGGAGCGCCGCAAAGAGATAGCTTACCGGCAGCCCATATTGTTCGGCCAGCCAGCCGCCAATGAGCGGCGACAAAAAGCTCAGCCCATAGCAGGTGTAGATCAGCCCAACCGATGAGGCCAGCGCTTCTTTGTCGCTGTGATCGGCGGCCGCGGTTAAGATAATGGGGCTAATGGGACTGGCCATGCCCACTAGCGCTATTGCCAGCATAAATAGCCACACCCACGGCGAATAGGCCACACAGATGGTCAAGGCGCCGCACAGCAGCAGCGGAATCAGCAGCGCCAGGCGGGCGCCGTTGCGGTCATAGAGATAACCCATGAGCGGTTTGGCAAAGACCCCCGCCACGTAATAGGTGGTTAGCGCAACGCCGATGCTGGCCGTGCTCAAGTTGAATTTTGCCACGGCCAGCAGCGCCAAAAAGCCGGTGAGTACGCCGGTGCCCATGCCGGTGAGGGCGTAGACCATGGCGAGGATCACGACGCTGCGATTGCTCACCACCAGCGCCGTGATCTGGCGCAAGCGCTCTTGGCGGCCAGTCATGGGCAAGTGGTGTAAAGAGGGCGCGCTATTGGTAAAGCGCAACCCCACCAGCGGCAGCAGCAGAGCGGCCGGCACGGTACAGATGGCCACCGCCGTGCGCCAGCCCGCGGCCATGGCCACGGTGGCCTGCACAATGGGCATAATGCTGGCGCCCAAATTGCCCATCATGCTGTGGAATGAAATGGCAAATGAACGGCGATGGGCAAAGCGTTCGGCCGTCAGCGCGGTGCCGCAGGGGTGATAGGTGGCGTTGCCGGCGCCGGCCAGAAAAGCCAGCGCGGCCAAAGCCGTAAATGTGGTCGTCCACTGCATGGCAAAGTAGGCTATGGCGGCCAGCCCAATGCCTATGAGCAGGATGGTCTTCTTTTTACCGCTGTAGTCGGCCAGCAGCGAAAGCGGGTAGAGGAAAAGAAAGGTGGAAACGCTAAAGACGCTGAGCAAGATGCCGGCGTCAAGTGTAGAAAGCCCCAAATCCACTACGATCAGCGCCAGCACCGGTTTGAGCAAAGAGGCAAAGCCGTCGCTCAGCCCGTGGGTCGAGCCAATGACGCCCAGATCGAAGTAATCTTGCCAGCGCGCATAGGCCTGCCCGCCCAATGGGAAACGTTTCATGCTGTATCATTTCTATACGATTAGGACTTACGCAAGCCTAGAGCGAAAACTGCCAAGTCAGCCAAGCTGTTCTCGTCTGGCGCTCCACTGGCGCGGCGTAAGTTGTGACGATGTTAAGATTTGTATGGCGGCAGTCTACTCAGCGGCGGCCATCAGGGGAAGATAGAGCCTCTGTTTGATGCAGCGCTGGGCCATCTGCCAGCCGGAGGAGCGCTGGGCGGCGCCGGCTGTGTCAATGGGCGTGACGCGATAGAGACAATATTGCTGGGCATCGGCGTCGGCAATCACCGTGCGTTCTTCAAAGCCGCTCTTATCTTGGGTGGCAATCGTCTGGCCGGCATCTGGTGTGCTGGCCGCTTCCACGCGATATGATGCAATATCGGTGGCGCCATTCCAGCTATAGTATAAAACGGTGGCGCCATTTTCTGCTTGCGGCATGAGAATGGGCGGCTCTGCCGGGAAGCCTTGCCACGGAAAGCGAAAGGCGCGATAGCTCACGAGTGGAATGTTCGGTTGGGGACCGGCGCCCAGCGTCAGCTCAAACGCTTTGGCGCCACCCGGCAGTACTTCGCTCAGCGTGGGATAGGTCGAGCCCCAGCCGATGAACGTGTTGCCATTGGGCAGACGCTGGGCATTGCCCATGGCAAAGCTGTATGTATCCGGCGTGTTGCGATATTCCCAGACCAGCGTGGCCGTCAGGTTGAGTTCGTCCAGCGCATATTCGGCGGCGCGTGAATAGCGCCCAGGCGTAGTGGCCGGGTCATCGCCCAATTGGCCGTCGCCATTATCAAAGAGCAGCAGGTGACCATTGTCCAGACGACGGGCGCTGTGCTGTTTGATAAACGGCCGGCTGTCGTTGAGAAAGGTGAATTGGTTGGCTTTGCCGCCCAGCCGCCACATAATCTCGCCGGTCTGGTGGTTGATCTTGGTCACTTCGTCCAGGTGGCGGCTGGAGACTAACAGATTGCCGTCGCTATCCACGTCGATGGAGTTGCCGTGGGCGTAATCAATGACCGGCAGCGTCAGATCCTGGTTGGTATCGGTAATCGGAATGTGATCCCAGCTCTGCCACTCAAACGTAACATTGCCGGCTGGATCTTGCTCTTGCAACACCAGACCAAGCACAGTGGCATTGGGCAGTCCACCGGGCGCAATGGCGCTCATATCCACCGTGCGGGCGTCATAGATCATGTAGAGCACGTTGCCGTCGGGCAGCACCAACACTTCGTGGTTATCGGCCTTAAAGCCGTTTTTGGCCGTTATGGTGCGCACCAGCGTATATGTGTTATCCAGCACGTAGATCTGATTGTTCTGGAAATCGGCGTAGGTCAGCGTGCCGTCGGGCTGCGGCTTAAAATCGATGAGCGGATTGCCCGCCGGCATTTTGCGATAAAAGACCGGCTCGCCCGTGTTGTCCAGAATGAGCAAATAAGGCTGCGACGGCACCTGGTTGCGCAGATCAAAATAGAAGGTGCTGAGGAAAATAAGCCCCTCCGCCGTGCCGCTGGCCGGCATGGAGACCGTGATCTCCGGGAAGTCGGCCGGGGCGGTGACGTAGCTTGATAAGGATTGGGAACGTTGAGGGAATGTAATTGGCGCCTGCTGGCGTGCGGCGCTGGTTTCACCTTGGATCTCATTCACTGGCATCTCTTGGGCGCGGACAAAGCCAAAGAAGATGGCCATGCAGCCAATCGCCAGCAAGACAGCGAAGATACAACTTTGTGATACACGACTTTGTGAGACCCAACTTTGTGATACCAGTCTAGCATGTGATGAAAGAACAATAGGATTCTTCATGGGTGGTGAGGAATGAGTGAGTATGGGCTACCTTTTTTGTACGTTGCCGTTTGATTATAACACAACATGGCCCTATTTCTTGATGAGCGGCAGATATTCAATATGCATTGAATTGTTTGGCGTTGGCGTTGCGCTGGGCGCCTGGCTAATATCTTGCTGATGCAGGCGCTGATTGTCCCATGTAAGCAAAGTAGAGAGTTCTTGTCCGTTGAGCTGAAGCATGATTGGGCTGCCGGGCGCGCCACAGCCGGGTAGCCCGCCCACGCTTTGGTCAGACAAAACGTGGATTGTGTAGATGGTTTCTTGGGCCACTTGCGTAAAGTGACCAATGCCACACAGCGTATCGTTTATATAGGCGTGCAGCGTTAAATCGGCCAAAGGCGTGGATGAATCCGGCAACAGGGCAACTTTGCCAAAATAGACGGCTGGCAGGGCCAGCGCCGATTGAGCGGCCATCAACATGGCCGCCCCTATGTCTGGAGTGGGCGGCGTATCTTGCAGCTTCCAGTAGATCGGGCTGGGGTTGGTGGTGCTGATCCAGTAGCCATGGCCAAATTGCAGCTCGGCCAATGTATTAAGGGCCGGGCGGAATTCACTTGGCGCGGCTGAATCATAGAGAGTCCATCGTGCAAAGGGACTTTCCACAGTGGGGTCAAAATCCAGCATGACCGGGTGATAATCGGCGATTGAGCTCAGCGCGCGGGTGACGGTTTGTGACGCTTGAATGGGATACCCCACCAACTCCCAGCCGTGGGCGGCCAGCTGAATTTCGATGCTATACATCAGCGCAAAGATGCCAATATCCTCGGTTTGGGCCACGGCAATATTGTGATATTCATCAATCTCTGTGGACAGTTGATGCCAGGTGGCGCCATCGTACCTATAGATGTGCAACCATTTTTCATCTTCATCGGCAATATCACTGCCAAGATACTGATAGCTAATGGAGCCGGTAAAGGGCCGGGTAAAAGTAGGAGACGCCACGATCCGATAGCTATTGCCAATAGGCGTTGCCCACATGGGCGGATTGGGCAAAGAGACCAGCGGCTGTATTGTGAAATACTCACCCCAACCAAAGTTGAGATGATCCGTATATAGCGTGATCTGCCCGTCGCTGGAGTGTACCGGCGCGCTGCCGTCGCTGAGCGAAAGCGTGCCGCCATCCGAAAGCGAAAGCGTGCCGCCATCGCTGAGCGAAAGCGTACCCCCATCTGAAAGCGAAAGCGTGCCGCCGTCTGAAAGTGAAAGCGTGCCGCCGTCGCTGAGCGACAGCGTGTCGCCATTGTGCAACTCAATGGGCGCGCCGCCATCTGAAAGCGAAAGCGTACCCCCGTCGCTGAGCGATAGCGTTAGTCCGTCCCGGCTAATTACCAGGCTGGCGCCATCGGATAATGAGAGCGTATCACCGGGGTGGATCAGCTGGATGCCCCCATTGCGCAGGAGGATAGTACCGGTAACGCCAACTGATACTGTGACCGCGTCGCGCAGAAAAAGCACGGGCGCTCCACTAAGGGCCCTTCAATCCGAAAGCGCATGGGGCGGAGGCGCCCGCGTACCATGACCGCCAGTTACTGAAAGCCTTTGCGCATTTTGAGCCACGCATAGGGCGGCTTGGCTTTCTCCCCATATTTGCAGTTGCCATGCGCATCCTTGCCCGGCAGGTGATAGAGGCAGCGGTTGCGCGCTGTGCGCACAAGCGCCACCGTGTGGGTCGGCAAACTTGGCCAGAAAGCAAGCGTGTCATAGCTCCCATCATAGAGTCCAACCAGCCATTGCCCTTGCCGACCCACGGCATCCATGCTGCGACGTACCCACTGCAAAATGACTAGCCCCGTTGCCACTTCCGTGCACGGTGCCGCCCCTTCGCAAGGCACCGACTTCTCGGTAAACGCCGGCAGACAGCGCAGCGGAATCGCCCGACTGAACCCGTTCTTCATGGGCGTCAGCCACGACGTTTCCACATACCGTTGCCCCCGTTGCAGCCCCGGTCGCCACTTCGCCGTCGCCAGCTCACGCATCCATCCTGTCCCCGGCATCTTCTCACTACATCTCGCGACATGGAAGCCATCTCCTCCCACCACAAACGGCTCTCCCTCCTCTACCTCCTGCAACATCTCCTCCAACATGTTGCGGCTCGTGGCTGCTTCTTCATACCGGCCATAGCTAAAGATTCGATACCATCCACTCCACGCCTCATCCGTCAACCCCAACGTTAACAACAACTGTGTCAGCGTGTGTCGCCCAAACGCAAACAACTCCGCCATCACTAACCCCATCACCCGATTGAACACCCGTTTCTGCTTGTAGCTCCCTTCACACTTCTTCACCAATCCGATCACTTCTCCCACCAAAACTGGGCTTTCTTTTACTTCTTTGGTATCTTTCATTTCGGATGTCCTTTTTCTCTATATGTTTGTTTGCTACTTTCACTATAGCAAAAGGACATCCCTTTTTCTACCCTCTCTCCCAAATAGCCAAACTCAAGGCAATGCAAGACATAACTATCACATAGGAGATTTCGAGCATGAACATTTTGCGATTTTCCAATCTGTCCTTTCAGAGCCGGCGCCAGCTCGCCATTTGGGTTGTGGCCACCGTGGCGACATTGACGGTTACCTTTGGCCAAGGCGCCATTGGTCAGATGTTTGGTGTGGATTTGGCGCCGACGGCATCGGCTTGTCAGGAACAAGGGAGCGGCGGCTGCTAATTCGTGCCGGTTTCAGTATTCTGAGATGAAGGTTTTCTTTCTGTGAACATGAGGGAGCCTTCATCTCCTGCTCCCATTATGGGCTTCAAAGCGAATCTCGACCTCGACGAGTCGTTTGGCTTTTCAGCGTTTGATAATCTGGACGTGAGCCAAGCTTCGTGGAATGCGGAAGCGGATGTTGGGCATGCGGCCTTGGGTTCCTTGTCGAGCCGGCTGATACGGAACGCCGAAAAACTCGGGAACCAGAGAGGCATAGCTGTGCGGCCTTGTTGGTGGGAGAGAATCAGCTTGCTTTCTGGGTCCATCATTTCTGCTTCCCAGGCGGGCTCTTCTTTGCTTTGACTAAAGCCATGGCGTTCATCGGCTTCCAACGCCTGCACAGCTACGTCCTGGACACGTTCGTCATGAAATAGCTTGCCATGTTGGCCCACCTTGCGGCTCAGTCGGTTCACCACACTGATGTCCACTTTTGCCAAGCGGGCTGTACTCTCCGGGCTACAGCCTTCACTCAGATATTCTGCGACCGAGACCGCTTTGTCTTCTCGCACTTTCGTGTTCCACAGCGCCGTGCCTTTGCGTTCACAGAATTCGCTCCCACAGCGGCCGCAGCGCAGATAGCGAATTCTGTCTTTCCCATACGTCTTGCGCTCTGTCAGATTGCCTTGGCCCGCTTCACCATATAGTTCGCAATCTGGCTTATCACATGCTAAACTTTCCACGGTTGGTCGAGTGATTTTCTTTTCCATAATACGGCGATTTTACCGCCTTCACCAGACCACCCCAACTTCTCTCGGTGATAATCTCACCATACTACAAAAGATGCACATAGACTATAATAGGAGATTACATCCGATTCGCTGCTTAATTTGCGTATTGCGTCCGAACTGTTTATGGTAGAAGGTGCATGGCTGTTTAATCGCCCCAATATATTTATGCTCCGCGTTAAGTATGACAGACAAGAATACGCAATATCCATGCATATGTGGCCCTTTTGTGACTCAACCTAGAAAGCCCAACCCAATGCCAACCATCCTCCTCGCCTTCCAACAGGACGAACTCACCCCCGCCCACCTGGCCCAAATCCAATCCCATGCTCCCCATATGGACCTCATCGTCACCCAAGACCGGGCGCGGATCGAAGCGTTGCTCCCCGACATCGAGATCGCCGTGTGCAGCTTTCCGCATGATCTGCTGGCGCGGGCGCCCAACTTGCGCTGGTTTCAAAATTGGGGCGCCGGCGTAGATTGGCTGCGCCGCTATCCCGATGTGCAGAAGAGCGACCTGATTGTGACCAACGGCTCGGGCGTGCATGCCATCCCCATCAGCGAGCACATTTTGGCTTTTCTGCTCTCTTTTGGACGCGGGCTGCCGGAGCAGATGCGCAACCAGCGCGATCATAAATGGGCCTGGCCACAGAACCCGCGCCCCTTTGAGCTGGCGGGCAAAACCATGCTGCTCATTGGCGTGGGCGCCATTGGCGAGCGCACGGCCCAATCGGCCACGGCGCTGGGCATGCACGTGATTGGGCTGCGGCGCAATCCGCAGGTGGGCGCGGCGGGCGTGGCCGAGATGGTGGGGCCGGACGCGCTGCACGAGGTGCTGCCACGGGCAGATTTTGTGGTGATCACGGCGCCGCTGACCGACGAGACGCGCGGCATGATCGGCGAGGCGGAACTGCGCTTGATGCGGCCCACCACCTATGTGGTTAACATTGGCCGCGGCGAAATTATTGACGAGCCCGCGCTCATTCGAGCGCTGCAAGCGGGGCGCATTGGCGGCGCTGGGCTGGACGTCACGGCGCACGAGCCGCTGCCCGCCGATTCACCGCTGTGGGCCATGCCCAACGTCATCATGACGGCCCACTACGCTGGTTTTACCACGGCCTACACCGAGCGCGCCATGCACATATTTCTGCACAATCTCAAATCCTATTTGGCCGGCGAACCCATGCGCAACGTCGTGGACAAGCAGTTGGGGTATTGATATCCAATCGGTTATACTGGGCAGAGCAAGCAGGTGATTTGTTGATTGGGAGAAATTGCTATGAGCCAAACAAATTGGGGAGACGAATTGACCATTTTAGAAGCAATGGCGCGCGAGCTGGAAGCGTACATTGTGGCAAATGACGTGTACCGCACCTTGTTCGTGAATACAGGCTCTGGAAACCATCAGTATAAAATGTCCGGTGGCGACGTGCTGGCGCGCATAACTGCACTTAAGGCTGGACAAGCGCATCTGAGCAGCGGCGAACAGCAACGGCTGACGGCGGCTGTGGCCTTGGTCGAAAAGTCCATATATGCATTGCGCACCCGTTTTCACGAATTGCTGCGCCGCGAGCTGAAAGCCCGGCAGGGCACGCTACAATGGTCGGCCGATACGCTTGATGCGGAAGCCGGCGATACGGCCGCCCCCGCCGACCGCCAAAACCAGCAGCGCATTGTGGCGATTCGGCAGGAATTGGGCATGGGGGCGCCAACCGCCAAGGCGGCGCCGGTTGATGAAATGGACGAGTTAGAGGAGCAGCTTCAGCAGGCGCTTGATAAATTAAAAGGCCTGGCCGATTAATTACTCTTTCCCCGGTGACAGAAAGACGGCGCACGACTGGGGCGTCCAAAGGTCGTTTTGGCGTAAATGCAGGCAGATCAAATCGTTGTGGACCAGCCAGAAGGCGTCGGCGCGCTGGATTTCATCAGTGGCGGCGGCCACGGTTAGATCGGGTTGCTGCGCGCGCTCTTCATCGTCACAGGCGGCGCAGCCGCTAAAGCGCAGCCGCACCATCACGCTGTCCGCCGCAATCCCCAGCGCCCCGGCAAAGCCGTCGGCCGCTTCTGCCAGCGTAGGGGCTGGACTGAGTTCGGCAAATAGCGCATCGGGTGTTATTTGATTGGCAATGGGCGCGGCGCGGCCCGTGGCGCTTGGGTCGCCACCGAGCGTGACGGCGCCAAAGCGCCACAGCCACACGGCGGCAAAGACCACCGCAAAGAGCAGCAACAGGAGTGCCCCGCGCCACCAGCCTGCTCCGTTGGGCGCCATGCTCATTTCAACAGCTCTGGACTCAAGCGCTGGCCATCCTGCACGACCGGATAGGCCCAGCCCCAGACGGCGCCGTCCTGCGTGCGGATCGGTTCGCTTGAATATTGGGCCAGATAGACGCGGCGCGCTTGGTCGGTTGTGTTTGGCCCGCTGCGGTGGAAGGTGTAGCTGGTAAAGGCCACAATGCTGCCCGCCGGCACAATCACCGGATCGCCCGGGTCGTCGCCAAAGTAGCCCACTTTGTCGTTGCTGCCTGCTTCCTCCAGGTGCGGCACAATTTCGCGCGTACCGGCGCGGTCAAAGGGCAGAATGTAAACGGTGCCGTTTTCAATGGTCACATCATCCAGCGGACACCAGCAACTCAAGTAGGGCTTGTGCGGCGCGCCGTTGTGAAAGTGCACGTATCCCGAATCCTGGTGCCAGGCAAATTTCATGCCGACTTCGGCGCTTTTGACCACATATTGCTCGTTGAAGAGGTATACGTTAGGCCCCAGCAGTGCTTGCGTCACTTCCGTCATGACGTCGCTGTATAAGAAGCGCGCCAGCTTTTCGCTCTCTTTGCCGCGGCGCGATACAAAATAGCGCTTGTTGCGGTGGTTGATGCCCAATACATCGCTGCCCTTGGCATCCATCTCGGCGTGCATGGCCTCAATAAAGCGGCCACACTCAGTGCGCAAATTTTCGACATGCTCGGCGGGAATGACGCTTTCCAACACGCAATACCCATCTTGATGATACTGTTTGACTTGCTCTGGTGAAACTAACATGGTGCTCCTTTGTAGGACAAGTTAGGAAACTTATCCAAAACTGATAGGCAAGTCGTCTGCCTTGCCCCCATTTTGGACAAGGCAGACGACTTGCCCTACTTGCGTTGAAATGACTCCACCACGCCAAATACAATGCCCAACGACTTTATGTTGTCCTGGCAGGTGGTGACCGGCGGCTTGCTGTGCATGACGGCTTCGTAGAATTCATGGAGCAGATAGGCCTGTCCTTCGTTTTGCATGACGACCGCTTCTACCACTGCGGGATCCCCTACTGCCGGCTCCAAGCCATCACCGGGCGTGGACGCCAGCGTCTGCGTGGTCACCACGTCATCCACCATCATCACAACACCGTTGGCGCATTCAAAGCGCCAGTTGGCGTTCCAGCTTGTGCGCCGGGCTTGCGAACACCACGAGCCGTTGTAGGCCACATGCACATCATCCTCAAAGGTCAGATTGACCGCCGCCGAGGCATCGCCCCTGTACCAACTCCAGGGCGGGTTCCAGCTTTGGCCCTGGACGGCGACCAGATCTTTGCCCAGGAAAAAGCGCATGAGGTCAAAATGGTGGATCGACATGTCTATGATCAGTGGATAATCCATCTCATCGCGGAAGCCGCCAAAATGTGGCCCCTTAAAGAACTCGACGGTGGCCGAACTGACCGCACCACACACGCCCGAATCCAGCGCTTTTTTCAGCGTTTGGGTGGCGCTGCGATAGCGATAATTTTGCGCCACCATGTGCAGCACGCCGGTGCGGTTGGCTGCATCCACAATGGCGGCGGCCTCTTGCAGCGTGCCGGCCAGTGGCTTTTCCGAAAGCACGGGCACGCCCGCCTCTAAGGCCGCTACCGACACGGCCTTGTGAAACTGCGGCGGCGTTACATTGATCACGCCGTCGGCCTCGACGCGGTCCAGCGCTGCGGCCAGCGTCTGAAAAATCACGCCGCCATCCAGCCCATACTTGCCCGCCTGCGCCTCGGCAATGGCATCATTGACTTCCACAAACCCGGCATACGTCACATTGGGCGACGCCGTCACCGCGTTGAGCCAGGCATTGCCCATGCCGCCCATGCCTACCTGAATAACCTTCATGTTTTTACCCTTTCACGTGCGACTGGTAGAGATAGCCTATCTGGCGCCCATGCCTGGTCGAATATTGCATTGCCAATTACGTGTGCGATTCAATCGTACATCTGTTGAGCGGAACCAGCAAACTTATCAGCTATTTGCGCCAAACTTTGCGGGCGATCTATTTTGCCGGTCGGCGTTTCGCATAGCTCTGGTATATAAAAATAGCCACGCGGTATTTCAAATGGATCCAGTTTGTGCTTCAGCGCTGCCTTGAGCGCATCTTCTATCGGTTCACCCAGCGGCGCGCCTTCCATGATCACTACCACCATCTGCCCCAGCCGCTCATCGGGCAGCGCGCCCACAAAAAAGCGCCGCCGCGCCAGATCGGCATCGCCGCGCGCAAGCAGTACCTGTGCCAGTGCGTTTTCCACCTTTTCCACTTGTACCTTAACGCCGCCCGAATTGATCACGTTGTCCAGCCGGCCCAGCCATACAAAAGAGCCATCGGCGTCTAGCGCCACATGGTCATTGGTGACAACCGTTTCGTGCAGCGTCACCGGCCCGCAAATGGTCAGGCAGCCGCGTTCGTCCAGACCCAGCTTTACACCCGGCAGGGGCGTGAACGCGTCTGCCGCCGGGAGGCCATTGAGCCGGCGCAGCGCAATGTGGGTCACTGTTTCGGTCATGCCATATGTGTGATAAATGGGTGCGTGGATGTGCTGAAGCTGTTGGTGTAGCGCCACGCTCACCGGGCCGCCACCAATGAGAATGGCCTGCATGCGGTCTAAAATGGCTCCATACGCGGGCGAGGCATCTAAAATGGTTTGCAACTGTAAGGGGATGAGCGCGGTAAAATCGAATTGCGTAGCGGTTGGGAGCTCTGCCAGCGGATTGCTGCTTGGTTCCACCACGGTCATATGGAGCCCCAACACAAAACCGCGCACCAGCATCATGCGCCCGGCAATATAGCGCGTGGGCAGGCAGATCAGCGCCCGCTGTCCTGCTTGCAGGCCCAGCGCCTGACCCGTAGCGCGCGCGCTGGTTTCCATCTGCTGCCGTTGCAGCGTAATTGGCTTGGGCGCGCCGGTGGAGCCAGACGTGTTGACCACAAATGCATCCTGGCCAGAAAGCCACTGCCGGCAGAAGCGCAGCGTGGCCGCCGCATTTTCGCTAAGGTCCAGGGCTTCATGGGGCGCAGAATCGGCCATCAGCTCGGCGTAATCATATACGCGACCGTTTAGAATCAAATGGGGGTGACTGGATAGAGAGGGCTTTGGCATGAACGGATGTCAGTCGTTGGCATGTGGTTGAGAAAGCATGGTTTTTTTGACGTTGCGGAATGGGACAATTCCACCTATGATTAGGGCATAATGGCGGGAATTCGCTATTCAGTATATAGAAACGTACATCTCATACAGGAAAGGAACCCCCTCATGACTCAACTGCGCAAATTAGTCCTATGTTCGACCGTGGCGTTTGGACTTTTGCTCTTGACGCTTGTACTGATCCAAAGTGGCCAACCGGTGGCGGCCGCACCGGCCGCGCGGCCTTCTCTGCAGGAGACGCAACCGGTGACCTATACGGTACAGATTAACGATACGCTGGTCTCTATTGCCGCCCGTTTTAGCACCACCGTTTCGGCGCTGCAACAGGAAAACAATTTGGTCAACGCCGATCTGATTCGCATTGGCCAAGAGCTGCGCATTCCAGCGCCGGTTGCAACGCCGACGCCGAACGCTATTGCCAGCGAAGAGGCCATTACAGATACAGGCGCCCTCAGCGAGACCACAGCCATTACGGCGTCAGATGCGTCTATCACGGCCACAACCACCGTGACTGGCACAGAATCAATCTCCGCGACGGAACCGGCCACAGCCGAACCACCAACCCCAACACCCACGCCCACCGAGCCCCCGGTTTGGGCGGCGCCGGCTGAAGCCATTGAGCTTTTCTCGCCGGTAGACGGTTCGGTTTACCACAGCCCGCTGGAGGTGATTGGCTTCTCGCAAACGTTTGAAGGCAATGTGGTGGTGCGGCTGCTGGACCAAAATGGCGCCGTGATTGCCGAGCGCAATGCCACGGGCGGCTCGGTGGATGGCTTTGACTTCTTCCACACCACCTTGCGCTATATTGCTTGGGACGTGCAGGAAGCGACCTTAGAGGTCTTTGAAGTCAGCGCCCAGGACGGCAGCGAAATCAACAAGGTGAGCACGGGCATTTACATTTTGCCCGGCCAGCGCACGGTTGATCTCGACTTCCCAGCCATTGGGGACACGGTTTGCAGCCCGGTGGTTGTTGCAGGCTATTCCAATACCTTTGAAGCCAGCCTGTTGGCCCAAATGAGCCAGCGCGATGGCGTGTTGCTTACGCAAACCCCGGCCACCGGCGGCAATTTAGGCCTTTATACCGACTTTGTAACCAGCCTGGAATACGCGCCGGCCGCACCGCAACCGATCCTGGTGAGCGCATCTGGCTCCGACGGCATCGGGCTGGGTCCGGTGGATCAGACGCGCGTGCCGGTTTCGATCTATCCGGCCGGCACGACGCAATGTCCGTAGGAGAAGTAGGGAGTAGGGGGAGAGGAGTAGGGAGCATGACCGCCGCGATGCTCTCCACTCCTCCACTCCCCTACTCCTCCACTCCCCTACTCCTCCACTCCCCTACTCCTCCACTCCCCTACTCCACCCCCATATCTCGCAAATTCTTGTAGCTAATGGCCAGGCTCTCAAATGGATCGCGCTGGCAGATGTCCTGTTCAATGGCGTACCATTCGACGCCGGCCTCTTTGCACGCATCTAGAATGCCGGCCCAGTTCATGTTGCCTTCGCCCACTTCGGCCATTTGATGTTTGCCCAAAAAGCCACCTTCGGTCTCGGCAATGACCATGTCTTTGAGATGAATGACGGGCATGCGGCCCTGCATGCGCCGCGTCCACTGTACCGGGTCGCCACCGCCATGTTGAACCCAAAAAGTATCGATTTCGGCTTGCAGATAGCGCGGATCGCTTTCATCAAAAATAATGTCTAGCGCCGTGCGGCTGCTGCCGTTGTGGGGAAAGCGCACAAACTCAAATGAATGGTTGTGATAGCTAAAGGTGAGACCCGCGGCGGCTAGCTTTTCGCCCACTTTGGTGGCTTCGGCGGCAAAGCGCTGAAAGCCGCTGGCGCCTTCTTGGCGATAGGGCGCAGGCAGGCTGCCAATGGCCACATGTTGACATTCCCACAGCTTGTGCTGCTCAATCACATCATCCAGTTCGTTCCACAGCTTGTCATATCCAATGTGCGTGTTGCAAATGGTCAGCCCCAAGTCATCCACCATCTGTTTTACTTCCTCATGCGGAATCGGCCCAATGGCCGACACCTGCACGGCGGTGTAGCCAATGTCCGCCACCTTTTTCAGGCTGGCGGCCAAATCGGCAGCGGTTTTGGTAAAGTCGCGCACGGTGTAAAGCTGGGCGGCCAAAACGGCGTGTGTCATAACAACATCATCCTTTCGATTCATAGAGTCCAATGGTTATATGCTATAATCCGGTGCTGCGTAAGTTGTATCTCAATGTCATTAAGGTAAGGCCGCTTCCAGTGCGACGCACGGTATGCCACGCGATGCGAGGACCAAAATGGCGGACACCGTGCGACGCACTTTTCGCTCACTGAATGACATTGAGTTGTATCTGAGTAATGCGGACATCCCTTTTTTGGTTTGTTACGTGGATTTAGGCCATCGGCGAAGTATGTCTTAATTGGTTGATTATCAGTAGAGCGCAACGGCAAGAGATAGCGCCGGATTCACCCTTCGAGACCGACGCCTATATCGCCAACACCGTTGCGGTGTACGGATCATAATTATTGGAAATCTTGTGACGCTTCGAAACCAGACGCTATTCTTTGAGCAATTCCGCCGTAATTTTACGCAAATGGGCGCAATCTTGCCCAGTTCGCCTGCATTGGGGCAGGCCGCTTCGGCGCATCTGGCTCAGCCTCGGCCACCAGCGCGCATTCTGGAGGCCGGCGCCGGCACCGGCTCCTTTACCCGCGAAATCATTCCGCTGCTTATCCCTGGGGACCGTTTAGACGTTGTCGAAATTAGCTCGGAACTGACCGGCTTTTTGCAGCAACGCTTGCTCGACGAAGGGCTCTTGCGCCGCTCTGGGGTCGCTGGCGCCGGCCGGGATATTCGGCTGATTAACGCCGATCTGCTGCAATTTCCGTTTGACACTGACTACGATTTTATCATCTTTAGCCTGCCGCTCACTAATTTCCCGCCGGATATGGTGGCTGCATTGCTGGCGATAATGATGCAGCACTTGCGCCCGGGCGGCGTCTTTAGTTATGTGAAGTATATCTTCATTGGCCAGTTCAAATATTATTTGGGTGGCGCCCAAACCCGCGCCCAAATGGATGCCAACCAGGCCATCATTCAAGACTATGCCCGCCAATACCAGTTTGAACGACGCGTGGTCCTGGCCAATGTGCCGCCCACCTGGGTTCATTATTGGCGCAAGCCGGGCGAATAGCTACCAGTGGTTATAAAAATGACCTTATCCCGAAAGCTCTGCTACATTATTCCCAATGCGGCCACCATGAGTTCGCTTGTGTTGGGCATTGCGGCCATTATGTTGCTGAACGATCAGCACTTTTTGACGGCGGCCATCTTTATCCTGGTGGGCGCGATTTTAGACGTAATGGATGGCCAATTGGCCGCACGGCTCAATGCCATGACCGACATTGGCAAACAGCTCGACTCGCTGGCCGATATGGTTACGTTTGGAGTGGCGCCCACCATGCTGGTCTACCATTTAATGCTGCTGGTGGGCGTCATGCAGCCCATTGCCATTGCCTCTTCGCTTACCTTTGCCATGGCCGGCGCGTTCAGATTGGCGCGCTTTAACACGCTGCCTTCCAATCGATCGGCCTATTTTATTGGCATGCCCATTCCGCTGGCCAGCCTCATCTTGATCACCGGTAGCTTTTGGCGCTATTGGACGCTCAACATCTGGTGGGCGGCCATTGTGGTGGTGGTGAGCTATCTCATGATCAGTCCATTTCCGTATCCCAAGTTGAAGCATGTGCTGGCCGCGCCGCTGCTGCTTTGGCTGGCCGTGCTGATCTATGCGCTGGGCTGCTGGTTTGCCGTGGGCTGGGAAGCCGTGCCTTTTAGCTTGTTGCTGATATACGCCATTAGCGGGCCGCTCTTTGCCTACACCGAGCCTGCGCAAAAGCTCATGGAGCGAACCTCCGATGATTATGGTGCAGGGCGCCCAGATTGCGTGGCGCAGAAGTGCGCGCCATTGTGGTGGGATTGAGCGGGGTTGACGCTGCTTGGGCTGGGGCTTTCGTCGTTGGCTGGCCGCGCTAGCTGGGTCACGCTGCTTTGGGTCTTTTCATTCTTCCGCGACCCCATGCGCACGCCCGATGCGTGGCGATAATTTGCTGCTGGCCCCAGCAGACGGGCGCATCCGCAAGATTGAAGTGGTTCATGAACCTCATTTTTGCAGTACCAGGCCCAGCGCGTCACGATCTTCACCAGCATTTTCGACGTGCATGTGCAGCGCAGCCCTGTGCCGGTGATGTGGCCTTTGCACTATCAGCCCGGCTCGTTTGCGCCGGCTTTCTCCATTCTGCCGACGACAACGAAGCCAACCTGCTTGGTTTACGCTACAGCCCATAGCCCCATTGCGGCTGACGCAGATGACCGGCATTTTAGCGCGCCGCATTGTGTGTTGGAAGCAGGTGGGAGGCGCGCTGACGCAAGGCGAACGCTTCAGGCTCATTAAATTTGGCAGCCGCGTCGATCTCTACCTGCCGCTGGATGCCAAAATCCTGGTGCAGCCTGGCCAGCAGGTCTATGGGGGCAGACGGTGATTGGGGTGTGGGTGAAAATAGGTAAGAACCTATCCGTAAATTCGGCTCGGAACCTTATACTGTCTCCGACAGAACGGTTTAGCGCAGAAGAATTTATGGACAGACGATTAAATGGTTGGGCGTCATTGCATTTTGTAATTATAGCCATGTCATTTCCACTGCCGTTACTGCTACAAAATGACGGCGCGCCCGATGCGATTTCGTTGAATGAATATGCCGCGAGTTGGCCACGCCGCAACCCAGCTAACGCAGGCGCTTGCTGGCGATTTGGCTGCCTACGATGCCGCACAGGCCAGTTGGCCGCCGTACCCGCTGTGCGTTTGGCAAACGCAGAAGTTGTCTATCCTCTCTATTAATTGAGGAGCGCACGCGGATCGCCGCGGCGGACTTGCCTGCGCAGATGGCGGCGGCTTTGGCGCGCATCCAATTTGCGCAGTCAGCTGGCCGCCGCGGCTGGCGATGACAGCAGCGCGGCTGGCCTTGTTGCAGCAGGTGCTGCAAGCGGCCCGAATTTACGCAGCGCAGCATAATGCAGCGCTTTCAACGCTGGCTTCAGTTAGGGGCGCGCCTATTTCCGCCGCCAGTGGACAGCGCGCGCGGATCGGCCAGCTTGGTCCCTTTGTTTATGGACCATTGTCTCATTGTGGGCGCGGCGCTGATTCTGCTGTTGAGCTAATTGGTTGCAAGGGCTGTTAGCCGGGCTGGTGGGTGATGCCGAGGCGCGACGGCAGGCGCTGGATGGTGGCGAAACGCCGCTGACTGACCCCAGCGCCCGTGAACAGGCCGCCTGGCTGGCGCAAGATGGCAGCTATCGGCAGGCCGTGCGCCAGCTCTATCTGTCGGCGCTGCTTACGCTGGATGAGCGCGCGTCATCCAATATGACCGCAGCCTGACCAATCGCGAAGTGTTGTCGCAAGTGCTAGCGCAAGGCGCAGGTAGAAAGCCATTTGCACCCGGTGGTGGGGGCGTTTGATCGCGCCTGGTATGGCGAGCATGAGCCGGATCGGGGAACGTTTGATCTGTACGAGCAGGAGATTGAAGAGCTAGCGGCGGCGAGCGAGTGAAAGTAAGGGAGTAAGGGATGCGTGACGGAACGGCGCGAATGGATGGGCGATTGGGCTGCTGTTTGCAGTGCTACTGGCCGCTTCTATAATCTTCCAGCAAAGTGCGCCAGGTGCGACCCTATGATCCAGATTCGGCGGGGTCGAAGCGGGCTGTTGGCGCTGCGACTGTGGCTGGAAGAGATGGGCCATCCACTGCGCGTAGTCAACAATAATTTGTGGGACGCCGCGCCAGCCACGCCAGAGTCAGCCCGGCGTGAGGTGGTTGACGCCGCCGCCATTGAATTGCTTTTTGTAGTTTCCCCAATGCCGCGCCCTATACCGAAGATGAAGCGCAGCAGCTCCAGCGCTGGGTCCGCAATGGGGGCACGCTGGTACTCATTGGGCCCCGATGCGCGGATGGGGCGTTGAGCCGTGCCTTTGGCGTTTTTCAGCATAGCGAATTATTGGCTTTGCCAGCCGTGATTATCAGCAACAGCCTGCTGCCCGATTCACCGGCCGTGGTTACGCAGCCCGGTCTGCGCGCTTTCTGGATCTGGAAGATGCGCCGGATGCCGCCCCATTTGGGCCAGCAGCTCTGCCCACGCTGAACCCGGCGCTGGGGATGCACTTATGGGGGATGCGCACGTTGCGCGAGACGTAACGGCGGCGGTGCAGCAAGTGGGGAGGGTGCAGGTGTGGCACCTGAGTACCCCATTACGATTTGACCAACAGCATGTTGCAAAATGCCGACGCCGCCTATCTTGTCCCGCCTTTTTGCGCACGGTGGCGCCTGGCGGTATGGCGGCCATCGATGCCTATCACCTGTTTGCCTTGAAGCGCAAAGCCAAACAGGTGATAATTGAGTGCAGGGATTAGCTTTTGCGCGCCAGCATGGGGCAGGCCACGCTCTTGTTGATGGCGCTGGTGTTGCTCTATCTGCTTTTACAGGGATGGCGGCTGGGGCCGGCGCTGCCTGTGCCCGCCGCGCGCCGGCGTCGTGAAGCAGCCGAATATGTAGAGGCCATGGCTGGCTTGCAGCGCCGGGCGCGTCAACAGGCCGCCGTGGCGGCACATTTTAAACAGCGGCTCAAAGTACGGCTGGGGCGCACACACCAGCTGCGCACCGACCTGGCAGATGCAGAATTTGTGGCTCAATTGCGCAGCGCCAATCGCCAGCTAAGCGATGAGCAGATCAACGCGGTGGCGCGCTTATTTCAAACTTTGGAGAGCAATCCCAGCGAGAATCAGCTGATCCAGGCCGTGCGTGAGATGGATGAAATCGTCTCCTAAAACGGGCAAGCCACATGGGTAATACCATTTGCCAAGGTAAACGTTATCAATGGCATCAGACCTATCAGGTTTTCAAAGCCTGACAGATCGCATCAAAAACAGTGCTCTTCGCTGGGCAATTCGTATAATTTTGAATGGCGAATGGGGATTAACGCCTAATGTTTCAATCTATACTCAGCTCTGAATGAGAACTGGCGTTTCAAGGCGCCGATTGAGCCAACGGAAAACGTCGGTTCTCATCGCAACCGCAGCATAGCAGCGAGGATTTCCGTGTCCGTATCTACTTTATTCCAACAGATCAAAACTGAAGCCGCCAAAGTCATTGTGGGCCAGGAAGAGGTATTCGAGCAGATTGTGATTGCCTTTTTCAGCGGCGGTCATGTGCTGCTGGAGGGCGTGCCGGGAACGGCCAAAACGCTCATGGCCAAGACGCTGGCGCAGCTCATCGACGCCCGCTTTGGCCGCATCCAGTTTACGGCAGACCTGATGCCCAGTGACGTGATTGGCACCCAGGTTTTTGACATCAACCGGGGTCAATTTTACCTGAAGCAGGGCCCCATCTTTACCAATATTGCGCTGGCCGATGAGATCAATCGGGCGCCGGCCAAGACTCAATCTGCCCTGCTGGAAGCCATGGAAGAGCGGCAGGTCACGATCGACGGTGAGCGCCACGTGCTGAGTGACCCTTTTATGGTGCTGGCCACCCAGAATCCCATTGAATACGAAGGCACCTATCCATTGCCCGAGGCGCAGTTGGACCGCTTTATGTTCAAGGTGCTGGTCACCTATCCAACGCCGGAGGTGGAGGAAGAGGTGCTGCTGCGCTATCACCACGGCTTTGATGCGCACCACATTGAGGCCACCGGCGTCAGCGCGGTCATCCGACCATCTGAAATGGCCGGCCTGCATGAAGAGATTCGCCGCGTGACGGTAGAGCCAGGCATTCTGCGCTACATTACGCAGATCGCCAACGCCAGCCGTAGCAGCCGCGATCTCATTTTGGGTGGCAGCCCGCGCGCCAGCATTACGCTGCTGCTGACTGCCAAAACCGCGGCCGCGCTGCGTGGTCGTGACTACGTGACGCCTGATGATGTAAAATATGTGGCGGCGCCCACCTATCGACACCGCATTATTCTGCGGCCCGAAGCCGAAATCGAAGGGCTGGATGCCGATGCCGCGGTGCGTCGCTTTCTCAACGGCGTGGACGTGCCGCGCTAGATTAGAATCGCAGATTTTGAATAGTAGGACAAGCTTCTAGCTTGTCCCCGACAACGCAGACAAGCCACTGGCGCGTTAAGAAATAAAACAGGGAAATGAGCGGAGGCTGAGCTTGTCGAAGCCCAAGTGGCTTCGACAAGCTCAGCCTCCGTTTACCCGACTATTTTTTAATTGCCCAGAAGCTTGTCCCACATCACTGGACTCAACATGACTACCACCCAAATCTCTACACCACTTACATCTCTCCAGGTTATCGGCGTGCGCTATCGCGGCAGCAACCTGGCTCAGCGTGATGAGCGCTCGCTAGATGCATATGCCAAAGCCAATGTATACGCAGCCGCAGACATTCCATTTGATGTGGCTGAACCGCGCTTTCCTGAAGCGCAGCGCCAGAGCGAACCCACCGACAACCTGGGCATTCTTGGCGGCCTGATTGCCGACGCCGTGGCCGATGCGCGCCGCCAGGGCCAGGCCGTGCTCATAAGCGGTGGCGACTGTTCGCACATTACCGGCGTAGTGGGCGGCTTGCAGGACGCGCACGGCGCCGACGCCCGCATTGGGCTGGTCTGGTTTGATGCCCACGGCGACTTTAATACGCCCAACACTACGCTTTCAGGCATGTTGGGCGGCATGCCGGTGGCGGTAGCAGCTGGGCTGGCCTACCCGCGCTGGCGGGAAGGCTCTCACATTGTCGCGCCGCTGCCCACCGACCGCATTGTCATGGTGGATGTGCGCAACCTGGATGTGCCCGAAGAGCAGCTCATCCGCGCTACCGATGTGGTCATTGCCGCGCCCGCCGCCGGTTTTCCCGGTGCTGATTTGGCGCAGGCCGTCAACGAGCTGGCGGCGCGCACGGACTATATCTATTTGCACATTGACTCGGACATTCTGGACGAGTCCTTGGTACCCAATCACGGCACCAAAGAGCCCAATGGCCCCGATATGGCGCAAGTGCTCGCCGCCATTGAAACCGTCATGGTCACCGGCAAAGTGGCGGCGCTGGCCGTCGTCTCCGTCTACGGTGAAGGCGAAGGCAGCCAACGTAGCGTTCAATCCGGCATTGAGCTGATTCAAGGTGGGCTCGAGCGCTGGCAGCGGCACGGCATGGCGTAGAGGCAAAATGGCAAGATGACACGGTGAGGGGATGACACGGGAGGGGATGACAGGGTGAAAGGGAGCTTGCCATTCCCACCAACGCTCTTGCGTCGAAAAAGCCGGAAGTCACCCCATCAGCTTCTCAGCCAGTACACGCAACACACATACGAAATACACAACAGACAACACGTACCCAGGACACGCCATCATGTCAACCATCCGTATCAACCTTTGGTCCGGCCCGCGCAATGTTTCGACGGCGCTCATGTATGCATTTGCCCAGCGCCGCGATACGCAAGTGGTGGATGAGCCGCTCTATGCCCACTATTTAACCGTGTCCGACGCCGACGAATATCATCCCGGCGCGGCAGATGTGTTGGCCACGCAGGATAATGACGGCGCCCGCGTCGTGCGCGAACTCATCTTGGGGCCGTGCGCCAAGCCGGTCCTCTTTTGCAAGCAGATGACGCATCACCTGGTGCAGATCGACCGCAGCTTTATGCAGCAGACGGTCAACGTGCTGCTGACGCGGGCGCCGGCCCCCATGATCCTTTCCTTCAGCAAGAATATTGAGACGCCCACCATGCGTGACATTGGCTACGCCATGCAGGCCGAGCTATACCAACAGCTCTGCGATATGGGCCAGGAGCCACCGGTGCTCGACTCCAAGCAGATTCTGCTGAATCCGCGCGGTGTGTTGCGCGAATTGTGTGCCCGCATTGGCATTCCGTTTGAAGAGACCATGCTGTACTGGACGCCCGGCGCGCGGCCGGAAGATGGCAGCTGGGCCAAGTATTGGTACGCCAGCGTCCACAAGTCAAGCGGGTTTGCGCCCTATGTGGAAAAGGATGAGCCGTTCCCCGACCGCTTGCGCCCGCTGCTTGAGGAAAGTTTGCCCTATTATGAGATGTTGGAAAAAGTAGCCATCAAGGCGTAATCTGTGGTTTCAATGGTTGTTTGCTTCATCAAAGAGGGGAAAGGAGAAGACCATGACAAAAGTATATGTGGTCGGCACGGCCGATACCAAAGGGGAAGAGTTGCGCTACGTGCGCGATTTGATTGCGGCGCAAGGCGTGGCAACGGCGCTGGTGGACGTGGGCATCCGCAGCAGCGGCGCTGATGCAGATGTAACGCCACAGCAGGTGGCCGCTCATCACCCAGAAGGTGCGGGCGCGGTCTTTGGCAATGATCGTGGGGCGGCAGTAACGGCCATGGCGCAAGCGCTGGTGCGCTTTGTGCAGAGCCGCGACGACGTGGGCGGCATTATTGGGCTGGGCGGTTCGGGTGGCACGGCCCTGGTGACGCCCGCCATGCAGGTGCTGCCGGTGGGCGTGCCCAAGGTGATGGTCTCCACCGTGGCCTCGGGCAACGTGGCGCCCTACGTGGGTCCCAGCGACATTTGTATGATCTACTCGGTGACCGACGTGGCGGGGCTCAACCGGATTTCGCGCCAGGTATTGGGCAATGCGGCCCACGCGGTGGCGGGCATGGCGGCGCATCGCATTCCGGCCTCCAGTGCGGATAAACCGGCGCTGGGGCTGACTATGTTTGGGGTCACTACGCCCTGCGTGCAGCAGATTGTGGCTGCTTTAGAGAGCGAATATGACTGCCTGGTTTTTCACGCTACCGGCACCGGTGGCCAATCCATGGAAAAGCTGGTCGATTCGGGGCTGGTGGCCGGCGTCATCGATGTGACTACCACCGAGGTGTGCGATCTGCTCTTTGGCGGCGTCTTTAGCGCCGGGTCGGATCGGCTGGGCGCCATTATCCGCACGCAGACGCCCTATGTGGGCTCGTGTGGCGCGCTGGACATGGTCAACTTTGGCGCGTTGGCGACGGTGCCAGAGAAATTTAAAGATCGCAATCTCTATGTCCACAACGCCCAGGTGACGCTCATGCGCACCACGGTGGATGAAAACCGGCAAATGGGCGAATGGATCGGCGCCAAGCTCAACCAGTGTGAGGGGCCGGTGCGCTTTCTGCTGCCGGAGGGCGGCGTCTCGCTCATCGACGCGCCGGGCCAGCCGTTTCACGATCCTGAAGCAGATGCCGCGCTCTTTGCAGCGCTGGAGAAAACGGTCGTGCAGACGGATAGCCGGCGGTTGATCCACCTGCCGCATAATGTAAATGACCCAGAGTTTGCGCAGGCGCTGGTTGAAAATTTTAAGGAGATACAGTCGTAGCCCATTGATAATGATGATGAAATGGCAGTGGTATTGTATACTGAGATGTACGAATGGTTGGGCGGTTACTTGTTGATGTATTTGTATATGTGTTAGGAGGAATGATGTCTAAGACGGTCACTTCCAGTGAAGCGCGTGATAATTTTGGTGTGCTTTTACGCCAGGCTTCTGCGGAAAATGAAGAAGTCGTGGTGACCATTCGTCAACAGCCCACAGCGGTCATTATCTCTTATGCCGAATATCAAGAACTGCTTCAGTTACGCCAAATGCAAAAGCGGCTAGCGGCAATGGAGAAATTAAGAGCTATCCGTGAACGTGTCCAGCAGCGGATAAGTGAAGATGATCTTACGCCTGAACATGCTTACAAACTTTCTGGTTTTAGCGATGGAGCGACAAAAAACATTATCGAGAATGACCGGCAGCTTGAGTCAGAATAACGATGAAGGTCATACTGGATACGAATATCTTCATCAGCTTTTTGTTAGCCCCTGGAAATGCGCGGACCATTACGCAGGTGGTTGATATTTGTGTAACAAAATCATCTGTCACTCTCATCATTCCCCCAGAATTGCTTGCAGAACTTTCTGAAAAAGTTCTTGAAAAAAGCTACTTGAAAGCCCGTATTCTACAGGCAGATCTAGACGAGTTTTTAGAAGTCATCAAGTCTATAGCCATCATTCCCCCCAAACTAGCCGATATGCCGCTCCTTTCGCCCGACCCCGATGATGATTATCTGCTGGCGCATGGATTGTTGGAAGAGGTGGATTACATTGTGACTGGTGATGCCGCGCTGCTTGCATTGGGGCAAATTGATGCGCTAAAAATAGTTGATGCGACAACATTTGGAAAACTATTTTAACCTCTACTGCAAAAACTACCAATGGCCACAAAAAACACAAAAATTTCGCTCTGAGTCTATTGGGCATTTTGTGGCGATTCTGCCCTTTTTGCAGTAGACTCATTTTATGGTTAAAGAAAGAGGGATCTGATGGCAATTGCAAGAAGTGAAATGCTCAAACGGCTGCACGCGCAGGTGGCGGCAGGCCGACCGCTGGTGGGCTGCGGTGCAGGGACCGGTATTTCGGCCAAGTGCGCCGAGGCCGGCGGCGCCGACTTGATGATCATCTACAACTCGGGGCGCTACCGCATGGCCGGACGCGGTTCGCTGGCTGGGCTCATGCCCTATGGTGACGCCAATGGCATTGTAGTGGAGATGGCGGCAGAGGTGCTGCCGGTAGTCAAGGATACGCCGGTGCTGGCCGGCGTCTGCGGTACCGATCCATTCCGGCTAATGCCGATCTTTCTGCGCCAGCTTAAGGAAATGGGCTTTTCCGGCGTGCAGAATTTCCCCACAGTGGGCCTCATCGACGGCCAGTTACGCGTCGATTTGGAAGCGACCGGCATGGGATATGACAAAGAAGTGGAGATGATCCGGCTGGCTCATGAGCTGGACCTTTTCACTTCGCCCTATGTCTTTACTGAAGAAGAAGCGCGGGCCATGGCCCAGGCCGGCGCCGACATGCTGGTGGCCCACATGGGGCTGACCGCTTCCGGCACCATCGGCGCCCAGCACGCCATGTCGCTGGATGACGCCATTGCGCGCGTGCTGGCGCTGGCCGCGGCCGGGCGCCAGGTCAACCCCGACGTGCTGGTTATCTGCCACGGCGGCCCGTTGGATGAGCCGGATAACGTGGGCGTGGCGCTGCAAAAGATGCCGCAAGTGCAGGGCTTCTTTGGCGCATCTAGCATTGAGCGGCTGCCCACCGAGCGCGCCATCACGGGGCAGGTGCGCGACTTTAAGGCGTTGGCGCTGGCGGGCTAACGCTTGGCAATTCGTCAGCAAATTGAAACACCGCATACCTGTTATCTCCATTATTATACCATTTGGCTCTGTACAAGCTATGCATAATTGACAATGCTACGCTGAGAAAGGCGTAATTATTCATGGCTTGTACAACCGCAGTTGGTATTATCACATTTGGCGAGACGACGGGTTACACGTATACTGCGGTTGAAGATACACGAGAACGATAGTTTATAGCTCTGTCCGAAACCATGCGTTTGCAAGGCCCTAGCCGAGAAAAGCGTATGGTTTCACTACGACCGCCTATGCGCACGTTTTACGGAACTATCCCGAGCCTATATGCGTTCAGTGAGCAGAGCACTTCCCCATCACCTGTCCAACCGTCTGACAAGCCTATGCTGCGGTTGAGTCGAGAAGCGGAGTTTTCTGGTGGCTCAATAGAAGTTATGAAACTCTGGGTCTCGTTCAGAGCGGAGTATAATTCGCCAATCTAGTGTCTCGTCACGTTTGCTTTGATAGAAATGCACCAAGCGTTATGTGACGAGACATTGATGTTCTGACGCTCATTCATCTCTCTCATTTCCGGGTTGACAGAACAGTGGCCTCATACGTACATATGTTCAGTAGATCGCAATGGCAAGAGATAGCGTCGGATTCAACCATCGAGACCGACGCCTAAGTCGCCAACACGGTTGCGGTGTACGTATCTTGTAGAACATCTTGTTGGCATATCGCTTTGTCAGCACAACTTCAGTAGATCGAAACAGCAGGAGATAGAGTCGGATTCTGTGCACCAAACCGACGTATATATGGCCAATACTGTTGCGATATGCTGAACAAGAATAGATAATTATTGTGTTGTACGCATCCATAGGCGCGGTGTGGGTTGCAAGTTTGATGACCATCCTCTTCCTTGCCGCTTATTTTCATTCATTGATCACTCAAGAGGCGGCGGAACCTGCCACCGGCTATTTTTGGGATGCCACGCGCCGTTTTGCTTCGTATTGCTTGGCGCTTGCCATCTTCTATGCCGGCATGGGGCGCCAAGTATTAGATCTGCCCGTCCTGGTTGTTTTTCAGCTCACCAGCGCGCCCTTTACGCTCTGGTCGGCTGAAACGTGGTTCTTTCTGGCCCTCCTCTGTTTACTCATCTCTTCCTATTGGATCATTGTTGAGGTCGAATGGCGCTCTGGGTTTTGGGCCATTGGCGGGTTGTTGGCGCTGCTGTTCAGCGTAGTCCGTCCACGGCGCCCGCTCCAGCCGGCCAGTGACTATCTGCGGCCGGCGTCAGCCTTGGCGCACAATAACCCCGCGCGCGGCAGCTTTCCCTTGCGTCGTTCAGCGCTATTGACCAGCGCGGCCGCGGTGCTCCTCTTGCTGGCCGGATGGCAAGTGTTGCGTCTGCTCGATTTTCCCAATACGTTGAGCCAAGCGCTGGGGGATGCGCAGGTGATGGGGTTGTTGCCCAACCAGCGCTATACGCCCACACCCACGCCCGATTTGCCGGACCAGGCATTGGGTGTGCTGGCTGGTGAACAGGCTGAACAGCCATCCACCAACGCTGAGCCGGATAGCGCGCCGGTGGAAGCCAATGTGGACACACAGCCTGTTGCTCCAACGCCGGCGCCCACGCTGCCGCTGGCCTCCACCCCGCTGCCGACCGCCACCTGGACGCCTACGCCCGGCCCCGATAATTCCCCCTTTGCGCTGGTCCAAAATGCGGCTGGCGTGAATGCCCGCACAGCACCCAGTCTGGATGGAACCGTGACCACCATTTTGAAACCGGGGACTGTGGCGCCCATTTTGGAGCAGACCGCCGATGGCCAATGGTTGCGCGTGCAATTGGAAAGCGGTGATGCTTGGGTGGCCTCTTGGGTTGTAGAGATTTCGCAGCCGTTTACGCAACCGACCACCGCCCCCCAAGCTGTAGCTGCCGAGCCGACAGCGACTGCCACGGCGGAACCGACCGTTGCGCCGCTAGTGGATGCCAATGCCCAAAACGTCAGCGCTTCGAATGTGAATGTGCCGTCCACTCGCACGCAAAATAGCTATTCAGTCTATTTGGAATCACCCGACAATGGTTTTTCCTCCGGCGATGAATTTAAGTTTCGCTGGCGCGCCAGCTTTACGCCCCCTGATAATCAGACCTTTGAGGTGGTCATTTGGGGCGCCGGACAAGACGCCATGACCGATGGCATTAGCCTGGGGCGCGCCCTGCCTCCCACGCCCGACCAAGCCGCCCAGCTCACGGCCGACCTGACCCAGCGCAACTTAGCCGCGGGCACATACCGCTGGGGCGTGGTCCTCATTCAGCGCGAGCCCTATCGCCGGCTGGCGCTGCTCAGTTCTGATGGTCAGATCATTTTTGCGCCATAATTTTTTGCATAACATAGAGGATATTCATGGACACATATCGCGTACAGCCCGGTGACAAAATCAAGCTGAATAAGTGGGATCCCGATGGTGGTGAGGTCGCGGAGATTGGCAAAAAGGCCGGCAACAAGGAAATGCTCAAGCTGAATGACCGGCTGGAAGCATTGCAGGAACTGCTCTACGCCGAAAGCAAGCAGAAGGTGCTGATCGTGCTGCAGGCCATGGACACGGGCGGCAAGGACGGCGCCATTCGCCACGTGTTCGATGGCGTGAACCCGCAGGGCGTGCGCGTGGCCTCCTTCAAAGTGCCCACGCCCGAAGAACAGGCCCATGATTATCTGTGGCGCGTCCATAAGCAGACGCCTGGCAGCGGCGAAATGGTGATCTTCAACCGCAGCCACTATGAGGATGTGCTGGTGGTGCGCGTACACGAGCTTGTGCCCAAAGCGGTCTGGAGCCGCCGCTATGAGCAGATCAACAACTTCGAGCGCATGTTGGCCGAGGAAGGGACCACCATCCTCAAGTTCTATCTGCACATTTCGCCGGATGAACAAAAAGAGCGGCTGCAAGCCCGGCTGGATGAGCCGCACAAAAACTGGAAATTCAGCACCGGCGATCTGGCCGAGCGCAAACGGTGGGCTGAATATATGCAGGCCTATGAGGATATGTTGAGCAAAACTAGCACCAAGTGGGCGCCCTGGTACATTATCCCCGCCAACCGCAAATGGCTGCGCAACCTGCTCATGTCGCAGATCATTGTGGATGCGCTGGAGGGGCTGGATATGAAGTACCCCGAGCCCGAAGAGGGTCTGGACAAAGTTGTTATTGAGTAGAAGATGACAAGGTGAGGGGGTGAAAGGGTAACAAGGTGGCCGGTGGCTTCGACAGGCTCAGCCACCGGTTATCTTGACGCTTTGTCAAAGCAGTTCCTGGGCCGCCAGCGCCGCCCCAATAATGCCGGCGTCGTTAAACATCTGGGCCGGTACAATTTCGGCGCGTGTGGTCAAATAGGGGAAAAATTTCTCATGGCGTTTGCTCACGCCGCCGCCAATAATAAAGAGATCGGGCGAAAAGAGCATCTCCATATAGTTCAAATACTCATTTACCCGTTTGCCCCACTTTTTCCAGCTTAAGTCTTCATCCTTGCGCACCTGGGCAGAAGCTCGATGTTCGGCGTCCATGCCTTTGAACTCGACGTGACCAAATTCAGTGTTGGGCACCAGACGTCCGTCCACAAAGATGGCGCTGCCTATGCCCGTGCCAAACGTGAGCATGATCACCACGCCTTTGTGATCGCGCCCGGCGCCATAGCGCATTTCAGCAATGCCAGCCGCATCGGCATCGTTGAGCACGCAAACGGGAAAGCCGGTGGCTTCTCGAAAAAGCGTCTCCGCATCCGTGCCAATCCACGATTTGTCCACATTGGCGGCAGACATGGCCACGCCGTGCAAAATCACGGCTGGAAAAGTGCAGCCAAACGGCCCCTTTAGATCAAAGTAGTTCACAATCTCCTTGACTACACCGGCCACGGCGGCTGGCGTGGCCGGCTGTGGCGTCTCGATGCGATGACGGTCGGTGTTAAATTCACCTATTTCCACATTGACGGGCGCGCCCTTTACGCCGCTGCCGCCAATATCAATGCCCAATATGTCCACGCTTTGCTCCTTGTTGAGAGGATTGGGGAGTAAGAATGAGGAAGTGGGATCTGCTAGACGAACCGACTCCGTGAACCCATCCCCATTTCCTGCATCCCTGTCTGTTTTGATACCCTATTTTACCGCAGACGAACAAAGTATGTGAATTCCGGTCCGCCTACACCACCAGCGCCATGCCGTCCGCACCGGTGTCGGCGCCGCCGGACAGAGCGCCGCTCTGCGGGTCGATGGCGACGGCGTGAACCAGCGCCAGCCCACCGTGGCTATAGGGCAGCCGCACCACGGGATGCTTCTTGCGCACCTCCGCACACACATATTCTGGAATGCGCATCTGGCAGCGAATCGCGCCCAGTTGACAATCGATGCGCGGTGCATGCACGGCTTCCGCCACGCTCATGCCAAAGTCCAGCACGTTGAGGATCACCTGCAAGTTGGAGGTGATAATACGCGTGGCGCCGGGCGAACCCAGCACAAGGCGCGGCTTGCCGTCTTGATACACAATGGTGGGCGCCATGCCGGTGGTGCGCCCCTTACCCGGCACAATCGAATTGGGATGGCCAGGCAGCGGATGGAAGTTGATCATCGAATTGTTGTACATAAAGCCCAGCCCCGGCGTGATCACACCCGAGGAAGAGCCCAGCGAGTGGGTCAGCGCCACGCAATTGCCGGCGGCATCTACCACGGTAACGTGGGTGGTGTGCGGCGTTTCGGTGGCAGTGAACTTCACTTCGATCTCATCGCCGCGTTCGATCTTGGCGCGCCAGTGGGCGGCGCGTTCCTTAGAGATCATCCAGTCCGTGGGCACATCTTCAAACTGCGGGTCAGCCATGTAGGGGTTGCGGTCGGCAAAAGCGGCTTTCATGGCCAGCCCCACGCGATAGATATATTCGGGCGAGTTGTGGCCCAAGCTGGCCAGGTCCCACCCCTCAAGAATATTGAGAATGGCAATCAATGTGGCGCCGCCATGAGGAGGACCGCTGCTGCTAATTTTATAGCCGCGGTAGCTGCCGATAACTGGCTCTTCATCGCGCAGCGCGTATGATTCCAGATCCTGCTTGGTGACAAAGCTGCCGTTGGCCGCCAGATCGCCGGCCATGCGTTCGGCCAATTCGCCGTAATAGAAATCAGCGGCGCCTTTCTCCGCCAGATGACGCAGCGTGCTGGCATAATCGGGATTGCGCAGCGTATTGCCCGTGTCGTAAGGCGCGCCATCCTCGCGCAGATAGATGCGGCTGGCTTCGGCGTTGGCTTCAATATAGTCGCGCAGCGTGACCGATTCCGGATATGCGCGCGGCGCCTTCCAGCGGTTGGCCAGATAGTTGCTCACCATAAAGCCTTCGTCGGCCACGGCCGCCGCGGGTTCCGTGGCTTCGGCCCACGAAATCGTGCCCCAGCGCTCCAACATGGTAGAGAGCGCCTTGACCGTGCCCGGCGTGCAGACCGACGTATAGCCCAGCGTGTTCACATTGTCGCGCAGAAAGTATCCCCAGCCGTCTGGATTGGGGCGCAGCAACCGATCCGTCCACATGTCGGCGCTCACTTTTTCCCCAGCCAGCGCTGGCGCATCCATCAAAATGTTGCTGCCGTCGGCGGCCAGATGCAGATTGAGCGACGCGTAGCCGCCAATGCCGCACATTTGCGGGTCTAATATGGCCTGCACCAGGGCGCAGGTAACGGCGGCGTCGATGGCGTTGCCGCCGTTCATCAATACTTTAGCGCCCTCTTCAACCGCTATGGGTTGTGGCGCCACAATTGCATTCGGCATAGTTATCCTCCAACTGTCATCTGCAAAGGGTTAATTGGTTCTAGCAAAAAGCAAAGGGCCCGGCTAATTGACCGGACCCTTTGCCCCACAACACCCTAAAGGAGAAAGAGGAGAAAACGTGCACTGCTGTTCTTAGATATAGAATAGCACGTTTTACTGGGTAAATCGGTCAGCCAGCCTACAAGAAGGGGGAATAGGAAGTCATGCGCCTCTCGCTCCCTACTCCTTACTCCCTAAATCACGCGTTCATTGCCCCCATCAATGGGAATCTGCGCGCCGGTTGTTTTGGCAAAGAGCGGGCTGGCCAGCGCACAAGCCAGGGCCGCCACATCGTGCGATGTGATTTCGACTTTCAGCACATTGTTGGTTTTATATTCTGCCACGCTGATGCCGTAACTTGCGGCCCGCTTTTGCAGCGTCTCCGGCGTCCAGATGCCGGTGTCGAAGACGGCGTTGGGATGCAGCACATTGACGCGGATGCCGGCGTCGCCCAATTCCAGGGCGGCGACGCGCGCCAGCTGGGTCAGCCCCGCCTTGGCCGCCGAATAGGCTGCTGCGCCCGGTCCGGGTGCAGGCACATTCTTGGAGGCAATAAAGATCACCGCCGGGTCGATGCCCAGTTCTAGATAGGGAATGCAAAACTGGAGCAGTCGTTGATGGCTGGTCAGGTTGAGCGCCAGGCTGCGGTCCCATTGTTCACGGCCCATGTGGGCAATGGGCTGGCTGGACGGAAAGATGCCGGCGTTGCCAATCAAGATGTCGATACCGCCAAAGCGCCGCACGGTTTCCGCGACGGCCTGCTGCAATTCTTGGTCCTTGGTCACATCGCAAACAAGGCCCAGCACGCCCGGCTGTTCGTACATTTCCTGAATTTGGGGCTGAATATCCAGCGCCGCCACTGCTGCCCCCTGCGCATGGAGCGCCATGACGCAGGCGCGCCCAATGCCGCTGGCCGCGCCGGTGACAATGGCGATTTTGCCCTGTAGCGGCGGCGTGCTGCCCCCTTTTTTGAGCTTGGCTTGCTCCAGTTCCCAATATTCAATGTCGAAAATCTCGCGTTCGCCCAGCGTCTGCCAACGCTCCAGCGCTTGGGCTGCTTGAATGGCGCGGATGGTGTGGCGCTTGATGTCGTTGATAATATTGACCGCGCCAACCGTGCGCCCAAAGGCAACTGTTCCCGCCCCTGGCCAGACGGCCCAACGCGGTGCGGCATCCAGCATGGTTAAGTTGCCATCGGTATTGCGTTCAAAATAGGCCGCATAGGCCTGAGCAAAGGCCGCTACGTCGGCATCAATCTGTGCGGGCGCGATGGTTGTATCGCCGCCGAGCACCAGCGGAATGCGCCCGGTGCGGATCACGTGGTCCGGCGTAAGCAGACCGCGCGTAGCCACGTCAGCCACATGGGGCAAATTGGCAAAGCGCACGGCCTCTGCCGCCGCATCGCTCACGGCCAGCACCGGCGCACCCATTGTGTGCGACACGGCACGGCGCAAGCGGGCCAGCGCCGGTAAATTTTCGCGGGCGCTTTCAACGGCTGCGGGTGTTGCTGTCTGGGCGTGGGCCGCAAGATACTCTTCGGCTTGATTGACCAGCGCAATATGCTTTTCGTAACTTTCACGGGCGCTGTCTGCAAAGGTAAAGAGACCGTGACTCATGAGCAAGATGCCGCTCAATTGGCGCCAATCGACATTGCGCGTCATCTCATAGACCGCGCGCGCCAGCTCAAAGCCGGGCATGACGTAGGGCACGTAGAACATATTGGGACCGTACAGCTGGCGGATGCGTGCTTCCCCGTCGGGCGTGTTGCAAAGGGTGCAAATGGCGTCGGCGTGAGAGTGATCCACATAGCGGAAGGGGATAATGGCGTGCAGGATGGCTTCCACCGAAGGGGTGGGCGCGTTGGGGTCCAACATGGCGGCGCGCTGGTATTTGACCATGTCGCTATCGCTCAATTGCGCAAGCTCGGCCATGCGCAGCAGCACATCCATGCGCACGGGGGCAAAGCCCGCCGCTTCGATTGTGCCCAAATTCCAGCCGCTGCCCTTCACGTAGAGCACCTGGACCGGATCGCCAAACAGGTCCGCCACCTGGGTCTTTACCGATGTATTCCCGCCGCCGTGTAGCACCAGCGACGGATCGCCGCCCAGCAGCCGCGACGAATAGACGCGTAATTGCAGCGGATCGTCAGCCAAAGGGGCGGCGTCAGCTTCATTCCAAAGACTTTTCATATATTTCTCTGCGTGTTCTCTTGCTTGTTTGTGCTCTAGTACACCGCACGGATGTTGTCAATATGGATATCGATCTCGAGTTGCGAATCGCAAATTTAGGGATAGATATTAGACGAAACCTAGACTTTTCTCACTTCAACGGCCTACGATTGGCCTATATAAGACAGGTGAATGTCAGGCTGCTGAAAAATGTCAGGCTTTTGGGGGGCGAGCGGAAGCCGGGTCTGAAAGAGATGGGCGTAGAATGAGGCGACACCCAACCCATTTCTGCTGCGGTTCGGCAAAATAATCCATTCCTCCCCGTCGACGCCGCGGCAAAAGGAGCATCCAAATGAATATGTTCATCACCTACCTAGCACTGGGGCTTGGCACACTCTTTTTCTGCATCACCCTTATCTTTGCATTTCTGTTCCAGATGGCAACGCACCGCCGCAGCATATATGACATTTGCGCGAATACACAAGATGGGAAAGGCTGCCTCATGGGCGTCATCTGTTTTAGCACCTTACTCATCTGTATACTCTGTTTGATGGTGGCCATTGGCAGTACCGAAACGGTCAGCGCATTAAGCATGTGGGGGTAATTAGGTTCCGTTGACATTTCTATAACCACCGATGCTATCCAGAATGTCAACAGGCCGAGCGCGAAAACCGTTAATGTAAATTGTCAATGACCCAGCCCAATTTGGCGACGGATTCCACAATGTGCGTATGCGGCGCGGCCTGGAGCCGTTCCCGCGTGTGAGCGCCTGAAAGGACGCCCACGTTGAGGGCGGCGCCGGCATGAAAGCCTGCCGCCAAATCCAGGGCGGTGTCGCCCACGGTCATCACGTTGTGTACGCTGGTGATGCCCGTCTTTTCCATGGCGTGAAAAATCATATAGGGCGCCGGACGTCCCAAGGATACATCATCGCCACAGACCACGGCATCAATTGCCCCGCGGTCCAAGGGTAGATAGGTCAAGATCGCTGCCACCATGTCGCGATCAAACCCCGTATTCAGGGCGATTTTGATGCCGCGCCGGCGCAGATCTTGAAGCGCCTGTTCGGTACCGGGCATGAGCGCCACGCCATTGGCGGCAAACCCAGCGCGCAAAAATTCGCTAAACGCGGCATACGTGGATGCAGTTTGCGCGTCCAATGTGGGATCATCCGCGCCCATTTGCTCGGCCAGCAGCGTGCGAATGGCGGTGCGTTTGGCCGCGCCGCGCACGTTAACGAGCTGCGCCGGCGTGATTTGAATATTACGTGTGGCCAGTGCGGCATCAAAGGCCGCCGGCACTTCACCCCGGTCTTGAATCGTGGTGCCGGCCATGTCGAGGACAGCCAGTTCAATTTGTTGTTGCATGGGTGTTACCCATTTGCGTTTGAAATGATGACGGCGCCGGCAAATCCAGCAATGCACACAAAGAAAACGCCAAAGATAACGATGGGCGTGAGCGCTACGGCAATGGCTTTGCCCGAGGTTAGTCGATGTTCCACTTTGGTAGCGAAATAGGTGAGCACCACCTGATAGATCACAATAATCAAGCCGGCGCACCCGCCCAGCAAGGGGACGAATCCCAGCACCGCCGAAACAACCGTGAGCGGGGCATAGAACGTTGAAATCAGGTAGGCGTAACGACCATAATCACCCTGGCCGCCCAACATACGCGCCACCAAATAGAAGATGCCCACGCCAATTAAGAAGAAGATTGGCGTCAGGATCAGCGAAAATAGCAGGCTCCCAATGGCCAGCCCCGCTCCCGCCCCGCCCGATAACATCTGCGTCATTTGTTGAGTCATTTCAGGCGGCATATCCATCTGGGACAAGAGTTGTTCCATACCGCCCATGGCGTTGATGCCAATGATGGTGCGCAACGCGCCCAAAACTGCGGCGATGACCGTCGCAATCAGCACCCAAATAACGGCTGTGTTGATGGTGGCTTCCGGTTTCGTCCGTTCGGCTTCATAGAATTCTTCGTTGGGATTTGATACGGCGGCAATCCAAGTTTGCAAAATGCTTGAAAAATCCATGTGTAATGTTACCCTCCTACAATAAACACAGCCACGCGCAAATTGCTGCCAAGTCGGGAATGCCGAGCAGATTTACAGCCGCCCTGCATCCTGGGGGCCATTTATGTATGGCTGTGCGAGGTTCCGATTTGGCCGTTTTCTGCGCCAAACCTCACCCCAATGTGCGCTGTAATGAACAGACCAAATCATATAGTGACACTCAAGCTTTGTCAAACAATTTCCCGCCTATGGTTTGCCATTTTTTTGTACACGGCCACGGGATTGGCCACGCAAATGCTGGTCGCGTTTGATGAATCTCATCTGATATGTTGCCGGCGTGCTCTATGGGGACTCAATTGGCAGCGTCCACAGCCGTTCCGGCGCCAGATAGAGCGTGACCATATCGCCAGTGCGGGCGGCATCGACAGCATGTGGATCGGCGATGACGGTGAGCGTGAACTCATTAACCTGCACTTTGACGCGCGTGTTGGCGCCCGTATATAAGCGGGAAATGATGCGCCCCGGTAGGTGGTTTTTCTGCTGTGAACCGCTTTCGGCAGCACAAAGCTGAATGGCTTCGGGCCGAATTGTGAGCAGCGCTGGACCATTCAGCACCGCGCCTTGGCCAACGGCAAAGCACCCCAGACGGCTTTCAAATTGACCATTGTGCATCTGTCCCGGCAGAAAGTTAGCGCCGCCAAAAAAGCGCGCCACACGCGCGGAAACCGGGCCATCATAAAAGCGTTGCGGCGCGTCCACCTGGTGCAGCACGCCGTCGAACATGAGCGCAATGCGATCGGCCAGCACCACCGCTTCTTCCTGGTCGTGGGTGACGAAAATAGTGGTAATGTTCATTTGTTGCTGAATGGTGCGGATCAGCTCGCGCATTTCGTCACGCAGGTGGGCATCTAAGTTGCTCAGTGGTTCATCGAGCAGCAGCACTTTGGGCTGCACAATGAGCGCGCGGGCCAGCGCCACCCGCTGCTGCTGCCCGCCCGAAAGCTGTTTGGGGCGACGCGCCTCAATGCCCGGCAAGCGCACCAATTCCAGCATTTCGGCCACACGGCGGCGAATGGTCTGCTTGTCCACACCGCGCATTTTCAGGCCAAAGCCCACGTTTTCTCCCACGGACATATAGGGAAAAAGCAGATAGTTTTGGAAGACCATGACCGCACCGCGGCGCTCGGCCGGCGTGTGGAGGACCGATGCGCCATCGAACGCAATGTCGCCGCTATTTGGCTTCAGCAGACCGGCGATCATCTTCATGGTGGTGGTCTTGCCGCAGCCAGACGGGCCCAACAGGGCGTGCAGCCGACCCGATTCGCATTCAAGATTCAAGCGATCCACGGCGGGGGCGGTGGCGCCAAGGTATTTTTTTGTCAGATCCGTGAGGACAACTTGAGTCATGTCAAATTCACACCCGTCCAAAGCCACCGGCCGCGGCATCTTCACCCGTTAGATAGCGCGCGGTGAGCAGCAAAAGCAACAGGGCTGGGATGACGAAGATAATGCTAATGGCGGCGGTCAGCGCGGTATCGTTGGCGCCGGCCACGGCAAAGAGCAGAATGGGCAACGTTTTGATAAAGCCGCCGCCAATCAACAACGTGGTGATATATTGGCTCCATGAAATCAAAAACGCAAAGAGCCCGGCCACCATCATGCCGGGAAAGATAGCCGGCAGCGTCACATACCAAAAGGTGCGCAGTGGGCCCGCGCCCAGGCTGCGCGCCTGTTCTTCATATTCAGGATTGTAATTGGCAAAGACACCGGCCATGACCAGCACTGCGTAGGGCATAATGGGCGACAGATGTACCAGCATAACACCCAGCCGCGTGTCCGCCAGGCCATAGCGGATAAAGAGCACGTGAATGCCCAGCACCACGGCCAGCGGCGGCACAATGGTGGGCGCCAGCAGCAGAAATTCGACCACGCGTTTGCCTCGAAAGCGGTGCATGCCCATGGCGCGCCCGGCCGGAATGCTCACCAGCATGGATACCAAAGTGACCGCCACCGCGATGACAAGCGAATTCCAGAGCGCTGCCAACATGCCTGAGCGCGCGGAAAAAGCAATCTGCCAGGCGCGCAAACTCCAGCTTTCCGGCAGCAGCAGCGGAAATGGCCAGCGAAAGGCAAATGACCAAATCAGCAGCGGGATCAACGGCAGCAGCAGCCAGAAAAGCAGGGCGGACAGGGCCAGCCAGCGCAATAGGTGGGTTAGTCTGGTTTGATTGGTCATTTTACCGGAAGTAGGGAGTGGAGGAGTGGAGGGGACGGCTACCTACTCCTCCACTCCTCCACTCCTCTACTATTCTTTCCTCACAATGCGTCGCGACAATTCCATATAGGCCAAAATCAGCAGCGTGCTAAAAACGGTGATCACAATGGCCATGGCCATGGCTTGGGGGCGCTGATTGAGATCGGGGTCGGTATAGCTGCGCACGGCCAGCACGGGCAGCGCTTGTGGAAACGAGCGGCCCAACATAAAGGGGATTTCGTATGCGCCCAGCGTAAAGGCCAGCACAATGACCGATACCGACAGTACGCCGGGCAGGATCAGCGGCAGCAGCACGTGGCGAAAGCGCTGCCAGCGATTGGCGCCCAGCGTCTGCGCCAGCGCTTCGTACTCATCACCCACCGCTTGCAAAATGGCCAGCACCACCACGCCAATAAAGGGAATTTCTTTCCACACATATTCGGCAATAATGCCAATGGCGTAACGGTCAAAGACCAGCGCGGGGAAATCAGCCGGCTGTTCGATCAGGTGGACGGCATGGGCGGCGCGGGCCAGGAATCCGCCCTGCGTAAAGAGAAAGAGAATGCCAATGGCGCCCACGATATGGGGGATGGGCAGATTGAGCTGGAAGAGAAAGGTCATCACCTGTTTGCCGCGGAAGCTGCGCCGCAGCAGCAGCCCGCTGGCCACAGCCAAGGTCATGGAGATGGCCGTGGAGGCAATGGCAATGTAAAGCGTTAAGCCCAGCGAGCGCAGAAAAGTGCGGTCGGTCAAGATGCCCACATATGCATCCAGATTGGGCTCGGTCAGCCCGATAATGGGCATGTAGTTCAAGCTACGCATGAGACCAACCCCAAGCCCACCGAGAAAGAAGAGCATGATAATCAGCAGCGCCGGGCTGAGCATAAGGTAGGGGCGTAGGCGTTCCATGATGAGGAGTCTTTAAGTTGCATGGTCACAAGGTAGCAAAGCCGCGGGGCTTCTCCGCAACCTTGCAACTCTGCAACTCTGCAACTCTGCAACCTTGCAACTCTTTCCTTATTTCTCCAGCACATTGGTGCGCCAGCCTTGCTCCAACACCGGCTGCATGTCACCGAGCTGGGGCAGCGCGGGCGTGAACTGATCCAGCGGATAGGCGGCGGGACCCAAATCCAGGGCGGCAAATGCATCCTGAATTTCCTGGGGCAGCCGAGAGATGACCACGGCGGGTGTGCCGCCCACGTCGCGCATGAGCGCCAGCTGATTTTCAGGTGATTGGATCAGGTTGGCAATGACCATGGCCGCCGCTTTGTGGGGCGAATTAAAGGGGATGGCCACATAGTGCGCATTGGCCACCATGCCGGTGTCAAACATCATGGTGCGCATGGTTTCGGGGTAAACGCCATCGGCAATCAGATTGGTGGTATCGCCGTAGCCAAAGGTCATGGCAAAGGCCACTTCGCCATTCTTCACCAGCTCGCGTAACTCCGTCACGTCGTTGGGATAGGTTTCGCCGCCGCGCCATAAACAGGGCTTGATGTCGTTGAGTGCTTCCCAGAGCGCGGGAGCCAGTTCATCAAACTGGGCCTGCACATCATCGGGTGAACCAAGCCACAGCTCGGTCTGCCCGGTGTAGTAATAGAGCAAGTTGGTGATAAAGCCGGTGCCGGTAAAATCGGGCGGCGCGGGATAGGTGAACTTGCCTGGATTATCGCACACATAGCGGAAGAAATCGTAAATATTGGTCGGTGGATTGAGCACGGCGCTGTCATACTCAATCACCATTTGTGACGTACCCCACAGCGATTCCTGCCCGTTGATGGCTCGACCTGCGTCATAATTGTAGTAGCCGCTGCTGGTGTCAATATACTCTACATTGGGCAGCGCATCCGTATAGGGGCCAAAGAGCAGATCGGCCTGCTGGAGCGTGATAAAATTCTCGGCGTTGATCCAAATCAAATCCACTGAACCATCAGCGTTGCGACCGGCCTCGGCTTCGCCCAGCACTTTGTTCACCACCTCGGCCGTGTCATTGACGTGCACCGGGTTGATGGTGATGTTGTATAGCTCCTGGGCCTGGTTGTTGAGCGTGACGCCGATAAATTCGTTCCACTGGTCGCTGCCGCCCCAATGGTACCAGTTAACGGTTTGGCCACTTGCTTCGGCCAACACCTCATCCCAACTCATGTCTGGCCAATCGCCGTCAACATGCTTGCCTAGTGCTTGCCCGGCATTTGTGGGCGCGGGCGCGCTCACCGGTTGGCAGCCAGCAAGTAGCAGCAAGAGGACAATCAGAATTGAAAAGCAATGAAAGCGTCTTGGCATGATTTCTCCTCATTCTATTCCCAATTGGGCGTTGATGTGGTGTTGGCGCGACGTATGCCGCGCCGATGCATCGCTTGGAGAGGAATATATAGCTGACCAGGCGATTTCTATGCGAGGCTTGCGTAATCCCTGGTTGTTTGAAAGCGACGCCTAACTTTAGCGTTCCTTTCAAGGAACATCTGTGAGTCTGCCTACGGAACGCTAAAGCGCGGCGAATTTAGCCAAGTTGCATTTCTGAAAGAATATTGTATACTTGACGTACATCAGAATAACGCAACGGTATTGATGAAACAAGCTATACTGCGGTTGAGATGAGTATAGCGGTCTCGGTTGCAAAAGGCGGCCCACAGCGCCACCTCCGTAGCGACACCGTTGCGAACTGCTGATTATCATTGCGCAATCTCCCCAATCCGCGCAAACATAATACCATTTGGCTCTGCAAAGAGCATGAATGATACACGCGTGTGCACTGCGAATATGGAAATCATTCATGGCTTTCGCAACCACAGTTGGTATAACAAACCTGTTGTGGTTATACATTGGTCGTAAATCTAGCTTCAATGATAACGATGATCCAATCACGTTATCGGTCTCCTTCGCTCGTAATTTAATATCATACCTTTGCTTTGCATAAAGACCGACATGATTTGACATGTCAACCGCCGTTTGGCGTTGACTTTCAATCGTGTGCAGCATCTCAATGCCACACGTCACCATCTACAAGGACTCAACAAGGAGGAAGGTCATGTTACAGTCAAAGCGCAATTTGTCGATATCCCCTCAGTCTGCCCCAAATTCTTTGAGCCGCAGGCAGTTTTTGCGCCTGGTCGGCGGCACGGCTACGCTGGCTGCCCTGGCGGCCTGTACGCCACCCGCAGAAGCACCGGCGGGTGCAGCCGGCGGCGCCGAGGCCGAAGGCATTACGCTCATTGCCTGGTTTACAGACCGCCGCACCATCAATGAGATGACCGAGCAGACGGCGATCCCCGAATTTGAATCGCGCAACGAAGGCATCAAAATCGACATGCAGTTTGTGCCGGAAAGTGAATTGCAGCAGAAGCTGCTTACATCCAAAGCCGCCGGCAACGCACCCGATAACTCATCAATTGACGAGACATTTCTAGACACATTGACCAAGCAAGAGGTGCTACGTCCCATTCCCAGCGAAGTGATTGACGTGCGCGAAGAAATGGGCCAGCTGACCGCCGATCTTTATCATATTTCACCCACGGGCGATTCACCTGAATATTATGGCTTGCCCAATGGCGTCTTCAGCGCTGCGCTTTATTACAACGCCGGGCTGCTGGAAGAATTGGGATACACGCCGGATGACATCCCGAACAACTGGGACGATTTCTTGATTTGGGCCAAGGATGTGACGGAGTGGGACGGCGACACGCTGACGCGCAGCGGTTTCTCCTTTTACGGCAACGAAGGTTCCCTGTACAGTTGCTTGCGCCATCAGCTTGGCGGCGCGCTGGATGGCAACGTATATGAAACCAAAGATAAAATACGCTATGGCGATGAGATCGGCGTTCAGTCTTGGCAATTTATTATGGACCTGTACAATGAGCACAAGCTGGATAGCATCAATGAAGGTTTGGTCTCGCGCGAGCGTTTTGGCAACGGCAATGCGGTAACGCTCTACAACTGGACCTGGTTCAACGGCTTTATGGACACCCAGTACTCTGACATTGATTGGGGTCTGCGCTTGGAACCCACCTTTAGCGGCGAACCCATATACGGCAACCGTGGCCCCGACGTTGGCTTTACAGTCACCACCCAGAATGAGGCCAATCTGGAGGCGGCATTTACGTTCTACCGCTACCTTCTCAGCCCAGATTATCTGGCCCGTTACAGCAAATTCCGCGGCATCCAGCCCAGCCTCAAGGCTATGTGGGATGAGCCAGATTTCTCGGCTGAATCGGGTCCGCAGTGGGCGCCCATCGCCATCAAAAACCGCCCGGAAAATAGCGTGGATTGGGGCTTTGTGCCGCGCGAACTCTACGATGCCATTGGTCAAATTGACCCGTCGATCCGCGATGAAGGCGAAGACATTACCACCGTGCTCCAGCGCGCCGACAATAATGGCAACGAATTCCTGGCCGGCAACCCGCAGTGGAGCATTCTCAGCGCGGCCGATTATGAAGCCAACCCGCAGTGGCTGACCGCCGCTGGGTAAGGGCCGCGCCTGCCCCTGACTCTCTCCTCTCTACAATGGGGGCCAAGCATTACCCACTTGTGGGTGGAATAGGTCTGTGCATCGCACACGGTCCACGAGAATTGTTCGCGCCTACCCATGTGCGACGCACCTGGACTCCACTCGGGGCCAGAAAGATGTGGGGTATGGTAAGGCCTGTGGAGAGGAGGGGGAAGGACGCACGTCGTGCGTGCTCGCGCCCGTTGTTGTATAGAGACAAACGCCAAATTAAACACGTATTCCGGGAGAGATTTGTGTATACCGAAACGTGGCTTCCCAAACACACCCTGGGGCGGATTGTGCTCTTGGGCGCGTTGGCCTTTATGCTGATTATGCTCTGGATTCCCATTGGAGAGATGTTTGTATGGAGCTTTTTTGTCAAGGAACCGGGGATTCAAGAGTTTGCCGGACTGCAAAATTACCGTGAAATCCTTTTGGACGATGAGGTTTTCCGCAAATCACTCCAGGTCACCTTTAGCTTTGCGCTCATGGTGGTGCCCGGGGTGACCATTGTGGGCCTGCTGCTGGCCATGGCGGTCAACCGGATTGCCAATGTGACGGTGCGCGGCTTTTTTACGGTGGCCTTCTTCACTTCATATGTGGTGCCGCTGGTGGCGGTGGCTCTGGTTTGGCGCTATATTTATCTGCCCGGCAAACAGGGCCTGCTCAACGTGATCTTGGGCTGGATTGGCATATCGCCCATTCGCTGGCTCACTACCAGTGACTGGGCGCTGCGTTCCCTGGCCATTGTGCGCATTTGGAAAGATGCCGGCTATGCGATGGTGCTTTTCCTGGCCGGACTCCAATCGATCCCCAAAGTCTATTATGAAGCCGCCGAGGTGGATGGCGCCAATGGCTGGCGGCGCTTCTGGAACATTACCTTGCCGCTGCTAATGCCCACCGTGGCCTTTGTGGTGGTGGTCAACACGCTGGGCGCGTTTTTGGCTTTTACCGAAGTGTACGTGATGACGGGTGAAGCGGGTGGTGGGGGCGTGCGCGGTGGGCCCAATTATGCCACCAATCTCATGGCTTTTCACATCTTCAACACGGCCATTGCCTACAGCCATGAAGGATACGGCAGCGCCATGGCGGCCATCTTCTTTGTGATCATGGTCTCCGTTGGCTACTTCCAGTATCGCTTTATCCGCGCCACCTTTGAATATTGAGTGAATATTAAGTGAGTGTTAAGGTGATTGCGGTTGGCCGATAGCGGCTTGTGCGTCAACTATGCTGTGTGTCCCCAGCCGCCAATCACCGGCAACTACATGAGGGGTGTGCATACGTGTTTCAGTCGCGTAAAGGCGATTAGCGTGCGTCGCACTGGCCCGCAAAATAGCCGGAAAACAGTCCCCGTGGCGGTCAGTGCGTTGCACGCGGGTTTACGAGACCTGTTGCACTCGAGTATCGAATTATGCACACTCCTCAACTAAATATGAAGGAGCTTTATGTCTGAACAATCTGTTCCCAATTGGCGCGAGCATGGCGTGCGCGTCGTGAGCGGCGAACATCTTGATTTGAATACGCCCCAAACGCCCGGCATGACGCGTGCCGCCGCCATTAATCATGCCACGGCCGGCGCCCAAAAATTGTGGGCCGGCACGGTGGAAATTCACCCAGACGCCAAAACGGGTATTCATCATCACGGTGCCTTGGAGAGCGTGATCTATGTGGTGCGCGGCCGCGCGCGCATGCGCTGGGGCGAGCGGCTGGAGTATGTTGCCGAAGCCGGGCCGGGCGATTTTATCTACATTCCGCCCTTTGTGCCGCACCAAGAGATCAACGCCCTGCCCGATGAATCGCTATTTTGTATGTTGGTGCGCAGCGATCAGGAAGCCGTGGTGGTCAATCTGGAGCTTGACGCCGTGGCGGAGGCCAGTGACGTTGAGTGGATCGATCCCATTCACGCCGGGAAGTGACAAGGTGAAAGGGTGACAAGGTAAAAGGGTGACAAGGTGGCCGGTGGCTGAGCCTGCCGAAGCCACCGACCTCATTATCACTCGAGCTCGAAAAAGGAACCAATGATGCAACAAACAATGCTTGCCAATAGCAGCGCCGTGGCTAATTCAATGGCGATTACAGCGGCCCAACGCCAGCAGTTTGAAGAAGATGGCTTTTTTCTCATTGAAGATGCGCTCAGCGCCGAGGAAGTGGCGGCGGCTGTGGGCGTTATCGACCGCCTCTATGAAAAGTACCGTCAGGCGCGCAATTTGGGGCCGCATGAGGCCTTTCAAGTGCGCAACATTGTGGCGGCGGACCCATTGCTGCGCAACCTGATCGACCACCCGCGTATTTTGCCGCTGATTGTAGACGTGATGGGCTACAACATTCAGATCCGCACGTCACATTTGGATGTGCGGCCCCCCATGCGCTCTGAAGATACGCAGGCTGGGCTGGGGGAACGGGGCAGCTTTTTCCCCTGGCATTCCGATGCACCCAATTTTGGCTGGCCCACCGTGGATGGCGTGATCCCCTACATGGAGATGAAGGTGGGCTACTATCTAACCGATTTGACCCAACGCAACAGCGGCGCCATTTGCGTGGTGCGCGGCAGCCACCGCCGGGCGCAAAAAGATGAGCAGGGCAACTATATCATCGACCCCGCCGATATTGTGGAGGTCAACGTGCGGCCCGGTACGGCGATGATCTGGCGCACGGCGCTGCTGCATTGCGTCACGCCCAATCTGTCTGACCATGCCCGCAAGTGTCTCTATTACGGCTACAACCATCGCTGGATTCGCCCGTCCGATTTTGACCACCAAGCGCCAGAAGTGGTGGCCGGGTGTACGCCCATCCAGCTTCAGCTTTTGGGTGAATTGGGCAGCGGTCTACAGAACTACAATGGCGACGATCCCCTGGTGCATCCAGTGTCGCGTTACTGGCGCCCCCAGGAAGAGGATATTCCGCTCAAGGCGTGGGCTGAGCAGCGGCACGCAAACGGAAAAGCACACTGAAGGACAGCAACTACTCAGACACCCGAGGCCTGAGCTTATTGAAGGCCGCCTTCGACAAGCTCAGGCGACGGCAGCGTCTTTACGAGGAAAAGTTCAATCATGGCCACAACTGCACAGCGTCAAAGCAGCATCCCTGCCCACGCCGCGCATGACGCACGCCGCGCGCGCATTGGGCGCAATGCCCTGCAATGGCTGATTTATGCCCTGCTGCTTTTTGGCGCCCTTATCTTTTTTGTGCCATTTTATTGGGTGGTTACGGCGTCGTTTAAGACAGCCGCAGAATTGCGCTCCATTCCCCCCACTTGGTGGCCGGAGACCTTTACGCTGGCCAATTATCCTGAAGTGTGGCGTACCGAATTTGCGCGCTATTTTCTCAATTCATTTATCTATTCAGGCGGCTCTACGCTGCTGATCCTCTTTACCAGTAGCGTGATTGGCTTTGTGCTGGTCAAAGATCCATCACGGCTGGGTAATATGGCGTTTTGGTTCATTCTGGCTTCGTCGATGGTGCCGTTTGTCACCTATTTGCTGCCGCTCTTTAATATGCTGCTGCGCCTGGAACGCTGGACCCATATTCCATTTATTAATACCTATCAAGGCATGATTCTGCCCTGGACGGTTTTTCCCTTTGGCGTCTTTCTCATGCGTCAGGCCATGATGGCCGTGCCCAGCGATCTATTAGATGCCGCACGCATTGACGGCGCCAGCGAATTCAATATTTACCGCAAGGTGGTGTTGCCGCTGGTCAGCTCCAATATGGCGGCGCTGGCTATTATTGTGTTTATTTTTAAATACGATGATCTGCTTTGGCCATTGGTGGTGGCGCAGCGTACCGAAATGTATCCGGTCACCGTGGGGCTGGTTGAATATGTGGGGCAATTCTTTATTGAGTACAATCTGTACACAACTGCCGCTGTATTGGCGATTATTCCAGTCTTTGTAATCTATCTGATTCTACAGCGCTTTATAATTGAAGGGATTGCTTTGCAGGGCATGAAGGGCTAAGAAGCTGATTGGCAACGCACTCCGAGCTTTTCAACCCAGAGCTTGTCAAAAGGGGACGAAGGTGGCTGAGCCTGTCGAAGCCACCTTCGTTTTTGTATGTGCT
>JACKBC010000045.1 GCA_020634755.1 Caldilineaceae bacterium | reverse complement strand
TAACACGCTTGGCCCAGCAGGTCATCACCGCAAGCAATCTGTTATCCTTATCGCTGGCGGTCCCCAGAATGGTTTGCACGTTGCTCCTGGAACAAGTATACTTTTACCCTATGGAACCATCAACCCAACCTGCCCTGCGCACGCGGCGCTCGCTGCTCTTTATGCCGGGCGACAGCATGCGCAAAATCGAGAAAGCCACACAGCTTCCGGTCGACAGCATTGTGATGGATCTGGAGGATGGCGTGGCGCGTAATCGCAAAGCAACTGGGCGCCAAACCATTGTAGAGGCGCTGCAAACGCTCGCTTTTGGGCCGCGCGAAAAGCTCATTCGCATAAACCCGGTGGGGGAACAGCTGTGGGACGTGGATCTGGAAGCCACGGTACAGGCTCAGCCCGATGGCTACGTGCTGCCCAAGGTGGAATACGCCAACGATCTGCTCACGGTTGACCAATATCTAACCGAGGTTGAGCGGCGCAACAATTGGCCTTTGCTCTCCATCCGTCTGCTGGCCCTGGTAGAGACCGCCCGCGGCGTCATGAATCTGCGCGAAATTGCCGCCGCCTCCTCCCGGCTGGATGCGTTGGCCATCGGCGCCGAAGATTTGGCGGGCGATATAGGCGCAACCCGCACGCCCAATGGCTGGGAAGTCTTCTATGCTCGCAGCGCCCTGGTGACGGCGGCCGCAGCCTTTGGGCTCCAGGCCATCGACACGGTCTTTGTGGATCTGAACGACCTGGCCGGGCTGCGTGTCGAAGCGGAACAGATGCAGCAAATGGGCTTTATGGGCAAGCTGGCCATTCATCCACGGCAGGTGGCAGTCATCAATGAGGTTTTTACACCGTCCGCGGCGGAAGTAGCGCAGGCGCGCCGGCTCATCCAATCGTTTGAAGAGCATCAGGCGGCCGGTGATGGCGCCTTTGAGCTAGATGGGAAAATGGTGGATGCGCCCATGATGAAGGCCGCTCGCCGCGTCCTGGCCCGCGCCGACGCCGAACCATCGTCCTAATTGGGTTGATTGGGGCATTGGTTGAGCGGGGCATCGTCCTAATCAACCAATGCCCCAATCACCTAATCATCAAATCACCTCGCGAATATCCCCAAGGAGAAACCGATGTCCAATTACCAACCAACGCCCGCTCAAAAGTTTACCTTTGGCCTGTGGACCATTGCCAATCCCGGCCGCGACCCCTTTGGCGATGCCGTGCGCAAATCCATGTCGCCGGTGCAGATTGTGCATTTGCTGGCCGAGATTAGCGTATGGCGTCAATTTCATGACAACGATTTGGTGCCCATAGACGCCACGGCCGCTGAGCAAGACAAGATTGTGGCCGATTTCAAAAGGCGCTGGATGAAACGGGCATTGGTGCCCATGGCACCACTGAACCTGTTTACGACCCGTCTTCCGCGATGGCGCTTTTACCAGCAACGATGCCAAAGTGCGTGCGTTCGCCTTGCAAAAGACTATGCGCTCTATGGACTTGGGCGCAGAATTGGCGCCAAAGTCATGTTTTCTGGGGCGGGCGTGAAGGCACCGAGACCGACGCCGGTAAAAACCTGCTGGACGCAGCCAAATGGTTCCGCGAAGCGCTCAATTTCCTGTGAATACATCGCCCAGGGCTACGATTACAAATTTGCGCTAGAACCCAAGCTCAACGAGCCGCGGCGACATCTATCTGCCCACGGTGGGCTCCATGCTCGGCTTCATCTATTCGCTGGACCATCCGATATGGTGGGGCTCAACTCGAAGTGGCGCACGACACCATGGCCGGTCTCAACTTTATGCATGCCGTGGCCCAGGCCTACGACGCAGGTAAGCTTTTCCACATTGATCTGAATGACCAGAACCCGGGCCGCTACGATCAGGACTTCCGCTTTGGTTCGCACAACATTAAGCAGAACTTTTTCTTGGTCAAATTCCTGGAAGATGTGGGTTACGATGGTTCGCGCCACTTTGACGCCCACGCCTATCGCAGCTCTGACGACGCCGACATTAAAGAGTTTGCCAAGGGCTGTATGCGCACCTACATGATCTTCAAAGAGAAGGCCGCGCAGTTTAATCAGGATGCCGAAATTCAAGCGCTGCTGGCTGAAATCACCGCCAATGATGGCTCCATGGATCAATTTGGCGGCAGCTATTCTACCGAAAAAGCCAACGCCCTTAAAGCCCACAGCTTTGACCGCGTAGCCATGGGCCAAAAAGGGCAGCCCTACGAGCGCCTGGATCAGCTTGTGATCGATCTGCTGCTGGGGGTGCGCTAAGACCATGACTAAATTTGGCGTTGTCTTTCCCCAGCGTGAGATCGGCAACGATCCCGCCGCAATTGCTGACTATGCGCAAACAATAGAAGGGCTGGGCTATGATTATCTGCTCTCCTATGACCACGTGCTGGGCGCTAATCCGGATCGGCCCGGCGGCTGGCACGGACCGTACACCTACAGAGACGCCTTTCACGAGCCGTTTGTACTCTATGGCTATCTGGCCGGGCTGACTCAGCGCATTGAGCTGACCACCGGCATCATTATCCTGCCGCAGCGGCAGACCGCGCTGGTGGCCAAGCAGGCGGCCCAGGTCGATCTGCTGTCAGGCGGGCGGCTGCGGTTGGGCGTGGGCGCGGGCTGGAATCCAGTCGAGTACGAAGCGCTCAATGAGGATTTCCATACACGCGGCCAGCGCTACGATGAGCAGGTGCAGCTCATGCGCGCATTGTGGACGCAACCGCTGATCACCTTCAAGGGCCAATATCATTCAGTGCCGGATGCGGGCATCAATCCGCTGCCCGTGCAGCGTCCCATTCCGGTCTGGTTTGGCGGCTCGGCCCCCGCTGCGCTCAAGCGAGCCGCGCGCCTGGGCGACGGCTGGATGGCAGGCGGCCTGTCGGCCGAGAATGGGGAGGGCGTTGTTGTGCAACTGCGCAGCTATTTGGCCGCGGCGGGTCGAGACGCGTCCGCTTTTGGCATAGACGGTTGGATCAGCGCCAACCGCGCCGGACCAGAAGCGTGGCCAGACTTGATTCAACAGTGGCGCAACTTAGGCGCAACGCACATTGGCATCAACACCATGGATGCGGGATATACGTCTGTGGCCCAGCATTTGGAGACGGTGCGCCGGTTCAAAAAGGTGGCGGATGCAGCGGGATAGAGAGTGAACCACTATCACAGAGGCAAGTATAGTAGTAGGGGTATGAATGGCGGCGGAACAATTTTCGCCAGGAAGAGATAGTTCCATCGCCGCCTTTCGTACCCGTCCATCTATGCCATCTCAAATTGCGTTCTCTATTCGTCACGAACCTGGAGAAGTTGTGCAGCTTTCGATTCAGCCGATCAATCGCAGCTTTGCAATTGAAATATGCAATTGGCGCTACGAACCGCCGTATGACATTTACAATTGGGGAAGTCCACCCGACGAAGAAACATTACGCTCTATTTTAGATCCCGCCTTTGCTTTTCACGCCATTGTGAATGCCGAAGGTGAACTGGCTGGTTTCTGTTCTTTTGGCATAGATGGCCAGGTTCCCGGCGGCGACTATGGCGCGGATGCATTGGATATTGGCATGGGCGTGCGCCCCGATCTAACGGGCAGAGGATTGGGTACAACCTTTGCCACGTCTGTTGTGGACTTTGCCAGCCGTCAGTATGCACCCCAACAGTTACGCGTCACCATTGCAACTTTCAATAAGCGGGCGCAGCGCGTGTGGGAGAAGCTCGAGTTCAAAAAGATTTCCGAGTTTCATAGCGAAAAGAGCAATGTGCCTTTTGTAATTTTGGTGCGCATCTTGTAATTTTCGAGGGTTTGGCGCCGAATACAGGATGCCTCTGTCAACGTACGCCTATGGCATTGCGCCATTTATTTTGTAACGTACAAGATAAGATGGCTTTTCGGGATTTCATGTGGTTGACGGCCAATGTCCTCGGCACTTTCATTCGTTTGCCGAGTCATTTCGTCCAAAGTGCCGGTGACGTCCACCACCTGGATTCCGGTTGAGCCGATAAGATTTGTCAAAGAGTTTCATTATGCGCAAATTAGTCACAACCGACGGCATTGAATTTCACTGGTCTGAATACCAACTCTCATCTCTCGATCCACTGGGTGTGCGCGTGGAGGTGGAATTTGCCGCGCCCAAGCACGGCACAGAGAGCCACGTCTTTGGCGGCAGCGTGCAGCAGCGCAAGCGCTGGGACCCGGAGCTGCGCCTCTTTTTGCCTCGTGCTGAAGATGCGCCAGCGCCGGCGCCTCAGGAGCGAGCCGTGGGCAACATGGTGGTGGGAACGGTTAGCCAGGTGGGCAGCCAGGTGACGCGTTATGCCGCAGGCGACAAGGTTTTTGGCTACGGCCCCATCTGCGAGGCGCATCAAATGCCGGAAACGCATTGGCGACCGCTGGGCAACCTGTCGCCGCAGGATGCAGTCAGCGCCGATCCAGGGCATGTGGCGTTTGTGGCCATGCGCGATGGCAACGTGCGCATAGGCGATCAAGTGGCCGTCTTTGGGCTGGGCGCCATTGGGCTCATGGCGGTGCAGATTGCGCTGGCCGCTGGTGCGGAACACGTGACGGCAGTTGATCCGATTGCGCTGCGCCGCGACTGCGCCAAGCGGCTGGGCGCCCATCAGGTGCTGGACCCGCGGGCGGGCGACGCGGCGCTGGCCATCAAACGGGCCACGGCCAATAAAGGGGTGGATGTGGCCATTGAAACATCGGGCAACAGCGCCGCGCTCAACGAAGCCATCCGCGGCATCCGCCAGTGTGGCACGGTGGTCCACGTGCCGTGGGGGCCCAAGGATGCCAGTCAGCTCCACCTGGATGAAGAGTTTCACTTGAACCGGCCCACCATCATCGGCAGCCAGGCGTGGGCGGGCTGGGGCAACCCGGATCGCGACTATCCGCTGTGGGACCCGGAGCGGGCGTATCAGGCGGTCCTATCGCTGTTGAGTCGGGGCGTCATCAGCGGGCAGCCGATTATTGATCCACTTGTGGATTTCGAAGATGCGCCAATGTTGTTCAACACGCTTTTTACAAACCCGGCGCAAGCGATTAAAATTGGCGTTTCAAGGCAATAATACATTTTCAATTTTTCCACACTTTAAGAGAGGATACCAACTATGGCAGCTCCAATTGCGCTACAGCTGTATACACTGCGCGAAGCAATGAATCAGGATTTTGCGGCCACCGTCAAACGCGTGGCCGAGATGGGGTATGTGGGGGTAGAGACGGCGGGGTTTCCCGGCACCACGCCCAAAGACGCGGCCAAGCTCTTTGCCGACTTAGGTTTGCAAGTGGCGGCCGCTCATTCTCCCCTGCCGGTGGGCGAACGAAAAAACGAGGTGCTGGACACCATGGCGGCCCTTGACTGCACCTATTTGGTCTGCCCGGCGCTCATGCGCGACAAATTTGATTCGGTAGACGGCGTAAAAGAGGTCTGCGCGGCGCTCAATGAGGCCAATGAGGTGTGTAAGGCCAACGGCTTGAAGCTGGGCTATCACAACCACTATTGGGAGTTCACCGACCTGGGCGACACAAATGCCTCGCAGGTGTTTGTAGAGAATCTGGCGCCGGATATTTTCTTTGAGCTGGATACGTATTGGGCACAGACCGCGGGACACAGCCCCGTGGAGCTTATTCAATTTTTGGGCGCACGGGTACCTCTGTTGCACATTAAGGATGGCCCCACCACGCGCGAAGGCGATATGGTGGCGGCTGGCGAAGGCGTTATGGACATTCCGGCGATTGTGCGCGCTGGTGAAGCACACACCGAATGGCTGATTGTGGAGCTGGACCGCTGCGCCACCGATATGATGATCGCGGTGGAAAAGAGCTATCAATACTTGGTGAGCAGCGGGCTAGGACGCGGTAATCGTTAAAATGGATAATAAAGTTATTCTTATTACCGGCGGCATCCAGGGCATTGGCGGCGCCACGGCCCAGATCTGTGCCGAACGTGGTGCACGCGTGATTGTGGTGGACATCAATGCCGACAAAGGCGACGCATTTGCCAGCTCGATGCGCAGCAGTGGCCACGATGTGCAATTCTACCGGCTGGATGTGCGCGATGCGGCTGCCGTCGAGGCTGTATTTGCCCAGGTGCAGGAGAGTTATGGCCACCTGGACGTGCTGATCTGCGCGGCGGGCGTATTAGAAGGGGCGCTACTCCAGCCCGAAGAGTTCCCCCTAGAGACCTTTGATTTTGTCATGGATGTCAACGTCAAAGGCGCGTTTTTGTGCGTGAAGTATGCCACACCGCTTTTGGCGGCCAGCGAAAAAGGCGTGATCATCCTGGTGGCGTCGGGCGCCGGCGTGATTGGCGGCAGTTCGTCCATTGCGTATGGCACCAGCAAAGGCGCGGTCAACGGGCTGGGCATGACGCTGGAAGGGCATCTGGGGCAACGCGGCATTCGCGTCAACGTGGTCTGCCCCGGCAGCATTGAGACCGAACTCAAGCTCAACCAAATGCGGGCCGCGGCTGCCTATCAAGGACAAGAATTTAGCCAGGAAGAAGCATCCAAGCGCTTGGGCAATCCGCTGGGTGTGGGCAAATTGCTGGCTTTTCTGGCCTCGGACGAAGCCGAATATGTCAAACGCAATATGTTCACGCGGTAAAAGCATTTAATCACAGATTGCACAGATTTTGTCTGTTCTAATAGAGAACGCAGATAGGGATGGCGCAAATGTAGGGGCGCAAGTGGCGTATGCCGCCGCCACTCATGCCCGTACCGGTATCATGCCACATTTGATTGAGCGGTGTGCTATACAACTGCTATGTCAAGTTTTATGTTTGGTACAAGACCTGACAGGTTTTGAAAACCTGTCAGGTCTGAGCGTATTCATTTAGTGAACCGGGATGTTGGCCTCACGTAGAATCCGGTGCGTATTTTGGCTGGCCAGCGGAAACTTTTCAACCGGTAAGTGTTCCAACAGCATGTAGCCATCTGGGTGCATTTCATGCCAGCGGCGCAACGCGGTGGCCAGGTCCAGTTCACCTTCCCCGGGAATTTCTTCGTCAAAATGGGTCACAAAGCCATCGCGCACGCTGATATCTTTGCAGTGGCCCACGGGGCTAATGGCGCCCATGACGTCAAAAATGTGATTGAGCCGCGCCGCGCTGTCATACACTTGATACAGCGCCTGAAAATGGTTGACGTAGTCCATGACCACACCCAGGCGCGGCGAACCAATCTCCGCCACAATTTCGGCATTGATCGCGGGTGAATTCATAATGGTCAACACGTGGGTTTCGATGACCACGGTTTGGCCCACGGCGTCAGCTTTCGCCGCCACGCGCCCCAGCGCATCGAGCAGCCGCTGACGGCAGATGGGCTCGTGATTGGCGCGGGTTGGGCTGTATGAACCGCGTGGGCTTAGGCTGCCCGTGCGAATTAAGGTGGCGTGTGCACCCAATGCGTGCGCCACATCAATGCCCTGCTCAATTTGGGCAACCACCTCATCGCGCACGGCAGCGTCGGGATCAAATAGACATTGACCGTACCCCACGCCCAATTGCACCAAATCCATCTCTTTGTCCGCAAACAGTTGCCGGACCCGACGACACGATTCCGGCGTCACTGTGTGCATGCGCGCGCCGGCCACGTGGGTGCCAGCGCCGGTTAGCTGCAAGGCTTGAATGGCGTCCAGATGGGCGGGGGTAATTTCGTCGAGTGCGCCGGGCAACATGCCGACCACGCCAAGTCTCATGGGGAGTCTCCTATTCTTCTTGGGCAAGCAGTTGATTGAGTGTTGCAACGCGCTTTTGCGCGGCTACGAATGTTCGTATGTATATCAGTATAACACTCTATATGCCTTATACATAGCACTCTTATACATAGCTCTCTTATACATAGGGTGCATTTGGGTTTGGAGGCGAACATAGGGCGGCAGGATAGAATCCTCGGCTAACATCGAGAAGCCACCACAGCGGCTAGGGCTAAATCGCGGCCGCGATTTTTCAATGTTAGGAGCCCATTTCTAATGGTTGCTAATGATTGCCCCCAACGTGAAACACTCTCTTATACATAGATGCCTTAGAAGCTGTCTGAAAAGGTGATTAAGGCGTGTCACATTCCGGGAAAGGGCCACGAAATTCTGGTCAAATCATCCGCAATCGGCCCTTTCCCGGAATGTTTTGTACCCAATCGAGACTTTTCAGACAGCTTCTTACATATAGCGCAGGCAATCCGGCCCTTCATTGCGGGCGTTGTTCACATAGGTGCTCACCGGGCGGAAGGCCATCTTCTCCGGCTCAAAGGGACGCAGCAAGTGTTGCAGCTCTGCAATGTGAAACTTATCGTCCTCATTGCCGCTGCCCAGCCAAAACTCATACTCTTCCGGCTCAATAATGACCGGCATGCGATTGTGCAGTTCACGCATTAACGCATTGGCCTCGGTGGTTAAGAGCGTACAGCTTTCCAATGCGGAACCATCAGCGCCTTCCCAATACTCCCACAGCCCGGCAATGGCAAAAGGCGTCGCCCCCGCTTCATCAATGGCCGTGGCTCCATCTTGCACCGTAATGTGATAGGGCTGCTTTTTGGCGCCCACCTTTTTCCATTCATAAAAGCCGTCCGCTGGCACCAAACAGCGGCGACGCTTAAACGCAGCCCGAAACGACGGTTTTTCCGCCACCGTTTCCGAACGCGCATTGATCATGCGGGCGCCAATAGCAGGATCCTTGGACCAGGATGGAATCAGCCCCCAGTGCGCGTGGGCCCACTCACGGCGGTGCGTATGCGGATTCATGCGCACAATGGCAATGGGCTGCGTCGGCGCAATATTATAGCGCGGCGCCAGCGGCGGGTCGCCGGCTACTTCAGGCTCCGTCAAATCAAAAAGCGTGGCCAGAATGGATGCCGGCGCGCGTAACGTAAATCGTCCACACATGTTCTCCTCCTCAATGTGGCAAAGTGGCAATGTGGCAATGTGGCAATGTGGCAATGTGGTAGAGTGGCAGATAGCGAAGGCACTACCTTGCCGCTCTGCAACTTTGCCCAATCCAAGCTTATAGACGCGTTCAACATATGATATACTCTACGCGGTTAGGAATCAAATTTTATGCACACAGAAACAGACGTTCTAATTCATGGATGATCTCCAGTACACTATCAGTCTACCCGCCAGCCCCAGTCACGTTGACGGCCAAGTCGTTGGCCACATTCCACGCGGCGTAGCCGACTATTTTTGGGAAGATGCTGCCGAACGCCGTCAGCTTGAAGTGCAGCTATTGCAAGCGTTCCGCCTTTGGGGCTATACCGATCTGATTCCCCCCACCATTGAATATGCGGATACGCTTAAGGCGCGCGCCAATGCGGATCTGCAAACCAAAATCTACAGTTTTTTGGACCATGACGGCAAAACGCTGGCCCTGCGCCCAGACATGACCATCTCCGCCGCCCGGCTGGTGGGCACGCGTCTGCACGATGCGCCCATGCCGCAGCGCTTCTGCTATGTGGGCGCGGTCTTTCGCCACGCCGAGCCGCAAGCCGGCCAGCAGCGCGAATATTGGCAGGCCGGCGTCGAACTCATTGGCGCCAATTCGCCCGAGGCCGACGCCGAAGTGCTGGCGCTGACGGCCAAAGCGTTTCAAACCGGCGGCGTTTCTAACTTTTATCTGGTCGTGGGGCAGATGCACTTTTTCTTTGGCCTGCTGGCAGAATTACAGCTTACACCACAACATCAAGCGCAGCTGCTGCAAGCCATCGACCGCAAAAGCGAGCCGGAGCTGGACGAGTTTTTGCAAAACGCGCCGCTCGCCTCCACGGCGCGCCGGGCGGTAGAACGGCTGCTGGAGCTGCATGGCGCCAACCCGCTGCGCGTCCTAGAGCAAGCGCGCACGCTGGCGCTCAACAGCGCCATGCATGAATCATTAGACAATTTAGAGGCCATTTACCAGGTGCTGGATGCCTATGGCGTAGCCGACCGCATCCATCTGGATCTAACCGAGATACGCGACTTAGGCTACTATACCGGCATTACGTTTCAGGCCTTTACACCTGAGCTGGGCTTTGCCATTGCCGGGGGTGGACGGTACGACAACTTGATTGGCACCTTTGGCGCGCCCAAGCCGGCCGTGGGCGTGGCTGTGGGCATCGATCGGTTGCTGCTGGCGCGACGGCTGCAACAGCATGTGGACACCGGGGCAGATGCGCCCCCGCGCGTGCTGGTGGCGGCCAACCATAATCCAGCCTGCTATCAAATTATTCAGGCCTGGCGCGCACAAGGCGCCGTTGTCATCATTGACGTCAACGGCAATAGCCAAGAACGCACTGGCGCTGAATTTGTGGAAGCCGCCCGCGCCCAGCACGCCAAGCTGGCATTGAGCTGGACGGGCAGCGGGTTCGACGTATATGATGTGCGCCAGCCATCAGCATCATCCAAAAAGCACATAGACGCCAGCGACGAGACTTTGCTTGCTCAATTAATCCAATCCTCCGAACGAAGGCACCTATGAATAACGGTTCCAATACACCCTGTTTAACCGTTGCCCTGCCCAAAGGTCGCATGGCAGATGAGTCGCTTAAATTTTTACGGGAAGCGGGGGTCTCGATTCCATCTAGCCACCATGACGGCAGCAAACTGATTGTTGAGAGCGCAGACGGCCAATATGCCTATTTCCTGGTCAAGCCTACCGACGTGGCCACCTTTGTTGAATATGGCGCTGCCGATGTAGGTATCTGCGGACTGGACAAGCTGCGCGAAAATGCATGCAACGTCTACGAGCCGCTGCTGCTGCCCTTTAACTACTGTCGGCTCAGCCTGTGCGGTCCGGCCGAGCGTTCGTCCACCCCGCTGCGCTATGAAACGCAGCCGCGCGTGGTCAGTACCTACCCCAACCTGACCATGGAATTCTTTCGGCAACGCGGTATCAACGCCGAGGTGATCAAGCTCAACGGATCGGTGGAGCTGGGGCCGCTGGTCGGTCTGGCCGATCTGATTGTGGACATCGTGCAATCGGGCAAAACGCTGCGCGACAACGGCCTGGTCGAAATTCGCACCATTCTGGATGTGCAGGCCGTTTTCATCGTCAACCGTTCTTCCTATCGACTTAAATCCCACGCCGTGCAGCAGATGTTGACGGCGCTAAAGAAAGCGATTCATGGCCGAGATAACTAGTTCTACCAAGATTGCGGGCGTCAAATTTGTGGCGCTGCGGGCATTTGCAGATGAACGCGGCTTCTTTATGGAGACCTTCCGCAAAGAGTGGTTTCCCGAACGCAGTTGGGACATTGTGCAGACCAACCGCAATTTTAGCAAAGCGGGCGTCTTGCGCGGGCTGCACTATCACCATCATCAGGTTGATTATTGGTGCGTCATGGCGGGCACGATGCGCGTTGGATTGGCCGATTTGCGCCCATCGTCGACCACCTTTAAAGCTACCGAAACAATTGAGATCGGCGACGACAACCCGGTCGGTATCTTTATCCCCGTGGGCGTGGCGCACGGCTTTCTTTCGCTCACCGATTCGGTGCTGGCTTACTTGGTCGACAACTACTACAATGGCGCCGATGAATTGGGCGTAGCCTGGAACGATCCGGCGCTGGGCGTAAATTGGGGCGTGGAAAACCCAATTATTTCGGAGCGCGACCTGCTCAACCCGCGGCTGGCCGAGATTGCCCCCGAGCAGATGCCAAAATAGGGAATAAGAAGGTGGGAGTAAGCAGGTGGTGTTCCCCCTAATCCCTACTGCCTAATCCCTCATCCCAACAAAGGAAACTCACATGACAAACAACATTCGCATCGGCGTCATCGGCGGCAGCGGCGTTTACCAAATGGAAGCCTTGCAGGATATTGAGGAAGTAGCGCTGGATACGCCATTTGGTAAGCCGTCGGATAGCTATATTGTGGGCGCCATGCATGGACAAAAAGTTGCCTTTCTGGCGCGCCACGGTCGTGGTCACCATACCAGCCCCACGCGTTTGAACCAACGCGCCAATATTTATGGGTTCAAAATGCTAGGTGTTGAATATCTGATTGGCGTAAGCGCTTGCGGCTCTTTGCAGGAGCAATATGCGCCCGGCCACATTGTCATCCCCGATCAGCTTTTTGACCGCACCAATGGCCGAGCGCTCTCCTTTTTTGATGACGCCGCCGTTGGTACAGACGGCATTGTGGTCCACGTCAGCGTTGCCGACCCGTTTTGCAGCTACTTGAGCGAAGTTTGCCATCAAGCCGTAGCCGAGACGGGCGCTTCGGTCCACTTGGGGGGCGCCTTTATCACCATCGAGGGGCCACGCTTTAGCACCAAGGCCGAAAGCCGTGTCTTCCGCAACTGGGGCATGGACATTATCGGCATGACCACCACGCCGGAAGCTTTTCTGGCGCGCGAGGCGGAGATGAGCTACGCCTGCATGGCGCACGTGACCGATTATGACGTGTGGCATGAAAGCGAAGAGCCGGTTACGGTGGAGGCCGTGATCCGCACGCTGCTGCATAACGCAGAAGTGGCCAAACAGTCGGTGGCCAATGCGGTGCGTCTGTTGGCCAATGCCGGTCCATCGCCCTATGCCAACGCGCTCCAAGACGCCATTATCACGTCCAAAAGCACAGTTCGCCCAGACGTAATTGAAAAGCTGCAATTAATCGTTGGTAAATATTTCTAATCCCATTTGGCTCTGTTAAAGCTATGCATAATTACCCCTTTCTCAGCGTAGAATTGCCAATTATGCATAGCTTTTACAACCGCAGTTGGTATAACTTATGAATCCCAAAGGCAAAGTCGCACTCGTCACCGGCGGTGCGCATCGCGTGGGCAAAGCCATCACCATGATGCTGGCCGAGGCCGGCGCCCATGTGGTCATCAACTATCATTCGTCGGCGACCGCGGCCAACCAAACCGCTTATGAAGTTGAAGCACTGGATGTGCAGGCCTTGGCCGTGCAATGCGATGTCTCTGACTATGAGGCGGTCCAGCACATGGCCAGCGCCATCTTGGCGCGCTTTGGCGGCGTCGACATCATTGTCAATGCCGCCAGCCTCTTTGGCCGCTTTCGCTTCCCTACCGATAAGCCAGACGACATAGCGCTGTGGCAGCGCGTGACGCGCATTTCGATTGACGGCTCATTTTATGTTTGTAACAGTTTGGCCCCCGCTATGCTGGCGCGTGGCGGCGGCGCCATTGTGAATATTGTCGATCTATCGGTCTGGACGCCATGGCCAAACTTCACGGCCCACGCCGTGGGCAAGTCTGGGCTGCTGGCGCTGACGCGCCAGCTTGCACTGGAGTTGGCGCCCACGGTGCGCGTCAATGCCGTGGCGCCGGGGCCCGTGCTGCCGCCGCCCACTTATAGCGAGAAGAAATTGCAGCAGAAGGCCCGCACAACTCTTTTGGAACGCTGGGGCAGTGCCGAAGATGTGGCGCGGGCCGTCAAATATTTAATCGAAGCAGATTATGTAACTGGTGATGTAATGACCGTCGATGGTGGTGAACATTACGGTCACAACAAGCGTGCGAGCAGTGACGCGTAAGTCGCGGGGGGAAAATATTATGATCATCGACCGTCAACAGCTGGAGCAGCGCGAAGAGCAATATTTAGCGCCCTACGCCATGCGCAGCAGCCAAAGCCGCGGCCGCGTCTATCCTGAAACTGAGCATGAGTACCGCACCAGCTATCAGCGCGATCGCGATCGCATTATTCACACCACGGCGTTTCGGCGGCTGGAATATAAAACGCAGGTCTTTGTCTATTCCGAGGGAGATCACTACCGCAACCGGCTGACGCACAGCATTGAAGTGGCGCAGGTGGGGCGTACGCTGGCGCGCGCGCTGGGCTGCAACGAAGACCTCATCGAAGCCATCTGCCTGGCCCACGATTTAGGCCATCCGCCCTTTGGCCATGTGGGAGAAGCCACGCTCAACGACCTCATGCGCTTTCACGGCGGCTACGATCACCAGAAACAGACCTATCGCATTATCACCAAGTTGGAACAGCGCTATCCGGATCACCCAGGCCTCAACTTGACGTACGAAGTGCGCGAGGGCGTGGTGAAGCACGATACATCATACGATCTGGTGGATGCCCGCGATTATGACCCTGAGGTACGCGGCACGTTGGAATGTCAATTGAGCAATTTGGCCGACGAGATCGCCTATAACACCAGCGACATGGATGATGGTCTGCGCAGCGGCATATTGAAGCCAACCGAGGTGGGCAAGCTAGCCATTGCCCAGCAAATCATGACCAGCCTGGGGGAAACAGACGTTGCCGCTTTGGGCACAGACGACATGTTGCGCCATCGTTTTATTCGGCGGCTGGTGGGTGTAGAAGTGAGCGATACCATTGCAGCCACGGCGCGCAATATTGAGCAAAATGACATTACTTCGCTGGACGAGCTAAAGGCGCTGCCCCATAATGTGGCCGGCTATTCGGCCCAAATGGATGAGCTAAATGCCGAGTTGAAGAGTTATCTATACGCCAATTTCTATCGTCACTATCGCGTGGTGCGCATGGCGACCAAAGCCGAGCGCGTGTTGCGCGAGCTGTTTGAGGCCTATGTGGAAGAGCCGCTGCAACTGCCGGATAGCGTGCAGGAAAAGCTGCGTCATGAATCGGCTGGCGATGGCGGCAATTTACATCGCATTGTGTGCGATTATCTGGCCGGCATGACTGACCGCTACGCCATCCAGGAACATAAGCGGCTCTATGATCCTGAAGAGCGCGTGTAAATTTCTGCGCTCTGCCCCAAAACGCATCTACGCGCCATGCCGCCGCAGCGTAAACTGTACTTCTAATGTATCAAAAATGCCGGGGGCATCCTCAACATCGGTAAATTCCGCCACCAGGATTTCGCAATCAAGCAGCAGATTTTTGCCCGCCAGCTGAAAGGTCATGCCCTCGTGAGGCAATACGGGCTCATTGCTGGCAGCATCGCCCACCAATACCTCTTTAACATCATCTTGCTGAGTGGCATATTCGCTAAGCAGCACTTGCGTCTTATACGTAGCGTTTTTGTCGTCGGTCTTGTCAAACAGCCAAATATCCATCGCGATCACTTGGCTGGGGTCGGAACCCAGAATGCCATTTTTGTAGTTGACCCCAATGCCATATTCACCCAGGGAAACGCCCACGGCGTCCGCCTCATCGCTAAGGATGTTGCGCCGCTCTTCATAATCCAGCGCGCCCTGTTCATAGTGGGTGATGTACTGGTCCATGATTCCCGCGGCCGCGGCTTCATCGTCTTCCTCAGCCCACTCATCATCATCATTGTCCTGATAGCCGCTGTCCTGGTAGCCGCTAACCGCACCCGTTGCCGACCGATGATAGACGGGGCGCTCAAAATCGCGCCGCGTCGCCTCATCATCCCCCTCTTCGTCGGCATATCGATAATTGTCGTCGTAACGCTCGCCTTCATAATCAGCATCCGCTTCGTCGTCAAACGCCTGCTGAGTGCGCTCAAACGGCGCCACAGATTCATGATATTCGGATTCCCGAGCGCCACGCTGTTCCGCGGCCGGCCGCGGTCGATATTGGGTAAATTCATCGGGCGGCACATCGTCCTGCGCAAAAGGCTCGACGTTTGTTTTTGATTGTGAATAAGAGCTAATCAATTCGCGGTCGGACATGCTTTCGGCGGGGCGCACCACATTAGCGTTAGCAGGGGGCGCAGCGCCTTGCGTGGCAAATGGCAGCCAATTATTGGCGCGGGCCAAGCGCAACAGAATGTAGAGCCCGCCCAATACCAGCAGCAAAGAGGTCAGGCCAGACAGAAGCAACCGGAAGGTATTGCTGGTACTAAACTGGTCGATAGCCGACGTCTCATCAGCAGCTGAAGTGGTCGTGCTGCTATCCTCCGCAGGCGCCACATTCACCTCATTGCCTTCACCAGAGTTGCCATTATTCGCATCGGCAAACACAGAGGGCGCCTGCACATCGACACCCAAACCGCTGGCCATGCGCATCAAATAGCTGATGCGAATATTGCCATCGTTCTGCATATTTTGTTGATAGGTATCCGCGGTTTGGTTTGCCGCACTTCCCTGCAAGCTCTGTTCAAAATAGGAGACCGCATTGGGGATATCCGTGGCCAAATCCATGCCCTGTAGGCGACGCTGCGCCAGCAGGCGCGCGTTGGCGTCCTCGCCACTGGCCACGTACGCATCGGCCACGGCGGCTATATATTGGGCTTTGGCATCGGGGTCTAGATCGGCAGGGCGAGCGCCCTCCCACTGGACAGGCCAGACCTGCCAGGCCAGGAAGAGACCAATAGCTAATCCAATGAGGGCGCTGACCAAATGCCCTGCTGAGAAGATTGGCGCACCATTTTGCAACCGTGCGCCAATCCGCTCATTGGCTCTTTGTACACCGCTCCGCACTTGGGCCTGAAACCGCTGGTTTGATTGCATCAACGTACTCCTCGAAGGGACCCTCCCTCAAAGCGTAAACCAGCGTGGGGTTCGAAAGAGGATCTACAATAGATCGTGGCGCCCTTGGGCCTTAAGCGCTTCCACAATATTTTTTACTTTTTGCATTTGCGACTTGGGACCGACCAGTAACGCGTCTTCCGTTTCCACAACTACCAGATCGTTCATGCCAATGAGCGCTACCGTTTTGTCGCTGTAGACTATATTACCGCAGCTATCTTCTGCAATCAAATTGCCTTTGGCAACACAATTGTCATTTTCATCACACGGCAATACAACTTCCAGTGCATCCCAACTGCCCACATCGTTCCAGCCGGCATCCAGCGGCGTCACTGCCACACATTCAGCGCCCTCCATCACGGCATGATCAATGCTAATATTGGGCATTTGCGCCCACTGAGCCAGCAAGACTTCCTCGGCATTGGGCGCGCCTAAACTGGCGCCAATTTCTTGCAGGTGCGCATACCCTTCCGGCAACTGTCGCGCCAATTCAGCCAACATGCGATCCACGCGGCAGATAAAAATACCGCCGTTCCAGTAATAGCACCCTTCGCTCAGGAAACTTTGCGCCGTGGCCAAATCTGGCTTTTCTAAGAAGCGCCCCACGCGATAAACAGGTTGTTCACCCTGTTCCGCCGGGAGAATTACGCTATCACGCTTAATATACCCATAACCGGTGTGCGGCGAATCCGGCTGAATGCCCAGCGTGACCAGATATCCTTCCGCAGCGGCCGCGGCGCCTCGCTGCAAAGCGGTGCGGAAACAATCTTCACGCGTCATCACGTGATCAGAATGGATAAAAGCCACCGTGGCGTTCGGGTCCCGTTTATACAGGTGCATACAGGCCAAACCAATGGCCGGCCCCGTATTGCGCCCACTGGGCTCAATAATAATATTATTTTTTGGAATCTGAGGCAACTGCTCAGCAGTCAACTCTGCGTATTGCTGTCCGGTGACCACATAAATCTGATCATAGGGGGTCAGCGGCGCCACGCGATCTACGGTGGCTTGAATCATGGTGCGCCCATCACCAGTGATGTCGCTAAACTGCTTGGGGCGAGCGTGGCGGCTGCGCGGCCAGAGCCGCGTTCCCACACCGCCAGCAAGAATTACAATGTGCATTCGGTTAGTCACTCCTTTGTAACTAATAATACTTGTATGATGGCGGTTGGGCAACGCCCAGAGCCATCAGGAACTTATAGACTTACGCAAGACCTGAATAAGAACCGTTTGTTCAACGCGATATGCCCGTGCTCACGTTCCGCCAGTGCTGCGTCAGTCATGCAGCTAAGTCATCAGTGAATAATATATTAAAGAATAATAAATTGTAGGTTTACTCCTATCAGATCCTAGAGACCGGATAGGGGTGAAAACTTTCATCCTGACAGTATATCTAATTTTTCTGCTTTATGATCTTACAGAGCTGTTACAATTAGCAGTACACCATAACCATAATTAGGCGCGTACATAGCTCGCTGCGCCCACCTGGCGCACCAGGCCCTTTAGCTCCATCATGGTGAGCAAGCTGCTCACTTGGGCAGATGACATTTGGCTGTTGCGCACAATCTCATCAATGGAACTGGGCTCACGAGTCAAGTGAGCTAAAAGCTGTTCTTCAAGCGGGTCAGTTGGGGTAACTGCACGGACGGATTGCAGTTCATGAATGTGGATCAGATTGAGTTGTTCGAGGACATCATTCGATGTGAGCAAGGGGGTGGCCCCATTTTGAATTAACATGTTGCAACCAGCGCTGCCGGGATGTAGAATGCTGCCCGGCACGGCAAAAACATCGCGTCCTTGCTCAGCCGCAAAATTGGCCGTGATCAGCGCGCCGCTGCGCTGGCTGGCTTCCACGACCACAATGCCGCGGCTCAGGCCGCTAATGATGCGATTGCGCGGGGGAAAATTGCTGGCTTCTGGCCGCACGCCCAACGGATACTCGCTGATCACCGCGCCTTGTTGGGCAATCTTCAGCGCCAGCCCGCGATTCTGCGGCGGATAGAGTTGGTCCACCCCGCTGCCCAGCACGGCAATTGTGCGACCACCGGCATCCAACGCGGCCTTGTGCGCCACGGTATCCACACCTAGCGCCAATCCGCTGACAACGGTTACGCCGGCGGTTGCCAGGTCCGTAGCGACCGTGTGTGCTACTTCCCGACCATAGGCAGAAGCGCGCCGTGTTCCCACCAGCGCCACAGCCCATTCATCGCTGGGCAACAGCTCCCCACGCACATAAAGCACAGGCGGCGGCGCATCGGTTTGACGCAGATTAGCGGGATAATGGGCGTCATCCCAGGTGAGTACCTGGATGTCGGCGCTCTGAACGCGCGCCAGTTCAGCCTGCGGGTCAATGGTGCGCCGGGCTTCCAGCAGACTCTCCAAACTACGCTTATCCAGCCCAGCTTCTTTGAGTTGTCGAATCGAGGCTTTCCACGCCGCCTCTACGGAGCCACAGGCCTTCATCAGCATATCGAGACGGGCGGGGCCGATACCGGCAACTTTGTTAAAGGCAATCCAGTATGCTTTTTGATCCATGCTGGCTTAATCTAAAATACCTTCCGGCAACTTGACAATAAGCCGCCCTGCCGCCAGATCCACCTGCTGGATGACTTCGGCAATAGCAGGCAACAAAATTTCACGCCCTTTGTTAATCAGCCCCACCGGCTCAACAATATATACATCATTGGCGCCCGTGGCCAGCACATCCGCCACCTGCCCCAAATGCTGTCCATCATCTGTGTAAACCGCCAGGCCCACAATATCGTGAACCCAATACTCATCTTCACTCAATTCAATGGCATGGTCTTCGTGCACAAAAAGCCACGTATTGCGCATATTTTCCACTGCGCTGCGGCTGTGATATGCGTCGAATAAAATCAACATGTGGCCTTTGTGCGGTCGAGCCTGTCGAATGGAGACCGGCTGCAATGCTTCACCCAGAAAAAGCTGTAATCCTGGCTGAAAGCGCTCCGGGAAATCGGTGTGTAGCTCCACTTTCACTTCGCCACGCAACCCGTGTACGCCAATGACGCGTCCCACAGCCAGATAGCCATCCGGCACGTGAACGCGCTGATTGCGGTGTATGTAAATGGTTTTTGCAGGTTGAGTTGAGTCCATAGAGTTGCCGAAAAAAATAGTTATGTTGAAAATATGAAAAACAGCGGAGGGCTGGCCTTCCGCTGTTTTGATCATAATTCTTTACAACGCGTCAATCAATTTCCAAAATTATATTGCGGTCGTCGTCAAAGTTAGCCGCACGTAGCACAGTGCGCAACGCATTGGCCACGCGCCCATGTTTGCCAATGACGCGGCCAACATCGTCGGACGCCACTTGCAGCTTATAGATATCTGCATTGCGCGTCTCTTTGACATAGACGTGGACCTTATCGGGCTCTTCCACCAAAGACTGAGCCAGAAATTTGACGAGTTCTTCCATTATGCATCGCTCTCAGAAGATTCGTCAACGGCTTCTGGCGCAGCTTCTTCAACTGCTTCTTCAACGGCGTCTGCCGTGGTTTCTGCAACCGCTTCGGCAACGGCTTCCGCGGCAACTGGCTCGGCCACGGCTACAGGAGCATCGGCGACAGCCTGGGCAACGGGCTCAGCGGGAGCTTCATAGGGCACCGGCTTGCCTTGGTCGTCCAGCAGGCTGGCGCCCTTGAGCAAGCGCGCCACGGCCTCGCTGGGCTGTGCGCCCACACCCAACCAGTGAGCGGCCCGCGCGTGCTGCAGCGTGACCGTTTCCGGTTTCGTCAACGGATCATATGTACCGATGGTCTCAATAAAACGACCATCGCGCGGCGAGCGCTTATCGGAAACGACAATTCTGTAAAATGGCTTCTTTTTGGCGCCCATGCGGCGCAATCGAATACGAACCACTCTAATCTCCTTTTGATAGCAATTGTTTACCCCGTCCTGGTCATCCCGATATCGAGAGGAAGCGGACGAGCGATATTCAACAAAACGTTAATCCATACCAAACATTTTCATGAGATTACGTTCGGCGCCACGGCGTCGTTTGCCTCTGCCGCCCATAATGCCCATCTGTTTCATCATTTTTTGCATTTCGCGGAACTGCTTGACCAACATATTGACGTCCTGCACGGTAGTGCCGCTGCCTGCCGCAATACGCCGGCGACGGCTGCCATTGAGAAGATCGGGCGAACGCCGCTCTTTCAGAGTCATACTGCTGATAATGGCTTCCGTCTTTTTGAGGCTGCCCTCAGCATCGCCAATATCAATTTCTTTCGCCATGCGGTTGACGCCGGGAATCATCTTTAGAATGTCTTGCAACGGGCCAAGCTTCTTAATTTGGCGCAGCTGATCGAGAAAGTCGTCTAAATCGAACTGACCTTCTTGCAGCTTCTGCTCCATGGCCAGCGCATCTTCTTCGGTAATATTATCTTGTGCCCGCTCGATCAAGCTGAGCACATCCCCCATGCCCAAAATTCGACCAGCCAACCGGTCTGGCACAAACAACTCCAGATCAGAGATCTTCTCGCCGGTACCTAAGAATTTGATGGGCACGCCAGTGACTTCACGCACGCTCAGTGCGGCGCCACCGCGCGCGTCGCCATCGATCTTGGTCATAATCAAGCCCGTAATGGCAACGCGTTGGTTAAACCCATCGGCCACCTGGACAGCTTCCTGGCCGGTCATGGCATCAACCACCAGCAGAATATCCGCTGGCTTGCTGACCATTTTGACCTGCTCCAGCTCCTGCATCATTTGGTCATCAATTTGCAGACGTCCAGCCGTATCTAAAATGACAACGGTGTAGGCCTTTTCGCGCGCCAGTTTCAGCGCATTCTTGGCAATGGTGGAGGCCGCCACATCGGTACCTTCACTGTAGACCGGAATATCGATTTGTGAGCCCAGCACCTCAAGCTGCTGGATGGCAGCGGGTCGGTAAATATCGGCAGCCACCAGCAGTGGGCGCTGACCGGACTTGCGCAGGTGCGTGGCCAGCTTGGCAGCCATGGTGGTCTTACCAGCGCCCTGCAAACCCACCAGCATAATCACATGCGGCGACGGCCCCGAAAGATTGAGCGGCTCTGCCGTCCCCAGCAGCGCCACCAATTCTTCGTTGACAATTTTCACCACCTGCTGGGCTGGCGTCAGGCTCTGCATTACTTCCGCGCCAACGCAACGCTCTTTGACGCGGCTGACAAAATCCTTGACCACCTTAAAGTGGACATCCGCCTCCAACAGCGCCAGCCGTACCTCGCGCATGGCAACATTTACATCATTTTCGCTCAGCTTGCCCTTGCTGGCCAACCGATCGAAGACATTTTGGAGTTTATCGCTTAGGTTTTCAAACACAATAATTGCTCAACGGATACAATATCCAACACAACACAATCTGCGCCACAAAATTTTCAGACAATTTATCAATCCAGGTCAAGATTCAACGGGCGCGTTAAATAGACCCAAATAACGCTTTATTCTACTTGAAGTATGGGTTCGGGTCAAATAATTGTGGAAGTTAAACAATGATTATTACATAATACCAACGGCGCTGGTAAAAGCAATGAACAATTGACAATTCTACGTTGGAAAGGAGTAATTATTCATGGGTTTTACAGAGCCAAATGATATAATTAGGACTTTCGCAAGCCTGGCGTATTTGCAGCCCGCGTGGAGAGCGACGCACGGCGAACATCCCAACGATAAGTTCCCCATGTGGTAGACCCCGTGCGATGCGCTCTCGGCTACCGTATGGGCAACGCATCTCACAGTCAGCTGCCGCTGGGAAGTTCTGATTACGATCTCACGTTACGCAGCGACAGCCAGTCTGCTAGAGAGAAACAGGAACGTCAGCGAGCCGCCTTTCCGCCAGGCTTGCGTAACATAAGTTATGATGTTGGCCGCGCCACCATTTGTCTACGCGCCAGAATCTGCCGGTGGCTGCTCAACTGGCGGCACAGGCGTTGGCGGGACCGGTGTAGGCGGTATAGGGGTCGGTGGGACAGGCGTCGGCGGGACTGGTGTGGGTGGCGCCGGTGTTGGCGGGACGGCCGTATCGGTAGGCGGCAGAACTGGTTCTGTAGGTACTGCTGCCGTTGTGGGCGCTTCGGTCGGAACCTGTGTGGCAGGCAAGGCCACGGTAGCCACTTCTGTGGGTGTAGAAGTGGGCGACTGCGTAATCACAACCGGTGTTACATTGGGCACAATTTCAGGCGTGGCAGTTTCGCCGCTGCTGCCATCAACAGGCGTTTCGCCAGACGCGGCCGTCCCGTCACCGCCGTTTTCGGTGACTGGCGTTTCGTCGGCAGCGGGAGTTTGATCCACTGGCGTTTGAGGTTCTGGCGTGGCCGTTTCCGGCGGTAGTGCCGACGGTTCAATAGTCGCTTCCGTGGCCGGTGTCGGTGTCTCCCCGGTGGGTGAGGCTAACGGCGGCGATCCCGAAAGAGTCGGCGTATCCGGTGGAGTTTCCGTGGCCGCCGCGGGCGTTGCTTCAGAACCAGCTGGTTCCGCTGTTGGAGCTACCGTTCCCGTAGTCACTTGCGTGGGCGCCACCGTGGGCTGTGTGCCGCTCACGGGCGTACTCGCCACCGGGCTGGTTGGAACAGCTGTTACAGCGGGCAAAGGCGTACCGGTGACAACGACGGTGCTAGTGGGTGTAACCATCGTTTCCCCAGCACCGGGGCTCACTGCGGTCACTGTCAGCGGAGCCGTGACCGTAATGGGCAGCGTGTCCACCCCCGCATTGGCGGGCGTATTCACAGGTACGCTGGTGGCAACCGCCGGCTGCGCCTGCACGCCAGGCACAAAAATCGCCATGCCGGTCTGAATGCTGTTAGCGGACGCCAAACAGTTGACTTGGGCCAAATAGCGCGTCGATACGCTATGGCTGATGGCAAGAGCGCCCAGTGTGTCATTGGCATTCACCACATACTGGGTCCACCCAGCCGGAGGCGAAACGCGACACACGGTGGCCGGCGGTGGCTCGGTCGCCGTGGGCGCCGTCGTACTGGTCGGTGCAGTCACGGCGATGGGAGGCGGCGCCACAACTTGGACGGTAATACCTTGTACAATACCGGGCTGCCCCTGCTGGCCAGGCATAATCTGATAGGTTAGCTCCACCTCAGCGCCCGGCGCCAATTCACCCACAATCTGCATGGGCAAGAACACTGTATTGACATTGGCGTCTGGCTGATAGCGCGGCATCACGACCACGGAGCCAAACGTGAGCAGGTCATTACCGCTATTCTGACCGCGGAAAATCTCGGTCACCGTTTCGGTAATTACAATAGAATTGCGGTCGGCTTTTGCAATGGCTTGCGCCAATTCCTGGGCGCGTACTTTGTCCTGTGCTTCACGAATCGCCTCGCGCTCGCTTTCGGGCACGAGCTGCAGCCCCACGCGTCGCGACCATTCTTTAATCGGATAGGTCAAATCGCCTGGGATCGACCAGGCCACGTTAAATACGCTGATCGAGCCTAACAGCATAACCACCACAAGCGTGGCGATGGGCGCCAAGCGCATTGAACCGGCGCCAAAAAGGCTCTGGAATCCAGCGTTAATATCCTGTGTTAAATTGGCCCAAAAACCTGGGCGTGTTGCTTGGCTAACTCCATCTGTACCCGCCAATTGGGGCTTGCCACTGTAATGTTCGACGTTCTGTTGCCGCGCCATATTGTGCTGAACAGCATGGTTATGGTGGGCAACACCACTCAGGTCAGCGTCTTGATAGGACTGTCCGCCTGCCTGACTGGAAGAGTGATTGGATGAGTTTACCGATGTAGGGGTATGGCTTTGCGTGCGCATGTCGGCCGCGGCAGCCAGAAATTGTGCCTTGGCTGCCGACCGCCGCGAAGCAGACATGGGTGGGGGTGGCGTCGAAGCCGTATATTGAACGGCATCCACCACCTCCAGCATGTCTCTCAGTTCGCCTCGAACGCCCGCCGGGTACGAAGAAAGGATAGCATCAAGCGGCTCTCCGGCATCAAGGCGCTCAATGGCCTTGTCCAGATAGTCTTCGGGACCTATATTGTCCAACTGATCAAAACTATCCATTCGGTCGCTCCGAATTTCTCCCTTTGAAACTACTTCATGTGCGAGATCGTTTACGATAATCAGCACATCGCAATCGTTTTGGCGATATAGATATCGGCTTCAAATGGAAAAACCGATTTCATTTCTCGCCATTGCGATCTACTTATATGGTTCTACGAGAAAGCTCATCAAAGAGCATATGTCGCAATCTCCAATCGTAAATCTCACTGACGTCCTACTCAAATGGCGCATATACGCCATGTAATAAATACTCAGCTTAGGATGAAAGTTAAAATCCCGTTCCAGGGTGACATTTTATAAAAATGTCGATTTTCACCTCAGCCGCAGTATGCAGTATAGGGTACTCGTGTTGCTACATCAACTGCTCATTTTCGAGCAATTGGCGTAATGTTGCAACAGCACGATATTGCAGCGCTTTAATGGCTCCCTCGGTTTTGTCCATCATATTCGCCACCTCATTGATGCTGTAGCCTTCTAAAAAGCGCAGACAGACCACTTCGCCTTGCTCATCGGTTAACCGGCTAATGGCTGAGCGCAATTTATCTGTCTCCAGATGCTGCTCTGCCACCCGCACGGGATTGTCGTTGCCGGCAATGAGCACCGGTGCATCATCAATGGCCACCTGCTGATCCCGATCGCGCCGCCGATAGTGGTCGATGACCAAATTATGGGCAATGCGATATAGCCAGCCAGAAAATGAACTATGCCAGGCTTTGCCGCCATGCAGCGCCTCTAGCATCTTGAGAAAAACTTGCGCAGTCAAGTCTTCGGCAAGCGGCTGCTGGCCCGTACGGCGATAGATATAGCTATAAATTTTGGCCTCGTACCGATCATAAAGTTCGCTCAATGCCCGTTCATCCAAGTTCATGGCGGCAGAGAGCAGAACTTCTTCGGTGGCTTCGGTCAACAACATGGCCTCTCAGTAAAGTTCCGGTGCAGTTGGCCCTTTGTCTACAATTGATGACGAAAAAAACATCAAAAGATTACGGGTAATTTTTGTATGACATGGGCATCGTTGATATAGCGTAGCGTAATACTCTCAAAATCAAGATTTAGGTATTGCAGCTTATTTATGAACATACCGCTCTTATGGCAACTCACTGGCGCTACATAAGCGTCACGGCCATTAAGTTAAGGCTGAGCCAGGGCCACTTCCGGTGCGACGCACGGCGTACATCTCGACGCCAAGCTCGAACGTGGTAGACGCTGTGCAACGCACTTTGCGCTAACTCAGTGGCCCTGTGCGTACGCGCGCATTATCCTGGTAGTATCTTTGCAACTAGTCAGTACACGCAACGGTGTGGGCGCTTCAGGCGTCGGTCTCGATTGGGAAATCCGGCCCTATGTCTTGCCGTTGCGATCGGCTGACAGTTGACTCGTACGCGAATAGACCTCATAAATACGTTGGAAAGCGGTAAAATTGGTAAAAATGGCCAGCACCCACAGAATGGGCAGCATCCAGCCCGAGAGTAGCCCCAAGATAACCAAAACGATCCGTTCCGGCCGCTGTAGCCACCCCACCTTGCACTCAATATTAAGCCCTTCGGCGCGCGCCCGCGTATAGCTGACCATAAAGGAACCCACCAAAATAAAGAAAATCAATATCAATTCGGTGCGCTGCTGTGGCTGGGTCGTATAATAATAGGCTAAGGCCAAAAAGGTGGCGCTTTCTGAGTAGCGGTCTAGCGTACTATCCAAGAACGCGCCAAATGTGCTGGGCTTGCTCAGCCGCGCCAGCACCCCGTCCAGCATATCCGATAATGCAGCTACCCAAAGCACCAAGCCACCCCACACAAAGTAACCGGCCCCGATGATCAGCGAAGAGAGAATGGTGAGCGCAAAGCCGGTCAGCGTCACTGTATTGGGTGAAATGTTGGAGCGATGCAAAAGAGCTGCTAATCGCGCTATTGGTTCGGCAAATATCCACCGCGCATACTTATTGAGCATCGATGATTTCCTGTGATCATACTATGGATCATCAGTACACCGCAACGGTGTTGGCGATATAGGCGTCGGTCCCGACAGTTGAATCCAACGCTATCTCTGGCGATTGCGATCTACTGATTATAGGCTATTTTGTTTAAGATTAGTGGAACAAAACACTAACAAAATGCAACACAAGTTTTGTGTTGCGCTTGTGAAATATCAAGAGAGCTAAGCCCTGCGATTCAGCCCTTGAGTCACTAGGCAATCTTACTATCTCAGTCCGTGGTAGTCAAACCTTTTATCCATTTCGCATACAAATCAAGGTGTCACCATTCCTCAGTAACCCCACCACGGCTTCCTTTTACAAGTTTTTAATGCTATATAGTCCAGCTGATGGCTGGACTATATAGCATTAAAAACACATTCACTCTGCCTAATTTCTGACCACAGGCAGATGCACAATCAGTGAGACCGGCGCATTTGTACACAGATAGCGAACCGGCACAAAACGCACATTCTCCGGCGCCGCCCCGGCGCGGGCATCCGCAATGATGATCATCATCACCTGCTGGTCGTTAATACTCGCATCCAAATTGGCGGCGTCCAGCGATACAACCAGCTGTTCATTCGGCACAATGGCGCCAGATGTAGAAGTGGCTGTAATCCAATCCACGCTGGATGGCCAATCCACGTCAATACCGCTTGCCGTTACCTCCACCTTGGACGCCGTATCCAGCTCAGCGCTGTTGCCAAAATTGTCGTGCAGTTCCAGCACGCCATCCTCACGCAGCTTACCGCTGATGCCGCCTTGTAAAGACTGGCGCGCCGTATCTGCCGTGGGCACATCCACAACCACCGCCGTATAGTTGAGCCCTTCAGTACCATCCACATTGAGCACAACATCCTGGTTGTCAGGCGTACAGGTGGATGCGCCTTCGGCAGGTTTATAGACAAATGCCGCTATGGCAGGTGTAATGGCAATGGTGGCCGGTTTTACCTCTATGCTAATCGGCACGCTAAACGGGTTGTTGATTACCTCGGAATTCCCACTGGTAATGCGCAAATTTATATTGTACGTGCCGGGCAACAGAGTCGAGGCATCAATGGGTATGGAAAGCGTAAAGGGCGTCAGTCCTCCAGCTTGACTGAGCGGTCCGGCCCAAGCGGGCGGATTGATCAGCTGGGCATTAAAGGCCACATTCTGGCCGCCACCCGTAAGCGCTACAAACACGGTGCCGCTACTGCCGGCGGCAATGCCATTTTCCAAACCGGTAACGGTCGCTTGCAATTCAATGCCAGACGTAAAGCCATTGCGATCCAAATCACCCACTTTTAGGCTGCGGTCATTGGTGCCCACCACGTTTTCCAAGGTATTGCTCATATTGCCGATGGGGTCATTGTACACTCGAATCTGGCCCGCCGCCATAAGGATTATTTCATCGCGCCCGTCCCCATCTACGTCACCGCCGGCGCCATTCTTCCAACGATTATCGGAATCCAGCGCCTGCTCAATTTTGCTTTTATCGATGCTATCGTTCCCGCGGTTGATCACGGCCAGGCGGATAGCGGCCGCATTGTTTCTAACGCTGCGCAACAGGAAAATCTCTTTGTCACTCACGCCATTCACTTCACCATTAATATTGGCCAGAAACACATCGCGCGGTGACGGATTAATAAAGATGGCGTCGCCGTCATCTTCAGCCAGCCCCGCGCTGGAGCTATATTTGAAGATTAGGATATTAGACGGCCCTGTGGAACTGGTGTTGCGAATCGCCACCACTTCATTATTGCCACCGGGCACAACATCCCCAATGGCCACACGACGCCATTCGTTATTAGAGCTGGAATTGGAGAAAAATGGGGAATTATTGGCCAGACCGCCGTCATTCAACCGATAGGCAGAAAGGCGGCTGCGGTTCTGGTTGAGCACGGCATCGTCATCAATCAGGATCACTTCGTCTGTGGATGAGCCATCAATCTGTCCCACATCTACAAAGTCCCAATTGTTCTCAAAATCGACGCGCGGGATGTGCTCGAGCCAGCCGCGGCCATCGGGCGTCAAGCTGTCGCCCTTAATTACCGTAATGGCCGATGAATAGGTGCCAGTTTCAAAGCCATAGATAATCTCGTCACCAGGAATGTTGTTGTCCAGATCGCCAGCGCCCACAATCACCGGGGTTGCCCCAATGGTGCGCTCATATAGCTTGGCCCAAGGCACATCATTGATCTTTCCGCTGGGCGGGATGGCGGGCGAATTGACTACTGGATCGTAGACCACGAGCTTCCCTGCCGCCCCCGTACCCTTAATGCCAATAATTTCCTGGTCGCCGTCGTTATTTACATCCCCCAACGCGAAATCATAAAAACCATCTTCATCGCTAAACCATTGGATCAGCTTGGTGCCGGCCTGATTTGTATCCAACACGCGGATCACGCCGGCGCCATCGATGTAAACAATTTCATCGTCGATGGTTTGCGCCTGTACTTTTGTCTGCGGCGCCGCCACGGAAGGCAGCAGCGCAAGGACCAGCGCAGAAGTCACCAGCATGGTCAATATTTTGAAACCACTGGTTCTGGCTTGGGGGTGAAAAATTCGGGCAAAATGGTAGGACATATTGTTTCTCCTTGTCAACTGAGCGCGTTTGGGGCAAAGGTTTTGCATGGCTTTGGCGTATGGTCTCCTTTTTCCACCTGGCGCCAAACCTGTTCAATGCGCTGCTGGTTGTTGAATGCTGATTGTAATTGGGATTTTACCATTAACGTTTGTACAGTCTGTAGAAGTTCCGTTTCCCTGGTGTCTATAAATCTAGTGCCGCGAACATTTAATTTTTAGAAATCACAACTCGAGCAAAAGTCACACGGGATTTCTAAAAATTAAGCAGCCAGACAACTAGGGCGGAGGACTTAGGCAAAATTAAAACTTACGCAAGCTCCGAGTAAAAATCGCTTGGTGAGCACTATATGCTTCCCGTATGCTTCCCGTGGCGACCGACTGGCGCCGCCTAATCCATTGGCGCTCCATAAGTTGTGTAAATGCCATCGCTAATTTGCCGCCAATTCTCAGTACCATTATGTGCTGTTTTCGGCAGCATGCAAAGGTTGTGATATTCTACATTACACCTGCCGCAGCGCTTTGCAGCAGGTCAAACGTCCTCTATTGTACATCAAAGCATAACGCGTCCAAAGAATCCCCTAAAGCATATACGTATTCTGGGCGCGAAAGAGTACATCTAACATCTATACTCAGCTCTGAATGAGAACCGGCGTTTATCACTGCGGTTGCGGCAATAGAAAACGCCGATTCTCATCTCAACCGCAGTATAACATTGTATATGATAATAAAAATAGATAAAGCTCACATAAAGTTAGGAGAGACACAATCATGAAAACACCAATTCGGGTAACCGTCACGGGGGCGGCGGGCAATATTGGCTATGCACTGCTTTTCCGCATTGCCAATGGCGATCTTTTTGGTCCAGATCAACCGGTAATTTTGCAAATGCTGGAGATCACGCCCGCCATGAACGCGCTGAATGGCGTGGCAATGGAGCTAGATGACTGTGCGTTCCCGCTGTTGGCCGATATGGTTTTGACCGATGACGCCAATGTGGCCTTCAATAATACCAATTGGGCATTGCTGGTGGGGGCGCGCCCGCGCTCCAAAGGCATGGAACGCAAAGATCTGCTGGGCGCCAACGGCGCCATTTTCAAGCCGCAGGGCCAGGCCATCAACAACCATGCCGCTGCGGATATTCGGGTGCTGGTGGTGGGCAATCCAGCCAACACCAACTGCCTCATTGCCATGAAAAATGCACCAGACGTGCCGGCCCAGCGCTTTACCGCCATGACGCGGCTGGACCACAACCGCGCCATGACGCAGCTGGCCCAAAAAGCGGGCGTGCCCGTCTCCGAAGTGAAAAAGGTGACCATTTGGGGCAATCACAGCGCCACGCAATACCCCGACGCGTATCACGCTGAAATTGCCGGTAAGCCGGCGCCAGAGGTCATTGGCGACGACGCTTGGATTCGCGACACCTTTATTCCCACGGTGCAAAAGCGCGGCGCCGCCGTCATTGAAGCGCGCGGCCAAAGCAGTGCGGCCAGCGCAGCCAACGCCGCCATCAACCATGTGCAAACCTGGTACAACGGCACGCCCGCCGGCGATTGGATCAGCATGGGCATTCCCAGCACCGGCGCCTATGACTCGCCGGAAGGCGTCATTTTTAGCTACCCGGTGACGGTACAAAATGGCGAATATACGGTTGTCCAAGGGTTAACCCTGAGCGATTTTGCCACGCAAAAAATCGCTGCGACAGGAGAGGAACTGATGGAAGAACGGGCGGCCATTGAGGAAATGTTATAAAAATATCAGTTATGCGGTTGATGGGCTCTGGAAGGCGGCCTCCCAGAGCCCAGAGCCCATCAACCGCATAGTTCCCCTAATCCTCCACAAACGCCACCGCGCGGCAAAACGCCGCTTCGCCCCCCTTAAATAGCCAGGGGAAAACGCCAATCGTCAAGCGGCGGTTTTGCAGCTCGGGCGCGCCAATCTGGCCGCCCATGTTCTCCACATGCACGCAATCGTGGGGGAAGAGCGCATTGTGCGTCAGCTGATAGGCCTCGGGCGGGAACAGTTCATCCACCTTGTCCGAGCCGCCAAATTTATCTTCGCAAATCTTGCGCACCTTTTGCCAATGCTCCAGCCCGCCTTTGCCCAAGAAGCGCCCAATGGGCAGATTCATGGGGTGGTCGGTGGAAATCATGTCTACGCCCCACACGTGAATTTTCTTGTCGATCAGCCACTGGCAGATGCTGTGATGCGGCCCGGGATGGCGCTGAATATAGCGTTCTTCATCGCCATCGGGCGCCAGAAACGTATATTTGTGCCAGCCCGTATTGATGATCAGAATATCGCCGTCGCGCACCTCTACCCGCGCCTCAATATCCTCCGGCGTAAAAATGTCCAGGTCGTCCAGCATATCGCTCAAATCCACAATGACACCCTCCCCATAAAGCCACTCAAGCGGCAGCTGATCAATGGTTTTGCCATTGGTCACAAAGTGGCGCGGCGCATCCAAGTGCGTCCCCATGTGGTTGGAGGTCTGAATATATTGGGCGTTGACCCCATGTTCAGACTTGCGCTTAAAATATTTGACTTCAAAAGGCGGGTAAAAGGGCCAGAACGAACAGTCCGCATTTAGCGGTTGAGAGAGATCGTATAGTTTCATGGATTTTCCTCTGTGGTCAATTGTGATGTATATGGCGGTTGAGCTGAGAACCGGCGTTTCATGACTCCTATTGAGCTAATAGAAATCGCCCGTTCTCATTCAAAGCTGCGTATAACTTGTGAAGTGGCATCAGCATAGCAGAATCGCGGCGATCTTCCAAGAACCGGCCAAAATAGCCAGCGACGCTCAGCACACTATAAACAAAAGAGTAAAGCCAACTGGTCAATCACCAACTGATCAATCACCAACTGGTCAATCACCAACTTGTTGCCACCAATTGCTTAAAGGCCTGAAATACCGCCCCATTCACCTGCATATCGGTTTCAATTTCCAAGATGCCGGCCCGGGCGCGCGGCCGGAAGAACTCCTTGAACGCCAATGCCAGTTCATCGCCAGTCTTACAGTGCCAATAGTCGCAACCATGATCGGCGGCTGTGCGCTGCGCCGTAAGCGGCTGGGGCGTGAGAAAATAGGTCTTGCGCAATTCTGGGTCAAGCTGATTGGGGCCGTCGATCAGGTCAAAGATGCCGCCCCCGTGATTATTAAGTATGACTATACGCAAATTGCGCGGCACGTGAGCATGCCAAAGGGCGTTGCGATCATAAAAGAACCCCAAGTCGCCCACCAGCAGCGTGGTCATTTCGGTGGTGGCCAAGGCTGCGCCCACCGCCGTGCTAACCGCGCCGTCGATGCCGCTGGCGCCGCGATTGGCGGAGACCGAAACGGGCCCACAGCTAAAGTGATGGCCTGGCAGCCGTCCAATGAAATTGACGTAGCGAATCACCATGCTATTGCCCACTTGCAGCCGACCATTCTGCGGCAGCGCCTGTAGAATGCGATACACGGCCTGAAATTCGCCAAATGGCGCCTGTTCAAAAAAGGGTTGCAGATGTTGTCGCGCCGCCGCTTCCCGCTGCAACCATTCTGCTTTGTATCCCATCTCTGTACCCGGTGCGCTGGGTAGATTTTCACCCGCGGCCCAAGCCAGCTGATCCAGAAAAGGCGCCGGGGCTACGGGCAGCACATGCGTCAACGTTTGAAACGTATCGGCAGCCAGCCCGCCGGGATGCAGATGCCAATGCGCGGCCGGCGGACGCCGACGCAGAAAGTTCTTTAAATATTTGGAAACTACCGGCCCGCCCAACGTGACCAACAAGTCGGGCGCCAGGACATCCAGCGTCTGCGCATTGCGCGAGCCCAATATGGCATCGGCGTGGCTCAAACGCGTGCCATCGGGGAAAATGTTGCCGGTCACGTCGCCAATAATGGCCACATGGGGGTCGCGATCCAAGTGGCGCAAGCTGCGCTGCAAGCGGCTGCTCAGCGCATGCGTCCCCACCAGCACCAATTTGCGCCCGGCGGCCTGCCAATCGCGCTGCAAGTGGCGCCATTGATCCGTTGCCAATTGAGGCGTGGCGCTGGCCGTACGGATGATTTTGGGCGGCGGTATTGGCTGTGCCACTGGCGCGGCGCCATAGAGCGGTTCGCGCAGCGGCGCGTTTATTTGCACCGGCCCGCGCACCGGCCCCAACGCCTGCTGAAACGCCTCCGAAATCTGGCGCAGCGCATACCACTGCGCATCGGCATGTGCATACTCAACCGGCAGCTCAAAGTAGCCGCGACAATGCGGTGCATAAAGCGCACGCTGGTGAATGGCCTGATTATCCTGCTGGTCAATCCATTCGGGCGGACGGTCAGCCGTAAAAACGACCAGCGGGATCTGCTGATAAAAGGCTTCGGTGACGGCGGGCGCAAAGTTGAGCGCCGCCGTGCCCGACGTGCAGATCAAGCCCACCGGCGCCCGCGATTGTTGGGCCAGCCCCAGTGCCACATAGGCCGCGGCCCGCTCGTCAATCACCACCCGGCAGCGCAAGTCCGGGTGCTGCGCCACCGTGGCCGTTAGCGGCGCCGAACGTGAGCCAGGCGAAATAATAAAGTCACGCAGACCGTGTTCCACACAGGCCTGCGCAATTTGAGCTAAAATCTGTTGGCGAATGTTTAGTTCATCGCTCATAGTCGTATAACTTTTACTTACTTATGTTACGCAAGCCTGAAGGAAAGTTGGCTCGCCGACGTTCCTATTTCTCTTTAGCAGACTGGCGGTCGCTGCGTAACGTGAGTTACTTATCCAAAATCATGGTGGTTAGGCGGCTAATGCAGACCGGGTTCTGGGCGTCGTCCGCAATACGGATGTCCCACACGTGCGTGCGTCGCCCCACATGGAAGGGCATGACCGTGCCATAGACAAAGCCTGTGCGCACGGCGCGCAGATGGTTGGCATTGATCTCCACGCCCACGGCGTACTGCTTTTCGATATCCAAACAGCAGAGCGAGGCCACGCTACCCAGCGTCTCTGCCAAAGTCACAGAAGCACCGCCGTGTAGCTGGCCAAAAGGCTGTACGGTACGTGCATCCACGGGCATGCGCGCCCGCAGAAAATCATGGCCGCATTCGACAAATTCGATAGCCAGATGTTCAACCATGGTGCCGGGGCTCCACCGATTAAGCTGTTCAACGGTAATGGTGGAGGCAAATTGAAAGGCCGAAAGTGCTTGTTTTGATATATTTGACATAATTGGTCCGTAAGCCGCATTGATGCGTGCGTCGATTCTCCAGAATGGCAACCCCACGGCCACCATTCTGCTCATGCGTATTGGCAACTGCTCACTATTCTATACTCAGCGCTAAATGTGAACCGGCACTTTAATGCGCCTATTGAACGAATAGAAAACGCCGCTTCTCATCTCATCCGCAGTATAACATAGCCATTTACGATCTATGTTTTACTGTCCTGCTATGTTTTACTGTCCTGCTATGTTTTACCGTGCTGCGCCATTGCCGCTTTATCCCCTGCCAATCGGTCCCAATATTCCTCCACGGAGGCGCCGCTCTATCGGCTGAGCGCAATTGCCCTGACTTTAAGTTCAAACCGAAATTGACACCGCAAACAACGCTGTGCTAAACTCCCCTCAGTTCTATCCTACACATCATATCCCCCGGACAATGTTGTCTAACGCAAAGTTATCTAACGCAAAGTCATCTGGCACAACATCTCAAGATCGATATCTCTAGACCGATTTTGTCTAGAACCAATCTTACGCTCAATTGTACTTATTCACTTATGTTACGCAAGCCTAGAGGAAAGTCGGCTCGCCGTCGTTCCTGTTTCTGTCTAGCAGACTGGCTGTCGCTGCGTAACGTGTGTTATTCAGCCTGGCAGGACTAAGCTTGTCGCAAACAGGCTCTGATAGGCTCGGACCGTAGCTGAACAGCACGCGCACTCAATGCACCACCGTGTGCTGAATCGATAAATTTTGGGCACAACCTCTTATCTAAATCAGGTCAAACCAGTTATAAGCGTTTGATCCCTCTAAATAGCCATTGCGGAAATAGCCAATCCAGCTTTCAAGGATTTTCGCAATGGGTGAAGCGATTTCAACGGGCTATCTGTTTCAACACACTTTAAATATATATTGTGAAATCGCAATTTTGACCCAACATAGAAGGAGCAAATTGATGACAAAGAAGCGAAATCTGCGTGGTCCCGAACAGCTTTCGCGCCGCCAGTTTCTACAGATCGGCGGCGTGGGGCTTTCAGCGGCGGCCTTTATGGCGGCCTGCGCTGTTCCCGCCGAGCCAGGCGCCGCGCCAGCCACCGGTGACAGTACAGCCAGCGAACCAACCAGTGGTGGCACGCTACACCTTATGGGCCACCAAGAAGTAGCCGGCCTCAGCCCTGATGATACTGGACCCAGCGTACAAGCCACCATGATTCTGGCCATCCACAATTCGCTGCTGATGGCAGACAAAGACCTGGTTACGCAACCCCAGCTTGCAGAATCATACGAGGTGGCGGAAGACGGCCTGACCTACACGTTTACCCTGCATCAGGGCGTCAAATTTCACGATGGCAAGGAGTTTACCGCCGCCGATGTGAAATATACATATGACTACTACCGGGATCCAGAAAATGCCTCGACGCTGGTCAATAACTTTCTGGGCATTGGCGCGATTGAGACGCCCGACGATTATACAGTTGTGATCAACATGGAACAGGTGAATGCAGCTTCGCTGACCACCTGGGGTGAAACGCCAATTGTACAGTCGGAATATCACGCCGAAGTGGGCGAAGAAGCGTATCGCAATGCACCCATTGGCACCGGCGCTTTTAAGCTGGTTGAGTTTAACCCGGCTGAAGTTGTGTTGGTGGAAGCCTTTGATGATCACTTCCGCGGGCGGCCCAAGATTGACATGATTCGGCAAGAGGTGGTGCCGGAACCTTCGGTGCGCACCATTGCGCTAGAGACGGGCGATGCAGACTCGGCTTTATGGCCGCTGCTGGTGGAAGATAGCCTACGCCTGGCTGAAGATCCCAATTTCACCGTCATCAAAACGTCGACGGCCGGCGTCAAGCACATTCCACTCAACAACAAACTGCCGCAGCTTTCAGATAAGCGCGTGCGCCAGGCCATGATGCACGCGTTGGATCGGCAGCGCATTATCGACGATCTGTGGAATGGCGCAGCCACGGTGGCCAACTCCAATTTGGGTCCCAAATTTGCCTTCTATTCGCTGGACCAAGATCCCAGCCTCAAGCGCTATGATTATGATGTAGACAAAGCCAACGCGCTGCTGGAGGAAGCGGGCTGGGTGATGGGCGATGACGGCGTGCGCGAAAAGGATGGCGCCAAGCTCACCTTTACCTGCACTACGATTACCGGCGATAGCGCCCGCCGCCCCATTGCCGAGTTTGCCCAACAGGCTTTCAAAGAGGTGGGCATTGATATGCAGCTTGCTGAATCGCCCATTTCGGCCATTTTGGAAGGCTTGACCAATGGCACGGTAGATGCCTCGCTCTTCAACTGGACCTATGGTTCGGTGGATCCGGATCCCTCCAGCACATTGCGCTCAGATGGTGGCCAAAACTGGAATTCGTTTGAAAACGCCCGCGTCGATGAACTGATTGACCTGGGTTTGGTGACGGTTGATCCAGAGAAGCGCCGCGAATACTACTATGAAATCCAGCAGATCGTAGTCGAAGAAGTGCCCATGCTCTATCTACAATGGGACGACTGGTATAATGTCTTTACCGCACGCGTCAAAGGGCTGCCCGAATCGGCCAATGACGCGTTTGCCATCTATTTCAATGGCCTGCACGAATGGTGGCTGGACCCAGCATGAGGCTGACAGATAGCCGCAGGGATCTCATTTTCGCCACGTGAATTTGTGCACGCTGCGTTGCAGTCTACGGGCATACTCACCCAGTAGTACGAGCACCAAGTTTCATCAAGTTTCATCAAGTTTAAAGACAAGTTGTTTAAAGATAAATCTAAGAACCTATCCGTCAATTCGGTTGTGCATCCAACCAAGCATCACAGCAGCGCGAGGCGGCACAGAGAATTTACGGACAGACACCAAGGAGAAAGCTGATGAGTAAAAAACTGAATCATCGATTCAACCGTCGCCAATTCCTACAATGGACCGGTGGCGCTTCGGCGGTTGCCTTCTTGGCAGCCTGTGCGCCGGCGGCGGCTCCAACCGGCGGCAGTGAAGAAGGGACAACCACTGAAGCCTCCAGCAGCACGGAAAGCGCATCCGGCGGCGGCACCATGATCTGGGTGGGGCACCAGGAAGTTTCCGGCCTTAGCCCCAACGATGCCGGGCCAACCGTGCAGTGGGCTATGATCAGCAACATTCATGACCCCATGTTGCTGCTGGACGAAAACTATGAACTGATCCCCACGCTGGCCGAATCATATGAAGCCACGCCCGATGGACTGAGCTACACTTTCAATTTGCGCCAGGGCGTCAAATTTCACGACGGGACAGATTTCACCTCTAAAGATGTGAAATATACTTTTGAGTTTTACGCGGATGCGGAAACCGGCTCCACGCTGGCCAACAATTTCCAAGGCATGGAATCTGTAGAAGCGCCCGACGACTACACAATTGTGATTACAATGGCGCAGCCCAACGCGGCATTCCTGGTGAATGCGGCCACCAGTTGGATTGTACCGGCGGATTATCATGCTGAAGTTGGCGAAGATACCTATCGCACGGCGCCCATTGGCACCGGCGCTTTTAAACTCAAAGAATGGGTAGCGGCTGAATATACGCTATTGGAAGCCAATGAGGACTATTTCCTGGGCCGCGCCAACGTAGATTTCTTGCGCCAGGAAGTGGTGCCGGAACCCTCCGTACGCGCCATTGCGCTGGAAACGGGCGATGCCCACTACGCCACTTGGCCACTGCTGGTGGAAGACAGCATCCGCTTGCGCGATTCCGGCGAGGGCTACCAAGTCTTTGCCACGCCGGCTAATTCGGTCAAACATTTCCCGCTGAACAACGACAACCCGGTGCTCTCAGACAAGCGCGTGCGCCAGGCCATGATGCACGCCCTGGACCGCCAGCGCATTATTGACGACCTGTGGAATGGCGCGGCCGAGATCGCCACGGCGAATTTGACGCCATCGGCCCCCTACTACAACCCCAACGTCAAAACATACGACTACAATCCCGATACGGCCATGGCCCTGTTGGAAGAAGCGGGCTGGACCGTGGGCGATGACGGCGTGCGCGAAAAGGACGGCGTCAAGCTCTCATTCACCTGTACCACCATTACGGGAGACCAGGCCCGTCGTCCCATTGCCGAGCTGGCGCAGCAGCTTTTCAAAGAAGTCGGTATCGAAATGCTGTTGGAAGAAGCACCCGTCGCCTCGATTACGGAAGCCATGCGCAAAGGCGAAATGGACGCCTCGCTTTACAACTGGACCTACGGCAGTGCTGTTGACCCGGACGCATCGACCACGCTGCGCTCCGATGGCGCCAACAACTTCTCCCATTTCAAGAACGACCGCGTGGATGAATTGATGGATGCGGGGCTGGTTGAGATCGATCCGGAAAAACGGCGTCAATACTATGATGAAATTCAGGAGATTGTGGCCGAAGAAGTACCGTTCCTCTTCCTCCAATACGATTCATGGTTTGACGTATTCCGCCCAGAAGTTACGGGTCTGCCAGAGCCGGGCAGCGTGAAAAATGCCAACCGCCTTATGATTAAAGGGCGCACCATGGGCCTGAGTGCATAAGCATTTACGATTCTTGATACTTCACTTTAATTGAGCGGTGTACATAAGGGCTCAGCCGGGAGGAGATGGCAAGTGTGCAACGCACTGACCTGAAAAATAGCGCAGTAACAGCCACAAGAGCGGTCAGTGCGTTGCACACGGGTCTACCAACGTAGTTTGCTCGAGTAGATAATTATGCATACCATTCAGTTAATTCAGCACAAATTTACGATTTACAAAGTTGGCTCGCCACGAGGTGACTTGTAAATCGTAAATTTTAAATTGTCCATATTTTCAATATACTATGCTCAATTACATCATCTCGCGCCTGTTGCAGGGCGCGCTCGTCATTTTTCTGATCAGCCTGGCCACCTTTGTTATTATGCGTATGTTGCCGGGTGACCCGGTCATGCTGCTGCTTGGTGAAGGCGAAATCCAAATCACCCAGGAGCAGATCGACGCCATCCGCGCCAAATGGGGGCTAGACCGCCCCTATTACGAGCAGTATCTCGTGTGGGCCGGCAATATGCTGCGCGGCGATTTTGGCGATTCGCTCATCCGCCGCGGCGTGCCCGTGCGCGATATGATCTTTGAGGCCATGCCGGTCACGGGACGCTTAAACGTAATGGCCTTTGCGCTGGCGCTGCTTATTTCATTGCCTGCCGGTATTGTGGCGGGCGTCAAGCGCAATTCTCCCTTCGACTACGCCACCACCATTGGTTCTACTATTGGGGTGGCGCTGCCCAACTTCTGGTTTGGTCTCATGGGGATTATTGTCTTTGCGCTTATGTTGCGCTGGGTGCCGCCCTTTGGTCTGAAGACGTGGCAGGGCTATGTATTGCCCGTGGTGGTGCTGGCCAGTGAGCAGATGGCCGTCTTTACACGCGTTATGCGCGGCGCCACCATTGAGACATTAAGCCAGGATTACGTGCGCACGGCCACAGCCAAGGGTCTCTCACGGCAAGTTGTGATCCTGCGGCACGCGGTGCGCAATGCCCTGCTGCCCGTGGTCACCGTGATTGGCTTCCGCATTGCGTTTCTTTTTAGCGGCACGATTGTGATTGAGCAGATTTTTGCCTTGCCCGGCCTTGGTCGCCTTTTTGTAGACTCGCTCTATCGCCTTGACTATCAAGTGGTTCAATCGCTGGTTGTTCTGCTGGCCGCGCTCGTTGTCTTTATTAACCTGCTTACCGACCTGGCCTACGCCTTTGTCGACCCGCGCATTCGCATTGAGCGGTAAAATTACCAACTACAGAAATCCCCAATCTACCTATGGCTGTCGCACAACTAGACCAAAAACAACTTTCATTAGTCAAAGAGACCGAGCGCCGTTCCGAATGGCTCCAGGCGTGGCGCCGCTTTCGCTCCAATAAGCTGGCTGTGGCCGGGCTGATTTTTATTGTGCTCATCTGTCTCATGGCTATCTTTGCGCCGCTGTTGGCCCCCTTTGATCCCACTGAAATCATTGCCAAACGCGGCGCGCCGGCCACGTCTGAGCATCCACTGGGCTTTGATGATATTGGCCGCGATCTGCTGAGCCGGGTTATTTATGGCGCGCGGCCGGCGCTCATTGTAGGTCTGGTCTCCACGTTTGTATCGGTGGTGATTGGCGTGCTGGTGGGCGCGGCGGCTGGCTATTTTGGCGGCTGGGTGGATGCAGTGCTATCGCGGCTCATCGATACGCTCATGGCCTTTCCGCTGCTGGCGCTTTTGCTGTTGCTGGCCTCTGTGCTTGGCCCCAGCTTGTGGACCACCGTAATCGTCATTGGCGCAACCACTTGGGCGCGCTTTGCACGCGTTGTGCGCGCCGATGTGCTCAGCCTCAAACAGACCGACTTTATCACGGCATCGCGCGCGGTGGGCGTCCGCAACGGGCGCATTATTTGGCGCCACATTGTGCCCAACATTTTAGGTCCGGTCATTGTGCTGGCCTCGCTGGGCGTGGGCGGCATTATTATTCTGGAAGCGGCCCTTTCGTTTTTGGGGTTGGGCCTCCAGCGCCCCACACCTTCATGGGGGCTCATTCTGGCCGATGGCCGCGCCTGGCTGCGTCAGCATCCGCACATTGCCACCTACCCCGGCATCATGATCTTCCTCACCGTGCTGGCCTTTAACCTCTTTGGCGACGGCGTGCGCGATGCGTTAGACCCGCGTCAGCGCGCCGATTGACACAATTTGACCATGACAAATCAACTCGAACCCAATCAACTCGCCTCCCATCCCCAACAGCAGCTCTACAACAGCTTGATCAGCGACTATCCCGACCTGGCCCACAGCCTGAGCAGCAGCCAGCTTTTTGACGTAGTCAACCTGATCTGGAGCCAGCATGAAAAAATCCTCGGCGCGGCCGATCTGCTATGGGACAACCGCGACGAAATCGTCGATGCCGTCGAGTACATCATGAATCAGCGCGAGCGCATTGGTGATTTTCTGGAGAAGGTGCCTGAGTTTTTGGGCAAAACCGCCCACTTTATTCACGAAGCGGGCGAAAGCGCTGTACAGGCCAGCGCCTATTTGACGGGCGAGGGCAACAAAAAAGATTCCACCAGCGTGCGCGAATTAGCCGAGCTGGCCGCCGATGCGCTGGAGCGCTGCAATGCGGAATTGCGCGCCACCGCGGCACTGCTGGAAAACCTGGGGCGCCAGATCGATGATGTAAAGATTCCCATGCTCAAACCGGAATTTAGCGAGATTATGGGGTTTAACGTGGTGACCGGCGTGGAATGGGGTGAATCCAACTTGGTGGACGACGCCGCCGAACAGCTCAAGCACGGCTCAGCGCGCCTCAATGAGATCGGCGATGATTTTCGCAACGTGGCCCAGAACATGCGCAAATTGGGCGGGGTAATCACCGACGCCGGCCAGGACCTAAACCATGTGGGCGCCAAATTGCAAGAGAGCAGCACCATGCTCACTACGCTGACGCAGCTGCCCCAACTCAAAGTGGACACCAAGCAGCCCGCCAAAAAGCTCAGCCTGAAAGCACCAACAATTCCAATCTCACCTCAGCAGACCAAGTCGCAAAAAAGAGCTGCTCCGGCAAGCAAACCAAAACGCAAAAAATTAAGTTCGCTAAAGACTGATCAATAGAGGCTAAAAGAACTGCGGGGAAAATTCAGGCGTGTTCAAAACCTGCATCAGGTGATCACCCATCCCCAACACAATAAGGCCAAGGCGTTCACCGCGCCGCACCAGGCTACTATCAACATACAAAGAGCCAATGGAGCCAATGACCTGCTTTTCTTTGTACTGAGGAAAATAGTCACGCACTTCGGTGAGCAAATTGACAAACTCGGGCAGATCTTCAGGCCGTAGATAGCTTTTGGTCTCATTGACAAGCAGATAATCGCCACAGACAGCCACAACATCAAATTCGCGCTGCTGACCGCTATTCTGATGACGCGCTTTGATACGGACGGCTTGCCATTCAACCTGGTTATCTGGGCAGCCCACTGTCTCTTTAAGAATTCGTTCAATACTCGGAGCAACCAAATCTTCCGCCATGGTACCCATCTTATTGGATAGCTCGCCCCACTTCTTGTTTATTTCTGTCTTGAAGTCGCGCATCTCATCTTTGAAGTCGCCCATCTCGTCTTTGAAGTCGCCCATCTCGTCTTTGAAGCCACGCATCTCATCTTTGAAGTCGCGCATCTCGTCTTTGAAGCCACGCATCTCGTCTTTGAAGTCGCCCATCTCGTCTTTGAAGTCGCGCATCTCGTCTTTGAAGTCGCGCATCTCGTCCTGTAGCCTATTCACATTGCGCGTCAATTCGCCGACATTGCGCGTCAGCTGGGCCATCAACTCTTCTAGATTTGTGACTCGCGGCTCTAGAACGATGCTTTCAGGCATTATGAACGACCTTTCGCAAAAATGCTGCTCAATGCGGGCTTAATGCCCGCCCGAAGTAACTATGCTAACGCGAGTATAACACACTAAGGATTCGTATGTCTACCACTACCTTACACTCCCTAACTGACCAAATTCAATCGTTTATCGACGCTACTGGCGCCGAATTTGGCGTCTCCGTCTTACATCTCGAATCGGGGGAGGAGATCAACATTAACGCTGATGCCTCGTTTCCCATGGCCAGCGTACTTAAAATTCCCGTGCTGTGTGCGGCCTTTCGCCAGATCGAGCAGGGGCAATTTGCCCTGACCGACCGGTGGGAATTAACCGTGGCCGAAAAGAACATCGGCAGCGGCATCCTCACCTGGTTTGATGATGGCTTGCGCCCCACCGTGCGCGATCTGCTTACGCTCATGATGATCATCAGTGACAATACAGCCACCGATATGATCATGCACCGAGTGGGCGTGGCGGAGATAGACGCCTTTATGAAAGAGCTGGGGCTGGCCCACATCCACATGGCCATGGATATCCACGGCATTTTCGACGACATCATGGGTGAGGAAAACTCAGACCCGCGTCGCCTCTTTGTAGACCTGAACAAAAAGCGCCAGGCGCCACCCACCCGCCGCGACGGCAGCGCCTATAGCCCCGGCCCCGACAATAACGCCAGCACCCCGCGCGATATGACTCGCCTCTTGCGCATGATGGCGCGGGGCGAAGTCGTCAGCACCCAAGCGTGTGGCAACATGCTCTACATTATGCTGCAACAGCAGCTCAACCAGCGGTTGCCCCGCTTTTTGCCATACGGCATCCCCTTTGCCCACAAAACGGGCACCCTGGGCGGCATCCGCAACAACGCAGGCATTCTCTATGCCGGAGACAACTCACATGTAGCGGTCACCGTCTACTGCCGCTGGGACATGGATGCCGTGAGCGGCGATAAGGTGGCCGAAGATAAGCGCACCCATGAATTGGATGGCGTCTTTGGTCATATTGGGCTGGCGCTATATGAGCACTATAAAGATGCTCAGCCAAGTGATCAAGCGCAGCAAGTTCAGCTGCCATACGTGGCCAAAGGGTGAACAGATGTTTGATCGCTCTTTCCTGCCACCGGCTCGTTTTGAATTTGTGGTCATTGCGGACACGCACTACATGCTCGACCCCACGGGCCAACACGTTGAATTCACGTCGCGTCGCCGCCAGACCGCGCGAGCGGAATATGCCCTGCAACAAGTAGCCGCTATCAGCGCCGATCAAGAATCACCGCTGATTGTCCACATGGGCGACCTGATCCAAGAGTTCCCCGAGCGCGGCAACTTTGCCCAAGCCCGCGATGAAGCGCTGGCGCAACTAACGCGCCACAACGTGCAGCCACGCTTTGTGGCCGGCAACCACGACGTTGGCGACAAGCCGGATCCCACCATGCCCGCCAGCTGGGTTACGGCTGAATTTCTGACCGACTATCACAATCGCTTTGGACGCTCCTGGTACAGCTGGCGCCAAGATGACCTTTCCTTTATCGTGCTGAATTCGCAGATTATGAACAGCGCGCTGCCGGAGGCCGCCGCCCAGCAAGAATGGCTCGAACACGAACTGCCCCAACACAATGGCCAGCGTATATTTCTCTTCCTGCATCTGCCCCTCTTTTTGCACGATGCAGATGAACCAGACTTGGGCCATTACGATAATCTAGCGCAACCGGCGCGGGGCTGGCTGGTCGATTTGGTGCGGCAGCATGGCGTGGAGCGAGTTTTCGCCGCCCACGTTCATTGGGCTTTCTACAATCAGCTCGACGACACGCGCTATCAGACCGTGCCCTCTGTGGCCTTTACGCGCCCCGGTTTTAGCGAGCTTTTCTCCGGCGCACCGCCTGCCGAGCAGGGGCGCGATGATGTGGCCAAGCTGGGCTTTTTGCTCGTGCGCGTGCATGAAGACACAAGCCGCGTCCACTTTATCCGCACCAGCGGCCAGACGGAACTGGCACAGCGGCCCCGTCTCATCACCGGCACAACCGCCGATCTGCCCCATTCGCCGTTGGGCCTCACCGCCCTACACCCCCTTGCGCCCACAGGCCAAGTCCCGGCGGCCTGGCCTTCCACCATTCGCCAACCCGTGCGCAACGATTATGGGCTGCTGCAAGCCATCGAATTGGGCGCTCGCCATCTGCGCGTACCCGTGGCCGATCTGCGCGACCCGGTGCAGCAAGAGCGGCTGGCCATTTTGCGTGGTCACGGCATGACAGTGACGGCACAATGGCTATGGTCGCCCACGCTCAATTTGACGGGGGAGGTCGCGGCGCATCTCGACCAAGTAGATGGTGTGGAATTACAGGTGCTGGGTAATTTATGGCCCACGCCTGGAGCTTTGGCGCAACTACACGAATGCGCCGCCAGCCATCACATACCGGTCACGCTTTCATGCGTGGTGCCTGGTCAAAATGTGCCGGGCAAGCAGCATGGTCGTTCGCAAATTGGGTACCTGGTGGAGCAGCTTGACGAACTCAATGCGCAGCTGGCCGCGGCGGATGTGCGCGTCCAGCGCGTCTGCTGCCGCTTGGATGCATTGGGCCCTGAGCCCATAGCCAACCTGAATGCATTGTCATTTTCACACATTGGCGCATTCGATTGGCTCTATGCGCTGCCTAATGGCGGTGAAATGGCGCAAGCCAATGGCGCAGCCGCCGCGCTCTTTCAGATGCTAGAGCGGCCCGGTGATAGGCTCTTTGTGGAGCCCTATGTGGATTTTGACCGCACCATGGATTCTGGCTTTGGCCTGCTGGATCGCAGCTACAATCCACGCCCGGTTTTTCATGTGTTGCGCCACCTAAACACGCTGCTTTTCCACCAACCCGCGCCGCAGTCCGCCGTCACCGACACGGCAAATACAAACTATCGGCAACTGTCGGACGGTCTGCGGCTTCTGGTTCTGCCCGCTACAGAGGGGGAAGATGTACAACTGTCGCCCGCGACCATAGCGACGCTAGAGAGCATGAAATTGGTCAAAGCGGTGGGGCTATGGAGCGGGAAAAGCCAGGTGTGGCAAAGCGCAGCCATCAGCGAGCCATCACTTTTTGTGGCATCTTAATCCCATCCATTTGGAGGAACCCATGAAATTATTCACCAGCATGATTGGCACCGAAACCAATACCTTCTCGCCATTTCTCACTGGCTGGCCCAACTTTAACGAAACATACATGGTGCGCAACGGCCAGCACGGCGCCAACGTCTCAGCGCTGGCGCTGCCGCTGTTGCGCTGGCGCGAGCTGGCCCGCGAGAGCGGCTGGGACGTGGTGGAGAGCGTGGCCGCCTTTGCAACGCCCGCCGGCACCACCATCCGCTCGGTTTACGAAGAGCTGCGCGCGGAAATGTTGGCCGATCTGCGCGCCGCCATGCCGGTGGATGCGGTGCTGCTGGCCATGCACGGGGCCATGGTGGCCTTTGGCTATGATGATTGCGAAGGCGACATTGCGGCCCACGTGCGTGCGGTCGTTGGCCCAGATGTGCCCATTGGCGTGGAGCTGGATCTGCATTGCCATTTGACGCAGCAGCTGGTTGAAAATGCCGACGCCGTCATTACCTACAAAGAGTATCCTCACACCGACCCACCCGAGCGCGCCGTTGAATTGTGGCATATCATCGCCGACGCCGCCAACGACAAGACCAAGCCCATTACCTCGCTGCACGACTGTAATATGATTGGCGTCTATCATACGTCGCACCCACCCGTACGCAAATTTGTCGACAAAATGTCGTCGCTGGAGGGCCAAGATGGCGTGCTTTCCATTTCGCTGGGGCACGGTTTTCCGTGGGGAGATGTACCGGATCTAGGCACGCGCGTGCTGGTAGTCACCGACAACCAGCCGGAAAAAGGGGCGGCATTGGCCAAGCAATTGGGCGACGAATTCTATGCCATGCGCGATATTGTGCAGCCGGCATATGAAACAATGGACAGCGCGCTGGACAAGGCGCTGGCGCTGGATGGCCAACCGGTGGTGCTGGCAGACGTGTCGGACAATTCTGGCGGCGGCGCGCCCAACGATTCCACCTTTTTCCTGCGCAAGCTGCTGGAGCGGGGCATTGGCAACGCCGCCATTGGCTGCATATGGGATCCGGTGATTGTGGATGTAGCCAAAGAATTGGGCGAAGGCGTGGAGGCCGATTTGCGCATTGGCGGCAAAATGGGACCCATGTCGGGCGACCCGGTGGATTTGCGCGTGCGCGTGGGCAAAATCGCTCTGGGGGCGTCGCAGCAGTTTGGCAAAGGCCGCGGCAAGCTGGGGGATGCCGTGGCGCTGCATGCGCCCAACGGCATTGATATTGTGGCCATTAGCCACCGCACGCAAACCTTTAGCCCAGAGGTCTTCTCTAATGTGGGGATTGACCCGCGGCAAAAGAAGATCCTGATCGTCAAATCCATGCAGCATTTCTACGCCGGCTTTGCCCCCATTGCGGCCAAGATCATGCATGTGGCCACGCCGGGAGCATTGGTGCCCGATGTAACGCTGCTGCCGTATCAGAAGGCCAATACCAGCATGTGGCCCATGGGGTAAGCGCGTTCATATTGCTATATTGCTGGGCCAGAAAGCAATCAGCAATACAGCAATACAGCAATAAGGGCTTAGTGTAACATCCAGCTGCCAAGGCGCATGCGGCGCATGCGCATAAATGCACACGCCGCCGCCATGGCGACCAGCGGAATAAAAATTGAAACCAGAAGAACGAGTTGAGAAACCAGCTTAAAAGGTGATATGATAGACAGAGAATTTACTGATCCACGAACGAATTCCAGCGTGCATAACACAATAATCAAAAAACAACATGACCAACTTTGATACCCTCATCCACTCCGCCCGCGTGGTCGACGGCACGGGCAACCCTTGGTTCTATGCCGACGTGGCGCTGGCGGGCGAGCAGATTGCCGCCGTTGCGCCGCCCAATAGCATTGCGCATGAAAACGCAGCCAACGTCATCGATGGCCGCGGCCTAGTGCTTTGCCCCGGCTTTATCGACATCCTCAGCCATTCGATACTCCCGCTCATGGCCGACGGGCGCTGCCTCTCCAAAATCAAGCAGGGCGTCACCACCGAAATTATGGGCGAAGGGTGGACGCCAGCGCCCCAAGGCGGTAAGATCGAGCAGGACTTTATGCGGCGCGCCGCCAAGGCTTATAACCTGGAAGAGTGGGTGCCCAAAGTGCAAAGCTGGAGCCGCTTTCGGCACTGGCTGGAGGCCATGACCGCGCGCGGCGTCTCGTCCAACATTGGTTCATTCCTGGGCGGCGGCACGTTGCGTTCCTACGCCAAGGGCATGGCCATGGGACCGGCCAACGCCGATGAGCTGGCCACCATGCGCCGCGTCATGGCCGAGGCCATGGAGGATGGCGCCATGGGCGTATCGCAAGCGCTCATCTATCCGCCCAGCGCCTACGTGGATACCGATGAATTGGTGGACTCAGCCAGAGTGGTAGGCGAACACAACGGTGTCTATATTACCCACATTCGCTCCGAGGCCGACGACATTCTCAACGCGCTGGAAGAGGCCATTACCATTGGCCAGCGCGCCAATGTGCCGGTGCAGATCTACCACCTGAAAGCCGCCGGTCAGCGCAACTGGCCCAAAATTGATGCCGTCATTGCGCGCATTACGCAAGCGCGCGCCGCAGGCATCGATATTACCGCCGACATGTATCCGTACCCCGCCATGGGCACCGGGCTGGCCTCGATTTTGCCGCCGTGGGCCGCCGCCGATGGCAAGTTCTTCGACAATCTGCGCGACCCGGAAATGCGCGAGAAAATTCGCCTGGCCACGCTGGATCCAGCTGGCGACTGGGAAGCCATTGCCGATCTATGCGGGCCGGAGAACGTCATGCCGGTTGGGCTGGAAAAAGCGGAGAACCAGCAATATGTGGCCAAGCGGCTGACTGAAATTGCCGAGATGAAGGGCGTCCACTGGTTCGATGCCGCCGTGGAGCTATTCTTGAGCGAAGAGCAGCGCATCGCCACCATCTACTTCTCCATGACCGATGAGCAAGTCAAGCTGAAGCTCCAGCAGCCTTGGATCATGATTGGCACCGACGCGGGCGGAATGGACCCGGCGTGGGGCAGCCAGCTTGGCCCAATCCATCCGCGCGGCTATGGCTCCTATGCGCGCATTTTGGGCCGCTATGTGCGCGACGAAAAGGTGATTCCCCTGGAAGACGCCGTACGCAAGATGAGTGGCGCCGTGGCCGCGCGTTTGGGGCTGCGCGGGCGCGGTCTGCTGCGCGAGGGCTATCAGGCTGACGTGGTGCTCTTTGACCCCAACACGATTATTGACAAAGCCACCTTTGAAAATCCGCATCAGCTAGCGGAAGGGGTGCGTCACGTATGGATCAACGGCACGCCGGTGCTGGTAAATGGAGCGCACACGGGCGCCATGCCCGGCCAGATCGTACAGAAGTAATTCCACTGGTCACTGTTCCGATCTTCGAGGGCTGAGATTACGGCTAGATAGTTACTTGAGGGGTGTACATAAATATTTCAGTGGCGTAGGGGTGGGCTACTGTGCGTCGCACTGCCCAGAGGAACAGCCGTAATGCAGCCGCCTGGGCGGGTTGTGCGTCGCACGTAGGTCCACGAGCCATTACCACTCGAGCAGCACATTATGCACACCCTTCAGTTACTGCCGCTTTACGCAATTTTCAGCAACAAGATGGACAAATGACAAAAAGCGCTGCCCTGCGATTCGGAGAATACGCAGGGCAGCGCTAATTTTATAACAGAAACTGTGGCGCTTTTTCAGCGTGTACAACGTTAACGAATGACTGTCTTACGCTAAGGACGTCCGCCGCCGAAGCCTCGCGTCGCCACGCCGGCGCTTGTGACTACGCTGGAGATGGTGAAGCTTTCTACGGCTGTGCCGCCACTATAGGTCCCGTCTGTGTAGAGACCGTTATTTTCGGTGCCGCTGGCGCTGCCGCCCACATAGACGGTGTAGGTTTCACCACTTTGCAGGGCCGGCGACGAAAGCACAACCGACTGATATTCACGCAGTGGCGCAAAGGTGAGCATGTCGTTCCCGCTGGCGTCTTGGATATGCACAATGGTTCCAGCGGACTGCACCGATGCGAAGTTGTATATAACCGAATTCTGCGTTGAAGCAGTACCTGGAGCCTGAGCCATGCCCGCGCTGCCCACGGCCACCAGATAGCCACCCGTCATGCTAAATCCACCATCATAATCCAGCGGACCGTTGTTATTGGCGGTGGGGCCATTGACCAGCACCACGCCGCCGTTCATCTCAATGGAGCCATTGGCATCCAGCCCGTCGCCACTGGCGTCCACATAAATGTAGCCGCCGTTGATCTGGAGATAGTAGTTGCTCAGGTCGGCAAACTGATTTTGGCCCGGGCGCCCATTGAACGCAGAGCTATCGGCGCCACCGGCCACGTTGATGCCGTCATCGCTGGCCACCAGCTGAATGTCGCCACCGTTGATGATGATGATGGCGCTCTCTATGCCTTCGTACGACTGGCTGATGTTGATTGTACCGCTGTTGATTTGAATGCTGGCATCGGCATGGATACCGTCATCGCCCGAAGCCAGTTGCAGTGTGGCGCCATCAATGGACATTGTCCCGTTAGAATGGATGGCGTCGTCGGCAGCATCGATGACAATGTCGCCGCCTGTAATGACCAGATCCACGCCGGCTTTCAATCCTTTGGCGCTGTCGGCAGCGCTATAGCTGCTGCCGCCGCCCGTTGTCAAAACCAGGTTGCCCCCGCTGACGGTGAGCACCGTTTCAGCCTGGATGGCATCCTCGGCGGCGGTAATGTTGAGCGTGCCGCCCGCAATTAAGACATAGCCCTTTTCGGCCTCCTCATCGTTGTTGGATTGTAGGCCATCGCCCTCCGCGTTGATGGTGATGATGCCGCTCTGCACGACCAGCGAGTCGCGCCCTTTAATGCCGTCATTGACCGCATTGATGGTAATAGTGCCGCCGCTAATTTCTACATCGTCTTTGCCATAGATGCCGTGATTATAGTTGCCGTTGACGGTGAGCGCACCGCCGCCGTTGATGGTCAGATCATCATGGCTAAAGATGGCCGCATTCGGTTCATCGGTTTCGGCATCGGGGAAGACGTAGTTTGAGCCGTCGGTCACGCTGTTGGTTGTGCCATCCACCAAGGTGATGAACACATTGTCGGCATTGCGGACGTACACGGGCGCGCTGCTGTCATTCGTAATATCCACACCGTTGAAGAGCAGCACCACATCGCCTTCATCCGCAGTTTCGACCACAATCTGGCCGTTGTTCAGCGTGCCCCTGATGTTATAGACGCCAACGGTATCAATGGTCACAATGGCGCCAGTGGCGGTTGCGCCGCTGCCCTCTACCGCAATGGCATCCCCATTCAGCGTAATGGTGGCGGCAACGTCACTCATGTCTACGTTTGCACTTGCGCTCTGGTTGGCCGTGGATTCTACCGCTGTTTCCGCAACGGTTTCTGTCACTGCCGCGGTGTTTGCCGCTGTGATCACATCCGTATCCGCAGGCGCTTTCGCCAGCACGGCCAGATTCGACGAAGATGACGTTTCTGTGGTTGTCCCTTCAGTCGCCGAGCTTTGCGTGGCCCGGCAAGCACTGAACGCAAACAACAAGAGTAAGATAGTGACAATAGTAAGTGTAAGCGTTTGTTTTTTCATGGTTGCTTCCTTTATATTTTAGGACTTGTGCAGCCTCTGGCTGTGCAAAAGCGCTTTGCGCAAAACTACCGTTTTAGGACTTGTGTGATGGTGGTTGTGCGCAGCACAGAGCCATCGTGAAACTAAAGGTCTTATGCAAGCCGTGACTAGATCCAAACGGGTTCGCTCTTGGCCAAGCCCAGGCGCTACGCAAGTCGTGTGCTTATTGGCTAAAGGCAAAGTGGCCATCGGCCACGCTGGTCTGTTCACGGCTGACCAGTCCCGCCGTCTGCGGTTCGTCGTAATAGACGGTGATGTCCGCGGTGTCGTTGAGAAAGTTGATGCTGCCCACCTCTATGCGGTTGATGGGCAACCCCGTGCGCTGGCGCAGATCGGCCAGCATAACAGGATAACTTTCCGGCGCGATCAGCTCAACGCGGTCATAGCGAATGGATTTGGCGTTTTCGTAATGAAAGCCCCACTCGTGTTCGAGCACAAAGAGGACGGTGACAATGGCCCCATTTACGGCCAGCAGCAGTGGCCACGCGTTGTCGTGCATGAGGATCGAATTCATTACCGGCAGCGCGATGACAATAAAGAGATAGGTCATCTCGCGTGTGGACATGGTGCTGGTGCGGTAACGCAACACCGAAAAGATAGCAAAGAGCCCAAAGCCCACACCCACGCTCAGCTCTGCACTGGACAGAAACGCCATGACAAAATAGATGATGGTGTTAAAGGCAATGTATGTAAAAACGTAATTCTTGTCCTGTTTGATCGGATAGTAGATGCCGCGCACAATCAGCACGGCAATCAACAAGTTAATGGCAAATCCGCTAAAGAGATCAATAAAGTTCACCATATCCTCCTCTGGTGCTGGGAATCTCATACGTGGCCAATTTGGCCAGTAATCGATGCCTATTTTTAAATCGGTTCTGTTTAAGCTCGGGGTAGAGCAGGCTGGCGCCCATGCAATATTTGCTAAAGCCTACGCTGCGTATGTGATGCTGCCGCATTGCGTCCATAAACTTTGACGAATGCGAAAAACGCTCCTGTTTGACTTCCGCCACCACGACATGCGGCAGCACGTTGCTGCGGTTATCCCAGTCGAAGCGCAGGTCTACATCTAGCGTGACCCGTTCACTGCGCATTTTGTCCACCAGCGTTATGCGGCGATAGCTGTTCCAAAGACGCGGCTGCATGGTCTCGGCGTCGTATGGGCAAGCATCTGCCACAAAGCCGGCGGTATCTCCCGCCAACGCCGTAATCATGGCCGGGGTTTGAATGCGACTCTTGTGCACGCGCTTTTTATTCGTCTTGTGCTTGACTTCCAAAAACGAGCTTTGCGAATCCACATAGGTCCGCGCGCGCACCTTAAATCGATCCGCGGCGCCGGCGTGATGACGCCGGTACAGCGCAAAATCGGCCGTGTCAAAGTAGAGCGTGCGATAGCGATTGAGTCGCTGTTCACCTACTTCCAGCACGTCATACTCTGTGCGCAATGTATTCAAAAGGTGTGGCAACAATTTACGCGGCAAGACGTACTTGACCTCAACCCGATTGAGCAGCGCCACGCCCTGCATCTCCTCTAGGTAGATGGGATCATATTGCGCCAAACTGGCGAGTAGCTCATTGTTACGGCTGCTGGTCGGCACTGGCTTGCTTAGACGTGGGGTTGGGTAGCGCCATACATTGGGCGGCATGGGCAATACGTAGCTTTGGGATTGTTTTACAGACATACATCTTCCTCAGCTTTCTATTGTCAGTACACCGCAACGGTGTTGGCGATACAGACGTCGGTGTCGATTGGTGAATCCGGCTCTATCTCTTGTCCTTGCGATCTACTGATGATTTCTATCCAACTCTGTTCTCTACCTACAGTGTAGCAACCAAATCCCAAGAGATCGTCAAGACTTTTTTGAGAAACTGCAAAGGCTCAAGATGTCAGGGCTTGCATGAGGATTTATGAGGGGGGTGCATAAATATTTCAATCGAATAGGGCCGGGCTAGCGTGCGTCGCGCTGCCCAAAAGAACAGCCGTAATGCAGCCGCCTTGGCGGGTAGTGCGTCGCACGTGGGGCCACGAGCCATTTCCACTCGAGCCAGCGAACTTAATGGCGTTCGCAAGCCTGGCATTGGCTTTTTACAGACGCCATTGGCAGTAGCATGAAACCCTTCATGGCGCCGTCAACTATTTCCCATTATGTGGATAAGTGTTTATAATAAAGTCTCTTCAGCATGATAGCCTGTAGTTATCCTCCTGCAATCGGCTATCCCAATCTCCGATTGCACAACCGCTATAGCCTGTGACACTATGCCGCTTAGCTATATCCTCAAACGAATTGGCGTTTTTCTCGTCGTCATCTGGCTGGCTGCCAGCGTAAATTTCTTTATACCTCGTCTGGCGCCGGTAAACCCCGTGCGCGAAAAGCTGCTGCAAGCGCTGGCCTTTGGCGGCGCCGGCAAAACCAACATGGAAAAGGTCGTTAAAGCCTATGAGGAGAAGTTCGGGCTAGACAAACCGCTTTGGCAGCAGTATGTAAACTACATGCGCGACCTGATGTTTCTGGACCTGGGTATCTCCATCTCCAACTTTCCCAAGCGCGTCTTCGACATGATCATCACCGCCATGCCGTGGACGTTGATTCTGCTGGGCACCACCACCATTCTTGCGGTGATATTGGGGACGCTGGCTGGGGCGCTGTTAGCTTGGCCGCGCACGCCGGGCTTCTTCCAATTTTTGGTGGCGCCGCTACTCACGCTTTCGGCCATTCCCTATTATCTGCTGGGGTTGGTATTGGTCTACATCTTTTCATTCACATTGAAAATATTTCCCATCAGCGGTGGCTACTCGCTGGGGGCCATACCGTCTTTTAAACTTTCGTTTCTGATGGACGCAGTTTATCACTCGATTCTGCCGGCCTTCTCGATTATTTTGGCCTCCATTGGCAGCTGGGCCATAAGCATGCGCGGCATGATGATTTCCGGGTTGGGTGAGGACTATATTAACTTTGCGCAGGCCAAAGGGCTGACTGGGCGCGAAATCTTTTTTCAGTACGCGCTGCGCAATGCGCTGCTGCCCCAGGCCACGTCGCTGGCCCTGTCGCTGGGCTTTGTGGTGTCGGGTGCAGTGCTGGTCGAGGTGGTCTTTGGCTATCCGGGCGTGGGCGCCGTTCTCTTCCGCGCCATCCAGACCTTTGATTATTTCGTGATTTACGGCGTGGTCTTTATCCTGATTCTATCCATTGGTATTGCCACGCTGGTCTTGGATCTGGTCTATCCGCTCATCGATCCGCGCATTGTCTATCAGGATCGTTGAGGATTGGGTGATTGGTTTACTAGTGATTAGGGGCATTCCCCAATAAACCAATTTACCCAATGAACCAATGTACCCAATAAACCAATCACTCAATGTCCCAATTTACCCGCTTTCTTCGCCAAAATCCATACCTAATCACCGGGCTGGTTATCATCCTGGCGGTGTTGCTAATTGGACCAGTCGGTTCGCTGCTGGTGGATACGGATGGCTATAAGGTGGGCTCGGCCATTCCCGATCTGCCGCCGTCGCCTGAATACCGGCTGGGGACCGACACGGTGGGGCGCGATCTCATTGCCGTCATTGTGGCGGGCACACCGTTAACGCTGCGCATTGGCCTCTTTGCCGGCGCCATTGGGCTGGGCATTGGCATTATCTTGGGGTTTACCGCCGGTTATTTTGGCGGCATTGTGGATACGCTCATCAAAGGCGCGGCCGACGTGCTGATCACCGTGCCGGGGCTGCTTTTTCTGGTGGTGCTGGCCACCACCATCCGCGGCGCCATTAGCGTTAACATGATGGCGCTGGTGGTGGCGGCGCTGGCCTGGAT
>JACKBC010000044.1 GCA_020634755.1 Caldilineaceae bacterium | reverse complement strand
CGGCGCCTGCAATGCCGTATAGCGCAGCGTAATTTGATAGACGCCGCGCCCCAATGGCAGCGTGCGGTCGGTTACCCCTTGCGTGCTGTCCAGCACCAGCGCTTGATCCAGCCGCAGCGCGACTCGCGCCTCGGGGCTGGCGTTGAGCACAAAGCGATAATTGCCCGCCTCTGGCGCCAGCAGCGCGCCTTCCCAGCGCACGGTAAAGGGGGCGGTCAGCGGCGCGCCCTGTGGCCAATCAAATTGGACTGTGGGGCTTTCCTGCACCAAGCTGGCTGTTTCAATGGGGCCATCGTCCAGACCGGCAAAAAAGAAGCCGCGCACGCCCTGGCTGGTGGTTAATGTGGCCGGGTCCACGCGAAACGCCGTGACCAGCGGCTGTCCGCTCTGTTCGTCAAAAATGGGTTCATTGATGCCGGCCGGAAAGACGCGCTGCAAGAGATTGACAAGTTGCTCCTCTTGGGCCGGAACCAGGTAAACGGCGCCATTGACCGTGTCGGGAAAGAGCAGATCGCGCGTCATGTCTAGCCCGCGCAAGTGTCCCATGTTTTGAAAGGTATCCAACTGCGACCCCAACATGACTTTGAGCGAACGGCTGTCCAGGCTGGCCATAGGCACAAAATAGGTAGCCGGATCTTGGGCCAGGCTGGTAGACAGATATTGGCTGAGCGCGCCATCAAATCGGCTCTGTGCCGACCCGCCTGCGCTGCCCGTTTGGTCCAGCAAGTTCTGCACAGCGGGCAGGGCTGGGATAGTCAACATGAGCAGCGCCACGGCCATCGCCGGTCCCGGCAAAATCAACCGTTGCCACTGCATGTGGAAGCCAATCAACAGCTGGTCCAGCGTCAACGCCGCGCCGGCAAAGAGCAGCGGCAGCAGCGGCAGCAGTAGACCCGCCCAGCTCGTTGGCGCTGTGGCGCTGCTGCTCTCGCTACTGGCCACATTGATCAATGCTGCCGCATCTGAGGAGCTTATTTGCAGAATAGCCCAAATGTAAATCAGTAAACCCAACCCCAGCCAGATTGATGCCGGTCTCAACCCCGTGCGCGCCAACACGCCGATGCCTAACAAAAGCAGGGCACCCGTCAACACACCCAGCAGCGAGCCGTCAAGCACCGGCCCCGCTGAGCCAAAGTCGCCGCGCCAGAAAAGGGTGGCGGCCAACTCTTCGAGCTGGATAGACCAGCTATTTTCGACCACGACCTGTTCGTCCAGCGGCTGGGCTGGCTCAATCTGCACGCGGCTTTGGGGCGCGCTGGCCAACCAGGGGCTGGCCACCGCCAAGGCCACCAGCAGCGGCAGGAGCAGCCGCTGCGCGCGCTGCACCATTGTGGCGGCGGGAGCCATCACGGCCCCCAGCAGCAACCCAATCAACACCCAGAGCGCGGCGGCTCCCCGGGGTTCATGCAGAAATGGCAGCATCAGACCCAGCCCCATGCCCGCCAATGTGGGCCAACGCGCCGTTTGCGCGGTCCAAGCCGTTAACACCAGCCACCCACACGCGCTGATAAAAAGTGGCGCGGCGAGATTGGGCTCGCCCATGGCCCACAGATGCCACGGACTCACGGCCAGCAGCGCCGTTGCCGCCAGCGCCCCAGAGGCGGTGGCCAGCCGGCGGGCAAAGCCATAGAAGCCCAGCAGCGTTAAGACGGACAACAGCATGCCGGCCAGCCGCAGCGCCAGCAGATCATCGTCCATGCGCTGGCGGAATAGCTCTTGCACCATTGGCAAAAGTTCTCGGTTATCACCAAAAAGTGTGGATGTGGGCAGCTCTTCCAGACGGAGCAGCGTTTCGCATTCGGCGGGCAGGCAGGCTGCGGGCAGGCTTTCAATGCTCCAAAGGCGCAGCAGCGCGCCTACCGTCACCACAATCAGCAGCAGACCGATTTCGGTGTACGGCGTCAAAAATCTTGGCGCCGCTTCACTGCGGGGGGAAATATGGTTTGCTTCAGCGGTCACTACGGCGGCGCGGCTGCTAGCCTTTGCGCGCAGCAATTCTTGACGCCGGGGTGAGAGTTCGATGGGCGCCAGTTCAAAGTCGCCCAGGTGATTCTTTTGCCAGCGTGCTTTGGGCAGTGCATATGTAATGCGGGGGCGGCTCAGCGCGCCCAGCAACAGCAGCAACATACCCACGCTCCACAGCGTGGGGCGCAGCTGTTCAAAAAAGACGCCGGTTACCGGCAGCACAAAGAACAATCCGGCCACGGCGGTGCACAAGATCCCCGTGACAATCAGAATCCAGCCCATCGCTGAGGTGTGACGCAGTGCGGACGGCAACAGCGGCGGCCGCACTATGCTATTGGCTGCAAAGATCAGCGCGGCAATGGCGGTCAGGAGCAGGCTGTCGCGCAGAACGTAGGAAAGGAAGGCATCGGAGGTTGCCAGCAGGCGTTGAGCAATGAGGGCCAGAATGAGGGAAAATAGAAGTAGGGAAAATCGTCGCATATTGACTGTTTGCAAATAGGGAGCGGAAATCTGTTCCTATGGCGCTTTGTTGGCGCTGCGCAAGTTTTGATTCACTGATTCTACCAGCTTACCCCTGCGCTGGCAATACCTTCTTGAGCGCACCCAGCGGCAGCGCGCGCCAGACAATGGCCATATCTTCATTGCTTAGCGCACCGGTGAGGGCCAGCGCCACGGCGTAGACCAGCCAGCCCAGCAGCGCGGCCAGCCAGGGGTTAATGCCAAATTGGAGCAGCGCGTAGATGGCCACGCCCATGACGGCCACCGCCAGCGCCGGCGCTAGGCAAAGCGATAGCCACGGCACGCTGCCCACGTGGCGTTTAACGCTGGCGTAGAAGGGAAAGAGCAGGCTGAACTCGCTGAGGATGGTGACCACGGCCGCGCCCAGATAGCCAAAGCTGGGGATTACCAGCAGGTTGCCCACGGTGTTAAAGACGACGCCGATAACAAAGGCTTTGGTGAGATAGCGCTGCTGATTGACGGCTATGAGCACAAACTGAGTAACGCTGTTGACAAAACCAATGGGAATGCTCCAAATGACCAGTTGCAGCGCCAGATTGGCGCCACCGTTAAAGGTGATTTCACGACCCAGTAGGTGTATGGTTTCGGGCAGGTTAATAAACTCGCTGCCGCCCACCAGCCAAACCAGCGGCCGCGCCAGAAAGGTGACCATCATGGCGATGGGCAAGCTCATCATAATGAGCAAGCGCACGCTGAGGATGTACGAGCGCAGCAGATTTTCGTTGTTGCTGCGCGCATAGCGGCTCATGAGCGGGAAGATCGCCATGGTGAAGACGCTGGGGATAATGTTGAGCCCGTCCAAATATTTGACGCCCACGCTATACAGGCCAACCGCGGCCGCGCCGGCCATGGGGCGCAGAATCCACACGTCAATGCGCCAGAAAATGGTGGCCAATAAATGGTTAATCATCAGCGGGCCGCTGGCGCTCAGCATCCACCTTTGCAGGGCGCTGTCCCAATGCCATTCGGGTTTGAAGAGCGTCGAGCGCAGCAGACCATAGAGCCAGAAAAGCTGCGCAACATTGACCAGCAAGCTGACGCCCGCCAGCCCCACAAAGCCCCAGCCCAGCAGCAGCACCAGCGCCCCCAGCGTCACCTTGAGCAATGACGTGACGCTGGCCAGCCCGGCTGGATATTCCATTTTTTCGAAGGCGTTGAACATGTTGCTCAGCGCGTCGGACCAGTTGGCAAAGAGCATGGCCGCGGCCAGCAGCGCAATGGCCTGAATTTCCTGGGCGCCAATGCTCTGGATATTGGCGCCCAGGTTGCCGATGATGCTGTAGCCATAGACGACTAGGGCCAGCAGCGGCATGGCCACCAGCCAAAGCAGCGTGCGCAGCGCCAGCACGTTGGTCAAATAGCGGCTGGATTGATTCTTGTCTGCCGCTACATCGCGGGCCAGCAGCGTGCCCAGCCCGTAGCGGCTAATGATCTCGAAGAAGCCGTAGAGCGCCACCACAAAGTAATATTTGCCGGCGCCGTCTGGCCCCAACAGGCGCACGTAGAGCATGGCAAAGGCAAAGTCGATGGCCTTGTTGACCAGGTTGAGCGCCATGGGGGCCAGCGAATTTTTGGCCACCGTGCGTACCTCGCCCGCGGTCAATTCGGGCCGGTAGTAGCGCCCCCAGGCCCACCACAGCAGCAGCAGCCCCAGGGTGACAAAGCAGAGAAAGCTGGTGTAGAGACCCAGCTTAAAACTCCAGGGTGAATAGACAAAGCGCACCGTCCACTGACCGTCCTGCGGCAGATAGACCGCGCGAAAGGCGCCATCGGCCCGATAAAGCGGCAGCTCCTCTTCTTGGTTCTCATCGGCGCCAAATGGACGGATGTAGGCCTTCCAGCCGGGGAACCAGGCATCGGTCAGCACCAGCCAGCCGCGGTCGCTGAGGTTGACGTCTACAAAGACATCATTGGCGGTGTAGCGGCTAATGTTGGCGGTGGCCAGCTGCGGGCTGGCGGCCACAAGCGCACCGGCATCGGCGGGTTCTGCTTCCAAAAAGAGGGTTTGGCTCAAATCAGCTTCCAGCAGCGGTTGCTGGTCGGCGGGCGCGATTTGGACGTTGCGCGCAATAAACGCCCGCGGCATCACATGGCGGTTTTCATAGACCGCCATGGACTCATCGCGATAGATTTCTTCCCAGCCCGGATTGGGCAAATACTCCTGCGTCAGCACATATTTGACGTTGAGCAGATTCAACAGCGGATTATCCAGCGCGGCGTATTCATTGCCGCTGGCCGGTGCATTGTCACCCACTTCGTCTGCAGCAGATTGGCCAAAGTAGAGCGGGGCAATGCGGTTATAGAGCAGTTCATTTTCCTGCGGCGCAATGCGGTCCATCAGCGCCACATACTGGCGTGGAATGATTGAATCGTAACCGCGAATGTCTTGCCAGCCGTAATACATGCCCACGTTGGCATTAAAGGTCTTCTGATCGCTGGTGTTAAAGGTGGTAAAGCGGAAGGGGACGGAATTTACGATTTCAGATTTGCGATTTACGATTGATTCGTTGGTGATGTCCGCAGGGAAAATGCCCTCCCGCTCGTTGATAAATTGGACGACGGGGGGAATATTGGCCGGGTTGAGGGGCGAGAGCGCAACCGGCGCGGCGGGATTAAAGTGTCCCTGGGCCGCGTAGAGATCGAGGATGACGAAAACAATGAGGAGCAGAGGCATTACCTTGGGTTGCGCAAAAGCGGCGTAGAGGAGACGGGCGCGTGTAAATTCCCTTCCTTTACTCCCCCCATCCTCTCCTCCTCTACTTCTTAGCATCCACAACACAAGCGCACCGCTCAACAGCGCGGCCAAACCAAACTTGAACAGCACGACCGCTTCATAGCTCCAAAACATGCGACCGTCGGCAAAAACCATCTGCGCTAGATCAATGCTGTCCACAGCGCGTTGGGCCAGCGCCACAAACGGATTCGGCAACGCCACGCTGAGCACCACCACGGCCAGCGCGCCGGCGCCGGCCATCGCGGCCAACCACGCCAACCCGCTCGCCACTCGCCTAAAGAGCTTGCTTCCTTTTCCGGCTGCTGCGCTGCTCCGCCACTCACTTAACACCTCCATGCCCATGCCGCCCAATATGGCCATGCTCACCGTAAAGGGGAAGACCCAGCGAAAGGGACTGTGCAACTGGGACCAGCCAGGCAGCCCATAGAAGAGAATGCCATAGAGCGGCGTGCCAAAGGCAAAGAGCAGCGACACCACGGCCAGTCCCGCAAAAAACCACGTCGTAAACCGCCAATGTCCGTTATGCGCCGTGGATGCGTCGACCCTTGTAAATCGCACCACCGCCACCGCCGCCAGCAGCCACGTGGCAATGCCCAAATAGTTGCCGCCTTCGACGTAATTTTTGATGCCCCAAAAGATGGTGTCCACTGGTTCGCCCAGCGCGTTTTGGGTGGCGGGGACCCACTGCCAGCGCCAAATATCAAACCAGGCATGGTGGCTGGGGTTGCCAAACACATCGGGTAGAAAGAGCGCCAGCACATGCCGGCTGGGCCACGCCCACTCCAGCACTTGCTGAAACGAGGCCGACCCTTGTCGAAAGTTGAGCGGCAGCAGCTCAATGAGCGGCAGCAACTGCACGGCGCCCAGGCCAATGCCAAAGACCGCCAGCACCAGCAGCCAGCCCGCCAGCTTGAGCAAACGCGGGAAGATGGGTGATTGAGGGAGCGTGGAGCCTACAACACGCTCAGGCGGGGGGGCAGAAGATAGCTCCTCTTTGACCGGTGAGAGTATCGTCGAATCGTAAATCGTAAATCGTAAATCGTAAATCCTTCGTCTCGCCACCACTAATCTGGCCGCCGCATATATACCCGCCACCAGCAGCGTATAGTAGATCAGCTCCGGGTGCCCGGCCAGGATCATGGCGCCGACGATGGCCGCGCCGGCCACAACATACGGAATGGGGCGGAAGCTCTGTGTTCCCTTGGCTTCCTGCTTGCGGATAATCAGCTCGATGAGCGCCAGCAGCAGCGGCAGCCAGACCGCGGCCGCAATAAACATGGTGAAGACGACGCTAACAATCAAGAAGCCGCTGAACATAAAGACCACGCCGCTAAAGAACGCCGATGTGGGGCGCAGCCGCAGCACGCGGGCCAGCAGATACATGTTGATGCCGGCCAGCCCAATTTGCAGCGCCGTGAACCAGCCATAGGCCATTTCTAACGGCAAAATGTAAAAGAGGAGATTGAGCGGGTAAAATGTACTAGCTTGACCGGCGGCCAAAAAGGGCAGCCCCGTGAAAATCTGCGGATTCCACAGCGGCAATTGGCCTTCGGTCAGCGTGCGGTTAATGTGTAGCTTCCACACGGCATTTTCCAGTACTAAGTCCGATAGCAGATTGTTGTGCGGAATGAGCCCTGGCTGGAGACTGCGCCAAGGTTCAAAGCTATACAGATTGTCATAGGGAAGCAGCGTGCGACCGGTCAAGGCAGGAAAAAGAACCGGTCCAAACCAAATGAGAGGCAGGACAAAGAGAATCAGCAGCGCCAGTAGGTCGCTGCGATGTTGCCGTATGCGCGTCATAAACTAGCTTTCAGCTTGAAACCGGTTGCCAGATGTGGGGTTGGCTGGCGTCGACAGCTCCTCTGGCGAGCTGGCCTGACGCAGGGACGCAGCCGATAAACGCCGGTAGCGCCAGCCAATTTGCCAGGTGCGCCAGGCCGATTCCAATTTGACCGGGATATCCAGCTTGCTTTTGCCAATGCGGCGGTCGGCAAAATGAATGGGCAGTTCGATAATGCGATAGCCCAGCTTTTCAGACAGATAGGCCATTTCCACCTGAAAGCTGTAGCCGTTGCTGCGCACATTTTGCAGGCCAATGTTGAGCAATGCCTGTCGTTTCCACAATTTAAAACCGGCCGTCATATCACGCGTGCGCAAACCCAAAATCATGCGGCTGTAAATGTTGGCCCACCAGCTCATGAGCCTGCGCCACCAGCTCCAGCCCTCATCCAAACTGCCGCCCACCACATAGCGGCTCCCTACAATCACATCCGCATTATGAGTCTGCATGGCGGCCAACATCTGCGGAATATAGGTCGGTGAATGGCTAAAGTCGCAGTCCATCTGCACCACATATTCGGCGCCATCGGCCAGAGCTTGCGTCATGCCCGCTACATACGCCGTGCCCAATCCGCCCTTGCCCTGGCGATGCATGACAACCATGCGCGGACGGGTGACGTCAGCCGCATGGTTGTAGTTAAACGCAAGCTGGTCGGCCAGCTTTCCCGTGCCATCGGGCGAGTTATCGTCCACCACCAGCAGTTGTAAATTGGGGAAAGGTAACGCAAACAGGGCTTGCGCCATGGCGGGCAAATTGTCTACTTCATTAAATGTGGGAATAACAACCGTCAATTGAACGCTTTTCATCAACGCTTTCTCTTTGGGTGCGCAACACGGGCTACGGCAATCGTCGCTAATACACAGGCAGCGTGAGATTGTAGCATGATTGGTGACGGGGGGCAACTAGTAGGCAGCAGTCGGGTGCGTCCCAGAATGGGGGCCTCTCCCTGATTTTGCGCGGCCACGCAAAATCTGTCCCGCTCCACATGTGAAGAAGGACGCAATGTACTCGAAGAGTGCAGAGCTGGGAAAGGCGGCGTAGCGCGCCATATTGCCCCAAATCGGGGATGCACCGTATGCAGTCTATTGGTCCTTGTCCAATTCGCCACTAATCTGCTCGACGGCTTGGCAGAGCACTTCGTAGGGCTGCGCGCCCGAGACCAGATATTTGTCTACAAAGACCATGCCCGGCACGCCATTAATACCATAGGCGTATGCTTGATCAATATCGGCCTGCACCTGGTCATCATAGATGGGCGTGCGCAGCGCCTGTTGAAATGCATTTCGGTCTAGGCCAACGGCAACCGCAATGTCGGTCAACACGTCCAGGTCATCAATGGCCTTGGCGTCTAGCCAATAGGCTTTCATCACCGCCGCGTGATAGGCTGGGCCGACGCCTTGGCTTTCGGCATATTTGGCGCCAATCAGCGCGGGACGACTGTCAAAACCAAAAGGGCCCGGGTTCATCTCTAAGCCATACTGTTCTCGCGCCACGGCGTAGAGGCGTGGCCGCCCGGCCTCAATTTTGGCGCGATAGTCGGCTGAAATGGGGGGCGCGTGGCGTGGGCGCAATTCAAACGAATGCCACTGGATGGTCACGCCGTGCGATTCTCCGTGTGATTGTTCGAGCCGTTCCAAACTGGAGGCCGCGAGGAAGCACCACGGTCAGGCGTAATCTGACCAAACGTCAACGTGAATGGGATGTTCAGACATGATTCTCTCTTTCATGGATAAACGCAATTCGGGGCAAAGGCGTTGTATAGACAAAGGCGAACAAAACCCCGGCTCGCGCGAACCGGGGTTTTACCAACTACGACCAATCAGTTGCAATCAATGGCACCCCCTGCTGGATTCGAACCAGCGACCTACGGATTAGAAGTCCGTTGCTCTATTCCGCTGAGCTAAGGGGGCGCGCACTACAAGCTGATTCTATCCAATCTATACCTAGAAGTCAAAAAGCAAATTTGCTCCACAGAACTACTTTTTCAATAGAGAAGCTTGAATAAAGCAGCCCCACCTGCATACGGTGAGTATGCAGGTGGGGCTGCCAATTTGTTGCTCTGCGGGTTGCTCGTTGCCGGATGGGGCCGGACGAGTTTCCCAACTCATCTTACCTCCAAGTGGCTAAATTTTTAGGGGGATTCGTGTGCCAAGGACATTTTCACCGATACCAAATTGGCCACCACAAAAACGCGGTGCGAATCACCATACCAGGGCCAGCAGGTAATCAGGGTGAGCCGCGCATCATCGGTCTGCTGAATGTAAGCGGCGTTCTCGGCCTTTTGGGCCAGTGAGGCGTCGGCTTCCTCGTTGATGGCTACACTTGCCACGGCGTATTCATATTGCACTTTGCCGTAGTCAATGTAAATGGTCTGGCCGGGCTGCAACAAGTACAGGTCTCTAAATACGGCGCCATATACATTGTTATGACCGCTGATTACCACATTGCCCTGGCGACCGGGCAGCGCGCTATTCTTGTGCCAACCGGCCGCATCCAGCACGTCGTCCCAAGCGCTGATCTGCAAGCCATTGCCGGTTTCTTCGGCATGCCAGCCGCGATCGGCCACCGCTGTGTCCAACCCGATCGCGGGTATGATGAGACGGCTTGGCCCAATATGTGCTGCGGATTCCTGGGTTTGCAAATTTTCTTGGCTGTCGACCGCCTCTACCATATTCCAGTTGCCGGACTCAAGCAGATTGACGCCGGTGGTGGGCACTTGGGTCGGCGGCGGCAACGTGGGCGTGACGGTTACCGTCGGTGTAATGGTGGGTGTATTGGTGGGCGTGGGCAGCGGGCTTTCGGGCGTACCTGGCGGCGAAACGGCCAGGAAGCCGGGCATGAAATCTTCGCCAATGCCATCATCAGCCGTGGAGCCCATGCCTAGCGCAATTTGAAACGTAAGCGGCGGCTGGTCGGCTGGGAAGCCGGGCAATGACGAAAAATTAGCAATCGAAAATTCTAGATCGGGGGCATCGCTGCTGGGTGAAGCATACAATGTAACCGTGTTGGGCAGCTGGTCTGTCCAGGTGTCGAAGAGCAGCTGCTCATTAATGGCGCCTACGTAGTTGAAGGCGCCGATGGTGGCTACCGTACCATCCTCATTGACGCCAATGACGACATCAAAGTCACCACTGGCGGACGTTCCGCCTGAAGCGTCAACATAATCATTATCGGTATCAATGAGCAGGCCAAATGACTCACCCGGGCCAAAATCGGCTTCATCTGTTCCACCCAACCCGGCCAGAATTTCTCCCGTGCCGCCGGGATCGCCATCCCCGTCCGTATCTCCACAGATGGTGAAGCAATCAATGCCCACATACATGGTGTCATTGTCGGCGTCATAGAGCATATACAGGGCGCGAATATCAAAGCCGCTAATGGTGTCGGTGGGGAATTGGGCGGGCAGCGCCACATCCCCAGGATCGACACGGTCTTCGAATACAATGGCGTTTGTACTGCTGAAATCGGCGGCGGCGTCGCCCGTAAATGTGGGCGGTTGTTGGGCGCGGGAACTAGCCGTTACGGCCAGGTTGGCCGTGATAAAGAGCGTAAAAAGTACAAGCGCCACGCCACCTGCCACCGAAAGATACATACGTTTTTGCATAGGGGGTCCTTTCTGATAATTCACGTTACGCAGCGACAGCCAGTCTGCTAGAGAGAAACAGGAACGGCGGCAAGCCGACTTTCCGCTAGGTTTGCATAACATAAGTAGGACTTACGCAAGCCTGGAGAGAAAATTGCCCGGGCAGCTAAGTTGTGCTCTCTTGGCAATCCACAGGCGCTGTGTAAGTCGTGATAAGCTAATAATTCGGCCTGACGTCCCCGGCACTTTTTCGCGTCTAGCGAGTCATCTCGTGGCAAGTGCCGGGGACATCTACTGTCCACCATTATTCTGCTGCGTGCAGTCGAAGTATAAGCTTCTACATAGTTGCGCCCTCGCTGTTAGCACAGGCGGCGCTCGGGACGGCGCCACCAATAAGGCCTGCGCCATCATCAACAATCTTTGCTGGGCTTATCCACAAAATGTTGTCGCTGTGGGCCAGTGAGTGGCTAAAGAGTCGGAATAGTTAAATTGCCGCTTGGCGTCTGGCTATCGAATGGGCAATTCTTCCAACGTTATGGGTTTGGCCACCACAAACACGCGGTGCGTATTGCTGTTGGGCGGCCAGCATGAGACCAGCGTAAGCCGCTCGTCGCCCGATTGGGCAATATAAGCCGCGGATTGGGCGCGCTGGGCATCGCTGGCATGCTCTTCAGGCAAAATGTAGACATCTTCGATGACGTAACTAAAGCGCTCGCGGGCGGCGTTTAGATAGATCAGATCGCCATTTTGCAGCTTCCACAGATCGCGGAAAACAGCCCCTTCAATGTTGTTGTGGCCGCTGAGCACCGTGTTGCCCTGCGCGCCCGGCACGGCGCTGTTCTGGAGCCAACCGGCGGCATTTTGAACATCGAGCCACTGGCTGATAGAGTTGCCGCTGGCATCTTTTACGCTTTTCCAGCCCATGGCCTCCACCGCAGTTTCCAATTCAATGGCCGGGATTTCCAGCAAAGTGGGTTGTCCGGCCACAATGGGCGGTGCAGAGGGTGCACTCTTCACCACAATGGGAATATCGCCGGCGGCGCCTGCAAATGTCCGGCTTAGATCGGCGCCCGTGGTGGGCACAGCCGTTGGCGGCTCTGGTGTTGGCGTGGGCGTGGGTGGTTCCATTGTGTTGGTGGGCGCTAATGTATTGGTAGGCGCTAAAGTGGGCGCCAGCGTTGGCGTATTGGTTGGCAAAGGCGTGTTGGTTGGCGGCACCGATGTACTCGTTGGCGTGCTGGTTGGCGGAACCGCTGTATTGGTCGGCGTGCTGGTTGGTGGCACAGACGTATCGGTCGGTGTGTTAGTTGGCGTATTCGTCGGTGGGACGGGTGTATTCGTCGACGTGTTGGTTGGTGTATTGGTTGGCGGGACCGCCGTGTTCGTTGGTGTGTTGGTTGACGTGTTGGTGGGTGGCACCGGTGTGTTGGTCGGCGTCTCGGTGGGTGGGACTGGTGTATTCGTCGACGTGTTGGTCGGCGTGTTTGTAGGTGGCACAGGTGTATTTGTCGATGTATTCGTTGGCGTGTTGGTCGGTGGAACTGGCGTATTGGTTGGTGTGTCTGTTGGTGGCACCGGCGTGTTGGTCGGCGTCTCGGTGGGTGGGGCAGGCGTGGGCGTAACGCCGGTTATGCCGGTTGTGAAATCTTCGCCAATGCCGTCATCTACAGCGGAACCCATGCCGGCATGAACCTGGTAGGAAAGCGCCGTATTGCCCGCTGTAAAGCCCGGCAGGGTGGAAAAATCGGCAATGGAAAATTCCAGATCGGGCGCATCCGCGCTGGTGGGCGCATAGAGCGAAACCGCATTGGGCAGCGCCGCGCCCCAGCCACTGTTGCGCAATTGCGTGCCCGCTCGCCCGCTATAGGTATAAGCACCAAAGGTCGAAATGTCATCGCTATTTTTGATGCCCACAACTACTTCGAACGTACCGTCATTGTTGGTGTCAAAAATCAGACCAAACGATTCACCGCTGCCCCAGTCAGCGACATCGGTGCCGCCCAGGCCGCCTTCCGATGCCGGTTTGCCCAATATGGGTCCGGTCGTGTTGGGATCGCCATCGTTGTCGGCGTCACCACAGATCACGACACAATCGACGCCCACATACATGGTGTCTGTGGCCGGGTCATATTCAAGATAGATGGCGCGCATATCCCAGCCCGTCATAGAGCCGGGGGGGAAATCTGGCGCGGGTATGCCTACATCGTTGGTCAAATCTTCAATGGTAACGACGTCTGGCCCGGTGAAATCGGCGGCGGCGTCTCCGGTAAAGGTGGGCGCGGCAAAACCAATCTGGCTGAAAATGGTTAAAACAGCCCCCACAATAATAATGCCACTTATAAGATATTGATAAAGGTTTAATTTCATACAGGCGCTCCTGCAAGGGGTGAATGAAATGTAGATTGGCGCCGGCCATAAAATCAAGACCGGTCAAAAAAATAGAGATGGCTGCAAAATAGAGATGGCTGCGAGCTGATGGTATAAATGCGGTGAGCATTACGTATAGTAATCTCCCTCACATTATAACAGCAAAGATGGCTAGAACGCCAAATCGGCTAAGAGAACCATGAATCTGAATCTTGCGGATTGCTAATTTGGGATTTACCCAAAGCCAAAAGGATGGGCCCCGCCGTTGCCGGTGTTTGGTAAAGGGAACGGCAGAATAATGTAGGTGAATTGCCCATCATATATCATCTATACGTTGGGCGTCCATCCAGCAGAAGTAGGTCGTTCAGCTTTATACTAAAGGCGACTCGCAATAGTGCGGGTCGTTTTTGTATGCGATCCACCGCCCAATCCGATCGCGCACCTTCTTTCATCGAAGATTCATAGCGCATACCCAAGCTTGCGTAAAAATCATTAGGTCAGCCCGATTTGCCTGGCCTGGTGTTCGGCGAGCGCTGCGTATGTTCTATCATTGCTTTTTCTAAACGCCCAAGGAGGCTACAAGTGACCCCCGGTAAACTGCCGCGCATAGCGCAATCTGTCCACAGTTCACCCAGCACACTTCTGTTGATTCTCGGCACGTTTGTCATGTTGGCCGTGCTGTTAACGTCAGACCAAAATATCTTTGTGCAAGGTGTAGAAGCATCGCCCGCCGAGGCCAACGATGAGATGGCCTGCATGAATAGCGCCAAAGATATGGTGACCATGTCGAGCCAATTTAGCGTGGAGGAGACCGTGGCCCGGTTGCAGGTGGAAATTCAGGCGCAAGGACTGGGCGTGCTCAGCGTAATTGATCATTCGTCCGCTGTGCCCGCCGATGGAGAGCCGCTGCGCCCCACCACGCTCATCCTATTTGGCGGACCCGCCATTGATGCTCCCCTGTTGCAAAGCGAGCAGAGCATTGGCATTGACCTGCCGCTTAAATATCTGGTCTGGCAGGATGCGTGTGACCAAGTATACATTGGCTACACAGAAGTCAGCACGCTCCAAAAACGTCATAAGATCCGCGAGCAGGATGAAACGTTTCAAACGGTCGACGCTTTAATGAATGAAATTGCCCTGCCCGCTTCCGTAAGCTTTGAGTAATGTAACTGTCATACATTTTTGTTCAACCTGTGATATGATTGCTTTGATTTTTACGATGTAGATTTGATGTGGATTCAGAGAAGGCGTCCACGCGTCTCTGCGTTTCCCAAATCGGGGAGGCGCTTTCTGCTTTCAGTCCTCTTCGCCCATCTTTGTCCACATTTTTAGGAGAATCAATGCAATCTGGGTGTTTATCTACTTGGGTAGTGGTATGGGCGCGCGTCTTTTTGGTGGCCCTGATTACATTTGTGGCGGTGCGGCTGGTAGACAGAGGGCCCGTGCTGGACGGTTCAATCGACCGCATTTTTGCCAGTGAACAGGCCTATTTACAGCCGCCGTGCCCCACATCGGTGGCTTTGGCGAGCGCCCATGTCCAAATTACGCCCACGGCTACCGCTACTGCCACCGCTACGCCCGACCCATGTGCCACACCCACCCTTGAACCGACCGTGCCGCCGCCGCCCACGCCCTGCCCCGGATCTGTGCAGCTTCGCTTGCGACAAGTGAACGTCACGTCCGCTGCCGTCGCTATCGTAGAATTAACCGCTACCCCCACGGCTACAGCCACGGCTACACCCACGCTAGATCCATGTGCCACGCCGGCATTTACGCCCCCACCCCCAGCCACGGCTACGTCCTGCCCGCCTGTGGGTGCATTTACGGCCACGGCAACATCTACCGCGACATCAACCTTTACGCCAGTGCCCACTGCCACGGGTTCAGGCACGGGGTTGTTGCCCACGCTCACACCGACGCCGAGCGCCACAGCCACGCCGACCAGCCTGTTGGATCCATGTGCTGCCACGGCCACGCCGGCTGCTACTGTGCCCGCCACGCCTACGTTAGTGGAGACGGCCACGGCCACCGCAATTGCTTCGCCCACCAGCCGCGCTGCCACCGCCACCCCTACACTGAATGCGGCGGGCGGGGCGCTCTTTATTTTCAAAGATGCGCCGGCCGTTGTCGCCGCTGCAACGCCCATTACCTATACGTTGCGCATTCAAAACAATAGTGCCACGACGCTGAGCGGGCTGAATGTTTATGATCAGTTGCCGGTCACCGCCCAGTATGTGGCGGATTCTGGGGGCGCGTTGGACCGCAGCGGGGAGACCCCCGTGGTGCGTTGGTCTGTGCCCGGTTTGGCCGTGGGCGCCCAAGCCGTGGTGAGCTTTAGCGCATTGGCGTCGGACATTATGATCAACGACCAATACGGAGTGGCGACGCAAGCAGGCGCAGTCGTGCACGGTCATTCTCCAGTGCTGACGCTGGTGGGGGGCGATGTACAGCAAACCACAATGACGAGTGAATCCGGCGGTACGCTGCTTTCTGCAGACACAAATGTGCAGATTACGTTTTTACCGAATACGACCAGTCAAGATGTAACGGTCACGTTGACCAAAGCCGCAACGTTGTTGACCAGCAATGGGTTTGCCGGGCTCGCATTTAATATTGACGCAGTAGATGCGCAAGGTCAGCCGGTCACCCAATTTGAGGCGCCGTTTCAGCTAGTGGTGCATTATCAGGATGCAGATTGGCAAAACGCCGGGGTCGCCAATGAGGCTTTTCTCAATCTTTATTTTTGGCGCAACGGCGTGTGGGAAGCGATATTGCCCTGTAGCAGTTGCAGCCACGATATGGTCAACAACCTGATTGCCGTTACGCTGAACCATCTAACGCTCTTTGCGCTGCGTGCGGAACCGCATGAGATTTGGTTGCCGCTGGTCAGACGCTGATAAGGGAAAGGAGGGGAAGGCCCTGTATGAAGATCGCGCTGATTTCCGATATTCACGGTAACCTGCATGCATTGGAGAAAGTGCTAAACGCAATCGATGCGGAGGCGCCCGACCAGATCATTTGTCTGGGGGATGTGGCCGCCACCGGTCCGCAGCCCAGCCAATGCGTGGCGCTGCTGCGGGACCGCAACATTCCGTGCGTTATGGGTAATGCAGACGATTGGTTGCTAAAGCCCGAGCCGGATGATAACGCCAATACGTTTATGCGCTTTGTGGAAGAGATAGACCTTTGGTGTGCAGCCCAATTTACGCCGGAAGACATAGCCTATTTGGGCGCCGCCCAGCCCACCCTAGAAGTTGCGCTGCCCAGCCACAAGCCATTGCTTTGCTATCACGGCTCACCCCAATCGTTTAATGACGGTATTCGCCCCACCACGCCGGAAGAAGAATTGACGCCCTGGCTTGAGGGAAGCAATGCGCAGATCTATGCGGGTGGTCATACGCATCAGCAGATGTTCCGCCGCTACCGCGACGCCATCATTCTGAACCCGGGCAGCGTGGGCATGGCTTACGAGCTGGACCGGCAAACGGGTGAAGCGCGCAACGTGGGGTGGGCCGAATATGCTATGATTGACGCCGCCAAAAGTGGACAATTAGAGATTGACCTGCGGCGGCTACTGGTGGATGTGGACGCAATCGTGCAAAATGCACTGATCAGCGGCATGCCGCGCGCCGGGGAGTGGGCCAACCATTGGCCTAAGTAGTAGCGGCCATTTCCTGCTGCCAAGCCAGATGACGCTCCCAAACGCGCGCCCATAGCGCTGGCGTTTCATCCAGGTGCAAATCAAATTGCTGTGCAAGAACTTGCGCATAGTCATTATGATTGCCTATGATGCGTTCTACAACCCCTTGGGCTGTAACCTCTTTCAGCACGGCCCCGCGCAGCGTGATAAGGGCATCACCCGTGTGGCGATGACAGACCGTGGCGCGCACAAAGCCAGATTCGGGCCAGGTTTGCAATTCATAACAGCGGCGGGCAAAACTCGCGTATGGACGCACTTGGCGCATAAAGCCAAAGCCGGACCCGCCGTGGGGCTGGTTGTGAAAAAACCAGCGCTGTTCTGCTGTTTCCTCTGAGAGCTGAAATTCCCAAAAGCCCTGCTGATAAGTGCCCACACGCAGCGGAATCGGCTCTAACAGGCCATTGCCAAAGCCCACATCTGCCAGCCACGGTTCATTCGCCACCGTTACTTCCAAAATCAGATGATCCAGGTCGGCGTCACCGCCTTGGGCCGGGCTGCCCACGCGGCTGCCCAGCATCTGTACGTCAAAGCCGATTTCACGTAAGGCCCAGGCAAAAAGACCGTTCATTTCGTAACACCAGCCGCCGCGCCGTTGCTGCACAATTTTGTCGAAAATGTGCGCCAGATCCAGCGTCAGCGCGCGCCCCAGATGGATGTCTAGATTTTCGTAGGGAATGGCCAACAAATGGTGGCGATGCAGCGCGGTGAGCGTGGGCAGATCCGCTTTGGCGGTTCCCGTGAAACCGATGCGTTTGAAATAGGCGTCAAGCTGCATGTTCGGCGCGTTGCCACCTTTCAACATGTTCTTGGATAAACGCCACAATCTGCTTGTGTTCTTCACCGCCGCGGCCGCTTAAATGGAGAGGAGGACCAAAGGCAATGCGTACCTTCTTGGTTGGGTCAATGCGCCCAAATTCCTTGACAAGCGAACCGATGCCCCAGGCGTCTGACTTGATGGCAATGGGAATTACCGGCGCGTTGGCGCGTTTGGCCAACTTGATGCCAATGGTGTTGAATTGCTCGGGTTCAAAATTGAGCGTGCGCGTGGTTTGCGGGAAGACGATAATCGAGCGTCCGCTGGCCAAAATACGCGAGCCTTCTTCTAAAACCACCTTGAGATCTTCACGCGGATTTGCGCGATCCACTACCACGGGGTCACGGGCGATCATCAAATGTTTAAAAACCGGATATTCGACAATACCCCGTTTGACGATAAACGTGCAATCTTTGTAGGGCTGAATCACCCCCGGCAGACAGATGGTTTCCAGCGTGCTCATGTGGTTGGCAATGAAGACGCAGGGGCCGTCTACTTTTTCCATTTCGCGTGCGCCCGTTACCTCAATCTGGACGCCCACCGTTTCCAGCGCCAGCATGGAGCCCAGGCTGCTGCGCCACCATTCTGCGGGACCATAGCGCCCCTGTTTGGCTAAATGGCTGCTCCAGAAAACATAATAGAGAAATTGGGGATAGTAAAAGATGGAGGGCATGAGCCGGCCCAGCCAAAAGGTGCGCCCAGGAGGGGTTGTATATGCGCCCTGGAGATCGGTGATTGGTTTCATGTGCCTACTTTTCTCGTTTGCCTGCCTGTAGCAGTTCAACCATTTCAGCAATCCGATTGGCGCGCGTCTCGGGGCGTTTGGCGCCGGTGATCCAGCGCATATAGTTTTTGCGATAAAATGTGGGTAGTGAATTGAAAAAGGCCAATGCAGCTGGCTTATTCTGTAAGGCCGTGACAATATCTGCCGGCATATTGTGCAGTCCCGGTCCTTCCGGCTCGAGCGCCACGGTCACTTCGTCATCCACCCCAATGCCGCTATCACGTCGCCAGGCCGGCCCCAGCAACAGCATGTGGCCAGATGGTTCCATCGCTTCTAGCTTGCCGCGGATGCGCTGCTGGTTGATGACGCCATGTACATCATGTCGTTCCCTGACGCCCCAGACTTGATCGGGGTCAAAAGGAAGCGTTACGCCAACCCGATTGCCTATTTTCTGCACCGTGGCTTGAAATTTTTGCTGCATGAACGTCTCCATGATCAATCAGCTTGATTATAGCACAGTTTCGCCAGAGCGTGATAAAGAAAAGTTCGGATAGGCGTGTCTCAAATTTGGGGGCAATGTCGCACGCCGCGCCGCCTCTCCCGGATTTTGCGCTCAAGCGCAAAATCTGTCCCTCTCCACCCATGGACGTACCATTACCCACATCTTCCTTGCCCCGAGTGGAGGCCAGGTGCGTCGCACACGGGTAGACGAGAGCAATTCTCGAGGACAGTGTGTAACGCACCGGTCACCAACCTATCTGTTTGGCCTTATGCTGTGCGACCGGTGCGTCGCATAGATCGATTCGCCTCACTTGTGGGTAAAGCGTAGACCCGTGGAGAGAGACGCGGCGCACTCGCAGAGTGCAGAGCCGGGAGAGACCTCACTCTGGGATTCACCACTTCAGCTCAAGCCTCCCCACCCGACTGCGGATTGCTTTGCCACCGGCTTAGGCGCTTACTCAACCACATCGACAACAATTTGTCGATAAGCGCAGAATTGTTTGTCGATGTGGCCAGAGGCTTTAATTTGCGCCGCCGACCTGAGCGCCGCCTGCGGCTAAGAGCGAAGGCGCAACTTTATAGTTATTGAGCCTTCAGATCCTTATCTTCCATTTCCCAGGCGTGGTCGAGCGTGTGAAACGCCGTATGCCGAATCAGAAAGCGCAGCGGCCAGGTGCGGGCCATTTTGCCCTGCGCATGGAACTCCCGAATTGCGTTGCCATAGGTTTGGCGATGTTCCTGCAAACCGGCGTCGGTCAACATGGCGCCCTCCGGTGGCTGCACACCGAGCTTCTTGGCCCAATCCCGCTCTGCGGCAAAGGTGTGGCGCACAATGTGGTCGCGATCGCGCCCGCCACCGCGCTGGCCGCGCTGCATCTCTGCGGATACGCGCGCCCGCACATTGTCAAAAAAGCTCCAACACGCCTGCATCAGCGTCAGCTCACGCGCCAGCTCTGCGTCGGTCATGGGTTGCTGGTCGATGCTGGAGAATGCAAACGAGATGCCCCAAAAGTCGGTTGAACCGGTGCCCGCATAGCGCTCAATGATATCGGCATCAATCTCGGGATCAACATGGGGGTCAACATGGGTGTCGCCACTGCTTGCAAAGGCGCCCGCCATGCCGGCCAGCTTGGCCACTGGTGCATAGCGCGGCGCGTAAGAAAGCAAGCGTTCGATGGCGGCCTCCTCGCTCTTTACGCCACGCGCCAGCCCCGGCCAATCCGGCGCCACCGCCACCACCTTTTTGCCCTTTGGGCCAAGTTCGAGTACTACCGGAATTGTATGCGTCATACTGCCCCTCTTCCTACCATATTTTTGCAGCCATTGGCGCACAGCGTTTGCGCTACGTTGGCCATATATTCGGGCGAATGGGGCATGTCGTTGCGCAGCCACCAATCAATTAGTGCATAAAGTGAGCCTGCCACGTGGTGCGACAGTAATTCAATCGGCACAGAGAGCGCCATGTCCTCCGCTAAAGAGCTGCGCGTCTCGCGTTCAGAATGGCGGGCAATGTAGGCGATGATCTGATGGATAACCAACCCCAAATTGGGGTCGCCCAGCAGCGCTTTATAGAGCTGCGCATGATTGGCCACATGCCGAAAGACGAACAGTTCGCTCTGCACATTCTCCCAGATGGGCTGCTCCGGCGTGGTTTTGCCAAACTGGCTCACCAGTTCGTCGAATAGCTCTTCCAATGCGCACTGCAGCAGCTCTTCTTTGCTTTGAAAATGCAGGTAAAAAGTCGCCCGATTCATATCGGCACGATCGGCAATATCCTGCACCGTAATGTCCCCAAACGGCTTTTCGATAACCAGTTCCAGCAGCGCCTCGCCAAGTAATTTGCGCGAGCGCCGCACGCGTCTATCTACTGTTTTGGCCACGAATTCTCCTTTGTTGATAAATCAACAGTATGTTAATTATGCAATATTATCTCAAAAATTGGGGATTGACAAAAAGCCACAATCGCGGTAAATTATAGTCGTTTTGTATTTTTATCAACATTGTGTTGTTTTTTAACTTGTCCGTACCATGATTTTGTGGTTTTGTGAAAGCGATGATTCTGCTGGCGGAAGTTCATGGTCATCCGAAATCACAGCCCATCATAGAATCATAAAAAATCATGGTTTAGACCATAAAGCGAGGCTTCCATGATCTCTAAACAGATACCCGATGCTGGCGGTTTGCCCTGGGTGGGACAAATGCCGCAAATGACCCAAGATCCGCTGCAATTTTTGCTTGGCCTGGCGCGTACCCATGGCCCCATTGCGCGCTTTACCATGTTTGGCAAGTCCTTTGTGCTGATTTCCGATTCCGAATATGTGCGCGAAGTGTTGGTGACCAAAGCCAATCTCTTTCCCAAATCAAGCCGTGATCTGGCTATTATGGGGCCGCTGCTGGGCTATGGCCTGCTTACCACCAACGGCGCGCAGCACAAGAAGCTGCGCAAACTGGCCCAGCCCGCCTTTCACGCCAAGCGCATCACCACCTATGCCGACGCCATGACAGACCTGGCCCTCAGCCTTACTGACGAATGGCGCGATGGCGAGACGCGCGATATCAACGTCGAAATGCTGCAATTGACCATGTATATTGTCTCCAAAACGCTCTTTGACACCGACCGCAGCGCCATGTCGGGCATGGCCGATCAGATTGGCCACGCCATCCATCAATTGCAGGAGGTGGCCGATTTTGACTTCACCTGGTATGACCTTGTGCCGCAGTGGCTGCCGCTGCGCGTGAACCGCCAGCGCCAGCCGGCGCGCCATATGTTGGATCAGATCATTGAAGGGATGATTGCCGAACGTCGCCCGGACGGTTCCAATGCTCACGTCGAAGATCGCGGCGATCTGCTCTCCATGCTGATGCTAGCCGAGGATGAAAATGGCGAACGTCTGACCGACGACGAGGTGCGCGACGAGGCGATCAATCTCTTTGTGGCCGGCCATGAAACCACCTCCAACGCGCTGACTTGGACCTGGTATTTGCTCTCGCAGCATCCGCACGTGGCGGACAAGCTGCGCGCAGAGCTGGATACGGTGCTGGCTGGCCGTACACCCACGCTGCACGATTTGGCTAACTTGCCCTATACGCAGCAGGTGATCAAAGAGTCTATGCGGCTCTATCCACCGGCCTGGGTGCTCAACGGGCGGCAGGCGGCTGCGGATTGCACCATCGGTGACTATGAAATCAAGCAAGGACAGGTGATCTTTATTGCGCCGTATGTAATGCATCGGCTGGCGCAGCACTTCCCCAATCCCGAAGAATTCCAGCCCGAGCGCTTTACGCCCGCAATGGAGGAAGCGCTGCCCCGCTACGCCTATATGCCTTTTGGCGGCGGTCCACGCGTCTGCATTGGCAACTCATTTGCCATGATGGAGGCGCAGTTGCTGTTGGCCACCATTGCCCAGCGCTTTGAGTTGCAGCTTGACCCAGCGGCGCGCGTCGCCACCCAGCCCATGATCACGCTGACGACCAAGTATGGTCTGCCCATGCAGATTCGAGCGCGTCAACATGCGACTGATACTGCTGACAAACAACGTGCGGTTCCGCAACCCAGCGTGGACGAGGCCGAATTGGTGCTGGCTTAGGCAGGATAGCAGGATAGAATCCTCAGCTAACATCGAGAAGCCGCCGCAGCACCTGGGGCTAAATCGCTGAGGCGATTTTTCGATGTTATACTGCGGTTGAGATGAGAACCGGAGTTTTCTATTGCCTCAACCGGAGTGATAAAACTCTGGTTCTCATTCAGAGCTGAGTATATGAGCCCATTTCTAATGGTTGCCCCTCAACGTGAAACGCTCCGGGCTTCTACAGCGGCTGTCTGGAGAGCGTAGTGGCTCGGCACATTCTCTAAGAACGCGCATCGTCGCTTCTCATCCTGAATTTGTGCTGCATAATGGTGGAGCAACCGATAGCCCTGCTCGAGGATCGCAGAGGCGCGGTTGTCTTGAACTGCATGAAGGACGCGATAGGCAGTGAGATAGAGAAAAAATGGCTCATCATAGCCTGCATATGGCTCTCCCTGTACAATCATCAGCACCTGTTCAATATAATCCAGCGCTGTTGCCAGGTTGCCCAAACGCAGGGCAAGTTCGGCCAGACCGGCCTGCGCTTCGGCCGCCAGCGTGGGCAGCGCCAGCGTTGAATAGAGGGCTAATGCTTCTGCATAAGCCAACTGGGCAGCACTATCGTGGCCGCGGCTGGACTGATTGTGGCCCAATAAAATCAGAAAATGGGCGCGATGAAGCAGATCGGTCCGATTCCCCGTTGCCTCTAAACCGGCCTGGGCGTGTGCCACCCCCAGCGCAAAGTCTCCGTGCAGCCATGCCAACGTCGCGTGAACCTGTCGCGCATAGTTTGAAACAATATGATCCTCATAGTGCAACGGCGCAGGTAGCTGCTCCAGAATTCGCTTGACCTCTTCCCATTCTCCTAGATGGCCGTAGATGTGTGCGCACGTTAGCAACGTCAGGGGAGTCTTCACTTGCTCATTGGTTCTTTGAAAAATAATTAGCGCGCGCTGGCACATATCCAGGGCCGATTCATATTCACCCTCATGGCAAATGACAATGCCAAACTCCAAAAGAATCGATGCTTGCCCCCATTGTGATCGAATCTCTGAAGCCAGCGGAAGGATGGTCGTATAGATCTGGCGCGCCTGCGCCCAATCGCAGCGCATGGCGGCCATACCGGCCATATTGAGCAAGAAGATGAATTCCACGCGTCGATTGCCAATGCGACGCGCCAACGCTAAGCCGTCGGCGTAATATTTGTCTGCTTGCTGATAATCCCCGCGCACGGCCGCAGGATGAGCCAGCCAGATCAAGGTGGAAAGTTCAACATTGGCCAGCGGATGGTCGCTTCTATCTTCGGGGGCATAGCGCTGCACCAATTGCAGCGTCGCCTGGAGCCGTTTTTCAGCTTCTTCCTGTTGCCCCCGCCGCCATAAGATCCTGGATTGGTGAAATTGAAAGCTGGTCTCTGCCCAATAATTCGGCGTTGATTGACACAGCGGATACCCCTCTTCAATCGCGCGCAATGCTTCATCCAGCCGGCTTTGAGTTACCAAGAAATCTGCCTTGAGCGCCAGAAACGTCGCCAGCAACCACCGTCGCTCATCTTCATGAACGGGAGCCACGGGTGCAGCGCCAAGGCTTTGATACGCGTTTGCAAAAGTTTGCACACCCTGACCGGCAAGGCCCGCCACCGAATAGTACTCTCCCAGCGTATAAGCGTTCTTGCGCAGACTTGCTAGCTCCACATGAGCAACCGCCCAATTCCAGCCCTGATGAATATTGGCAAGCTCTTGCTGGATGTCCGCAACCGCCGTGCTTGAATCTTTACCGACTAAACGATTTTCTTGGGCGGCAAGCAGATTTAGATAATAGGTGCTGTGCGCGGAAGCAATTGATTCCATCTCACCCGCTACTTCAAGCTGCTCAACAGCGAACTGCCGCAACAGCTCGTGGAGCTGATAGCGTCCGCCCATGAGCTGTTGGTCAAACTGTACAAACGACTTGTGGATCAGCCGCGCCAGCGCGTGTACGGTAATGTCGCCCACAGCCGCGGCGGCAGCACGCGTAAAGCCGCCCCGAAAGAGGGCGCAACGCCGCAGCGTCAGCTGCTCGGGTGGGGTCAGCAACTGCCAAGAGCGGTTGAAGACGGCGCGAATGCTCTGCTGATGGGTCGGTGCATCGCGCCGTTGGGTGGCCAGAAAATCGATGCTGCGCCAAATTTCATCGGCAATCGCGGGCAGCGGTAACGTTTCCAGCCACGCCGCGGCCATTTCCAGCGCCAATGGCATCCCCTCCACCAGATGACAAATGCGCAACACCGCAGGGATTGTTGCAGCCGTTAGCTGGAAATACGGCGCAACGCGCTGTGCACATTGCGCAAAGAGTTGCAGGGCCGGGCTGGCTTGCACAATATCATGCTGATGATGGTCAATTGCCTGTTCCGCAAAGCTGGCCGCGCCGTCTGGCACGGCTTGCGCATAGGGCAGCCCGTTGACCACAAAGAGCTGTTCACCCGCCAGGTTCAGCCGCGCGCGTGATGTGACCAATATTTTGAGCAATGGGGCCACTTCCAACAGCTGGGTGACCAATAGTGCCTGGTCAAGCAGATGCTCAAAATTATCCAGGAGCAGCAAAACCTTCTTCGCGTGCAGAAATTGAATGAGCGCCTGCACAGGCTCCATCCCCTGGCCCGTAAGCGCAAGCGTGGACGCCAACACTGTGGCCAGACTGCCGCCATCTATAAGCCCCGCCAACGAGATAAAGAAGACGTTATCGCCATACGTGCTCTGCTGCAAGCGGCCGATTTGTTGCGCCAGCCGGGTCTTGCCAATACCGCCCATGCCCAACAGCGTGATCAGCCGCACCTCTTCACGATCCAGCAGCGCAATCAGCTGTGCTATCTCCGCCTCCCGTCCGCAAAAGGGCGTCAGATGCGTGGGCAACGCGCTGGCGCGGGGTGGCGCAAGCGCAGCGCTTTGTGTCGATAATGCGGGTGCTGGCGCCGGGCTCGTCTCATCCTGGCTGTCGCGGGGCTTTGACGACCCAATCGCCGCGTCTTCTGCTTGTGGAAGCGGCGCGCTGCTGCGAATTTGGTGATAGAGCGTTAATGTCACGGTGTCTGGCTCAATGTCCAGTTCGGCGGCCAGGATTTGACGACAACTTTCATACTGGGTCAGGGCATTGGCGCGCTGGCCGCGTCGCCAGTACACAGTCATGATTTGGCGGTGGGCTTCCTCGCGCCAGGGTTCAAGCGTAAGCTGACGCTGCGCGTAGCGCAAGATCGCACCATCATCCTGCTGAATTGCGGCCGCTTCTATAAGCTGATGCAGCGCATCCATGGCCTGTTGGTGCAGCTGTTCCTGCGTAATGCGTCGCCACTCTTCAAATACATCGCTATCGTCCAGCGCAAAGCCAGTGAGAAACTCGTTGTGATAGAGCGCAACCGCTTGGCGCAGACGCTCCACACAGTGTGCGCAGGTGGTCACAGAATCATGGCGGTGGCGGGCCACGGTGGTGAGCAGATCCTGAAAAAGAGCGACATCCACCACGCACTCCGCCGCCGGGTTCAGCCCAATACTTTGACGGTCAACGGTCAGATAGGGTGGCTCGGCCTGATCATCGCCCAGTGTGCGGCGCAACTGATAGAGCGCCTGGCGCAGATTTGTGCGGGCATTGGTTTCGTCATGGTTGGGCCAGAGCAAGGTGGCCAGCACGGCGCGCGGTTGACTGCCGCGCATCACCGCCAAATAGATCAAGAGGCCGCGCACTTTATTGCTTTCAAAGGCGGTTATCGCCTGTCGATTATGCATCACGTTAAAGGGGCCCAGCAACGCGATTTGTAGCTGACCTGCCATGGTAAACACGCTATTAAAAATAAGGCTCATCTGTGCAAAACGTACAAGCCGACGACTCTCACAGCGTAGAATGATTGCGTTTATATGTTTTCGGCTGATGAGCAAAAAATAAATGTAGAAAAATCACCGCAAAACGAAGAAGCCGACTCAACGCGTCAGGAAATCCCTCACGCTGGCCATGCTGCGCTTTCACGTTCTCCTGACGCAGAGATGTCAAACTCAGCGTGGCGTCTGTTTATAGATTCTCTGTGGCAAATTCCTCAATTCGGCAAAGTTATGCACACCACAACCGCCTTTAGGTATAGGCGCCTGGTGTTAATTTTACTATACCATAATCACATTTCCCATGTCTATGAAGTCGATGAACAATCTTGCGCAACAGGAGAGAGCCATCGGCGCCTACCGTTCTTTTTTGGTGCGTCTGTGGCAGAGCCATGCCGACGGACACTGGCATGCCTCGGTTCAATCGATCCAGAATGGGGCAACCCAACACTTTACGACATTGGAGGCGCTTTTTGTTTTTCTCACCAGCCAATGCGTCGAACAACCCAATGCGTCTACACGGCCGTCTCAGCACCGTTTTATCCCCGCCAACATACATATCCAAGGAGAATCTACCATGACTCATGCCAGATTTGTCTATGTTCATCTACAGCCGGACAAAATTGATGACGCCATTGCGCTCTTCCGCCACACCATTCTGCCGGCGACCCAGGAACAGACCGGTTTCCAGGGCGCACGGCTGCTTGTGGATCGCACGTCCGCCCAAGGAGTTATCGTCACGCTGTGGGAGAGCGAAGCGGCCATGCACGCCACCGAAGCAAGCGGCTATCTGGGCGAACAGCTGGCCAAATTGGGCGAACTTTTCAGCGCGCCCCCCACGCGCGCCGCGTACGAGTTGGCCATCAGCGTTTGATTTGTATGTTTAGGACATGACATCACTGACGAAAAAGAAACCTGGTTTTTATGTAAACTTGAGTGCCGGACGAGAATTATAGCGAAAAACCTGGTTTCTAAATACTTTTTTGATTTTACTTAAACTGCACTTCGCTGTCAGAAGGAGAAAGCGTATGAAGTCCCGTCGTCTTGTAATTGCCACCATCTGTATTATTCTACTATCCGCCGGCCTCATCACCCTGCTGACGGCGGGGCGGCGCGCCGCCGACCCGGTGACTGCGGCCTGGGAAAAGGCGCGCGCCGCGGGCTCCTATCACTTTGAAAGTGAAGTCACCCAGATCACCATGCCCACGGCCAAGGTGACCAATGTGGGGCGCAGCAGCCGCACCGAACGCTTTCAGCTCAACGGCGCCAACGATCTGCGCGCCAATCAGTTGGAAATGCAGATCCTGGCCAATGACGGCAGCGCCCTCGCTCCGCAAAGCGGCACCTGGCTCAAAGTTGTGGATGGCAACACCTACGTCCGCCAGGACAATGGCGACTGGCAGCTGAGCAACGAGTTTAGCGATGGCATGGCGCCGGAAGGGGACTTTACGGGCTATGCGCACGCCATGCGCGACCTGACTCTGCTCGGCGATGAAACACGGGCGGGCATCCACTTTACGCGCTACCGCTTCACCATCGACAGCCCAACCTATGCCGCCTTGGTACGCGACCAGATGGAGACAGCGCTGCGCGCCAAGGGCGAACTGCCCGTCGGCATACGGCTGGAGATTCCCCGCTACTATCTGGATATGGTGGGCGCCGGTGAACTCTGGATCCGCGACGACGGCTTGCCGCTGCGCCAGATCCTCACGCTGCAATTCCCCGCACAGCAAGATACCTATCTGACCGCACAGGTGGCGGTGACCTTTTCGCGTTTTGGCCAGAGCGACGCCACCTATGCACAGCTGGCGCAGGCGGGTAATTGGCGCGGTCTTGTGAACGCATTGGCATCCAACTTGCCCAACCCCACGCCGCTATTCGCGCTCCTGGGCATGAGCTTCTGCGCCGCGCTGATCGTGCAATACCGCCGCCGCCGTGGAGTGCAAACCATTATTGCCACCGCGGTGATTGCCAGCATGGTGCTGATGCCCGTGGTGAATGCCGTGCAGATGAGTGGCTTCTACGACGCCCAAGCCGCGCGTGCGGCCAGCCAGCGTGAAGAACAAGCACGTCTGGATAGCGCCGAGTCTGTCCGCGCGGCATTGGGCGCGCTTGAATTTGATCCCCACCAGAATCCCCTGACCGCAACAGCTGTTGAGGAAGCGTTGGCGGCTGCGCCTGATTGGACAAACGCGCTGTCCAGCGCGCCGGCCGCGCCAGTCGCCGCCTCGGAAACTCGTGAATTGGCCGCGGCAGTGCCAGCGCCCAGCGGCATCACCAACTGGTGGCCGGGCGACGGCAACGCCGGCGATATCAGCGGTGGGCAGGCGGGCACGCTCAACGGCAGCGCCACCTTTGCCGCGGGCCAGGTGGGCCAGGCCTTCAGTTTCAACGGCAGCAACGGCTATGTGACCTTGCCCGCCGCGGCCTTTGGCTTTCCCACCAGCGGCACGAGCACAACGCCTTTCAGCTTTGAGTTCTGGTTCAAAACAGCCGGTTCCGGCGTGATCTTGGGGCAGCAGAGCCAAGCGCCCTATGCTACGTTGACGGCCGGTTATGTTCCTGCCATCTACGTCGGCGCCGACGGCAAACTGCGCGTCGAGCTATTCTGGCGCAACGCGGTTAGCCCGATTACCAGCGCGGGCGCGGTCAACAACAACGCCTTTCACCATGTGGCCGTGGTCTACAACGGCAGCACCCAGACGGTCTATCTCGATGGCGCGACAATGGGCAGCACGGCGCACACGCAAACCGCTTTCAGCACCACCTACACCTATCAGCTTGGCACCGGCTTTACCACCAACTGGCCAGGTGGGCTCTCCGGCTGGGCCAACTTTACCGGCCTGATCGACGAGCCGACCCTCTACAACCGCGCGCTGGCGCAAACGGACGTGCAGGCAATTTACAACGCAGGCAGCGATGGCAAGGTCAAGAATAGCGCGGATATTGACAGCGATGGCGACGGCCTGACCGACAACCAGGAAGCGAGCATTGGCACCCGTCCGCTGATGGCGGACAGCGATCTGGATGGCCTCGACGACAATCTCGAAGTCAAAGGCTTCACCTATGCCAATCAGAAGTGGTATCTGAACCCCAACGCCGGTGACAGCAATAACGATGGCCTGGGTGATGCGCTGGAGTGGGGCTTTGCCAACAATGGCGCCCGTCTACCGCAACCCCAGGACACCGACAACGATGGCGTGCCCGACCTCTTTGACCGCGATAACGACAACGATGGCGTGCCCGATGCGGTGGACCTGGCGCCGCTGGTCAAAGGCGCCACCTATGCCGCTAGCGATGTGCTCCACTTGAACCTGCAAAACCTGGCCGCGGGCCAGCCAACCTTTGTCGAGTTTCAACTGCGCCCGGAAAACCCCGAACAGCTTTGGTACAGTTTCAACGTGTTGGATTGGCCCCAGGATGAAGATGGGCAGATCCGCGATATCGATAACGTCACCTTTGCCGACTATGCCGCGCAACAGGGGCGCACGGCGGGGCTGCAAGAAGCGAATGGCGACATGAAGCTGATCCCCATGTTGGAGATCAAAATGCTGGCCGCAGACGCCAATCTCCCCCCATCCACCAAGCGCACGGTGATGGACGCCAATGGGCAGCCCACCACGCGCACGGTTTACCCCGACCTGGAACCCCTGGGCATCAATGTGCGTGATCTGGAGCCAAGTGGTGAGCACAAGCTTGTCTACGTGCCCTTGAGTGTGGTGACCGATGAAAAGAGCGGTGAGCGGGTGGCCTTTAGCGGGCAGATGCGCTATTTGCCCAGCGGTTCATGGAAAAGCGCGCATGATGTGCGCCTGGTCTGGACTGTACAGGCGCTCAATGACCAGCCGACCGCCCGCTGTGATAGCACGGCCACGCCACCAATTGTGGATAACTGCACCGCCGATGGCTACATCCACAATGTGCCCCAAGTGATCCAGAGCTATACCAGCGGCTGGAACCTGACCGGCCTCACCGTGGAGGAAGAGCGGGGTACGACCATGGACATTGCCTATGGTGACCCAACCCAGGCCACGGCCCCCCAACGCGATGATGTGGTCAACGCGTTGACCACGGTCTTGAACAGCGCATTTGTGACGGGGCGCGACATTGATAATGACGGCCAGCGCGATTTCACCGCGGACAGCATTGCCAAGCACTTCGATCGAACAATGGATCCCCGACCGTCGATTGAGGCACGCTACGGAATTACGGATATCTTGCGCGTGGAGACCGATAACTATGTGACCTTTAATGACGCGCTGGCGACAACGGCGATTACCAAAACCGTGGACATCCTCAATCGCATGAATGGCATCGCCGCCAGCAACGCCAACTTCAAACCGCTGCTGCTCTTTGCCTATGAAAAGCAGTCACGCGCGTTATCGTTGGATCTGCTGCGCGCTGGCAATGCCTATATCGAGCAAACGGGCAGTGGTCTGACCTTCAACATGAGTCCCGCCAACGCCGCGCCGCAACCGGTAAGTACGCTGGCGGGCATTCGCCAGGTCGCCTATTGCCCCACGGCGGGCAACCCCATCCGCTGGGATCCCTGCTCCCTGGATGCCTATTGGCGCGATCTCGATCAACGCTACGACACGATTTTGTTACCTGATGAAACCGATCCCGACCTCACCGCGGGGCGGGTCTTTGCCGCCCAACTGAGTTATACCTCATATAACTCGGGCTATACCGCCGTCGTCGAAGAGGACGGGCGCGTTGTCTCCGGCACCTACTCGCTTGCCACCGATGAAGCAATTGAAGCGAATGTGCGCTATGGTCTCCAAATTGTGGGGGCTGGCGCGCCCTTGATGGCAACGTTTGCCTTTGATAAGATCGTGGAAGCTGGCGAAAAAATTGAGGAGGTGCTTGCAAATATCAATAAGGGCTTCGATCTCTTTTCGGGTGGCGCGGATGAGTTCGTTAGCAATCAGGCACGTAATCTGGCCAAGATCAAGCTCATCAAAGCCGATGCGGCCATCGGTGCCGTGGGCGCGTTTATCATTGTGCTCTCCCAAATGTTGACCTTTATCCCCGGTCTGCCCGTGGAGGCCAGCGGCGCGCTCTATGCCATTTCGACACTGATCACAATTGGCCTGACCGTGGTGAAGCCGATTATCGCGGTGGCCAAAGATCTCATCAGCGGCAGTAAAACCCTGATCCAACTCTTGACAACCGTCGATTCAATCTCCAAGGTGTCGAAAGTCGTGGGGACTATTGGCCTGGTGATCACGCTTGGCGTCACCTGGGGCATCTTTTTCTACACATTAGCTACGTCGGGCTACAGTGTGGGCAGCCCCGAACTCAACCGAGCCTTTGCTGAAACGGTTGCTTCGACGATTGTGACCATCTACCTGGCGATCCTGGCGCTCAACCCCATCGGCGCCATCATCGCCGCCATTGTGGGGGTGATCGATTTCATCCTCACCGTCACCTGTGAACTGGGCGTCGATGCGTTGCGCGTCCAGGGTTCCTATTATGGCGGGGCTTGTTTCACCCTTACCACCTCCGCGATCAAGACGATCTCCTACTTCCTCTATAACTATGATCTGATGGTCGATGCGAGCAGTCCCGGCCTCTTTGTCACGGGCGTACCGGGTGTGAAGTTGGCGGACCCCAGCCGCGGCTTTGTGGCTGGCAACCCCTTCGAGATCACTCTGCCGGTGACGACAACCGTGGTCCACAAAGATCCCGACGCGGAAAATGGTCTGTACATCTTGCCCTACCTCTATCTCTTCAGCCCAGACAATCTGCGCTCGTCGACGATTCGCCACAATCTTTCCACGCCCACCGAGTTGCCCATTCCCGTGGTGCGCGACCAGATGAAGACCCAATGGAGCACGCCGGTTGTCGACCATAACTACATCGCCACACCGATGTATCGTGCCCAAGCCGCGGCGCGCATCAGCACCAGCGGCGTGACCTTCCCTGCCGGGATCAACAGCGCACCCAGCCAGCTCTACATCAACAGCAACTTTGCCTTGCCGGCCTACGAGTGCAACGGGATCCCCAACGTGATCATTCCCTTTGTCCCGCCGGTGATCCCGATCTGCTACACCCGTAGCTTTGAAACAAGCAACTCCAACCAGCTCGACAACTTCCGGCTCGATATCTTCCCGGACACATTGGACGGTTTTATGGCGCGCGCCAGCCGCCAACCCGGTACGCTGAGCCTCAGTTGGGATCCCCAATTCCAGCCACTCAACGATGCCGATGGCGATGGCCTGCTCAGCAGCGCCCGCGGCGGTCTCGACCCCAATGATGCCACTTGGGACACCGACAAGGATGGCCTAGCCGATGCCTACGAATTAGAGTGGCGCGCGGCCGGCGTCCCTTATTCGCCGCTGAGCTGTGACACCGATCTGGACGGCCTGACCGACAAGCAAGAAGCAGAGTTCGGCTCGAATCCGGCGCTTGCCGATACTGACAACGACGGCATCAAAGATGGGGACGAAGTCTGGCACCAGGTTTACAACAGCAGCACCTGCCAGCCTACCGCCACCTGGCGCGGCGGCTGGGACATTCCCATCAACGGCACACCGTCGTTTACGCTGCACGTTTCCTCCAATCCGCTCACCGCGGACAGCGACCGCGATGGCATCAGTGACCTGGCCGAGCAACAACTGGCAGGGAAAGTGGACAGCAACAACATCAGCTACAACCCCAACGCGGTGAATGTGCCGCCGCTGGCGGTCTACACCGATCTCAATGACAGCGACCGCATTGTGGCGCCGGGCCAAAGCCTGCGCTACACCACGACCGTGGTCGCTGCCGAACCGGTGATGCCGGGCGTGCTCGACGTTACAGCGGTGACCGGTAGCCAAACCTATGCGCTCAACTTTAACGCCGCCACCTTCAATGGCAGCCAAAGTGTTGACGTGGTCACCCCATTCCAAGCACCGCTTGGCAGCACACAGAGTTACACAATGACCAGCCGCGCACGCACCCGCTTGTATCGTGCTACCGGTCCGGCGTGGGCGTTCGATCCAATCGTCGGCGAGACGCCGCTTGCCGGCTTCGCGGCACCATACACGGCGCGCTACACCTCATTGGCGCCAGCCACCGGTGACCGCACCGATAGCTATCGCTTGCTCAGCCTCAACGTCGATGGCAGCGACAATCTCAACCGCGGCGATGTCCATCTCTATCAACTGCCGGGTGGACAGGGGCCCACCACCCTGGAAAATGACAGCAACAACCAGGGCGCATTTCGTGAACGCTTCCCCGCCAACCTCGCCACCAACAATCGCGGCACATCCTTCTCGGTCTGGCGCAATGACACCACTGCTCGCGGTGCGGTGCGGCGCATCACCTATCGCAACGGGCCAGATGGTCCCAATACCAACGGCTTTGCGACCGATCTCGCCAATCCCGTGGATACCTTCCGCAAGCTGGATATCAACGGCGATGGCAAAGATGATCTGATTTGGTTCCGTCCCGGTGGGGGGTATGCTGGGCTTTATCTCTCGGATGGCGACGGCGCCGTTGCCTATACTATCTATAAGAACGGGGCCGCAAGCACGCCCCAAAATGGCTTTGTCGGTGACATGGCCAATACCGCGGATAAACTCGAACCGCTCGATATCAACGGCGACGGCAAGGATGATATTCTCTTCTATCGACCCGGTGGCGCGTATGCCGGGGTCTATCTCTCGAATGGCAACGGCACCTTGACCTATAAGCCCTACAAAAATGGCGCGGCGAGCGCTCCGCAGAATGGCTTTGTCGGCGATATGGCGAATGGCGCGGACAAACTGGTCCCGCTGGATATCAACGGCGATGGCAAGGATGATATTCTCTTCTATCGACCGGGTGGGGGGTATGCCGGGGTCTATCTCTCGAATGGAGATGGTTCACTGACCTATAAACCCTACAAAAATGGCGCGGCGAACGCTCCCCAAAATGGCTTTGTCGGTGATATGGCAAGCAGTGCCGATCAGCTCGTGCCGTTGGACATCAACGGCGATGGCAAAGATGATCTGCTCTTCTACCGCCCAGGTGGTGGCTGGGCCGGCATTTACCTCTCCAACGGTGATGGCTCGCTGACCTATAAATCGTATCGGAACGGACCAAACGGCGTCTTTGAGAATGGGTTTGTCCTGCTCCTCGGCAACCCGATTGACAAGCTCGTACCGCTTGATATCACCGGCGACGGCAAAGATGACATTCTCTTCTATCGCGCCGATGGCGGCTATGCGGGGATCTTCCTTTCCAATGGCGACGGCTCGTTGGTTTACAAAGCGTACAAGTCTGGACCAGGCACCCCCAACGAATTGGGCTTTGCCAGCGCCCTCAACGACGCACGCAATACCATCGTACCGCTGGATATCAACGGTGACGGCAAAGATGACTTCCTTTCGTATCTGCCCGGCGGCAACTATGCTGGTGTCCATCTCTCGAATGGCGATGGCTCACTCTCTTTTACCGTCTACTACAGCCGGGTCTGCAATGGCAACAACTGTACGGTGAACAGAGGCGGCGGCTTCGAGGAGGATGTGGCCAGCACTGCCGACCGCGCGCTGCCACTCGACCTGAACGGTGACGGGCTGGAAGACTTTTTCTGGTATCGGCCCGGCGGTGGCGCGGCCCACGGCTATCTGTCCCTGCCGCGTGGGCTCTCCGCCGCGCTGATCACCCCCGCGGGCACGCCACAGTCCCCCTTTGTGCTGCCCGCCAATCCTGGGCTACCGGCCACCACGCTCTATGATGGCGAAATGCCCATTGTGGCCAGTGACGGTGAGAACTTCCTGGTTGCCTACAAAGCGCGCGCCACCAATGGCGCGATCCGCATCGCCACAGAACTCTTCAACGCCAGCGGAGCCTTGATTGGGAGCAGTTCCGTGGCCGACTTCCCGGCCAGCAACATGGCCCTTGCCTGGATGGGTGATCGCTATCGGCTGGCCGTGCGCAATGGCGCCCAGATCGCGGTGCGCGATTTTGGAGCCGATGCCACGCCCATCGGCACCGACTACCGTGTCGTGGCGACCAACGCCAGCACTACTGTGCTCCCAACGTACTATCAAGAGCTGCCGTTGGGGCTGGCCTATGCACCGAGTGCGGGCCAGTGGTTACTGACGTATGCGAATGGCAACGGCACGATCAGTGCCGCCAAATTTGAGACCGTCGATGGCGCTTCGTCATCGTCTGTTGACCTCGGCGTTGGCAGCCCAACGCAAGTGCTGGCTGCCTACAACAGCCCCACGCGCAGTTGGCTGGTTGGTTGGTATGACAGCGCCAATACACTGCAATTCAAACCGCTCTCGCTCAGCCTGAACGAACTCACCGCGCCCCGCAGCGCCTTTGCGGTTGGGAGCTATCCCAGCAGCGCGCTGGCCTGTCCCGCGGCCAGTGCCGTGCCGGTCGGCGATCTGCGCTTTGAAGAACTGCCCGGCGCGACCACCTTTGTCGATAGCGCCAGCGGGGTCAACGCCACCTGTAGCGGCAACAGTTGCCCGCAGGCGGGCGTGGCCGGCGCCACCTATCCCAATGGCAACGCCGTGGGCGACCCGGCCTCCGACTATGCTGTGCGCTTTGACGGGATCAATGACTTCCTGACCATCAACCGCGCGCTGAGCGATGACTTCAGCGTAGCCTTCTGGGTCAAGGCCCCCGCCTTTACGCAACAGGACACGATCATCTTCGACCAGGGGGCCAATCAGAACGGCGGCTTTACGATCTGGTTGAGCAACGGTCGCCCCGGCATCCTGCTCAACACGAATGAAAGCGTTGTCAGCGCCACCCGCATCGATGACAACCGGTGGCATTCTGTGGTGGCGACGCGCGATCGCAAGGGCGGCGCGCTTGCCCTCTATGTCGATGGCAATTCCGTCGGCACACGCAGCGCGGGCACGGCCAGCATGACGGCACGCAATGACATCCGCCTTGGCAGCGACCGCAGCAACGCGCGGCGCTTTACCGGTGAACTCGACAACCTGCAACTCTACGCCACCGCGCTGCAAGCGGAGACGGTCAAGGCGCTCTATGACCGCACCAACCAGAATTACTGTGTAGCTGCGGCCCCCAACGCCAACGGCAGCGCGGTGCAGTGGGCCAAGCTCAAGGTCTATCAACCCGACTACCGCGGCGGCGCGGTGACCGCGTCCGGTTCGTTGCGTTATATCGTTGACAGCGACATTCCTACCTCTACAGTGACTTCGGTGCAGAACAATCAATATGTCAAAGTGCAGCCCAATGCCCAGCAGACCGTGATCATCGGTGGTCACGCTGGTGACCGCACGGCAGGCGTTGCCCAGGTTGATGTCAATGTCAACAATGGCGGCTGGCAGCGGGCCACTGGTCTCGAAACCTGGACCTGGCCGCTGGTGGTCGGGCCCGAAGGAGTCTACAATGTACGCTCACGCGCAACCGACGGCGTGGGCAATGTCGAAACGGTGGGTAACGGCGTCAACGTGATTGTCGACGGCACGCCGCCAACCGGGACGCTGTTGAATCAGGGCGCGACGCCCCATCCCGCCAACGACCCACCGCTGCTTGCCAAAGCCTATCTGGCTGGAAATGGCCAACTCTATATCCCCGTCTTTGGCGCAGCCAGTGATCCGGCAATCGGTGGCCAGGCCGGCAGCGGGGTGCAACGCATTGAAGTGCGTCTGGTCGGTGTTGACGATACCGTGGTTGGCAATGGCTGGCAACCAGTCACCGCATCCCCAGCGGGCAACCAGTGGACCATGAACTATCGCTTTGGCGCCGGTACCCCCGACCCCACCGGCGCCTATTCGGTGACGCTGCGCCTGACTGATAACGTCGGCAACCAATTGCCCGCACTCTATGTCGGGCGGATCAATGTCGATGGCCGTGGACCCAGCGCTATCGTCACACAGACCAGCGCCAACGCGGGTGAACTGACCAGCGACATCACGACCGCGGGTGACATTGCGGGCACGCTGACCGAAAGCGGCGCCGCGGGCATCGACAGCGCCGAGATCGCGTTTGTGGCGCTGGACCAAATGGCCACCTATACCGATACCGTGCTGCTGTTGCCAATGGATGATCAACCCGGTGAAGCAAACTGGACGGATCGCTCCGCCAAACAAAACGCCGTCACCTGTACCCAATGTCCAGATGTACTGCCCGGCCGCATGGGGCAGGGGATCTCCCAATTTGGCGAGCTGACCGTGGCCGACGCGCCCCATCTGAACTTCAGCCAGACGCAGAGCTTTAGCGTGCAGGGATGGGTGAAGTTGACGCCCAACAACCTGGGCAACTTCTCCAGCGCAACCCTGCTGACCAAGCCAGGTACAACCGGTTACTACCTCATGGTCTCGACCACGGGTACAAGCTGGCAATACACCTGGTTTGCTGGTGGCGCGTTCCTGAACGGCCCGACCATGACGGGCGATTCACAATGGCATCATCTGGTGGCAGTCGTCGATCGCGGCGCGGGCACCATGTCGCTCTATGCCGATGGCGCCCTCGTGAAAAGTGCTGCCTTCACCGGCGCTGCGAGCAGCAACCTGCCGATCACCCTGGCCCAGTCGAATGGTAGCTCAACCTACGATCAGATCGCCATCTTTAACCATGCCTTGACCCCGGCAGAAGTGTTGACGCTCTATCGCTCGGCGGATGTCAACTGGCAACCCACCACCCTGGCCCAACGGGGTAATGGTGTAGCGAGTACCACCTGGAGCCAACCGGTCCCGACCGCCGAAGGCATCTACCAGATCGATCTGCGCAGCCGCGACATGCTGGGCAACGAAGTGCTGAGCAGTAGCGCCTGGCGCGGTCTGATCGATACCGTTGCCCCGCGCGTCACGCTGAGCGGACGGGCCACGGGACAGAGCTATCTGGACACGGCCACCAATCGCACCCGCTACGAGATGACCTATACCTGTCGCGCCGCGGACTTCTTGCTGGATGAAAGCAGCTTTGACTGCGCTGGTAATGCCCAGCAGCCCCCGCGCCGCGGTTTCAACACCGATGCGGTGCTGCAAGCGCGCTTCCCGGATCTGGCGCTGCTCAGCACGCTGGTCAACACTTACACCGTCTGGGTAGACAATACGACGCCCATCGGTTCACTGACGGCTTGTGATGCCTATGGTCACTGCACGACGGCGAATGCAACGGCAGGCTCAGCTACCGCTACGCAGGCTGAGCTTGTCGAAGCCAGCATAGTCGAAGCCGCAGCCACCACCGCGTTACAAACTACGATCCTGGCCCCGACAACCAACAGTGTCGTTAACAGCGCGGGCGCCATTCAGGTTAGTGTGGCGGCGCGGTCAGATCAGCCGCTCAAGGAGATGGTGATTTTGCTCGACGGTACGCCGGTCAACACCATCAGCTTTGCCCAGCGCGACGGGATCAAAACGACAGTGCAGACCGCATCTGTGACCGTCGCCGACGCGGCTGTACACAGCCTGCGCGCGCGGACGACTGACTGGAGCGGTGCGCAAAGTGAGTCGGTCGTTGTCCCATTCCGCATGGATCGCCAGCCGCCCACTGCGGCGTTGGCCCAGGCACAACTCACCATTGGGGACAGCTACGGTGCGCAGAGCAACATGCTGCGTTTCCACGGCGCCGCCAGCGATGATACGGAGGTTGTCGCGGTGCAGGTGCAGGTCAACGACCAGCCCTTTGCCGCGGCCAATCTTGTCGGTGGCGAGTGGCAGATTGCCTATCCGGTGAATGACCCCGAAGGGAAGCCGCTGGCGGTGACGGTGCTCGCCAGCGACGCAGCCGGTAATGTCAGCACGATCAGCGAAACGCTGGATACCGATCTCGTTGGTGGCGCGGCTGTCGATACCACCTTGACCGAAACACCGGCCAGCACGACCAGCAGCACCAGCGCCAGCTTCCGCTTTACCGGCAATGCCGCCGCAGTCGCCTTTGAGTGTCGATTAGATGATGCAGCGGCTGTTCCCTGCGCCAGCCCCTGGACGCTCACCGATCTGAGCAACGGCAGCCACACCTTCGCCGTGGCCGCGCTCAACAGCCTGGGCTCACCGGATCTGACGCCGGCCAGCTACAGCTGGACGGTCAATGTAACGACGCTGGCCACCACGCTGACCGCCCAGCCCGCTGCCGAGACCACCGACCGCACGGCCAGCTTTAGCTTCAACGCCAGCGGCGCCAGCGGCTTTACGTGTAGCCTGGATGGCAGCAGCTACAGCGCCTGTACGAGCCCCCAGCGCTATGAGAAGCTGGGCAATGGTCACCACACCTTCCTGGTGCGCGCAACTGGTGGTCCGGCCACCCGCTACGTCTGGCATGTGAGCAACGCCGCGCCGACCGTAGCGGGGGATCAGGTGCTGATGGTGGGAGAAAATGGGGTAGTCAACGTGACGCTGCAAGGCGCCGACGACGAACCCTTGCGCTATCAAATTGTCGAACCACCGCAACACGGCTTCCTGCTTGGCCTGGCTCCAAATCTGACGTACGTGCCGAACACGGGCTATGCCGGCCCTGACTCCTTTATCTACCGCGCGTGGGATGGTCAGGCGTATTCGGCCTCGGCCACGGTTCACCTGACGGTGCAGCTGGCCAAGTACGCGGTCTTTGCCGAGGCAGGCGTGGCGTTTGAGCAAAACAGCGCGGTGGTGCGTGGTGATGTGGGCGTCAACACCACAAGCAGTGGGCCATTCCTGCGCAACAACGTTGAGGCGAGCTTCAGCCAGAACGCCAAGATGCAGGATGCCAATAGTCGCGTGCTGGCCGACAGCATTGTGGTCGAGAACAAAGCCTTGATCTACAACCCAAGCTACAATGAATTAACGGGCAAAGGTACGGTCAACGGCACGCGCACGACCCCGCTGGTGCTGCCGTTGCGGGCTAGCCTACCGGCGCTGCCGGCCATTGCCGCCGGTACACAGGCGGTAACGGTCAACGGCAACCAGACCCTGGCCGCGGGCAGCTATGGTGCGCTGACGGTGGGCAACAATGCCACATTGGTGCTGAGCGGCGGGCTTTATCAATTTGCCGGTTGGAACGTGAGTCAGGGCGCCAGGATCCACTTTGCGGCCCCCAGTGAAGTGCGCATTGCCGGCGTCGTGGCCATGAGCCAGAACGCGTTTGTCGGCCCCGCGCCGGGCGCCACCGCGGTCGATGCCACTCAGATCGTGCTCTATGTGGCGGGAGCCAGCAGCCAAGGTGGCAACTTCCCCGCTGCCGTGAGTGTTGCGCAGAACGCCGCGCTGAACGCCTATGTTGTGGCCCCCAATGGGCTGATCACGCTCCAGCAGAATGCTAACGCCACCGGTGTTTTGATTGGCAAATGGTTCTTGGCGGCGCAGAACGCCAAGGTGACGCGGCCGGCGGAAAGCGCAGTTGCTGGCGCCGATATAGAGAACGCAGCGCCAGAGAGTGCCGAGATCGGGCCCGATCCTGCGGCTACGCCACCGTTAACCGTCACGCTTGCCCCGGCGGATATCACCAGCCGGCTCTATCTGCCGATGGTCACGGTCGATGCGGTAAATGATGTTGTCGCCGCACCGGATGCTGCCGTGCCAGAGCAAGGGGCGTCACAAACCGTGGCGCCTGAGGATGTGGCGGTCACGCAGCCGGTCACGGCAACCACAGTGATTACCCCGGCGCTCACCACAACGATTACCACGACGATTACCACGACGGTGACCGAACTGATCTATCTGCCGCTCATTACCGAGGATTGACCGTAGCCCATAGCCGCCACAATGCGCCTTAACGGGCAATCGTACGCAGCCAATCTGCCAAATGGAATTGCCATACGACTCCATTCGGCAGATTGTTGTTTTGCGCAACTGCTGATAAGCTTCTCTGGCCGCATACCTGGACCCTGATATAGATGCAATGAGCATATCTGGTTCCAGGTATGCGGCCGTGGTTTTTGTACGCTGCCCGCGCCAGAAATGCAGCTGAACAAGCAGGTATGCCCGCTGCATGCAGGCTTCAGAAGAGAAGAGATAAAGTTATGAAAATTACCAAATTTGAAATTCAGAAAGTCCCGCCTAGCTGGGTGTGGCTCTTTGTGCATACGGATAGCGGGGTGACCGGCATTGGCGAACCCTTTTTAGAAAACCATGCCGATTCGGTGATCGCTGAGGTTTACCGGCTGGAGCCATTGCTGATCGGCCGCGATCCACGACAGATTGAGCTGTTGTGGGATGAGATGTACAGCGCTGGTGTTGGCTATAAAGGCGGTCCGGTCACCATGAGCGCATTGAGCGGCATTGACATGGCCCTGTGGGATATTGTCGGAAAAGATGCTGGGATGCCCCTTCATCAATTGTTGGGAGGTGCGTGTCGGGAGCGTATCCGCATCTACCGCGCCACGGCCAGCGCTCTCCCCCATGCCGTTGAGCCGGGGCAGCCCTATCGCGCTGGCCATACTGCTGCGACGTCGCAGCGCAGCATGGAGCCGGAGGCGTGGGCGGCGTGCGCGCGGGCGTTGGTGGAAACGTGGGGCTTTAAGGTATTGAAAGCCCATTTCGGTCCTGGTGAAGGGCTGGAGGCAACAAACCAGATAGATCGATGGGCTGAAATTTTTGCCGCCATCAAAACGGCTGCCGGTCCGGAAGTTGATGTGGCCGTGGATATCCATAATCCACACCCACGTGTTGCCATGCAGATGATTGCGGCCTTGGAGCCTCTGCGGCCTCTCTTTATTGAAGAGCCAATGCCTGTTGAACGGGTCGATATTCTTGACCAAATTGCCCAAAGCACCCGCGCACCCATTGCGGCAGGCGAACGATGGATGGGCAAATGGGTCTTTTTTGATGCGCTGCGCAAGGGCGCGCTGGCCGTTGTGCAACCGGATTTGGCCCACGCTGGTGGCATTACCGAATGCAAAAAGATTGCCGCCATGGCCGAGGCGGCTTACGCTAAAGTAGCGCTTCATGCGCCCTTAAGCCCGGTGGCGCTGGCCGCCTCGATTGCGCTGGATGCCTGCTTGCCAAATTTTCTGGTCCAAGAACATAATGAGGTCAACGACTGGCGCGAAAATGGCAAAACATATATTGGCAAAGGCTATCTAAAGCATCCCTTTGTTTTAGATGAGGATGGCTGTGTGGCGGTCTCACAAGCGCCAGGGTTGGGGATCGAAATTGATGAGGATGGGCTACGCGATATTATGCAACACCCTTGGAGTGCACAGCGCGGGTGACGCTCTTTGCGGCTCCCAGAATTGGCTTATGGTGTAAATCCGCGCGATTAACAGATCAGTGCAAACATCCCATGCTGGCCGCCATGACCAACGGCGTTTTGGTGGGAGCGGCCAGCGTAGGCAGCGGCAGCCGGCTCACAGTGGGAGTTCCCATGTCTCACCCACCAGGTCGTGACCAAAGCTGTGATGCGGTTCTGCCGCCACCAGTTCAAAGCCGGCCTTTTCATAGATGTGGCGGGCGGCGGTGAGCACGCTATTGGTCCAAAGGGTGAGCGTCTGATAGCCCGTGCGGCGCGCAAAGCGGATGCACTCATCCACCAGCCGGGCGCCAATGCCCAACCCGCGCGCTTTGGGATGTACAATCAGCATGCGCAGCTTGGCTACCGTGTCCGATGCCTTGACCACGAAGACAGACCCCACAATTTCGCCGTCCAGCTCGGCCATCCAGCAGCGCTCCTTTTGCGCATCGTAATTCTGGATAAAGTGGGCCACAATGCCGGCCACCAGCGCTTCAAACTGTTCGTTCCAGCCATATTCGCGTGCATAGAGTTGCCCGTGTTGTTGCACCACCCAGCCCATATCGCCCGGCTCATGGGGGCGCAGCACGTAGGGCGCGCCCGTTTCTGTCGGCGCGCTCAAAATTTGCTGGATGGTCTGCATGGCGTCAACCAGCCGCTGGCGCTCATTTGCGCTGAGCGTGTTGAGCAGCTCGCCAATCTCCGCGCGCGAGCGCCGGTTGATCACGGCGAATTCGGCTTCGCCCTGGGGCGTCAACGAAAGCAGATTCTGGCGGCCGTCCTGTGGTGATGGCTCTTTGAGCAGCAGCTCATTCTTTTCGAAGCTGTTGAGAATGCGGCTCAAATAGCCTGCATCCACCCCCAATTCGCTACCCAGTTCGGTGGCAGTAGCCTGCTCGTGATGTGCCAATTCATAGAGCACGCGCGCTTCTGCCAATGAAAAACGGCTGCTGAGCAGCCCCTCATGCAACACGCCGATCTGCTTGGTATAAAAGCGGTTAAAGTGACGCATAGCTTCGATTTGCTGTAACGGTATTTCGGTGGACATGGTGGTTGCCTTTGCAGAGAAGGAGGAACAAGCGATTATAGTATGATATTATCAAGTAATTAGTTGATTTTGTCAACAAATAACCATACAATTTAAGACGCCTTGCTCTTTCTTCCTCTGAACAAGAAGAAGAGCCCCACGATAACGCTTAGAACCAATAGCGGCAGCCAGCGCGGCGGTTGGATGGACTCTGGCAGATCAGCGGGCGCCACTTTAGCTTCATCCCACGATACGCCAGCCGCGCGCGCTTCGCTGGTAATTGCGTCGGTGAAATCGGCGCCTTCCACATTGATGCCCATCATGCGGCTTTGGCTCAGGTCGGCGCCGGTCAAGTTGGCGTCCTGCAGGTCGGCGCCAGCCATCTTGGCGGCGTGCAGATTGGCGCCGCTCAGATTGGCGCCACGTAGGTTGGCGCCAAAGATGCGTGCTTCGCTCAGATCGGCGTTGGCCAGATTCATTTCGCTCATATCGGCGCCGGCCAAAAGCGCGTGGCTCAAATTGGCGTCGTGCAGATCCACGCCTTTTAGATTCATGCCGGCCAACTTCATCTCCGAAAGGTCCAGCCCGCTCATGTCGGCGCCGGTTAGATCGCGGCCATTTTCTTTCAGCGCCTCTATGATTTCCTGGCGCGACGCGAATTTTCTCCCTTCCATGCTCATGGTGTTAGCTCCTTTTTGAATACAGTCACCTCTTGCGAAATCTGTAATTTGTAGGCTGTCATCGCAATCACGGCACAGTATCTCACAACTTTGGCAATCATAAAAGAGCCATGCGAATAGATGTTGCCTGGTCACGTGGCTGGGAGGTTATCGGAGAGAAGATTTTTGTACGCGGATGTTCGCAAGGCGGGCGTTTCGCCAACGCTGATTTTCGCAGATTTAAGCGTCAAAATGGCCAAAAGTCCCTGTCAATTCGTTGCCCTATGTCGCTCACCAGTACAAAAATCCGTGCTAATCCGCAGAATCCGCGTACAAAAATTACTTTGATCGCTCTCTCCGGTAAGGTGCTAGCTCAGTCGCTGGTCACTTCGTTGATTGGTTGGCAAGCGTGGCGTACGATTCAATCTTGTCAATGGTGAAACCCAACCGGTGATACAATTTGAGGGCGCGCGTGTATGTGCGAAAGGTACCCAGCATGAAATATTTGTCCTCCCCCCCATAGTGTTGACGCAGTTTTTGCATGCAGCGGATGGTCAAATAGCGCCCCAGTCCTTGGCCATAGTAGGCGGACAATATGCCCACTTCTTCAATCGACAGCTCATCATCCCACGCACCGCCGAAGGACGCGCCGATGAGCTGGCCATCTTTGACCAGCAATGTCCAGGTGGGCCGAATGTTTTCGGATTCACAGGCGCGCGGGATGTAATCCTCAAACATGGCGCGTTCGTGATTGATTTTTTCGGGCGAATATCCCTCATGATAGACACTGTCCACTTGAAAGAATAGTTCTGGATATTCAGCAAGGCGCGCCTCTTCAAAGGGCAGTTCGGCAATGCCGGGCGGCAATGCCGGCAAATCCAGCTCGTCAAGCAGCGCATAGTCAGCTCGCATACCTACGCGCGGAGCCAGCTCAAAGCCCAGTCCCGGCAGCATCCCCATAAAGTAGGCCGCATGGGAAGGCATTTGCTCGTCGACCCGCATGCGCAGTTCCAGTGCAGTGTGGGCGGCCAGAAAATCATTCCTGATTTGCGCAATAGCGCCGGAGACCATTGCATAGCGATTCGCCCACACTGCGGGAATGACAAATTGGATCGACCAGGCCAACGCGCCGTGATGAGTATATCGGCAAAAGGTCAAGCATCCCTGGGCATCTTTATAAACATAAATGTTATCGTCATATTCAGGGTCAAATTCGGCAATAAAGGCTTCGGTTTCGGCTGGCGTAAAGCAGAGAATCGGGAAAATGTTGCGCACGGTCTCTTTAAATTTTTCGACAAGTTCTGGATGTTCTTTACTATTGATATGGGTAAGCATAGTCACTTTTCCTTTGTTATTAGGACTTACGCAAGCCTAGAGAGAAAACTGCCAAGTCAGCCAAGCTGTTCTCGTCTGGCGATCCACTGGCGCTGCGTAAGTCGTGGTTATTTAAGTTTTCCAAAAATAAAATATACTGGAAAACCCGCAAGCGAATCCGGCAAACCTTTATAGCCTGTATATTTATTTTTCTGGATTAGCCTTAATAGCTTCCTTTTTCATGTGTGCCACCTAGTTCATGGCCTTACCCAGCGGCGCCTCGGGCAGCCACTTGCGCTGCTCCCAATCCACCGCGCCACCGCGCTTGACGGCGTGGAAAACAGATTTCGCAGCCATTTTTCTCTCTGTAAACAGTCTCTGCTATACTGCGCTTACCTTGCAAGTTTTCACACAATACAAAGGAGAAACCAGATGAAAGCCGTGATGGTCATGTTCGACACGTTAAATCGCCATATGCTCTCCCCCTATGGCTGCCAGTGGACGCACACGCCCAACTTCCAGCGTCTGGCCGATCGTTCGGTCAAGTTTGAGAATTGCTACGTGGGCTCCATGCCTTGTATGCCCGCCCGCCGCGAGCTGCACACCGGACGCCTCAATTTTCTGCATCGCAGTTGGGGGCCGCTGGAGCCGTTTGACGATTCCATGCCCGAGCTGTTGCAGCGCCACGGCATCCACTCGCATCTTTCCACCGACCACTATCACTATTTTGAAGATGGCGGCATGACCTATCACAACCGGTACACCACCTGGGATTTTGAGCGCGGCCAGGAGGGCGATCCGTGGAAGGGGCAGCTGGCCGATCCGGAGATTCCCGAAGTGGTGGTGGAGCGCCGTTCGACCAATTCCGACCCCCATTTGGTTAAAAACATGTGGCGGCAAGATTGGGTCAACCGCCAATTTATGCCCACGGAAGAGACGCAGCCGCAGCCGCGCACCTTTGCCAATGGGCTCGACTTTATCCGTCGCAACCAGGCCGCGGACAACTGGTTTTTGCAGATCGAAACGTTCGACCCGCATGAGCCCTTCTTTAGCCAGCGCAAGTGGAAAGATCTCTATCCCCACGCGTACAATGGCCGCCATTTTGACTGGCCACCTTATCGCGGCGTGGAGGAGACGCCAGAGGAGGTGCAGCACATGATCTATGAATATGCGGCGCTGCTTTCCATGTGCGATGCCTACATGGGCGAGGTGCTGGATGCCTTTGATCGCTACAATTTGTGGGACGATACCATGCTTATTGTCTGTACCGACCACGGCTTTTTGCTGGGTGAGCATGATTGGTGGGCCAAAAATACGCATCCCTTCTACAATGAAATTGCCCACACGCCGCTCTTTATCTGGGACCCGCGCAGCCGCCGCCAAAATGCCACTGCCGACGGCTTGACGCAGATGATCGATCTGCCGGCCACGCTGCTCGACTATTTTGACGTGCCATTGCCGGCCGATATGCAGGGCATTCCGCTGGCCGATGCGGTGGCCCACAACGCACCCACGCGTGAAGCCATCCTCTTTGGCCATCACGGCGGCCACGTCAACTGCACTGACGGCCGCTATGTCTACATGCGCGCCCCGGCCAGCCAGGAGAACGCGCCGCTCTATCAATATACGCTCATGCCCACCCACATGCGTAAATTTTTCGAGCCCGAACTCTTTGCCGATTTTGAAGTGGCCGGGCCTTTTCGCTTTACCAAAGGCGCCAAAGTCATGCAGCTGCCCGGCCGCGCTTGGGCCGGTGGCCATCCCCTGACGACGCTGCTTTACGATCTGGCCAATGATCCAAACCAAGAGCATCCGCTGGATGACGCCGCCGCTGAAACGCGCATGATCGACCTCATGGTCAAGCTCATGGCGGAAAATGACGCGCCGGCAGAGCAGTACACCCGCTTGGGGTTGGCGTGAGACATCCTGTGCGCCGCGTGGGCCGCAACAGGGCTGTAATGCGGCTGGCTATCTGGCCAGTGCAGCGCACGGGAGCGCTTTTGCTCGACTGTTATGCCGGTTTTTGTGTTTCTAACACATGTTACGCAGTTGACCCAGAAGTTCGACTTCTCTCAGAAGTCGAACTTCTTCTGAACAGCACTGAAATGCGTAACTCCATACGTCACAAGTTAAGGTGATTCGAGAATAGTCAAATTGAGTAAAGATAGTGAATCGGGTTTGCGTTTACGCTTGATGAGGCCAAAGAGTTTGGCGTTATCAGCAAGATAAGTAACGGTGTGATCGGCTTCACCGCGCTGAAAGGCGGTGGTGCAGAAATAGAGACTACGATAAACCATTTCCAAGGAGAGTTGATTAAAAGGCAAAGCAAGCATATCGGCAACATCGTCAGTCAAATCGACCAAAATGGCATACATGAGCCAAGTGGCCCAGAGTTGTAAAGCGACGCCGTTGAGGGAGCCGACCCAGAAATAGGCGAGTCCCAGAAGACGCTTGACGGTTTTGTAGGCATCTTCGATACGCCAACGCTGCCAGTAGAGAGCGACAACATAGAGCGGAGGCAAGCGTTCGGGATCAAGTTCGCTCGTCAAATAGCGATACCATGTGCCCTGGTATTGCACCTCGATCAGCCGGATAGGCAATTGCTCTCGACCCAAAAGCACGATGGTATCGTGAAGATGGGCACGCTTTTGGAGCACTTGTTGCACTTGATAGGCTGCGTTGGACTTACAACGAGTGATGAAGGTCACCTGTTGCGCCATCAACTGGGCATAGACTTTGTAGTTGGTGAACCCCAGGTCGAGAAGCAGGAGTGTCTTGGCAGGCAAAACCGCCAGAATCTCATCCCAGAAACGCTGGTCGTGTGCTTGGTCATCCTCGGTGTACCAGAGATGAACCGGTAGCCGGGAGGTAACATCCAGCAGACCCATCATGCGTCCTGCAAGCGGATGGTCAGGCCGATCGCGCAGCAGGCCAACCCGACGGACCAATGCGTCCAGCGTTGATCCGTCGACGGCCAACACTTGGTCATAGTGCTGTAAAGCCCAGTCAATCTCCTGGGGCAACGGACGGCTGCGCGCTTGCCACTTGCTCTGCATAATCGGCAAAACATCGTGCAACACACGCTGGAACAACTCGGCTGGAAAGGTCCGCAGCCGTTCGGACATGGCCTGTTGGCTGACATGAGTCGGGTCAGTCCAAAGCAGCCCTTCCGTCTGCAGCACACGCAACGTTTCGCTGACCGATGCCAGTTGCCGCCAGACTAAGCTGATCACCACAGCAACCATCACGGGTAGGGTCAGGGTGCGCTCACGCAACCCCAATTCTTGGTAGTACGCTACCTGCCTCAGCGTTGCAGGGTGAATGACCTCCTGAATCCGCTGGGCAGTCTGCTCATCTGGCGCCAACGTGGGCTGTTTCTGCCCTCGAGCCACCTGATTCGAGCGTGTATGCCGCACTGAACTTGCTTTTTTCTTTGCCATGCTTCTAGCCTACTCGTTGGCTGGCTCTATGGCAATTTCTGGCCCTCTTTATCGGCCATTTCAACATTTGACATTCGTCATCAATCCTTATCTTGTGACGAATGGCGTAACTCCTATTTCTAACTCACGTTACGCAGCGACAGCCAGTCTGCTAGAGAGATACAGGAAAGTCGGCTCGCCGACTTTCCTCTAGGCTTGCGTAACATAAGTTTCTAACTTGGTTTGATCGCGTGTAGGTTTGGCGGCCGGATGACGATGCAGCTAGTCATTCGGACAGGGGAACCCCTGGACGACTGCCTAGTGTAAAAATGTGGTGGGCGATGTACAATGTGATTGAGCGCATCTTTTCTGTGTCAGTCCACCGCAACGGTGTTGGCGATACAGGCTTTGGTCTCGATAGTTGAATCCTACGCTATCTCATGCCATTGCGATCTACTGTGTATTGCCAAAGCGTTACTGAAATGCCACATAGATGCGAGAGATACCATCAATATGCCGCAGCGTTTATTGGGGCCAGCGCAGCACTATCTGGCCAAGCCGGCCCCAATGAGCTTCTTGGACATATTTTCGAGCAGGAGGTTATTTATGTTTCACAAAATTCTTATTCCTTTGGATACTTCGCCATTAGCGGAGCGTGTGTTGCATTACCTCCCTCAGTTTGCCAGGAACAAAGAGGTGGAGCTGCTGCTCGTCGGCGCCATTGAGCCCAGTATGTATACATACGCCATGGCCTCTGATGAACCGCTGCTGATTTCGCGCCTGATGGAAGATATTGAACAAGGCTTCCGTGAATATTTGGCCGGGATTCAGGAACGGCTGCAAAACGAGGGTTATCGGGTGAGCACACACCTGCTGCATGGAGATGCCGCCCAGTGCATTTCTGATGTGGCTACCCACGAGCAGTGCGATCTGATCGCCATGACTACGCACGGCCGCACCGGCTTTTCGCGTTGGATGCTGGGGAGCGTGGCCGACCGTGTCATACGCACGGCGGATCAGCCCATCTTGCTGCTGCGTGCGGATCTGGATCTAAGCACGCCTTATGCGGTCAATCACATTCTGCTGCCGTTGGACGGGTCCGATTTGGCCGAGCAGGCCTTGCCGCTAGCCGAGAATGTGGCCCGACAAACCAACGCGGATGTGCTGATGCTCCATGTGCTCCAGCAGTTAACGTATCTCGATCAGCAGCTTTTGGACCAGACCTATTTGCCGAGCGAGTCGTATGAAACCAACCGCATGGCCAATGCCCGCAACTATCTGGCAAACATGGGCGATCGCCTGCATATGGCGCAGGTGCATAGCTCGTCTGAGATTGTGACGGGTGAGCCAGGCAAAGCCATTTTGGATCGCGCCGCGGCCGACAAGATCGACCTAATTGTCATGAGTTCGCACGGTCGCTCTGGTTATTCGCGGTGGGCCTATGGGAGCATAGCGGCCAAAGTGCTGCACGGCGCCCCGTGTCCGCTCTTACTGATGCGCGGCATCCAAAAAGTAAAAGTGGAAGATGCCGAAGTTCTTAAAGCTTCAGCCCCCGTGCTCGATATGCAGGCAGAACCTGCATAGAGCTGATTATCAAACTGGTCATGGCGCCCGCGTAACGCTTTTTGCGACACGCGGGCGCCGTGGTTTTTGGGACCTATGTTATGGAGCCACGCGATTTAGATCGCGTGGGAAGAGCGTGGTGAGCCGCAGGTTGGGCACATCCAGGAGCTGCATGAGCAGCCGCTCCAGCCCAATGGCGAACCCGCCATGCGGCGGCATGCCATAGCGAAATGCTTCCAGATAGCTCTCAAATGGCTGCGTCGGTAGATTGGCCGTCGCCAGCGCATTGAGATAGTCCGCATAGAGATGTAGCCGCTGGCCGCCGGTCACCAATTCCAGCCCCCGGAAGAGCAGGTCAAACGAATTGGAATAGGCGGGCCGCGTCGGGTCAGCGTGCGTATAAAAGGGTCGTTTGCGCATGGGGTATCCGGTCACGGCTAAAAAGTCGCTGCCAAATTCCTGTTGCGCCCACGCCCCCAGCCAGCGCTCTTCCTGTGGCGATAGGTCCGGCTCCGCGCGTTCATCCATGTAGCCAACCTCGTGGCCGTGCCGCTGGTGGATGAGCGTTTTGGCCTCGGCAAAATGAATGTGCGGCACCTGCGCCGGCATGACCGGCAGCCGCGCTTGGAGCAACGTCAATTCTGCGCCACAGCGTTCTTCCAATTGGGCGAAAATGTGCGCCAGCACATCGCGCAGCATGGCCAGCACCGTAAAGTGATTTTCAATAAAGCCAAACTCGGCATCTAGACTCACATATTCATTGATGTGGCGCGCCGTGTCGTGCGGTTCTGCCCGAAACACTGGCCCCACCTCATATACCCGCTCGAAGACGCCCACCATGATCTGCTTATAGAATTGGGGGCTTTGGGCCAAATAGGCCGCGTCGCCAAAGTAGTCCAGCTTGAAGACATTGGCGCCGCTTTCAGTGGCCGACGCCACAATTTTGGGCGTCTGAATTTCGGTAAAATGACGGCCGTGTAGATATTCGCGAAAAGCCGCCATTACCGCCGCCGCCAACCGAAAAACGGCCCGCCGCTGCGGGTGGCGATTGACCGTCACCGCGTGATCCAGCATATTGGTCAGGCTGGCCTTGACTTCACGCTTGCTAATCAATACCGGCAGCGGTTCCCACACCGGCGCCATGATTTCAAGCTGTGGTTGCAGCAGCTCATAGCCGCCGGGGGCTTGCGGTGTAGCGGTGACCATACCCGTCAGCCGCACGATACTTTCGGGCTGCACTTCGCGTTCACCTTGACGCAGCGGCGCCAAGTCGTCCTCGCTCTCCGTCACTGCCTGCACCGTGCCCCAGCCATCCCGCACCACCACAAAATTGACGCCGCCCAGCCGGCGCACATTGTGCAGCCAGCCCTGCACGTACACGCGCTCACCCACGTGCTGACCAAGCTCAGTGCTGCGCGTGTGTTCAATGGCTTCAACTCTGTCCGTTTGTTGTGGTGGATCTTCTAATCTCGTTTGCATATTGTGCGCTCCTAAAAATTGCTGATTGCGTGAATCGGGTCTGGGATGTACCAATGAACCAATCACCCAATCAACCAGTTATCAGATAGGTTTTTCCGGACCTGCACCCCGTTGTTTACGGAAGAGCGCCTGCGCAGGTCCAACCGGGCAAGCGTCTTCCTATGAATCTTTATCCTGCATCTTCGTTTCGGCCTTTCTAAAGAGTCAGGAACAAACGTGTTCCTGACCAAACAAAAAACCCCCATCCTCACTTGGAGGACGAGGGTTTATCACCTTCGTGGTACCACCACCATTTGCTTGCAACGGCAAGCCTCTGTCGGTCTTTCTTGCACGTGCTGCCGTGGCTGTCCGTAAATCTCGGTAGCGACTTTTGTCACTCGACAAAGCCACACAAAGCACAACCAAAGTTACGGATGGGCGCTCAATTTGATACAGAGCGGGCAAGAGAAACCGCAGCGCTGTAACCGGCGCTTCCGGAAACCGACTACTGGCTGACGTTGGTCAGCGTTCCCCGGTTAGCTCAGGGGTGTCATCATCCGCGGGTTGTGGCGGTGCTTTCAGCAAATGCCCCGCTCTCTGTACACAAAGGTGTGCGGAGGATATGTCCCCGTCAAAGCTGTTGACTTTATGAAATGTTGGCAACAGGACTTACGCCAACTGGGCGTCAGCATGAGCTGACAAGAAACGCGTAAGTCATTGTCAGTACACCGCAACGGTGTTGGCGATCGAGCAGTCGGTCACGTTGAGTAAATCCAGCTCTATCGCATGCTGTTGCGATCTGCTGACCGCAAATTCAACGTGTGCCAGTGTAGCATAATTTTGGGGGCCAAGTCAATAGGCGGCTTGAAATTTGTTAGGGCCATCGCGTACCTTAAAAATGTAGGGTTAAAACCCGCAGTTGACACGGAAAAGCGGTCTCAACCGCTTGCCATTTAGCCGCTGCGGCGGCTTTTCATTGTGAGCTGCCGGATTTATCCGTTGCGATTACGAAGTTCGCGATGGCCCTATGAAATTTGTTCCGCACCATGCAATTACAACGTCACCACGCCTTTGACATAGCTGGAATCGCCGGCCACAATGGTCTGCATCAAGGCGGGATAGTTATTGAGCGCCTCCACATGCGTAACCAGTGGCCGCAGATCAATAATGCCTTGGTGAATCAGCCGAATGGCCGCTGGGAACGGATCGCGCAATCTGGAGGAAGGCGAAGAGTTGACGACCGTAAAGCCGCCGAGATGCCATTTTGTGGGGTCAAACGCCGCGCTGCTGCCCTTGAGCCAGCCAAAGAGATTGATCAACCCACCCCGCCGCACAATGTCCGTGGCCATATCCAACCCGGCCTGACTGCCTGATGTATCAACTACCACGTCATAGTCGCGGGCTTTCAGGCTTTGTACCAGCTCTTCCCGATCCGCCGTGGCGCTGTTGCGAACTTCGGGAACGCCCAGCTTCTGCGCCAAATCGAGCCGATTTTGGGCAATGTCAATGGCGACCAGCTGCTCAATGGGCGAGTGCAGCAGCCCTTGCAGAATCAGCAGCCCCATAAAGCCAGCCCCAATCACGGCGACGCGGTGACCCGGCTGTATGCGACAATGATCGAGCCCGGTTACGGCGCAGGATACCGGCTCGACGATCCAATATTCATCGGCCAGCGAGGAATCGGGAATTTTGTAGACGCGTTCGGCTGCCAAATTCCGCAGAGAGGCAAAGCCGCCGCCCGCCACCCGATCCCCTTCGCGCAACCCTTTGACGTTGCGGCCAACTTTGGCCACGTAGCCAACGCCTTCGTGCCCAGCCGGCGCTTTGGGATTCATTTTGCTGCCCAGCTTGGCCGTGGCAATATCCCACGAGCAGATGCCGCACGCGCCGCCCTGCACCTGCACTTCATTGTCGGCGGGGTCGCCGATCTTGATGTCAATGAGTTCAACCGTACCGTCGTCCAGATAGCGTATGGAATTGGCGTTCATATGGTTTCCTTTGGTTAACGAGGGGAGAAATGAGTTACGGTGCTCGCGTTGATTATACCAAGAGCAGCAATTGAGTGCATAAATGGCAGAATTGTGCTGAAACCATTTGCGTATTCAGCGCAATTGCGTGTCAATGGTAAAATAGGCCGCAGCGCCATTTTCCCCTAGTTGACCAACAAATCTTATGTTCAGTACATCGCAACGCTGTTGACGGGTCGGGCATCGGTCTCGATTTGTGAATCCGGCCCCATCTCGTGTCGTGGCGATCTGCTGATATTACCGCAAAGGAGAATCACATCATGCGTTGGGAAGAACTCACCGGCGACCAATTTGTCGCAGCCGTTGACGAATGCGAAGGCGTCTGTCTGATTGCGCTCTCTGTCGTTGAGCGTCATGGGCATCACCTGCCCATGGGTACCGATATGTATGAAGGGCGCGGCATTTTGGAGCGCGTGGCCGCACAGGAAAAGGTTATCTTATTCCCCGATTATATCTTTACCCAGATCCCCGAAGCGCGCCACTTGGCCGGTACCATTAGCATCGACGGCGATCTCATGATCCAGCTGCTGGATAATGTGTGCCGCGAGATCGCCCGCAACGGCCTCAAGAAGATTGTGTTTGTCAACGCGCACGGCGGCAACAACGGTCTGGTTGCCTTTTACAATATGCGGCAGCTCTACAAGCCGAGCGACTATGTGGTCTATCTGGTCAATCCGTTCTTTGCCGCCTTTGGTAGTGAGCTACAGCTGCCCTGGCCGCGGGAAGAGGATGGCCACGCCGGCCCCGGCGAAACGAGTATGATGCGGGCGCTGCGTCCCGATTTGGTGAATATGGAACTGGTGCCGGATGACGATGAAGGCAAAGCGCGCAATCGGCTGGCGCATCTGCGAGAGGCCGGCGTGCAGACCGGCATCTGGTGGTATGCCGACCACCCCACCCACTATGCTGGTAACGCCGCCCACGCCACCGCCGAAGCTGGAGAGCAGATGCTCGATGTAATGGCCGCTGCCGTCGTGCGGGCCGTGCGCGCCATCAAAGCCGATACTGAGGCCAAACGCTTACAAGATGAGTTTTTTGCGCGGTCCGGCACGCCATCTGTATAAAAACGCGAACCTGCTGTTGAGGTTTATATGACTGAGGGGTGTGCATAATTCTTTACCCGAGACAAGTATGTTGGTGGACCCATATGCGACGCACATTGGCCGCGCCCCCCGCCTGAATACTCATACACACACCTCACATAATTATGGTATCATCTACTCCGGCTTGGGTATAATACAAACCGCGGACTAGATCACCTTTCTTCGCAACATCTCCGGTTCTCCATTTTGGCGAATTTTTGGCAAAAATTTGCTACCACTCTGACACTGATGGGGATATTGTAATGCAGCACGTCTGTACACATATTCTCAAATGGAAGGTGAAAGCATGTCCTACCGTTTTAGCCATTTACGCACCACACTCCTCTGTAGCTTGATCTGTTTGTTGCTCTCAAACCTACCTGCTGCCCTGTTCGTACAAGCGGCCCCTGCGAGCCAAACGCTTACCCTTGCCAACCCCATCCTCTTTGTCACCCAAGTGCCAATTGTCGCCGATTTTACGACCATTGGTTCCACCTTTGGCAACCATCTGGGTCAAATGAACGCGGTGGGGCGCGGCGGGGATTTGTGGATTCGCTATCCGGACGGGGCGCTCAAAAACCTCACGGCGGCGGCCGGGTATGGCATTGCCACGGGCTTGCAAGCGGGGCCGAATGCCATTGCCGTGCGCGATCCGGCAGTCCATTGGAGCGGGACCAAGGCTGTCTTCAGCATGATCCTGGGCGCGCCCACCAAGCAATACGATTACACGGTGCAAGATGCAGTTTGGCAAATGTATGAGATCACGGGCTTGGGCCAAAACCAGACGCCGGTGATCACTAAGGTGCCCAATCAACCCGCCGCGTTTAACAACGTCAGCCCGATTTACGGCAGCGACGACCGCATCATCTTCACCTCAGATCGCCCGCGCGACGGGGCGGCGCACCTCTATCCGCAGCGGGATGAGTATGAATTGGCGCCCACTGTCAGCGGCGTGTGGAGCCTTGACCCGGCCACTGGCGACTTGCGCTTGCTCAACCACGCCCCCTCGGGTGATTTTACGCCCATCATCGATTCGTTTGGGCGCGTGATCTTTACCCAATGGGACCACATGCAGCGCGATCAGCAAGCCGACGCCGATGATGACGACAGCCTGGGCGACAATCAATGTAACGATGCCGGCAACCGCTATGGCACCTTTAATTATAGCGATGAAACGGCCACCGCTGCCTATACGCTGGGCGTGCGCGGCGAAGTCTTCCCCGAGCCGCGCGGCTGCCGCCAGGATCTGCTGGTCGAAACCAATTTGCAGGGTCACGACTTTAATCAGTTCTTTCCCTGGATGATCAACCAGGATGGCACTGAAGGTGAAATCCTCAACCATCTGGGTCGTCATGAACTGCACAGCTATATCGAGCGCACCTTTACCAATGACGACAATCTGGTCGATTATTATGGACAGCTCAACCGCTTTAACCCCAACCCCATCCTCAACATGTTCCAAATCAAGGAGGATGGCCAGACGCCCGGCCGCTACTATGGCGTCGATGCCCAGGAGTTTGGCACCCACGCCGCCGGCGCTATCGTCAGCCTGGATGCACCGCCAACCGTGAATGCCGATCACATTCAAGTGACCTATGTGACCACGCGCACCACTACCGATGACCCCAACCATCCCGGGCTGTTCCGCGACCCGCTGCCTTTGAGCAATGGCGGCTTGCTGGCCGTGCACACGGCGGATAGCGGGGAGGAAGCGGGCAATAACGTAACCAACTCGAGCTATGAGTTTCGGATCAACCTGTTGACACAAGGCGCGGACGGCTATTGGGCCGCCAGCGCCGCCATTACCAGTGGCATCACCAAGACGCTGAGCTACTGGTCGCCCGATGACTTGATCACCTATGATGGCGCTCTGTGGGAGCTAAACCCTGTGGAAGTGCGCGCCCGCCCGGCGCCGCCACTGACCCGCGCGCCAGCGCTTGGCGCGCCCGAGCAGCAGATGGTGATCCAGGCCGGCGTTGATCTGGCGACGCTGCAAAACTATCTTGTGCAGAACAATTTGGCCCTGGCCGTGGTGCGCAACGTGACCGAGCGCGATGATTTTGACTTTCAGCAGCCGTTCAATTTGCGCGTGCCCAATGGCGTAGAGACGCTCAATCCCAACCAACCCGGCGCCATCTATGATGTGGCCGCCCTGCTATTTTTTCAGGGCGATCAACTGCGCGGTTTCACCGGCTGTTGCGACACCGAACCGTTGGCCGGACGCCGCGTCATTGCCCAATATTTACACGACCCAACCGCGCGGCAGGCCAATGCTGACCTCCAGGCCGACAGCACAACCGGACGCATGACGGTAGCAGCAGATGGCTCAATAGCGGCCTTTGTACCGGCGCAGCGCGCGCTCACCTGGCAACTGACCGATGCTGATGGCGTCGGCATTGTGCGTGAACGCTATTGGCTTACTTTTCAACCGGGCGAGATTCGCACTTGCCCCGCTTGTCACGGTCCCAGCGAAAAGGACCAGGCGGGGAATCTACCCGTGACCAATGCGCCACAAGCTTTGTTGACGCTGTTGCA
>JACKBC010000043.1 GCA_020634755.1 Caldilineaceae bacterium | reverse complement strand
CAATAGGCCAAATAGGGGCGCGTGGGGCTAACGGCAAAAGCGAATTGGATAGTGGCGTTGACATCAGAAATGGTACGCATGAGTTTACCGCTGGATACTTCCCAAATGCGGAGCGAACAGTCACGGCTGCCGCTAATCACAAATTGTTCGTCCGCACTAAATTGGATGCTGCGCACAAATCCCGTGTGTCCACGTAACACCCGCCGCAGTTGTCCGGTATGTGTATCCCACAGACGTATATTGTGATCATCACTGGCGGTGGCCAGAAGCGTGCAGGCTCGATTAAAGACCAGGCCACGCGTTGCGGCTTTAGAATCTTTTAACACATGATGCAACGTGGCCGTCTGCACATTCCACAGATGGACGAGGCCATCCAGACTGCTGGCCGCCAAATATTGTCCCTCTGCGCCAAAACGTATAAAGTCGACTCGTTTGAGATGGCCCTTCAGGGCAAGCCGCAATTGTCCACTATGTGTCTCCCACACGCGAATGGTCTGGTCGTATCCCCCGGTAATTAAGGTTTGGTCATTTGCCCCAAAGGTGACGCTGTTTACCCAGCCATAGTGGTCATTGAAAAGACGATCCAGCTTTCCCGTCTGTAGGTTCCAGGTGCGAGCGGTCTGGTCAGCGCTGCTGCTGGCTAAGAAGTCTCCGTTTTGGCTAAACGAGAGCGCTAAGACAAGATCCGTGTGACCCGTCAGCACCTGCTGCAACTGAAAGGTGGCAACGTCCCACAGCCATATTTGTTTATCTTCACCAGCCGTAGCCAACAGATTGCTCTTGGGATTAAACGCAGCTGCCAGAATTTTCCCGGCGTGGCCCTGCGGGCTATGCAACAATTCAAAGTTATCCACCTTCCATACGTTGATCTGTTGCTCATCACCCACGCTCACCAAGAATTTGCCGTCGGGGCTGAATGTCACATCTTCAAGGGTCGACGAGGTGTGTAACGTTTCGACCAGTTCAGTCTGTTGCCAATTCCAAATTTGAATGGTCTCATCGGTCAGCGCTACGGCCAGATAGATGCCGTCACCATGTAGCGATATGGCGATTATGGACTTGTCCAGATTCGTCATCGAACGAATCAATTTGCCGCTCGCCACATCCCACACATAGATAAATCCATCTACGCCTCCGCTGAGGAGTATGCTGCCATCATTGGCAAAGCAAAGCGAGTTGACCGCATGTCTGTGGCCTTGTAGCAAACAGTGGATTTGATAATCTTGCGTGTGCCAGATAAAAATTTCACCGTCAGAACTACTCGATGCCAGATGCTGTCCGTTGGGGCTCACCGCCAATGCCGTTACGGAACCCATCATATTGGCAAAGGTCGACCCGGTTAGGTCGGCGCCGCGCAAATCGACGTTGATCATGGATGTGGCGCGTAGATCGGCCTGGCGGATGTAAATGCGCGAAAAGTCCCAATTCGTAAGGTCAACATCCAAATACAAAAGCACGTGCAAAATATTGGCGCCAGCATAGCCCGTGAGCCCAACCTGCTCTCTACGCAAATAGTCGATCCACTGTCGCAAATGGGTTACGGTGTGCGTGCGGCCCCACTGATCCAGAAGGCGACGCAGCAGCGGCTGCAGCAATAGACGGACCTGCATATCGCGAATATAAATTTGCGAATGGGCTTTCAGGAGGCCATATCGATTGAGCTTAAACTGGGCCACGCTTGAGTGTTGAAGTTGACTGTCAGCAATTGGTGTGTTGACCAATTCGGAAAATATACGCTCCACCACTTGGTCGCTGACAAATTCCATGACCACATTCTGTAATGTGAAGCAAGGCGTCAACGCGGCCAGCGCGCCATTGCGCCCATTCGTCGCCATCGCTTCGGTTATGTATTCAATGAGACCGCGCCGTTGCAAAGAGCGCACGGCTTCTAAGAACTTGCGTTGTGGTGGAGGCTGCACCCAATTATGGGAGAGTTTTTGCAGGGGTACTGGTTCGCGTTCAATAGCCAGCCAGCAGAGGATCTCTTTTTCCAATGGCAGCAGCCGATTGAACTGCTGATCGAGGACCGTGCGAATATCGTCGAAGATGAGGGCGCGATCTTGTAAAAATGCGGCTACATTGTTGCCGTGCAGATACTGCACCGTTTCCGCCACCAATTTGAGCGCCAATGGATTGCCAGAGTAGCCTTCCACAAGCTGCGCCAGCTCAGCCTGTGGCGCCATGAGGCCTTCAGCCATCAGCAATTGGATGCCGCTTGGCGTATCGAACCCCTTGAGATATTCCGTCCACACCATAGGGTGGGAACGCTCTAGCTGAGAGACAATGATGGGCAGTTCGCGACTAGTAAAGAAGAGGCAGCTGCGATGTACCGTTTCCCCCATGCGCCGCAGCAGAACCGCATAATTCTCATGGCCATCTTGGAAGTAGCCAGCGTGTGTGTCTTCCTGCAAAATACTTTCCAGATTATCTAAAATCAGTAAGCAGCGTTTTTTTTGCAGCAATTCAAAGAGCAGATCCAGGAGGTCATTGATATCAGTGGGCCACGGAGTTGGAGGGTCGTCAGCCAGAATTTGTACCCAGTTTCGCACAATGGTGAAAAGCGAAGGCGCATTAATCAGCGAGCGCCAAATGATATAGTCGAAGTGCGCTTCGCGCTGGTGCGAAGCCGTTTCCACATCGCGCGTCGTCAGCATGCGAACCATATGTGCGGCCAACACGGTCTTTCCCATACCGCCCGTGCCAACGAGACCAACCACGCTATGGGGATTCCCCACAAGCCTATGCCGCAGCTGAGCGATTTCCGCTTGGCGATTATAGAATGTGGCTTGACGCGGAATATCGCCCCAGTCAACTTGCGTTGTAGATTCCGCCTGCTGAATCTCTAGGGCTTCTAGTAGACCTGATGGTATATGAGCTGGTGGCTCAAACGGTTCGCCAGGGGGATGTTCGGGAAAGATTGTTTCAATCGTGGAGCGGGCCCCCGCCTTAATGCGTTGGTACTGGGCCGTCATTTCGGCAGAAGGTTCGGCGCCGAATTCTTTTTGTAGAATTGACCGGCAAGTCTCATATTGAGCCAGTGCTAGCGCGCGTTGCCCATTATGGGCCAAGAGAATCATTTGCTGATAGTGAGCAATTTCGCACCAGGGTTCGAGGTAGAGGAGGCGTCTGGTGGTCTTAAGGCCGGCTTCAAAATCTTTGGTCCAAATATACCGCTGCGCTACTTGCGTGAGCATGCGGATTGCCTGCCCGCGCAAGTGCTCGCGCTGCATTAAAACCCACTGCTCAAATTCAGGCGCGTTCGGTACATTAAATCCATGCACAAACTCGCCTTTGTAAAGTGCGGCGTTGTCCGCCAACATCTCTAAGGGTATCGTTTTGGGTTTACTACTATCGGACAATTCGAGCGCTGAACTGGTAAAGTCCTCTACATCAAGCCAGTAGTCTGCTTTGCGGTTAAAAGCAATGGTGCGGCTATTAATGAGGAGATGATCCCCTACGAGCCGTCGGAGATTGGGCAGCGTGCGGCGCAAATTGTTTTTCGCACTGGATTCGGCCATATCTGGCCAGAATAGCCCGGCCAGCGCGTCGCGCGTGTGCATTCCTGGATTAGATGCTAAATAGATTAAGAGCGCTTTGGCCTTACTGGTGACAAACTTGGTGACCGGTTTGTCGCCCAGAAGAATCTGTGGCGCTCCCAGAAATCGAAGGGATAAGGTGGGCATAGCAGGTGATGGTTAGAATCAGCATTTATGTACTGGACGCGTATGAGGATATGTGCAAAATATAGACAATGTCTGTCGGTAGTGTATCAAAACTACTAGCACATGTCTATAAATTTGCTTAACTTTAATATGACATTAAAAAATATGAAAATTTATAGTACTCTATGTTAAGTTTGTGGCTTACGCCAGGTTTGCGAAAATCCTTAAGTTTCATGCTGGCTCTGTGCGGCGCACAACCGCCCATATTATGCACGACTTTACATTCTATGCTGTAGGGCATTGCGAACTTGGTAATCGCAACGGATAAATCCGGCAGCTGACAATGAAAAGCCGGCGCCGCGGCTAAATGGCAAGCGGTTGAGACCGCTTTTCCGTGTCAGCCGCGGGTTTTAACCCTGCTTTTTTATGGTACGCGATTGCCCTATTCTATGCTGGCTCTGTGCGGCGCACAACCACCCATATTATACAAGTCTTTAATTCTATGCTGGCTCTGTGCGGCGCACAACCACCCATATTATACAAGTCCTAGAGTGTTAGACTTTTACGGTGCTTCAAGTTGTGGTTAAATTCAAAGCAGAGCTGGCAAGTTTTGTGCCAGGCGTTCTGGCCCTGCAAGCGGCTGGCTTCGCCAGAGGTTGCCTAAGTCTTGATCAGTAAGGAGAATACAATGCAGCTAGATTTTAGAAAGATAATCACGTTGGCCTTGTGCATATGTAGCATGCAGCTGATTGTTGCCTGTCAGGCCGCTTCAACGTCGCCCGGCGCGGTGGCCACGCCGCAGCCCCAGTGGCGTGACATTGAGGCCGCGGGTAAAATTGTGGTCGGTACTTCGGCGGATTATCCTCCTTTCTCATACTACACATCCGACTTTCAGATTGATGGCTTTGATGTGGCCCTCATGCGCGCAATTGGTCAGCGGTTGAATGTAGAGGTCGTATTCAAAGATTTTGCCTTTGAGGGCTTGTTAGATGCGCTGCAACTCAACCAGATCGATGCGGCGATTGCGGCGCTTTCCGTTACGCCGGATCGCGAAAAGGAAGCCACATTTACGCAAATTTATTATGTGGGTGAAGATGCCATTCTGGCGCGCGCCGATGATCCACAGGGCGATATTCGCGTGCCCCGCGCCATGTCCGGACGGCGGGTAGGCGTGCAAAATGGCAGCGTCTACGAGGCCTGGGTACAACAAAATTTGGTGGACGCCCGGCTCATTACGTCCGATCAGATGCATCAATATGGGGATATGAAACTGGCCATTTCGGACCTAAAAGCCAATCGCGTCGATCTGGTCTTGTTGGATGCCGTGCCGGCACAGCTCTTTCTGCAAAGCGGCGGGCTCAAACTGGCTGGCGAAGGGTTAGTTGAACAGAAGTATGCCATTGCCCTGCCCAAAAATGACGATTCTGTGGCCGAACAGCTGAATCGGGCGCTCACCGAATTGCAGAATGAGGGGGTCATTGCGCAGCTGGCCCAACAGTACTTGGCCATTGATGCCCAAGAAGTGATTGTACCCCCTACATCGGCGCCGCCGACGGCAACGCCGGTTCCCACCGATACGCCCGTGCCGACGGCTACCACTACGCCGCTGCCGCCCACGCTTACGCCCACGCCCGAATGTATCTACGGCATGTCGTACATGGTAGACCTCAACTTGGACGACCACGGCATGACGGCGCCGCCCGTGCTCTCGCCTTCCCAAGGGTTTACCAAGGGCTGGCGCGTGCAGAACAGCGGCACCTGCGCCTGGGATCCGGCCTTTACGCTAACCTACATTGGCGGCAATACAACGGCCTCGCAAATGGGCGGGCAACCGGTGGCGGTGGGCCAAACAGTTGCCGTCAACGGCTTGCACGATTTTCAAGTGAATTTGATTGCACCCGTACAGCCTGGGGCCTATCAAGGATTCTGGCAAATGCGCGATGCGCAAGGCGTTCCATTTGGCGAGCGCGTTTGGGTGGGCATTCAGATTCCAGGGGCGCCCACGGCCACGCCAACCCCGGCGCCGCCCAGCACCAATATTAACTTTACATCCAATCGCGCCCGCATTAATTTGGGGGAAAGTGTGGTCTTTAGTTGGGATGTAAGCGGTGTGAAGGCGGTTTACTTCTATGAGCAGGGCACGCGTTGGGAAGAAAATGGTGTGGCTGGGCAAGGCCGCCGCGAAGTGTGGCCGCAGCGCTCAACAACGTATGAGCTGCGCGTTGTAAAATCAAATGATGCGGTTGAGGTGCTGCCAATTCGCATTGAAGTCATTGTGAACAATCCGCCCACACCCACGTGGACGCCACCTCCCGCCATGCCCATTATCTACTCATTTACCGTCAGCAGCAATCATGTGGACGTGGGCAGTTGCGTCAGCCTGCGTTGGGATGTAGGCGGCTCCGTCAATTCGATTCGGCTCTCGCGGAGTGGCTTGTTGCTGATGGATAATGCGGCCCAGCGTCAATACAACGACTGCCTCAACAATCCCGGTGAGTATATCTATGTACTCGAGGTATCCAGTGACCAGCAGACTGTGCGTCAGCAGCAGAATGTGGTGTTCCAAATGCGCCCACAACCTCGCTAAATGGTGCTTGATACATCACTCGGTTAAATTTGTTCAGAGGCCGGCGGGGCTTGCGCTTTAACCCCCGCCGGCTGGGAAGAATTCACCATGCAGAAACCGCCAAAATGTTTCCTGGGTTTTTCTCATCGATGGCTGTGCAAAGCCGGTCCGCGCCTGCGGCAGAACGCCGCGCCGCGCCTATTGCCACAAATGTGGCTGGGCATGGCTGTGGCGCTTTGCTTGTTGGTGTGTGGGTCGGCTCAAGTCCCGCTGCGGGCGCAGAGCATCGATCCTGGTGGCGGCCAGGTGAATCTCTTTCTGCCCATTGCGTCAAAAGGCCAATCATCAACGCAATCCCCAACGCCTACGCCAACGGCTGCTGCCTCGACCAGCGCCCCGCAAGTGCGGGCCCGCTTTCCGCTGATCAATTTACAGTTGGGGCCAGATGCCAGCTATGGAACCAGCGGCCAGATCACCCAACGCGATTCTTGTGAAATGGTGGGGCGCAACGCGGCGGCAAATTACTGGTTTTTGGAGTGTGATTCGGGTGTGCACGGCTGGATTGACGGTCGCTTTGCCATCGTTACCGGCTCAACGCAAAATGTGCCGGTGCTCAATGTAGTTGTCATGGCGGGCACGGCCACGTCATTGCCAAACCCCACGGCGCCACCGGCGCCCACGGCCACACCGATTCCGCCGCCATCGCCCACGCCCAATCTGACGCGTGGCTGGAGCGCCAGCTTCTACAATAACACCACGTTGAGCGGTGAGCCGGCCGTGGTGGATGATCTGTCGGATATCAATTTTAACTGGGGAACGGGCGCCCCTTACTCGACCATTAATGCGAATAATTTTTCGGCCCGCTTTGAGCGCCGCTTTTCGCTGCCGCGCGGATATCATCGCTTTGAATTGCGCGCCGATGATGGCGTACGCTTTTGGCTCAATGATCAATTGCTCATTGATGGCTGGCAGGGCGGCGACCGAAATATCTATACAACCGGTGTGCAGCTGGCCAGCGGCGTCTATGATTTTCGGATTGAATATTTCGAAGGGAGCGGCAGCGCCTATCTGCAATTCTTCTATGACTTTTTAGGCGCCGATGCCAATTGGCAGGCCTCCTATTATGACAATGCTACCTTGAGCGGTTCGCCGATCCTTTCCCAGGCTGAACCCAGCCGCAGCACGCCGCTGGAGTTTAGCATTGGAACCAGCTCTCCGCTCTATCAACCCCAAATTGGGCCCAGCTGGTCGGCGCGCTGGCAAGGCAAGTTCTTCTTCTGGGACAGCGACTATACGTTTCGCGCCCAGGCTTCCGGCGGCGTGCGCGTCTATATTGATGGCTTGCTGATTTTGGATGGCTGGTCCAATTCGCAGAAGGATATTGACAATATCTTTCGCAGCGTTGGTCAAGGAGAGCACGCCATTCAGATCGAATATTATCATCAAACTGGTGAATCTGCTCTGCGCGTCTGGTGGTACATGTCGCAAACAAATCAGCAGCCTTTTTAGGGCGCGTTCGTTGGGACCACAGAAGCCCATGATGAGGATCTGACCGCCTTCAACGCCAACACGCTGGGCACGGACACATCCGGTACGTGGGCGCCCTTCTTTGTCGGTTCGAACAACGACAGCACTGGTTGATGAAGGTTAAGAAAATAACTTGGTATTCAGAAACCGGGTTTTTGTCAAAAACCCGGTTTCTCATTCTACCGAAACAATTTATGAATGTGCTTCAGCCTGTGGCATCTCTTCTCATGAATTTAAGGCTCATAAATTTAAGGCCGAATTCTTTGCAATAACTCTGCGTTCGAGTCGGTCTTCTCGATCAGTTGCAGCAGCCCGCGCATGGCAACATCCGGCTTGCCGCCAGCCAGCCAGCGCCGCAGCTTAACCAAGCGCGCCATTTCGGCGTCGCTGTAGAGCAATTCTTCTTTGCGCGTGCTGCTGGCTAACACATTGATCGCAGGATAAATGCGTGCTTCGGCCAGCGCTCGATCCAGCACGATCTCGCTGTTGCCCGTGCTCTTGAATTCTTCAAAAATGTAGTCATCCATGCGCGACCCGGTTTCAATCAGCGCCGTGGCCATGACGGTGACTGAACCACCCTTTTCAATGTTGCGCGCCAGACCAAAGAAGCGGCGCGGGATCTCCAGCGCCTTAGCATCGATGCCGCCAGACATGGTGCGGCGCGCGCCGGCGCCGTGTAAATTGAACGCTCGCGACAGCCGCGTTATGCTATCAATCAGCACCACCACATCGCGACCGCACTCCAGCTCGCAGCGGATGTGGGCCATGGTCAGCTCGGCCAGCGCAATATGGGCCGCCGTAGATTGATCGTTGGAGCTGGCCAGCACTTCTGCCGGCACCATGCGCCGGAAGTGGGTCACTTCTTCAGGCCGCTCGTCGATGAGCAGGACCACAATGCGCGTATCGGGCGTGCTCTGGTGGATGGCCAGCGCCAGCTCTTCCAAAATGCGTGTTTTGCCCGCCTTGGGCGGCGCTACAATCAACCCGCGCGTGCCTTTGCCAATGGGCGAAATCAGCTCTACCACGCGCATGGTTGTATTCCCGGCATCGCCCACCTGAAAACGCTCGTTGGGATCAATGGCCACCAGCCGATCAAACGGCGTGCGCGCCTGAAAATCCGCCGGCGTCAGCCCGCAGACGCTTTCTACGTCGCTTAGTTCTACATTCTTTTTTCCACGGCGCGTCGGCCCGCTGACCAGGGCGCCCTCCACCAATCCATATTGGCGGATCAGCTTTACCGGCACAAAGACATCATCGGGACCGGGCTGAAACGACCATTCGGCCGCGCGTAAAAAGCCACCGCCTCGCTTGAGCTGCTCCAGAACGCCACTTGCTGTTTGAGACATCATAAACTCCAAATTAGGAGAGGATGCGAGGGTACGGAGTTCGATTTCTTCTACTCCTCCACTCCTCTACTCCTCCACTCCTCCACTCCTCCACTCCTCCACTCCTCCACTCCCTATTCGTCCACTGCAAAGGGCAACCCTTCTGGCCATACATTCTGCGGTTCATAGCCGATAATGCGCCGCGCCGGCTCCAGGTCCAGCCGCTCGAAGGTGAGCGGTTTGCTGGTGGCAAAGAGAATGGCCGATTGACCGGGCGGCGGGTTGGGCGATTCGACGCAGCGTTCGTGGAAGCGGTTGGAATCTTCATGGCTAAAGAAAACGTTGACGCCCATTCCACTTTCTTGGAGCCGCTTGGCTTCCGTAGGATTGCGGGGCAGCCAGCCAATGCGCACGCTGATTACAGACATGTTGTAGCAGCGGGCATACATGTCACCCATCTGCTCGGCCCACACTTTGCTCAGCGCGTAAAAATTGACGGGCGCTGGGCCATCTTCAATGCGGATCAGGCGGTCGCGGCCGTGGCCGGTGACCGTTTGCAGCGTGCTGGCCAGCACCAACCGCTGCACGCCAAATTCGCGGGCAGCTTCGCAGATGTGATACAGACCGACCACGTTGGGCTGCAACAGAACGTCAATAAAATCCGCCGGGTTGGGGTAGGCACCCAGATGGACGACTGTGTCCATGCCTTCAACGGCCTGGCGCACCTTATCGCGGTCGTTTAGATCGCCCTCGACATAATCTTCCAGCCCGGGCGTGGGGCGACGCGCAAAGCCACGTACATAGTGGCCGCGGCCCAGCAAATGTTGACAAAGCGGCGCGCCAATTGCGCCTGTCGAGCCCGTAACCAAAACGCGCTTGGGCTGTGTGGCTTTTTCTGACATGATTGGGGTTGCTTTCTAGTGTGGCGAGTTTTGCACTCTGCGCAAAGGTTGGTCGAACATCAGCCGCGCGCAACGTTACAAGATAAGGTGGGATTCATCCATCGAAGCCGATGCCCACATTGGCAACACTGTTGCGATGTACTGATACTGTGTACTGATACTATTATTATATGGCAGTGTACCACAACAAATTGGCCACAACAACCTGATTTCTGCGTTTGTTGTTCTCTCTGGCCAGCTGTTATACTGCCACTACTCACCGTGAACCCATAATCCCTTTATATCAATCACGATATAGCAATATATCAATCACGATATATCAATCTTGACTAACGCAGCGCCAGCGGAACGCCAGGACTGGTTTGCTGGTATTCAACGGAGAACCCATATGTATCACTCCCTTTTGGCTCAACGTGTGGCAGAAAATCGACCGATTCGCGTCGGCATTATTGGCACCGGCAAATTTGGTGGCGGCGTGGTGGCCCAGCTTTCGCAAATGCGCGGCATGGAAGTATCTGTCATTGCCGAATTGAGCGTGGCGCGCGCGCGTCATGCCTATACGGTGGCGGGGCGATTGCCCGCCGATGCATTGCGCGTAGCCAACAATGCGGGCGAGCTGCACGACGTTATTTGCAGCGGCCAGCGCGCCATTGTGGAAGATGGCATGCTGCTGGTACAGTGTGACCTGGTCGATGTGGTGGTGGAAGCCACGGGCATTCCCGACGTGGGCGCCCGCATGGCGTATCACGCCATCCTCAACCGCAAACATGTGGTCATGGTCAACGTGGAGGCCGACGTGACGATTGGCCCCATTCTGCGCCGCATGGCCGACAGCGCCGGCGTGGTTTACACCATGGTGGATGGTGACCAGCCGGGCTGTACCATGCACATGGTCGATTGGGCGCGCTCGCTCGGGTTTGAGATTGTGGCCGCCGGCCGCGGCACCATCCTGTACGATGATGATGCGCAGGGCACGCCGGATACGGTGCCGCAGCGCTTTGGCTTTAGCGATGAGCTGATCGAGCGGCGCACCATTAACTTTAAAATGTTCAACTCCTTCCGCGATGGCACCAAAGCCAATGTAGAAATGACCGCCCTGGCCAATGCGGCGGGGCTGGTTCCCGACGTGCGCGGTATGCATGAGCCATCGGTCAATATTGAAGAGATCGCCGGGGCATTTAGTCTGCAAGAAGAGGGCGGTCTGCTCAGCCAGCATGGTGTGGTGGAGCTGGCCAATAGCGTGGCTGCCGACGGCAAATCGCTGCTGCCCAATCCGCTTAAAATGGGCGTCTTCTGCGTCATCCGCACCGACCACCCTTTTATTCAAGAAGATCTGCAAACGTACAACGTGGCGCCGGGCGGCCACAACAATAACTATGTGCTGTGGCGACCTTATCACTTGGTGGCGGTAGAGGCGCCCATATCCATTATGAATGCGGTCTTTTACGGCCAGTCCACCGGCTCCTGCCTGCCAACGCCCACGGCCGAGTGCGTCACCGTCGCCAAACGCCATGTGGAAGAAGGCGAACTGCTGGACGGTGGCGGTGGCTACACCGTGTTGGGCCACTGTGAAAAGGCCAGCGTGGCGCGCGCCGAACGGCTGCTGCCGCTGGGGCTCAGCGTGGGCGCGCGGCTCAAGCAGGACGTGGCGGCCGGGCAAGCCATTACCTATGACATGGTGGAGCTGCCCACCGATTCGTTTATTTGGAAATTGCGGCAGGTGCAGGATGCCACCGTGTGATGATTGAGTGACAGACTATGCCAAGCTTTCCACATGCCGGCGCAGTCCGTCGCGCATAGAGGTGGCCGGTGCACGCAGCCCGCTGCTCTGTAGCTTGCTCAGATCATAAATGCGGTGGCACAAAAACGACGCCCGATCCGGATTTTCCGCCCAATATTGATCAACCGCTAATTCTTGAATGTGGAGTTCAACGTCCAATAGGTCGGCAATAATCTGATAATACATTTTGGACTCGATCATCTCCGGACCCGGGCTACAGTATATCTGGTTGCGGCTGGCATCATGCCCCGGCACAGACAGAATGAGTTCAGCCAAGTCCGGCGCAAAAACGGGCTGCTGCAAGAAGTAGCCCCCACCCACCAATTGCAGCGTCTCGCCGGCGCGCATCTTGGCCAGCAGTTTGGGGTCGCGCCCGTGCAGCGGCAGGCAACCCAGCAGCGAGCCCGGTCCATAAATGTGGCCGGGCCGAAAGACGGTCCACGCCATGTCGCCACAGTCGCCATTTATGAACGCCAGTTCGCACAGCCGCTTTTTGCCGCCATAGGTATCCGGCGCATAATCAAGCAGATAGTGCTCGGTCTCTTCGCCCTGCGGCAGGACGCGGCGCAGAGGGTCATAGACAAAATCAGTTGAGATAAAAACCAGCCGCGGCGTGCGCTCTTTGAAGAGCGCAATGTCCTGCTGGGCATCGGCCGGGTCAAAACCGATACAATCCACCACCAGGTCCCACTCGGTTCCGCTTTCGGCTATTGCTTGTTCCAACGCACCCGCCTGCTTGCGATCGGCCAGCAGCGACGTGGCCCCGTCCACCGTAGTGCGCTGCCCGCGCGTCACGGTCCATACGCTGTGCCCGCTCTCGAGGGCCATGCGCGCCAACGTACCGCTTACAAAACCACTGCCGCCCAGAATGAGGATTTTTTGCTTTACCATGTTGTCTCCGTTCTTTCGTTTGGATTATCAGCAGATCGCAAAAGCAAGAGACGGGGCTAGTGTTCTATCAATCGTGTTTTGATAGAATTAATAAGTAGTCAGAACACCAATGTCTCGGCAAGCATTCATAGCGGATTTCCATTAATTCATGCTTGCCGAGACACTAGATTCAATAATCGAGACCGAAGCCTAGCTCGCCAACACCGTTGCGGTCTACTGATTATACGTACTCCCGGCCCAAATGGAAATCTATACAACTTGTTAACCCTGCTGCTTTTTAAGATTTGCAATGGCTGTACTGCCGTAACTGCCACCGCATTCTGTTGATCCCCAAGCTTTCCTGAGGCGTCAAAGCGCCATCTGTGGTACAATGCCGCAGGGGGAAACATTATGCAAACCAGCTCTATACGCGCTGAAAATCATTTGACACCGAAGAACGATTTGCCGCCGGAGAATGACGGTGCGCCTGAAAATTACTTAACAGATGAGGTTTGTCAAACAGTGCGCCAGATTCAAAAACGCGAGATGGTGCTGCCTGCATTGCTGCTATTGACGGCCCATCAACCGCTGGCGTTTGTGGCTGGCCAAATTCTACATGTGGCCTCTCCGCTGGCACAGATGGGCGGCTGGCGACAATGTGCAGATTGGGCCAATCTGCTGAGCAGCCCCCATGGACTTCGCCAGCTCGAAGGCCTTTTGCAGCTAGCGCAAAGGCCGGGCGCTTTCCATGCGAACGTTGGCGGTCGTCAGGAATAGCGTTGGTATTGAGCAGCGAGACACCATCAGAAGCACCAAGTTCATTGCACATCCCTTTTAAATTCGTATAGCGATAAATCGTGCAACAACAATCTTTGCAACGAAAGTCTTTATACCAGCACTGGCAAATTGCCATTACAGAAGGCCAGGAGTCGGGGCAAACGCCCCGGCTTGAATTGGGCCAGAGCCACAGCTCCTTGGATCACTTGTGGACGCTTCACGCGCTGCAAAGCTGGCTGGCCACGCGCAATGATGTCACCACGCCCGCCATTGCCTTTGGCGGCGAAAGTGCCCTGTGGCTTTCCCTGTTTCTCTCGCCGCGCCATGCGGTTAATGCCCCCCAAGTGCGCGAGCCGGTGCTGATTTTTAGCGGCGTGGAGCGTTCTATACAAATGGCTGCTCAGGACGCGCTCGTTCCCGCATTGGTGGCGCAGGTGGCGCCTGCCCGGGAGCCCGGGCAGCACCTTGGGTGGGAGGCGCTGCCATTTGTCGTGCAGCCGGTCACGCGGCGGCCATCCTTTGGCAATGGGTCAACCAAAGCAGCCCAATGGATAGCATGGGCAATCTTGCTGTTTGCCGCGGCGTTGCTCCTGTCGCCCCTCTTTGGTGCGCAATAATCCATGGGTAAACGACGTGTTGTATCGGCCAAGTATTTGGTTATTTTGGCGACCGTCGTCTGTTTGAGCATCCTGGGGTTGGACCGTCTGGCCGATGTGCCTACTGTGCGCTTTGCGGCCAATCAGCTGCTAGCGTGGACTTTGCTCCTGGCCGCCTTTGGCCTGCTGGCCGGCATTTTCAACCTCTTATATATCCACGCCCAGCGGATCTGGCGCGGCCGGCCAGAATGGTCCATGAGCCTGGTGTTGATTGGCGTGGCTTTGGCGGTTTTTAGTGTGGGCATGGTCGAAAGCAGCGGTGCGTTTGGCCCGCTGATGCAGTGGGTCTTCCACAATATTTTAACGCCGGTGCCGGCCGCGCTCTTTGCCTTGTTGGCCTTCTTTTTGGCCGCCGCGGCCTATCGTTTTTTACGCATTGGCCGCCACGGCAGCAGCTGGATGCTGGCAGGTGCGCTGCTCATGATGCTGACGCAGATGCCTCTCCTGCGTGGATTGCTGCCGGATGCCGCCTACGCGACCATGCATTGGCTCATTGACAAGCCGGTGATGGCCGCCATGCGCGGCGTACTTTTGGGGATGAGTCTGGCCATGCTGATGGTGGGCGTGCATCTGGTCTTTAAAGAATAGGATTGAATTCGGTGATAATTTGCCCGCATTGTGGCATTCGCAACCGCATTAATTCCAATTTCTGCAATCATTGCGGAGCTGATCTGCGCGCGGAATCTTCAGCGGCTCGGGCCGCTGAAAGAGGGCCTGCAACCGGGCCAGATGACGTCAACGATGCCGCCGCTGAATCGAATGCAAGGGACGCCCGCTATTTTGATGATGACCCCCATGCTGATGCGGTTGATGAGCACGAGCGTGATGTTGGCGTCGGAGACGATGGCGCGGACACAGCCGACGATTTTGCGCTGTTGGCAGAGTCTAAAGCGTTTGAGCGCCCTGCTTTGCGCGATCCGCTGGCGCAGCTCAGTACAGATCTTCAAGGGTTGTTGACGCCGCATGTTGTCTCCAGCGTCACCTCCGACCCAGCGCACGCGGATGAGCAGCCTGCCTCTGTGGCTGCGCATGAAAATCCGCTTGCCGGGCTCGCCGAGGCCGATCTGCACCGGGTGCGTCACTTGCTCGGCAATGAACCGACGCTTACCAACGCGCCGTTGGAGGTGAGCGCAGTGGGGCCGCCCACGTTGCGCATCCCGTGGCTCTTTGGGCTGCTGGGGCTGTTCATGCTGTTGGCCTTTTTGGTCAACTTGCCGGATTTGCCAGGACAGCCGCCGGCCTTGCCCGGCGTGAGTGCGGCATACAGACAGATTGAGGACCTGGCAGACAATCGGCTTGTGCTCGTCTGGTGGGCCTATGATCCGGCTACGGCGGGCGAAATGGATCTGATTGCATTGCCGCTCTTGCGCCATTTAACCGCGCGCCAGCAGCAGCTTTTTCTCTTTAGCCCGCTGCCCACCGGCGTAGCCACCGCCGAACGTCTGTTTACCCGGTTAGACGCCGAAATCAATCTGCGCGGTTCGGCCGCGGCATTGCGCAGCGCCGATTATCTGCCCGGCGGACCAGCCATCATGCCCCTGCTGGGGCAAAGCTTGGCACTTGCCGCGCGCGATACAACGTTGCAAGGACGCCTCAATGCCAACCCGGCCGCGTCTGCACCGGTTACGCCGGAACAACCGGCATTGGCGCTGGTAGTGGCGGCGCAAGCTGAAGATGTGCAGAATTGGTTGGAGCAGGTACAGCCGCGTAACCATACGCCAGTGGTGGCAATTACCGGCGCTGCTGCCGACCCAATTTTGCGCCCCTATTGGGACAGCGGCCAACTTGCGGGCTTGGTGAGCGGTGTGGATGGCGGCCTGGCATATGAAGCGCTTCTGAATAATGCCGTTGCCGCAAATGCGGAGGCCATTCCGCGTCTGTCGCAATTGGCCCTGGGCGCACGTCATCAGATGGTGCAAATTCAAAATTGGGGCCACATTGGCTTTGCGCTGATTATTTTACTGGGCAATCTAGCCATTTTGGTCCACAGCGCGTAACGCGCATTGGCAACGCGTGCTTGATGATGGAGTAGGCCATGACGGAGGCTTTGGCGGCGCAACTGGATACAGCCGGCTTTTGGATCAGTTTTTTGCTGGCGCTCTTCACCTTTAGCGCCATTCTGCGTGATAATGTGCTCAGCCGGTTGGCGCAGCACATTTTTGTGGGCGCCGCGCTGGGCTATTTGGCCGTGCTGTTGGTGCAAAACGTGTTGCGGCCGCGGCTCATCACCCCGCTGGTGCAGCATGGCCCCGGCAACATTTGGATTACGGTTCCGGCCGTGCTGGGCGTTCTGTTGCTGCTGGCCGCAATCGACCGTTCGATTCAGCAGGGAGACAACGCCGAACGTTTACAGCCACTGGGGCGACGCCTTCTCTATGGTTTGGGCATGTTGGGCGTGGCTATTTTGCTGGGTGTGGGCATTAGCACGACGGTGCTGGGCGCGCTGCAGGGAACGTTGGCGCCGCAGTTTGCCCGTGTGGCCCAAAGCGGACCGGCGGCCAGCGGTCTTGCCGCGGCTTTGTGGGTACAAATTGCGGTTGTGGTGCTCATGCTCTTTGTCACCACCGGTGTGCTTGTGCATCTTTATGTGGCGCCGCGGCTGTTGGAGACGGCTCATCCGGTTGTGCAGGTGGGCTTGCGCTTTTGGAGCTGGTTGGGCAAGCGAGTTTTGTGGCTGAGCGCCGGTCTGTTATTTGCCCGCCTCATCTTGTCGCGCGTGAGCCTGTTGGGCGCACAGATCGACTATTTTGCACAAATGCTGCGCGCCACGCCTTTGTGGCCCGCGATTGTGGCGCTGCGCCATATGCTGGGCTTGTAGCCGGCCAACCCTGATTGTTTATTTTTCAATCAGCAATGGTCGGGGTATGAATGGCGGCGGAAAACCCCAAAATTCTCACTCGAGCGAGGAATTTGTAGAACACTCACATCACTTTCGGTTTTCTATGGCTATACGAGCGACACCGACCCAATCCATACGAGCAGCCGCCAATGTGCGCCCGGCGCCGGGCAGCACAGCCGGCCCACTAACGCATGGCGTGGCGGGCTCGATTCTGGCATTGGGTGCAGATACCAATCGCCTGTGCGCGTGTCTGCTAGAGCCGGTCAACCAGCGCTATCGCCTCCTAGCCCACCGCCGTACACCGCGGGACCCCGAGCGCCCATTGGCTGCCCAGTTGACCACAATGGTTAGTCACCTCGGTGATGCCTTGGGGCGCACATTGTGGATGCCGGATGGGCGCGGACCGCTAATGGAAAGCCGCGATCCGGTGGGCAGACCGGCGATTGAGCATGTGGTGGGCGCCGTTACTTTGCGGCCCTGGCTGAGCGTGTGGCTGGCTGGACTTAGCGCCCAGGGCAGCCTGGCGGCAACAGAACAGGCCCTGGCGCACGCACCGGCGCAGATTGTGGGGCAAACGGTGCTGCTGGCCGATGCCAATGTGAGTGAGATTGCAGTGGAACTGGCCGCCGCCGCACCGGATGTGCTGTTGCTGTGCGGCGGCTACGAGGTTGATGAACCAATTATCCAAGCATCGATGATGCGGCTGATTGAGCTTTTTGTAAGCGCCCTAGACCGATTGGCGCCAGCTCAGCACCCCACGGTTCTCTATGCCGGTAATCAAGCGGCGGCTGCCACAGTGGAACAGCTTTGGCGTACGCGCATCCCTACCGTTCGTTTTCAGGCCGTAGACAATGTACTGCCCAGACCGGGTCGCGTTCACCTGGCCGCGCTGGTGGACGCCCTCAACGGTGAGCATCAGCGGCTGAGCCAACGCACGCCCGATTTTTACAAAATTTCCAACTGGTTGACCGGACCATCACCGCTGCTGAGTACGGAATCTGCCTTTGTGCGTTTTGCCCGCGTGTGGATGACGCTACAGCGTATGGATGATCTACACGCTGTATTGGCCACGCCCGAACGCTGGATGCATGTGCGTTTGCAACAAGCAACCGGCGCCCACGGCGCTGCCGTTCGGCCTGCCACACCTATTGCGGTGAATGAAGAGATTGAACTCTATTTTGCCAGGCCCGGGCAACAGGTAGCCGCGCTGGCCGGCTGGCCAGCACCGCGCTTGGTCAGCGGCGCCTGGCCTGACGCGCGGTGGCCGCGCCCGCAAAACAGCTGGTGGGATCGCACCGGCATGGTTCCCATGCTGGCCGCCGTGGGGCAAATCTCGCCCGACGCCATGCAGCAGATAATCGAGGTAGATGTTTTCTAGCATATGCAAAAATTATGTCGAACATTTCAATTTTAGTCGCTGATGATCACCCAATTGTGCGCGATGGACTGATTGCCGTATTGCGCACGCAGGCCGATTTTGATGTGGTGGGGGAAGCGGGCAACGGCCGCGAGGTTGTCGCGCAATATGTGCGCTTAATGCCGGATATTGTGCTGCTTGATTTAGAGATGCCCGAAATGGATGGTGTTGAGGCGCTGCAAGCATTGCACAGCCGCTTTACCAACGTGCGCGCCATTGCGTTTACGGCCTTCGATACCGACGAACGTATTCTGGGCGCGGTGCGCGCTGGGGCCAATGGCTATTTGCTGAAAGGGGCCTCGCGGGAGGAGCTGTTCAGAGCCATCCGCGTTGTGCACGCCGGCGGGTCCCTGTTGGAGCCCGTGGTGGCCACCAAACTGCTGCACCAAGTGAGCCAAAGCGCGGCCGAGCCTGCATTGCCGGAGTCGCTTTCCGCCCGCGAGCAGGAAGTGCTCAACCTAATGAGTCGTGGTCTGCAAAATAAGGAGATCGCCGGTCAGCTCTTTATTACAGAGCGCACCGTCAAATTTCATGTGAGCTCAATTCTCGGTAAATTGGGCGCGGGCAACCGTACCGAGGCCGTCGCCATGGCGGCCCAACGGGGGCTGGTGGATCTGGATGGGGTGTGAGCTATTGCGTAGTATACCAACTGCGGTTGTCAAAGCGATGAATAATTGACAATTCTACGCTGAGAAAGGGGTAATTATTCATCGCTTTGACAGAGCTAAATGGTTGTATATGGCAGTAGAAAATAGCAAACTCCGCAGCCTCGTGTGGGAAGTAGGTCCGAACCTGCGTAAACAGGTGGGTGCCGGCTGGACGCTTCTGTCGTACCTGTTGCCAGGCTTGCACATCCACGTCGCTTCACCAAGCTCCCCTTTGTGAAGTGTTGGCTCGGCCTGTGTGCTACCCGATCACGAAAGCTGCAGAGTTTCTATAAATACTATAACATAGTTGTGGCTATGGGGCAAGGGCATTTTTAATATTCACCCGTTGATCTGGATGACGATTTCCCCATTAGATGCCTACGATTTTGGCTGAGAAATTCGCTGGCCAAAGAAGGCCCGCTGACCACAATTCACCCTCTACTTCGCCGCCTTTTTTGCTTGCTTGAGCGCAATGTGTAGCTCATCCAATTGCTCGGTGGTTACCGGGCTGGGGGCATTGACCATGAGATCGGTGCCCGCCGCGGTTTTGGGGAAGGCAATGACGTCGCGGATGCTGGTGGCTTCGGCATATAGCGCCACCATGCGGTCAATGCCCAGCGCAATACCGCCGTGGGGCGGCGCACCATATTGGAATGCCTCCAGCAGGTGGCCAAATTGAGCCTGCACCTCATCATGGTTAAGACCCAGCACGGCGAACAGCCGATCTTGCAACTCGCTGTTGTGGATACGAATGCTGCCGCCGCCAATCTCCCAACCGTTGAGCACCACATCATAGGCTTTGGCCAGCACATCGCCGGGCGCGCTCTCCAGGCTGGCCCAATCTTCAGCGCGGGCGCTGGTAAAGGGATGATGGACCGCCTGCCACCGTTTCAAGTCATCGTTGTACTCCAGCAGTGGGAAATCGGTCACCCAGCAGAAGGCAAGCTGACTGGTATCGATTAGGTCGGCGCGGCGGGCGATTTCCAGCCGTAGATTGCCCAGGCTTTGCGCCGTTACCGCCGGGCTGTCGGCCACAATGAGAATCAGGTCGCCGGCCTGAGCGCCGCTGGCCTGGACAATGCCGTTGATCTCATCCTGCGCCAAAAATTTGCTGATCTGGCTGCGCAGCGCATCTGGGCCGTAATTGCCTTCGCCATCGGGCCCCGCCGTCACGCCGATCCAGGCCAGCCCTTTGGCCCCAAAGCGCTTGACAAAGTCGGTCATTTCATCAATATCGCGCCGCGCCAGGCTGGCGCCCTGCGGATATAGAATGCCTTTCACCTGGCCACCACCCGCCACGGCATTGCGGAAGACGCCAAATTCGCTATTGGCAACTACTTCACTCAAGGTAAAGAGCGGCAAGCCAAAGCGCAGATCGGGCCGATCCACGCCATATTTATCCATGGCCTCGGCATAAGAGAGCACGGGAAAGGGCGTTTGCTGAATGGGCTTTGGGCTGACCAGCTGGGTGAGTTTGATCAGCATCTCTTCAATCAGCGCACGGATGTCTTGGGCATCCACAAAGCTCATCTCCAGATCCAGCTGGGTAAATTCCGGCTGGCGGTCGGCGCGCAGATCCTCGTCGCGGAAGCAGCGAGCGATCTGGAAATAGCGCTCGATGCCCGCCACCATGAGCAGCTGTTTGAGTTGTTGCGGGCTTTGCGGCAGCGCATAAAACTCATGTTCATGGAGACGGCTGGGCACCACGAAGTCGCGCGCGCCTTCGGGCGTGCTTTTGAGCAGAATGGGCGTTTCGATCTCCAAAAAGTCGCGGTTGGAAAGATATTCGCGAATAAAGCGCACAATGTTGTGGCGCAACGTCAAGTTCTGCACCATGCGCGTGCGCCGCAAGTCCAAATAGCGATATTTGAGCCGCAGCGCTTCATCTACATCATCGGCGCCGTTGCTAATGTAAAAAGGCGGCGTCTTGGCTGGGTTTAAGATTTCTACATGGCGGGCGATCACCTCAATCGCGCCGGTGGTCAGATTCGGGTTCTCAAATCCTTCCGGGCGCTCACGCACCACACCATTCACCTGTAACACATATTCGTTGCGCGCCTGCGAGGCAATCTCATGCGCCCCCTCTTCCTGCGATGCCGAACCTTCTGGCTCCACCGTCACCTGCACAATGCCCGAACGGTCGCGCAGATCTATAAAGATCAGCCCACCGTGGTCACGGCGGCGGTTAACCCAGCCCGCCAGGCTCACTTCTTCTCCTACATTTTGTAGCGATAATTGTCCGCATTGATGCGTTTTTAACATAAGTCATTTAACCTTCATCATTTATTGTTTTTCGTCGATCACAACCAAAAGAAACAGGACCGGATGCACCAAATGAGACCGATGCCTGACCTGGCAGTTTTCCCTCTAGGCTTGCGTAAGCTTTATGATTATAGACTGCGCAGACGTGTGGCGCAATTTGTCCGCTTACGAATTTGCCACAACCGCAGTGGAATTTAGATTTTGGCGCGCCGCCGCGCCCGCGGTACAATGGTCTTTATGCCTTCAATTCTGCACGCTACTTGGCTGCCATCCGCGCAGCCACCTTTTGTTGGTGACTTATTCCTATGGGCCGAAGAAATCGACTTTGCCACGATTTCCGCGTCACAAGAATCTGACCACGCCAAACGCCCGTCCCGCTCCCATCCACAACCGGATGCAGTGGCCGCGCGGTCCCCATCTGCACGTTCCACATCTGCACGTTCCACATCTGCACGTTCCACATCTGGACGCTCTTCATCTGCACGCTCTTCATCTGCACGTTCAGACAAAGGGCGGTCGGACGGCAAAGCGCGCGCGACGCAGATTCCTTCTCACCCCTGGCAAATGACGCTAGGGCGGCTGCGCAGCTATTTGCCGGTGCAATTTCCTGGCCTGGCCCAGATCGAAACGCAATTGGCCAGCACCGTGATTTGGCTGCCCAGCCAGGATGGCGCGCCCATTGTCCGCCGCGGTCCCTTTATTGATAAAACTGCCCAAACCACAGTGCAAGTCGCCATGCAGACCGCCGGGGAAAGCGGCGTACCCGCAAACAGGGCAAATAACGGTGCGCGTTCAGATACCACAGTGAATTCGGATAGCGCACTCGATTCAAATGGCCTTGTAGACAATGCCGCTTTGCAAAACAATGCTAGTGTACAGGGCAATGGCACTCGCACTCGACAAGACAATCTACAAGACCTACGAGACAATGTCGGGGCACATGCAGATGCTAACGCCCAGCGTCCAGAAGAAGCCAGCACAACGAGCGGCACAACCTCTGGCGCCGCTGAAATACAGCTCACGCCGTGGCAGGTCACGGGGGTTAAACTGCCCGGGCAGGCCGCGCTGGAACTGCTCAGTCAGTTTACCGAGGAGGCGTTGCGCGGCGGGGCCGCAGGTGTCCATCCGGCAAATCGTACCAATACGTTGCACTATTTGCGGCCGGGGCCGGATCTGATTTATTGGAGCCATGCGGCCAAATTTGCGCTGGAGTTGCTGATTGGTCAACACTATGTGCCGGGCGTCTATGCAGATGCTGCGGGCCAATTTTCGGCGCTATGGCAGCCCACGCTAAACGAGCCATATATATTAGAGCGGTTTGACCAATTGGTCATGCACATGCCGCCCATCTGTCGCGCCTATAATCTTGATGCAACGGCGCAGGCGCTTTCGGCCAGGACGCTGCTGGAAGATTTCATGACCAGCATGGTGGATATGAGCGTGCGCGGCTGGAGCAATTTGATGCGGTCGCCGGCCACAGCTCCTGCTGCCAATGCAGATGCCAATGGTCTGCTTGATGCGGGTAAACTGGCCGGCCAGCAGTGGCTGCGGCGGCTGCGCACGGGCGAGCGCCGGCTGGACCTGCCGCCCCAACCAGCACATCAGCTTTATCAGGATGTGACGAACTGGTTGGAGCAGCTCCACGCCACCGGAGACGCCAACTTCCGCATTGGCTTTGCCTTGGAGACACCCGAGGAAACGCAGCTGACCGACCTAGAGCATTTGCGCTGGAAGCTGGCCTATTACCTGCAAGCGCGCGATAATCCTTCTTTGCTAATTCCGGCGCGCCAGGTCTGGCAGAACAAGGGCAATGTGCTCAAAATAAATAGTCGCCGCATTGATCATCCGCAGGAGCGGCTGCTGGCTGGCTTGGGCGCGGTGAGCCATCTTTTTGCACCCATTGAGCGCAGCCTGCGCAAGGTGCAGCCCGAAGCCGCTTATCTGTCTACCGATGAAGCTCACCAATTTTTACGCGAAGTGGGACCACTGCTGGCCACCAGCGGCTATGGCGTAATTTTCCCCGAGTGGTGGCGCACGCGTGGCCGCACTCAGCTGGGCCTGCATTTGCATCTGCGCTCACCCTTTGAGCCTGAAGATGACAATGGGTTGGATCTGCTGCCGGGCGCGCGGCGGTCCGGGCAACGTTTGGGCTTTGGCGCGCCCATTCAATACTCGTGGGAATTGAGCATCGGTGGCCAGACGCTGAGTCGCCAGGAGTTTGAGCGTCTGGCCGGGCTGCACGCGCCGCTGGTGCGCATTGGCAATCGCTGGGTCGAGCTGGACGCAGGACAAGTGGACGCGGCCCGCCGCTTTTTAGAACGCCGCGCCCAAAGCGGCTCCATGAGTTTTTTGCAGGCGTTGCGTCTGGCCCAAGGTTGGCAAGTGGATGCAGATGCAGCTGACGGTCTGCTCTTGCCGGATATGCTGACGGCGGCTCGGCATGACGAAACGACTCTGCAACCCGCCGCTGATGAAAATGGCGCCGGTGCCCGCGCGGCGTCGCTGGATGCCGATCTGCCGCTGGATCTGCGGGGGGCGGCAGGCCTGTTGGCCGTGGACGGCGTAGACGTCGGGGGCTATTTGCAGCGCGTGTTTGACCGGCTCAAGCTGCATGCGCCCGAAATGATGCTGGCTGAACCAGCCGGCTTTGTGGGCGAGTTGCGCCCCTATCAGCGCCGAGGACTGGCCTGGCTTACTTATTTACGCACGTTGGGCCTGGGCGGCTGTTTGGCGGACGACATGGGGCTGGGCAAAACGATTCAGGCCATTGCGCTGCACCTGCACACGCGCAACATCATTGCCGCGCTGGATCCCAATGAAGCTGCGGCTGATCCAAGCGAGACGGAACATGGTGACGCTGATGTTGCCAATGCGCACCGGCCCACCCTGTTGATTTGCCCCACCAGCGTGATGGCCAACTGGCGGCACGAAATTGAGCGCTTTGCGCCCACCTTGCGCGTGCTGGTCCATCATGGCAATGGGCGGTTGGCCGGGGCTGAATTTGTGCAGGCGATTACGCAGCACGACTTCATTATTACCAGCTATGGCACGGCGCGGCGCGATATCGATCTGCTTTTGCAACACCATTGGGACGATGTGATTTTGGATGAGGCGCAGAACATAAAGAATCCCAATGCCAAGCAGAGCCAGGCCGTGCGCCGCATTCAGGCGCACAATCGGGTGGCGTTGACCGGCACGCCGGTGGAGAATCATCTCTCCGAATTATGGAGCATTATGCATTTTCTAAACCCCGGCTATTTGGGCGGCTTTGAGCATTTCCGCAAGCGCTATATTGTGCCCATTGAGCGCTATAATGACGACGCACGCGCTGCCCAATTGCGGCGGTTGGTGCAGCCCATTTTGTTGCGTCGTCTCAAAACAGACCCAGCCATTATTTCCGATCTGCCCGAGAAGAATGAGATGGTTGTATACTGTTCGCTCACCGACGAGCAGCGCCAGCTATACACGCGCGTGGTGCAGGAGTCGCTGAGCGCCATTGACCAGAGCATGGGGTTGCAGCGCCGTGGGCTTGTGCTGGGGCTGATTACCAAATTGAAGCAGATTTGCAATCATCCGGCCCATTTCCTCAAGACGGGCGTGGACGGCATGGATCTGGTCAAGATGCGGCGACGCAGCGGCAAATTGAGCCGTTTGCACGAGATGCTGGAAGAGGCGCTGACCGCCGGCGATCAGGCGTTGATCTTTACGCAATTTGTAGAGATGGGTACGTTGCTGCAAAGCTATTTGAACGCAGCGCTGGGTGTAGATGTGCTCTTTTTGCATGGTGGAACGCCCGCCAAAAATCGCGAACGCATGGTGCAACACTTTCAGAGCGAAGATGGGCCGCCCATCTTTATTTTAAGCCTGCGCGCCGGTGGCTTTGGTCTCAATTTAACGCGCGCCAATCGCGTCTTTCATTATGACCGCTGGTGGAATCCGGCCATTGAAAATCAGGCCACGGACCGCGCCTTTCGGATCGGCCAGCACCGTAATGTGCAGGTGCATAAGTTTGTAACCGCCGGTACGCTGGAAGTGCGCATTCACGAGATGATTGAAAGCAAAATTCAGCTGGCTGAACAGATCATGGGCAGTGGCGAAGAGTGGCTCACCGAAATGAATACCGATGAGTTGCGGGCGCTCTTACAGGTTGGCGAATAGGCGACAGGGGTTCACAGACGTGAATGTTACGTTACTCGGTAGAGCGCAACGGCGCAAGTCTGGGCCGGATGCTTGAAGCGAGACCGATGTCTGAATCGCCAACACCGTTGCGGTGTACTGTTACTGTAAAGTGGTGATGTTGAATGCCAAAAATCGAAAATTCTGAAAACAGCAGTTGGTTGATACAGCGTTGGAATGCGCTTATGCGCGAACAGGGGCTGGACCCGAGCATTCGCGTGCGCAAGGTGCGCGTGCAGCGTTTGGAGGTGATGGCGGGGCGCGTGTCGGTCCAGGTGACGAGCCGAGAGCAAGGTACGCACGCCGTGGAGCTGCGTTGGCCACCGCTGAACAATGTGGAATGGGCCAAAGTGGTAGACGCCCTGAGCGAGCAAGCTATCTATGCGGCGCAGCTTTTGGCAGGCAACTTCCCGCCGGCGGTGGAAAGGATTTTTGACGATGTAGACTTGGCGCTGCTGCCGGAACGGCTGGATGAATGGCGCGTGGAGCGCACGCCGGTGGTGAATGAAGACGGCGCCGGTGATGGAGCCGCTACGTCTGTGGCCGTTGCTCCCACGCCCGCTTCTGCCGCTGCGCTTGACGATGCCGCCACGGCGGAAGCCATTGCGCAGGAGTTAACGGCGATTTATCAGATGCTGGGGCAGGTGTTTATGGATGACCCGTGGCTGATCTTTCAGTTGCGCGGGCGTGATCGCCAACAGCTTTTGCAGGCCCTGCGCGAACATCGCAGCCAGCATGCCCGCGTCGATGACGCGCCCACCACCTTTGTCCCGGTGGCGCCCCGTCGCCGCAACAGCGTGCTGCGCGTGGATGGCGCCGAGCAGCAGCCGGCGTTGGAGGGCACGGGCGGTTTGACCGATGAAAACAGCCTGCTCGACTTTGGCGGTTTTGGGTTGCGCTTTAAGGAGCTGCATCACCACATTGAGCCGCCCGCCATTGATCTGGCTCTGTTGCGTCGCTTGGGGCCACCCCCCTTTGTGCCGCATGGCCCAGAAGCCTATGAAGCGCTGGCCCAAATATATCGACAGGTGAGTGAGCAGGCGTTGGCGTTGGCCTACGCTGCCACGCCCGAAGAGGATGAGTGAGTCTGCCCTACTGGCTGACAAGATGAAGACGAAAACTTTATCTTGTCAGCCTTTTTAGTCATCGTTTAAAAAAACTTTTAAACCTGTCAGGTCTCGAAGACCTGACAGGTTTGGTAGCCAACTTATTTCTGAACGCTCACTCAGAGCATCACTTGGCTATCGGCCTTATTACCGGGCTGCTAATGGGATATAAATGTGCTTGTCCATTTGGCCCGTGGAAGGAGGCGGGCTGCTCGTCGGCGTGGCGGTTGGTGAGCCACTGTCGGTGGGGGCAGGCGTGGGGGTAGAGTTGGGAATGGTGCCGCCAATCTCACGCGTTGGCGTGGGCGTCACGTTAGGATCCAGCGTAGGCGTGGCGGTGGGGGTTGCTTGTGTATAGTTGGGTTGCAGGTCGGCTCCTTGCACCACACCCAGCGGCTGGTAATTTGCGTAACCAGGAAAAATTGTGCCCAGATTGGCATTGGCAAAGCGGCGAATTAGCACCTCACTCAGCACCTGGCGATAGTCGGTGGTAATGTCAAGATCGCGGCTGTCATACAGGTTGCTCAGCCCGGGCCACGGGCCATGTACCTGCCCGCCGTTGACGTTGTCGCCCAGCACCAGCATAATGTTGCCGTGACCGTGGTCGGTACCGCGGCTGCCGTTTTCTTTGAGGCTGCGGCCAAATTCGCTCATGGCAATGGTGGTGACGCGACCGCCGTTGTTGGTGGCGTTGCCATTCAGATCGGTGTAGAGCGCATGGAGCCCCTGGGCCAAAGTGCCGACGCGATCGGCAAAATAGCCGCCGCCGTCTTGGCCTTGGCCGTCATGGGTGTCCCAGCCGCCCAGATCAATGGTGGCCACGCGCAGACCCAGCTGCATTTTAATCATCTGCGCCACCGACTTCATGCTATTGCCAAAGCTGTTGTTGGGATAGGTGGCGCCATTTTCCGGCGTATATGAACCAGGATCGCCATACTCTAAAACGTCGATGGCGTCCAGCGTTTGTAGACCGGCCTCGTGCAGCCAACTGCTGCCGCCATACATAGAGCGCAGCGCCAGCCGCTGCCAATCTCCATATTGCCAATGGCCATTAAAAGAGAAATCGCTGGGGCTGTTCATGCCCACGGCGTCGCGGCTGCCGGCCAACGAGGTGGGGCTCAGGCTGCCAATGGAGAGCGCCGGCAGGATAACGTCCGCCGGAATGTTGCCGGCGGTTTCCAAATAGCGCGTGAGCCAACCGCTGTGGCTAGATTTGCTGTCCGGCGTGCCCAGCTCCATATATTGCATGGCGTCGAAATGGCTGCGCGTGTCGCTGGTTAATCCGGCGGCGTGGACAATGGCCAGCTTCTTGGCTTGATACAGCTCCAGCAGCGGCGCCGCCCCGGCATTGAGTCCAAATTGATCGTTTAAATTGAGCGCGGCGTTTTGGCCGCTGGTGGGGATGGCAATGGTGGGGCGGCTGGATTCATAAATGCCGCGGTCTGCACCGGCCAACACCGGCACCAGGCTCAAACCATCCATGCCGCCGCGCAAGAAAATAACCAGCAGGATTTCCTGATTTGGCTCTTGGTCGGTGCTGCCAAACGCTACGTAGCTCAGTCGCGAACCGGCCATGGCGGCAATGGCTGCCGAACAGCCCACCATAAACCCGCGTCGTGTAAATTTTGCCATTATTATCTCCTGTAAAATTAAGCATGTCAGCTAGTCAGCTAGTCAGCTAGTCAGCATTTCACCGAATAGCTGACGGCTATCTACCGCCACATAAATGAGGGCGCCATAAAGATGAGCGCCACCATGTGGGGAAGCCGGTCGCTAATGTCGTTTTCGGGCAGCGGTTGCGTCAAGCCACGGCCTTGCGCCATAAATTCGACAATGGGCTGAGATTCTTCGTTGGGCATAATGCGGCCCAAAATGCGATTGCTCCAGTAGTCTACAAGCTGAACGGGCGTGTTGACGGCGCTGGGCGTCTGTTCCGAGAGGCGAATACGCAAGACATCCTTGTTGGGCCCATCGCCGCCAAACTTCCAGCTCAACGCGGAGTTCACAAAGCGCCAACGCTGCAACATAGTCATGGTGCTAGTCCAGGCGGTGCGATAATCTGGAAAGCCATCGGGCGGGCTCCAGCCAAAGAGCGGTTGTCCCATGGGTTCATACCACCAGAAAAAGTTGTTGATCGGATCAAAGTCGGCCTGACCGGCGCGGAATAGGCTGATGGCATATTCAAATGGGCGCTTGACTTTCTGGCCCCATGCGTTGCGAAATTCAGGTGAAAGTAGAATGGTGCGCGTCACCTTTTTGAGCTGGTCCGCTGCATTCACGTTGGCGCGGAAGACCGCCGCCGCCGACTGCACCACCGATTCCGGCGGGTTGTCGCTAATGAGTCGCTTGCACATGCGGCGCGCAATATAGGTTGCCGTATTGGGATGGTTGGCAATCAGGTCCAACACGTCGGTACCGTCTTTAAGGCCTTGAAAAGGCGCCAATACTTTACCCAGCACTACTTTTTGATAGGGGAAATGGCGGGCATCATCATACTCAAATTGGCCCGTATCGCCATTGGTGCGCCAGCCGGTAAAGCAGGTGGTGGCGCCATAGACATCGTCATCCACATAGCCCAGCCGGTTGCCCTCTCCATCAAAAATAGCCGGATCGTCTGTTTTGCGCACGCCATAGTAATTTTCGGCGCCCATGCCGTGCAGCTCAAACAGCTCGCGGGCATAGTTTTCATTGGGGTCGCCGCCCTCGTTGGACTGATTGTCCAAATAGTAGAGCATGGCCGGGCTTTTAGCCACGGCTTCCAACATCTGCCGGAAATTGCCAAATATATGGGCGCGAATTACGTCGCGGTCATAATGGTTAAACGTGGGTGCGGTCCAAAAATCCCAGCTGTAAATATTAAAGTGGTCATGCCAATATTCGGTCATGACCTCTTGCAGCTGGCGCTTGCTATAAATGGCGCGGATGAGCGTGGCGCTTTCTACTTCTTTGGCGGGCAGATAGCGATCCACCTGGAGATTGGGGTTATCTTCACGACGCACGTAGGTCCACCAGGTTTGCTGCAATGTTTTGTCCAGCGTGGCGTAGCCTTGCGCCGCCAAACGATTGTCGCACTCGGTGTCGACAATGCTGGCGGGGTCCAGCTGCTGATCCACAAAGGCTTGCAGGCGCGCTTCCGGCGTGTTGCCCAGGGCGCGAAAAGCCTGTAAGTCGCCGGGGCGCGGTCCATAGGCCATGCGGTTATAGGCGATGATCTCCACTTCGGGCAGCGCCGGCTCGCCGGCTGCCGCCGCCGATACCATTGTGCGCCAGCGGCGCATGGAAGGGCGCCCACTGTCCGCCGCGGGCGCGCCCGCTTGGGCGTCGGCATCGGGTGTTTGCGCCAGGGCGGCGATCGAGGAAACGGCGGCGGCGGCGCCCAGCCCACGCAGCAGTGTGCGGCGATTGAGGCCCTGCATGGCTTGGCTGTATTCTGTACAACTGCCCGCCGCGGTAGCGGATGGGTCTGCATTGTGAATGCCGTCGGCTTGCTCCGGCATGACTGCGGGCGCGCCTGCTTCAGGTTTGACCATTCTATCCTCCGTGAAAGATCTCTTTTCGGTTGCGCATGACCGCACCCGCCAAACGGCGTGCGGCTGGGTATGCCAGTGGAATAAGAGTGCTATATGCAAGTTTTTGGCAGAGAGCGATTTCGTTAATCTGCCGTTTTTGAGGCAAACGGGTTGCGGAGTAATGTATTACGTGGTTTGCAGGATTATCAGTAGATTGCAATCGCAAAAGATAGCGTCGGATTCAACCATCGAGACCGACACTTATTTCGCCAACACCGTTGCGGTGTACTGGTTATGGTAGCGCAGCGTGGTTCTGTGGGCTTTGCGCGGTTGGTGTGAGGATTGTACGGGAATAAATCGGCTTTCCCACCGTTTAGGTGCGTAAGCTTTACAAACGATGGGCGTAGTAAAATGGCGAACGCGACGCAGCGTAGACGGAATTGCTACAGGGAGAGCATGATTCATGTATGGGGCGTATGCGGTTGCGCACCGGTTTCTTGGGGCAAGACCTCGTCTATAGCCGCGTTACTTCATAATGGCGCACCTGGGCGCCGTGGAATTCGGCTTTGTCGGTCAGCACCGCGTGTTCATTGAGCCATTCGTCCATCAAGTGGCGGCGATCCCACATTTCCACTTCGCTGGTCAGCACCCACAGGCTGGTAGAGCCGGCCACAAGCGCCCGCATTTGCTGATCCACTTCGATGCGCGCCTGTGCATCGGCGGCGCCGTTGTTGGTCCATAGCCCCTGGGCCCAATGGCCCAGCCGTGCATCGCTGCCCTCAAATGGCGCGGCGCCTTGGTCGCTGCTGTAATAGCGATAGCTATACTCCAAATGGGGAATCTGCAGAATCAGCAATTCATCTGGCGCCCTATGGGCCGTGACATAGGCCACGGCGCTGCGGATATCATATTTGATCTCCGTATTTTTTTGCTGCCAACCGGCATAGAGCCAAAAGCCCAGCACGTAAATCAGCAGCAGACCGGTGAGCGGCTTGGAGAGAAAGAGCGCGTTGCGCCACACGACCATCAAGCCCAGCACCAATAGCATAATGGCCGCCGGCGCAACCCAAATAATATAGCGGTCGACAAATATGGGCTGACGTAAGCTAATGAGGTAAATGAAAAAGATGGGCAAGATGAGCCAACTAACAATAAGCAGAAAGCGCCGCCAGTTGGAAAGTCGCCACAGCGGCAGCCCTCGGTACAGCGTGGCGCGCTGCGAACCGCCCAGCTCGGTTACGCCCATGAGGAGCCCGGCCAGCCCCAAAAAGAAGATGGGGGAGAGCCAAATCAATTTGCCCGGCGGCATAAAGCCGCGCGTATGGTTCAGCAGCAGCGTACGCGCCATTTGCGCCAGCGGCGTAAAGGTAAAGCTGGACATGGACTGATCCGAGGTGAGCATGGCCCAATGCCACCAGGCAAAAGGCACATAGGGTAGCGTCAACCCAGCCAGCGCGCCAAAATAGCCGCGCCAGCGCCGGCGGCTTTGGGGCCACGCAATCCAAAACCAGAGGAAGTGCAGCGGAATCAGCAGCACCATGAGCAAGTGTGTATACATGGCCAAGCTGGTCACCACAAAGTAACCCAGCCAGTTGCGCCAGTTGCGGCCTATGTTGCGCCGCCAAATGCCCATGAGCCAAAACCAGGTGGAAAGCAGCGCCAGCATGGTGGTCAGCGTATACATCTTGCCTTCCTGGCTGTACCAAAGCTGATAGGGGTTGCAGGCGAAGAGCAATGCCGCGGTGAGCGCGGCCGTATCGGCGCTCCACGCACCCGGCTCGTCGCTGGGGCGTAATAAGACGCGCGCCACGCGCCACAGCAGCAGCGTGCTCAGCACGCCGCCCATGACCGAGATGTAGCGCAGGGAAAATTCGCTGGAACCGGCCATTTGCAGCCAGGGGCGCAAGCTTACAAAGTAGAGCGCTCCATTTTGCGCCGAGGCTGTAAACATGGAAAGCGTTTCGTGTAGCGGGCGCAATGCAAAATAGATGGCATCCACCTCATCGCGCCAGAGGCTCTGGCGCGTGAGATCGTGCAGCCTCCAGCCATAAGCGAACAGCGTAATCGTGAGCAAACTCAAACGGGAGAAAAGCTTCTTCATGGCAGAGATGCAGGCCAGTTATCGTCATCTAAAGATTTGCCGGCTATGCGGCGATTTTTGCTAGTGGAACGCCGCGTCGCGGGGATATCTTCTTTGGCGCCGGGCGGCGGTTCAATAATGTCTAAGTCGTAACCTGGCGGCACGTACAGGTCCATGACGTCCATATTGGTGATACGAGTTTCCTCATTGCCTTCCTGCACGATCGGCGTTGGGTTCGCCTCATCGTCAAGGCCCCAATCCATGTCAAACGCATTGTCATCCCCTTGGTCGGCGGCGCTGCTTTGTAGACCACTGTCCGTTGTGTCGTAACCAAAGAGCCGCGCAATGGCGCGCTGCTCCGAGTCTGCGCGCACAAGCTGGAAGCGCGAGCGCTCCTGCTGCCGGAAATAGAGCCCTGCCACCAGGCCGGCCACCCCAAAAAAGAGGAGCGAGCCACAAGCAAACCACATGCCGCCAGCGGCTAGTATGCCCATATCGATGGCGCGCGCCATAATGAGCATGGCGTCTGGCGGCGGTGCAGGGGGCGCGGTTTCAATGGGCCGCAGCGGGTCCATGGGCGTCTGCAATGCCGCCACGGCAGCTAATACATCGGTGGGCGTGGCCGTTGGTGTGGCGGTGGGCGTCGATGTGGCCGTCTCGGTGGCCGTGGGTTCAACGGGGACGGGCAAAGGCGTTTCCGTCGGCGTGGGCAACGGCGAATTATTAACGGGGTTCGCGGCCAGCTGCTGCGCTGGCTGCGCCGCCACGGTGGTTGCCTGTATGGAGAGAGCCGTCGCCGTGGCGTTGGCTGCCAATACTTCTGGCGGTACAATCGTAATCGCCGGCGTGGGCGTATCCACGGCCAGCACCAGGCGCGTGGTGGCCGTGGCCGTGGGCGTGGGCAATGGTGAAACGGGCATGGGCGTGGGCGAGACTGGCACGGGCGTAGGTGACGCTGTAGGGGCGGGCGTAAATGTTGGGAACGGTGTGGGATCGCGGCTGCCCGGCACGTGTGTATTGGTCGCGGTTGGCGCCGGCGGTGACGTATTGGTGGGCGTGGGCGTAGGTGTAATGGTGGGCGGTGTGTTCTGGACTGGAATCAGATCAATGGCCGCTTCCGCCGTGCCCATGACGGTGAATCCTTCCAGCGTCTGGCCCGTATAGTTGAGCACATTGGTGATGCTTTGGGTCACAACCACAGGCCCCAATGCATCCGCAATGCCAAATTGATCGGCCAGGATTTGGTTGGTAAATGTAAAGCGCTCACCGGGCGCAATGGGAAAGGAAAAATCTTTGGTAAACCCGAGCTGGTTGTCAACAATGGCGTGTTCTTGTAGGGTTTGGCTGCCGATATTGTAGATAATAAAGCAGTAGTATATCTCCGTGCCGGGGCTTACGCCGCCAATGGTGCCGCATACATCGGGGGTGTTGCCGGCCCGTGTGTAGAGGAGTACCGAAGTATCGCCATCTGTGGTAACTTCAGCGGTTGCGCTTGCCATAACGCTTTGGGCGTCTTCCGTATCTGACGTGAACGTTGCTTCGCTCAGCAAATTATTGTTGAGGGTGTATGTGCCCAAGGTGGCGCTAACGCCCGCCGTGGTTTCTAGTGCGTTGCCAATGAGCAAGCTGGCGTTGGGAGGCAGCGTAAAGTCAAACGTCTGGTTGACTTCCAGCGCAGGGATGCTCAGCGTGTGCCGCGTCAACGTGAGGTTGCCCGTATTTTGGACGAAGACGCAGTGGTGAATGGCGGCGCCCAATGGCGCGGTCAGGCTGCTCGCATCGCCACATGCATCCACATCCGCGCTCACCGTGTATGTAATGGCCAGCGCCGGTGTGATCTGTCTGGTGGCGGCCATCGCTGCCGGTGCGGAGCGGCCAGTTGCGGCGCTTGATTCAGCTGGCGCTGCGGCCTGGGCATTGCCGATCTGCATAATGAACAGCAGGGTCAGCAGCAAGGTGGCAAACAGCGCCATGCTCAGACCAAAGCTGAATGCTGCACGGGCGGGCTGGAAAATGAGTACGGTCAACTTAATATTCTGCCGCATGGCGTTACCTTTGGCGCGTAAAAACAATGGCGCCCACGCCCAACAGCGCGACAATCAGCGCCCCAATCAGCATGGGGCTGATTTGGCTGGCGGCAACGCCCGAATAGAGCGGGCCACTGGTCAGCGCAGGCGCGACGGGCGACGGCATGACGGCCGGAAGGGTAGGCGTAGGCGCCGGGAGCGTGGGTGCAACCGTAGGCAGAGCGGTGGGCTGTGACGTTGCAGAATCAAGCGCAGATTGTAACGGCGATAAGGGAGAGAGCTGCGCGGCCGGCGCATGAAGTGGCCTTATCTGCCCAATGCTTTGGTTGTCGTTGGCCTGCACGTTGGTGTTCCACCAGGGCAGCGCAAACGCAAAGAGCAGGCAGCCAAATAATAACAGTTGGCGCAAGCGCCGCAAAGTGTATACGAATTCGAACATCCAATAATTACTCGCAAGTGGTTCGATAAATAGAACGCTGATTGTAAAATGATGATGGCTCTATGCGGCGCACAACCCCTATCAGACAAGCCATGTTCAGATTATACAATGAACCCTTGGCTTCGGCTCAATTTGGTCTTAATGTCACAGCGCCGGCGCTGAAAAAGCGCCGTTCTCTGTGGCTGTTTTCTACGACCAGATCACCCTCTGGCGTTACGTCGATGGCCATACCTTCAAAAATCGAATCCACATCTGCCATTCCACTATCCATGGTGCGTACCGTGACCGGTTGGCCCAGGGTATGAAGCAGCGCACGCCACTGGTTGTATATGCTTGACGGTGCGGAATCTAACAGCGCAGCTAGATTCCGACATAAATTCACCAGCAAAGACGTGCGATCCACACAGCGGCCCAGGCTGCTGCGCAGGCTGACGGGCGGTGGCGCTCCTACCTGGGCTGGGGGGAATTGGCGCCGCGTTTGGTTGACGTTGAGCCCTATGCCGATGACCACATAGTCGAGACGGTTGTGGTGAAATGATGATTCCAATAGAATGCCCGCCACTTTGCCATAGGTCAGTGGCGATGCCAATGGATCGATTGCCAAGAGCAGATCGTTAGGCCACTTTAACGTTACGCACCGTCCTAAAAGTTCCTCTCCTGTGTCCTTTATGGGCAACGCAGCCAATGTATGCGCTGCAGCCACGCCCACGAGCATGGGCAGCAGTTGAGGTCGCTGTCGCAAGGCTGGCGACAATTGGGTTGCGTCCAGCAAGATACTCACCAGCAGCGCGCTGGCGTAGGGCGTTTCCCACACGCGTTGCATGCGACCGCGGCCCGCGCTCTGCTCTTCCGTTACAAAGATGGCGCCGGACGCATCTGCCAAGTCGCCTGCCTGCTGGCCCGATCTGTCTGTGGCAGCTGCCATCTCGGCATGGGCCAGGAGCATTGTGCTGGCCGTGCGTTCCCGGTAGTGAATGGTGTGACCAATGGGGCAGTCGTTCAACGACCGCCGCAAGCTATCTAGATTGAGTGGTGCATGGTTAAGCGGCATAGAGATGCTGGTCATGGGTCGTATTATCAATCGATTGCAACGGCAAGAGATGGCGTCGGATTTAACAATCGAGGCCGACGCCTAGAGCGCCAACACCGTTGTGGTGTACTGATTATATATTGCTGGGCCAGACGATAATACGCAACACTATCACTTTTGCGTTAAGTATATTTTAGCGAAATCGTGTAGAATGGCAACGAAACAGTAGATTAACCCGAACCCGTTCAATTTTGCATAATGCATATTCAGACCGATGATTTGAGCCAATTTGAATTTGATCTGATAGAGGAGCCGGATGTTGCGCCTTCTCTGCCGATCATTCTTTTGAGTACGGCTACTGGATTGGCAAGCGGGATTCTGGGTCTGTATATTTCCTATCGGGCCGTCGGCCTGGGCGCACCGCTTAGCGCGAGTGTGGCCACGCTTTGTCTGTTGGCCGGGCTGAGCATTTCAGCCGCCGTTCTTTCTATTCTAACAGATTCACGCGCCGTTCTGGCCAATATTGGCTTTAGCTGTGGGTTAATTTTGCTCAGCCTGCTTTTCTTTGGCCTCTGTTCCCTCATGGGCGCTTTGGCCGCCATGTTAATTTTACTCTATGGAAACTAGCTGTCCGCCCGAATCGCCATTCTCCACCGTCATCAACAGACGCCAACAGCGTTTGACGGTCACACCGGCGCCGGATGCACGCAACAGCCTGGTGCTCTGGCATCAGACCGTGTCGCCGCTCAAAGTGCTGCGCAACGGGCTGGTGATTATGCTGGCGCGCCATTCACCCAGCTTGGCTTTCAAGCGACTGCTCTATCGAAGCATTGGTATGGGCGTGGGACAACACGTCAGTTTTGCCTGGCAGGTGACGCCCGATCTCTTTTTCCCAGAGTTTATCCACGTAGGGGATAACACAATTATAGGCTATAATAGTACAATCCTCACACACGAGTATCTTACGCATGAATGGCGAACGGGAGCCGTCCGTATTGGCCAAAACGTGACAATCGGCGCCAACTGCACAATCCTGCCTGGTGTGGAGATTGGTGATGGCGCGTTGGTCAGCGCCATGAGCCTGGTGAATAAAGATGTGGCAGCGGGCGCGCGCGTTGGCGGCGTACCGATCCGTGCGCTGAAATAGGTATAAATAATCGGGGATTACGCAGTATCACTGATGGCAAGAAAGAAGCTTCTATGCGCTGGATTGCGAACCAAATAAAATTATTACACCCTTTTGTAGCCCGTTCAGAGATTACGGCCTTGATCGTGGTTGCCACGTTGGTGGGATACTTTGGTGGCTTGTTATACTGGTATGGCGGCTATATTGTGCAGACGCAGCCACCCATGTGGGCGTGGCTCTTTATTCCCGATTGTCCGCTCTTTGCCTTTTGGGGCGGCATGGCCCTGCTGGGTGTGGTGGCCCGCCGCTATTGGAGCCGCAATGCACAGATGCAGGGCCAGCGCGCGTTGATTATTGCCGGGGTGGTCATGCTCGTTGGCTGGCTCTCTACATATCTGCCCAGTGCGCCCACCGGCTGGGTAAACCAGCAAGCTATGTTGGGCATTGCCTGCTGGACTTTTCTGCTCTTTGGTTTTCTGTTTCGGCGCCTGCCGCTTTGGCTGCTGACGATCACTGTGTTTGGCAACATTAAATATGGTGTGTGGACGGTCAGCGCCTGGCTCATCTTCTGGCGCAACACGGCGCTGGTCTTCGGTGCGCCTTATTTTTCCGCCGACAGCATCTTTATGACGATTACCCACCTGGGCATGATTGGGCTGGGCATCTTTCTGATTACCTGGTTCCGCCCAAACTGGACGGCGGCCCTGATCGCATTTGTCTGGTTTGGCCTAAGCGATTTTGTTGATTATGGGTTGGGCTACTATCCACCGCTGCCGGAACTCTATATTCCGGTCTATTTGATGCAGTGGAGCACCATTGCCATGACGCTACTGCTCACGGCTTGGCTGCTCTGGCTGAGCCAACAGCCAGCCGTGCAGGACGAGAAATTCCCGGCAGCGGCAGCAACCGCCTGATACCACACCGATGAATTGATAATTTCGAAAAACAAGAAAGAAGTTTACGTTGAGCGACAATATACAGCAAAGCAGACTAGATGAATTGCATCGCCGTCGCGCCGAAGCCAAATTGGGGGGCGGCGAAGAGCGATTAAAGCGGCAGCATGCCCAAGGGCGCATGACCGCCCGCGAGCGGCTGGAACTGCTGGTAGACAAGGGCACCTTTCGCGAGCTTGATACGTTTGTGACCCACAACTGCAATGACTTTGGCCTGGCCGATCGCAAATATCTGGGCGATGGCGTGGTAACCGGTTATGGCACCATCAATGGCCGGCTGGTCTATGTTTATTCGCAGGATTTTACGGTCATTGGCGGCACGGTGAGCGAGGCCCACGCCGTGAAAATTTGCAAGATCATGGATATGGCCATGAAGAACGGTGCACCCGTCATCGGGCTAAATGATTCGGGCGGCGCGCGTATTCAGGAAGGCGTCATGGGGCTGGCCGGGTACGCCGAAATTTTCTATCGCAACGTTATGGCGTCGGGCGTGGTGCCGCAGATCAGCGTAATCATGGGGCCCTGCTCTGGCGGCGCGGTCTATAGCCCGGCACTGACCGATTTTGTGATCATGGTCAAAGACACAAGCTACATGTTTGTGACCGGACCCGATGTGGTGAAAACGGTGACGCAAGAAGATGTGACTTTTGAAGAGCTGGGCGGTGCATTTGTCCACGCCAGCAAATCGGGCGTGGCTCATTTTGCCGCGGAAAATGAAGAAGATGCGCTCTTTTTAGTGCAGCAGCTTCTGGACTACATCCCCTCCAACAACTTAGACGATGCGCCGCTACAAAGCAGCCAAGACGATCCGCTGCGGCAAGAGCCGGAACTCAACACGCTAGTCCCCGACAATCCCAATCGGCCCTACGACATGAAGCGCATTATCAAGCTAATCGTCGACGACGGCTATTTTCTGGAAGTGCACGAAAATTTTGCCCAAAACATTATTGTGGGCTTTGCTCGCCTGGGGGGGCGCTCGGTGGGCATTGTGGCGCAGCAGCCGGCGGTGTTGGCCGGCGTGCTCGATGTGGAAGCCAGCCAAAAGTCGGCTCGCTTTGTGCGCTTCTGTGATGCCTTTAATATTCCGCTGGTGGTGCTGGAAGATGTGCCGGGCTTTATGCCGGGCATCAATCAGGAACATGGCGGTATTATTCGCCACGGCGCCAAGCTGCTCTACGCTTTTTCTGAGGCCACTGTGCCCAAGTTGACGGTGATTGTGCGCAAGGCGTATGGGGGAGCCTACTGCGTCATGAATCCGCGCCATCTGGGCGCCGATCTGGTGCTGGCGTGGCCCAGCGCCGAGATTGCCGTTATGGGGCCAGAGGGTGCGGTGAACGTCATCTTTCGCCGCGAAATTGCAGACGCCGAGGATGGCGCCGCCCGTAAAACGGAACTGGTGGACGAATATCGCCAGCGTTTTGCCAATCCCTACGTGGCGGCTTCGGCCGGCTTTGTGGATGACATCATCGAGCCCAGCGAAACGCGCCCCCGGCTAATCAACGCGCTGGAAATGCTGCAAAACAAACGCGGTTCTCTGCCCGCCAAAAAGCACGGCAACGTGCCTTTATAAAAATTTAGTTGTAAAAAAACTTGGTTGATTGAGGATTCGAATGGCCCAATCCACCAAGGAACCAGTGACCCGATCACCAAGAACCTGATGGCCCTACCCGAAATCGAATTTGAACTTACATCAGAGCAGTATGAATTGCTTGGCTACCCAGTGTTAACGCAGGGCCATCCCATGGCGCTGGTGCTGGAAGTGGGTGTGTTGCTGCCCGACGTGGATGCGGATGGTTGGTTTGCTGTGCAGAAAGCACCGCTGCCGCCGCAGCTCGTGCGCGTGGGGCCGGCCACTTATGCGTTTTCGGGACAGATTGTGGAGGCCGAACTTTTTGATGATGATGGCGACGAAAGCGCCATTTTGCTGGTCGAGTGTGGAACCACCGTTTTGCGCGTTACCTGTGGGCCGGATGATGATGGGCGGTTGCCCTATGGCGCCTGGGAGACGCGCTATTTGTCTGGCATTGGCCGTCTGCGCGGCATCTTGGAAGAGGATTTTTCCACCGCCATTGGCCAAGCCGTCGGCGCCACTGTCTGGGGCGTGCGTCGGTTGGTTTTGACGCCGGGTGATCCGTACTTTGGACAGTGGTTTGAAAGCCATGAATTGCAGCCCACACCTTTTGAACACGACTTGGTATTGATCACAGCGCGGCTGCATCGACAGAAGATATAACTATATACAGGCCTCTTCTCCATCCCTTCTCCACGAGTGGGGCGAATGGATCTGTGCGTCGCATACTGTCCTCGGGAATCGTTCGCGTCTACCCGTGTGCGTCGCACGGTCCAGACGTTGTCTGCGCCGTCACAGCGGCCGCGGACCGTGCGACGCACCTTGCCTCCACTCGAGGCAAGAAAGATGTGGGTAATGGTAAGCCACACGTGGGAAGGGGTTTCGGAGCAGGCCTCTATAGTTACACAAAAGATATAATAAATCGTAACTACTCACCTCTTCCAAACTCGCCGCTGGCGCTTGAAGCTCTTTGCTATTGAGGAGAAACTGGGAGGGAATCCAATGACGAGAATCGACTATGTTTAAGAAAGTTTTGGTTGCCAACCGAGCTGAAATCGCGGTGCGCGTATTGCGCGCCTGCGGTGAGCGCGGCATCTCCACGGTGGCGGTCTACTCCGAGGCAGACCGGTCGGCGCTGCATGTGCGCTATGCCGACGAAGCCTATCTAATTGGCCCCGCGCCCAGCCGAGAGAGTTATCTGCGCATTGACAAGATTATTGACGTGGCGCGCAAGGCAGGGGTGGATGCCATTCATCCCGGCTATGGTTTTCTGTCGGAAAATGCTGAGTTTGCCGCCGCCTGTGCCGATGCGGGCATTACCTTTATCGGGCCCAGCGCGGATGCCATTGAAAAGATGGGTGACAAAATTACGGCCCGCGAAACGGTCGCCAAGCGCAATGTGCCTTTGGTGCCCGGTTCGGCCAAAGGCCTGCATAATGAAGAGCTGGCCGCCGTGGCCGAGCAGATTGGCTTTCCGCTCATGATCAAAGCCAGCGCCGGCGGTGGTGGCAAGGGCATGCGCGCCGTCTACAAAGCCGAGGAATTCCAAAGCAGTTTAGACGCGGCGCGGCGCGAGGCGGCCAGCGCGTTTGGCAATGATGAGGTCTATCTGGAAAAGCTGATTACCAATGCCCGCCACATTGAAATTCAGGTGCTGGCCGATCGTCACGGCAATACCATCCATCTGGGTGAACGTGAATGCAGCATCCAGCGCCGTCACCAAAAGCTGATTGAAGAGGCGCCCAGCCCGGCCGTTAATGCTGAGCTGCGTGAGGAGATGGGCAGCGTGGCCGTGGCCGCGGCAGAATCGGTCAATTATGTAAATGCGGGCACGATTGAGTTTTTGTACGATGCCAACGAGCACAAATACTACTTCTTGGAGATGAACACGCGCTTGCAGGTGGAGCATCCGGTGACTGAAATGGTGACCGGTGTGGACATTGTCAAAGAGCAGATTGCCATTGCCGATGGGCGGCGACTGCGCTACCGTCAACAGGATGTGGCCGCCAAAGGCTGGTCCATTGAGTGCCGCATTACGACTGAAGATCCGCACAGCAACTTTATGCCCAGCACCGGTACCGTAACCTATCTCAAAGAGCCGACTGGTCCCGGCGTGCGCGTAGAGAGCGCGTTGTATCGCGGCTTTGAATCGAGCCTCTATTATGACCCCATGGTGGCCAAGCTCATTGTGCTGGGCGACAATCGCGCCGAAGCGATTTTGCGCATGCGGCGGGCGCTCAGTGAATATCGCATCGGCGGCATCAAGACGTCGATTCCGTTCCACCAAGAGATTATGGATAGCACCGAGTTCATCTGGGGCACGTTTGATACGAGCTTTGTGAGCAGGCGCACGGTGGGCAAGCGCACCAATCACACGCCCGAGTTTGCGCGCGTGGCCGCGGTGGCCGCGGCGCTCATTGCCGAAGAAGAAGGTCGGCAGGCGGTGCATATTGGCGGCAACCAACGTTCAGAAAATGATAGCACTTGGAAGCGGTCCGGCCGCATGCGGGCCCAAGGAGGGCTCTGGTGAAATATTTCGCAACCGTGGATGGCGTCGAATACGAAGTGTTGATTGAGCAGGATCGCGTGCTGGTTGATGGCGAACCGGTGGATGTGGATCTCAAGCAGGGCGGCGTCAGCGAGCTTTACAGTTTGCTCTTTAACGGCGCCAGCTTTGAAATTTTGATTGAAGCGCAGCGCTTTAATTATGATGTGACGCTGCAAGGTGAACATTTCCAGGTGCAGGTGGAAGATGAGCGCACGCGCAAGCTGAATACCGGGCGCAAAGTGCCCAATGTGCCGCATGGCGAGCTTTCGATCAACGCGCCCATTCCGGGGCTGGTGGTCAAAGTGCTGGTGGGGCCGGGCGACGCTGTGCAAGAAGAGCAGCCGGTGGCGATTTTGGAAGCGATGAAGATGGAGAATGAGATCCGCGCTTTGCGTTCGGGCACGGTCAAACAGGTCAACATTACGCCTGGCCAACGGGTAGAACAAAACGCGCCGCTGGTGATCCTCGAGTAATGAGCCCGGCATGAGCAGCATTTAGATTCGCTTGAAGACCAACTGGCACAGAAAGCCGTGAAAGAGCGCATGAGCTTACACGAACGCACGCACTGGGAAGCGCGTTATGCCCAAGGCTTTTTACCTTGGGACAGTGGCATTACGCCGCCTGAAATTGAAGCATTTTGGCAAAGTGGCCGCCTGGCGCCGTCACAGCTGGCCGCCGCGCTGGGGACATTGCCCATTGCCATAGACCTGGGGTGCGGCACGGGCACGAATCTAGCTTTTCTGGCGCGGCAGGGCATGCACGCCATTGGGGTGGAGCTGGCCGGCAATGCGCTGGAAGTGGCGCGCGCTCGCCTGCGTCAACGGGCGCCCGAGCTTTTGGTGCAGATTGATCTGATTCAGGGCAGCGTTATGGAATTGCCGCTGGGTAAGGCCCATGCGCATTATATAATGGACGTGGGCTGCTTTCACGCCATGCCGTTGGCTGGCCGCCCCCTGTATGCGCAAGGCGTCATCCGCAACCTGGCCCCCGGCGGTTATTATCAGCTTTATGCGTTTGACTGGATGCCAGAGCGCGCCAATGATCCCAACAAATCTCCGCGCGGCATGCGCGCAAATGAAGTCGAAGAGCTGTTTACGCCCCATTTAGACGTTGTGGAGATTCTGCGCGCCAATGCTAACCCCAAACCATGCCGCTGGTATCTTCTGCGCAAAAAAGCGGAATGAGATGTACGCATTATGGTGTACGATTTATAAATTTATGTTACGCACGCCTGGAGGAAAGTCGGTTCGCCGACGTTCTTGTTTCCCTCTAGCAGACTGGCTATCGCTGCGTAACGTGAGTTATAAAGTTACTTTATTGACAAATTGTCTTGTCACACATCTCCCCGTGGATATTCGACATGCGAACCTATTTTGTTAACGGGAAAACTCGTAAATCGTAAATCCAAAGTAACTATACAGCTAGTCGAGGCCTGAGTTTGTCGAAGGCCGGTGCTCCCTTCGACAAGCTCAGGCAACACCTAGATAGTTACCATCCAAAATCGTAAATTTTACGCCATAACTTCTTCCACGACCCGTCCCTCCCAATCTCTGTGCGGCGTTAGACCCAGCAGATGAGCAATCGTGGGCGCCGTATCGAGCAAGCTGACGGCAGATTGAATCGCATAATTTTGGCGAATGCCCGGTCCGGTAATCATCCACGGAATGAGCATGTCATCGTCCATGTCGGTGCCGTGGGTGCGTTCATGGCCGCCGTGGTCGGCCTGGATGATGAGGGTTGTATCGTCCGGTAAGCCGTCCAGCAGCAGCGCCACCGCCTGATCCACGCGCGTCAACTGCTCAAAATAGCCCTCCGACATCCAACCGTGGCGATGGCCAGCCACATCCACCGTACCGAAATAAACAAAGGCAAAATCCAAATTGTGGGTATCAATGGCCTGTACGGCTTGCCGCGCCATTTCGTGATCGCCCAGTGGGTCGCTGTAGCAGTTGTCCAGATAGTATACAAAGTAGAGGCTTTCGGGGCGGTTCAGGTTGCGCAGCGGTTCCCAATTGTGGATAAAGCCACAGCGCAAGCCGGCCTCTTTGGCCACATCTACCAGCCCAGGCAGCGGGCGCGCCATGGGTTGCCAGTCGTTGGTCACAATGCCGTGACGGCTGGGCGGCACGCTGTGAAAGATAGAGGTATGGCAAGGCAACGTCACCGACGGCATGACGGAACGCGCCTGCATGGTGTATGCGCCGCGGCGACATAGGGCCTCTAGAGTGGGGGTGGTGTCGGGCGTAATGGCGTCTGGCCGCACGCCATCCAGCATCACAAAAACCACTTTGGGCATAAATTCCTCCTGATTGTAGGTTCAGTAGAGCGCAACGGCCAGGGAGCGGGCTGGATTCTCCAAACGAGACCGATGCCCAGAACGCCAACACCATTGCGGTGTACTGAGTTTTTAAAGAGATGAAACTCATGGTAATGAATTCGTGGGACTCCGTCAATAATCGGTATGTCGAAACAACTGGCCGTGGTTTGGCGCCATCGACTGCTGAGTCTCCCTTTGGCAAGCTCCGCTAAGGGTATTTTCATGCTTGGAAAAGCCTAAATGACCCGTTGCCGCCATTCTCATGTAAATCTCATAAAAACCTCATATTATTTGGGAATACTCATTACGATACATTGGGGAAATTATTGCCACAATTATATTTCACCACTTATGTAGCGCCGGTAGCTTGTCAGGCAAGCGGATCATGGCTGGCCGACAAATTTACCGCTAGGCCTGCGTAAGTTCTATTTTGCATCCAGTGAGCATATGTAGTGTCTATCCGTAAATTCTCTGTGCTGCTATCGAGCGTGGCTGGCTCCACAACCGAATTTAGGGATAGCTTCGTAATCACCTCAAAATTATGCGTCGATTCTTCCCCCCTCTTCAACATACAGCATGGCTTGCCCTGTTCTTTTTTTTTGTCGCCATTGCGCTTTACAGCCCCATTCTGCTGCCACAAGATTTAGATTATGATGAGGGCATCAATTTGATGAAAGCGCTGTTGTTCCAGCGTGGATATGCCCTTTATACAGAGATTTGGAGCGACCAGCCGCCCCTGCTGACGGCCATGTTGGCCGGCTGGTTTGCCCTAGTGGGCGATTCAGTTTTGGCTGGGCGAGTTCTGATTTTGGCCTTTGCCGCCGGATTGATTTTGGCAATGCACAACGCGCTATATCGTCACACCAGCAGTCTGGCCGCGCTGGGGGCTGTGGTGTTGCTGCTTTTTAGCCAAGAGTTTATCCGGCTCAGCTCGTCGGTCATGATTGGTCTGCCCGCGCTCGCTTTGGCTATGGTGGCCCTGTGGCTGCTGCTGCGCTACCGCGACACAGATCGCGGGATTTGGCTGGCGCTGTCGGCTATTGCCATGGCCTGTGGCGCCCAAATTAAATTGTGGGCCGTGGTGGCCGCCCCTGCGGCTTTGCTCTATTTGCTGTTGAGCGATGCCGCGCGTCCGCACGCGGTGCGCATTTCGCGCCGGACGCTATTAGAAACAGTGGGCTGGCTTGTTGTCGCCGGCATTGGCTATGTGGTCATTGGTTTTGTTTTTGGCGCCTTGCGGATGGATCAGCTCATAGCGCCGCACTTTGATGCCGACACGCGCGCCGCATTTCTATATACCAATAACCTGCTTTATCTGCGGGATGCCCTACAGCGGCATATTTCGTATCTGCTTTTGGCGCTGGTCGGTGTTATTTGGGCTGCCCGCTGGCGCCGTGTAGAGATTATCCTGCCGCTGGTCTGGTTTGGGGCATCGGTAGGCGCGCTGGCGGTGCAGCGGCCGCTGTGGCATCATCATATTACGCTCTTTACGATTCCACTTTGTTGGCTCAGCGCTTATGGCATTCAGGCGGGTGTGCAGATTGTACAGTCCATAGCGCAGACGCAGCAGAAGAGCCGCGGCGAGATCCTGCGCACCTATGGTGTGTGCGTCTTGGCTACCGGCTTTCTCATTGCCATTTTGTTTTATCCCGCGCCCATTTATGCGCTGATTCGGCAGGAGAGCCACAGTAATCTGCCCACCTATCATGGTCAAATGGTCAATCATCTGCGCCAAGACGTGCAGAGTACGCCGGGGATCATCTTCACCGACCGCCCGTTTTATGCATTTCAGGTGCATGCCATTACGCCGCCAGAGACGGCTGTAATCAGCCGCAAGCGCTTGCAGTCCGGCGATATTACCGACGACATGCTGGTCCAGGTGCTCGAAAAGTATGCGCCGCCCTATTTGGTTTTGGAGCGTTTCACCTCCATCTATGGTGAAAATTTTTTGCGCCTGGTCCATGACCGCTACACGCTGCGCTTCGAGGTGGATTCATCGCAATACTACATGCTGAATTATTAACAGGTCGATAACCAAATTAGCGTGAAATTTAAATAATGGTGTTGTATACTCTTCATGACATCACGACGCAACTATGTCACAATCACGATACAATGATGTCATTATCAAGCCTGGGATACTCCTTATCCTGCCGAGAGGGCAATGCTACATGCGAAGATTGTAGCGTTGCCCTCTCGGCTTTTTTAGATATGCTGCAATACAGATATGCTGTGATACAATAGAGGGATTGAGCCGGGGCTCACGCAATCGAGTTACCGCCTTTTGAACTGTCACAAATTTTATAGTACCCAGTGCGTGCAAGACGAATGGGCACACGTTAAAGGAGCCATGAATGGGACCGGTTTTTCGGTGGGATGATCCATTTCTGCTCAACGAGCAGTTGAGCGATGAAGAGCGAATGGTACGCGATACCGCCCGCGCCTATTGCCAAGAGCAGCTTATGCCGCGGGTGTTAGAGGCCAACCGCCATGAAACGTTTGACCGCGCCATCTTTGATGAAATGGGTGAATTGGGGTTGCTGGGCGCGACGTTGCCCGAACAATATGGCTGTGCTGAACTCAATTATGTTTGCTATGGGCTGATTGCGCGCGAAGTAGAACGCGTGGACAGCGGTTATCGCAGCGCCATGAGCGTGCAGTCATCGCTGGTCATGCATCCCATTCATGCCTACGGTACAGAATCGCAGCGCCAGAAGTATCTGCCCAAATTAGCGCGGGGCGAGCTGGTGGGCTGCTTTGGCCTCACCGAGCCCAATCATGGTAGCGACCCGGGCAGTATGGAGAGTCGGGCCAAAAAGGTAGATGGCGGCTGGATTTTGCACGGCAACAAAATGTGGATCACCAACTCACCCATTGCCGACGTCTTTATTGTATGGGCCAAGGCGCAAGGCGGGGACGCCGACGGCGCCATCCACGGCTTTATTTTGGAAAAGGGCATGAAGGGGCTGAGCGCACCCAAAACCGAAGGCAAATTCAGCCTGCGCGCCAGCATTACCGGTGAAATCGTCATGGACGAAGTGTTTGTGCCCGACGAAAATTGGCTGCCCAAAGTGACCGGACTCAAAGGTCCGTTTGGTTGCTTAAATAAGGCGCGCTACGGCATCTCTTGGGGCGCATTGGGCGCGGCTGAGTTTTGCTGGCACGCCGCCCGCCAATATACGCTGGATCGTCACCAGTTTGGCCGTCCGCTGGCCGCCAATCAGCTCATCCAACTCAAGCTGGCCAATATGCAGACCGAAATTTCCATTGGGCTGCAAGCCGTTTTACGCGTGGGGCGGCTCATGGACGATGACAAGGTAGCCCCCGAGATGATCTCGCTGGTCAAGCGCAACTCATGCGGCAAAGCGCTGGACATTGCGCGCGCGGCCCGCGACATGCACGGCGGTAACGGCATTTCCGATGAATTTCACGTCATCCGCCACGTCATGAACTTGGAGGCCGTCAATACGTACGAAGGCACGCACGACATTCACGCGCTCATCTTGGGCCGCGCGCAGACGGGCATTCAGGCCTTTATGGCGTGATGATGGGGATTACGATGTACGATTTACGGGGTCACCTTGTATGCGGGCTTCTCTGATAAGTCGTACATGTCAGCTATAGATTTATGATTTACGAAGCTATTCCGCTGACGAGATCACTTCTTAAATCGTAAATCTGAGATCGTAAATCGTGTCCCCCCAACCTTCTTTACAACCCGAGATCTCTCCACAATGGCCAATACGCTCCGCAAAACGCTGGCTCTTCCCAGAATCGATTTTCAGTCACCGCAGACGCGCATCCTAATTGGGCTGATTGCGCCGTCGGTGATGACCGGCATGGCGCACCATATGTTTGGCGTAACGCTGCCCGCCATCCGCGAGGATTTCGGGCTAGATGCCGACATGGTCGCCTGGGTAAGCATGATCTATACGCTGCCCTTTATTGCCTTTATGCCGCTATATGGCAAGCTGGGTGACGATCTGGGGAAGCAGCGTCTGTTGCTGTGGGGGACAGTTATCTTTTTTGTGGGTGCTATTATGACCATGTTGGCGCCCAATCTGTGGTGGCTCATGGGCGGGCGCGCGATCCAGGGGCTAGGCAGTGCCGGCTTTGTCCCGCTTTCAATTGCCATTATTGCGCAGCGTTTCGCCGCTTCGGAGCGTGGCCGCATGATGGGCGTGTGGAATTCGGCCGTCCCCCTGACCGGGCTAATTGTGCCCTATATTGGTGGGCTGCTGGTGGATGCCTGGGGCTGGCGCGCCATCTATCCGCTGATTTTGGTGGCGGCGCTTATTTCGCTGGTGATGATCCAGCGTAACGTGCCGGGGCAGGCGCGCACGGTCAACTGGCGCTATTTAATGCAGTTTGACTGGTGGGGCGTTCTTCTGCTAGGCGCGGCCCTTACTACGCTGCTCTTTTACACATCCAGCCGGCCCATTACGGGTGTTGCATCGCTGCAAGATTGGCGGCTGTTGGCCCTTTGCCTGACCTTGTTTGCCATTCTTATCTGGTGGGAGCGTCGCTGCCGCCTTCCCTATTTTAATCTGCGTATCTTCGCCAATTCCGTCTTCACCATTGCGTCGTTTACGGCCGGGCTGCGCATGTTTCTCATGAGCAGCATTAGCTTCCTCATTCCGCTCTATATGGATGAGGTGCACCAAAGCAGCGCCACGCTCATTGGCGTAGCGCTGGCCCTACAAGCGGGATCGCTCTTCCTGGTGTCGCGTTATGGCGGTGAGCTGGCCGACCGCTGGGGCAGCCGCCGTCCAGTGGTGTTGAGTATGGGCGGGCTGATTCTTGTGACCGGCGCTTTGGCGCTCTTGCCGGCAAACGCGCCCATCTGGCTCATTCTGCTGCTGGCCATGCTGCACGGTTTTGTGATTGGCATTTCGCTGGCGCCGCTGCATCGGTCCGCTATGCACGGTGTAGCAGACGTAGAATCGGGCAGTGCCGCCGGCGTATATAGCATGATTCGTTTTGCCGGTACAATTTTGGGCACCGCCATGGCCGGTGTGCTGTTGCAGCGCGGGCTGACTTCGCTGCACTCCACGATTGGTGCGTATCAGATGGTCTTCTGGTTTTTTACTGCTGTGGCGCTGGCGGCCACGCTGCTCAGCTGGCGACTGCGTGATTAGCCCCAGCTTAACGAAATTTCATGTGGTCCCCTTCGTGAGAATGGGCGTTTTCCACTCGTTGGCCCAGAGGAGCCGGTAGAGATACCCACCCTCCAAAGAGAAAGGCTGTTCCCAATGGCAAAAAGGAATTTGTCGCTAGCCATTGCCAACCCCCTGATGAAATTCATCTTGCAGTCGCCGCTGCACCGCATTGCCAGCAGCCAAATCATGTTGATTACCGTGACCGGGCGCAAAAGCGGCAAGCAGTATACGACGCCAGTGAACTTTGTCGAAATTGATGATTTCGAAGATGAGGGGCTATTGTCTGTGGTCAGCCATCAGCACCGCACATGGTGGCGCAATTTGCGCGGCGGCGCACCCGTGACGATTGTGTTGCGCGGTCAACGCCGCCAAGCATTTGCCGAAGTTTTTGAGGAACAGGCCGAGGTGGCCGAGCGGCTGTATGACCATCTGCTGGACGTGCCCCAATTTGCCGAGCCGTTGGGCGTGGGATTGGACGCCGCTGGTGAGCCCATCCGCGCCGATGCTGATACAGCCGCTGTGGGAAAAGTGATGATAGAAGTCTGGCGAGAGTAAAAAGGAGAGCGGGCATGGGCCTCCCCGTGCATCCCATTCCTGGTTCCCCATCTCCATATCAAGCAAAAGGAGGAAAATATGAAGATCCCCGCTGGTATTAACGTCTGGTCCCGCCTGGTTGATAAAACCTTCCCCTATTTGGACCAGGTGGTGGCGCCGTTCGATTCAATCTGGTTTCCCGATCACGTGCAATACGGCGGCAATGATGTGGGCGAAGGGTGGAGCCTGATGACCTATGGGTTGGGGCGCTATCCCGACAAAATGTGTGGCCATGATGTGCTTTGCAACAGCTTTCGCAACCCGGCGCATCTGGCCAAAATGGCCGCCACAATGCAGGCGCTTTCGGGCGGACGCGTGGTAATTGGCATTGGCGCTGGCTGGAATGAAGAAGAGTATCGCGCCTATGGCTGGCCATTTCCCAAGGCGCGGGTGCGTATTGCACAGCTTGCCGAATCGATCCAGATTATGCGCGCCATGTGGAGCGATGCACCGGCCAATTTTGAGGGCCAGCACTATCAAGTGACCAATGCCTGGTGCGAGCCGCGGCCCGACCCAATGCCGCCAATCATGGTGGGCGGCTCTGGTGAAAAATATCTGCTGCGCGTGGTGGCGCAACACGCCGATTGGTGGAACTATATTTACATTGATCGGCCCACCTATATTCACAAACAGGAAGTGCTAAAAGAGCACTGCCGCGCGGTGGGCCGCGATTATGCAACCATCAAGCAGGTGATCCACGCCGGCATCTATATGGCTGAAAATGAGAAGGCGTTGGCGCGCATGTTGGAGCAGCCGCATGTACGTCCTGCGGGCAATGGCGATATTGTGGGCACGCCGGAGCAGATTACCGAACGGCTGCTGGAAGCCATTGACCAGGGCGCTGAGCGCATTACGCTGCACTTTGGCGATGCGCCCAACCCTGAGGGTACGTGGCTCTTTGCCGCCGCCGTGCTGCCCTATCTGGTCAAAAGCTAACCGATAAAACCGATAAAAAGGGCTCTTTGGGATTTCATATTTCGGTTGCGCTCAGCAGAGCGGTGGTGGACAGCAGATGTCCCCGGCACTTTCGACGCGTTGACTCGTAGACGAAACGAAGTGCCGGGGACGTCAACCACCTGGGATCCGGTTGAACCATAAAGGTAGATGTTTGAGCGCGCAAAGTCATCGTCCAGAAATAAGTTGGCGGCCAAACCTGTCAGGTCTTCGAGACCTGACAGGTTTAAATCGACAAGTTATTTCTGAACAGCGCAAAGTATTGCGACGGTGAGGAAATTCCTTGAAACGACAACATATTTTGGGGGCAAAGTTGGGGAACAGAAAGCCGCATCGAATTTGGTTGCCTGCGCTCTTGCTGGTTCTAGCATCTCTGATAGTAGCCGCCTGCGCTGGCGGCGCCCAAGGCGTGGCGGACAATGTGAGTCCTCCTGCCACTTCAATCCAGCTGGATGAGCTGCCTGCTGAATTGGGCCGCGGCTATCCCGTGGCTCAATTGGCGGGCATTGACAACAGCGCTGCCGGCATTGAGCCCGGCGATACAGCGCCCGATTTTCGCATGACGCTGGAAGATGAGCGCGGTCTCTACTTGAGCAATTTGGTGGGGCGGCCGGTGCTCCTCAACTTTTGGGCCACTTGGTGTGCGCCCTGTCGTCTGGAAATGCCCGAGCTGATTCACCAAGCGCAGACTCAAGACGAGCTGGTGATTTTGGAGATCAACGTCATGGAGCAACAGGCGCCGGTGGCAGCTTTTGTGGACGATTTTCAAATGCCCATGCCGGTGGTGATGGATGCGGATGGCGATTTGCGCGATGCCTATTTGGTGCGCAACATGCCCACCAGCGTCTTTATCAACCGCGATGGTAAAATCGTTTCAGTATGGAAGGGCATTCTCACTGCCGACCTGTTGGACCAGATGGTGGGGCAAATTTTGGAGTGAACTGGCGTGACGGAGACGGGAGCAGCGCCCATAGATGCGGCGCGCATTGTCAATGAGCGTTATCGGCTGCAAGCGGCGGACCTGCATGGGCGGGCGGTGCACGCGCACATTGTCAATGTCTCGTTTCAGGGCGTGGAAGAGCTACAGGTGGTGCTGCATGTAAGCGGCTTTCTAAAACCGCTGGTGCTCACGCCGGCGCAGCGGCAGGCGCTGTTGCAGCTCATGCATGGCCGTGTTTTGGAGCAGTGGATTGCGCAGCCCATAACTTTGCGGCCACGACGCGTAGACGGCGTCGACACCATTGAGATCGCGGCGATGGATTCAGGAAAAATCGCGCTGGCCTTTTTCAAAGGTTCGGCACAAACTTCCATGCAGCGCGTCTACAATATGCTGGCGAATCGCTCCACCGCCAGCGCAACCATGAATTCATACGCGGTGGGCTTGCTCATCCTGCTTGTGCTGAGCCTGCTTTTTGGCTTGGCCTATCTGATTGACAATCCCGAGCTGTGGCGCGCATTTCTGGGCCAATAAGCTCTATCTGCTTGACTTTGGGCGCTATGGCCATTAGTCCACTATAAAACCTTTAGGCCACCACAAAGATGGCAAAACTGACTGCCAGCAGCGCCAGCAAGATGAGCCCCATTTTCCCTGCTTGTTTCCATAAGCGGTCCTGCAAAGCGCTATTGCGCAGCGCAATCTCCAACCAAGTGATAAAGATGAGCCAGATGCTGCCCAGCACCAGGATCGATATCTTGTTGATATAGACCAGGGAGCTTGCTGTCCAATATGTGGGTCGCCAAACCGGATTTTCAATCCACAGGGCAAATAGATAGAGAATGGCTAAATTCAAATACCAGGCCGTGAGCCCGGCAAAAGCCGCCAACAGCAACCATATCAACAAATAGAGAACACCGGCGCGTTTCATAATTTCGTTCCATTGGGCCATTCAGGTGTGCGTCAGCCCGAAGCAAAAATTCATCCGATTCATTTGCTGTTCAAGGCTATATGCATTATAACACCGGCTCTATTTCATCTGAAAAGGTCATCACGTGCATAGCGTTCGTGGCCAGCTGCTCGAAATGAACATAAGGTCGGCACAAGGGCTGGCGCTAAAGGAGTGTGCTGTACGCGCGATTGTAGGAATGAGATGCATGTACTAAAATATTCTTAACTATTTCACTTAACTGCACCCTTTGTATCTACGTCATTGTCCAGAAATAAGTTGGCTACCAACCTGTCAGGTCTTCAAGACCTGACAGGTTTAAATCGACAAGTTATTTTTGAACGATGACTAATTATTAATCGTTTCTACCCGAATTACCCGAGAGAGAGTCGTTAATGCCACCCTCCAATAAAATCGTTCAAGAAAATCTGCGTCCCGGCGCGCCCGCTACCGAGTGGGACATTAATGGCTGGGGCGATTCATCGATCCAGGGCTTTGGCCACGACATTAGTATTAACGTGGGCGAGACCATCTATTTCAAAATCAAAACTGACTCGACCGATTATCGCATTGACATTTACCGCATGGGCTACTACGGCGGCCTGGGCGCGCGGCTGGTGGACAGTATATTGCCGTCGGCGCCATTACCGCAGGTGCAGCCAGAAGGCATCCGCGACCCAGAGACGCTGCTCTATGACTGCGGCAATTGGGCCGTGTCTGCCTCCTGGCCAGCGCCGGCAGACGCAGTATCCGGCGTCTATTTTGCGCGCTTGGTGCGGCAAGATGATGCACCGGCCAGCTGGCGCATGGACAACGGTCAAGATGCGCCGGCGCAAGCGCCCGTTCCCTTTGCCCATGCCTATGGCTCGTTGGGGCGCGGACGGCTGGCCACTGCGCTGCGCGAACCACGCGCCAGCCACATCTATTTTATTGTGCGCGATGATGAAGGCGACGCTGACATTCTCTTTCAAACGTCCGACACCACGTGGCAGGCGTATAATCGCTATGGCGGCTACTGCACCTACGGGCGGCTGAATCCTGAGTATCCGCGCATTCATGGCGGCCCGCCGCGCGCCCATAAGGTAAGCTACAACCGGCCCTTTGAGACGCGCCATTACCGCGCCGTCAACATGGTTTTCAACGGTGAATATCCCTTTATCCGCTGGCTGGAACGCAATGGCTACAATGTGAGCTATTTTAGCGGCGTGGATAGCGAGCGCCGCGGTGAGGAAATTTTGAAGCATCGCCTTTTTCTGTCGGTGGGTCACGATGAATATTGGTCGCGCAACCAGCGGCGCAATGTGGAAGCGGCGCGGGCGGCCGGTGTGCACCTGGCCTTTTTTAGCGGCAACGAAGTCTTTTGGAAGATTCGCTGGGAACCCAGCGTAGATGGCGCCGATGAGGAGTATCGCACCATGGTGGTCTACAAAGAGACCCACGATAACGCCAAGATCGACCCCAAAACCGACGAGTGGACCGGTACCTGGCGCGACGCCCGCCCCTTTAACCCCGAGGGGCCACAGCCCGAAAATGCCCTGACCGGCACCATCTTCACCGTGAATGCCTGGCGCAACGATCCGCTAATTGTGCCGGCGGCATATGCGCAAATGCGCTTTTGGCGCAATACGGATGTGGCCAACCTTCAGCCCGGTGCGCGCGCCGTGTTGCTGCGCGGGTTGCTGGGCCACGAGTGGGATGAGGACATTGATAACGGCTTTCGTCCGGCGGGACTCTTCCGCCTGTCGGAGACGACCATTGACAATGTCCCTTATATCCAGGACCACGGCACAGTCTACGACGCGGGCACGGCTACCCATCACTTGACGCTCTATCGGCATGAGAGTGGAGCGCTGGTCTTTGGCGCCGGCACGGTGCAGTGGGGCTGGGGATTGGATGCCCATCATGATGCAGAGACCGGCGTGCCGCCCGAGCGCGCCAATGCCACCGATACGCGTGTGGGGGTAGACCTGACAGGGCCAGATCGCAACATCCAGCAGGCCACGGTTAATCTTTTTGCCGATATGAACGTACAGCCCGCCACGCTGCAAGCGGATCTGGTGGCTGCCGCCGCTTCAACCGATGTGGAAGCGCCGATTTCCACGCTGTTGCAGCCCCCCGCCGGCGCCACGTTGCCGCTGGCTACGGTGGTGCTTAGCGGCGCGGCGCGTGATGCCGATGGCGTGGTGGCCGCCGTGGAGGTGTCCACAGACAATGGCGCGAGCTGGCATCCGGCAGATGGGCGCACGCAGTGGACTTACGCGTGGACACCTGATGCGTCTGGCCTCTATACCATTTTGTGCCGCGCCGTAGATGACAGCGGGAATTTGGAGCAGGCCGGCGCTGGTGTTGAAGTGACAATCGTACAGCCGTAAGTGTTGGTTACCTTGTTGGCTTTGGCGATCCGGTGGCTGAGCTTGTCGAAGTTGCCGGATTGCCAAAGCCACGGCCCATAGATAGCAAAAAGCCTGCTGAGGTTGTCAGCAGGCTTTTTGCACCCAATCACCCAAAGGAGAAAATGAAGAAACACCCAAGAAAGGAGAAACAACTAGAGAGCTTTTGTAGAACATGACTCTCTATACTATTAATCGTTGCTGCATTCGGAATCCTTCGCGCAATTTTACGAATTTTCAAAATTGGTTTAAATTCGTTACACTTCATTGTGAGTTTTGCTCAGATTTTTCCCGATCTACTCGAGTGAAAATTCATGCGCATCCCCCGAAACGAATTTTGAAATTCGATTTATTCATTTTGGCAATTTGGTTCATTTTGCCAAGCTTGTGTGATGAGACATTACGAAGATGAAAGATAAACCATGATTACACCGCAGTACCTTCTCACCTTGCAAGCCATTGAACGCCGTTTGCTTTGGCTCGCTACAAACATGATCCATCACGCCAACCGCGTGCGACCCAATCCTGATGGTTCCAAAATTGGTGGTCATCAAGCGTCGTCGGCGTCGGTTGTGTCTATTATGACGGCTCTCTATTTTCATTTTTTGCAGGCCGGAGATCGCGTTTCGATCAAGCCTCATGCGTCACCGGTCTATCACGCGGCCCAATATTTGCTGGGGCAATTGCCCAAAGAATATCTCACCACCTTGCGCGCCTATCAGGGGCTGCAAGCCTATCCCAGCCGCACCAAAGATCCATCGCCCGTTGATTTCTCGACGGGGTCGGTGGGGTTGGGGGCAGTGGCGCCGGCCTTTGCCGCTTTGGCCCATCGTTATGGGAAAGCCCATTTTGACCACGTCACTTCGCATCGCTTTATCAGTTTGATTGGTGATGCTGAACTGGATGAGGGCAATGTGTGGGAAGCCGTGCTGGAGCCAAGCTTGGGCGGGCTGGGCAACCTGCTCTGGATTGTGGATCTCAACCGGCAGAGCTTGGACCGCGTGGTGCCGGGCATGAAGGTGAAATTGCTGCAGGCCATGTTCCATGACAGCGGTTGGCAGGTGCTGGAAGCCAAATATGGCCGTGCGTTGCAGCGAGTTTTTGCCCAGCCGGGCGGCCAATTGCTGCGTCGGCGCATTGATGAAATGAGCAATGAAGAGTACCAGTCGCTGCTTTCTTTACCCGGTGCCGAGCTGCGTCCCAAATTGGTGAATGTAGGTGGACGCGATGAGATTGGGCTGGTTGAATTGTTGCAAACCACGCCGGATGACAAGCTGCCGGCTCTCTTTGCCAATCTGGGCGGTCACGATCTGCCCGAACTAATTGGCGCATTGGAAGAGAGTGAACGCGAGCCGCACAAGCCCACCGTCCTCTTTGCCTATACCATCAAAGGCTGGGGCTTGCCGCTCATGGGGGATCCGCTCAACCATTCAAAATTGCTGACGCCAGAAGAGATTGAAGCGCTGCGCGCAAAGCTGGAAATTCCCCAGGATGATCTGTGGGCGGCCTTTGGGCTCGATACGGTGCAGGGGCGGCTCTGTGCCGCGGCGGCCCGCCGGATTTATCCGGCCAACGCCGCCGCCCCCGTTACGCTGCCCGCCAACATTATTCCCGATGAACTGGCTATTCGCACCACGGGCGCATTGAGCACACAACAAGCATTTGGCCAAACGCTGATGGCGATTAGCCGCAAGCCGGAATTGGCCGACCGCGTCGTCACAGCGTCGCCCGATGTGGCCACATCAACCAACTTATCGGGCTGGATACTGAAGTCCGGCGTCTTTGGCAATGCCGCCACGGCGCCACGGCCCGACGAAGAGCAGCCCCATTTGAGCTGGCAGTATAGCCCACAAGGTCAACACATTGAGCTGGGCATCTCCGAGATGAATCTGTTTATGATGTTGGGCATGTTTGGGCTGTCAACCGATCTGTGCGGTCAGCAGCTGATCCCGATAGGCACCGTGTATGATCCATTTGTCTGCCGCGGGCTGGACGCGCTCATCTACGGGCTCTATTCTGGGGCCAAGTTTATCTTTGCCGGCACGCCTTCGGGGGTTTCGCTTTCGCCGGAAGGGGGCGCCCATCAATCCACGGTGACCCCCTCGCTGGGGGCAGAATTGCCCAACCTGAATGCATATGAACCGGCCTTTGCGCAGGAATTGAGCTGGATTATGGCAGAGGCGCTGCGGCAGTGCTGTCGCGCCGATGGGCGCTCCACCTATTTGCGTCTCTCTACCAAGCTAATTAACCAAACGCTGCTGGAGCCTGCGCTTGCGCGCATTGGCCGTTCTGCGCTACACGAGCAAGTGCTGGCCGGCGGCTATCGGCTCGTGGATTGGCGCGATCACGCAGAGCGCAACGCGGCGCAGCCCCTGGTGCAAATTGCCGCCAGCGGCGCCATGATTCCCGAGGCGGTGGCGGCGGCTCGCTTGCTGCAAGCGCAGGGCATCAACGCCAACGTGCTCAACCTGACCAGCGCCCGCCATCTATTTGAAAGCTGGCGGGCCGCCGAACGACCTGAACGCGACCCGCTCTCTTGGCTGATTCCGCCCGACGAGCAGGGCGCGCCCATTGTGACCATCCACGATGGCGCGTCTCATGCGTTGGCCTGGTTGGGCAGTGTCTATGGCGCGCCGGTGGTTCCATTGGGCGTGGACGGTTTTGGACAGTCGGGCGCGCGAACCGATCTGTATCGCTATTTTGGGATTGATGCTGAGAGCATTGCAGGGGCAGGCCAGCGCGCGCTGGCGCGGTGATGATTGTGGTATACTGAATCTGGGATGGCGCGTTTTGGTGGATGCACAAGTAATGGGGGAACCATGTCAATGATGGAAAAGACCTTGCGCGAAACGGTTGCTGAATATGAAGTTTGCATTCCGATGAGCTATGAGGAATATCAGCATTTACCACTCAACGGTGCTTACCGGTTTTTGGCTCAATACTGAATGGTTATGGGATACAGAGCGGTTCGGCGCGCTGGCAGCCTTTGCCGAGATTGGCGCTCTGCCGCCAGAAGTGATTGATTTATTGCAGCGCGGCGCAAGCTAGCGCTTTGCACCTACGCTCCCATTAAAACACAGTGAGGAACCCCCTATGGTCACAAATCAAATGCCGGCCGCAGTGACCGCATCGCTGACTGAGATCACCCCGTCCGAGCGCTTCTTTTTTGAAAGCAATGGCTACCTCGTGCTCGAAAACTTCCTTAGCGATGAGCACGTGGCGCGCCTGCAAGTCGCGCTGGATCGCGTCATCACCCAGCGCCGCGCCCAGCAGCAGGCGGCCATCCCCCACACTGGTATGACGCGCCTTGTGGGTGAACGGAGCACGCGCATCTTTTATATTTTGGACGACGATCCGCTCTTTCTGGAACTGCTGGACTGGCCGGCCATGATGACCTACGTGCGGGCGCTGCTCAATCCCAAGCCGCATCACCACGCCTCGGACGCCATTGTGGAATATGCCACCGATATGGTGGAGCGCGGCCCCGGCTGGCATCTGGACGGCCACGACAATGGCTACCGCAACTTGGGGCATCCCATTCCGCTGCTGCAACTCAAGCTTGGCTACTATCTGACCGACATGCGCGAGCCCGGTCAGGGAAATCTCACCATTATTCCCAGCAGCCACAAAGCGGCCATTGAGCCAGCGCCCGCCGATCTCAAACGCCGCGACCTCTTTCCCGGCGCCCTGGAAGTGTGTGCGCCCGCCGGTTCGGCCATCCTCTTTCACAACGCGCTCTGGCACACCGCCGGTATTTTTCGCAAACCGGAGAGCCGCCGCGTCATTCTCTACTATGCCTACGAACACCCCTGGATGGTGGCCTCGCAAGAGCATTGGAGTTATCCCAACGCATTTTACAACGAGCGCCTGTCGCCCGAGCAGCGCAAGCTGTTTCACGGCTTTGTCTTTGATCCGCCGGAGGCGCGCTGGGGATAATGATTACGACACTATTTTTTGACTTTGACGGCGTGTTGTCGCCGGATAAATCAGGCTCAATTACCACCTGCCGTACGCTGCACAGAGCTGTTCCGACCGTTCCTTTCGAACACCTCTTAGCCTGCTATCACAGGCATCTTGTCAAATCCCTGGTGGGCGAGCTTTCGCATCGAGATGTCTGGGATGAATTTTGCGCATGTGTGGGCGGGACAATCGAGATTGATTTGCTGGATCAAGCGTTCCGGGCAATCCCCAAGAATGGCGCCATGTTTCAGCTCTGTGAGCGGTTGAAACCACATTATAAACTGGGCATCATCACCGATAACAGCCAAGAACGTTTTGATGTGGCCAAAGAGGCATTGGAGCTGCCGGCGCTCTTTGATTACATCATTGTATCAGGAGAAACGGGCGTCCGTAAGGATCGCGAGACAAATTTCCAACTGGCGTTAGCGCTGGCTGAGGCGAAGCCCGCAGAGTGTGTCTTTATTGACAACGACCCAGCCAATCTGATCGCGCCCGCCACTCTGGGTTTCCACGCAATTTATCACGACGACGCCCAAAATGATGTTGACCGGTTGATGCGGAAACTAGATGCCTTGGGCGTCAATTTGCCGCAATGAGTCGCCTCATCACCCGCCAGGACCGACACGTGAAAAACGGCCGCTCGTACGAAAATGTTTGGTTTGATTGAGGCTGCTGGCCCAAATAATCCCGGAATCTCCGAAGATTCCGGGATTATTTTTGCCTTCCGCTATAATACAGAAAAGAAATTGTACGCGGATAAACGCGGATTTTTGCAGAGATAATCTGTGTTCATCTGTGCAAATCCGCGTACCCAATCTTATTTCCGACACACGCATATTCCCAAGGTAAAATGAAAGGAAAAACCCATGAGCACCCCAACTAACATTGATGAGAATCTAAACCAGCTCGAGCGCGACGGCTTTCTGCTCATCCGCCAGGCGCTGGAC